>NZ_JADVKT010000022.1 GCF_016508255.1 Acinetobacter calcoaceticus | reverse complement strand
GATGATATAAGCGTTTTTCATTCTAACTTTTGTCCTTTACTTCAGGCCTTTTTAGCCATTCTCCGTAAGTATTTCGCGGTGGCGACATGGATGTCGCCTCGTTGCTCAGCACAACAGGGATGTTGTGTCTGAGTAACAAAGGTTTTTGGTTACTTTTTTAAAAAAGTGACACGAATTAGCTGATGGCATCTGGCTTAAACAGATAAGACTCCGTTGAGATGCTTTATAAGTTTTCATATCAACGAATATCATCACGGCTGTAATTTACTGTGATATCCATAAGTCTGTTGTATAAGCGATACCTTACTTTTGAAAGGTCAAAAGTAACAAAAACCTTTGTTGAACAGAGGAGGCTTCTTTGCCTCCCTGTCCAACGGGCGACATTCATGTCGCCTGTCACGATAGTTACTGCTATTTAAACCTTACCCTTAAGTCGCATCAATTAAAGTTGCACCTGTTAAAGCCTGTAGCTCTTCAAAGCTAAGACCTTCCACTTTCTCAAGCACCTTTAAACCATCTTTGGTCACG
>NZ_JADVKT010000021.1 GCF_016508255.1 Acinetobacter calcoaceticus | reverse complement strand
CTACGCCTTGCAAAACAACTCACCGAAAATACATTTGCAGACAAGGTTTTCTTCTGTAACTCAGGTGCAGAAGCCAACGAAGCTGCGTTAAAGCTTGCTCGTAAAGTTGGTTTAGACAGCGGTGTTGCTGGTAAAAGCGGTATTGTGGCATTTAACAATGCTTTTCATGGCCGTACTTTATTTACGGTTTCAGCAGGTGGTCAACCTAAATATTCACAAGACTTTGCACCACTTCCAAACGGAATTAACCATGTTGCCTTTAATGATTTAGAAGCTGCAAAAGCGGTGATTAATGAGCAAACATGTGCCGTCATTGTTGAGCCAATCCAAGGTGAAGGCGGCGTTATTCCTGCGGACATCGAATTTTTAAAAGGTTTACGTGCACTATGTGATGAGTTTGGTGCCTTACTTATTTTTGATGAAGTGCAAACTGGTGTCGGCCGTACTGGTGCACTTTATGCCTATATGAACTCTGGTGTGATTCCAGATGTATTAACAACTGCAAAAGCATTAGGCGGTGGTTTCCCAGTCGGTGCAATGTTAACAACAGATAAATTTGCCCCGCATTTTTCAGTGGGTACACATGGTACGACTTACGGTGGTAACCCATTAGCAAGTGCAGTTGCTGGTGCAGT
>NZ_JADVKT010000020.1 GCF_016508255.1 Acinetobacter calcoaceticus | reverse complement strand
GATGCCATCCGTACCCCATTTGGCCGTTATGCCGGTGGCCTTGCACCTGTCCGTGCCGATGACCTTGGCGCTGTGCCAATTAAAGCTTTAATCCAGCGTAACCCAAGTGTGAACTGGGAACAGGTCGATGATGTGATTTATGGCTGCGCCAACCAAGCCGGTGAAGATAACCGTAATGTCGGCCGTATGTCAGCACTACTTGCAGGTCTCCCGTATCAGGTGCCTGCAACCACTATTAACCGTTTGTGTGGTTCATCACTCGATGCGATTGCCATTGCTGCCCGTGCCATTAAAGCGGGTGAAGCGAACCTGGTGATTGCAGGTGGTGTGGAAAGCATGAGCCGTGCACCCTATGTGATGGGTAAGTCGGACAGTGCTTTTGGTCGTAGCCAGAAGATTGAAGACACCACCATGGGATGGCGTTTCATCAACCCTAAACTTAAAGAATTGTATGGTGTAGACACCATGCCCCAGACTGCCGAAAACGTGGCTGAACAGTTCAACATTAATCGTGCAGATCAGGACCAGTTTGCCTTGGTGAGCCAACAACGCACCGCAAGCGCGCAAGCCAAAGGCTTTTTTTCTAAAGAAATCGTGGCAGTTGAAATCCCTCAGCGTAAGGGTGATGCTGTTGTGATTGATACCGATGAACATCCACGTGCATCAACCACGCTTGAAGCTTTAAGCAAACTTAAACCTGTTGTCAAAGCAGATGGTTCTGTGACTGCGGGTAATGCTTCTGGTATTAACGATGGTGCAGCGGCTCTACTGATTGCTTCTGATGAGGCAGTTCAAGCTTACAACTTAAAACCGCGTGCCAAGATCATTGCTTCAACAGC
>NZ_JADVKT010000019.1 GCF_016508255.1 Acinetobacter calcoaceticus | reverse complement strand
AAGTTTGAACGTAATAAGCCACACGTAAACGTGGGCACAATCGGTCACGTTGACCATGGTAAAACAACTTTAACTGCTGCGATTGCAACTATTTGTGCAAAAACTTACGGCGGTGAAGCGAAAGATTACTCACAAATCGACTCAGCACCTGAAGAAAAAGCACGTGGTATTACAATTAATACTTCACACGTAGAATACGATTCTCCAATCCGTCACTACGCTCACGTAGACTGCCCGGGCCACGCCGATTATGTTAAAAACATGATTACTGGTGCTGCTCAGATGGATGGCGCGATCCTTGTATGTGCTGCGACTGATGGCCCAATGCCACAAACTCGTGAACACATCCTTCTTTCTCGTCAGGTTGGTGTACCTTACATCATCGTATTCTTAAACAAGTGTGACCTTGTTGATGATGAAGAGTTACTTGAATTAGTAGAAATGGAAGTTCGTGAACTTCTTTCTACTTATGACTTCCCAGGTGATGACACTCCAGTTATCCGTGGTTCAGCGCTTAAAGCGTTGGAAGGCGATGCTGGTCAATATGGTGAGCCATCAGTTCTTGCTCTTGTTGAAGCGCTTGACTCTTACATTCCAGAACCAGAACGTGCTATCGACAAAGCATTCTTAATGCCAATCGAAGACGTATTCTCTATCTCAGGCCGTGGTACAGTAGTAACTGGTCGTGTAGAAGCTGGTATCGTGAAAGTAGGCGAATCAGTTGAAATCGTTGGTATCCGTGATACTCAAACAACTACAGTTACTGGCGTTGAAATGTTCCGTAAACTTCTTGACGAAGGTCGTGCGGGCGAGAACTGTGGTGTATTACTTCGTGGTACTAAGCGTGAAGACGTACAACGTGGTCAAGTACTTGCTAAACCAGGTACAATCAAGCCGCACACTAAATTCGATGCAGAAGTCTACGTACTTTCTAAAGAAGAAGGTGGTCGTCATACTCCATTCCTTAACGGCTACCGTCCACAGTTCTACTTCCGTACAACTGACGTAACTGGCGCAATCCAATTACAAGACGGCGTTGAAATGGTTATGCCAGGTGACAACGTTGAAATGTCAGTAGAATTAATCCACCCAATCGCAATGGACCCAGGTCTACGTTTTGCGAT
>NZ_JADVKT010000018.1 GCF_016508255.1 Acinetobacter calcoaceticus | reverse complement strand
TCAATCACACAAAGATCAGTGTAAATACGGTCGACACAGTGTTTACCCGTAACTGGATAAGTGAGCTCAGCCACAATCTTAGGTTCACCTTGCTTGGTCACATGGTCAGTAGTGATAAATACTTTTTTAGCACCTACAGCCAAATCCATCGCACCACCTACCGCAGGAATCGCATCCGGTGCACCCGTGTGCCAGTTTGCCAAGTCACCATTCGCTGCAACCTGAAATGCGCCAAGTACCGCAATATCAAGGTGTCCACCACGCATCATCGCAAATGAGTCACCATGGTGGAAAAAGCTGCCACCTTCGAGCATGGTCACAAACTCTTTACCCGCATTAATCAGTTCAGGGTCTTCTTCACCTGCCGCTGGTGGTGGGCCAAATGCCAACAGGCCATTTTCAGAATGAAGAAAAATATCTTTGTCGTTAGGTAAGTAACTTGCAATCTTGGTCGGTAAGCCAATGCCAAGGTTTACATAGGCACCGTCTGGAATATCTTGTGCCACACGTTTTGCAATCTGGTCACGGCTGAGTTTCTGGTAGCTCATGTTATTTCTCCTTATTGCTTATTGTGCGGGCTGTACTTGTACAACGTGCTGTACAAAGATACCTGGGGTAATAATGTGCTCCGGATCTAGTCCACCTAGTTCAACCACTTCAGAAACCTGAACAATGGTGACATCAGCAGCCATGGCCATAATTGGTCCAAAGTTACGTGCAGATTTACGGTAAACCAGATTGCCCCAGCGGTCGCCCTTGTATGCTTTAATCAAGGCAAAGTCAGCTTTGATCGGATATTCGAGTACGTAGTCTTTACCATCAATCTCGCGGGTTTCTTTACCTTCAGCTAAAAGTGTTCCAAAGCCAGTTGGGGTAAACACAGCACCTAATCCCATACCAGCGGCCTGAATACGACAAGCCAGATTACCTTGCGGTACTACTTCAAGCTCGACCTTTCCGGCACGGTACAATTCATCAAACACATAAGAGTCTGACTGACGAGGGAAAGAGCAAATCACTTTTTTAACCGAACCGGCTTTAAGTAGTTTAGCCAGACCGTAATCGCCATTACCGGCATTGTTACTCACAATAGTCAGGTCTTTAATCCCCAGTTCAATTAGTCCGTCAATGAGTTCAGCGGGTTGTCCTGCGGTACCAAAACCACCAATCAGAATGGTTGCACCATCTTTAATCTGCGATAGTACCTCGCTAAGAGAGGACTTACTTTTGTCAATCAT
>NZ_JADVKT010000017.1 GCF_016508255.1 Acinetobacter calcoaceticus | reverse complement strand
GGGGTGTTTGAATAATGAGCTGGCGATGACTTACTCTCACATGGGAAACCCCACACTACCATCAGCGCTAAGAGGTTTCACTTCTGAGTTCGGGAAGGGATCAGGTGGTTCACTCTTGCTATGGTCGCCAGCACAACTGGTATGGATACTTGCATTGGTCTTATTGGCTGCCGATGCGTTTTCCAAATCTTTACAGATGGGCTGATTGAGTCTTACTTTATGTTGTTCATTTTAGCTAAGCGTATAACTAAATCAAGTTGCTTTGCATATTTATGAATCGATTGATGCTTTATATACAACTGCTTGGGTGTTGTATAGTCAAGCCTCACGAGCAATTAGTATTGGTCAGCTTCACATATCACTATGCTTCCACATCCAACCTATCAACGTCCTAGTCTCGAACGGCTCTTTAGAGGACATAAAGTCCTAGGGAAATCTTATCTTGAGGTAGGCTTCCCGCTTAGATGCTTTCAGCGGTTATCCCTTCCGAACATAGCTACCCGGCGATGCGACTGGCGTCACAACCGGTACACCAGAGGTTCGTCCACTCTGGTCCTCTCGTACTAGGAGCAGATCCTCTCAAATTTCCAGCGCCCACGGTAGATAGGGACCGAACTGTCTCACGACGTTCTAAACCCAGCTCGCGTACCTCTTTAAATGGCGAACAGCCATACCCTTGGGACCTGCTTCAGCCCCAGGATGAGATGAGCCGACATCGAGGTGCCAAACACCGCCGTCGATATGAACTCTTGGGCGGTATCAGCCTGTTATCCCCAGAGTACCTTTTATCCGTTGAGCGATGGCCCTTCCATACAGAACCACCGGATCACTAAGACCTACTTTCGTACCTGCTCGACTTGTGGGTCTCGCAGTTAAGCGCGCTTTTGCCTTTATACTCTACGCGTGATTTCCGACCACGCTGAGCGCACCTTCGTACTCCTCCGTTACTCTTTAGGAGGAGACCGCCCCAGTCAAACTACCCACCAGACATGGTCCTCGCCCCGGATTACGGGGCAGAGTTAGAACCTCAACATTACCAGGGTGGTATTTCAAGGACGGCTCCATTGGAACTAGCGTTCCAACTTCAAAGCCTCCCACCTATCCTACACAAGTAAGGTCAAAGTTCAATGTCAAGCTGCAGTAAAGGTTCACGGGGTCTTTCCGTCTAGCCGCGGGTACACTGCATCTTCACAGCGATTTCGATTTCACTGAGCCTCTGCTGGAGACAGCGCCGCCATCATTATGCCATTCGTGCAGGTCGGAACTTACCCGACAAGGAATTTCGCTACCTTAGGACCGTTATAGTTACGGCCGCCGTTTACTGGGGCTTCGATCAAGAGCTTCGCTTACGCTAACCCCATCAATTAACCTTCCAGCACCGGGCAGGCATCACACCCTATACGTCCACTTTCGTGTTTGCAGAGTGCTATGTTTTTAATAAACAGTTGCAGCGGCCTGGTTTCTGTGGCTGTCATCAGCTCAGGAAGCAAGTTCCATCACCAACAACAGCGTACCTTCTCCCGAAGTTACGGTACCATTTTGCCTAGTTCCTTCAGCAGAGTTCTCTCAAGCGCCTTGGTCTACTCGACCTGACCACCTGTGTCGGTTTAGGGTACGATTCCTGTGTAACTGAAGCTTAGAGACTTTTCCTGGAAGCATGGTATCAGCCACTTCGCTGTACAAGTACAGCTTGCTATCAGATCTCAGCATAGAGCACCCCGGATTTGCCTAAGATGCATGCCTACTTCCTTTCACCTGGACAACCAACGCCAGGCTGACTTAACCTTCTCCGTCCTCTCATCGCATTACACAGAAGTATTGGAATATTAACCAATTTCCCATCGACTACGCCTTTCGGCCTCGCCTTAGGGGTCGACTCACCCAGCCCCGATTAACGTTGGACTGGAACCCTTGGTCTTTCGGCGAACGGGTTTTTCACCCGTTTTGTCGTTACTCACGTCAGCATTCGCACTTCTGATACCTCCAGCATACTTCTCAATACACCTTCATCGGCTTACAGAACGCTCCCCTACCACTTGACTTAAAAGTCAAATCCGCAGCTTCGGCACATAGTTTTAGCCCCGTTACATCTTCCGCGCAGGCCGACTCGACTAGTGAGCTATTACGCTTTCTTTAAAGGGTGGCTGCTTCTAAGCCAACCTCCTAGCTGTCTATGCCTTCCCACATCGTTTCCCACTTAACTATGATTTTGGGGCCTTAGCTGGCGGTCTGGATTGTTTTCCTCTTGACTACGGACGTTAGCACCCGCAGTCTGTCTCCCGGATAGTACTCATAGGTATTCGGAGTTTGCATCGGTTTGGTAAGTCGGGATGACCCCCTAGCCGAAACAGTGCTCTACCCCCTATGGTATTCGTCCGAGGCGCTACCTAAATAGCTTTCGGGGAGAACCAGCTATCACCAGGCTTGATTAGCCTTTCACCCCTATCCACAAGTCATCCCCTGGCTTTTCAACGACAGTGGGTTCGGTCCTCCAGTTAGTGTTACCCAACCTTCAACCTGCTCATGGATAGATCGCCTGGTTTCGGGTCTACACCCAGCAACTAAACGCCCTATTAAGACTCGATTTCTCTACGGCTCCCCTATACGGTTAACCTCGCTACTGAATGTAAGTCGCTGACCCATTATACAAAAGGTACGCAGTCACCGAACAAGTCGGCTCCCACTGCTTGTATGCATGCGGTTTCAGGATCTATTTCACTCCCCTCACAGGGGTTCTTTTCGCCTTTCCCTCACGGTACTGGTTCACTATCGGTCAGTCAGGAGTATTTAGCCTTGGAGGATGGTCCCCCCATATTCAGACAAGGTTTCACGTGCCTCGCCCTACTCGTCATCATTATGTGTGCCCTTTCGTGTACGGGAATATCACCCTCTACGTTCGCACTTCCCAGAGCGTTCCACTAAAACACACATAACTTAATGGGCTGCTCCCCGTTCGCTCGCCGCTACTAAGGGAATCTCAATTGATTTCTTTTCCTAAGGGTACTGAGATGTTTCACTTCCCCTCGTTCGCCTTGCAACACTATGTATTCATGTTGCAATACCTACCTTAAAGTAGGTGGGTTCCCCCATTCAGAAATCTCCGGATCAAAGGATATTTGCCGCCTCCCCGGAGCTTATCGCAGGCTATTACGTCTTTCATCGCCTCTGACTGCCAAGGCATCCACCACATGCACTTAATTACTTGACTATACAACCCCAAACAGTCGTTATTACCTACAAGGAGTAATAAGACATGATCAATGATTTCTCATCAATCTCTTACAGTTTGAAGTACTGTGTATTTAAACACTGTACAGCTTCAATCTAATTCATATACCAAAACGCTTGATTCAGTTAATTTGCTAGTTCTCAATTCATTTAGATCAATTGCTTAATCTAAACTCTTGAGTGAACAATTTATTTCAGACTCAATTTTGCCAATCTGTTAATGAATAAACATGCCTTCGTCAGGTCATGCTTAATACCGTGATACTTAAATCACAGAAGTTAATAAACCAAGATCTAAATCTCTATTTACTAATTTCTGTAATCCGAACTTCTCTTAAGTTCTGGTGGAGACTAGGAGAGTCGAACTCCTGACCTCCTGCGTGCAAAGCAGGCGCTCTACCAACTAAGCTAAGTCCCCAGCTTACATCATCAGTTCTGTATCTTCTTTTCTATAACTTCAACCAGTCAAAGTCATGGTGGGTCTGACAAGACTTGAACTTGTGACCCCACGCTTATCAAGCGTGTGCTCTAACCAACTGAGCTACAGACCCTCAGATACATCTATGAAGAACAACTTGTTGTGGATTCTTACCAATCGTCAATCTTTCGTTAAGGAGGTGATCCAGCCGCAGGTTCCCCTACGGCTACCTTGTTACGACTTCACCCCAGTCATCGGCCACACCGTGGTAAGCGTCCTCCTTGCGGTTAGACTACCTACTTCTGGTGCAACAAACTCCCATGGTGTGACGGGCGGTGTGTACAAGGCCCGGGAACGTATTCACCGCGGCATTCTGATCCGCGATTACTAGCGATTCCGACTTCATGGAGTCGAGTTGCAGACTCCAATCCGGACTACGATCGGCTTTTTGAGATTAGCATCCTATCGCTAGGTAGCAACCCTTTGTACCGACCATTGTAGCACGTGTGTAGCCCTGGCCGTAAGGGCCATGATGACTTGACGTCGTCCCCGCCTTCCTCCAGTTTGTCACTGGCAGTATCCTTAAAGTTCCCGACATTACTCGCTGGCAAATAAGGAAAAGGGTTGCGCTCGTTGCGGGACTTAACCCAACATCTCACGACACGAGCTGACGACAGCCATGCAGCACCTGTATGTAAGTTCCCGAAGGCACCAATCCATCTCTGGAAAGTTCTTACTATGTCAAGGCCAGGTAAGGTTCTTCGCGTTGCATCGAATTAAACCACATGCTCCACCGCTTGTGCGGGCCCCCGTCAATTCATTTGAGTTTTAGTCTTGCGACCGTACTCCCCAGGCGGTCTACTTATCGCGTTAGCTGCGCCACTAAAGCCTCAAAGGCCCCAACGGCTAGTAGACATCGTTTACGGCATGGACTACCAGGGTATCTAATCCTGTTTGCTCCCCATGCTTTCGCACCTCAGCGTCAGTGTTAGGCCAGATGGCTGCCTTCGCCATCGGTATTCCTCCAGATCTCTACGCATTTCACCGCTACACCTGGAATTCTACCATCCTCTCCCACACTCTAGCTAACCAGTATCGAATGCAATTCCCAAGTTAAGCTCGGGGATTTCACATTTGACTTAATTAGCCGCCTACGCGCGCTTTACGCCCAGTAAATCCGATTAACGCTTGCACCCTCTGTATTACCGCGGCTGCTGGCACAGAGTTAGCCGGTGCTTATTCTGCGAGTAACGTCCACTATCTCTAGGTATTAACTAAAGTAGCCTCCTCCTCGCTTAAAGTGCTTTACAACCATAAGGCCTTCTTCACACACGCGGCATGGCTGGATCAGGCTTGCGCCCATTGTCCAATATTCCCCACTGCTGCCTCCCGTAGGAGTCTGGGCCGTGTCTCAGTCCCAGTGTGGCGGATCATCCTCTCAGACCCGCTACAGATCGTCGCCTTGGTAGGCCTTTACCCCACCAACTAGCTAATCCGACTTAGGCTCATCTATTAGCGCAAGGTCCGAAGATCCCCTGCTTTCTCCCGTAGGACGTATGCGGTATTAGCATTCCTTTCGAAATGTTGTCCCCCACTAATAGGCAGATTCCTAAGCATTACTCACCCGTCCGCCGCTAAGTGATAGTGCAAGCACCATCACTCCGCTCGACTTGCATGTGTTAAGCCTGCCGCCAGCGTTCAATCTGAGCCATGATCAAACTCTTCAGTTAAAAATCATTTTGCACCTTATTAAAGACAAGGTGCCAATTCTGGCTCATCAATTTTCTGACTTAAATTTCGCTCAAATAAACTTCGAGTAATTTAAACCAATCAATCAATGATAATATTTCGATCAATCAATCAGTAAAAATCCACACAAGTTGTTCTTCATAATTTCTTAATGATCTT
>NZ_JADVKT010000016.1 GCF_016508255.1 Acinetobacter calcoaceticus | reverse complement strand
GTGAGAAACCTTAGAGCAAGAGGTAACGTGATGTATTACTACCGCTAAAAATTTATTTAAAATTCTTAATGGTAGTAATAAATGAAATAAGTTTTGTGAGTCAAAAGCGAACTTTTAACTCACATATACTTTCAATTAAGCACTAGCGCGGCGACGTTCAACTTCAGTTGAAGGTGCAGCAACTGCATCTTTCACAAGTTCAATGTTGAATGTGATGTGTTTGAAAGCATGATCTAAACCACGGCGTTGAATTTCCGCTGGGTCTGTTACATCAACTGCTGTTGCTACTAGTCCGTCGCGAGTTGCGAAAGCAAAGTCATCCCATAAGTACTCGTCACCCTCAA
Organism: Acinetobacter calcoaceticus; assembly: GCF_016508255.1. GTDB lineage: Bacteria > Pseudomonadota > Gammaproteobacteria > Pseudomonadales > Moraxellaceae > Acinetobacter > Acinetobacter calcoaceticus_E. The sequence continues at coordinate 22,491 of NZ_JADVKT010000016.1, read as the reverse complement.
TGTTGAATTGAGTCGTAAGCTTGCGGAAACCTGGTGCAGAAACGAAGTAGTGAACGTGAGATGGACGGTTACCATGACGGCCTAACTTGTTAAGAAGGGCTTGAGTCGTACCTTCTGGTGGGCAACCATAACCTACAGGCATCGTGGTTAATGCAACATATTTACCATCAGCATCAGTCAAAATACTACGGCGTAAGTTAAAGTCAGATTGAGACTTATCAAAGAATGAGTAGTTACCCAAACTGTTGGCATGCCATACTTCAACTTTAGCATTTTCAATGATATTGCCATCAGTATCAGTCACAGTACCTTCAATAATTAAGGTAGCGATTTTGCCATACTCAGTGCCATCATCCATACGAGCAAAACCAACGGTTTCAGGCGCGCCCGCTACATAAAGTGGACCTTCGATCGTACGAGGTGTGCCGCCAGTAACGCCAGCTTTTGCATCAGCTTCATCTGCACGTAAATCAAGATAGTGCTCTAAACCTAAGCCAGCTGCCAAAAGACCAAGTTCGTTTGCTTGACCTGCATCGGTAAAATATTCCAAACCTTTCCATACTTCTGAAGGTTGGATATCTAAATCTTCAATGGCTTGAAATAAATCCCCAAGAAGGCGCACTACAATTTGTTGAACACGTGCATCGACTTCGCCTTTTGCAGTGTCGACATTCATTTGTTTTACAAGCGCATCAATTTGTTGACGGTTCATACTAAAGCTCCTTAAGTATGCAATACGGTTTTGGGTGGCAGTGTTGCGGGCATTTTATTTTGCTAGCGAATAGTTGCTGCCACGTTCCTTGTTACCTTCTGAATAAATATGCTTAGTTTTAAATGGACTTCAGGAATCACATTTAAAAAATTATTTTGGTTTACGAATCATCATCACGAACAGAGGAAGGGTGGCGATTGAGGGCCATCACTTCGATATTCATATAAGGATAAAGCGGCAAACCTTGTAAAATATTGTGCAATTCTTCATTGCTCTCTACATCAAAAATACTGATGTTTGAGTATTGACCTGTAACTCGCCAGATATGACGCCATTTGCCTTGACGTTGTAAGTCTTGCGAATAGGCTTTTTCAACGGCCTTAATTTCATTTGCTTTGTCGGCTGGCATATCAAGTGGAATATGCACATCCATACGTACATGAAATAACATGGGAAACTCCTTATCCTGTTGCCTTAACGACGTAACTTCTCAACTTTATCTTCATCAATTTCAATGCCTAAGCCCGAAGCCGTTGGCAAGTGCAATTCAAAGTTTTCGTAACGCAGTGGTTCTTTTAAAATTTCTTCAGTAAGTAATAACGGACCAAATAATTCAGTGCCAAAGGCTAATGTTTCAAAGGTCGCAAATGCATGAGCAGAAGCGATACTACCTACAGGGCCTTCAAGCATGGTGCCGCCATAAAGATCAATGCCAGCTAAACCTGCAATCTTGGCAACTTCACATGCTTCGATCAGACCACCAGATTGTTCAATCTTTACTGCAAATACATCAGCACCATGGCTTTTTGCAATACGGTACGCGCTGTCAGGGCCTGTTAAAGCTTCATCTGCCATGATTGCGACATCAAAACGGCGTGTTAAACGAGCAAGCGCTTCAGTATTTTGAATAGCGCAAGGTTGCTCAATTAAATCAATTCCGCCATCTTGCAGTTGCTGAATACCTTGAATACATTCCAGCTCTGACCATGCACGATTTACGTCAACACGTACACTAATATCTGCACCGAGTGCTTTTTTAATTGCAATGACATGGTCAACATCGTGTTGTAAAGGGCGTGAGCCGATTTTGAGTTTGAACGTGTTATGACGTTTCAACTCAATCATTTTTCGAGCTTCAGCAATATCTTTTTCTGTGTCGCCAGACGCAAGTGTCCAAAGTACAGGTAAACTGTTACGCAGACGTCCACCTAAAACTTCGCTTAATGGCACGTCTAGTCGTTTTGCCTGAATATCAAGTAGGGCAGTCTGAATGGCACATTTCGCAAAACGGTTACCATTAATATTCTTACGAATCAGTTTTAGTGTTTGTGCAACGTTTAAATCTTTAACCGAAGTGAGTAATGGTGCAAAGTAAGTATCAATATTGGCTTTGACACTTTCAGGACTTTCTTCACCATAGTTCAGTCCACCAATGGTGGTCGCTTCACCCCAACCGACAATACCATCCATGGTCGTAATTTTAACGAGCACCAAAGTCTGAGTACGCATGGTGGTCACAGACAACTGGTGAGGACGGATAGTTGGAATATCCACAAGTATGGTTTCTATGGTTCTATACATGAAGTTTCAACTATTACGAACTTGTTTACATACCATAGAAGAATGTAATAGCCTAAAATAGATATAGAACGGTATTTTAAGATACTAAAAAGGTATATTAATGGAATTAAGACATCTACGTTATTTTGTTACCGTTGTTGAAGAACAAAGCCTGACAAAAGCAGCTGAAAAGCTTTTTATTGCCCAGCCACCTTTAACACGTCAAATCAAAAAACTAGAGGAAGAGTTAGGCATTGATTTGTTTGTGAAAGGCTCACGTCCATTAAAAGTGACAGAAGCAGGTTTGTTTTTTTATCAACATGCCGTTCAAATTTTAACGCATACGGCCCAAGCGGCTTCGATGGCTAAGAAATTAAAGTTGGTAGAAAATATTGTCAAAGTTGGCTATGTGAGTTCGCTTCTTTACGGACGCTTGCCACAAGTCATTTATCTATTTAGACAAAAAAATCCTGATATTCATGTCGAGCTTATTGAATGTGGAACTCGAGATCAGGTAGAAGCTCTAAAATTAGGCAAAATCGATTTAGGTTTTGGCCGACTCCCTATTAGTGACCCAGCGATCAAGCGACTTTTGCTTAGAAAAGAAAAATTAAAACTCGCGATTCATAAAAAGCATCCATTAAGTGAATTTCAAGATTCAGGAATTTACTTATCTCAAATCATTAATGAGACTATTTTTTCTTATCCAACCACGCCTAAGCCTAATTTTTCGACCACCATTCAAGCTTTATTTACCAAGTTAGGCTTAATTCCAGCCAAACTGACAGAAGTCCGAGAAATTCATATGGCACTTGGTTTGGTGGCATCTGGCGAGGGTATTTGTATTATTCCTGAAAGTGCCTGTGATATAGGAATGAAGAATTTAACTTACTTAAATATCTTGGACTTAGAAGCCTATAGTCCCATTTCTCTATCCATGCGCAACATGGATCAAAGTTCGTATATTCCTAAAATTTTAGACTGCATTGAAGAAATCTATAGTCAAGAAGATGTGTCCAGAAATTTGAATTTGTAAATTTTTAATACGTTTTAAACAACTTATCATGTTATTTTAAAAACTTTAAACCTATAGGTAATATTTAAAAGGAATTATTAGATGAGAAAAATTTTAGGCGTCGCTTCTCTCATTATGACTACAGGTGTTGTACATGCTGAACAATTAAATGAACAAGAAAAAACCTCTCCTTATAGCGCGAATGTTACTTTTGCTAGCCAATATATTTCACGTGGTTTCCAACAAACTTGGGGTAAACCAGCCTTGCAAGGTGGCCTAGATTATATTAACCCGAATGGCTTTTTTGTTGGAACTTGGGCATCGAGTGTGAGTTCAAACTATCTGCGGGATGCTTCCGTTGAGTGGGATTTTTATACAGGTTATATAAAAACTTTCGATAAGTTTTCGGCTGGAATGACAGTTTTTTATTACTACTATCCAGATGCGAGAAGTACACCAGAAACAGGTAGCACCAGCTATAACTATGGCGAAATCGTACCTCAAATTGGTTATGGGCCTTTCACCCTTAAATATTTTATTACCTATACGCCAAATTATGCAGGTTATAACTCAAATACCATGGGAGGACCTGTTGGTAAACGTTCCAGAGGATCAAGTTATTTAGACTTAAACTTTACCCAGCCCATCAATGAAAGTTGGACTTTTGGTGCTCATTATGGGTATGAACGAATTAAAAATTTCTCAGAATCTAATTTTCAAGATGTTAAAGCTGAACTCATTAAAGATTTAGGTGATGGCTGGAGTGCAGGATTGGCTTATACCAAAGCATGGGATAAAAATAGTTACTATAAAAAGTATAGTAATGGTGAAGCAGATGCGCTTATTTCAAATCCGATTGATTCGACTTTTACAGTGTCTGTAAAAAAGGTCTTTTAATTTAAATTTATTAATAATGGCCTCATTAACTACGCTTTAAAGGTACTTCTAAACTCAAACTTTCAAGCGTAGTTAAAATGGACTTTTTATTTAGTTTCTTAATTTAAAAAGGCTAAGAATTCACTTTTTTCACCTAAGAAATGTTGAATATTGCTGATTGTTTAATTTTAAAATAAAACATAAATCATTTAATATTCTAACTTTAGTTTTTTAGCATATCTTTAATTAGATTTAATAAAATAGATAGGGGTCAATAGTGTCAGAAATTGATAATAAACAACAAACTAATCCTGAATATTCATTAAAAGTTGATTGTGCTTCAGCTTTGAGTTTTGTTCTACAACAAAATTCAGTACCCCTAATTCGACATGTTCTAATTTCTTCAACTGAAACAGTTTCTGGTTCACGGATTATTATTCGTTCTAACCCTGAATATTTCAAAGAACATACTATTCATATTGCAAGCTTGGAAGCTAATCAAGTCTTGGCTCTCGATAAGCCAAAATTAGCTTTTAATATTCAAATGTTACAAGAGCTGCCTGAAAATATGAAAGGTAGTGTTGAAGTACTTTGGCTGAATGAAAGAGAAGAGGTTCTTGCAGAACAGCAGTTAGAAATTGATGTATTAACGATTGATACATGGGGTGGCGAGCGTCAGCCAATTGAGTTATTGGCAAGTTTTTCACAGCCGAATGCATCTGCTCTCAGCCCAATTTTAGTTAAAGCGAGTGAAATTCTAAAATCAAAACAATTAGGTTCATTAAGTGGTTATCAAGACCGAGATCGAGATTCTGTTTTATCTCAGCTGAATACGTTGTGGGAATCTTTATTGGAACAAGATATTCATTACATTGTTAACCCAGCAAGCTTTGTTAAATCGGGCCAACGAATCCGTTTGGCAAAGCAGATTTTTGAAGAAAAGTTAGCATGTTGTTTAGACACGACAATACTTTTAAGTGCTTTGGCTGAACAAATAGGCTTAGATACTTTACTTATTATTGAAGAAGGACATTCGTATCTTGGTGTTTGGTTAAATGAGACGCCAAATGTTGACTTGATCATTGATGATATCCAAGCTTTAAGAAAACGTTATGATTTAGGTGAGATAGTCTTTATTGAAACCACGTTGCTTACACAACAAGGAAAATTTACAACTGCGCTAGAAACTGCAAAACAATATATAAAGGATGAATCTCGTCAGAATAAGTTTTATCTTGCGATAGATGTTCGTCAATCCCGTTTACGTGGTATTAAGCCGATTTCTGCAAATCTGGAAAAGAAAAATCATTTGGATGATACAGAGATTGAATGGGCGACGGCATCTATTCCTGTTTACGATAATGAGCGCCCTCTTGAAAACAAAGCCACACGTGTTGATCGTTGGTTACGCCGTTTATTGGATTTAAGCCTTCGTAACAAACTCTTAAATTTTAAAGATAATCGTTACAGCATCCCATTACAGTGTTCTGAGTTAACACTTAGCAAACTTGAAGATGCTCTAGCAAATCAGGAAGGTTTCTTATTTAAAAGTGTGGATAGTATTTCTCTAAAAGATGTTCAGCGCGACAACGAAAGCCAGCATATTAATCAATACGTTGATGAAAACCTTTCTAGAAAATTATTATTTAGTCCTTTAGATACACCTTTATTAGAAAAACGCTTGATTGAAGTCTATCGTGCTTCCCGTACTGCTTTAGAGGAAGGCGGAGCTAATACATTATTTCTTGCGGTTGGTTTTCTTGAGTGGAGAGAGTCCGAACGCTCGAAACGTACATTTAAAGCACCTTTACTCCTCATTCCTGTACAGATTACGCGTGAGACAGCTAAAACAGGTTATCGTCTATTTATGTATGATGATGAGCCACGTTTTAACTCTACTTTACTACAATTATTAAGACAGGATTTTGAACTTGATATTGCGGGCTTAAATCCTTTACCAACAGATGATTCTGGCATAGATGTTAATAAGGTTTTACATATTGTACGAAAGGCGATTGTAAATATAGCAGGATGGGAAGTAAAAGCTGAGGCTGCAATTGGTCAGTTCTCATTCTCAAAATATTTAATGTGGCTTGATTTGTCTTCACGGATGGATCAACTAAAAAATCAATCTGTGGTAAATCATCTGATTGAATCCCCACGGGAACCTTTTATTAAACAAGATGAATTCCCGCAACCTGCTCAATTAGACCAACAATATAAGCCACAACAATTATTTACGCCATTATCGTCTGATTCTTCGCAGCTGGCAGCAGTCATGTCCGCAGCATTGGGGCGTACTTTTGTGTTATCAGGTCCTCCTGGTACAGGTAAGTCACAGACTATTACCAATATGATTTCTCAATGTTTGGCAGATGGTAAATCGGTGTTATTCGTTTCTGAAAAAATGGCTGCATTAGAAGTCGTTTATCGTCGTCTGACACAAATTGGCTTAAGTGAATTGTGCTTGCAGCTACACTCATCAAAATCTCAAAAAATGGAAGTACTTGATCAACTGAGAGAAAGAGCGCAGAAAAATAATGATCCTTACTTCCTTAGTACTCAACCTAAAACAACAGAATGGCAGAAGCTTTCAGATAGACTTATTCAAACCCGTGATGAACTGAATCAACATGTAAAAAACCTGCATACATCACATCCTATTGGTTGGAGTTTGTATGCAGCAATGAGTGATGAACTTCGTTATCGGGATACACCGCATTTACGTTTTCCTGATATCAGTATTGCAACATTGACAGCAGAAAAACGTGAGTTACTGAATGAGACCGTGACACAAGCCATCGGTTTACGTCAGTTAGTTAACGAAAATGCTAAACAGATATTAGATGGTTTTGCAGAAGGTTTGGCTGAGCCGATTTGGAGCCTAGCATGGCAAGAACAATATCAAATATTACAAGATCAACTTGTAGACCAAATACAACGTTTGCAAAATTCAGTTTCTACTTGGCAAGAAGTTTTCGGGTTTGGTGAAAAGCAAAATCTGAGTCAGGTTAAACATGATGTTTCTATTTTTACGGCATTATCTGATCTTGTTCAGCAAACCGATTTAAAATTACTAAGTATTATTAAAGATTTAGATTTAAACACTATTACGCAAGCGAAGCAGTTAGTCCAAGATTTAAGACAGCAGCGTTCTTCGTTAGTTGGACAATATCAATCTCAAATCTATCAAGCAGATTTAAGTCAAATTGCCTTTAAATGGCGTGAAGCAGAATCAAAAATTTTCCCATTCTCATGGTTTGCTAAATTCCAGCTGAGAAACTTAGTCAAAACTTATCAAAGCTCTACTCAACGTCCTACAGCTTTGGCGGTTGCACATGACTTACCAATTTTGCAACATATCCAAAGTCAACAAAAACAGTTCACTGAATATGAAAATCAGTTGGCGAGTAAATTTGGTTCTTACTGGCAGGGGGAAGATAGCGCATGGCAAAGTTTTGAAACTATTCACCATCAGTGGCAAGAAATTAAGCAGATAGTGGCTTCAAAAATTACTGATCAAGCAACTTTATTAAAAGTTGTGGAATTTAGTAAAAATAATAGTTTGGATGAAATAAAACAAAACATAGCTCAAGTGGAAAATACATTCAGTCAATTGCTGAATGACCATGCATTAAAAAATGATGCTCAACTTACTCCATATCTAGATATTAATTTTAATGAAATTATTGAAAGACAGCAGCAATTGCAACAACACAGTTCATCTTGGAGACATTGGTTAAATTGGCAGGCTATAAAGAGCAAGTTGATTCAACAGGGGTTAAAACCTTTGGCCTTTGAACTTTTAGATACTCCATTGGAGCTGGATGCTGCTTTAAAGCGCTTGAATATTAATTTAGCGAGACACTGGATTACTCATCAATTTAGTCAACACCCTGAATTAAATCAGTTCAACAGTCAACAGCATGAACAGAAAATCCAGACCTTTGCACAGCAAGATAGAGATCACCAGCTTGCTGCGAGTCATGAGATTATTCATCGTTGGAATGCTATTTTTAGTGAACAAGATAAACATAAGGCACAGTGGACTGTTCTCAATAAAGAATTAGGTAAGAAACGCCGTCATATTCCTGTACGCGAATTAATGCGTCAGATTCCTGATGTGTTAGTTGGATTAAAACCTTGTTTATTAATGAGTCCGTTATCAGTTGCTCAATATCTGGATACTGAAGCAAAATTTGATGTAGTGATTTTCGATGAAGCATCACAGATTCCCGTATGGGATGCGATTGGTGCTTTGGCGAGAGGTAAGCAGTCCATTGTGGTGGGCGATAATAAACAAATGCCACCAACAAGTTTCTTTGGTAAGGGAGATTCTGAAGAAGAGGTTGATGAGGAAGTAACTGAAGACTTAGAAAGTATTTTAGATGAATGTCTTGCTGCTCAGTTACCAGAATTAGTTTTGAACTGGCATTACCGTAGTCGTTATGAAAGTCTTATTCAGTTTAGTAATCAGAAATATTACAAAGGTGGTTTATTTACTTTCCCTGCACCAGTTGCCAAAGATACTGCTGTAAAACTGCATAGGGTTGATGGTGTATACGACAAAGGAGATACACGTACCAATAGTAATGAAGCTAAAGCAATTGTTGAATTTATTATTCAGCATTTACAGTCTCAGCTAGGGCAAGAGAACCCTCTGACTCTCGGTGTTGTAACTTTCAATATGACCCAACAAAAGCTAATTGAAGATTTGCTGGATAATGAACTTGCAAATCATCCTGAGTTAGAGACATTGAGCAAGTCGGGGATTGAACCTTTATTCGTTAAGAATTTAGAAAATGTACAAGGAGATGAACGCGATATTATCATTTTCTCAATTACCTATGCTAAAGATCAGGATGGTCGGTTATCAATGAATTTTGGTGCGCTTAATCGCCAAGGTGGTCAGCGCCGTCTAAATGTAGCAATTACTCGTGCTCGTCAAGGGTTACATGTTTTCTCTGCCTTGAGTCCAGAAGAAATTAACTTGGCGCGTACCAATAGTGAGGGTGTAAGAGATCTAAAAGACTTCCTCATTTTTGCTCGAAGTGGTCAGTTGCATTTAAATTATTCGGATCAAAGTAAACAGCAGAGTAAAAAAGAATTCGTGCAGTACTTACAAACTAAGCTACAAGAACAAGGCTGGAGTGTTGATATTGGAATAGGTCAGGGGGATAGTTGTGTAGATTTAGCGATTAAGGATGATTTGAATTCGGGTAGTTATATTGCAGGTATTATTGTGGATGGTGAAAACTATGCTAAAGCAGCGACTGCACGAGATCGAGATCAACTTAGACCAACAGTTTTAAATGGATTAGGCTGGGAAGTTTTATCGGTTTGGACGGTAGATTGGTGGTTAGATCCAGAGCAAAACTTAACTAAATTGGTAAATATGTTAGAAGAGATAAAATCTAAGGAAGATGTTGCTTAATTTATTTATAAACAGATAAGGGTTTACCTTATCTGTTTATATACTCTAGGTGAACATTTATAGGGGAAATAATTTTTAATTTATTTATTCTAAATGGCAGACATAATCAATCACTTCATCTGTCATAATTCTAAATTTACTATTTTCAGGGACATTAAAAGATTCACCACTTGAATAAATTTTAGTTTCAGGATCATCGCCAATTTGAACACTACATTTTCCTGAAATGATTTCTATGCGTTCGGGAACATGGGTTTTAAATGTTAAAGATTTATCTGTTGGAAGGATAACTCCTAGAGTCTTTTTGGTACCATCTTCAAGTTCAATTACATGACTAATTGAACGACCTTCATAGTGGACATTAGCTTTTTTCTTTATAGAAACAAAATCAAATTGATTTGACATTGTTTGCCCCATTTTTTTTAAAATTGTGTAGTTATAATAATAAAAAACCATCTGAATCTTCAAGCTTTAAAATTATATTGTTAAATAGATGACAGAACAACTCTCCTAAAATGGAAACTATAACTAAAAATATGTAGTAAATATCTTAGAGACATTCAACCATTTGATATCAGGGCTTTGAACAAAAGGCAAATTAAATAAGGCAATGGCGAGCAAGATAAAGTGAAGTAAGAAAATATATCTTTCTTTAATAATACGCTTTAAATACTTTAAGATAACTTTAGTCTTACAGCTATATCTAGCTTAACCACTCTAACCTTATTAAGTAATGGATTACTAAATTTTCACTGGTAGATTTAATACTACCTGAGCATCTTCAATAACATCCAAACGTAGAATTTTTGAAGCACCTAATTCATTTAGCAACTTGGTTAAGGGACCCTCATTTTTCACAATTTGTATTTTCTTAGGAAAAAGCTTTTGCGCAAAGGAAAGAATATTAGATTGCACTTCTGTTTGGTGCCATTTTCCATCAACGATATGTAGCATGGTGGCTTTGTTGATATGTGTTTCAGAATCAACATGTTTTAAAGTCGGCACAGGCATTTTTAGGCTTAAATCTAATGTGCCATTAACATCGGAAATATTGGCTTGAACTTCTTTAGGGTTTATGTCCACTTCAATTTTAGTTAACCATTTTGGTAGTTGGTAGCCATATACACCACGGACTCTCGCAATTTCTGTATCGACAGGTAACGCTAAAACATGTGCATAAAAATGACGTTCACGCATCGATTTCATTAATTCTGCAATGTGTGGTCCATGTGCATTTGGTTTGCGTACAACAATCGCAATCGACACTTCGTTATATGGATCATTATCACAAACCGAATATGTAAAGAACGTGACGGCGACCAATCCATAACCTGGAAATGGTTGTAACGGCGTTAAAGCAGATGGAAGCTTTGCCTTAATATGCTTAATTGGAGCAAGCATTAAAAGCTGTACATTTGCACTACGATAATAAAAGTTAGGTGCCCAGACCGGACCTACACGCGACTCCACAATTTTTTTAGGAATATTACGAAAAAAATCGATATTGCCAGCAGCTGGATCTTGAGCAACTTCATCTAGATCAGGGTTCATTCTAAAACGGTCGTAATAACCACCTTTGGGTACTTTGACTTTTTGTTGCCCAAATTCAACCTCAGTAAACTGTTGTTTTATATTCATGAGAGCTCACCTTTAACATTAAATGACCGAGTAGCTACATTGTCCCTCTAAAGACATATTAATTTATAGCCAATATGGGCACTATAAGATTAAAGTTAACTTTAAAGTCAAGGCTTTAATTTTGATATGCCAAATCTTTAATATTTAAAATAAAAACAATTAAAGATTAAAAAGATACAAAGTTGAGTAGCATCTTCATATAAATTTTATTATGAAAAATAAGTAGAGACTGTTGACCTTAAAGCTAACTTTAAGCCTAGTATAAACATTCAAACCCTTATAACGATCGAGAAACAGAGTTTCAGCAGGAGAACAAAGATGGGATATGTAACCACAAAAGACGGCGTAGAAATTTTCTATAAAGATTGGGGTCCACGCGATGCCCAAGTATTATTTTTTCATCATGGTTGGCCTTTAAGTTCAGATGATTGGGATACTCAATTACTTTTTTTCCTTAAAGAAGGTTTTCGTGTAGTTGCCCATGACCGCCGTGGGCACGGGCGTTCAAGTCAAGTGTGGGATGGTCACGATATGGACCACTATGCAGATGACGTTGCAGAAGTGGTGAAGCATTTAAATATTAAAAATGCAATTCATATTGGCCACTCAACAGGTGGTGGTGAAGTGGCTCACTATATTGCTCGCCATGGTCAAGAAAACGTTAAAAAGGCTGTGCTTGTCAGCGCAGTACCGCCGCTTATGGTTAAAACTGAAAATAATCCAGAAGGTTTACCAAAAGAAGTTTTTGATGACCTGCAAAATCAAGTTCTCACCAACCGTGCGCAATTTTTCCGAGACCTTCCATCTGGTCCATTCTATGGTTTTAACCGACCAGATGCGAAACCATCTGAAGGTATTATTGCTAACTGGTGGCGTCAGGGCATGACAGGTAGTGCCAAAGCGCATTACGACGGTATTGTGGCATTCTCACAAACTGACTTCACCGAAGACTTAAAGAAAATCACCATTCCTGTTTTGGTTTTACATGGTGATGACGATCAGATCGTGCCTTATAAAACTTCTGGCGTGAAATCTGCTGAATTGCTTCAAAATAGCCAACTCAAAATCTATCCAGGTTTTTCTCACGGTATGTTAACCGTAAACCATGATGTGATTAATGCGGACTTGTTGGCATTTATTCGTGAATAATTAAAAGCGTTTAGACTTTAAAAAGAGGCATATCGAGTGCCTCTTTTTTTATATAAAAATTAATAAATTCAAAATATTAATGAGATAAATATTAAAAGGTGTTGACATTAAAGTTAGCTTTAATCTTAAAGTAAAGCCATACTGAATGAGGTCATTCCAATGAAAGTGTTCGAAAAATTAGTATTTCCAAATGGTTCAAGTGTTCCTAACCGCATTGCTAAAGCGGCAATGGAAGAAAACATGGCTGATTTAAACCATGCACCTTCAGAAGAGTTAATGCGTTTATATCAAGCTTGGGCAAATGGTGGTGTAGGGCTAATTATTACTGGAAATGTGATGGTAGACCGCCGAGCAATGACTGGGCCGGGAGGTGTGGTGCTTGAAGATGAAAAGCATCTCGATACTTTTAAAAAATGGGCGCAAATCAGCCGTTCAAAAGGCGCTCAGGTTTGGCTTCAAATTAATCATCCCGGTCGTCAAATGCAGTCAAATTTAGGGCAACAAACATGGGCGCCTTCTGCTGTTGCTTTAGATTTAGGAAAAATGTCAGACCGCTTTAATACGCCCATCGAAATGAACGAATCTATGATTGCAGAGGTGATTCAGCGTTTTGCAAACACAGCGCGTTTAGGCGAAAAAGCAGGATTTACTGGAGTAGAGATTCATGCGGCACATGGTTATTTATTAAGTCAGTTTCTTTCTCCACTCAGTAATAAACGCCAAGATCGCTGGGGTGGTTCTTTAGAAAACCGTGCTCGTATATTAATTGAAATTGTTGAAGCAGTTCGTAAAGTAGTTTCACCTCAGTTTACTGTAGCGGTAAAACTCAATTCAGCCGATTTCCAACGTGGCGGATTTAGTGCTGAAGATGCTCAACAAGTGGTTAAAATGTTAAATGAGCATGCAGTTGATTTGGTTGAACTTTCAGGCGGTAGTTATGAAGCACCTGCAATGCAAGGGCAAGCGCGTGATGGCCGCACACTTGCTCGTGAAGCTTACTTTTTAGAATTTGCACAAGAGATTCGTAAAGTTGCCAAAATGCCTGTTATGGTTACAGGTGGCATACGCCGTAAACAGGTGGCAGAAAAAGTGGTTGAAAGCGGTGTAGATATGGTGGGGATTGCTACAGCTTTGGCAATTGAACCCAATTTGCCAAATGCTTGGAAACAAGGAAAAAATGTTTCACCTGAACTCAAGCCAATTACATGGAATAATAAAACATTCGCTTCACTTGCCAATATGGCTGTGGTCAAATTCCAGTTACGTAATTTAAGTTCTGGTAAAAAAACAAAACCAAATGTTTCACCAGCTTGGGCTTTAATTTTGCAACAATCAGCTATGTCATGTCGTACCCGCCAATATAAAAAAGGCATGCGTGATTATTCATTTACTTCTTAATAAGAGCGTTGTGTTATGACAAATAGTAATAATTCAAATTGGATAATTTATGGGGCAAATGGCTACACGGGCGAATTAATCGCTCGTGAAGCTGTACGCCAAGGTCTAAAACCAACTTTGGCTGGTCGTAATGAAGCTAAGATTGAAACATTAGCTCAAGAGTTAGGACTTGGCTATCAAGCTTTTGGGCTTGATAACGTAGAGGCGGTCAGTGAGCACCTCAAAGACTTTAAATTGGTCATGCACTGTGCAGGGCCATTTTCAGCGACATCAAAACCCATGATGGAGGCTTGTATAAAAGCGGGTGCTCACTATCTAGATATTACTGGTGAAATCGCTGTGTTTGAATTGGCACAGTCACTTAACAGCCAAGCTGAAAAAGCCAATATTGTGCTTTGTCCGGGTGTTGGTTTCGATGTAATCCCGACAGACTGTGTTGCTGCTGCCTTGAAAGAAGCATTACCAGATGCGACGCATATAGCACTTGGTTTTGACTCTAGAACAGGGTTTTCACCGGGTACTGCTAAAACAAGTACTGAAGGTATGGCCGAAGGTGGGAAAATTCGTAAAAACGGAAAAATTACCACCGTTCCATTAGCGCACTACGTCCGAACTATTGATTTTGGTGACGGTAAAAAAAGTGCTATGAGTGTTCCGTGGGGAGACGTCTCTACAGCGTTCTATACAACAGGCATTCCAAACATTGAAGTATTTGTACCCGCATTTCCCAAAATGATTTTTGGCGCGAAAATGATGAACTATCTACGCCCAGTATTAAAACTAAAAGCAGTACAGAAGTTTATTAAGTCACGTATTGAAAAAACGGTTGTGGGGCCAAATGAGGAACTCCGTGCAAAAGTGCCGACCTATGTGTGGGGTGAAGCCAGAAACTCACGTGGGGAAATCAAAACTGCCCGTATCCAAACGGAAAATGCGTATAGCCTTACAGTCAATGGTTCACTGACAGTGGTAAATTATTTACTCAAAAATACCGTGAAAGGCGGTACATATACTCCTGCAAAATTGATGGGCTATAAGCTAGTAACTGAACTTCCGGGTTCTGGCCCACTAACCATTACTTAACAAAGCCTTTATTAAAACAGTATGTTTATAGATCGTCCCGAATAAGGAATCACTCTTATTCGGGTTATTCATAAAATTTATAAATATTTCAAAAGAATACAGCTTTATTTAGACCCAAATAAAAACAGAAAACAAAACACTCCATAAGAAATAATTCAAATTGAATATACTAAAATGTATACATATTTTATGCTCAAAGGAATGTAAATAATGAGAAAACTAATACTGTTTCTACATGCATCTCTTGATAGTTTTGTAGAAGGTCCAAAAGGGGCAATGGACATTGGATGGATTGCCTACGATGCCGATTTGGCAAATCATGCAAAAGAAATTTTGAGTACTGTCGATACGGTCATTTGGGGGCGTGCGACTTACCAGATGATGCATAGTTATTGGCCATCTATGCTTTCAAATCCAGCAGCTTCGGAGCATGAACGAAATCATGCAGAATGGATTGAAAAGACAGAAAAAATTGTTTTCTCTACAACCTTAAATAAAGTTGAGTGGAATAATTCCAGACTTGTAAAAGATCATGTCGAAGAAGAAATTAATAGACTCAAACAGAAGCAGGGTAAGGATATGGTGATTTTGGGGAGTCCTCGATTCGCGCACTATCTGATGCAACTTGATTTAATTGATGAATATAAAATTACGATTTCTCCAGTTCTGATTGGTAGTGGATTACCCTTATTTCAAGGCGTTCAGGAAAAGTCCAATCTTAAACTCATCGAAAACAAAACCTTTGCTTCTGGCGCAATTGGTCTTCACTATCAAAAGATAAGCTAATATTTTTACATCAAAGAGGAATTACAGACCAACCCTGTAATTCCTCTTTTTTGATTTATCGAAGGGTACTTAAACGTTTAATGACCGCTTCGGCGATTTCTTTACTCGACTGAGGGTTTTGTCCCGTAATAATTCTGTCGTCTGAAACCACATACGAGGTAAAAGGAATAAATGCTTGTTTGTAGTGTGCTCCACGTTCAATGAGTCCATTTTGTAGAGAAAAAGGAACTTGAGACTTAATACCAGACAGCGTTTCTTCAATATTTGCAAAACCAGTAACGGTTCTACCTGCAATTAAAGGTTTGCCATTTTCATCCTGCAAAGGCAATAAACCACCCACGCCGTGACATACCGCTGAAACTATTCCACCTTGGCGATAGATCTGTTCACTAATGTTTTGCAAGGCTTTATTGTTTGGGAAATCCCACATAGTTCCGTGACCACCAGTATAGTAAATGGCTTTGTACTGTTTAGGATTAATGGCATTTGGAGCTAATGTTGTCTTTAACTGCTGCATAAATGTTGGGTCGGCTAAATGATCTCGCGCTGATTTATCTAAGTAAATAGACTTTAAGCTACGTTCATCTAAGGGAACCTGACCACCTAAAGGACTTACAAAATCCATTTCATAGCCAGCAGCTAATGCCACATCGTAAAAATGGGTGAGTTCAGTTAACCAAAGTCCTGTTTTGTCCGCACGGGAAGGGTAAGCCGAGTGATTAGTCATTATGACTAAAATTTTTCCATTTGCTTTGGCAAGGCTTTGAGTCTTATCTGACTCGGCGGCATGTACCATATTTGAAGTTAAAAAAATGGCAAAAATAATTGTTAACCAACGCTGAAAATCCCAAACTTTAAACATGACAGGTTCCTCATCAATCACCTGTTATCCATCGTATGTTTAAAGCGTACTTTAAGGTCAATAGGTCTCTAAGAAATTACGGTGATTTTGCTTTGTCGTAATAGAGATTCATGAGTCGTTCTGCATTTTCTTCACATGTAATTTCATCTGGTTTGTTATTAATAGCTTCGACCATATTGCGTAAATTTTGCTTACTAACTTTGAGTTTCTGTTCTAAAAGTTCTATTTCTTCAATTTTGGATTCAAGTGTTTGGATGAGGGCATCATGGTTCCAAGTGGCAACTTTTGACGGTAAAAAGGCTTTAATTTCTGCCAAAGAAAACCCGACTTGCTGGGCCTGTTGAATTAAAGAGAGTTGCTTTAAATCGTTATCGGTATATTCGCGGTAGCCATTCGATTTTCTTTTTGCTTTAGGCAAGAGCTTAATCTGTTCATAATAACGAATTGTAGGGGTCGTTAAACCGCTTAGTTTCGATAACTCGCTAATATTCATAGCCACATACTCTCTTAACATTCAAGGTAACTTTAGACTTATAGTGTTGTAAAAGCAAGGTTCATAACTTTACCAAGCACACACTTTCAGTAACAGGTTTCTATGCTTTGATGGACTAAAGAATAGAATTATAAATATCAAGAATGAGGTGAAAAAATGTCTAAACGCGTATTACATGTCGTGACCAATATTTCACGCTATAAAGATGTAGATGAACCGACAGGTCTATGGTTAGGTGAACTTACTCATGCCTATGATGAGTTCGAAAAACAAGATTATATTCAAGATATTGTGAGTCCAAATGGTGGAAAAACGCCGATTGAACCAAAATCATTAGGCGCTTTAGTTGCCGATAAATCGGTAAAAGCGAGAGAAGATGATCAAGCATTTATGACTTTACTGGCCAACACCCATAAACCTTCAGATATCAATTGGCAAGATTATGACGTGATTTACTACACGGGCGGTCATGGCGTGATGTGGGATTTCTTAGATAACCCGGAACTACAAGAAATCACCAAAAACATTTATGAAAAAGGTGGCATTGTTTCAAGTGTTTGCCACGGCTATTGCGGCTTACTCAATGTACGGCTTTCAAATGGTAAACGTCTTATAGAGGGTAAAAAGTTAACTGGCTTTGCTTGGAGTGAGGAAGTTTTGGCGGGTGTCGCTAAAAAGGTTCCCTATAATGCCGAAGAGCTTGCTAAAGAATACGGCGCTCATTATGAAAAGGCTTTTGTTCCATTTGCGCCTCATGTTGTTAAAGACGGCAACTTAATTACGGGACAAAACCCATTTTCTGCTAAAAAAACAGCTTTAGCGATAATAGAAACTTTAAATGTTTAACTTCTTATATTTGAAAATGTGGTGGTTAACTCCACTACATTTTCTTTATTCAGTTTAAAATAAATTAAAAACTGGGCATAAAGGTACTACTTAAAAGATTATAATTAATTTTAATATATTGTTTTATTTGGATGTATTTAAAACATCCTACTTAAATAAAAATATTTTTTACATAGCACGATGATGAATAAGAGAGTTGTTTTGAAAACTGAATTTATTGTTAGATGTATTTATGCAGTTTGTCTTATCGGTGCAGGGTTCAACCATTTGCAAACAGTTTTGATACATGGTTTGTTTTGGGATTATAACAATTTACCACTATTTACTTGTATTTATTGGACATCTTTAACTTTTATCGATCCAATTGCAGCAATTCTTCTATTTTATAGACCTCGTATTGGTTTAATTCTAACTTTTTTAATTATATTTAGTGATGTCATTCATAACACTTGGATTATATTAAAAGTTGGTCGAGACTTGTTCAATTATATGTATATTTCTCAAGTTTTATTTCTAGTTTTTGTTTTGTGCACTGTTAAGTTTCCTTGGAAGGCACATAAAACAAGTTAAAAATTTAAGATAGGAGAGTAAAAGAATGAATTTTACTCTCCAAATAATTTCTTGAACCTACGAACGCCACCAATAATTTTCGACATTTGGCTCGTTTAAATTCAATACTTCACCCATCTGAGGCGTACTAATCGCTAACTCGTTTTGTTTAGCCAATCCGACAATTCGTTCAAACGGGTCGTCCCAAGCATGCAGCGCTAAGTCAAAAGTCCCGTTATGTACAGGCAACAAATGACGTCCTTTTAAATCAATATGCGCTTGCAACGTTTGCTCGGGTTGCATGTGAACATCGGGCCACTCAGGGTCATAAGCTCCAGTTTCTAGCATGGTAAGATCGAAGGGACCATAACGATGTCCAATCTCTTTAAAACCATCGAAATAACCCGTGTCTCCGCTAAAAAACACCCGTAGATCATTATCAATAATCACCCAAGATGCCCAAAGCGTTGCATTGCTATCACCCATGCCTCGACCAGAAAAGTGATGGGCAGGGGTAGCAACCAGTTCAAGCCCATCTACATGGGTAGTGTCCCACCAGTCGAGTTGTTGAACCTTTTCTGCCGGCACTCCCCATCGAATGAGTGTGTCACCCACGCCAAGAGGCGTTAAGAAATGCTCGACTTTATCTTTAAGCTGCATAACCGCGTGATAGTCCAAATGGTCGTAGTGGTTATGCGATAAGATCACGCCTTTAATGGGCGGTAAGTCGGCAATGTTAATAGGCGGTTGGTGAAAACGTTTCGGGCCAATCCACTGAAAAGGCGAGGCACGTTCTGAAAAAACAGGGTCGGTTAACCAAAACTCATTACGTAATTTTAACAAGATGGTTGAATGCCCAAGACGAAATAGGGAACGATCAGGCGCACTCAAAAGTTGTTCTTTTGACAAACTTAAAACAGGAATGCTTCGGTTAGGTACCGTGTCTTTTGGTTTGTTAAATAAAAATTTCCACATTAACCCCAGTGTTTTTCCGAAAGACGGTTTGTGCTGGTTCGGGCGTGTATTTCTAAATTTACCATTTTGTTGCTGAGATGGCATTAAGGGAGAAGGTAGCTCTGTTGTATTTGAAATAGTCATCTTGTTTTTCCTTTATTGGAACAAACCTATATGTGCAAATAAGAACTTGGGCTAAGTGCTTATTTAGATTAATTTAAATGAGTATTTAATCACTCATTAATTCATTCAAAAATAAGGACGCCGTGCATCCTTAACTTTTATCTATATCGAGACAGCATGCCAAAACGCTTCAAAACCAGATTTGCGATAACGCTCGGCTTGGGAAGGGTCTTGGGCAATAAAATTCAGTGTAACTTCGGCAAGCGCACCTAAAATTGAAGCAATAAATAACGGTGGGTAATCTCTTAATTTGCCATCGTTAATACGGTCTTGAATGTTTTGGGTCAGGTCACAAAAGGTTTGCATGCCAATTTGCTTACTCTGTTCAGTAATTTGTTCAGAGGTTGACAGCTGTGCCATCACTTTACGTTTTTGTGGGGCATCCAAACTCCAGTCCAAATAGCTTTGCCAGATATGTGACATTTGTGTTTGCAGGTCTGATTGAGTAGGGTAACCATCCATCATAACCTGACGAAGTTCGGCCTTTAGCGAAAGATATAACTGGTTAAGCAGTTCTTCTTTATTACTAAAATAGGTAAATAAAGTACCTTCTGCCACGCCAGCGACTTTAGCAATTTTTGAGGTAGACGCACGCTCTCCAAGCTCTGCCAATGTTTCAATAGCAGCACTTAAAATTGCATTACGTTTATCTTCACTACGAGGACGAGCCATATACAAACATTTTAATTGAGTGATTACTCAATCATACATAAAAATAGATAGAGTGCAAGAAAATATAAATTTATTTACACCTAGTGTTGACGTTGCAATGGATATATTTTGATCTAATGATGATCAGGCTATTTTTAGGGCTGTGTACTCTCAAAAGAATTGCTCAAATTTAAACTGCCAATCAAGTAAAAAAGAATGAATGTCAGCTTAAATTTGAGCATGTAAAGTTATACTCAATTTAATTAGAGTTTATTGCATACTTACTCGCCAAATGATATTTCCGACATCATCTGCAACCAGTAAAGCGCCTGAGCGATCTTGTGTTAGGCCTACAGGTGCGCCATACAAACTCTTTTGATCTTGAGAATAGAAACCACTCACTACAGTCTTAGGTATTCCTGTTGGTTTACCATTTATAAAGGGGACAAACACAACGTTATAACCATTTAGAGGTGTTCTATTCCAACTACCGTGATTACTTACAAAAGCGCCTTTTTTAAATTGATCACCAAGATTTGTTGTTTCCGATGCAAACCATAAACCTAAAGGTGCAACATGCGAGCCTAATGAATAATCTGGCTTAATTGCTTTTTTAACCAAATCTGGACGCTGTTGTTTTACACGTGTATCTAAATGCTGACCAAAATAACTATAAGGCCATCCATAGAAACCTTTATCTTGTACAGCAGTTAGATAGTCAGGGACTAAACTTCCACCAATTTCGTCTCGCTCATTTACTATGGCAAAAAGTTGATTGGTTTCGGGTTCTATTTGTAAACCTGTTGGATTTCGTATTCCACTTGCATAGATCCGACTAGCGCCCGTAAGTACATCAACTTCAAGTACAGTTGCTCGGCGATATTCAACAGCTAAACCTTTTTCACCAATATTACTATTCGAACCTACGCCAACATATAGCTTGGTTCCATCTTTACTGGCGACTAAAGATTTTGTCCAATGATGGTTAATCGTGTCTGGTAAATCTGCTAGAACCGTGCCCGTTTCATTAATGGAAGTTGAGCCTTCTACATAATGATATTTAGTGACATTGTTTGTATTAGCAACGTATAAAGAGTCACCAATGAGCTGTACACCAAAAGGAGAGTAGAGATTTTTTAAGAAAACATATCGTTTCCATTCGCCAGTTTCAGTTGGTCGTAGCAAGGTTATTTGGTTTCCACCTTTTCCGCCTTTTCCAGAAAGGCCTTTAACTTTATTTGCAATAAGCTGTTTCGGTGTCGTAGTCGGTGCTTCACCAGGGCTATTCGATTCAACAACTAAAATATCGCCATTTGGAAGTGTGTAAAGCTGCCTTGGATGTAATAAGCCATCGGCAATTTTTTCAATTTTTAACCCTTGTGCGACAACAGGTTTTTGATTTTCTGCCCAACCCACTCCTCGTGGAACTTTCATAGGAGGAACTAAATAATTTTGGGCTTCTGGTAACTCTGGATTTGCACCATACTGTTTATCAAGATCAACAACGTTTTCTTTACTACATCCAAATAGTGCTAAGTTCATTAAAAAAAATAATGTGGTTTTATAGATAGTTTTCATATTCCCTTCCTATTAATCTTCTACATCATTTCCAGCAGTTGATTCAAATATGTAATAAAGACCAATTAATAAAACAGTGATGAAAGAAAGAATTACGTTAGCAGGAACAATCCCATACGCATCTCTACTATGTATAAAAGCATTAAAGATTCCGCTCACTATGGCAAAACCGTAGAGAAAAAAACCCGTTATTTCAACTTTCCTAATATTTTGTATTGGACGAAACCAAACATAAAATAAATTAATTAATCGAGGGATAATGGCAATGATTAGACCAAGTACAACCAGCCAACTCGCTGCATTGGCCCATAATATTTCGCCTGTATTTTTATAAGTAATATCAAAAATTAAAGCCCCAACAAAAAAACCAAATGGAATGGGGTTTAATAATGAATAAAGGGTATAAAGCACTCCATTTCTTGATCTTACTATTTTCATAATCCATCCTTTTTTATAAAAAGAGTGTTATTTTTATATATTCATATAAATATTTTGGATGTTTGTTTTTTGTAATGTTAATTTGGTGAATTACTTTGATTTATTATTTGGTTTGGATAGTGGTGTCTTTATATAAAATAAAGTTTTTTATAGGATATTGTGAAATTAACCTAATGATTTTTTTACTTTAATTTGTGTTATGGATATATGGATTTTTTGGATCATTTTTTCTTTATTTCTTATTGTTTTTAAATGTTTTTCATTAATTTAATTTATGAAAAAATTC
>NZ_JADVKT010000015.1 GCF_016508255.1 Acinetobacter calcoaceticus | reverse complement strand
CAGAATTAAAAAGAATAATAAAATAAATAGTTAGAAATGCATTCAATTTAATTTCATTTTTTGTGGTAATTTATTTGTATAGATGAAAAAGTAAGCCATATATCAAGAATAACGAGGAATAAAAATGAAATACCAAGGAAGTTGTCATTGTGGGCAGGTTAGATTTGCTGTGGAAGGTGAGCTATCAGAAGCTTTGTCTTGTAATTGTTCTATCTGCCAAAAGAAAGGATCTTTACTATGGTTCTTACCTAATGATCAAGTTACGATTTATTTAAAATCTTCAGATGTTTTAGCAAATTACACCTTTAATAAACATGTGATTAATCATCATTTTTGTAAAAATTGTGGAATTCATCCCTATGCTCAAGGTATAGATGCTGAAGGTAACTCTATTTTTGCAATTAACATTCGATGTATAGATGATATTGACCTAGAGAAAATAAAAATAAATCATTTTGATGGGCGTTCTGCCTAATAGAGATAAGGATTTATTCAATGACAATAAAAAAAATATTATCTTCAAAGCAAATGGAAGCATTAATTGAATTATTAAAAAAGAGATTTGAAAAGAATTTACATCGCCATAAAGAAATAGAATGGTCTTGTGTACAAGCTAAACTAATAGAATCTCCTGATAAAGTTTGGTCTTTGAATGAAATGGAAAGTACGGGGGGAGAGCCCGATGTTGTTGCTTATGATCCACAGGCAGATGAATATCTATTTGTGGACTGTTGTATCGAGACACCTAAGGGGCGTAGAAGTCTTTGCTATGATCGTGAAGCTTTAGAGTCTAGAAAAGATCATCCTCCTAAAAATAGTGCAATAGATGTAGCTAAAGAAATGGGAGTCGAGCTTCTAACCGAAGAGCAATATCTTCAGTTGCAGCAAATAGAAGAATGTGATCTTAAAACATCAAGTTGGCTTGCAACACCAGAGGATATCCGAAAATTAGGAGGAGCGCTTTTTGCCGATCGTCGTTATGGACGAATTTTTATTTATCATAATGGTGCTCAATCTTATTATGCAGCTCGTGGATTCCGTAGTTATTTAAAGGTTTAAGCTGTAATTTTAGCTAAAGTTTTTTGCTTTGATGCTTTATGCCAACAAATTGGAGTTTCTTGCAAACTTTGATTGATCTGAAACATGACAAGATAACCCTTGGACTTAAATAAAAATATTAGGATGTCTCAAGGAATGCAACTAAATCCAATTTACTATAATGAACAGCACTTTGCTTTTGCAGATAACGTGCGTCGTTTTGTTCAAAAAGAGATAGCCCCTTTTGTGAATGAATGGGATGAGGCGGAGACATTTCCTAGAGAACTTTATAAGAAAGCCGCTGAAATTGGTTTATTAGGATTAGGTTTTTCAGAAGAATATGGTGGCATTCCAGATGCAGATCCCTTCTATTCATTACTTGCTGGTATTGAAATGGCAAAAGCTGGTTCAGGAGGCGTTCATACTTCTTTGATGGTACATACTATTGGTGCGCCACCGATTCAGTATTTTGGAAGCGATGAATTAAAGGCCAAAGTTCTTCCGGAAATTATTTCTGGTGAAAAAATTTCAGCGTTAGCAATTACGGAACCAAGTGGTGGTTCAGATGTTGCCGCACTGCAGACCAAGGCTATTCGAGAGGGTGAGTACTATATCGTTTCTGGTGAGAAAACCTTTATTACCTCAGGAATTCGTGCTGATTATTATACCGTTGCAGTTCGTACAGATCCGACTAAATCGGGTGCTGATGGTATTTCAATGTTATTGATTGATGCTCAAAGTGAGGGAATTACTAAAACGCCTTTGAAGAAAATGGGGTGGTGGGCATCTGATACAGCACATTTGCATTTTGATCAGGTAAAAGTTCCTACATCAAATCTCCTTGGTAAAGAAAATGCTGGTTTTAAAGTAATAATGAATAACTTTAATATGGAGCGTTTTTTCTTAGGAGTAGTGGCATATGGTTATGCACTAGTTTGTTATGAAGAAGCTTTAGATTGGGCGCAGCAACGTAAAACTTTTGGTAAGCGGCTAACAGATCATCAAGTAGTTCGTCATAAGTTGGTAGATATGGCAACGCAACTGACATCAACGCGGGCCTTGCTTGAAGAAACTGCTTGGAAAATGACTCAGCCAAACTTACAAGGGCCTGAGCTCGTAGCTCAAATTTCAATGCTTAAAAATGTTGCTACACGTACTATGCAATTTTGTGCTGATGCAGCTGTGCAAACTTTGGGTGGTATGGGCTTCATGCGAGGAACGAAATCTGAACGTATTTACCGTGAAGTGAAGGTCAATATGATTGGCGGTGGCGCTGAAGAAATTATGAAAGATTTGATTAGTAAGCAGTTAGGTTATTGATTTTTGAGAAGGTGGTTATTAGGCCACCTTATCTTATTCATGAATTTATTGGGACGGTTTCATCCATTTTTCATTTAAAATTGCCCATCGTTCATGATCTTTCCACTCTTTGCCACCCACTCGAAGATAATGTCGAGAAAAATCTTCTTTGATAAGCCCTGCATTCGCAACAAGACGAATTGAAGGTGTGTTTTCAGGTTATATATTTGCTTCTAATCTATGCAAATTTAGCTTTTTAAATGCTTCAATGAGCAATTTTTAAACCTTCTTTCATGTATCCTTGATCTTGACAAGGATGAAATACTTCATAACCTAAATAGGTTGAATGAAAGTGGCCGCAACAATATTCGAAATATTAAATGTTCCGATAATTGCATGACTTTCAGTTAACCAAAAAAATAATGATGTTCTTGTTGTAAGTATTGCTTAATGTCTGCTGGTGGATAAAACCAAGCTTGATGTAAGTGAGTACTGTTTTTATATGCTTCTTTAATTTCTGTAAAATCATTAGCTTGAGGTTTAAATTAATAGATTAAATTCATTTTATCGCCATCTCCCAAACCATTTCAGTTAACTCATCAATTTTGACTTTTCCTTCAGATTTATACCATGTCACTGTCCATGAAATCGCCCCACCAACTAAACGTCGCCAAATAAAGGCATCATGTTTGACCTTACCTTGAGCCCGTAATGTTTCAATAATATCTAACCAGATTTGCTCATATTCATTACGCATTTTAAGCAGGTAATCTTGTTTTTCTTTTGAAAGTGCAAACCATTCATAAACCAAAACGGCCATGGCTGCGCCAGTATCTCCAGTAATTGAAATAAGTTCTGCTTTAATCAGAGCACGTAATTGTTGTTCTGGAGCTGTAGATTGAGCTGCTGCATCTTTTAAACGAGCAAGGTTATAAATGATGGTTTGTTCCATGACATGGGCAAGGATGTCATCTTTACTTTTGAAGTGATGGAAAAGACTGCCTGATTGAATACCAATAAATTGAGCCAGTTCACGAACAGTCGTTTTGTCATAGCCTTGCTTATGAAATAAGTATGCTGCACCTTGTAATAAGCGACCACGTGGACTGTCATCAAAGCAGGAGATGTGAGGAATCTGTTCAATTGAAGTAGCAATCATGCGAAAGCTGGATCCTTTATCTAAAAATAATTAAGGGAAAATTTTGCCAAATCTCACCATGTTTCAAGGTATTTGTCGAGTTTGGCAGTTTTAGTCAATCTCACAATAACATTTTGCTCTTTACAAACCAAGCGCTTGCTTGGTAATGTTGAGTGTAATTTTTAAACAAAATAATGAGAAATAAGATGGCAATTAATCAGCAAGATGATGGCCGTGTTGTAAAAATAGGTTGTGCCTCTGGGTTTTGGGGGGATACCAATACTGCTGCTTTTCAATTGGTACATTTAACTGATATTGATTATTTAGTTTTTGATTATCTGTCAGAGATCACCATGTCGATTATGGCAAAGGCGAAAATGATAGAGCCGAAACATGGCTATGCATTAGATTTTGTCAGTCGGGTGATGGCACCTCTACTTAAAAAAATTGCAGAAAAAAAGATTAAAGTAATTAGTAATGCTGGCGGAGTTAATCCATTGGCTTGTCGAGATGCCTTGCAAAAAATAATTAAAGAATATGGTTTAGATCTGAAAGTTGCGGTGGTGTTAGGTGATGATCTTTTAGCGAAACATGAACAACTCAAGCAGCAAGATATTCAGGAAATGTTTAGCGGTGAAGCTTTGCCAGAACAGGTGGCGAGCAGTAATGCTTATCTAGGTGCGGTAGCTATTCGTAACGCTTTGAATTTAGGGGCCGATATTGTGATTACGGGGCGAGTCGTTGATTCGGCTGTGGTGCTTGCCCCTTTATTACATGAATATCAATGGTCACTCGATGACTATAACAAATTGGCTCAAGGCTCATTAGCAGGGCATGTGATTGAATGCGGTGCTCAGTGTATAGGTGGGAATTTTACCGATTGGCGATTGGTTGAGGGTTTCGACAATATGGGCTTTCCAGTCGTTGAAGTCAGTAAGGATGGTTCATTTATCGTCACTAAGCCACAAGGTACTGGAGGTTTGGTTTCTACGGCAACGGTTGCCGAACAAATTGTCTATGAAATTGGCAATCCACACGCATATTTATTGCCAGATGTAGTTGCAGACTTTAGTCAGGTGCATTTAGAACAAATAGGTGAACACCGAGTCCGTGTAACTGGTGCTACTGGGAGAGCACCCACAGCGCAATATAAAGTGAGTGCAACCTATCCTGATGGTTATCGAGTTTTAGTCAGTTTTTTAATTGCAGGTCGCGAAGCTCCACAAAAAGCACAAGTAATTGCAGATGCGATTTTGACTAAATGTGAGCGGGTTTTGGCAATGCGTTCGGTGCCACCTTTTAGTGAAAAGTCTATTGAAATATTAGGTATTGAAAGTACCTATGGGGTACATGCTCAAGCACTAAACAGTCGTGAAGTCGTGGTCAAAATCGCTGTAAAGCATATGTTTAAAGAAGCTTGCATGTTCTTTGCTTCGGAAATTGCACAGGCTTCTACAGGAATGGCTCCAGCCTTGGCAGGTATTGTGGGTGGGCGACCAAAAGCGTCTCCAGTCATTAAATTATTTTCTTTTTTAATTGATAAAAAACAAGTTAATGCCGAAATCGATTTTGAGGGGAGTCGTTATCCAGTTGAGATACCTCAAAACTCTTCTACACAGAAATTCAGTACGTTAGCAGCAGGTGAAAGTGCAGTTTATCAAGGCAATGAAATTGAAGTTCCTTTGATTGAAATTGCGCATGCTCGTAGTGGTGATAAAGGCAACCATAGCAATATTGGTGTGATTGCGCGTAGAGCAGAGTATTTACCATGGATTCGTGCAGCACTGACTGAACAAGCTGTTGGCAGTTATATGCAACATGTTTTAGATGCTGAAAAAGGACGTGTAATTCGCTATGAGTTGCCGGGTTTAAATGCACTGAATTTTATGCTCGAAAATGCCTTGGGCGGTGGTGGTGTGGCGAGCTTGCGTATTGATCCGCAAGGCAAAGCCTTTGCTCAACAATTATTAGATATGCCGGTAAAGGTTCCTGCAAATCTTTTAGAAAAATAATAGAAATGGATGAAATAAAGATGGGTTATCAATCAATTTTTAGACAGGATGCGTTTACCAATAAGGTTGTCATTGTGACAGGTGGCGGTTCTGGAATCGGCCGTTGTACCGCACATGAGCTGGCCGCTTTAGGTGCTCAAGTCATTATTACAGGGCGTAAAATTGAAAAATTGGAAAAAGTCAGCCAAGAAATCACAGACGATGGTGGGTTCGTTCATTTCATTGTGTGTGATAACCGTGAAGAAGAACAAGTGAAAAGCATGGTTGCCGAAGTGATTGAAAAGTTCGGCAGACTAGACGGCTTGGTGAATAATGCAGGTGGTCAGTTTCCATCAGCTTTAGAAAATATCTCTGCAAATGGTTTTGATGCAGTTGTTCGTAATAACTTGCACTCAACTTTCTATTTAATGCGTGAAGCTTATAACCAATGGATGGCAAAACATGGTGGCAGTATTGTCAACATGACTGCGGATATGTGGGGTGGCATGCCAGGAATGGGCCATTCAGGTGCGGCACGTTCTGGAGTCGATAACCTTACTAAAACAGCATCTGTCGAGTGGGGTAAATCCGGCGTTCGAGTGAATGCAGTTGCGCCAGGTTGGATTGTATCATCTGGTATGGATAATTATAGCGGTGATTTTGCGAAAGTGATTATTCCAAGCCTTGCTGGCAATGTTCCTTTAAAACGAATGGGAACTGAGTCGGAAGTTTCATCAGCAATTTGTTATTTATTATCTGATGCGGCAGCTTTTGTGTCAGGCGTGACTTTGCGTATTGATGGTGCTGCATCGCACGGTACACGTATGTATCCACTAAGCGAGGCCACAAATAGTGAATCTTATAATGGTTTCCACCGTGCATTTATCCCAGAAATTTTTAAAAAAGATGAAGCTGGAAAAGCAGAGCAATGCTCTGCCCAGCTGCAAGACGACAAGCTAGGCTTGGAGTGAGGAATAACGATGACAAGTCTTCCATCTGAGATTGCGATAGGTAGTGAACAGTATCAAAAAAATAAAGATGCATTACTTGCTCAGTTGAGTGAGGTAGGTGCAATTCAGCAAAAAAGTATTGATAAATCATATGCTGCTAAACCGAAGTTCGATAAAAAAGGCAAGATTTTGCCGCATGAACGTGTGCGATTATTGTTAGATGCCGATTCTCCGTTCATTGAACTTTGTGGCTTGGTTGGCTACAACATGCATGATGATAAAGATGGCTCGGAAGCTGGCGGCGGTGTGATTGCTGGCATTGGTTTTGTCAGTGGTGTGCGTTGTTTAGTATCTGCAAGCAATAGTGCAATTAAGGGTGGGACGATGTCACCCATGGGTGTACAGAAAACTTTACGTTTGCAAAAGATTGCCCTAGAGCAAAAACTCCCTTTAATTACGTTGACTGAAAGTGGTGGTGCAAACTTAAATTATGCTGCGGAAGTATTTACCTATGGTGGTATGACTTTTGCCAATCAGGCTCGTCTATCTGCGGCAGGTATTCCTCAATTAGCTGTAGTACATGGTAATGCAACAGCGGGTGGTGCTTATCAGCCCGGTCTTTCAGATTATGTGATTGCAGTACGTAAACAAACCGAGATGCTTCTTGCAGGTCCTCCTTTATTGTTGGCTGCTACTGGCGAGGTTGCAACTGCTGAAGAATTGGGTGGGGCAGAAATGCATGCTCAAATTGCTGGTACAGCAGAGTATTTAGCAGAAAATGATGCCGATGGTATTCGGCTTGCACGTGAAATTTTTGAGCATCTCAATTGGAAAGAACAAATTAAGCCAGTTGAAGCGGTCTATAAAGAACCTCGTTATGATGTTGATGAATTATTAGGTGTCATTCCAAATGACCCTAAACAACCCTTTGATATGAAAGATGTGGTTGCTAGAATTATTGATGATTCAGATTTCCTTGAGTTTAAACAAGAATATGATGATTTAACTGTTTGTGGTTGGGCCAAAATTGGTGGATTGCATATTGGTATTATTACCAATAATGGTCCGATTACGCCTCAAGGGGCAGCGAAGACAGCTCAGTTTATTCATTTATGTGAACAAACCAAGCGTCCGTTATTGTTTTTGCACAACACCACAGGTTTTATGGTCGGAACTGATGCTGAGCAAAATGGCATTATCAAACATGGCTCAAAACTCATTCAGGCTGTTGCCAATTGTACCGTGCCTAAAATTTCGATTGTTGTTGCAGGCTCGTATGGTGCAGGGAACTATGCGATGTGTGGTCGGAGCCTGTCTCCAGACTTTATTTTTGCTTGGCCAAACTCGCATGTTGCGGTGATGGGGGCTGCTCAGGCTGGAAAAGTATTACGTATTGTGGCGGAAGGAAAGCAAAAAGCTTCGGGTCAAGAACCTAATCCTCAAATGCTTGACTTCCTTGAGCAAAGTACAACTATAAAACTGGAACAACAGTCTACCGCGCTTTTCAATACAGCCATGATGCATGACGACGGCATTATTGACCCGCGAGATACCCGAAAGCTACTGATTTTCCTTTTACAGACTATTTATGAAGCACAACAGCGAGAGCTAAATCCAACTCGTTTTGGTGTATCTCGTTTTTAATCAACTTTTACCGCAATTAAAAAAATTAATAGGAATAACACGATGAAATTTACTGCCGAACATGAAGCATTACGCCGAACAGCTCGTCAATTTGTTGAAAATGAGCTTAATCCACACATTCCAGAGTGGGAGGCAGCAGGGCGTTTCCCAATTCATGATGTATTTAAAAAGATGGGTGATTTAGGTCTATTGGGAATCTGTAAGCCTGAGGAAAATGGCGGTTTAAACTTAGATTATTCTTATAACCTCGTAGTTGCTGAAGAAATTGGCTATGCAGCTTGTGGCGGAGTACCGTTAGCAATCGGTGTTCAAACCGATATGGCAACGCCTGCTTTAGCGCGCTTTGGTAGTAAAGAGCTACGTGATGAGTTTTTAACACCAGCGATTGCTGGAGAATATGTGGCCTCAATTGCTGTATCAGAAGTGCATGCGGGTTCGGATGTTGCAGCCATTAAAACAACTGCAAAAAAAGATGGCGATGATTATGTCATTAATGGCAGCAAAATGTGGATCACCAACTCATTACAAGCTGACTTTTTCTGTCTTTTAGCTAATACCTCTGATGATAAACCACATGTTAATAAGTCAATGATTATCGTACCGGCAAAAACTAAAGGGATTAGTTTTTCAGAGCCATTAAATAAACTAGGTATGCGTTCAACCACAACAGCACAAGTTTATTTAGACAATGTACGAGTTCCGCAGCGTAATTTAGTCGGTGTTGAAGGCATGGGCTTTATGATGCAGATGATGCAATTTCAAGAAGAGCGTTTATGGGCATGTGCCAATGCCATTGGTGGCTTGCAGCACTGTATTAAGCAAACCATTGATTACACTAAAGAGCGAACTACTTTTGGTCAGCCGCTTATCAATAACCAATATATCCATTTTCGTTTTGCCGAACTTATGACTGAGGTGGAGGCGCTCAAAGCATTAACTTATCAGGCTTGTGAACAGCATATTGCGGGTGAAGATGTCACCATGTTGGCTTCCATGGCAAAACTTAAAGCAGGACGCTTAACGCGTGAGGTTGCAGATAGTTGTCTGCAATATTGGGGGGGAAATGGTTTTATGTGGGAGAACCCCGCATCTCAGTTATATCGTGATGGTCGCTTAGGGTCTATTGGTGGTGGGGCAGATGAAATTATGTTGGGAATTATCTGTAAGCTCATGGACATTCTGCCTAAAAAACGAAAATGAAAATAAGGAGTAGGCCATGACACTTTCAGCTTCACTACAAGCCTTAAGCGTTGATAGCAGCATTCAGTTCAAACAGGACGGCAGTATTTTATACCTCTGGTTAAACCGACCAGAAAGCTGCAATGCCATGAATTTGAATATGGTGAAAGCCATTCAACAAGTCTTTGCTGCCATTCAAGATGATCTTTCGATTCGGGCCGTCATCATTCGTGGTGAAGGGACGACTTTCTGTGCGGGTGGCGACATTAAAGATATGGCAGCTTTGCGAGCCGATGCAGCCAATGCGGGAAGCCTACAACCTTATGCCGAATTTAATCGCCGTTTTGGTGCCATGCTTGAACAAGTCGATGTCGCACCGCAGACAGTTGTAGTGATTTTAGAAGGAGCAGTTTTAGGTGGTGGTTTTGGTCTTGCCTGCGTTTCTGATGTTGCTATTAGCCGTGATAATACTCAATTTGGATTGCCGGAAACGGGTCTTGGGGTGATTCCTGCCCAAATTGCTCCTTTTGTGGTGAAGCGTATTGGCCTAACACAGGCTCGTCGATTGGCTTTATTAGGCATGCGTTTTGAAGGGCACACGGCACTTAAAGCCGGAGTTGTACATGAGATTGCGCATAATGAATTAGAGCTGGAACAGTTATTAAAAGAAACCATTGAACAAATTAAACGTGCGGCACCACAAGCTTCACGTATGACAAAAGCATTGTTACATCGAACACTCAATGAACCTTTAAATGATTTGCTAGATGATGCAGCACAGCAGTTTGCTCAAGCTGTTGGTGGAGCTGAAGGACAAGAAGGCACAGTGGCTTTTATCCAAAAACGTTTGCCGAATTGGGCCATTGAGCAAGAAAAATAAGGATAAAAACAATGAAATTTTCAAAAGTATTGATTGCTAATCGTGGTGAAATTGCAGTTAGGGTTATGCAAACTGCAAAGGCAATGGGCTATCAAACTGTAGCGGTATATTCAGATGCAGACCGTAATGCCCGCCATGTTCAAGAAGCTGATGAGGCAGTTTATATTGGGGTTTCTAAAGTTTCTGAATCTTATCTATCCATCACCAAAATTATAGAAGCTTGTAAAAAAACAGGGGCAGATGCGATTCATCCTGGCTATGGTTTTTTATCAGAGAATACCGATTTTGCTCAAGCTTGTATCGACAACCAAATTACTTTTATTGGTCCCACAGCTTCAGCAATTGAACTGATGGGTAGTAAGCGACTCTCAAAAATTGCCATGATTCAGGCAGGTGTACCTTGTGTGCCGGGCTATGAAGGTGATCGTCAAGATCTTGAATATTTGGCAGTGCAAGCAGAACAGATTGGTTTTCCAATTATGGTAAAAGCTTCGGCTGGCGGTGGTGGCCGTGGCATGCGGTTGGTTCAGCAGCCAACCGAATTGGTTGAGGCTTTACAAACAGCTCGTTCAGAAGCTGAAAATGCTTTTGGTTCGGGTGAGCTTATTTTAGAAAAAGCAGTCATTGCTCCGCGCCATGTCGAAATTCAGGTTTTTGGCGATACGCACGGCAATTATGTTTATTTGTTTGAGCGCGATTGTTCGATTCAACGCCGTCATCAAAAAGTCGTTGAAGAGGCGCCTTGTCCAGTCATGACATCTGAGCTTCGCCAAAAAATGGGAGAGGCAGCTGTAGCTGCTGCTAAAGCATGCGCTTATGTGGGCGCGGGTACAGTTGAATTCTTACTTGACACATCGGGCACATTTTATTTTTTAGAAATGAACACCCGTTTGCAGGTTGAACATCCTGTTACCGAGTTAATTACAGGATTAGATCTAGTTGAATGGCAATTGCGCGTAGCCAATAGTGAAAAGTTGCCATTGAAACAACACGAGTTGACCTTCAATGGCCATGCGATTGAAGTTCGTTTGTATGCCGAAGACCCACGCCAAGATTTCTTGCCCCAAACAGGTAAGATTTTACGTTGGGAGCCTGCGAGTTTACCTCATATACGAATTGACCATGGCATGTTAACTACTGATGAAGTCAGTCCATTTTATGATCCGATGGTGGCGAAGGTAATTGCATACGGTAAAACCCGTGAAGATGCGATTCGTTTACTTGCTCGTGCTGTAGATGACAGCGTTTTGCTGGGTGTGAATAGTAATAAACAGTTCTTGGTCAATTTACTGCGCCATCCAGTTGTTGTTGAGGGAGATACGAATACGGCATTTATTCAACAGCATTTTCAAAATGACAATAGCTTACATAAACAGGTTCTCTCTTTAGAAACCTTAGCGATTGCTGCGGCACTATTTAGTCAAAATAAAAATATCGTAGCATGGCAAACAGGGCTTGGCGTGCCTTTACCTTTAAAGCTTAAATACGATGATCAGCAAATCCAATTACAGTTGTCATCTGACAATAATAAGTTTAGTGTGCTGTTTTGTGATAAAGCAGTTGTTATTGAAGTCATTGAAAAAACAAACAAAAACTTGACGTACTTGATTGATGGTGTACGCCGCCGTGTTCAATATGTACTAGAGAGTGATCAGCTTTATTTAGATCTACATAATGGTAATGTTGCGATTAGCAATGTGACTTATGCTGCTCCAGAAGCGGTAGATATTTCTGGAGATGGGAAAATCAAAGCACCAATGGATGGTGCTGTGGTCAATATTTTGGTCAATCAAGGTGATCAGGTGGTGAAAGGGCAAACCTTATTGGTACTTGAAGCAATGAAAATCCAGCAGCAAATTAAGTCCGATATAGATGGTGTAGTCTTAGATATTTTAGGGCAGCAGGGGCAGCAAGTGAAAAAACGGCAAATGTTATTTACTATTCAAGTCTCATAAAAAATGCCACCTATAAAAGGTGGCATTTATTTTATATGAAGACCTGTAATTTATTCTCCATCAGCCTCTGCAATCAATTGACTCGCTTTTTTCAAGCTATAAAGTAATTGCCCCAAAAGAACCTCTTTATTACTTAGCGTGACCATGACCATCGGGTGGTGAACAGCAGGAATAGCCGTCAAAATGGCTTTGCCATTATCTGCATCTAAGGTGATGGTATTACATCCTATGAGTTGAATTTCTTTTAAAAATGCAGTCACCATTGCCAAAATTGAACTGCTAACAGCCGCTAGTTTAGTCGTATTGTGGTAATTCTTATGACTCACTGTTGCTAATTCAAAACCATCTGAAGAACAAATCATCACGAAATCTACACCGCGTGTATTCATGAGAATATTATGAGCTTCACTTTTTGCGAGTTGTAGCAATTGCGTTGGTGCTGTTCGTTTTTGAGTTGGAATACTAAGCATGATTATTCCCCTGTGCTACTGATTCTACTTTAACTTCAAGTGATGCAATGAGTGATTCAACCATCATTAAAATTTGTTCTTGCTCTCGCGCATCAATGAAAAATAATGGATAAGACAGTTCATTTGCCTTTATCCAATTACGATATTTCTGAAGAGAGGATTCTTTATTTTCATCAACATGAGTAATACCAATCGCAATGTTATCATTATAATTTTTAAAGATTTTTAAGTAGCTATCTAGTTCATCAATTGAATTGGGACTATTATGATCTAATAATAAAATAATACCGATAGCACCTTCACAAATGACCGACCAGATAAAATCAAAACGGCTTTGTCCGGGTGTTCCATATAATCCAATTTTAATTCCATCATCTAAAGTAATTTCACCATAATCAATGCCTACAGTGGTCTGGGTTTTCTGGTGACTTTGTGCATCGGTATTGAATGCTTCTGTTTCCAGAATTGGAATTTCAGATAACGATTTAATCGCTTCTGTTTTTCCGGCCCCCATGCTTCCTGCAAAGACAATTTTATATTGCTGTATAATCATAACTTTCCTTAAAGACCAAAACGTCGCCTAATCTTCCCTATAAAATTTTTAAAAAAATGATTGTCTATACTTGAATTTTCTAAATGAGAGCTTGGCGCATAAGAACATTTATTTGCAGAAACAAACTTTCCATTATTTGCCATGACACAAGCTGTAACGAAGCGTAAAACATCATCGATTGATAAGTTAAGTTGTTTAGCAACATCAGTAATTTTTGCTCCCTGTATGAAACATGCAGAGAGTTGTAGGCTCACTTTTCTATATTCTTTTTGGTAGGGTTGTGGCCAATGATCGATTTTAAAATATCCATCCTTTCCGGCTAGATTTTCAAAGTTTTTTGAACTCCAAATCAGGTTCCATAACCAGTCCTGTAAATAGTAATTTTTCTTACGAGAAACTTTAGTGAAATCTGAGGTTTTAGCAAAAGTGAAATCAAAGCTTTGATTAGTTTGCGTTTGTTGGCGTGATGGTTCTAACCAAGCAACTTGAGTCCTATTGTCAATAATGGCGAGAGTGCCTTTATCATCAAATAGGTGTAGTCTGGCATTTTCTGGACTGTGCAAATTCCTTATAAAATTATCATCAATGAGCAGGGATTTATTTGATAAATCTGAAACTATAGCAACACTATTTTGATCTAAAAGCGATAATAGATTTCTTTGTAGCCAGTCGAATAGAGGTTCTACTTTTTCTAACGGAAGATGCAGAGTATGTTCATAAACTTGATTTCCATTTTGGGAAGGAGTTTTAGTAATTTTTAAATAAGGAATTTTTTTCTTTTGAAGAATATTCTGAATATTTTTAGAATCAAAAAAGTTTTCGTTAATTAATAATAAATCAATATGATTACTTGAGATATTAACCCAGTTAATTCCGTATTGATTAGATATTAAATTTCTGATTAGGATTTTTAATTCATCTGAAACTTGTAAGCTTAAACCAGAAGTTGCAATATTTATGCAATGCCTATCCATAGTATCACATTAAAATTTATTGAATAGAATAGAAGTTTTAATGTGCTTTTTATAATAAATATAAAAAGCACATAGTAGGTTAATTAGCTAAAGTCGAGTTCTTTTTCAAATGACTTCAATTCATGGCGAGCCATAGCTAAATTAGATTTGCTGCGGTCAAGTACTAAGTAAAGGAACAAATTATTATTACTTTCTAGAGGTCGAATTAAATGGTAAGCCTTACCCAAGGTAATTAAAATATCTTCAATATTATCATTTAATTTCAATGCATTGGCGACATTTCGCTTCGCGCGAACTACTTCTGTATTACCAGCAGCAGCCAATTCTAAATCAATATCCCCACCACCTTGTGTTGCAAGTGATAAACCGCTTTCTGAATCAACAAGTGCAGAAGCAATAAAACCATCAATTTCAGTTAAGCTATCTAAAGAAAGTTTAGCCATGTTTTTATCTCTCAGGATTCTAAAATTATATTTACTACTTTTTTCCTAAAAGTAGTTGAAATTCATTATATTTCTGCACAGTTCGAAGTCAATCAATCAAATAAACTGTAAAGTTTCTGTTTTGGGACATAAGTGACAGAAAATGTCAGATTATAAAAAATATTATAAGATTATTTTTACATTATGCTTTTAATATTGTGCTGTGTTTTACATTATATATTTTAAAATTTAGATAAAACAATTGTAATAGAATATTAATACAATATTTATTAATAAATTATACTAATTTTAATCAATAAAAAGAGGAATAATGAATTCCCCTTTTTAGATCAATGATCAAATTAAACGAGCTGTGTATAAATACAATAGAGGTAGCCCAAAATTGCTAAAGCAACGACAGGGGCAATAATTTTTGACCATGTAGGTACAGAAATCTCGGCAGCTTGTTCTTCAATATGCAAGTCATCATGATGAGGTTGGGCTTGGTGAACCATTTGGTTGAACTCCTTCATTGTTGTATCCAATGATAGCTCTTCTTGTTCTACAGGTTTAGAACCAATTAATTCATTTAGGTGGTTTGTTGACCAAACCCAATCTTCTGCCTGACCTGATAAGTGTTCTACTTGACCTAAAATTAATTCTTTTAAGCCATTATGCCCAAAACCACCTGTTTCATCGAGCTGGTTAAGTTCTGCTAACTGCAAAGTTAAAATTTCAGAAATACTCTGTTCTAGCTCTGCATTTTTTAAAGTCGACTGATTATGTTTAGACGTTGTTAGATGGCGAGCAACTTCTTGAATATAAAGTGGATCTGCAGCCTTAATTTCATGATAAATCTTATTGTCATCTTGGCGCCATAAACTAATCAGTTTTCCAAGCGTAAGAATATTCACTTCATCAATCAGTTTATTTTTTTCATTAACTGGATATTGATTTAAAAGCTGAGGCTTTTGAATTTTTATCTGCTCAGCAAAGTATTGGACTAAATCAAATGCCATGCTTTCTTCCTCTAAATTTAATCTAAAATTCTTAACGTTGGTTTTTTCTTGGTCGATGTTGTTTCAATTGCTTCTTGTACTTCTGACTCTACTGTATTTTCTACAGGTGCTACATTGGCATATTCTTCAGGATCAAAGAATAAACCTTGTCCATTTTCACGTGCATAAATACCTAGAACAGCCTGAATAGGCACATAAATGTCTTTTGAAGCCCCCCCGAAACGGGCAGAGAAAGTAATAGCTTCATTTCCGATAAGAAGTTGATGAACAGCATGAGGCACGATATTTAAAACGATTTGCCCATCTTTAACAAATTGCTGTGGAACATCGGTATGTGGCTGTGTCGCATCCACTAATAGATAAGGAGTAAGCTGGTTATCACAAATCCATTCATAGATTGCACGAGCAAGATAAGGACGTGTAGGGGTTAAATCAATAGTTTGCTCAGACATATCACACTATTCCATATTTAATAGTTCATTGTAACGGTTTTTCTCTTGAGCCGTCATTGATTTAGCAAAAGATGGCCGCTCAAAGATACGTTTACAATACAAAAGTATCGGTCGGCAGTGCTGTTTCGGCAAATCGATCCCCATGCTATTTAATCTTAAAAAGATAGGGGCCAGCATGCAGTCCAAGATTGTAAAATTTTCAGACATAAAATAGGGAAAATGCTGAAATAGGGGAGTAAGTGAAATTAAAGTTTCACGTAATTCTTTTTGAGCTTTTTGCTTTTGTTCTACATTTAAAGAATCAGCATGCTTTAACATGTGATCTGCTAACTTGAACCAGTCATTTTCAAGTCTCCATATATATTGACGCTGCTCTGCACGCATCATTGGAGCATCCGCGTAAAGCTTACTTTGGCGATAACGATCATCTAAATATTCAGCAATAATAGGCGCTGAAAATAATTTAAGATTTTGCTCGACCAACATTGGCAATTGGTTATAAGGATTTAAGCTTGCTAAATCTTCGTCTTCATGGTCAGTTACGATCAATTGATATTTGATTTGCTTTTCTGCTAATAAAAAACGAATCCAGTGAGAACGGAAATCATCAGCATGACTGTAAAGGGTAATCCCCTGAATAGAGGTGTTTTCGACCGACATATCACAAGACGACGTGGTTGAGTGAATCGATTAGGATACTAAAAATGCTCTAGGAAATCACGATTCTAAAGAGATAGTTTGTTTATATTTATAAGTTTGCATTTTATTGTTCTATTTTCATAATAAAAAAGCCTTGGAAAAATCCAAGGCTTTTTGTCCAACTCGATAAACGAATTAACGTTTAGAGAATTGAGGACGTTTACGAGCTTTACGTAAACCAAGTTTCTTACGTTCAACTTCACGAGCATCACGAGTAACGAAACCAGCTTGACGAAGAACAGGTTTTAAAGTTTCGTCAGCAGCGATAAGCGCACGAGTAATACCGTGACGGATCGCGCCAGCTTGACCACCAATACCACCACCTTTAACAGTGATGTAAAGGTCAAACTTTTCAGTAACTTCTAAAAGTTCTAAAGGTTGACGAACAACCATACGAGCAGTTTCACGACCGAAATATTGCTCTAAAGTACGGTTGTTAATAACGAGTTTGCCTGTACCAGCTGACAAGAAAACACGTGCAGTTGCGGTCTTACGGCGACCTGTACCATAATTAGTAGCCATGTGCTGTATCCCTTAGATGTCCAAAACTTGTGGCTGTTGAGCAGCATGCGGATGCTCAGTACCAGCGTACACTTTCATTTTTTTGATCATTGCATAACCAAGAGGACCTTTTGGTAACATGCCTTTAACTGCTTTTTCAAGAACAGCTTCAGGCTTGTGAGCAATTAACTTCTCGAAGTTAGTCTCACGGATACCACCAGGGAAACCAGTATGGCGATAATATTTCTTATCAAGTGCTTTTTTACCAGTCACTTGAACTTGTTCAGCATTAATCACAACGATGTAATCGCCAGTGTCAACGTGAGGAGTATAAGAAGTCTTGTGCTTACCGCGTAAACGACGAGCGATTTCAGTCGCAAGGCGACCTAAAGTTTTGCCAGAAGCATCAACAACATACCAGTCATGTTGAACTTCAGCTGGCTTAGCGCTGAGAGTTTTCATTAAACCACTACCTATTATAGTTGGTTTGGACTATGGAATCTGTCCAAACAAAAGGAGCGAGCATTCTAAACGAGTTTGCTCAAAGTCACAAGAAAAATCCAGTTTAAGCTAGATAATTTAATCCATAAACTGACGAATGCGGGATATGTTAAAATCAAACAAATTTTCGTTATGTGTCTGGGGTGATTATGCTGCCTTTATATGTCACTTCTGGTGAGCCGGCTGGTATAGGTCCAGATATCTGCTTGAGCTTGGCTAAGCGGGTTGATGAACACCCAGTTGTTATTTTGGGTGACCGAAATTTATTAGAACAACGTGCCCGAAAACTTGGGGTAGAGATTCAATTTGTAGAATATACGGGACAAGCTGAATCATCGTCTTCAGGTGAGCTTTATATAGAGCATGTGCCCTTAGAAACGGCGGTTGTTGATGGCCAATTAAACTCAGCTAATGCGGCTTATGTATTAGAACAATTACGCCGTTCAGCTGATTATGCAATGTCAGGTAAAAGTGTTGGGGTAGCTACGGCACCCGTACAAAAGTCGGTCATTAACGATGCGGGTATTTTGTTTAGTGGTCACACTGAATACTATCAAGAATTTGCAGGGGTTGAGCGTGTTGTCATGATGCTTGCAACCAAAACCTTGCGTGTTGCCTTAGCGACTACACATTTACCCTTAAGAGATGTTGCAGATGCAATTACTAAAGAACGTTTGCACCAGGTGATTGATATTTTACTACACGACTTAAAAACTAAATTTAAAATTACAGATCCGCGCATATTAGTGTGTGGCTTAAATCCTCATGCCGGTGAAGATGGGTATTTGGGTCGTGAAGAGATTGAGACCATTAATCCGGTACTCGAAACTTATCGAGCGCAAGGAATTAAAATGAGTCTAAGCCTGCCTGCTGATACCTTATTTACCCCTGAGCATCTTAAAAATGCTGACGCTGTACTTGCCATGTACCATGATCAAGGTTTACCTGTGTTAAAATCACAAGGGTTCGGTGAAGCTATCAATATTACATTGGGTTTGCCGTTCATCCGAACTTCGGTCGATCATGGCACGGCATTGTCTTTGGCCGGAACCGGTTTGGCAAAAAGCTCAAGTTTAAATGTCGCTGTCGATTTAGCTTTATCTTTGGCAGCGAGCTAAATTTTTCATGTTGGAAATGTTCTATGTATCAAATTAATGCCCTAAACCCGAAAGATGAAGGGCATAAAGCTCGTAAACGTTTTGGTCAAAACTTCTTACATGATCAGCGAGTCATTGCCAAAATCGTGCGCTCGGTGAATCCGCGTGCGGGTGAAAATGTTGTTGAAATTGGACCTGGTTTGGCTGCATTAACATCTCCTTTAATTGGGGAGTGTGATGCATTAACGGTTGTTGAGCTAGATCGTGATTTAGCAGCTGGCTTACCAGAACGTGTTCCACATCCTGAACGTTTAACTATTATAGAAGCCGATGCATTAAAATATGATTTTAGTGAACTGGTAAAAGATGGTCGACCATTACGTGTAGTTGGTAATTTACCTTATAACATTTCAACCCCATTACTTTTTCATCTCTTGGAATTTGGCAGTAAAGTGAAAGACATGCACTTTATGTTACAAAAAGAGGTGGTTGAACGTATTACTGCCGAACCAAACACAAAAGAATATGGGCGCTTGTCGGTAATGATTCAGTATTATTGCCAACCTACGTTTTTATTTGAAGTGCCAGCTGGCGCATTTAACCCGCCACCTAAAGTAACGAGTGCTGTTTTCCGCCTTGTTCCATATGAACAAAAACCAATTGTAGCAAAAGATGAAAAAGCTTTAGCTCGGTTGGTTGGTCATGTATTTACCCAACGTCGTAAAACCCTAAGAAATAGTCTTAAAGGTATGATCGCTGAAGATGGTTTTGAAAAAGCAGGTGTTGATCCAATGGCTCGTCCGGAAACTTTAACACTGACTCAATTTGTTGCTTTAGCCGATCAAATGGTGGGGTAAATGACTAAACGTTTTAATTATGTGATTGGCGATGTACAAGGGTGTTTTGAAGCTCTGAAAGCCTTACTTAAAGAAATACGTTTTGATCCAGACCAAGATTTTTTGTGGTTCGCGGGTGATTTAGTCGCTCGTGGCGAAAACTCAGTAGGTGCCTTACGTTTTGTTAAAAAACTTGCTGATCGCGGTGCTGCTGCCACGGTTCTTGGAAATCATGATCTGACTTTAGTTGCTGGCGCACGTGGCTTAAAAGAAATTAAAGAAAAAGATCGCACTCAAGATGTTATTGATGCAATTGATGGTGATGAGTTAATCGACTGGTTACGTAAGCAACCATTATGTTTATTTCCAAATGAACAAACGATTCTTACCCATGCGGGGATACCTTGTATTTGGGATGCGCAAAAAACTGCTACTTTGGCAAAAGAAGTTGAAGCTGTACTTGCGAACGAAGATTTATCGGTATTGGATGCTTTTTTAGCAGAAATGTATGGCTCAAAACCAGACTTGTGGGAAGACAACTTAACGGGTTCAGCGCGTTTACGTTGTATTACCAATTATTTGACTCGCATGCGTTTAACCAACGCAGAAGGAGCTTTAGAGTTCAGTTTTAAAGATGCTCTAGATGCACCAATGCCAGAAGGCTATTTACCTTGGTTCGAATTTCCAAGTAAAGCTGCTCAGACTCATCAGATTATTTTTGGTCACTGGGCTGCGCTAGAAGGCAGAAGCATTAATGAGCAAATCCAGAATATTGATGGCGGCTGTGTTTGGGGACGAAAATTAATGGCTTACCGTCTTGAAGATAAAGAAATCTTTGCTGTCGATAATCCTGCGCAAATATAGATAGGAAAAGCAATGCTTTTCACGAGCGCAAGACAAGAGTTGTACCCGAGTAAAAATAAAAAAGCCGCATAAG
Source organism: Acinetobacter calcoaceticus (assembly GCF_016508255.1). GTDB lineage: Bacteria > Pseudomonadota > Gammaproteobacteria > Pseudomonadales > Moraxellaceae > Acinetobacter > Acinetobacter calcoaceticus_E. Next base: position 9,114 of record NZ_JADVKT010000015.1, on the reverse strand, counting down.
CGGCTTTTTTATTTTTAATTTTTATTCTACGCGTAACCAAATTTGGTTACGGCCTAATGCTGAAACGCCAAGGTATCCACGCATATGAAGACGTTTACCAGTTGCGCTAAGTTTTGCTTTAAGCCCATAAACTTTACCAGTATTTGGGTCTAGAATTTTTCCTCCGGTGTAGGTTGTACTATCAACTTGTTTTAAGCCGGTCGCAATATCTAAACCTACAATATGCTTATTGGTATAAGGTGCTGGACAGTTATCACAAATTTCTTTTGGTGTATAACCCGGACGCGGTGTAACTTTAACAACTTTTCCAGCATAGGTCCCATTTGCTTCTTTTCGTATTTCTACCTGTGCTTTGGGAGCGCCAGTTTTATCATCGATTGTTTGCCAAAGACCTGTAATATCTGCCGCAAATGTAGCAGTATTGATCCCCAGTAAGAGCAGAGCTCCAATAAAAGTTTTCCCCATAATTAAAAATCCTTTTAACTTTGAAAGGTTATCTTATTTCGAATTGATATACCGTTCAATGTTTATTTAATCCACTTCTTAATTATGGTGTTCCAAGTGACAACATTAATGTCGGTAACCAAATTGCAGTAAATACGCCATTCAAAGCCATACCAAATGCAGCGTAGCGACCAGCAACTGGTCCGCGCTGCCAAGCTTGAGCTGTTCCTATGGCATGCGCAGCTAAACCTAAGGCTAAACCTGATGCTCTTTCATCATGAATATGTTTAAGTAAAAATGGTGAAAAAGCCGCTCCAATAACCCCAGATAAAATGACAATAAGAGTCACCAACGTCTCAGGAGCATGCAATAACGTTGCAATGTTCAAGGCAATTGGAGTAGTTACCGCACGGGTTGCAAATGCAAGAATGGTCGGCTCCGACATATGCAATAAATAAGCGAGACCCATGGGGAGGGCAACGGCGCTAATACTTGCAAAAAGTAAAATCCCGATGACTGATTTAATTGGAAGGTCATCGTAACGCATTGCAGCTAAAGGAATTGCTAAGGCTACAGTCACATACCCCAATAAATGGCTAAATAACTCATTCACATAAAGGCGGTATTGTTCATAAGGGACTTGTAAAACTGAAAGTAATGCAATCACAATGAACATGCCGAAAACTAAAAGCGGAACTTGCGGAAAACGTCGGTTTAAAGGTTTTGCACATAGATAACCAATGAGTGTGATCAAAAAACCGTAGAAAATCGTAAACATTTTATTCTCCTTATAACCAACGTTTTGCCATTTTTGCATAGACCCACAAAGGTATAAGGGTGCTGACCACTAAAACAAAAAGGAATAATGGAATTTCCTTACCCATATGTACGAGCATAATTAAAGAACCAGCACAAACAGGCAAAAAAGCAAACCCACTTTCTTTCATAATTTTATTATTTGTATCGACTATCCGGAGAGGGATTTTTTTGAATTTTCTCCAGATAATCAAAATAATCAGTAAGCTGATTAAGCCGACCAGATTCCCTAATTCTGGATGACCAAAAGCACGCATGACAACGACAGAGCCTTCACGAAAACCAATGATGAGTAGTAATGTTGCTACCCATGCTGTCCAGTCTATACTTTTGATCTTATCCATATTTTTTATCTCTAAAAGTTTACTTATCAAGTTTTAACTGATCTGGCCCTTGATTTCAAACTCTTCCAAGGGGCGCTTAAATTGATTAGCGCGTTCTCCCAAGATTTCTTCTAAGGGCAGTTTTGCTTGGCGAATAAGCTTTTCTAACTTATGGGGTGCAATGCGTACATCAATATGCAATAAGCCCGCATCATCATAGTGTTCAGACTCAATTACATTTAATGCATAAAGTTGAGTACGCAATTTGCCATAAGCAGGTTGAAGGACAAGAGAGAACTTTTGAATCTGTCCCATTAAACATTCTTGTACTGCTTGTTGAAGCAATTCTAGACCAAGGCCAGAATGAGCTGAAACATAAACTCGATCTGGAACATGTGGCTCGGCATAAATAATTTTAGCCTCTTCACCACTCAGATCAATTTTGTTGTAAACCCGAAGTACTGGAGCATCTGCACCAATCTCTTTTAATACGCCTTCAACGGCTTCAATTTGATCAAGCATGTCATGGCTATTACTATCAATCACATGCAGTAAAAGCGTGGCTTCTAGGGTTTCTTCAAGTGTTGCTTTGAATGATTCAACTAAATCATGCTGTAAGTTTCGTACAAAACCTACCGTATCAGCTAACACGACTGTACCAATACCATCCCATTCCAAACGGCGTAATGTTGGGTCGAGTGTTGCAAACAGTTGGTCGGCTGCGTAGACATCACTATTCGCTAAAATATTAAATAGAGTGGATTTACCAGCATTGGTATAACCTACTAGTGACACAGTTGGAATGGCAGCTTTTTGTCTTGCAGCACGCCCTTGTATACGCGTTTGATGTACCTTTTCTAATTTATCTTTTAATTGGGTAATACGAACACGAATAAGACGACGATCTGTTTCTAGTTGTGTTTCACCAGGACCACGTAAGCCAATACCACCTTTTTGTTGCTCAAAGTCGGCTGACCAGCCACGAATAAGACGGGTAGATAAATGCTTAAGCTGAGCAAGTTCGACTTGTAATTTACCTTCATGCGTACGGGCACGCAGCGCAAAAATATCTAAAATTAATCCTGTACGGTCAATGACTCGGCATTTTAATATTCTTTCTAAATTCCGTTCTTGTGCGGGTGACAAGGCATGATCAAAAATAACCAAACTTGCTTCTAGTTCCTGAACTTGCTCTGCAATTTCTTCAACTTTTCCTGAGCCAATAAAAAATTTAGGATTGGGTTTATTTCGCTGAACTTTAATATGTTCAAGGATATCTGCACCAGCAGACTGTGCAAGTAGAGCAAACTCTTCGGCATCCAGGTCATCTAATAATTGTACAGAAACACTCACTAAAATTGTGCGTTCACCGCCTTGATGCCGATCAACATATTCCACGTGGCTATAAATCCTGAAAATGGGAAAACTTTATTCTAGATGAAACTTAAGCAAAAGGGGAAAGCGTTTATTCTTATCTTTTAGATTAGTTAAATACAGTTAGATAGGTTTAAATTTATTTTATTTCCTCTTCTCTATCATCAATGCAAGTTTATTCTGAAACGTATAGAATGCTCGAGATGGGTATAACAATGATTGATCTTTAGTGAAATTTTATGGCTCAAACGCAAAGTATAGTTAATTCAACGTTAAAGAAATTATCAAAAATAGGTTTGTACGGAAAAAAAGTCACTTCTGCCACGGCTGCAGTTAGTGAAGGTTTTTATTTAGTTTATCGACATGGCCTTTATAAAGATCCTAATAATCCGGTCAATACACGCTATGTCCAATATTTTTGCCGCCGTTTATGTCAGGTTTTTAACTTAGATGTAGAAGTACACGGAACAATTCCAAGAGAACCTGCTTTATGGGTAAGTAACCATATTTCTTGGCTAGATGTTGCTGTTTTGGGTTCAGGGGCACGAGTTTTCTTTCTTGCCAAAGCCGAAATTGAAAATTGGCCGATTCTTGGAAATCTAGCTAAAGGTGGTGGAACATTATTTATTAAACGTGGGTCAGGAGATTCCGTTAAAATTCGTGAGCAAATTACTGAGTTTTTAAAACAAAATATTCCTGTACTATTTTTTCCTGAAGCAACGACTACAGATGGGCATTCTGTTAAGAAAGTTCATGGTCGGTTACTTGGAGCTGCTATTGAAGCACAGCGTCCCGTACAGGTATGTTTGATTTGTTATGTAAACCGTTATGGGCAGTTAGATACAGTTGCTCCATTTATTGGCGAGATGACATTTGCTGAACATATTCAACGTGTACTTGAAATGCCAAAAGTAACTGCTCATTTGCTGACGTTACCGCCAATTTCTGTGGAAGGGCACGACGTGAAAAGTTTAACACTCGAAGTTCAAGAAAAAATGGTAGAAGGATTGGCTCAACTACATCAGAAAGTAATTAAGCCAAAAAAATAATTACATGAATCCTTCAAGTGGCAGCCATGAAAGAAATTTCATGCCTGCTTTTTGCCACCATTTCATCTCTGGTTCTTGTTTATAAATTAAAGGACCGTTTGAAGTTTCTTGTTGCCAATAAATATGATTATTAGCGTCAAGCTTTAGCTTATAAGCATATTTATTTAAATTTTCGTCCATCGTATGGTGAATTGTCTTAGCTAAAGACGGACTATCCAAAATTACGCCAATTTCAGTATTCAAATAAGCTGAGCGTGGATCAAAATTAAATGAACCAATAAAAACCTGTTCATCTAATGCCATTAGTTTTGTATGTAAACTTGAGCGGCTTAATCCTTTCATGTTCACTTTCGCTTTAGTTGCAAGCTCATCTGTATTTTTATTTAAATCTCTTTTATCAGGTGTAGGTAAAAACTCATAAAGTTGTACGCCGTTTTTGAGAAGTTCTTTACGATACCTTCCATAAAAAGCATGCACAACGGCAACGTCATTCGCTTTAAATGAGTTAGTTAAAACGCGAACCTCAACGCCTTCTTTAGCAAGAGTACTTAAAATCTTGGCGCCTTGTTTTTCTGGAATAAAATAGGCTGAAATCAAATCAACATTACTTTCAGGTTTTTCCAGATGGTTAATCAACTGGAAATTCAAATGCTCTTCTTTTTTAGCTTTCGATTTGATTTTATCTGGCGAGTCTTTAACGACTTCTGCTTTAACCCAATCAAATTGAATATTGTGATTTAACCATTGATCAAATGCGTGAGATTTTGCGGTTAAGTTTAGAAAGTTTTGAACTGTTGCCTGTTGGTAGTGAGCTTCTAGCTGCTCTTTTAAACTGTCATAACGTAGTCGATGTTGCTCTGGACTTACGATACTTTGAACTGAATATGCATATTCATGATTCCAGTAGTCGTCAAACGAATTCACAATATCATCAACAGCAGCACCAACCAACATCACATCGACATCAGAAAATTGATAGCTATCACTTACGTTGTAATATTGGTTTGTCATGTTACGTCCGCCAATAAGAGCAACCTCATTGTCGGCAATAAAACTTTTATTATGCATGCGACGATTGATACGTTTTAAATCAAGAACCATATCCATCGCACGATATTTACGAAAACGATAGGGGTTAAAAAGCTTAACTTCAATATTTTTATGCTGAGAAAGGGCTAGTAAAATCCCTTCTATTTTTTTTGCATTATTATCATCAATAAGAAGTCGGACTTTTACCCCGCGGTCAGCTGCACGAATAATGGCATGCAAAGCTAAAGCACCAACTTTGTCATTGTCCCAAATATAATATTGTAAATCTAAAGTTTTTTCGGCTTTATCAATTAATCTTAAGCGGGCTGCTAGAGCTTCCAATGGATCATTTAAGACGTGGTAACCCGTTAGCTTAGGGTTTTGCTGACGTAAGGGTGTAATAATTTTGGCAAGTGAGGTCTCAGATGTATCAATATCTTTTGCATATTGTACTGGCTCCACTCTATGTTTTGGCAGAGTATTACATCCTGTCAAACCCACAGCAAAACTAGAACATAGGACTATAGAGGCTTTTATCAAAAAGCCGTTAGCTTGTTGATTCGTTTGAAGCTGTTTGGATTGAAAGGATTGTGCCATAATCAGTACATACGATAACGTGAGCTAGAGTATAATTCGTGCATATTGAAAGATAAATATTGAATTTGATTACTAGCAATCAATATAAGATAAGTCGAGAGTCGTAATGTGGAATCCAAATTCAATTATTTTTTGTTTTTACCTTATTTTTTCAATACTTGCTCTGTGGGGAATTTCTGAAGCTTGGATTCATCAATCTCGAACCGAGACTATTCATCCATTTAAAGCTTTTGTCCATTTACTCGCATTTTATCTCTCTTATCTGCTTATTCCCCTCTGGTTTTTTAATTTATACGCTGCTTGGATTGGTTACTATTCAATTCATCAAGGTATTTTCATATTTTTCCTAAGTGGTATTTTAATTTACGCCCGATTTATTGAACCTCATCTAGTACGTGTCGATACTCATCAATATCGGTTAAATCCGGATCGTAGTTTTAATAAACCTGTAAAAGTAGCTTTAATAGCAGATTTACATATCGGGCTGTTTTCAGGACATGAACGTCAACTCAAAACGATAGTTAGAAAACTAAATGAGCAACAACCTGATTTAGTGGTTGTAGCGGGTGACTGGACATATGAGCCAGAAGATAGACTAATTCAAGAATTGAGTGTTTTAAAAGAAATTCAGGCACCTGTTTACTCTGTTCCTGGAAACCATGATGAGCAATATCCTGGACCTCCTATTCAACAATTATTAAAAGATGCCTTGTTTTACAATGAAGTTGTCGATATTGAAGGCAAAATAGTTGATTTTGATGAATTCCGTTTGATTGGTATTGGTGATCTCTGGGCTGGAAAAACCGATATGCGTTCTATGCCAGATTTACCCCAAGACAAACCTTGGTTAATCCTTTCTCATAATCCCGATACGGTAGATATGGTGCCTAAATTACCAAATCGACCATTAATGTTATCTGGACACACACATGGAGGGCAGGTAGAGCTTCCATGGCTGACTAACTATATTATGAAAAAGGTATCAATTTTAGGGCATAAGAGAGGGTTTTATTCCCACGAGCATGCAGATGTCTTTGTCACTGTTGGCACAGGAATGGTTGGAATTCCATTGCGGTTTAGAGTACCGCCGACAATTGATATTATTGAGTTAGTTTAAAATAAAAAAGCCAATCACGAAGGATTGGCTTTTTTATGAGTTAAGATTATGGAATAACGACAATGGCAACACGTCGGTTAATTGCGCGGTTTTCATTGGTTGTATTTGGTACATATGGCTGAGTTGAACCACGACCAATCACGTAAATGTTTTCCTTTTTAAACCCGCGAGCTAAGAAAAGGTTTGCGACACTTTGGGCACGTTCTTCTGATAGCTTCTGATTATATGCAGCATCGCCAACATCATCAGTGTGACCAACAATTTTCAATTTATTCAGATCATATTTATTCAATTGATTTGCTAGACGCACTAATTCAGCTTCGTGACTTTGTTTTAACTCTGCATTATTAAAGTCAAATAACAAACGTTCTGGTAAACCTAAAGTCCACCCCTCATTAGTAAGAACGAACCCCTCTTGTTTGAGCAATTTTACTTGACGATATTTTAATGGACCAAAACTCAGGCACCCTGCAAGAGTAATGCATAGCAATACAATAAAGGAGAGTTTTAACGATCTTGTATTCATAGATTAGCCTAAATTTAATTTTCAGGTTTATAGATAAACCAGTGTTCATCCGAATTTTTAGCCTTATACATTGCTTGATCTGCTTGCATAATGAAATCTTCAGGGCTAGATGCAAATTGTGATAAAGCAATACCTACACTAAAACTGAAGTAAATAGTTTGACCATTCAGATGCAAAGGTTCTTTACAGCTTTCGAGTAAATTTTCAGCAATAGATATTAAATGATCAGCATGACTAATGGAATGCAAAATGACAGCAAATTCGTCGCCACCTAAACGCGCGATAAAATCTTGATGACGTAAACGCGTTTGCAAGCGATTAGCCATTTCTTTTAAAACCTCATCGCCAGCCAAATGTCCAAACTGGTCATTAATTGCTTTGAAGTTGTTGTTATCTATAAATAATAAAGCAGACTTGTTATCAAATCCCTTATCTTCAAACATATCTAAAAGAATCTGATAAAAATAATGTCTATTAGGTAATAAGGTGAGCTGATCGTGATGAGCCTGAAATGACAATTTACGATTTTCTTTTTGTAATTGATTATCCCATATCTGAATTTCTTCAAGTAACTCGTTAAAAACAGTATTTAAATCTTGAAATTCTTTAATACGGTTATAAGGGAAACGAAGATTATAAGCTTTTTGCTCACTTACAATTTGAGCAATATTCGTAAGTGGGTATATAGCTTGCATAATTTGACGATAAGTCAAGTTTACTGACCACCACAAAGCGCAAACAATAAACAGCATCGCAATTGCCAACCCCACCATAATCATTTTGAGGAACTGCAATATTTTTTCTGAACTGCCAAAAAGGGTTAGTTCGCCTACATTTTGTTCATGGTGATAAATTGTAAGATGAACGGGTTCATTTAAAAACCAATGATCAAACCAACCCTGCAAAATTGAAGTTTGACTTGATAATTTAAAACTTTGTGCAATAAGGTGATGTTCCGAATCATAAATATGAATAGTACGAATTGAATGGTCATTCGTATATTCATTCAAAATTTGCTCTATCGTAATTTTATCATTAAAGACAACTGCGGGCTGAATACGCTCTAGCAGAGTATGGCTAAGCAACTGCAAATTTTGTTTGGCGTAAGTTTCCATTGTAAAAATAGAAATCGATACAAACGTAAAAGAGCAAATAAAGAAAGTAATTGCAAAAATAGTAAATTGAGATTTTCTAAATAAAGCATGCAATGAAGTGGACTGATACAACTTTGATATCATAATCCTTACTCCGCGTTCTTAGCCAAGAGTAATACTCTCGGATCAATATGAACTTTGGAATGACTTAAAGCATCTAAGTTAACTTTAAAGGTAGTGTAATTATTTTGATTATATAAACAAAAGATACTTCCTATTTCACATTCTGAATTATTAATGCTTAAAGAAAGTAAAGAACGATAAGGATAGTTCTGAATAAGGCTTTGTTGTTGCTGTGGAGAAGTAGTAGAAAAATAAACAGCCTGACAATGTGATCGGGCAAAATCTTTCGCGGTTACAGTTTGAACGCGATAATTATAAGACATTTGCTGGATATAAGATTGAAAGGTAGATGTAATGGAGGGATTATCAATAACACAAAGAGTAGGAGTATTTACATTTTCCCACTTACTGTAGCTTAGAATAGATAATGTAAGCACATAGAAATTATGTTTTGAATTGGCATAACAAGACCCACTCGTAGCAAACACGACAAGTATGCAAACAAATACTTTTTTAGCGAACTGCCACATGGTGAGTTAATGCCAAACTATTGCAAGAATAATCTATTCTACATGAAGTTGATAAAGTAAAAAAAGTTTAATATCTCATCTAAAGTTGACTG
>NZ_JADVKT010000014.1 GCF_016508255.1 Acinetobacter calcoaceticus | reverse complement strand
AGAGAACAGAGAACAGAGAACAGAGAACAGAGAACAGAGAACAGAGAACAGAGAACAGAGAACAGAGAACAGAGAACAGAGCTTATATATACACGTTTAAATATTGGAGTACGTTTGAATTAAAATTTTGAAGTAGAAAACAAAAAAATTCCTTCTATCGATAAGATAAGAAGAAATTCTTTTTAATCTTTGGGATATTTTAAAGCGTTAAAGCTTTAAAATATGGTCGGAGCAGTAGGATTCGAACCTACGACCCCCTGGTCCCAAACCAGGTGCACTACCAGGCTGTGCTATGCTCCGAAATTGGGGTGAATGACGGGATTCGAACCCGCGACAACTGGAATCACAATCCAGGGCTCTACCAACTGAGCTACATCCACCATCAAATAAGTTCTATGTACCAAGCTACCGGATGGCGCGCCTGACAGGATTCGAACCTGTGACCATCCGCTTAGAAGGCGGATGCTCTATCCAACTGAGCTACAGGCGCTTAACCGATGATGCTTATCATGCGATACTTCGCCGATCTTAAAATATTATTTTAAGTGGTCGGAGCAGTAGGATTCGAACCTACGACCCCCTGGTCCCAAACCAGGTGCACTACCAGGCTGTGCTATGCTCCGATCTATCTCAGCTTTTGCTGTATCGCACATCGTGCGGTACGGTGTGCATTCTAGGCGCGACGCCCTCAGACGTCAACACCTATTGTCAAAAAAAGTTAAAAATCCTTATCAAATGTATATTTAACAAGCATTTTGATGTTTTTTAACGCTTTAACGATGCACTAAAGGCTAACATTCGATCTAAAGGCATTTTGGCACGTTCAGCAAGTGCTGGTTCTACGTGTATTTCTTGATCGCCCTTTTGTAAAACCTCTAAAATTCCGTCAAGTTCATTCATAGCCATCCAAGGACAGTGAGCACATGAACGACAAGTTGCCCCCTCACCTGCAGTTGGAGCTTCAACTAAAATCTTATTTGGTACCGCTTGCTGCATTTTGTAGAAAATACCACGGTCAGTTGCCACAATGAGTCTTTCATTTGGCAAAGTCTGCGCAGCTTTAATGAGTTGAGAGGTACTACCTACTGCATCTGCAATGTCTACCACCGACTCTGGCGATTCTGGATGTACCAATACAGCAGCGTCTGGATACAATGCTTTCATGTTGGCGATGCCACGTGCACGGAATTCTTCATGCACAATACATGCGCCATCCCAAAGCAACATATCTGCACCAGTTTTCTTTTGAATATAACGACCTAAGTGCTGATCGGGTGCCCAAATAATTTTTTCACCCAAGCTATCTAGGTGCTCAACAATTTCAACAGCACAGCTTGAGGTCACCACCCAATCTGCACGTGCTTTCACTGCGGCTGATGTATTTGCATAAACCACTACCGTGTGATCTGGATGTTGGTCACAAAATGCTGTGAATTCATCAACTGGGCAGCCTAAATCGAGTGAACACGTCGCCTCGAGTGTTGGCATTAAAATGGTTTTTTCAGGAGACAGAATTTTTGCTGTTTCCCCCATAAATTTTACACCTGCGACAACAAGTGTAGAAGCAGCATGATCTCGTCCGAAACGGGCCATTTCTAAAGAGTCAGAAACACAACCACCTGTTTTTTCAGCAAGCTCTTGCACTTCGGGGTCACAATAATAGTGAGCCACAAGGACAGCATCACGTTTTTTGAGCTCTGCTTCGATCTGTGCAAACTTTTGTTGTTTTGCTTCTTCACTTAGGCGGTTGTCTTTTGGCTCACCTAAACGGTCTAAATGCGCTTGTACAATGTTTTTTGCATCGTTGGCAATTAAAGTCGCATCACTCATAAAACGTCTTCTCTATCCTTCATGCTGGCATACCTGCTCGCATATAACGTTACTGCTTAAATGATTTACCAGACTGGATCATTTAATATCAAAAGATGGGGCTAATAAAAAAGCCTCTTTGTCGAGGCTTGATTATAACTGAATATTTACGAACGGTAATCAGCATTAATTTTGACATAGTCATAAGATAAGTCACAGGTATATACCGTGTCTTTGGCCTGACCACGCCCTAAATCAACACGAATGGTAATTTCGGTTTGTGCCATAACTCGTGCACCGGCTTCTTCGGTATAGTCCTCAGCTGCGCCACCATCTTTACAGATTTGTACGTCGTCTAACCACACTTGAATTTTAGACACATCTAAGTCTTTCACTCCCGCATAGCCAATTGCCGCTAAAATACGTCCCCAGTTCGGGTCTGACGCAAAAAGTGCAGTTTTGACGAGTGGTGAATGAGCAATGCTATATGCAATGTCACAACACTCCTGAATGTTACCACCACCCTCTACAACAACAGTAATAAACTTCGTTGCGCCTTCGCCATCACGGATAATTAATTGTGCCAAGCGATTCATTACACGAGCAAGCACTTCTAACACCTGAGCATAGCGTGCATCGCTGTCTGATGTAATTTCAGCGCCACCAGCCTGACCAGTTGCTACAAAAATACAAGAGTCATTTGTTGAAGTATCGCCATCAATGGTAATACGGTTAAATGAATGATCGACCGTTGTCTTTAACAGCTTTTGTACTAAATCGCGGCTAATAGGTGCATCTGTAGCCACAAAGCTCAGCATGGTTGCCATGTTTGGACGAATCATGCCTGCACCTTTACTAATACCTGTCATGGTATAAGTGATGCCATCAAGTTCAAATTGTTCAGATGCACCTTTAGGCACTGTATCTGTGGTCATAATGCCAGTTGCAGCATCATTCCAAGCAGCCTCTTGTACGCTATTTAATGCAGGCTGAAGGCCTGCAAGTAAACGCTCCATTGGAAGCTGTTCACCAATCACACCTGTAGAAAATGGCAGTACTTCAAAACTGCTCACGCCTGCAAGCTCAGCCAACTTTGCACAGGTATCTTGGGCATTTTTTAAGCCTTTAGGTCCAGTACCCGCATTGGCATTACCTGTATTAATCACTAAATAGCGAGGGTTGCCTTCGGCAAGATGAGCTTTCGACACATGAACAGGTGCGGCACAAAATGCATTTTGAGTAAATACACCTGCAACATTTGAACCTTCTGCAAACTCAAAAATGACTAAATCTCGTCGGTTCGGGTAACGTACATATGCTTCTGTTGAGCCAATTTTTACACCTTTTACCACATGCATTTGTGGCATTGTTACGTCACCGACAGCCATTTTTAGAACATCCAGAGTTTGTTATGAATAAGATCAATATTTCAAAATAGCGATGCAATAAAACCCGCTTTATATGAAATATCATTGTTGACAGCTTATTAGAAAAGCCTAAAAAAATCGAGCGCTAAAAATAGCTTATTTTTGCTCTAACTTTAATAAAATATCTTTCTTATCAAGACCACCAGCGAAACCTACTAAGGCACCGCCTGCACCAATAACTCGATGACAAGGTGCAATAATTGAAATCGGGTTTTTACCATTCGCAGCACCCACTGCTCTCACTGATTTTTCATTGCCAATTTGAATTGCGATTTGTTTATAACTTCTTGTTTCACCATAGGGAATGGTCAGTAAAGCACCCCACACCTGTTTTTGAAATAAGGTTCCTTCAAAATCTAGTGGCAATGTAAATTCACGGCGCTTGCCTTCAAAATATTCTTCTAGTTGCTGCTGAGTTTTTAATAAAACTGGATGATCAGTTTGTTCGACCAGCTCAGCCAGCCGAACACGTTTTGGATTTTCATTGTCCCAGAGTACTGCCACCAAAGCATTTTCATTCGCAACAAGCTTCAATTGCCCAACAGGCGAATTGATATACTTATAAGACAGCAACATAGTTTATTCTCTTAAGATGGCGATGAAATTTTCATTAAAACCAAACCTGACACAATCAATACAGCGGCAATCATTCGCATAGCGCCAACAGGCTCATGAAGAAAGAAAATACCAACTAGAAATGACCCGATTGCGCCAATCCCAGTCCAAACCGTATAGGCAGTGCCAAGGGGTAAAGTCTTCATTGAAATTGAAAGTAGAATTACGCTCAAAATCATAAAAACTACGGTAATAATACTAGGGGTTAAGCGTGTAAAACCTTCGGACATTTTCATTGAATACGCCCAAATGATTTCAAATACACCTGCTAAAATTAAAATAGCCCAAGCCATAACATTCACTAATTTTTATAGTGTCAGGTCGTCCCGACATGATTACCCAGTCTGGGGGAGGTCGTTCCTCCTTTCTATTGAATCATGAGTTTACTTTAAAATAAAAAATGAAGGCAATTGATATCAATCACACTGCCTTCAATTACCGAATTTTTAAATCAAATTTCTTATATATTTAAACAACTTAGAATCTAAAACTAATCATTTTTTAATAGTAGAATTTTTCGGGCACCATTTAAAACGAATAATACGACAATCAATCCAATAATTAGGTCCGGATAATGAGAACCTGTAAGAGCCACTAAAATACCTGCAACAATGACTCCCAAATTAACAATGACATCATTGGCAGAAAAGATATAACTGGCCTTCATATGTGCCCCACTCTCTTTATGGTCTCTCATTAAATAAAGACAAGTAATATTGGCTGCAAGAGCTAATCCGCCAATTAAAATCATGAGAATTGAAACAGGTTCACTGCCATATATAAAACGACGCAATACATCAACTAACACAATCATGGCTAAGCCAAACTGAAACCATCCGGAAATATGTGCAGCCTTTAATTGAGCATTGAGGTTTTTACCCACCACAAATAAAGCAATACCATAAATCGCAGCATCCGCAAACATATCCAGTGAATCGGCGATTAACCCTGTCGATGAAGCAATAATGCCTGCCATAAACTCAATGACAAACATGACTGCATTAATGAGCAACAGCCACTGTAAGACCTGTTTTTGCGAGGTATTTTTCGAAGATCTCCGTTGTTCTCGTTTAGGTTTTTCAACATACTCATAATGAGGTTGTGTCTGCTGTAATTCAGCACCTAAACCTAAGCGTTGTAAACTTTGAGTAATCAACTCCGCTTGAGCACTATGGTAAATGGCTAAATGACGTGCAGGTAAGTCAAAGTAAAGTTCTTGAATATTTTCAGCGTAAGGGCCTAAAGCCATCCTTACCATTTGCTCTTCTGCTGCACAATCCATTTTAGGAATATGATAATAACTCACCCATTGGCTCTTGTTAGCCGTAGATTCACTAGGCGTAGAATACTCCTGCGGCGATATGCTTGAGCAACCGCAGCTAGCACTACTTTTATTTAAATGTATTTGATTCTCTTGTTTTTCTAAAGCCATCTTTGCACCATAACTGACACAAAAAACAATGCCATCAGTATAAACCAATGGCATGTGTTTAAGCTTATTTTTTGTTCGGCAATTAGAATTTTAGTGTTAACCCTGCTCCATAATACCAGCCATGTTCAGAGTTAGTTCCAACTTGCCATTCGGTTTGTTTTAAACCCTTTTCATAACCATAACCGAGATCAACAAATGGCATTACTTTTTTATTGATTTCATAACGGGTTTGAAAACCTGCTTGTACGCTAGATAAACCGGTTTTACTCGCATAACGAGATTCATCTTGTAAAACCACATTAGCTTTTAGATAAGGTTTACCAATAAGTTTTTGAGTAAAGAGTAAGTCTCTTTCTGTTTCTAAGCTTAGCTTCCATAACTGATCTTCACCTGCGTACAAATACGCATCTGTTTCAAAGAAGTAAGGTGCTAAACCATGTAAACCAACTACACCAGCCCAGCGGTCGTCTTTAATGTCTTCCCTTTGCGAACGTTCATAGTTCACTCCAGCCTGCACATCCCAATAGTCAGCTATATTTCGACTATAAAACACTGAACCACCATAATTGGCATCTTCCGACTCGGCCTTTTCAACGTGTGCTTTGATGAATAATTTATTTTCATCAGTTCCTACCCAACTTTCTAATTCAGAAGAAAAACCACCTTCTCCTCCTTCCTTTTTAGTCCAGGCAGTATCAATGGTTGTCGCTTGATAGATCTGTCCACCATGTTCACGTAAATGATCATGCGTTAAGGGTTCTTGAGCAAAACTAAATACAGATACGCTAGCGAAAGCCCCACAGAATATCATTTGAGAAAACAGCTTAGTGATGCGCATGACTAGCTCCTTTCTCATCATCAGATTGAACAGGTGCTTGAGATTGAGTAGATTGTCCATCATTCACTTGAGCCACAATCAACTTATTCATCATACCTGCACTCATGTGATAAAGCAGATGACAATGAATCGCCCACTCGCCTAATGCATCGGCTGTCAATAACGCAGTAACTGTCTTTCCTGGCGGAACAATAACGGTATGTTTATTTGGTAAGTTTTCTGCTTGCTGACCATTTTCTAATTGCATAAACATGCCGTGTAAATGCATTGGATGCGCCATCATGCTGTCATTCACAAACTTCAAGCGAATACGTTCGCCATATTTAACCTGTAATGGTTCAGCTTCGCTAAACTTCTTGCCATTAATGGTCCAGATATAACGCTCCATATTGCCACCTAATCGAATGACTAACTCTCGTTCTGGCGCACGTGTATCTGGTTGAGGGGTTAAAGACTGCAAATCACTATACTGCAACGCTTTCATACCAACAGGTGTCGAAGCATTTGCCCAGCCATAAACTGGCTTATCTTTTTTATTGGTACTCTCAGATTGAGCTGGCATTTCATGATTCATCTGCATCATAGAATGGTCCTGCTCGCTAGACGGCATTGCCTTCATCTTAGGCATAGCAGACATATCATGCTTCATTCCCATCATTGAATGGTCCTGTTCACTAGACGGCATTGCCTGCATATCATGCTTCATTTCAGGCATTGTTGACATGTCGTGCTTCATTTGCATCATGGAGTGATCTTGTTGGCCAGATGACATATTTTTCATGTCATGGTCCATGTTCATCATTGCATGATCATGATTAGCATGGCTCGGCTCTTTTTTCATTTCCGACATCACCGACATGTCATGGCTCATATTCATTTGATGGCTAGCATGTTCATCACCGCCCCCATCACCATGATTCATGCCCATATCATCCATGGTCAATAAAGAGCGCGGACGTGGCTTTGGCATTTTAATTGGACCAACCGCTTGAGTATTTTCATCATGCAAAGTACCGATAGCAAAACCACTACGGTCAATAGACTCTGCTTCAATCTGATAGTTTGGCTGTTTAGGTTCAACAATTACATCATAGGTTTCGGCTGTACCAATACGAAACTCATCAATTGCAACAGGTTTTACTGGCTGCCCATCTGCACTCACGACTGTCATTTTCAAATTTGGAATTCGGACATCAAAAAATGACATTGCAGATGCATTAATAAATCGTAATCGAACTTTATCGCCTGCCTTAAAATCACCTGTCCAGTTTTGCTGTGGCGTTTTCCCATTCACTAAGAAAGTATAACCAGTCACATCGGACATATCGGTTTTTAACATTCGCATCTGGTTCCACATCGAACGATCTTGCCAAGTTGCTTTTAAGCCTTGCGTTTTAACTTGTTTCCAAACGTCAGATACGGTTTCACGACGGTTTTGATAATACTCAGCAGATTTTTTCAAATTCTTCATAATGCTATCGCTAGAAGAATTATGAAAATCAGACAGCATCACCACGTAATCACGGTCAGTTTTTTCATGAGCTGCAACCGGAACTTTTCCTTTAGGATAAATCACAAGCGGACCATATAAGCCGTCTTGCTCTTGGCCTTTACTATGTGCGTGATACCAATAGGTGCCGTTTTGTTTCACCTTAAAGCGGTAAACAAAATCTCCGTTTGGCGCGATTCCTTTAAAATTATTAAAACCCGGTACGCCATCCATTAACCCCGGCAACAATAACCCATGCCAATGCAAAGATGTATCCTGATTTTTTAATTGATTATGAACATGAATAACAGCTTCATCCCCTTCCTCAAACTCAAGGAGAGGTGCTGTAAACTTTCCATTTACGGTAATTCGCTTTAGCGGTTGACCAGTAATATTCACCTGTTGTTCATTAATATTCAGGTGATATTCCTTAATTGCTGCCAGAGTCCATGGTGAAACCAATAGACCAAATACAGCGACTAAGCTGCTAAGTGTTTTATGAGACATTGCTGTAATCCTTTTTAATTAAAAAATAAGTAAGAAAGGATTAAGCTTTAGGTGGACGTAAAATCTCTTGCCAGTATCCAGCTAAATGCTGAGCCTGATAAACACTGCTAAATTGAGATGGGATGTGAATAAATTGTGATTCAACATCTGGCACGACTTGCTGTAATGCCAGATTCACAATCTGACAATGTACAGGGTTACAGTCCTTACAATGCTCACCATGCTGGTGAGAGATCTGATCCATAGATTGATGGCATATGGCTTGATCACTAGCATGACCATGCATATTTTCATGCGAAATTTTTTCACTATAACATGGCATAGTGTGAAGATCATGCTGCATAGGTGTCTGAGCAATAGACACGCCACTCCACCCAATGACTAAAGCCATTAGGAACACAAACCAAGCATACTTGCGTAAGTGTTGTAGTGCCATTGGGGGTTATCGCCTAGAGCCGATGGATGATCTTAACCCGATTAGCATAACCAAGTTTTTGTAGATATACAATTTTCAGCTCTAAGCGATGGATCTTTTTCAGTTAAGAAAATGGAGCTTGGTGCTGAAGTAGCAGATCTATAACCTGCAATGCACCTTCTTGTTCATTACTTCCGGTTGTGTAAGGTGCTACTGCTTTTAAAGCATCTATGGCATTTTCAACTGCAAATCCATAGTCCACCGCTCTAATCATCTGAATATCATTATTGTTATCACCAATCGCAGCAATTTCTTTTGATTCAACATTCCATTTCTGCTGTAAAAGCTTTAAACCATGTGCTTTATGCTGATCTGGAAGTATCAAATCGATGAAGCCAAAGCCACTTGAGACAGGAACCAAGATTTTATCTGCAACAAAATTTTGCTGTTGGAAATGTTCAAAAACAGTAAAACTCCCATTTTCATCAGCAGTAAAAGTGATTTTGCATACCAGATCATTTAGTGCATAAAAATCATCTATAACTGTTAACTTCTCAAAATAATGAGCAACTTTGGCATAGTCCTCGGCGTTCATACTGCGATGTACATATGCGCTCTGTTTCCCGCAGATGACCATTTTAGATATATATACTGAGTCAATTGCTTTTAAAATTTCAGTAAATTGTTCGTGGCTTAAATGAGCAAAAGCTATTTCTTGCCCTGCATCTACAACGTGCGCGCCATTTTCTGCAATAAAAGCAATTTCATGACTAATTTCTGGAAAATAAGTAACAAGCTTTGCTAATTGGTTACCACTGGCAACGACGAAATGAATATTATTTTGTTTAAGTTGTTCGTACTGTTTTAAAAAACGTGCTTTGTTGTACTGCTTCTTAGAATTAAGAAAAGTCCCATCCATATCTACCGCTAAAATTTTTATCGTCATTAATTATCTAAATCTCTTACTAAAATCTTATTAAAGCAAATTTAGCTTTATTTTTCATGACACTTTTACAGTTTTATACTTATCTATTCCTAAAAGATTTTTACACAGAGCCCTATCGTTTTTTGCACAGGTTGTTTTTTAGTTAAGCTTAATAAAAAATCAGATGATAAAATATTCAATTGGTATAAAAAAAGAACGCCAAAACGTTCTTTTTTTAAGTATTTAGCTTAACGAATAAACGGTTGATCTAATTTTGTTTATTTTACCAACATCTTATCCATATGGTTATCAACACAGTTATCCATACAGTTATAAACAAAGTTATCCACAAGATTACTCTCTGTTTAATACTTGTTTTTAAGCGTCAACGCTACCAACTTTTGCAAGCTCCGCACGCATTTGATCAATCACTACTTTATAATCTGGCTGACCAAAAATTGCTGAACCAGCAACAAACATATCCGCGCCCGCTTCCGCAATTTCACGAATATTTGCAGGACCAACGCCACCATCAACTTCTAAGCGAATATCACGGCCACTCGCATCAATGATTTTACGAGCTTCACGTAATTTTTCTAAAGTCATCGGAATGAACTTTTGCCCACCAAAACCCGGGTTTACGCTCATTAATAAAATTTGGTCAACTTTATCAAGTACATAATCTAAATAATGTAATGGCGTTGCTGGGTTAAAGACTAAACCAGCTTTAGCACCACCTGACTTAATCAACTGTAATGAACGATCAATGTGATGAGATGCTTCGGGGTGGAAGGTAATAATATCAGCACCAGCTTCCAAAAAGTCTCCAATGATACGATCAACTGGAGATACCATTAAGTGCACATCAACAGGAGCTTTAATTCCATATTTTTTTAAAGCCTTACACACACCGGCACCAAAAGTTAAATTTGGAACGTAGTGATTATCCATCACATCAAAATGCACTACATCTGCACCTGCGGCTAAAACTTTGTCTACATCTTCCCCTAAACGAGCAAAGTCTGCAGATAAAATAGAAGGAGCAATCAAATAAGGCTTGGACATAGGTGGATGACCTGGCTAAAAATTTAAGGAGAGACTTAAATTATAACAAAAAACCACCTAATTGGGCCGCTCTTCCTTGCTCAAATGGCAACATTTCAAACTTGCAACGTAATGTTGCAACAATAGGATGCTAAGCGCTAAACGAATTTGTTAAGGTACATTAAACCAATGCGAGGATTTATAATGAAAAGCACAACTCATCTATTAACAAACGATGGTAAACGTATTGCAAAACGTCTAGTTAATCATTGGAAACATAAATTTGAAGTACAAGAAACTGAACAAGATTTCAAAATTTTAATGCCTACAGCAACCATTATGCTGGCACCTGCAACAGAGCAATTAAACGTTGCTATCGATAGCCAATTAGATGACCACGACCACTTAGAAAAAGTTGTCCTTGATCATCTAAACCGTATGGCTCAACAAGAATTTCAGGTGGAATGGCAGCATTAATTAGCCATTTACCTTTTCTAACTGGATTGCATGAAACTGTAAATGCTCATCCATAAAGGTTTGAATAAAGTAATAGCCATGATCATAGCCAGCATGTTGTCTTAAAGTTAAAGGCTGTCCCGCTTTTAAACATGCTTGCTTAAATTTTTCAGGGTGAAGCTGTTCATAAAATTGGTCATCTAAGCCCTGATCAACCAAAATTTCGTTAAATACTGCACCATTTTTTGAGACTAAAGCTGTGGCATCATGAGCCAACCAGCTATCGCGGTCATTCCCTAAGTAATGACTAAAAGCTTTGTCTCCCCATGCACATTCAGTTGGTGCGCAGATCGGAGCAAAAGCAGATACAGACTTAAACTTCTCAGGATATTTAAACGCTAAAGTTAGTGCACCGTGGCCACCCATTGAGTGCCCAAAGATACCAACTTGTTGAGCATTTACAGAAAAACTTTTCAAAATGAGTGGATATAACTCATCAATTAAATAGCTTTCCATTTGATAATGCTCAGACCAAGGCGCTTGTGTGGCATTAATATAAAAGCCTGCACCTTGACCTAAATCCCAATGATCCCCTGCTGCGACTTGCTCTCCACGAGGAGAAGTGTCAGGTGTAATCAATATGAGACTGAGTTGTGCTGCCATATGCTGTGCATGTGCTTTTATGGCAAAGGTTTCTTCAGTACACGTTAACCCAGCAAGGTAAAACAATGTTGAACAAGCTTTACCTTCCAATGCAGCCGGTGGCAAATAAACACCAAACTTAGCTGGTCCTTTTAACAACTGAGATTCAAATTGGTATATACGCTGCTCACCCTCAAAGCAGCGGTTTTTTTGCAGGAGTTGCATCGTTTTTAGCCTCTGTTTTTGTTTGAGCAATATCTACACTACCCGTATTTTGCTGAGGAAATAGATACTTTTCCAATTGAGGTAGCATGAGTTCCATATTTTTACCAATCATCCACTGAGGCTCTGAAGGATCTACACCTTGAGCCACTTCCCATTTGGTTACCGTTTGCTTAGCAGTATTAAACGAATCTTTCATTGAAGATTGCTCTCGCATTGCTAAATCAAAGAAAGCTCGACCAAAATAAGTATAGTCAGCTTCGTTATTACATCCAAAAGAAGTTTTATCAGCAGCTGAGGCAGTAATAATTAAAGTATCAGGAGACTGTAAAGCAGGAATAAAGCTTCCTGAATAACAGGCCGAGATGACAATTACACGCCAGCGAATACCCGATTTATCTAGTGTTTCACGTAACCATTTAGGGTCGACTTGCCCTAAATCTAATGGTGCATTTTCAATTTCGAAGTGATTTTGTTCACCGTGTGAAGTCATATATAGAAATAGGACATCGCTATCACGGTTCATTTGCTGCCCCATACGGCGTAGGGCTAACTCTATACTTGTTTTAGAAGCAATTGGAATTTCTGTACGGGTGTCTGGATTATTGACCAACATCATCGAACGGCCCACAGTACCAAAACGTGTATCAAACTGTTCTTTAATACGGACTACTTCCGACTTAAAAACATCTTGGTAGCTATCACCTGCCACGCCTAAAAAATACCAATGACTTTTTGCCTGCTCACCATATTGGACGTGTTCTAAAGAATCATTCAGCAGCTTACTTTGTGCGTAAAAAGCATCTTCAGCAAATGTTGGAGCTGAATCTTCGACTTTCCAAATCGGTTGATCTTTTACAGAAAGTTGCCAGACCACCATAGTCGCAATAGTCGCAACCATGACAAGTGCACGTTCCCACCAAGGCCACTTGAGCTCGCGTGAGAAAACCCAAATCACTGCCAAACTTTGCCACACGAACAAAGCTACAAATAGGCTTGGTAAAATTCCGTTGTAAATAGCATCTGGGATAAAGTTGAGATAGCCGTTAGAACCCAAATACTGAATTAAACATTGAATTAATAAAATATTTGTATCTAGAACCAACCAAAGTAAAGCAGGTACTAGCATTAAACGAGGTTGGTTGGTGCGCTGCGATAAGAAAATACCGACAATTAAGGCAATAAACGGCCAAAGTGCGTAACCAATTAAACCTTGTGAATTGAAATCACCGCTTTGACCAGCCACAAGCCAGCTATAAAGAGAGTTAGTACATCCTCCTAAAATTCCCCAGACAATGAGCTGAAGAATTGATGGATGTACAATTTGTAAAGAACGTCTTGATCCCAAAAACAGCCACATTCCGGCAATTTGGTTGCTTTTAAAATCATGCCAAAAGTTAATGGACGGTTTAAGATCAATCATAAAAGGTTTTCAAAAATTTCGTTTTTGACAGGCACTCTAAGTGTATGCCTGCTAAGAATTTTAGCAATCATCCTTTTGAACTATATCACATATATTTGTGCATTATTCAAGCAATAAAACCTAACCTTACATAAGCCTACTGAAAATACGCATCAAAACGACAAGCATCTCCTTGCCATTGATGAGCTGGTTCTTGATTTGCCAGAAAAATAGCATGTCGTGGCCGTTTAACCACCACACGTTTAGCAACTTTCTGCGCCAGAAACAGTAAATTATCGCCTAAATCCATTTCACCATCTTCGGGTAAAAGTAGATGTAAAAGCTGCATCTGTTTTTTAACTTGAGCTTGCTTTTTGATTGCTTGATGATTCTGATCACGCTGGGGGAACATCGGGTCTAAATAAACCACATCAACCGTTTGGGCTTCTTGTTCTAACTGTTGTAAATAACTTGCAGAGTCGGAAAAGACCAGTTGAATCCGATCCATAAACTGGCTTAAAAAACCCTCTTGCTCAGCGTGTGCTTTTGCATCTTCAAGTAAGGTAAATAAAATCGGATGCCGCTCAACGAGCTGAATTTCGGCCCCCAAATAAGCCATGAGTAAACTATCATGGCCTAATCCCGCTGTAGCATCGACCAAAACTGGTTTCTCTCCAAGCTGACAAGCACGGGCAATCATTTCTGATTTAAGGCTTGCACGTTTTAAACGAGAAATTTCAGCTTTCCAGTCGGGCTGCATTTTCATGCCATTTGCAGACAACCACAACCCGTTTTCATCAACGCAAAGTGCCAATTCAGGATTTAAACGCAAAAAGCGTGCATTCAGTTTTTCAACTGACTGCAACACGGCAGTCACGCCTCTAGAACAAAGCACAGCTTGGTAGTGCTGTGCTTGTTCTTGAAAATCTACTTCAAAATATATGTGCATGATTAGCCTTTATTTTGCTTTACCCTGATCTGCTATTTTTTTCCATGCATCATCACGTAAATAAACTGGCAAAGCATGTTCAGCATCAACCCACTGCTTTTGCGCTGCATAAACACGTGCAATAGAAGCAATATCTTGTGCAGTTGCAATAATTGTTTGATGATCTGCATCAGCTTGAAGTAGCTTGGCGCCCGAACCAATTAAGCAATGTTTTGCGTAAGCAGCAGCTGGCTCGTAGCCCATTAATTTTTCTTCATCAATACATTGCATAGTTCCATGCTCATCTAGAACATAACTTGCAATGTAAACTTCGTTCATACGTGCATCGAGTACCGCAGTCACTTGTTTCAAACCTTCAAGTCGGTATGCCGCTTGAGCTAAAGCTTGCAAACTCGAAACAGGAATAACGGGTAAATCTTGTGACCATGCCAATGCCTGAGTCACAGCTGCATTAATTCGAACACCACTAAAAGAACCCGGCCCACGACTAAAGGCAATCGCATCTAGACCAGCAACCTCAAGACCTGTTTGTTGTAGCCCCTGCTCAATCATGGGCAAAATGGTCTGGGTTTGTGCTTTCGCCCGCGTATCGAGTTGAAAAAACAGTTCTTGGGTTTCATCGACTAATGAAATAGAACACTGCTCATTTGCAGTTTCCAACGCCAGCAATTTCATGCACAACCTTAGTATTAAATCAGATTAAAAACGAGGGTTATGATACCCCACTCAGCTCTGATAGGCGAGTCGTTCTCTTTCTAAATAAAAATGCCAAGCTTGTGCTTGGCATAAAAATATTTTGCTAAAAAAGATTTAAAAGTTAAATTCTTTTAAATCACTATAACTTTTAAAATGTTCAGCATAATGCAATGCACTCAAGCGTATTTTTGCCGCACCATCTTCATCTAAAGTTTTAACAATTTTGCCGGGCGATCCCATAACCACCGAATTATCTGGAATCACCTTCCCTTCAGGAATTAAAGCATTAGCACCAATAATACAATTCTTGCCAATCACAGCTCGATTTAAAATTACGGCGTTCATTCCGATCAAACTATTATCACCAATCGTACAACCATGCAGCATGACTTTATGTCCGACCGTGACATATTCACCAATATTTAACTCAAGTCCAGCATCAGTATGCAATACAGAATTTTCTTGAATATTAGAAAAATCACCAATTCGAACTACGCAGTTATCGGCACGTACTACAGCTCCAAACCAAATACTGACCTGACGCCCCAACTCTACTTGTCCAATTAGCGTTGCTGTTGGAGCAACCCAACCATCCCATGGTTCATGTAAGGCTTTTGGGTGCTGTCCTTGATAGCTATACATCATAATTTATCAATCCTGATCATTTATTCTTATGAGAAAACTTTGGCATTCCAAAGGTTGGTGAGTTGAGTAAAAATGGCCAATCTTTTTGATAACCCAATCCATATTTAAATAGAGCAACTAACATACGAGCAGTTAAACCCCAAATAATTTCATTATCAATCTGTAAACTCGGAAAGTATAAAGATTGATGGGCATAACGTACTTCATACGGCATGGGTCTGGTATCGATTAATTCTTGCAAAGGTACAAAAAAAATTCGATCAATTTCAGTAGGCTGAGGTATTAAAGTTACCTCTGGCGGAATAAGTCCAACAATCGGTTTTACAGACAATCCACTTCTTGCACGTTGCATTGGCAAATCACCTAACAACTGAACATCAAACGGGTTTAAAGCAGTCTCTTCCTGAGCCTCTCTTAAGGCCACCACAATATTACTCGTATCACTGGGGTCACGCTTTCCACCCGGAAAAGAAACTTCTCCCGCATGGTTGTTCATATGTATTGAACGGCGTGTAAGCAGTACCTTAGGATTATTTTCATTTGTAATAGCAATAAGTACTGCTGCTTGTGCTTCTTGTATGCGGGTGGAAAAGCGCAATCTTTGCTGTAACTTTTGTGTTAGCAAGTGCTCTTCCATACCATTCACCTATTATTCTGTCTCTCTTTTCATCATATCTGAAAAATAAACTTAGGGAATAGAGTTGATGCGTAAGTCTAAAAATTCAGTTATGCTGAATCATCTCTATACTCGATGATAATTATGAGTTTCTGTGTAGCGTGTGGGCATAAAACCGAACAAAAAATTCCTTTAGGTGATCATAAAGTACGACGTGTTTGTACTCATTGTGGCAATATCCATTATGAAAATCCTAAAGTAATATGTGGTGCCTTAGCGTTATGGGAAGACAAAGTATTACTCTGTCGTCGTGCGATTGAACCTCGTTATGGTCTATGGACATTGCCTGCTGGTTACATGGAATTGTTTGAAACAATGGAGCAAGGTGCAGCACGCGAAACTCGTGAAGAAGCTGAAGCCGAGATAGAAATAGAACAACTTTATTGCATGTACAATATTCCTCGTATTGGTCAGATTTATGTGTTGTTTAAAGCACAGCTGAAAGACGGAATTTTTGGTGCAGGTGAAGAAAGTATCGAGAGTCGCTTGTTTGAAGAGCATGAAATTCCATGGGGTGAACTTGCTTTCCCCAGTGTTGAACACACATTAAGACATTATTTTGAAGACCGTAAAAAACAAGTGTTCCCAACACATCTTGAAACTTTGGGTACTCGTTTAGACCATACTGGTTAATCAATTAGATAATAAAAAAGACCGCCTAGCGGTCTTTTTTTATTTGTTTAATATTTTAAGACTTAGTTTTAATCGCATTACAAGCTGGAATAGATTGATCCGCTAGTTTAATTGTTACGGTACCCATCATGCGTTGAGCTAAAGCTTTTTCAGCATCAGTTGGTGCCGGACTAATATCCTTAATATTATTATAAACAGCTTGATAATAAGCGTATAAGTTAACCCAATTTACTGTCGTATTTTCAAAAGTACTCAAATTAATACTATTACCTGTATTTTGGCCAGCTAGTAGATTGTAAATATTAATTTTAGCACCACTCACTGAAATCGAATCATTTACATTATCCGATATATTCGAGTCCTGTTTCACTACAGTATTAAGTCCCATCATAATCCCATTAAGATTACCTAACTGAGGATTTGATAAAATCATGCGAACTGTAATCGAACTATCATTATCTGAAGATTGTGTACCGCCTGTAGTCCCGATCCGATATTGTTGAATACCATTACTATCAATCAGACTGCTATCTGCGACTGTTGCACATTGACCAGATTTATCAGTGTCAGTTGCATTTGGCTTAATATCTGTACGAATATCACCATACTCATCAACTACAATGCCCAAATCCATTGGAGCAATTCCTGCTGTATTAAACTTAAAACTTAAAGTTGCATACAAGGGGAAAACATAACGCTGGCCAGAACTCACATTTTTCGATGTTTTAAAAATAGATTTTCCTAAATAACTTACTGGATTTGCTTTTAAAATATCTAAAGAACCATTATAGCTTTCCGTACCCACCGCTTGACGCCACAAACCATAATGTTGTGCATTTCCAGCAGTAGTTGTGCGTGTTAACTGTTTATAAAAACCTTCGTTCCCAGCTACAGCATATTCATTAATGAGTTTACCTTGATAAATCTGTAAATCATTATTCGCATTACTGTCCACACTTAAACGTAGTGGCTGACTAGACTGAATTTCCATGGTAATTGGACTCAACCATCCATTCTGTGCTGAGGCAACCATCTGTACAGGTTTTGATTTGGTTAATAAAATAATGGCTGGTAATACCCCTAAAATATTACCTTTATCATCTTTGGAAAGAGTTGCATCCCCCCGCCATTGTAAACCGTAACCAAAACCATAGCCTTGGCGGTCTGTAAGCAAGAACATGTTGCCCATCATATGACGTAAATTATTTGAAGAGGTACTAAAGCACCCAGTTAAAGAGGTCTGATTACAACCATAGAAACCCAGTGGAAGAGCTGCTGGCAGATTATTAATTCCGGCATATAATGCTTCATTTGCTTGATATAATGCAGCATTAGCGATATTTGTTGATTGAACCAGTAATTGGTAAGCTTGCTCATCAGAAACTTGGCTTACATCTAACCAAGGTTTTAAGATGGTTTCATATTGACCACTTTTCCATTCAGCTACAGTTACATCCTGGGTCAAACTGCTCAGTAAGTCTTTCTTATCTTGTGTAAATTGGGTTGGCTGTAAATCCCCAATCACATTATCGCCACGTTCAATACCAATACTCTGAAATAACTTAATTAAAGCCATTGCAACTCGAATCGTTGGATCAGTATTACTCATGGAAGCTGGGGGTTGACCCGTTAATGCGGTAGCCATATCTAATACAGTTAAATGTACAGTCCCATACTTACCAAGTGAATCAAGCTTTATCGTTCCTAAAGAGATTTTACGTGCATTACTTCCTTGTAAATAAAGTGATATCGTTTCATCTGACTGACTGCTACTAATACCACATGCACCTCCAACCGAGTTACGATCTAGTTTTGTAATGTAATGCTGATTAGGAGATAAACTACAATCAAAATTTAGGCCAGCAATTGGATAATCTAGTTCAAAGTTCAAACAAGACTCATCTGAAATGCTAGCTGCTTTACAAGCTAAATTAGTGGTTGGAATATCACCTCCTCCTTGTGTAGGATCTTCGTTAATGGTTGAACTACCACCACCGCAACCATTTAATAAAATTGCCAGTGTGGAGACTGCAAAAGGTAATAAAATTTTGTTACTCATCATAATCCCTATTTTATTTTTAACGTAATACTGAAATTTTAATTTGTCCCTGATTCGATAACTCTTGATCTGGCATGTCCACAGCAGAAGATAGAGGCGTCAACATAATATAATAAGTATGGTCAGGTACTTGTAAGACACCTGAAATCGATGCATGTTGTAAAATTGTCGCAGGATATGCCTTACTCTTAAAACCACTTGCGCCTTCTAAAACACAACCCTTTTCATCTAAAAAGACTGCGAGTGGCCAATAATAGACTGGCTTCTCATTGGATGCAGCATAAGATGCCACCTGTATATTCTTAATAGATGAATCTATTTTTACAACTTCGTATTCAAATTTCTCTTTGAGCGGTTTTCTTGGCCATAAACCAATTTCTTTATTCTGGCTTAATTTTTTAATTGACTTATTATCGTCTTTAATAAAGCACATATCATTCTCAAAAGTACTCGCCAACTCTTGATGTGACAAACGCAGATAAGTAGGAGCCAGCACGACAGTAGAGACTTGATCTTCTCGTGATCGATTTAATATATTATCAAGAATTGACTGACTGACACCTTTTTTACGTTCAATAGATTCCGTACGCCCTAAGCCATCCGGCATAATATAAAAACGTTTTTTACCTTCAAGGTTAAATTCTTGTTTCTCTAAGTACTCATTATTAACGTATTCAACACCGTCAATTGTAATGTAATTCTTCTCATCCTTTTTTTGTGTTGGTACTGATGAAGTAACCATACCCTTAGTCGAGGATGGAACTGGATTTGACTTTACTTTTTCTTCGGCTGCTTGTTTGAGAGCAGAATCCTTGATCATTATTTTTTCTTTACTACCACCCAAACTAGACTTTTGCTCAACAGCTTCTGCTTTTTCTGTACCTCTTTTTGTCTGTGCTGGAACGGTAGATTGAGTTTTCGTTGATGCAGTTGATGCAGTTGATGCAGTTGATGCAGTTGATGCAGTTGATGCAGTTGATGCAGTTGATGCAGTTGATGCAGTTGATGCAGTTGATGCAGTTGATGCAGTTGATGCAGTTGATGCAGTATTAGACGATTTTGAAACTGTTTTAGGCAATGGTGTTAATTTTTGAGTTGCTTCAGGTAAAACCATTTCTTCTGAATGATCTACCTTTACATCTGGACGAGTTAATACTTTAGAGGGGGATGTTACCCGTTCTACTTTTTTGCTCGGCACAATCATTGGGCGACCATCTGGCCCAATAATCGTATAGAAACCATCTGCATAAACAGCAGAGTTAGCTGCTATTGCAACACAAAACGTCGCAATAGCAAGTCTAGACCAAGACATCCGTTCGCAATATAAATTTACCATTTTGTTCTATAATTTAAACCGAGCACTGTAATTTTGGTATTGGTTTTAACATCTAAGCCTGCATAAGGATTTAGCAGGATATTATCAACACCACACTTGTTCGATAGGCTACTCGTACAGGCGGGAATATTATCTCGACTGCGTAAAAAACCAATCGAAAGATCCAGATCTGTATCTGCATCAAATCGGTATCCAACACCTAAGCCAAATAATTGCGCATTATTAATTGGAATCATTGTATTACGTTTATCATTGGGAATAGCGCTAGTACGAGGCTCATACCCAGCGCGCAATTTCAAACGATCCGTTGCGGAATACTCTAAACCAATACCCCAACTCCATGGGGAAGTAAATTTCAATGGTAATGACAATGAGTTATCAGTAACATCATTTGATAAAAGTTTGGCAACCTTTAATAAAGTAATCTGTCTATCAAATTCAAATTTAAACTTATTCCACGCAGCATAGTCAGTCCAGCCTACATCAAAGTTAACTTGTAAATCGGGTATTATTTTATATTTAATACCTGCCTGAAAATGTGCTGGATATTCAAGATCCATTGCGACTAAACCAGACTCAGTATCTGGTACATTCCCCGGTAGACCAAGAATAGCTGCTAGAACCTGACCTGTGGCTGATGAGTTTAATCCCTTAATTAACTCTTGAGGTGCTTTAGCATTATTAATCAGGTACTTCCCTTTCATACGCATTTTGGCAGCACTTTGATAGACCATACCAAAGCCAAAATCCTCCGTCGGCTCCCACAGCAAGCCTAAGTTATAACTAGGACTTAAAGACTGCTCCATCGAAACTTGAAGTGATCCCATTTTATTGAAGGGATTCATACCTTCTTGAGTATTACATAGGCCAAATAACAATAGATTGCTAATCATATCGTTATTGTCTTTAAACGGCCCACATACTACGTCATCAACCATACGCAATACCCCAATCATCTCATTGGGGAATCGCAAATCTGTTTTCATCGCGAGAGCGTTATATGACATGCCAACAGATGCACCCACAGATAAATGATCATTTACCTGATAGCCAAAAGATGGAGACAAATAAGTAATACGCTCTATAGCAACCTGCTGCCCCATATAGTTGCTAGCATTACCATTTTCAGCACCAAAACCTGCAATTAAAGGTGCATAAATTGCTGTCGCATAAGTTACTTTTGAACCTGGTGGCTTATAGGCAATTCCGGCTGTAGGTGCAACCAGTGGATAACCAGCTCCCAAATCAACCATTTTTTTAAGAATTGGTATATATAAGCTGGCGTATTCAACATCCCCTCGTACAGGACCCTTAAAATCGGTACAAATATTGGCGGTAACTTCAGGACCATCATTACAAACAAGGGGATCATCTGAATAACCAAACACGTTATAACCAGGAGGTGCTGAATACTCACGCTGAATATCGAAATTAGCTAAAATTCCTTGAACATCTGTCTGTAACCCATCAATTTTCGCTAAAGCTGCGGGGTTAAAATGAACTGCACTAATACCAGGCGGATCTGCCGTTACAGCATTCCCCATCGATAGTGAACGAATATCAACTGCTAAGTTTTGTCCTAATTGAGCATTGGCAAAGCTAGAAACACCAGAAATAACAATTGCCGCCGTTAAAGGACATAATTTAGGATATTTCACCTGCATATCTCCTTATTTGGTTTTTTTGCCAAAACCTATAAAATCTAGCGGGAAAGATAGACCAAGTGAAACATCTGGTGAATCTTGGGTTAAGCCAATACCAACCGTACCATTGACAATCGTTTCAGGTGAAACACGTACACCTAAAGCAAAAGACAACATTGCACTACTTTGGTCTGGTGATTTATATGATTCACCATTATTAAACTGGAACTCAGCATTTGTATTAAAACTTTGCTGATATGACATGGTTAATGACACATCATAGTTAAATGAATAAGCAAAACCGAAAGCAAAACCACCACTAATCCCAGGATCAAAGCTCTGAAGATAACGTGGACCGTTAGCCCCAGCACCACGCGCTTGATTTAAACCAGTTTCTTTGAAACCATAATTAGCAGAAGCCGAGGCAAATAAAACCACTGGATCAATGTATTTACGAGTACTAGCCCCGATCCCAGCAGAGTAATAACCTTTACCTGTTGAAAGTTCATCTAAGCCAATTTCATATGGGCTATCGCCGGTCTTAGACGATAAACTACCAAAAAGCACCAATGGCAATCGACCTTGTTTCAATGGAAAGGGTTCCCAGCGAGCGCCAAGAGAAATATCCCCCAACCCAGCAGTAGTCGTATTACGAATAATTTCAGACTTTGCAACAAAAGGAAGAGTTGCTGATAAAGTTAAGTTGTCCAAGATCCCATACTGGACCGTAAAACTATTTGTCAAAGTATGGTTAGCATCTTCTTCAACACGTAAACGGTTCAGTTGAGAGGAATTGTCTGCTAAAGCTAAATCAATTTTGGTATCACGATAATAGGTATAATCAAGATCGTAATAAGCAGAAAATACACCTCGTTTAATCAAAGAATATTGACGTTCATTTGATGTGAATACTTCTTGTAAATTTGTCTCTTGTGTCGCATCGCCTTCTTTTTTCTGTAAGGCATTAGCAGCTTGGTGTACTTCTGGATTCGCTGATGCAGGAGCAGATTCAGTAGATACAGCTTCTGTAGTCGAAACTGTTCCCCCGTCTTGAACTGAATTTGTTTTTGCTGTTACTTCCGGAGTCGTACTGACTCCAGATGCAAGCGCAGTATTTTGTACTTCTGTTTGTGCAACTTGATCATCAGCATAGAGTGTCCCTGTAATAGCACTCATACTTAATGCCAATACACTCATATTCATCCATCGATTATTCATGTTTCTTCCCACCTAATATATTTATTTTACTCAATTTACATTTGATTATTTACGCTTATAGTAGAGACGCATATAAGTTTCTATTGGCTGATTATATGTTGCAGAATGTGGGTCTTTATCTAGCACCCTTCGCATGGTTGAAGCTTTATTTGCTAAACGGTCATAATTAAATGTGGGATATTGAACATCCACAAAGGCATAACGGTTAACAGTTGCATCTTCCACATGACGCATATCTGAATCTTTTAAAGCCAGTAAATCTTTACGCTGAGCTTCAGGGACGGAAATTACAAATAATGTATTATTATCCCAAACTTCTTTAAAACGATTTTCATCAAAACTGATATTCCCTAATGCAGGATCAGCAACATAGACTCGTCCATCTTTATAAGCTTTATATACGACAAAATGCTTAAATCCAGCATAAGAAATTGGAACAATTGCAGGCTGTCTAAGATTGACTAAATCTGAAAACTCGCCACGATACCCCCCACTATCCAAACCGATAGCAGTCACAAAGCGCTTCATATCAAGTAACGAGAAGCTTCGACGCTCAATAATCCGCTGATATTCACCATACTGTAGCAAGCCACTCATCGTCTGCTGTTCAGTCAGACTAGTACCCACATAACCATTTAAAAGTGTAGTAAGCGCGGCGGAACCACAGCTATAGTCATATGCCTGCCGAACGATGCCGCGAAACTGGTCTTCTACAGCGGGTTTAATCCTAACGGGTTCAATATGATTACGGCGAAAAGATAAATTACGTGAATCGGCAGTCTCTGTGTAATACACAGTTCCTGGTGGCTTTTTTTCTATTTCGAAGGCTTCTGTCGCAAAGTAATATATCAATGCTGAGCCTAAAGCAATCTCTAACATAAGCACTTGTTCTAAATGGTGGCACAACTGGCCTTATTCATTTTATTCTTAGAGCAATAGCTCTACATCCCTGTGTGTTGAAGATACCTTTTTTTTCTGTAAAAAACAGCTTTTTTTTAATCTTTTTGATGAATGTATAGTTCTACTTTAATTAAACTGTTAATTAACTCTCATTTTTAAATATTGCCACTTCTAATACATTTATTATTCATATAATAATTTATATTAAACAACTATATAAAATTAATTCAATTTTTATTCAATAAAAAAAGCGCGTATAAAACGCGCCTTTTTTATTTTAAATTTTTTGAATTAATGACCAGAAATTGTAATTGTAGAAGTACCTACATTTAAACCTTGGATTTCAACATCACCAATTGAAGCCGCAGTACTAGCGCCTAAATGTACACCTTGTACATAAACATTCATACCTTGAGTGCTATTATTCTGGATTTTCAAACCAGTTGGTACAACTGAAATATTCGCGTTTACATCCATGTCACCAGTTGTATTACCCGCGCCACGAACCATAACTTTATCAAGAACAATTTTACCGCCCCCTGCAGCATCATTAATGCCGAAGTTAGATAAAGTTAATCCCCCTTTTAAAGCTGAATTCACTTTAATCATTGCACCTTGTGGAGTAGAACCTAATTGTACATTCGCTGAAATTGCGCCTAAAGATAAATCTAGACCAGAGATAATCTCAGTTGGAGCGGTTTCAGTAATCCCACGTACAGCAGTCGTCGTATTTAATGTACCAGAAGTACCAACACCTACAGAACCTACATGTACATCAACAGCGCCTACATTTGCAGCAACGTTTAAAAATGCTCCATTTGTACCTGACGCACCAACGCTATCAATTTTAAGATCTAACAGGTTCGTTGTTGTATCCACTTGTTTAACAGTTACTCCACTTACTGCAATTGCACCCGCAGTTGCTGCAGCACCCGTAATTCCTGTGGTAGGGTTTAAACCATCATTGTCATGAATATATAATTTATCGATAGAAATACCGCCAGAACCTAAAGCGATACCAATGTTAATACCATCTTGACCTGTAGCAGCACTAAGCGCAGCATCGTCCATTGACTGCATTGCCATTGCATTTGCACTGATAGCTAAAGAAGAAACTAAAGCAAGTTTAGTGAACATTTTCATTGAGCACTCTCCCAAGAGCATTTATTTTTTGAATTTAACCACTCTCATTGTCTCAAATTGCATTTTTCTTTATATAGCAACCGAAACTTCCAATCCTTGAGTAGTTTTGCTTAGCAATTACTAAATTACATCTACGTTACTTTTTGTTCAACTAGTGTTGTGCATTTTTTGCCAACTACCCGACAAACGGTACAGTCAATTTATTCCGCTTTTAACTTCCAAATACAACTCGATCCCCCACTAAAATTTGAATGTTTTATCAACAAAAAATACCTCCACCACAAGTCTTCTCCCTGATGATCCACAAGTTGTAGTAAACTAATATTTCCCTTATTAGTTACTCTCTTATTTAAAAATGTCTCAGTTAAAGAAAAAAATCTCATTACCCGGTAAAAATACTGCCGAGATTTTAAAAAATCTACAAGAATTAACTGGGCTCATTTATTTAAATGATAATAACAATCCCATTATTGGTTTTCTGCCTCAACAATACATACTTATTCAAGATAAGAGTAATTTAGTTTTTCAGCGTCATTTTTTTAATGAATATAAAAATACATCAAAATCGAATCAATTATTAGATTTTATTCAACTTAAAGAAAATAACTTAGAAGAAAATAAAAATATTGAATCGATAACAAGTTTTAATGGCGGCTATATTGGTTTCATTAGTTATGATTTCGCTGCACATCAATTTATTAACGTTCAAAATCATATGCAACCATCTTTATTCTTAGGTCAATATCGTTCTTTTTTAAAATACATTAATAATGATTGGTATTTTTTTAGTGATGAAACAGATGCACTCGATCTATTCAAATACATTGAGAAAAAATTAAAGTGCTCTATTCTTAATAAATCTAAAAATATATTTGAATTAAAAACTACTATTCAACCAAGATGGTCTAAACAACAATATTTTGAGGCTTTTAACAAAATACAAGAATATATTAAAGCTGGGGATTGTTATCAAATTAATTTAACCCAAGAATTTAAAGCTGATTTCAAAGGGTCTTTATTAAATAAAGCATCAGATTTATGGAGCCTTACTAATGCACCATATGCAGGTTATTTAAAATTAGATCAATTTGAGTTATTAAGTTGTTCCCCTGAACTCTTCATTGAATTCAATCAAAATAAACAAATTAAGACCCGACCTATTAAGGGAACTATGCCTCGATATGAGAATATCGAAAAAGATTTTATTTCAAAACAAACTTTAAAAAACTCGCAAAAAGATCAGGCAGAGAATGTCATGATTGTTGATTTATTACGTAATGATTTGAGCATTTATGCCAATACCGGGTCGGTAAAAACAACACAATTATTCGAGATTGAAAGTTTTAATCAAGTTCATCACATGGTCAGTGAAATTATTGCGACACTTAAAGATGATATTAACCCGATGCAAATGTTGCTCTCTGCCTTACCGGGGGGATCAATTACAGGTGCCCCAAAAATTCGGGCAATGCAAATTATTGAAGAATTAGAAGAAGAAGCAAGAGGTGCTTATTGCGGGACATTAGGTTACTTCAATTTTGATGGAACTGGCCGCTGGAATATTCTTATCCGCAGCTTTCAACAATATCAAAATCAGCTCTCTTTATGGGCAGGCGGTGGTATTACGATTGCCTCAAATGCAGAAGCAGAATATCAAGAAAGCCTTGATAAAATTTCTGCCATGCTGAACTTAATGAACAACACAGCAGACTAAAACTTAAAGAATATCTTGTTTTAACGTTTGCACTAAACGCATATTCTGCTCATCAGTACCTACTGTAATACGCAAAAATTGATTAATACGAGGCTTATTGAAATAACGCACAATAATACCTTGTTCACGTAATTGCTGTGCAAGTTTACCTGCATCATAGACTGAGTGTGAAGCAAAAATAAAGTTCGCTTTAGAAGGTAAAACTTTAAAGCCCAAAGCAGTTAAGTCATCTACTAGCTTTTCACGACTAGAAATAACTTTCTGACAGTGTTCTTCAAAATAAGCCTGATCTTCAAAAGAAGCTACCGCCGCTGCAATTGCAAAACGGTCAATAGGATATGAATTAAAACTATTTTTGACGGCTTCAAGTGCAGTAATTAAATGAGGTTGCGCGATTGCAAAACCAACGCGTAAACCAGCTAATGAACGAGATTTTGAGGTTGTTTGACAAACAACTAGATTCTCATAGCGATTTACCAGACCAACTGCGGATTCTGCTCCAAAATCAACATAAGCCTCATCGATCACCACCACCCGATCTGGATTTGCTTTTAAGATTCTCTCAATATCTGGCAAACCCATTGCAATACTGGTTGGTGCATTAGGGTTTGTAATAACAATCCCACCATTTGGTTGTATATAGTCATTAGCTTCTATCTCGAAATTCTCATTGAGGGGAATTTCTTTAGTTTTTGTTCCAAAGAACTGACTATAAACCGGATAAAAACTATAAGTAATATCTGGATAAAGAATCGGTTCATCTTGAAGGAAAAATGCTTTAAAAATATGAGCAAGTACTTCGTCTGAGCCATTACCAACGAAAACTTGAGATACCTCAACATTCTGTTGTTTAGCAATTGCTTGTTTTAAAGCTGTTGCATCTGGATCTGGATATAAACGCAATGCATCAGCTTGCTGAGTTAAAACAGCTTGAACTGCATCAACTACTTTGGGTGATGGCGGATATGGATTTTCATTCGTATTGAGTTTCAATAAATTCTGAATTTTAGGCTGCTCACCCGGAACATAAG
Source organism: Acinetobacter calcoaceticus (assembly GCF_016508255.1). Classification (GTDB taxonomy): domain Bacteria; phylum Pseudomonadota; class Gammaproteobacteria; order Pseudomonadales; family Moraxellaceae; genus Acinetobacter; species Acinetobacter calcoaceticus_E. The sequence continues at coordinate 6,042 of NZ_JADVKT010000014.1, read as the reverse complement.
GCTCTAATTCACGAACTTCTGGACTCCAAAAGCGCATTTGTGCTGTAGATAAAGTCATGGTCTTATCTCAAAAAAGGGCTGAAAATCAGCCCTGAGTAACAATTAAAAAACTACAAGGTTTATAAGCTTATTGATAACGATAGCGAGCTGAGCGTGCATGAGCATCCAAGTTCTCTTGGACAGCTAATATGTCGGCTGTTTTAGCTAACGTTTTAACTCCATCTTTCGAACACATAATCAGGCTCGAACGTTTTTGAAAATCATAAACGCCTAATGGAGAAGAAAAACGAGCAGTTCCAGATGTCGGCAATACATGGTTTGGACCCGCACAATAGTCACCGATTGCTTCAGGTGTATAACGTCCCATGAAAATTGCCCCAGCATGACGAATATCTTCGCTCATGGCTTCTGCTTCATCTAAGCACAGCTCTAAATGCTCTGGTGCAACCTGGTTAATCAACTCAATTGCTTCTGCACGGTCTTTGACTAATACCAAAGCACCACGGTTTTCAATTGAAGTTTGCGCAATATCTGCCTTTGGCAATTCATTTAAATGCTTTTCAATTGCCAACTCTACTGCATTAAGCAAAGCTTCATCTGGAGTTATAAAAATAGCTTGAGCAACTGTGTCATGTTCAGCTTGTGATAAAACGTCCATAGCCAACCAATCTGCATTATTCTCACCTTCTGCATATACTAAAATTTCAGAAGGTCCAGCAATCATATCGATGCCGACTTGACCAAATACAGCACGTTTAGCAGCTGCTACAAAACGATTCCCAGGCCCAGTAATTTTATCTACAGGTGGAATGGTCTGTGTTCCATACGCCAAAGCTGCTACAGCCTGTGCGCCACCAATGGTAAACACTCGGCTGACTCCCGCAAGATAAGCTGCGGCAAGAACTAATGGATTTAATTCACCATTCGGTGCCGGAACAACCATAATAATTTCAGGCACACCCGCAACATGAGCTGGTACAGCATTCATTAGAACCGAAGATGGATAAGAAGCCAAACCACCTGGCACATAAATACCGACACGGTCTAAAGGCGTAACTTTTTGCCCTAATGTATTGCCCAAGTCATCTATATAAGTCCAGCTATCTTGTTTCTGAGCTTCATGAAATGTACGAATACGCTTTGCTGCTAACTCTAGAGCATCACGAACTTCTGGGCTTAAATTATCAAAAGCAGTTTTAAGTTGTTCTTGAGACAATTCTAAATCTGAAAATTGATGCGCAGGATGTCGATCGAACTGTTGAGTAAGCTTTAAAACATGATCATCACCATGCTGACGAACATCAGCAATAATTTGATCTACTGTTTGCACTAAATTAAGATCATTCACGGTTTCGAATGCCAATAGCTCAGCAAAAACCTGTTTGAAGTTCTGATCTTGAGTCGATAAACGTCGCATCAATTTACCCACAAGGCGAAAAAGAAAAAAACAAGTTTACTCTTTTTCTTGTCGCTTGTGGGCATCATCTAGAGCAACTATCGCAAAAGCATGATGGGAAATTGCTTTTAACGCGATTGAACAGCTTGTTCAAGTTGTGAAATGATTGGATTTAACAAAGTTTGTTTACGCTTAAAACTGGCTTTATTTACAATTAATCGAGAAGAGACTTTGCAAATCTCTTCTAATGGCTCAAGACCATTTGCTCTTAAAGTATTACCAGTATCGACCACATCTACAATGTAATCGCCTAAACCAACCAAAGGTGCAAGCTCCATAGAACCATAGAGCTTAATAACATCAACCTGCTCACCTAAGCTTGCATAATACTGACGTGTAAGATTGACATATTTCGTGGCAATTTTTAAACGACCCTTTGGATGCTCCATACCTACTTTACCAGCAGTCATTAACTTACATTTAGCAATTTGCAGGTCAAGCAACTCATAGACATGCTGAGCACCATGTTCCATCAACACATCTTTACCAGCTACACCTATATCTGCTGCACCATTTTCTACATAAGTCGGTACATCAGACGCACGTAAAATCAAAATACGTACTTGCTTATGCGTAGTAGGGAAAATTAGTTTACGAGACTTTTCCGGATCTTCGAGTAAATTAATACCCGCTGTAGCCAATAAAGGTAACGTCTCTTTTAAAATACGCCCTTTACTTAATGCCAAGGTCAAACCATGATCAAAATTACCCATCACATCAAAATTAGGATCATCGTTTCTTACATCATTCATTAACTTACTCGCTTAATTTTGGCACCTAAACCTTGAAGCTTCTCTTCGACATGTTCATAACCACGGTCAATATGGTAGATACGATCAATTAAGGTATCACCCTCTGCAACTAAAGCAGCCAGAACTAAAGAGAATGAAGCACGTAAATCTGTTGCCATAACAGGCGCTGCCTGTAAGGTTTCAACACCAGTTACGACAGCATCGTGACCTTCCACCTGAATATTAGCGCCCATCCGTGACAATTCAGGAACATGCATAAAACGGTTTTCAAAGATCGTTTCAGAGATTGTCGCGAATCCACGGCCAATAACATTTACAGCCATCAGTTGTGCTTGCATATCAGTTGGAAATTCTGGATGTGGCAAAGTTCTAAAACTTACAGCTTTAGGACGTTTACCTAACATATCAAGTTCAATCCAGTCATCACCACGAGTGACTTCAGCACCCATTTCTTCAAACTTATCCAGAACAGACTCAAGCAATGCTGGATCGGTATGAGTTGCTTTTATGCGTCCACCCGTAATTGCAGCAGCAGCTAAATAAGAACCTGTTTCAATGCGGTCAGCCACAACAGCATATTCACAGCCATGCAAACTTTCAACGCCAGTTACAACAAGAGTATCTGTATCAAGACCTTCAATCTTGGCGCCCATTTTAATTAACATTTGAGCAAGATCAGTGATCTCAGGTTCACGAGCTGCGTTACGAATGGTCGTAACCCCGTCTGCCAGTGCTGCAGCCATTAAGATGTTTTCGGTACCACCAACAGTAACCATATCAAAAATAACTTCACCACCTTTCAAGCGACCATCAACTGAAGCATGGACATAACCATTTTCAACTTCAATATGCGCACCTAAAGCTTCTAAAGCTTTTAAATGTTGGTCTACAGGTCTTGAACCAATTGCACAACCACCAGGTAAAGAAACTTTTGCATTACCATAGCGTGCTAATAATGGCCCTAAAACCAAAATTGAGGCACGCATTGTTTTTACCAGTTCATAAGGTGCAAACTGATTATCTAAAGTAGAAGTATCTGCTTTTACTGTGTCATTTTCATAGCCAATCGTTACCCCTAATCCACCAATTAGCTTAACCAACGTATTAACATCTTTAAGATTTGGAACATTGGTTATTGTAATTGGAGAATCTGCAAGAATAGTTGCAGCAAGTAATGGTAAAGCCGCATTTTTAGCACCAGAAATGCGCACTTCGCCTTCGAGCTTAACACCACCCGTAATTAAAAATTTATCCATTAATATTTAAGCTCCGAAAAGGCTTGCTTTACGCCATTCATCTTTGGTCATTGCACGAATTGTTACCGCGTGAACTTCCCCACTTGCAATATAAGTATTTAATGGTGCATAAACTAATTGTTGACGTGCCACTGTACGCTTACCTTCAAATTGATCATCCACAATACGGAGGTCAAATTTTCCAGCCTGTCCGCTCACCGCTACTTCCGCTTCAGGGAAAGCTTCTTTTAAAATTTGAGTGAGCTGTTCACTATTCATTGCAAAGACCTCTGACACAACCTAATGGGTAAAACGGAGTATTTTACTATAACTTTTTCCAAGAATTCAGTACGTGTTTATATTTTATCAATAAAAAAGAGGCTATCTTTCAAGCCTCTCTTAATTTCATAAAACTTATTAAACAGAAACAGTAACTTGCGAATAAGTACATTGCATTTTTCGATATCTTAATAATTGTCTTTTTAATTTTTCAGTCAACTTTTTAATTGAAGTATACATATCATCAGCGGTTGCCTGAGCAAATAACTCAATCCCCGGCAATCTTACAATAGCCTCTGCAACATGATTTGAACTGCCCTTATGAGAGCGCTTATCAATTTGATGATCTTTCGTTAATTTAATCTGCATACTATTCACCTGATCTAAGTGTTTCGTTAACTGATTAAATTTTGATTTAATATTTTCTTCTATAGCTGGTGTAATTGCTAAATGATGTCCACGAATCGTTATTTGCATAATTCTATCCCTCACCTTTTTAGGTTATTTAAAGAAGAACCAAAACGATTTAATGCTATCAAAAAGAAATTTTAGGACAATTAAACCATTTTAGCGACTCCTCTTGGTGAAATTGAAATTTCATTATTTCGTCATAATGAATCTCTAGAATAGCCATACTTCAAAATTCAGATCAAGACTTTTCTTTCAGACGATGAAGGAATATGTAACGATTCACGATATTTTGCGACAGTCCTTCTTGCTACTTCAATTCCCTCATCCTTTAATAATGTAGCAATTACATTATCTGACAAAGGTTTACGCGGATTTTCACTTGCTACAAGTTTTTTAATCATTGCACGAATTGCAGTAGAAGAGGCCTCTCCTCCTGCAGTAGTACCAACATGGCTAGAGAAAAAATATTTCAACTCGAAAAGACCACGTGGAGTAAGCATATATTTATTTGTGGTTACACGAGAAACTGTAGATTCATGCAATTCTACTTCGTCAGCAACATCCCGAAGAACGAGCGGTTTCATTGCTTCAGCACCTATCTCTAAAAAAGCTTTTTGATGCTCCACAATACAAGATGCTACTTTTAATAGTGTCTTATGTCTTTCATCAATGCTTTTAATAAAGTTTTTTGCCTCAAGCATCTGATTACGTAAATATAAATTGTCTTCACTTTGATCTGCTCTGCGAATCATACTAGAATAAAACGTATTAATTCTTAGTTTAGGTAGCACATCTGGATTTAGTTGAACCTGCCAGTGTAAATCTTTTTTAGAAACGACCACATCTGGGATTTGATAGTCTGACTCTTGTTTATCAAAGTCCATACCAGGATAGGGTTTTAATGTTTTTAAAAGATTAATCGCAAACTTTAATTGATCTTTCGTTAGACCTGTCTGCTTGAGCAATTTATTTAGATCATTTGCTATTAAAAGTTCATAATATTGCAATAAACTTTTTGCCTCATTTAAATATTCGACGTCTTTCGATAAAAATTCGAGCTGTATTTTTAAACATTCTGCTAAATTACGTGACCCAATTCCTAATGGATCAAGTCTTTGAATATGCTTTAAAACAACCAAAACCTCATCTTCTTCTATCTCTTCGTCAATATCCATTTCACTCAATAATTGCTGTGATGCTAAAATGATTTCTTCTATTTCAGCATCTAGAAATCCTTTATCATCTAGTGCATCAACAATACAATAAGCAATTAACTGATCTATTTTAGAAAAGTGTAGAAGATTAACTTGTTCTAAAATATGTTCTTTTAAAGATAATTGAACTTGGCGATTATCCTCTCTGTCTTCAAACTCAGGAGTAGCCAAAGCCGTCGACTGATGAGTATAAATATCATCCCACTCAGTATCGACAGGTAAATCATCAGGCAGATGATTTGCATTTAATTCAGTTGTTAAGTCATCTGAGTCTTTACTTTCTAATGTAGACAGACTTTCTGTTAGTGACTCTTCTTCTACTTTTTCAAGTAAAGGGTTACTATCTAGTTGGATCTGAATTTCTTGTTCAAGCTCTAAACTAGAAAGTTGTAACAAACGAATCGCCTGCTGTAATTGAGGTGTTAACGATAGAGAGTTCGCAACTTTCAACCCAACAGATAATTTCATATATTTTAGATTCCATTAAACAAGCAAAAATCATGCCTATTTAATATTTATAACATATAGTTTCTATTTATCATATATATCAGTTTGAGATTTTTAGAAGAAAAAATGGGTTTTTATTAAGAGTCTCTCTACAGAATAACGTTATTTATTGATTATCTTTCTTTATTAATTAAATGAAACTGGGGTAACCTTAATATTTCCGATTTCCACCTATAATTTAAGCCTAA
>NZ_JADVKT010000013.1 GCF_016508255.1 Acinetobacter calcoaceticus | reverse complement strand
TGTGGGTGTAGAACCGCGCATTATGGGTTTTGCTCCAGCGCCAGCCATTAAAAAACTACTTAAACAAGCCAACCTGACTTTAGAGCAGATGGATGTAATTGAGTTAAATGAAGCCTTTGCTGCACAGGCTTTAGCAGTGACTCGTGATTTAGGTTTGCCAGATGATTCTGACAAGGTAAATCCAAACGGTGGAGCAATTGCTTTAGGCCATCCTCTCGGTGCTTCAGGTGCACGCCTAGTTACCACGGCCCTAAACCAGCTTGAGCAAACAGGTGGACGTTATGCCTTGTGTTCAATGTGTATTGGTGTAGGCCAAGGCATCGCATTGATTATTGAGAGAGTCTAATCATGAGCCAGTTATATGCCAGCTTGTTTTATCAAAAAGACGTCACTGACATCTTTAGTGATTCATCTTTAATCACATATATGATTCAGGTTGAAGTTGCATTAGCTCAAGCACAGGCACAAGTTGGTGTGATTCCTCAAAATGCGGCTAATACAATTGCCCAAGTAGCTGAGCAGGCGCTAGAAAAGTTCGACTTTTCAGCCTTGGCAGAGGCAACTGGTTTAGCAGGAAATATTGCAATTCCATTTGTAAAACAACTTACGGCAATTGTTAAAGATGTTGATGAAGATGCTTCCCGTTATGTGCATTGGGGCGCAACGAGTCAGGATATTTTAGACACAGCATGTATTTTGCAATGCCGCGATGCCTTGAATATTGTGGAAGCACAACTTCAACAGTGTTACACCACAGCATTACAACAAGCCAAGCAATATCGCTATCAAGTCATGATTGGGCGTACATGGTTACAGCAAGCTTTACCGATTACTTTAGGACATAAGCTTGCTCGTTGGGCTTCTGCATTTAAACGTGATTTAGATCGTGTCCAAGCAATGAAATCACGCGTACTCACCGCTCAATTAGGTGGTGCTGTGGGTTCATTAGCATCTTTACAAGATCAAGGTTCACTTGTGGTCAGTGCCTTTGCTAAGCAGTTGAATCTGACTGTACCAACAAGTACATGGCATGGTGAGCGTGACCGCATTGTAGAAATCGTAAGTGTGCTCGGCATCATTGTCGGGAATACGGGCAAGATGGCGCGTGATTGGTCACTCATGATGCAAACCGAAATTGCTGAATTGTTTGAGCCAACTGCAAAGGGCCGTGGTGGTTCATCTACCATGCCGCATAAGCGTAATCCAGTTGCAGCAGCCTCCGTACTCGCAGCAGCCAATCGTGTGCCTGCACTTATGTCTAGCATTTATCAAAGTATGGTGCAGGAACATGAGCGTAGCCTAGGTGCATGGCATGCAGAATGGTTAGCAATTCCTGAAATTTTTCAGCTTTGTGCGGGTGCATTAAGTCGTACTGGCGAGGTTTTACAAGGTTTCGAGGTTAATACTGAGCATATGCAACAGAACCTTGAGTGCACGAATGGGCTGATTATGGCGGAAGCCGTCATGATGGCACTTGCTCCGAAAATTGGCCGTTTAAATGCTCATCATTTAGTTGAAGCAGCTTGTAAAACAGCCGTGGCTCAAAACCAGCATTTATCTGAAGTTGTTACTCAGTTAGATGAAGTAAAAGAACATTTTAGTTCAACAGAAATTTTGGAAATATTTAAAGCAGAAAACTATTTGGGCAATATTCAAGCTCAAATTGATGCTGTTCTGCAAGAAGCACAAGGAGGAGACATAAAGTGAAACAGCTTATAACTAATCGGCAAGGTAAACAGCTAGCTGTATATACCGAAGGTTTAAAAGATGCTCCAGTACTTGTGTTTTCTAATTCATTGGGAACAGATCATGGAATGTGGCAGCCTCAAGTAGATGAGCTTAAAAGTCATTTTAATGTCATTACATACGACACGCGTGGTCATGGCCAAAGTGATGTGATTGGTGAATCATCTTTGTCAAATTTAGGTGAAGATGTTGTTGATATTTTAGATGCCTTAAGTATTGAAAAAGCTCATTTTTGTGGAATTTCAATGGGTGGCATTACAGGACTTTGGTTAGGTGTTTATTGCTCAGAGCGTTTTCACAGCATTACTGTTGCGAACTCGGCAGCCAAAATTGGGCAAGCTGAAGCTTGGTTGAGTCGTGCTGAATCTGTAGAGCAAAATGGTTTGGCTGAATTAGTGAAAACTACTCATACACGTTGGTTTAGCGAAAAATTTGATTATCAACATAATGTAGTCGCACAGACAACAATTCAAAGTCTTGCAAGCACACCAGCTCAAGGCTATGCCAATGCATGTCGTGCTTTGGCTCATGCCGATTTAAGAGATGAAATTACGCAAATCCAAATTCCGGTACTGCTCATTGCAGGAACAGCAGATCCAGTGACTACTGTAGCAGATGCTGAATTTATGCGAACTGCTATCAACAACAGTCAACTTGCCAAATTGGAAGCATCACATCTTTCTAATATTGAGCAACCGCAAAGATTTACTCAGGAATTGACTAGGTTTATTCAGCAAATTTAATAGCTTAGTGATTTAAAAGGAATTGGCCTTAAGGAGGCAAATATGGCGTCTCAGGATTACGCTGCACCAAACAAAAGTATCGATGCTCAAGCATTGATTAATGATGCTCCACTCAGTAAGTATCAATGGATGATCGCAATCATCTGTTTCTTAATTATTTTTACTGATGGTATTGATACTGCTGCAATGGGTTTTATCGCTCCAGCATTGGCACAGGACTGGGGCGTTGACCGTTCTCAGTTAGGGCCAGTAATGAGTGCGGCACTTGGTGGAATGATTATTGGAGCTTTAGTTTCTGGTCCAACAGCTGACCGTTTTGGTCGCAAAATTGTTTTGGCCGTTGCAATGCTTGTGTTTGGTGGTTTTACCTTGGCATCCGCTTATGCAACGAACTTAGATAACCTTGTCGTTTTACGCTTTTTGACAGGTATTGGGCTTGGTGCAGCTATGCCAAATGCCACCACATTATTTTCTGAGTACTGTCCAACACGCATCCGTTCACTACTCGTGACATGTATGTTTTGTGGTTACAACTTGGGTATGGCAACGGGTGGCTTTATTAGTAGCTGGTTGATTCCGACCTATGGTTGGCATAGCTTATTTTTGCTTGGTGGCTGGTCACCTTTGATCTTAATGATTTTAGTGGTTTTTGTCTTACCTGAGTCTTATCGCTTTTTAATTGTGAAAGGTAAAGATCCTGAAAAAGTACGCAAAATTTTAAATCATATTGCACCTGCTCAAATTCAAAATGCAACTGCATTTCACGTACCTGAAGAGAAAACTGAAACAGCTCAAAAGAAAAATGTCTTTGGAATTATGTTTTCTAAACCTTATGCAAAAGGAACACTTTTACTTTGGTTGACCTATTTCATGGGCTTAGTGGTTGTTTACTTGCTTACAAGCTGGTTGCCAACCCTCATGCGTGAAACCGGTGCTTCAATGGAGCGTGCCGCATTTATTGGTGGATTGTTCCAATTTGGTGGTGTGGTGAGTGCGTTGTTTATTGGTTGGGCGATGGATAAATTTAACCCGAACCGAGTCATTGCCATTTTCTACTTTGCTGCTGGTCTGTTCGCAATTGCTGTGGGTCAAAGCTTAGGAAACTCAACATTACTTGCTGTATTGGTTCTTTGTGCTGGGATCGCAATTAATGGTGCGCAATCTTCAATGCCAGCGTTAAGTGCTCGTTTTTATCCAACGCAGTGCCGTGCAACGGGTGTGTCTTGGATGACCGGAATTGGGCGTTTTGGTGCGGTATTTGGTGCTTGGATTGGGGCTGTATTACTTGGCAATGATTGGTCATTTACAGCCATTCTCAGTTTATTACTAATTCCGGCGACTGCTGCGGCCGTTGCTGTATTTGTTAAATCACTTGTTGCGCATACCGATGCAACTTAATAGAGGTCTATCACAATGAATGATGAACAACGCTATAAACAAGGCATTGAAGTGCGGACTGAAGTTTTGGGTGAAAAGCATGTTGGTCGGTCTTTGCAAAACCTAAATGACTTTAACCAAGATTTCCAAAATTTTATTAGTCGTTACGCATGGGGTGAGGTGTGGTCTCGTCCAGGCCTGCCACGCCACACACGTAGTTTAGTCACTATTGCAATTTTATTGGCGCTTGGCCGCGAAGACGAACTACGCATGCATTTACGTGCTTGCTTCAACAATGGTGTAACCAAAGAAGATTTAAAAGAGTTGATCTTACACAGTTCACTCTATGCGGGTTTACCTGCTGCAAACGCTGCAATGCATATGGCTGAAGAAGTCTTTAAAGAGTTGGGAATAGAAGTCAACTCAGTTGCAGCGAAAGAACAGGATTAAGGAGATAAAGATGTCACAACATAGCTGGGGTGCTTACGCCCAACGTAATACAGAAGATCATCCACCTGCATATGCGGAAGGTTATAAGACAAGTGTTTTACGTTCGCCAAAAAATGCATTGATCTCTATTAATGAGACTTTAACAGAAGTAACTTCACCACATTTTTCTTCAAACCTATTTGGTCCAAAAGATAATGATTTGATTTTGAACTATGCCAAAGATGGGTTACCAATTGGTGAGCGCGTCATTGTTCATGGCTATGTTCGTGATCAATTTGGTCGTCCTGTTAAAAATGCGCTTTTAGAAGTATGGCAAGCCAATGCTTCTGGTCGTTATCGTCATCCAAACGATAAGTTCATTGGTGCAATGGACCCTAACTTTGGTGGTTGTGGGCGTACATTAACTGACGAGAACGGTTTTTATATTTTCCGTACCATTAAGCCGGGCCCGTACCCATGGCGTAACCGTATTAATGAATGGCGTCCTGCTCATATTCACTTCTCTTTAATTGCTGATGGCTGGGCTCAGCGCCTAATTTCACAGTTTTATTTTGAAGGCGACACGCTCATTGATACTTGCCCGATCTTAAAAACGATTCCTTCTGAAGATCAACGTCGTGCATTGATTGCACTAGAAGATAAAAACAACTTTATCGAAGCTGATAGCCGTTGTTACCGTTTTGACATCACTTTGCGTGGCCGTCGAGCGACTTACTTCGAAAACGATTTGACTTAATCAGGAGCATTAGTATGAACAATTGGAATTTTCAGGAATTAAAAGAAACTCCATCTCAAACAGGTGGTCCTTACGTTCACATTGGTTTACTGCCACAACAGGCAAATATTGAAGTGTTTGAAAACAACTTTAATAACCAGTTGGTACAAGACCAAACTAAAGGTGAGCGTATTCGTCTTGAGGGTCAAGTATTTGACGGATTAGGTTTACCACTGCGTGATGTGCTTATTGAGATTTGGCAAGCCGATGCAAATGGTATTTACCCAAGTCAGGCTGATACGCGTGAGCAAAAAGCTGATCCAGCATTTCAAGGTTGGGGTCGCACAGGTGCAGACTTTGAAACAGGTGTTTGGAGCTTTAATACAATTAAACCGGGCGCAACCGCAGGCCGTAAAGGTTCAATTCAGGCACCACATATTGCATTAGTGATTTTCGCTCGCGGTATTAACTTGGGTCTTCATACACGTGTTTATTTTGAAGATGAAGCCGAAGCAAATGCCAATGATGCAATTCTAAATAGCATTGAGTGGGCACCACGTCGCCAGACCCTTATTGCAAAACGTTCTGAAGAAAATGGTGAAGTTGTTTACCGTTTTGATATTCGTATTCAGGGCGATGACGAAACTGTATTTTTTGATATTTAAGAAGCACCTAAGGCTACACATGATTACACATGGATGCGTGTAGCCTTTTTAAAGGATGGTATGACAGAGATGAAAATGAAAACATTATTAAGCTTGAGTTTGCTTGCACTCCCATTTTTTACTGCACAGGTGAATGCTGAACCTGTTGCTTTAGCTACTCAAACACAACCTGCGAATACAGCAGTTAAAACAATTGTTCCAATTACTGCAAAAACCAAAGAACAAGCTTTGGCACAAGCTCAAGTGATTGCAAATACAGCCGATGCTGATTTGGCTGAATTTCGTATCGATTTACTCAGTTTTGCGAGTGATACCAAACAAGTCATTGCATTGGGGCATGAATTAAAAAAGATTTTAGGTAATAAGCCAATGATTGCCACAATTCGTACTAAAAATGAAGGCGGGCAGCTTGAAATTAGTGATGCGGATTATGGTAAGACCTATCAGGCTTATTTAAAAAGTCCGTTTATGGACTGGTTAGATGTCGAAATGTTCCGTGACCAAAAAGTCATTTCAGAGATTGTTCAAAAAGCCCATCAAAAGAAAGTGCTAGTGGTCATGTCTAATCATGACTTCCAAAAAACACCAAGCCAAGATGAAATTGAAAAGCGCTTGTTAAAACAAGATCAAATGGGTGCTGATATTCTCAAAATTGCTGTAATGCCGAAATCTAAACAAGATGTTTTCACTTTAATGAATGCAACTTTAAAAGTAAGTCAGCAAACCACTAAACCATTATTAACGATGTCGATGGGGCAGCTAGGTACGATTTCTCGTGTGGCGACAGCAAACATGGGGGGAAGTTATAGCTTTGGCATGATTGGCGAAGCTTCTGCGCCGGGTCAAATTGATGTGACTAAGCTCAAACAGATTTTAAAAACTGTTCAACCAACAAACCCATAATTCAATCATAAGGACATGGTGAAATGAATACATTACGTTTAACTACTCTTGCATTAGGTTTGATGGTTTCTGGAATGGCCGCAGCGCAGACTTATGTTGTTGACCGTTATCAAGATGATAGTAATAAAGGTTCGTTACGCTGGGCAATTGAGCAAGCTAATGCTAACCCTAGTGAAGCGAGCGATATCTTGATTCAGGCAGTGGGCAAAGCACCTTATGCGATTAAATTAAATAGTACACTTCCTGAAATTAAAGCACCTGTAAAAATCATTGGTACCCAGTGGGATAAAACTGGTGAATATATTACGCTCGATGGTTCAAATTATATTAAAGGTGAAGGTGAAAAAGCTTGTCCTGGTGCAAATCCTGGGCAATACGGGACCAATGTTCGTACGATGACCTTGCCGGGCCTAGTACTGCGTGATGTAAATAATGTCACTTTAAAAGGGCTGGATATTCATCGTTTCTGTATTGGAGTATTGGTTAATCGTTCAAGCAATAATTTGATTCAGCATAATCGTATTAGTAATAATTATGGTGGTGCTGGTGTCATGATCACGGGTGACGATGGTCAAGGTAACCCAACTGCGACAACCACCAATAACAATAAAGTGTTGGACAATATCCTCTTAGACAATGGTGATGGTTTAGAGCTGACGCGTGGTGCTGCGTTTAACTTAATTGCAAATAACCATTTCATTTCAACTAAGGCAAACCCAGAACCATCACAAGGTATTGAAATTTTGTGGGGCAATGACAATGCCGTAGTGGGTAACAAGTTTGAAAATTACTCGGATGGCTTACAGATTAACTGGGGTAAGCGTAACTATATTGCCTACAACGAAATGATCAATAACTCGATTGGTCTAAACATGACTGGCGATGGCAACATTCTTGATAGCAATAAAGTTCATGGTAACCGTATAGGTGTTGCTATTCGCTCAGAAAAAGATGCCAATGCAAAAACGACATTGACTAAAAACCTGATTTGGGACAATGGTAAAGATATTAAACGCTGCGAGGCAGGTGGTTCATGTGTTACGAATCAACGTCTAGGTGCCATTATTTTTGGTGTCCCAGCACTTGAGCATGAAGGCTTTGTTGGTTCTCGCGGTGGCGGTGTAGTGATTGAACCATCTAAGCTACAAAAAACATGTACTCAACCAAATGAACAAGGTTGTAATCCTCAACCTAATCAGGGCATTAAAGCACCTAAGTTAACAGCAGATAAAGGTTCAGTTAAGATAGAAGTTAATGGTTTGCCAAACCAACGTTACCAAGTTGAGTTTTTTGGAAATAAAAATGCGGCTTCAAAAGAAGCAGAACAATATTTAGGAACAATAACAGTTGCTACAGATGCACAAGGCAACGCAAAAGCCACTTGGAAGCCAACAACAAAAGTTGCCTCAATTACAGCAAATGTAACTGATCACCTTGGTGCAACTTCCGAGCTTGGCTTTACGCAAGTTAAATAACAACAAATAAAGCGCCTCAAGCAGAGGCGCATTTTAGAAAAGATAAAAAGGACTTGAAATGCCAAACGTAATGAAACTGAGTGTGTTAACGATTGCTGTATTGGGTAGCCAATTTACGCTTGCTAATGAACCATGGTCACAAGACCGCCAATGGTTGCTAGGTGATTGGAATGGTGAGCGTCAGCAGTTAGAGCAACAGGGCTATAAATTTACGGCTTCTATCATGAGCCAAGCGGCCACAAATTTAGATGGTGGATACAACGACAGTAATACCTTTGAAAATGCCGCGCAGCTTTCATTGGGTGCAAGCTTTGATTTAGAAAAAATTGCTGGATGGAAAGATACGACGGCCAGCTTAGTCGTGACTAAACGTGACGGTAATGCAGTTACGCTAGACCGTATTAAAGACCCACGCTCAAGCCAGTTAGGCAATGCTCAAGAGATTTATGGTCGTGGCAAAATCTGGCGCCTATCTCAAGCATGGGTGAAAAAGGGCTTTGCTGATAACACAGTACAAGTCAAATTCGGTCGTATGGGCATGTCAGAGGACTTTAATAGTTCTCAATGTGAGTTTCAGAACTTATTGCTTTGCGGTGGACAGTTAGGAAAATCAATTGGTTCAATTTGGTACAACTCACCCGTCGATGTTTGGGCGACAAACGTTAAATATCAGTTTGCCCCTGAGTGGACTTTCGGAATAGGTGTGTATGAAGTAAATCCGGACAACATTAAAACTGGGTCAAATAGTGATGGTTTTAATCTGGATATGAATAACGTGAAGGGTGCAACCATACCGGTTGAACTGGCATGGAAACCAAAACTTGCTGCTTTTAACGGCTTACCGGGTGAATATAAAGTAGGTGCGTTGTATTCAACCGCCGAAGCAAATGATATTAAAACTGCGGGCAAAGTTCATGATGGAAAACAAAGTTTCTGGATTAATGCCCAGCAACAACTTACGCATAAAGGCGAAGATCCAAAGCGTGGTTTATATATAAGTTTGAATGGTGTGGTAAATGATAAAGCAACCACCTTTGTACAAAGTACTCAACAACTTGCACTTTGGTATAAGGGGCCATTTGATAGTCGTCCAAATGACTCGATAGGTTTTGGTATTGCCAATTATGTGGTGAATGATCGTGCTAAAGATAAGCAGATCGCGACAAACGAAAGCCGTGGATACTATAGCTATGATCCGATTGCATCTGACTATATTCCAATTCAAGACGACGAGCTAAATGTTGAGTTGAACTATACCTATCAATGGTCTCCGGCCGTTATGTTACGTCCAAACATTCAATATATCCATCAACCTGCTGGTGTAAAAGCGGTTGATGATGCTTGGGTGGCGGGCTTAAGCGTTAAAGTCAATTTTTAACAATGTTGATGGCTGGTTAGACATAGTTTAACTGGCCCAAATGCTTGAACTATTGTGTTCAGTATATGTGGAGTAGGATCTATGTCTGAGTCAGATTCTAAGTTTCATATCTTATTCAAAATATGGTGTTTTATATTGGCTCTAGTTTTACTCGCTACAGGTGTGTTTTACATCGTAGGCGGTGGAAAGCTGGTGTCTCTAGGTGGGTCTTGGTATTTCCTTATATCGGGGCTGTTCATTACCATTTCGGCGATTAGTATTTTTCGTAAAAAGGTACTGGGTGTCTGGATTTTTGCGGCTGTTTTTGTTGGTACTGTAATTTGGTCGCTGATTGATGCAGGCTGGGAATTCTGGCCGCTATTCTCGCGTTTAATGTTTCCTGCTGGTCTTTTTGCTGCATTACTATTTACCTTACCTTCAATTCGACGCTACCAATTTCAAACTAGTTTGGCATCTTCAGCCTATACAGTTGGTGGATTAGTTGTTGTTGGGATGTTGATTGCGTTTTATCAAATGTTCCAACCGCATCCAACAGTAGCAAGTTCAGGTGAAAAGTTACCTTTAGTACCAGTTGACCCGGCGAAAAAACAGGTGAATTGGGAAAATTATGGTAATGATGCAGGCGGTAGTCGCTTTGTCGCTCTCGATCAAATTAACCGAGATAACGTTCATAAGTTAAAAGAAGCTTGGCGTTTTAGAACGGGTGATTTTACAACAGGCAGTGGTAATGGTGCCGAAGACCAAATGACGCCATTACAAGTTGGAAATAAAGTCTTCTTATGTACGCCACATAATAATATTTTTGCGATAGATGCTGACTCGGGCAAACAGCTCTGGAAAGCTGAAGTGAACTCTAAAGCTGATGCTTGGGAACGTTGCCGTGGGGTTGCATACTTTGATTCGACCAAACCACTTGTACAACCAACATTGGCTGGTGCAAACGCAGTAACCACAGTTGCAACCAATACAGCATGTCCACGCCGTTTATATACCAATACGCCTGATGGTCGTTTAATTGCAGTGAATGCAGATAACGGTCAGCGCTGTGCTGATTTTGGTGTAAATGGAACAGTTGATCTGTTAGAAGGTTTGGGGGCTGGAACTAAAGCTCCACGTTTTGAAGTGACTTCTGCACCGACTATTGCGGGTACAACCATTGTAGTGGGTAGCCGTATTGCAGATAACGTAGCAGCAGATATGCCGGGTGGTGTTATCCGTGGTTATGACGTCATTACTGGCAAACTTCGCTGGGCATTTGACGCACGTAATCCAGATCCTAACTATGTTCTTAAGCCAGGTGAAACTTATAAACGTAGTTCGGCAAACTCATGGGCTGCAATGTCATATGACCCGCAAATGAATACGGTGTTCTTACCTATGGGTAGCTCATCTGTCGATATTTGGGGTGGTAACCGTAATCCGTTAGATCATAAATACAATACTTCTGTTTTGGCACTTGATGCGACAACAGGTAAAGAAAAGTGGGTATATCAAACTGTTCATAATGATTTATGGGACTTTGACTTACCAATGCAACCAAGTCTAGTTGATTTCCCATTGAAAGATGGTACGACTAAACCTGCTGTTGTGATTGGAACCAAATCAGGTCAATTCTTTGTGCTTGATCGTGTAACGGGTAAACCACTGACTAAAGTGATTGAACAGCCAGTTAAGTCGGCCAATATTCCAGATGAGCAATACAGTGCAACTCAACCACGTTCAGTTGAAATGCCTCAAATTGGTAATCAGACTTTAACTGAATCAGATATGTGGGGTGCAACGCCGTTTGATCAGCTCATGTGCCGTATTAACTTCAAGTCGATGCGTTATGAAGGTCTATTTACTGCACCGGGTACTGACGTTTCATTAAGCTTCCCAGGTTCTTTGGGTGGCATGAACTGGGGTAGTATTGCTTTTGATCCGACTCATCGTTATATGTTCGTGAACGATATGCGCCTTGGTTTATGGGTTCAACTCATGGAGCAAACTCCTGAAGATATTAAGATTCAGGCGAGTGGTGGTGAAAAAGTAAATACAGGTATGGGTGCTGTACCAATGAAAGGTACACCATATAAAGTGAATAAAAACCGCTTTATGTCTGCCTTAAGTATTCCTTGTCAGAAACCACCATTTGGTACGATGACTGCAATTGACATGAAAACTCGTCAAGTCGCATGGCAAGTCCCACTAGGCACGGTTGAAGACACAGGACCTATGGGCATCAAAATGGGCTTAAAAGCACCGATCGGTATGCCAACAATTGGTGGACCTATGGCAACTCAAGGTGGCTTGGTTTTCTTTGCTGCGACACAGGACTACTATTTACGTGCATTTGATTCATCTACAGGTAAAGAACTGTGGAAATCACGCATGCCTGTAGGTAGCCAAGGAACCCCAATAAGCTATGTTTCACCGAAAACAGGTAAACAATTTGTGGTTGTTACGGCAGGCGGAGCTCGCCAGTCTCCTGATCATGGTGATTATGTAATCGCTTATAGCTTAGAACAATAATTAAATAAGGCAAAAGAGAGTAATTCTCTTTTGCCTTTAATTTTAATATGTTTTTTATATTAAAGTGCTATGGTAAATTCTATTATTTTAACTAGATAGATTTACCAAATAGTAAAAAAGTGCTTTAACTCATTGCAAAACCTAAAATATTCCTCAGATTGATAATGCTTGAACACTAGATGTGGTCGAACGATTAGATATTTTTTCACAATGTTTTACCTATAAATAAATCTTATCTATTTGTTAAGTTTTGTTTAACTTAAAGTTGTGAATTTTAATTAGAAATAAACATTATTGACTTTTTAGTCCTAAAAAGTAGGTTTTTTTTGCTGGAAAAACAAGCGTAAATATATATTTATATTATATTTATATAATTTATGGCATTACGTTAGAATGGTCATCGCAGGTTATTACTACCCAGTAATAATTTGTATTTCAGGAATTTAAGCTTTTATTGGCTTAAGGCTCATCGCAAGATGGGCCTTTTTTTATGTGATTGAAATTATGATATTTGATTATTATAAAAATAGCCTAAGTATGGAGATGTATAAATTCATGAAAACAATCACAAAAAATAGTCTTTAATGACAAGAAGTGTATGATTTGATAAATTAAACCTACTTGATAATAATAGGTGATGTAATGAGATTTTTGGTTCTTGCAACTTTATCTGGTTTAGCTTTGATGGGTTGTGCTTCTGTTCAGCAGGCACCGAATACACAAGAAACAATTCGTTATGCTTCTAGCCCATGCTTTGGCGCATGTCCAATTTATTCGGTAGAAGTCGCGCCAACAGGTCTAATTCGTTTTGAAGGTAAACAATATACTAAAGCTGTAGGCGTTAAAGAAATTCAAGGTAATGTAAAAGACTATGAAAAGCTTGTACGTGAACTCAAAACTTACCGCCCTGAAACAGGGACACAAGCGAAAACTGGTGGATGTCAGCAAACAGCAACAGACATGTCTAGCTATTACATTACTTGGATTAAACCAAATGGTACAGAAACGAAGTTAAGCCACTATAAAGGTTGTATGTCTCCAGCGAACAGTAAACTCAATAAAATTATGGATAATTTGCCAGATCAGTTAGGCATTAAAGATCTAATTTAATGATAAAAGCCCCAAACTTTTGGGGCTTTTTCTTGTTAAGAAAATTTATATACTTGGGAGTTTTATCTTAAGTATTTCTAAAAGAATAAGCGTATAATACACATTATAAAAACATATATTGTTTGGGTAAACACATGTCAAATATTGTCTATGCCTTTCTAGGTGGTTTGCTACTAGGCATTGCAACAGTCGGTTATTTATATATAAACGGGCGTATTGTAGGGATTAGTGGGTTGATCGCTCAAATCATTAAGCCTTCTAAAGATACATTTAAAGGCTCTGCATTCTGGTTCATTGCCGGATTAATTATTACACCTTTTATTTATAGCTATTTTTATCAGCCTGAAATTGAAATTAAAGCGGACACATTTGCTCTTATTTTGGCGGGTGTACTGGTTGGTTTTGGTACCCGTTTAGGATCAGGCTGTACAAGTGGTCATGGTATTTGTGGAATGAGCAGGCTATCAAAACGCTCAATGGCGGCGACAGCAATTTTTATGTTTGCTGGCATGTTAACGGTTTATGTCATTCGTCACATGTTGGGGTAGGGTTATGAAAAACATATTTGCTTTTTTATTCGGTAGTTTATTTTCATTGGGTTTAATGATTTCAGGTATGTCTAATCCAGAAAAGGTATTAGGTTTTCTAGATATCTTTGGACAGTGGGATATTAGCTTAATGTTTGTGATGTTAGGTGCGATTGCTGTAGCGTTTATTCCATTTCAAAAGGCTATAAAAAAACCTAAAACTCTTTTTAATGAACAAATTCAATTACCAACAAATACACAGATTGACCAAAGGTTAATTGCTGGGGCTTTTATTTTCGGTATAGGCTGGGGAATAGCAGGAATTTGTCCAGCACCCGCTTTAACACTTGTTGGATTAGGACATTTTGAAGCGCTATATTTTATTGTCGCTATGTTATTCGGAATGTTTATTTATCGAATTTTAAACAAAGGAAACTAAGCCTATGCAACAATCTCTAGTAAAAGATTTTTTTGATGAAAATACCAATACTTTTAGCTATGTTGTTGCAGATTTAGCATCTCGTCAATGTGCCATCATAGACAGTGTACTTGACTATGATGCCGCTTCGGCAACTACAAAAACGACTAATGCCGATCTTATTATCGATTATGTTTTGGCTCAGCAATTTAATGTGCAATGGATTTTAGAAACCCATGTACATGCGGACCATATGACCGCTGCCCAATATTTAAAATCTAAATTGGGTGGTACAGTTGCAATTAGTAAGAAAATTTCTGTTGTACAAGAAACATTTTCGGCTATCTATAATTTTGACTTTAAACAAATCAATGCAAATCAGCCTTTTGATTATTTATTTGAAGATGATGAGCATTTTAAAATAGGGGATATAGAAGCCTATAACATTCCTACACCAGGGCATACACCAGCTTGTCTCAGCTATGTAATTGGTGATGCTGTCTTTGTTGGCGATACCTTATTTATGCCAGATTATGGTTCAGCTCGGTGCGACTTTCCAAAAGGAAGTGCCGCTCTGCTTTATGATTCAGTACAACAGCTTTATACACTGCCTGATAATTTGCGTATGTTCTTATGTCATGACTATAAGCCCGAAGGCCGTGATGAATATATCTGTCAAACAGACATAAAAACTCAAAAGGAAAGTAATATTCATTTAAATCAGCAAGTTTCTAAAGAGTCGTTCATAAAAATGCGTCAAGAAAGAGATGCAACCTTAGCAATGCCAAAATTAATTTTGCCTTCAATTCAAATTAATATGAATGCTGGAAATTTTCCGGAACCTGAAGCCAATGGCATCCGTTATTTAAAAATCCCATTCAATTACTTTTAAGAATAGCCTAAGCAAAATAAATTCCATTTCAATAAAATAGCCTAAGTAAGATTTAAAGAACTTGTCTCAAATCACGCGAAGTCTCTTGCAATAACGGCAAAATGTGTTGAATTAAATATTCTTCGGTTGTCTTCATGGTAGGTGAAACAATATTTAAAGCCGCAATTACTTTAAAGTCTTGTCCATAAATGGGTACGGCGAGTGCATGGACTCCTAATTCATGTTCTTCACGTGAATAGCACCAATCTTGTTCTCGAATTTCTTTTAATAACTCTAAAAATTTATCGTTTTCAACATGCGTATATTTGGTTAAACGCTGTAATGGGTATTTTTGAAGC
The DNA here is from genome assembly GCF_016508255.1 of Acinetobacter calcoaceticus. Taxonomy (GTDB): domain Bacteria; phylum Pseudomonadota; class Gammaproteobacteria; order Pseudomonadales; family Moraxellaceae; genus Acinetobacter; species Acinetobacter calcoaceticus_E. The sequence continues at coordinate 26,366 of NZ_JADVKT010000013.1, read as the reverse complement.
CAGTCGAGCTGTTCTTCTTGGCTTAAATGTGCCAATAAAATTTTACCAGCCGAGGTCGCATGAGCAGGTAAGCGGTTACCCAAATGCAATCCGTATGGATTTACACGGTCAGTTTGTTGGTGTGCAGCACTACGGGCAATAGTAATAGCTTCATAACTATCAAGCACCATCACTGAATAAATAAGAGACGTCTGGTTGGTTAACAGGTTTAATAAAGGTTGAGACACTTTTGGAAGCTGAGCCGCACCTAAATAAGCTCCTGAAAATTTAAGAACTTTGGGGGTTAAATAGTAATAGTGACCATCTGATTCAAGATAACCTAAATATTCTAAAGTTAATAAATGGCGTCTGGCTGCCGCTCGAGTAAGTCCGGTTTTTTCGGCAGCCATAGAAATGTTTAAACGATGTTGATTACTACTAAAGCTATCTAAGATTGACATGCCTTTACCAATACCAGCAATGTAATCTTCATGACGAATCGTTTTTTTGTTGTCCTGATTTTGGATTATCCGTTCATCTTTACTCATTACTGGTCCTTGTACGATAGAAGCTTAGTCAATCAATTTGCTTTACTGAAAAAGTTTAATAATTTCATGTCGCAAAAATTGATGCCTTAAATTATCCCTCAAATCTTCATGCCAAAACATCCCCATTTTAATATTGGTCATCTCAAAAGGTAGAGAATGTAAGCGAATTTCAGGACTATAAGATAAATGCTGCAAAATCATACGAGGCATGGTCAGTATCGCGTTGGCTTGAGCCGCCAGAACTTGTAACGCCGTTGAGTAGTTTTGACAGCGCATAAATACATTTCTTGAAATTTTTTGGTGTTGGTTTAAATAAATATCTTCAAGTAACGCGCCCGTACGGCGTGATGAAACGCCAATGTGCCGACCATTAATATAACGAGATAAATCGACTTCTTTAAGTTGACTGCAAATGACAAACTCATCTGTTACTAAATGGTCAAAGGTGATTTTTGGAGATAAGTACTGTTCTAGGTCAATGACAAAATCGAGCTGCTGTGTCGCCAAGTCCGCCGTAATATGTTTTCGATCTAGCTTCATGCTGACAAATTGCAAATCTAAATTAAGATTTTGAAAATGTTGAGCAAGCCGTGGAAGAATAATAGGCTCAATTTCATCATGAACGGCGATTTTTAAGTTTTTTAAACTTGTTGGGTCAAAAACATGTTTCTGCTGGCTAATATTTTGAATAGTTAAAAGCGCTTGCTTAACAGTTGGATAAATCTGTTCTGCAAAAGGCGTTGCAGACATTTTATTGCCTACTCGTATAAACACATCATCTTCAAGTTGTTGGCGTAACCGTTGTAAAGCATGACTTGCTGCTGATTGGGTAATGTTAAGGCTATTTGCAGCATTTGAAATACTTTTTTGCTCATAAATCGCGATAAAAAGTGGATATAAATTGATATCAATTCGGTGAAAAAAGCTTAGGTCTAGGCCGTGTAGGTTATGAATATTATTCATGAAGTGTTATTTAATAAAATCATTTCATTCATATTAAGTTTCAAGTTATGTTGATGTAAAGACAAGATAATGATGTAAAGGAAAAATAATGTTTGAACTCTCAAAGAAAGCTCAAGATTATGCTGAGCGAACAAGAAAATTTATTTTAGAAGAAATAGAGCCTGTCGAAGGAAAATTTTGGGAAGAAGTTCATGAGTTAAATCCAGATGGAAACTGGAAAAAATGGCAGTGGCCTGAATTTTTAGAAACTCTGAAAACTAAAGCTAAGCAAGCTGGTCTTTGGAATATGTTTTTACCAGATGACAAGTTAGGTGCAGGGTTAACAGTTCAAGAATATGCGCATATTGCCGAGTTAACTGGCCGCAGTTTATTGGCACCCACCGTTTTTAACTGTAATGCACCAGATACAGGAAATATGGAATTGCTATGGCGCTATGGCAGTGAACAGCAAAAACAGCAATGGTTACTGCCTTTATTGGACGGAAAAATCCGCTCAGTTTTTTGTATGACTGAACCAGACGTGGCTTCAAGCGATGCAACCAATATGCAAGCGACTGCACTCATAGAAGGTAATGAAATTGTTTTAAATGGCAAAAAATGGTGGTCATCTGGCTTAGGTGATCCAAATGCCAAAGTCATTATTTTTATGGCTCATACCCCAGATGAAAGTAAAGACCGTCATCATCAACATTCCATGGTTTTAGTACCGATCGATACGGCGGGTGTTGAAATTCAGCGGATGTTACCTGTGTTTGGCGACTACGATGCACCCCATGGACATGGCGAAGTTCATTTTAATAATGTTCGAGTACCACTTGATAACTTTATTGGTGGAGCAGGTCAAGGTTTTGAAATTGCCCAAGGTCGTTTAGGGCCTGGGCGTATTCACCATTGCATGCGTTGTATTGGTGCTGCTGAAAAAGCGCTAGAACTGATGATTGACAGAGGCATGTCTAGAACAGCGTTTGGCAAAGAAATTATAAAACTTGGCGGGAACCTTGAACGCGTAGCTGATGCACGAGTGGCTATAGATCAAGCCAGACTTTTAACCTTGTATGCTGCTTATAAAATGGATACTTTAGGAAATATGGCTGCTTTAACAGAAATATCTGCGATTAAAGTAGTGGCTCCGAGTGTTTTAGAAAAAGTAGTCGACATGGCAATTCAGCTACATGGCGGAGCTGGCGTTTCAAGAGATACACCATTAACAGGTTTCTTTGCTCAAGCACGCAGTTTACGTTTAGCTGATGGTCCGGATGAAGTACATAAAGGCATGATTGCCAAATTAGAATTAGCCAAACGTGGTTATGGTCGTCATAAGAAAGTATAAGTTTAGAGGAAGTGAATATGTCGGTAATTGATATAGGCGGTGAAGTACGTCAAGGTGAAGAACTTGATATTGGGGCAGTTGAAAACTGGTTAAAAAACCAAGGCGTTGAATTAGTCGGCCCAGCAATCATTACTCAATATACAGGTGGGGCTTCGAATTGGACTTATCGTTTAAAGTATGAAAATACCGATTTAATTTTAAGACGTCCTCCAAAAGGAACGAAAGCGAAGTCGGCACATGATATGGCGCGTGAATATATGGTGCAGAAAAATCTTGCACCTTATTATCCAGTACTTCCTAAAATGGTGGCACTTTGTCAGGATGAATCGGTCATTGGCTGTGATTTCTATGTCATGGAGCGCATTGAAGGCATTATTCCTCGCGCCAAATTGCCACCTGAGCTTGGTTTTAATGAAGATGATATTCACCAGCTTTGTGTAAATGTTATTGATAAGTTGATTGAGTTACATCAAGTTCCTTATGAAAATACACCTTTAGCTGAATTAGGCAAAGGTGCAGGATATTGCCGTAGACAAGTTGAAGGTTGGGATAAGCGTTATGAAAAGGTTCGCACACTCAATGTTCCTTCATTTAAATATGTTAGAAAATGGCTGAACGATAATATTCCTCAAGATTCCACAACTTGTATTATTCATAACGATTGGCGTTTTGATAATGTGGTTTTAGATCCAGAGCATCCAACTGAAGTGATTGGCGTACTTGATTGGGAAATGGCGACTTTGGGTGATCCATTAATGGATTTGGGTAGTGCCTTGGCATATTGGGTTGAACCTACAGATAACATGATTTTTAGATCGACCCGCCGTCAACCTACTCATTTAAAGGGAATGTTTTCTCGTAAAGAAGTTGTTGATTACTATCTGCAAAAAACAGGACTGAAGCCTGAAAACTGGGCTTTTTATGAAGTCTTTGGTGTATTCCGTTTAGCAGTGATTGCACAGCAAATCTATTACCGTTATTACCACAAACAAACCAGAAACCCTGCTTTTAAAGATTTCTGGATTGTCATTCATGCGCTACATATCAGAGCTTTAAAACTTATTGGGCAGCAAAAATTGCAAGAGTCAGAATTTGCTCAGCAATACATACAGAAAATACAGGGTATTTTAAGAAGATGACCACAATTTATCTGGTAAGACATGGACAGGCATCATTTGGTAAAAGTAACTATGATGAACTTTCTGAAAATGGTGAAGCACAGGCAACTTTATTAGGCCGATACTTTAAGCAAATATTGAAAGAACAACCTTATGTTGTGGCTGGAACCATGCAGCGTCATGAGCAAACTGCAAAGCTCGCACTCAATGAATGCTATTCAGAGGCAGTAATTCATCATAATAATTTATGGAATGAGTTTAACCATCAACAGGTTTTTGCCCGCTATGAACCGCGTTTTGAACAGCCTGAACTGTTAAAAGCTGACGTAGCACAAGAACCGAACCCGCGTGCCTATCTTGCCAAAATATTTGAAGGTGCGATTGGACGATGGACAGATGGTGATTTTCATCATGAATATGATGAGTCTTGGCCGCACTTTAAAGAAAGAGTTGAAACAGCCTTACAGCAACTTTGTGATGAGTTAGCAAAAACCAAACCTCGCTATGCAGTTGTTTTTACTTCTGGTGGTGTGATTTCTGTAGCAATTGGCAAATTGCTTGAACTTAGCCCCAACCGAACTTTTGCTTTGAATTGGGCAATTGCTAATACAAGCCTCACGACTTTGCGTTTGGTTGGAAATGAAGCTCAGGTTTTAAGTTTAAATGAACATCATTTTATAAAAGCTGAGCGTCCAGATTTACTGACATGGATTTAAAATAAGGATAAAAGCATGGCAAAGACAATTTTAATTACAGGTGCAAGTTCTGGATTAGGCGCGGGTATGGCTCATGAATTTGCAGCAAAAGGCTATAACTTAGCGATTTGTGCGCGCCGTTTAGACAGATTGGAAACTTTAAAAACTGAACTTGAAAATCAGTACGGTATTAAAGTAATTGCAAAAAGTCTGGACGTCACCAATTACGATCAGGTTTTTGAAGTATTCCGCGCCTTTAAACAAGAATTTGGCTATTTAGACCGAATTATTGTAAATGCTGGAGTGGGAAATGGTCGCCGGATTGGTAAGGGTAATTTTGAAATTAATAAGGCAACTGCTGAAACGAACTTTATTTCAGCTTTAGCACAGTGTGAAGCGGCGGTTGAAATTTTTAGAGAACAAAACGCAGGCCATTTGGTGGTCATGTCATCAATGAGTGCTATGCGTGGATTACCAAAACATTTATCGACCTATGCGGCAAGTAAAGCTGCTGTAGCTCACTTAGCCGAAGGTATTCGTGCTGAATTATTAGATACACCCATTAAAGTTTCAACCATTTTCCCAGGCTATATTCGTACTGAAATGAACGAAGGTGCTAAACATTTACCCTTTGAAGTAGATGCTAAAACAGGATGTAAAGCTTTGGTAAAAGCCATCGAAAAACAACCTGTGAAAGCTTATGTACCGCAGTGGCCATGGTTACCAATGAGTATTGCCATGAAGGTTCTACCTTTGAGATTAGTTAATAAATTAGGATAAAAAACACCCCCTAAATTTTAGGGGGTAATTTTTACTTAGAATTTTTTGGTGTAATTGACAAATAAACGGTCTTCACCAAAATCATTACCATGTTTAACGTTGTAATCAATACGAATATATTGCAGGGCAAAGCCTTTTAAATATGGCTGCTGAAACGCATAGTTTAAAATCACGTTCGACTCGGTTTCATGGTTTTTTTCACCATTGGCTGCTTTAAAGTCATTACCGTAAACATATTTCACCATCGCATTTAAGCCCGGCACATAATCTTTAAAGTCGTAGCCATACATCAAATGGTAAGACTTTTCATGTTTTTTAAAGAATCCTGTTGCATTCCAGTTAATAAAGTATGTTTCCGGTAAGAAACCATCAGGTAATGGATAAGCCGATTCACCGATAATCTGTTGGTAACCTATACCAAAAGTATGGTTTTTTGCTTTGACGGTTTCAAGTAAACCGATGTTCTGTGCATCAATATCAAAAGTATTACCGTCATTTTTTGCATTGAAGTATTTAAACTTAGAGGTGAGGGCAAAAGTTGGTTGTTTCCAGTTATGTTCAAGTCCTACATAATGTTTGTTGTAGAGGTCTTCTAAATTACCAAAGTAATATTCACCCTTTAAAGACGACGTGAATTGATAACGCAGGTCAATATAATTTAAACCATCAGATTCTTTGGTGATTCCATTTGCCGTAAATGAAAACTTTTTAAAGTCTTCTTCATTTCGTGGTGACACTTTTTCAACTCGGCCAATTTCTGCATAAAGCTGATCTGAAAGTTGTGACTTAAGATTAGTTCCCCAGTAAGAGGTAAGTAACTGACGGCTAGCATCTACAGCCGTTACAGGTAAATCTAGCCAAAGCTCACCGACACTTAAAAGTGTTATGTCATAACCTAGTTTTAAAGTTGCACCGTATTTTAAATAGTCTGATGCCTGAGATTGCGTTTCTTTATTAAAAGGCAAAACCGTATCGGCTACATGTTTGTCTGAACTCAAGCGAACGGCGTACTGAACGGAAGCATCTGCACCAATCGTAATGGGTTTATCTGCTATGACTAATGGGGTGTCATGCATTTTCGACTTATAAAATAAAGATGCTGCCTGAGACCAACTGCCCGTATCTTTTATGGCATCGTTGTCAAAATCACGGTTGATATAGGCATTTTTTAAAGTGAACTTCCATTCATCTTCAGTTTGCTGATTGGGATTTGCGGCCCATGAGTTGCCACCCATAAAGAATAAAGTCGCAACAGCTAAAGTGCGTGGGTTAAAGCGGTGTAATAATTCCATAATCCATTTCCAAAATATATGCGCCAGTCCTAGGCATTACGTATTGTGAAATATTTGTATAATGCTCCCTTCAGGGGTTAAAGAGAGCACTGTTCAATAGACAGTCATTGATTCAATTAATGTTGTTTTTCATGCTTTCACTAAAGAATTTGCAGCCTTTGAAAAGTAGAATTAAAGCCAATACACAAGAGAGGCCACCTACAATAGATAAAGATGAGCCAACCATTAGTGGACTGCCAAAAACTTTATCGGTAATAATTGCGACCAATGTTGTACCAATACCTAAACCAATTAAGTTACTGATCAAAAGAAAAAGAGCGGAGAGGCGTGCTCTAAATTGGTTTGGAGCTAACATTTGTAAGGCAGTTGCTGAAATGACTAAAGGGAAAGAGGCAAAGAACATGGCAGGAATTAATAAGCTAACTGATAACCAAAGTTGATCGGTTTGGGTAAAAAATGAAATTGGAACAATCAAACCTACAATGCCGATCACACCTGTAATCATTGGCGCATCTTGACGTCCTTTTTTAATAAACCAATCGTTTAACCATCCCGCAAAAAATACACCTAATGTATTGGCAACCAACATTATCGTGCCAAGCATGTATCCTGTTTCTGTTGGGGCAAGTTGAAATTTTCGGATATAAAATGCTGGTGTCCAACTGGTAAGGCTGTATAGCGCCATTGCATAAAAGGTAAAACCTAAATAGTGACAAGCAAAGGTTTTTGAGTGTTTAGCAATAAACTGAAGGCATTGTTTGAATTTAACTTGGTCAACTTGTCCGTGCTGGTTGAGCTTTTGACCTTTACGCGCTGGATCTTTAACCGTCAGAATAAATAGCAAACCAATAATGATGCCAGGCAAACCTACCACAAAAAAGGCAATTTGCCATGCTTTAAGTGCGCCTAATAAAGGAACTTCAATTAAAGTGACACCTTTCAATAGATTGATGACATATCCACCCACTAAAAAGGCAATACCTCCACCTAAGAAAGCGCCAACCGAATAGATACCTACAGCGCGACCTAATTTATCTTTACTGAACATATCGCTGAACATTGAATAAGCGGCTGGAGATAACGCAGCTTCACCGACACCAACAGCCATACGACTTAAAAAAAGTTGAATAAAGTTCTTACTCAAACCACAGGTCGCTGTTGCCAGACTCCAGATAATAATACCAATTGAAATAAGTTTAGGTCGTGAAAAACGATCGGCAATATAGGCGAGTGGTAGCCCCATCACGGCATAGAAAAGTGAGAAGGCAAGTCCATGTAACAGACTAAATTGTGTATCTGAAAGATGAAGATCCGCTTTGATGGGTTCAATCATCAGTGCCAGAATCTGGCGGTCAATAAATGAAAATATATATGCCAACATACACAGCACAACGACGTACCATGCATATGCATTGCTTTTCTTTTGTGTCCTTTCAGTAGCAAGATCAATTTGGTTCATACACTTAATCCTTATGTATAAAACTCTTTTAGAGAAGTTGAATCTCAGCTTTATATTATTCGTGCAAGATAATTTGGTTCCCCCAATACCTTAAATAATAAATAGCCTTTTGATTAGAGAATGGCCTTACATACAATCCATATGTAAAGACAAAAGTAGTTGAAGAAGATGCTTTGATTTCCAATATGATGGAAATATTATTTTCTTTTTATATGTAAAATTCCATTACTTATTGAGTATGTTTGAATACCTAATAGGTATTTAAAACAAATAAAAAATGTAGAACGTCTGATGATTTGATGAAATGAAGAAATATTTTTTATTTTAAGTTTTTGATAAATATTGTTAATTTTTATAGTAACTAGAAGGTGGTTAAACTTTCTAGTTACTTTTTAAAATTTAGATGAAGTTAGCTTGAAGGCATAAGATCAAATAATTTCTTTAATTGGTGATTTAAATTATGAAGCTCATCTTCAGAGAAGGCATTCAAAATACCCGCTAAAGTCACAATACTAATCTGGTTAATTTGTTCTACCAGTTCAACACCTTTGGAAGTTAGTTTCACCATCGAAATCCGTTCATCAGTGGTAGAGGAGTAGACTTCCACAATTTCATCTTCTACCAAGCGATATACCGCCTTTGTTGCGGTGGTTAACTTTAAGGTAGAAAGATTGGCAATATCGGTAATACTCGCTTCACCTAAAGCATTGGTACTTAAAATAATTTTACGACGTGTATTATCAATACCTAGCTTTTTTATTGATTTTTCAATGAGTTGTGAATATTTTCCATTCACTTGAGAAACCCAAAAAAAAGGGAAATTTTGAATACTCGACGGTTCTTTATTAGGAAGAAATTGTTCTAAATGATCAAGCATAGCTAAGCAATAACTTAGTGAAAAGGAAGAATTCTATTATAAACAAATTTTTGCATATTTCCTTGAGTACGATTTAGAAAAAATACTTGACAATTCCATTAAATTTTCTGATATTTTAAATAACAGATAAAAATACATGGAAAAGTGAATGAATATTATTAGCCAAAGCGTGCACAAAGGAAGTGGCAAGCTTAAGGTCATGGTTAAGGACACAATTGATATTCAAGGTCTAAAAACCATTGCTGGCAGTCGTGCTTTATTAGACGTTGAACCCGCTCAAGATGATGCTGAGGTCGTTAAAAACATCTTAAAAGCAGACTGTGAAATTATTGCGAAAACGAATTTGCACGAATTGGCTTTTGGTATTACAGGCATTAACCACGCTTTTGGTACGCCGGTTAATCCAAAGTATCCTGAACTTATTCCAGGTGGATCTTCGAGTGGTTCAGCCGCGGCAGTTGCTGCAAAACAGGCTGATTTTACCTTAGGTACAGACACTGGCGGCTCTATTCGTATGCCCGCTGCGTGCTGCGGAATTTATGGTTTAAAGCCTACATTTGGTCGTGTGAGCAGAAAAGGCGTTTATCCACCTTCAAGCTCTTTAGATTGCGTTGGTCCTTTTGCAAATTCAGTCGAGATGATTGAAAAAGCGATGCAAATTATTGATCCAACTTTCAAGCCTGCCCAATGTACTCATGCACCAAAACTTGCAGTTCTAGATGTAAAAGCAGATGAGGTTATTTGGAACTGTATTCATCAGGCATTTCAAAAAGCGAATTTACAGACCACTTTAGAAAAAGTTGAACATTTTGAAGCCGCTTTTGATGCGGGCATGCAGATTATTAATTATGAAAATTGGCAAGCTTTTGGTGAGTTAACTCAAACGGGCCTAGTTGGTTCTGATGTAAATATCCGTTTGTTAAAAGCTGCCGCAACAACTTTAGAGCAAGTGAAACAAGCTGAAGTTGTGAAAGCGCAGCTGATTCAGGAACTTGATGCACTATTAGAAAAATATGATGCATTGATTTTACCGACACTTCCACAAATTCCACCGAAAGTTTCTGAAGCTGAAAACACGGTCGCTTTTTTGAATCTTACAGGTTTAGTTCGACCATTTAATTTATCAGGACATCCAGCCATTTCAGTACCACTTGAAACGAGTGACGGTTTACCTGTGGGCTTACAGATCGTATCAAAGCATCAAAAAGATGAGCAATTATGCGCTATAGCCAAATTTTGTATTGATGCAATGCAATAAATTACAAGGAGTTAGATGATGAATAAGTTGTCTAAAATGGAGTTTGCTTCTCAAGACAAAGCAGTTGACTTACATGCTTTGTGTCAGGAAATTCGCGAGCGTGCCTGTACAGGTGAATTCGATAATCAGGCTTATGTGAGCCAAGACATTATCGAAAAGCTTAAACAGATTGGTGTTTACCGTGCATTGGTTCCGAAACGTTTTGGCGGTGATGAATGTTCACCGCGACAGTTTTGCGAATTGATTGAAACTTTATCTAAAGCTGACGGTTCAGTGGGTTGGGTGGCAAGTTTCGGTATGAGCCCTGCGTATTTAGGTAGCTTGCCTGAAGAAACGCTTAAAGAGTTGTACCAAAACGGGCCAGATGTGGTGTTTGCTGGAGGTATTTTCCCGCCACAACCCGCCGAAATTACAGACGAAGGTGTAATGGTTCGTGGACGTTGGAAATTTTCAAGCGGCTGTATGGGAGCTGACATTGTTGGTGTAGGTATTTCACCACTTAAAAACAATGAAATGCAGGGCTTACCACGTATGGCTGTCATGCCTGCCACGAAAGCTAAAATCGAAATGACATGGGACACTGTTGGCCTAAAAGGTACGGGAAGCCATGATTTGGTGGTCGAAGATGTATTGGTCGAAAAGAAATGGACCTTTGTACGCGGTGAACCTTCAAAGCTAAGTGAACCATTTTTTAAATATCCGTCACTGTCGTTAGCGACTCAAGTCTTAACCGTGGTAGGTATTGGTGTTGCAGCTGCCGCACTAGAAGAATTTGAAAAATTAGCCCCCGGTAAAGCATCCATTACAGGTGGGTCGGAAATTGCCAACCGCCCAGTGACTCAATATGAGTTTGCTCAAGCAGATGCAGAGTTTCAGGCTGCAAAGTCTTGGTTTTATCAAACCATGGACATTGTCTGGAATGAAATTATTGCTGGGCGTGAAGCAACTGCTGAACAAATTAGTGATATGCGTCTGGCATGTACCCATGCGGCTCGAGTTTGCGCCAAAGTGACCCGAAAAATGCAAATGCTCGCGGGCATGACAGCCATTTATACCAACAATCCATTTAGCCGTTTTGTGAATGACACCAACGTGGTGACCCAGCATGCCTTTATGGGCGATGCGACTTTACAAAATGCAGGTTCGGTCAGTTTTGGGTTAAAGCCAACCCCAGGTTATTTATAAGTTTTAATTTTAAAAAAGGATATTGAGATGGAAGCTAAAAAATCATTACGTGTGTTGTTCTGCATGGGTATTAACCAAAACTTTTTTGATGCAGAGCCTGCTGAAGCAAAAGCGGTTTGGGCAGCGTTTGGTGAAATGTGGAATGGTATTCATGACTTACCGGGCGTGCATGTTTTTGGAAATCTTGATGATGATCAAAGCATGGTTGGCCCAAGTGCGGGCTGGCCTTGGACGACGTATTTGCTTGCAGATGTTCCGGATATTGAAACCGTACATGCCGCTTGTAACTTGTTTAGAACAACAGTGGTGGGTGAAGGTCCATACAAACTTTGGAAATATTGCAAAGTTGAAGCTCGTGTTGGGCGCGAATTGATTATCCAACGTTAAGGCGACCGTAATGACTGACAAAGTGAATATGGCAGAAATTATAGAGCGGCTAGAGCAGTTAGAAGCGCATAACGCCATTCGTAATTGTCTGAACCGTTATATGGAAATCTGCGACGAGCTTAATGCAAATACAGACCTTGATGAACTAATGAATCTTTTTGATCAAGATTGTATTTGGGAAGGTGTGGGTGAGAAATATGCCAAATCTTTTGGCCGCTATGATTCTTGGCAGTCGATTTACGACATGTTTAAAAGTTACACCCAAAAAGAATCTCACTTTGTCATGAATGCTCACTTTGTAAATTCAGAGCAAATTGATGTAAATCAAAACCATGCAAATGCTTCATGGCTTATGTTGCAAACTTCAACGTTTAAAGATGGCCGTAGTCATCTGAATGCAGCAAAGCTCAACGTGAAGTTTCAAAAGCAAGCAGATGGAACATGGAAGATTAAACACTTCCAGACACAGAATATTTTCAGTCGTCCCGTATCGCATTGGCACAGTGAAGCCGAACTGCCAGTACCTTCCCAGGAATGACCCAGGACATATTTAAAAGGACTATTGATATGAACAGTATTATCCCAACGCATAACATTGGCACTGATTACGAAACTTTAGTTAAAAGTGACCGTGCCCATACTTCTCTTTATAAAGATGAACGCATTTTTGATGAAGAAATGGAAAAAATCTTTTATAGCACTTGGGTATGGGTTGCTCATGCCAGCGAAATTCCGGAAGGCGGAAGCTATAAAACCATTAACATCGGTAAACAGCCCGTTGTTGCGGTACGTGACCGTAAAAAGAAAGTCCATGTACTTTTAAACCGTTGCCGTCACCGTGCAGCAACCGTATGCGAACATAAAAAAGGAAAAACTAATAGTTTTGTATGTCCGTACCACGGTTGGAGTTATGCGCTTGATGGTAGTTTACGCGGCGTACCATCTCCGGAAAGTTACGGCGATTGTTTAGATAAATCTGAGTTACCGTTGGTTAGTCTACGTGTAGAAGAATATAACGGCATGATCTTCGCTTCATTTAAAGAAGACATTCAACCACTTGAAGAGTTCCTTGGGCCAGCCAAAAAATGGATTGACCTGTTTATGAAACAGGGTGCGGGTTATCCAATTAAAGTGTTGGGTGAGCATCGTTTCCGTTTCCCGGGTAACTGGAAAATTCAGCTTGAAAATACCACGGATGCCTATCATTTTCCGTTGGTACACAAGTCATTCTTAAGTTCTGTGGATGAAAAAACTGAAGAACTCTTTAACTTCGAAAACCAGCCGGGTTTTGTTGAAGATTTAGGAAATGGCCACAGTGTCATGGTGATGATTCCTGAACTGGTCGATTTAGACGAAGAGCTCATGGAGCGACCAATTCAAGAGCGTTTTGAAGACTTGGCTCAAGCTTTGCGTGATGAAGGTCATGAAGAATTAGAAGTACGCCGTATTGTGCGTGCTGTCGGTGGTTCTGGTTTTAACTTAAATTTATTCCCGAATATTGCATGTTCAATGGCGTTCTTCCGTGTGTTACAGCCAATTTCAGTTGCTGAAACAGAAATTCATCACTCGGTAATTACGATGGACGGTGGTCCACAAATTGCCAACCAATACCGTCTACGTTTGCATGAACATTTCCAGGGCCCATTTGGTTTTGGTACGCCAGATGACTCTGAAGCTTGGGAACGCGTACAACACGGCGCCAATGCAGGCAATGATTTATGGATCATGTTGAACCGTGGTTTACCGGGCGAAGTGCAAACTGAAGATGGTTTAAAAAGTGATGTCAGTGCTGAAACCGGTATGCGTGCAGCCTATCAGCAGTGGAAAAAGATGATGACGGCTTAAGGAGAGAGCAATGAATATGAATCTGCAATTATTAAATGAAGTCACTGCTTTCATCTGGGCTGAAGCAGATATGTTAGACCACAGTGAATATCGTGAATGGCTCAATTTATGGAATGAAAAAGGCGTTTATATCATTCCGATTGACCCAAACCTCACTGACTACGAAAACAATCTAAATTATGCCTATGACGATAACCATATGCGTACTTTACGTGTAGAGCGTCTCGAAAATGGTGAAGCGATTTCTACAGCACCTAAGGCAAATACCGTACGCAGTGTTTCTCGTGTACGAGTTATTCAAGATCAAGACAATGAAATCGTTTTACGCTGTGCTCAAAACTTACGTGAGTTCCGTAAAGAAAACCTTAAGCATTACACCGCAGATATTACTTACCATTTGGTTCGAGATGCGGCTACAGGCTTTAAGATCAACCGTAAAATCATTAACTTGGTTAATTCAACCGATACCTTAGCTGGTATTAGCTATATTCTTTAGGAGCAGCAAATGAAACAAGTTGTTTTAGTGACAGGTGCTGCTTCTGGACTCGGTAATGTTATTGCTGAATATTTTGCGAGCCAAGGCCATCAAGTGATTTTGTCAGCCAGTACGCTTGAAAAGGCCGAAAATGCAAAGGCGCAAAGCCAGCATGCACAAAATATGTTTCCAGTGAAATTAAATATTTCAGTCGAAGCAGATTTTCATGCTGTGGTGCAGTGGATTGAAGAGAAGTTTTATAAACTTGATGTGTTGATTAACAATGCTACCGTCACCAAAGCAACGCCAGTATTAGAAATTACCGCAGCGGACTTTGATTGGGTGACCCAAGTTAACCAACGCGGAACCTTTCAGGCTTGTCAAATTATTGGCCAATATATGGCTAAAAAAGGCTATGGACGCATCATTAATATGGCGTCTTTGGCGGGGCAAAATGGTGGTACTGCAACGGGTGCACACTATGCGGCAACCAAAGGTGCGATTGTGACGTTAACCAAAATCTTTGCCAAAGAGTTTGCTGCAAAAGGGGTGACGGTTAATGCGGTTGCACCGGGTCCAATGGAGTCCCCAATCGTTCATAGTGTGGTGTCAGACGAAAAAATGGAACAGTTCATCCAAAATATTCCTGTTAAAGCTTTGGGAAGTATGCATTTTATTGCTGAAACTTGTGGCTTGCTGGCAAGTCCAAATGCGGGATTTGTGACTGGTGCAACATGGGATATTAACGGTGGTTTATTCATGCGTTAAGCCACGAGCTTACCGATGAAAAGGGAGTTGAATCATGACTACACTTTATGATGTTGTCGTTAAAAATCGCCATGTGGAAGGTGGAAATATTGCAGTCATGGAATTTGAATCTGCAACTTCTGCAACATTGCCAAAAGTTGAAGCGGGTGCGCATATTGATGTGCACTTACCAAATGGCATGGTGCGCCAATATTCACTTTGCCAAAATCCAAATGATGAAGGTAAGTTCCGCCTTGGAATTTTACGTGACCCTGAATCTCGTGGCGGATCTGTATCGGCTTTTGATGAAATTAAAGATGGCATGCAAATTCAGGTCAGTGAACCAAAAAATTTATTTCCACTTTTAAAAGCCAAACACAGTGTATTGATTGGTGGTGGAATCGGAATTACGCCGTTAATCACGATGGCCTATCAACTTGCACATGAAGGCGAATCATTTGAGCTTCATTACTGCGGCGCTAGCTCTGAAAACTGTGCTTTTGTTGATGAAATTAAAAATGGTGAGTTAGCAAAATACACAACTTTCCATTTTAAGTCTGAAGGTGCCAGCCACCGCGCATTTTTTGAATCTGCTATTAAAAATATGGATCTTGAAAGCCATATTTACACGTGTGGTCCAGTCGGTTTCATGGACTGGGTGATTAACCTTGCCACAACTCATGATTTTCCTGAGCAGCAAATTCACAAAGAATATTTCCAAGTCGAAACTGATACTTCTGGAGATTCATTTGAGGTGGTGGCTGAGCGTAGCGGAAAAATCATTATGGTCGAAGCGGGCGAAACCATTTTGCAGGCTTTGGCTAAAGAAGGCATCGAGATTGAAATGTCTTGCGAGCAAGGCGTATGCGGAACCTGTATGTGCGATGTGATTGAAGGCGAACCTGATCATCGAGATGTTTATTTTACTGATGAAGAAAAGGCCAGTAATGAGCAAATATTGGTGTGCTGTTCGCGCTCTAAAACACCGAGACTAGTTTTAGATATCTAATGCTCTCGCGATTTATATGGATGTAAGAGAAGGTTTAGGAGAAAGATGATGAATGTATTACAACAAATAGATGAGTTTACGGTCGATCCACTACAGTTCCGACGAGCATTAGGAAATTTTGCAACAGGCGTTACCATTGTTACTGCACAAAATGCACAAGGTGAGAAAGTCGGTGTAACTGCAAATAGTTTCAACTCAGTGTCGCTCGACCCACCACTTATTTTGTGGAGTATTGATAAAAAATCTTCAAGTTTTTCAGTTTTTGAGCAAGCAACACATTTTGCAGTCAATATTTTATCAGGCACGCAAATTGAGCTATCTAATAAGTTCTCTAGACGCAATATTGATAAATTTGCAGACACCAATTTTCAACTTGGTGCAGGAAGCACCCCCATTTTAGAAAATTGTTCTGCGGTGTTTGAGTGCGAACGTTATCAAGTGATTGAAGGTGGTGACCACTGGATTATTGTTGGTAAAGTGGTTCGTTTCCATGACCAAGGTCGAAGCCCACTGGTCTACCATCAAGGTGCATATTCTTGTGTCATGCCGCATCCGAGCCTTCAAGTTAAGCAAACTGAAGAGAATGGCGTAGACCAAACACATTATGGGCACTTATATAATAATGTCTGCTACTTGATGAGCCGTGCTTTTAAAGCTTATCAAACCGACTATATTCCTAAGCAAATGGCTTCTGGGTTCCGTACCAGTGAATCACGACTCTTGCTCGTTTTAGCCAGTGGTACTGCTTCAAGTAAAGAAGATTTACCGCGAGATATCGCAATGCCAATGCAAGAAGTTGAAAGATCGGCTGAAATTCTAAAATTTGAAGGGTTGTTGGTCGATCACGATAATTTGTATGCTCTAACCGAGAAAGGTAAACAAACGGCTCAGTATTTATTTGATATTGCCGACAGCCACCAAAATGAAGTGTTTAAAAAATATTCTGATGAGCAAAAGGATATTTTTATTACCATGCTGCGAGACTTTGCAGGTGTAGCATAAGCTTGGTTAAGCTGATAAATTAAATTGATTTATCAGCTTTTACATCTAGCTGACGATAATCAAAAAAGAATTCCAAGGATGAGGAATTTTTGGCACACAATTTGTTTATTAATAAAACAAGATTGCACATAAGCCAAGACCACGAACTAGAGCAAAAGTAAAAACTTGAGCGATGGTACGTATTGAGAGGTAAGGGATGAACCAATATGTAAGTGATGCATTACTCACATGGACACACCATATTAAAAATGTGTGTGGCAACTTCGAAACGCACTTTGATGGTACCCGTAATTTATTCATTGGCGAGGTGCAATGCTTTTTATTGGGCGATACCGAAATTGCATTTATTAAAAATAACGCAAATAAAATTGTCCGAAAAGCCGATGAAATCGACCGAGTGAATAATCGTTTTTGTTTTTTAATTTTGCAGTATTCGGGAAAAATGCTGCTCGATTATAAAAATGAAACTTTAAGCCTGAATGAAGGCGATATTGTATTGGTAGATCCAGTTGAAACCATTTCGATGTATCCACAAGGCTTAGTCAGCCAAATTTCGGTACACCTGTCGCGTGAAAAATTGCTTAAAGAAAATATAAGTACTGAATATTTTGGAAAGCTGATTACTCAAAACATGAGTGGTTTTTTACTCAAAAATATTTTGAAAAATATGTCTGCCGAAAACATTAAGCTTTGGTACGCAACTGAAGATGGGAATGCTTTTGAAGATGCGCTCATTGCTTTAATAAAACCCACAATTAATTATAAAGATATTAATAGCTCTAATAATCTGATGGAAAAAGCAGAACGCTATATTATTGAAAACTTAGCAAAACCGGATTTAACACCCAAGTTAATTGCCGAGCATATAGGAGTATCTTTACGACATCTCTACCGTTTATTTCTGCAAGAAGATTTATCGATTAACAAATATATACAGCTCAAACGCTTAGAAAAAGTCAAAACAGATTTACTCGATAAAAGAAATAAACAAAATTCCATTACCCAAATTGCCTTGAAGTGGGGTTTTTGGGACGGCGCTCATTTTTCAAAAATCTTCAAAAAGACTTACGGTATTTCTCCTAAAGAATTTAGAGAGGGGATGTCGGTGTAAATCTTTCATCTCTCAATGTCATTTTTAGACAAGTTCTAGGTCATTCTTGAACAAGCTAGCCCCATGCAAGTGTGTTGAAATTAAATTAATTAGAACAGGTTAGATAAGCTTAATAATCACAAAACAATTAAGTTGATCTAAGAAATTTCACACATCGGAAAGTGCATTTTAACTGTCTGATTCAGATCGTTCAGGGATAGATGAAAAGGATGAAAACCATGCGTAAACAACGATTATTGAATGATATACAAAAAATATTGGCGCTTAATTTATCAATCGCTGCGAGCTTTTGGGGGCTCAATACTCAAGCTTATGCGCATGGTGGACATGCCGAAATGGTATCGCTTTATCAAAACATGAGTGAGCAGGGTGCCAAAGTTGTCAAAGATGATTTTACGAATACCTATATGATTACCAAAGGCTCTATGATGGTTCGAGCTAAGCCAAATTCCAATCAGGTTTTGGTGAACGGTAAACCTTTCAAGCTCAGTGTGCCTTTATTAATCAAAGATGGTAAGCCCATTATTGGAAAAGACTTTTTTAATGAAGTATTTCAGTCTGGTTTAGATCAAACTTTTAAAGTTGAAAATACGTTTCACCCGCTCAATAGTTTAAATTCTGATGAAATCAAAAAGACATTTGATGTCATTAACCGCTCAAAATACGCCTATAAAAATATGCGTTTTGCCGAATTAAAGCTCAAGGAGCCGGAAAAAGCCAAAGTTTGGGACTTCTTTATTAACCATAAAGAATTTAAAGAAGATCGTATAGCCTCTTTTATTTTATTAAAGGGCAATCAGGCGATTGAAGGTGAAGTTAACCTTAACACTCAACAAGTCACAAAATGGAATGTACTTAAAGACACCCACGGAATGGTACTGCTAGATAACTTCGAAACCGTACAGCGTGTAATTGAGACGAGTAAAGAATATCAAGATGCTTTACAGAAACGTGGTATCACAGATGTGAAGAAAGTGATTGCTACACCACTCACTGTTGGATATTTTGGCGGTAAAGATGGACTTGATAAACAACTCAATATACTAAAAGTTGTCGCTTATCTCGATATCGGGGATGGTAACTACTGGGCGCATCCAATTGAAAACTTAGTGGCTGTAGTCGATTTAGATAAAGAAAAAATTATTAAGATTGAAGAAGGTGCGATCATTCCTGTTCCGATGGCAAATCGTCCTTATATGTCAGATAAGCCACTACCAAGCAAGACCAAACCACTCAATATTACTGAACCCGAAGGTAAAAACTTTACCATTACAGGTCAAACCGTACACTGGGGTAATTGGTGTTTCCATGTCGCGTTAGACTCTCGTGTTGGTCTACAGCTTTCAACTGTGACTTATAAAGACAAAGGTGTGAAGCGCAAAGTTATGTATGAGGGGAACTTGGGTGGAATGGTGGTGCCATATGGTGACCCTGACATTGGTTGGTACTTTAAGTCTTATTTAGATTCTGGCGAATATGGTATGGGTACGCTGACCTCATCCATTCAATCAGGCACCGATGCACCTGAAAATGCAGTTTTACTTGATGCTGTGATTGCAGATTATAAAGGCCAGCCACAAGTCATTCCAAATGCGATTGCCATTTTTGAGCGGTATGCTGGACCTGAATATAAACATCACGAAATTTTTGGTAACCAAGATGCCAGTGAAGCGCGCCGTGAACTTGTGGTGCGCTGGATTAGTACCGTGGGTAACTATGATTATATGTTTGACTGGGTATTTGCCCAAAATGGTGTAATTGGAATTAATGCCGGTGCAACGGGTATTGAAGCTGTTAAAGGCGTTAAATCTCGCACCATGCATGACAGTACTGCAAAAGAAGACACCAAATATGGAACTTTAATTGACCATAATATTGTGGGTACAACGCATCAACACATTTATAACTTCCGCTTAGACATGGATGTAGATGGAGAAAACAACAGCTTTATACATATGGACCCTGTGGTGAAAGCCAGTGATAAAGGCGGTGTACGTACAAGCTCGATGCAGATTGACAGCAAAGTCATTACTAATGAACAAAATGCAGCTGAAAAATTCGATCCTTCCACCATTCGGTTACTCACTAACTTTAACAAGGAAAATAAATTAGGCAATCCGGTTTCTTATCAAATTATTCCGTTTGCTGGTGGAACACACCCAGTGGCGAAAGGAGCCAATTTTGCGAAAGATGAATGGTTATTTAAACGTTTGAACTTTATGGATAAGCAAATTTGGGTGACGCAGTACAATCCAGATGAACGCTATCCTGAAGGGAAGTATTCAAACCGTTCGACTCACGATACAGGCTTAGGTGAATTTATTGGCAACAATGAAAATATTGAAAATAAAGACCTTGTGGTGTGGATGACAACAGGCACAACGCATGTGGCACGTGCTGAAGAATGGCCAATCATGCCAACAGAATGGGTCTATACCTTAATCAAACCGTGGAACTTCTTTGACAACACTCCGACTTTAAACTTGGGTGAAGATGAACAAAACCCGCAGCATGACCATCACTAAAGACGCACATTAACTAGAATGGGTAACCAACAAATTCCCCATTCTTGAGCGTCTGGTAGACCATTCACAAAAAAGGATTTTGTATGAAAACTCTACTTTCTCAAGTTGTGAGAGGGACTCTCTTTGTCTCATTTTTTTCAACTGGACATGCAAGCGAGCTTGAAATTAAACCGACTTTTGAAGCAACTTTTGGGGCTTTTAGTAGCGGTAAAAGCTATAACGGCGAAAACCTAGATGATGAAAGAATCAATTGGCAAGAAGGCCATCTTAAATATGGTGCTAAAGGACAATATACCTTTAAAAACAATCAACTCTATGCAAGCTTGAGCGGGATTAGCTCGGCAACATTTGGCGATGGTGACGCTGGCCAAAATAGTAATGGCAAAGAACGTAAAACAGATGTGAATGAGTGGATCATTGGCTTTAAAGACGGTACCCATAGAGATGAGTTGAAGACTTATGATTTAAGTATTGGTCGACAAAATATCATGATTGGTGATGGCTTTTTCATTGCAGGGGATGCGTTAAACCTCGGTAAAGTGCCTGCGGACGGCACACTCGATCGAGGCGGAGCATATTATCTGGCAGCTCGTCGAAGCTTTGATTTTACAAGTTTGCTTCAGTACAAACCGCAAGAAAATACAACGCTAAAGCTGGCTTATCTAAAGTCAGACAATAAAGCACAATTTTCACCTGAGCTTTTTGTGACTGATCTGATGTATCAGCTTAAAGATAAGGGCGTTGGGTTTACCTATTTAAATGTATTAGACCTTGAAGATGCTGAACATATTTCAGGGCGACAAGATCTTAAAAATTATGCTTTACGCTTGAACTATCAACCCTTACCAGAACTACAAATAAAGTCTGAGTTTGTTATTCAAGACAAAAAAGATAGTCAAGAAAATGCGGGCTATTTAGGGCTGAACTATAACTTTTTAGCTTCAAAATATACGCCCTCATTAGGTTACCGTTTTAGTCACTTTTCAGACCAATACGACCCGATGTTTTATGGAAATACAGTCGGGTTTGGCACATGGTTTCAGGGAGAAGTTGCCGGAAATTATGCAGGTCCATTTAATAAAAATGCAGATATTCATCAAGTCTCTTACAGTATGAACTTGAAGGAAAATTTTATGTTGGGTGCTTTGGCCTATAAGTTCAAAACAGTAAATAAGTCTTCAACCAATGTAGATGGACAAGAACTCGATGTGTTTTCAGTTTGGTCGGTCAATAAAAAGCTCAACATTATTCCTTTAGTCGGACTCTATAAACCGAAGCACGATATTCATAGTGGCGGTACTCAAAACTACTATGACAAAACCAATGTGTATGCGCAGTTGATTCTGCAATATATCTATTAAATTGGAGCAAAGGAGGCCGTGTTATTGGCGGTGCATTCACAAAAATAAAGTGAGGATAAAATCAGATGGATAATCAATATGACTATATCGTTATTGGCGCAGGCTCTGCGGGTTGTGTAGTTGCAACTCGGCTGTTACAGGCCAAGGCAGGACGAGTTCTTGTATTAGAAGCAGGAAGCCGAGATAGCAGTATGTTTCATACTATACCTGCAACGGTGGTTAAAGTATTCCAGCAAAAATCATGGCAATACATGACCGTTCCACAAAAATATTGTAATCATCGTGAAATGATCCTTGCACAAGGAAAAGTGTTGGGTGGTGGCAGCTCGGTCAACGGGATGATTTACTGCCGAGGTCAACGTCAGGATTATGATTTATGGGCTTCAGAATGGGGATGCAATCAGTGGTCTTATCAACATGTACTGCCATTTTTTAAAAAGTCAGAAAAAAATGAAAGCCTTGCTGGTGAGTATCACGCACAAGATGGCATTTTACCTGTCAGTGAAAATCGCTATCGCCATTTTTTAACCCTTGCTTGTATTCAGGCGGGCCAGCAAATGGGGATGAACTACGTCAATGATATGAATGGCTGGGATCAGGCGGGCGTAGGGTTTTATCAAACTACTACTCAAAATGGTTCACGTGCCAGTACATCAAAAACTTATTTAAAGTCAGTCGAAAATCATCCAGACCTCACGGTGATTACAGATGCCTTGGTCCATAAAATTGAAACTCAAGGTGATCAGGTTACTGGGGTGACTTATAGCGTTGGCGGGAAGTCACCAATCACTGTACAGGCCCAAAAAGAAGTCATTCTGAGTGCAGGAGCAATTGGCAGTCCTAAAGTTTTATTACTTTCAGGTATTGGACCAAAACGGCATTTAGATGAACTCGGCATTGAATGCATTCAAGACTTACCAGTGGGTGAAAATTTTCATGATCATTTGCATATGTCAGTCAATGCAACGGTAACAACCAATAATAGCTTGCTCGGTGAAGACCAAGGTTTAAAAGCAGTAAGGCACTTTTTACAATGGTGTTTTACTCGTTCGGGTTTATTGACGACAAATATTTTGGAGGGTGGTGGCTTTATAGACACCAACAACAATGGTCGACCTGATGTCCAGTTTCATTTTTTACCTGTGCTGGATAATTTTGATAATACGCCAGGTGAAAAAGCAGTGGCTCAAGCACACGGACTTACCATTAAAGTTGGACATGTACAGCCAAAAGCACGTGGGACTTTACGTTTAAGTAGTAAAGATGCAAAAGATTTACCTGTCATTGATCCTAATTATTTAGGCCATCAAGAAGATATTGACGCAAATATTCGTGCAGTGCAGGCAGGACTTCGCTTATTACAACAACCCGCATTGAAAGCAATTGTCAAAGAAGTCATTGAGCCAGCAAATATCGATCCTGATGATATTGAAGCGATTGATAGATGGATGCGCCAGAACATTAAAACGGTTTATCACCCCGCAGGTAGCTGCAAAATGGGCAATGCTCCGCAAGATTCGGTCACAGATCAGACCCTAAAAGTCCATGGTTTTAAAAACTTGCGTGTGGTGGATTGTTCTATTTGCCCACAAGTTCCAAGCGGGAACACCAACGCAATTGCCATCATGATTGGTGAACGTGGTGCAGACTTTATTTTGAATCAGGTTGCCTAGTTGCTGTCATATCAATATTTAGAAATGAAAAGAGGAAAAGAAAATGAGTGAAGTTCAGATTTTAGAAAGCGTACAGCAATTTATGGCGCGACAACATGGACATTTTATTGATGGAAAATTAGTTAATGCTGAGCATTTAGATAAAGTGGATATTGTAAATCCATCGACTGAACAAGTTGTTGCTCAAATTAGTATTGGCAGTCAACAAGATGTCGCAAATGCGGTGAAAAGTGCTGAACATGCTTTTCAAAATGCTTGGGCTGAAACGACGCCGTATGAACGTGGCGTTAAACTGAACAAGCTTGCAGATTTAATTGAGCAATATGGTGAAGAACTTGCACAGCTTGAGTCGTTGTCTACTGGAAAACTCATTAATATTTCCCGCCATCTTGAAGTCGCACAATCCGTTATTTTCTTAAGATATTTTGCTGGTTGGGCAACAAAAATTAATGGTCAAACCATGCAGCCTTCTATTCCTTCTATGCAAGGTGAAAAATATACGGCCTTTACTTTAAGACAACCGATTGGCGTGGTTGCAGGGATTGTGCCTTGGAATTTTTCACTGATGATTGGTGTTTGGAAAATTGGTTCAGCTTTAACAACTGGCTGCACCATTGTGCTTAAACCAAGTGAGTTTGCCAGCTTATCTTTATTACGTTTAGCCGAACTTGCCATTGAGGCAGGTATTCCAGCTGGTGTAATTAATGTGGTTACGGGTAAGGGCGATACAGGACAATATTTAATTGAGTCACCGCTCGTTAAGAAAGTTTCATTTACAGGTTCAGTACCAACAGGTATTGCTATTGGTAAGCTTGCGATGAGCAGTAATTTAACCCGTGTAAGTCTGGAGTTGGGCGGTAAAAATGCGATAGCTATCTTGGCAGATGCAAATATTGATGAGATTTTACCAACTTTGCTGCAAGCAACTTTTGTGCATCAAGGTCAAGTTTGTGCATCGCCAGAACGGTTTTTTGTACACCATACGAAACATGATGAACTAGTCGAAAAACTCTCTAAAGCACTTTCCCAGTTTAAAATTGGTTCGGCTATGGACGAGGGAAGTATGTTTGGTCCACTTTCTAACCAGCCACATTTTCATAAAGTAAAACACTATTTATATATGGCAAAAGCCAACAACCAGATTATTGCTGGTGGTGAGGCTTTAGATCAGACAGGATATTTTGTACAGCCGACTTTAATTTCCTTTAAAAATACCGATGATCCTTTATTTTCAGAAGAAACTTTTGGTCCAGTGGTTGGGGTAATGCCTTTCGACACTGATGAAGAACTTATTCAGTTGATGAATCAGTCGCGCTTTGGTTTAACCGCAAGTATCTGGACAAATGACTTATCTAAAGCTTTACGTTTAATTCCTAAAATTGAAGCAGGGACATTATGGATGAATATGCATACGTTCTTAGATCCATCCGTTCCATTTGGTGGGGTGAAAGCTTCAGGAATTGGTAGAGAGTTTTCAGATGCATTTATCGAAGATTACACCGAATTAAAATCGGTCATGATTCGGTATTAATTTTAAAGACTAAATGGAGATATAAAAAATGGCCTTTATAGGCCATTTCTTTTGAATCATTAAACTTCAAGTTAGCTTACTAAAAAGTCCTTTAAAATTTTATTAAAAGCTTCGGGCTGTTCTATATTGGAAATATGAGAAGCATCTATTTCTGCAAGTTTTGATTGTGGAATGCGTTGCTGCATAAATTCACCATCTGAAACTGTAGTTACAGGGTCTTGGGTTCCAGCAATCACCAATACAGAAATTTTAATGTCTTTTAACTGCTCTCGGACATCCGCTTTAGCCAAAGCCTCACAACAATTAGCATAACCCATTGCGCTGCCAGCACTTAAGTCGTTACACAGGTTGTTGACAATTGAAGAGTGACTTTGGATAAAGGGATCTGTAAACCATCGCGAAGCTGCTGTAGCTGCGATCGGTTGTAAACCTTGCTCACGTACTAATTTTGCACGGTCAAGCCATGCTTGTTCTTGCCCAATTTTAGCGGCAGTATTTGCCACAACCACATGACTAAAGCGGTCAGGGTAGTAAATAGCAAGCCATTGACCAGTTAAACCACCCATGGAAATACCACAAAAAGCAGCTTTGGTAATATTCAGATGGTCAAGTAAACGAACAACATCTTCACCTAGTTGCTCTACCGTATATGGGCCGTTCGGTGTAGATGATGAACCGTGGCCACGGGTGTCATAGCAGATCACAAAAAAATGATCTTTTAGTTCATTAAACTGTTTTTGCCACATGCCATAATTGGTACCCAGAGAGTTGGAAAACACCAGAGCAGGGGAAGATGGCTCGCCAAAAGTTTGATAGTTAATTTGTGCATCGGCAGATTGAAAAGATGGCATTTGTTTCTCCTTAAAGTGCTTCAACACGTTCAATAATCAAAGCAATCCCTTGACCCACACCAATACACATTGAACACAAGGCATAACGACCACCTGTTTGTTCAAGCTGGTTTAAAGCTGTGGTGACTAGGCGTGCACCTGATGCACCAAGTGGGTGGCCTAAAGCAATTGCACCACCGTTTGGATTTACCTTGTTGCTGTCGTCTGGCAAACCTAAATCACGGGTCACGGCCAAAGCTTGTGCTGCAAATGCTTCATTCAGCTCAATCACATCCATCTGCTCTAAAGTCAGGTTGGCTTGTTTAAGTAATTTTTTAATCGCTGGCGCTGGAGCAAACCCCATAATTCGTGGTTCTACACCCACC
>NZ_JADVKT010000012.1 GCF_016508255.1 Acinetobacter calcoaceticus | reverse complement strand
TCTGCTCTTCGTCAGAGACAGAATTCAACGCAATACCAATCTTTCATCTTAACCCTGTAAGCTAAGATATTCTCATGTATCGCGTCGGGATGAGTGCATTATAGGGAAAAAAAATTGGTACGCAAGCACTTTTCCAAACACATGCGTTTGACCGTCTCTTTTTTACTCAAATAAATTAACAAGAATGTTATATTTAAGTCCATCTATTTGATATACAACAATAAATATCAAATAGATTTATTTTCATTCTTTTTTGATTTTGATATCTATTATCTTAATAGGTTGCTTAGGTACGTTCTGATGCATTCCATCATTGGTTGTTGGTACTTTTACAATGCGGTCAACTACATCCATACCTTTAACCACTTTTCCAAAAACTGCATAACCAGCATTACCAGCAGAACGATTCAGAAAACTATTATCAGCAACATTAATAAAGAACTGACTGGTAGCTGAATCAGGGTTTGCGGTACGAGCCATCGCTAAGGTTCCGCGTGTGTTAGCAATTCCATTTCCAGCTTCGTTCTTGATTGGTGCTCGAGTACTCTTTTCCTGCATGTTTGCAGTAAGCCCACCACCCTGTACCATGAAGCCAGGAATTACGCGGTGGAATATCGTGTCTTTATAAAAGTTCGACTTTATATAGCTTTTAAAATTCTTCACGCTGTTTGGAGCTTTTTCGTCATAAAGTTGTATTTCAATGTTGCCTAAATTTGTTTGCATTTCAACTAGAGTGTCAGCCCAGACTGAATGACTGCTTAAACCCAAGCAACATAGCATTAATAATTTTTTCATATCTTCCTACAGTAAAATGCAAAATCTAATAAAGGTTAAATTTAATCATCTATATAAAAGAATTCTAGTGAGTATTTATTATCTTTTATTTAAAGTCTTATATTTTAGATTTGAGTATGAGTCCACGTTCCACGTGAAACATGGACCAAACTTTTATTTAGCTATTTTTATCCCAGAATTTTCTAAAGTTTTTACTGAACTCGATGGTGTACCGTTTAGCCTTTTTAGAAATAGGCGTCAAATTTATAAATCCATGAGTTTGATCTGGGTATTCTTCATAATGCATTTTGACACCATTTTGGCGTAGCTTATAACTATAGATTTTTGCTTCATCATGTAATACGTCATGCCCAGCAGTAATCACAAAAGCTGGAGGATTCTTTTTCAAGTTACCATAGGTTGGAGAAATAATAGGGTCATCTAATTCTACGTTATGCTGGGTTGCATAATATTGAGTGACATTATCGATATCGCTATCTGTCAAAACTAATCCTTCGTTATAGGCATAGAAGGAAGGATGTCGGCTCTTAAAATCAACTGTAGGGTAAATGAGAAGTTGTGCCTGTGGAGCATAAGGTTTATTTACTGATCTTTGAGCCACAACCGTACTGATGTTTCCACCTGCACTATCACCAGCTACCGCAATTCGACCTTTTAATATCTTTAATTGTCTGCGATTTTGATATACCCATGCTAATGCATCTTCACATGACTGAATTAAGTGTTGAGGAGATACTTCAGGTGCAAGAGGGTAATCGATACTGAGTACTTGTACTTTTGCATATTTTGCCAATATACGACAAACCTCATCGTGAGTATCTAACCCACCAACGACAAACCCTCCTCCATGATAGAAAACAAGAAGAGGTAATTTTTTATTAGGCGCTGGATGGTAGTGTCTCGCAAAAACAGTTCCACTTTGGAGAGGTAAACGAATATCTTCTACTGACTCAATATCAGTTGATTTTTGACGTATAGCCTGCATTTGTGCATCAAATATTCTTCTTGACTCAATTGGATCTGAACCAATAAATCCCACTTTCCCCTGCTTAATTTGCACAGCCAGCAAACATTTAGTAAATGAGTCAAGATCTGGGTATTGATAAGAATATCCCAAAATTTTAGCAAGAGACTCTTGGGCTATTCGAGGCAATTTATCGAGTGCTCGAGCAGCGGGGCCCTGCCCCTTATCTAGCAGTGTTTGAATTTTTTGATTGAATGCTGTCATGCCTATCTCCATGAATTCCTATTATCCTTCATATTTTCTACAGAATTCTTCGTTGTTTGACTATATTCGCATACAACTCATGCAATCAAGATACAAAGGTAAAAACCAATCTACGCTAATCTGATTTATAGCAAATGTCATTAACAAATCTGTCGATTAAAACAGGACTTTTTTGCCAATTATTGTTAACAGACAAAAAGAGGTACGATTATGTCAGCAAAACTAGTTGTTACTATGTTAGCAGCCAGTCTTTTAACTGTAGGCTGTGTTGCTTATCCAGATGACCCTTATTATCGTGGCGGCGGGTATGGTTATCATGGTGATCAGCGCTATGACCGTAATGATGGACGTCACTATAACGATTGGGAACGGAAACGTTGGGAAGAGCGTCAACGAGTATACGAACAACAACGAAGGGACGTTCGTGAACAAGACCGGAACCGTCATGAGTGGGATAAAAGACGCCATGAAGATGATAAAAAGCACCGCGAATGGGATAAAAAACGGGTAGAGAATCGTGATGGGCGAGATTACCACCATGATGACTAAATTCAATAAAGTGTAAAAAAGCCCCAAAAGACTTATCTTTTGGGGCTTTTTTGAGGAATGTAAATTCTCTCTAATTTACAGAAAAATGAGTAGCAGCTCATTTCATATATGTATTGGCATCTTGAACATATATCTTCTATAAACTCATATCTCTTATTTTTAGCAGCAAATTACTGAGCCGTTGCAGAACCTGAAACTGAACCAGAAGCACCAGCATCAACTTGACCTGGTTGTGCTTGGCCAGAAACGCCAGCATCAACACCTACACCTGCATGTACACCAGATGGGCTAGCACTTGTTTGAGCAGAACCTGATGCGTTTAAACCAGCTTCAGACGCACAGCCAACTGCTGTAAATGCAACACCAGCAAGTACTACAGAGATAAGACCTAATTTTTTCATGATTGCTTTCCTTTCATTACGACAAACGTTTAAATGCAAAGTTCATCTTCGCGATGCCTATAATTCACAATTTTTTTTTCTGGCGTGCGTATCATTGGTTGTCTTTTGTAGTAATAGAAGTACGAATTGTGCAATTTTTTATTAAATTCAATTTCTTAAACTGACCGTTATATGTGATAAATTAAACTATAGATAAACGTTTGTTTATTTTTATCAATTTTTTATTTTTACAGTATTTGGCAATCGTATTCAAAATTTTTCCATTTATAGAAACGCTATATAAGGTGCGTAGATTGTTACAGAGCTTTTTTAACTAAAAAATTGATTTCTTCATAAAAGAACCGCGAAATGATCGCGGTTCTTTTGAAACTAGATATGGCCTAAATACTAAATTACGGCCATTGCATCTCGCCTTTTACAACTTTTGCACCTAGCTCTAGGCTATCCACACTTTTAAGAGCTGGATATTGCTTTTGCATAAGTTTACTAAGCTCAGCCGAATTTTTACTTGCTTTAGCCGCTTTTTCATAACTATTTAAATAGTTAATTGAGAAATTAACAGCATCTAGACCTTGTGGAGCCCCCTCCACCATATGAGCAGGTACAACAATTTTAGGTTGAAGGGCTTTGATACTTTCTAGAGATTGAATGACTTCAGCACGATCTTTAGTTTTAGGTGTATCTGCCATCCATAGATGAATGCCTGAAGATACTGGAATTCCACCCACTACAGCTTTTGCAGAAGGTACCCATAAATAAGTAAGCTCTTTTTTACCTTTAATCTCGATTGATTCATTCTCAAGTTTTAAAGTTTTGGCAGTATAAGCTTGAGGCACAAAAATTTGGCTAGGCGCATTTGCACCCATTTGTGGTCCCCAATATTTCACTTTAAGGGCTTGGGTATCTTGAATATGTTTAACAGTTTCTGGAGTTGCGATGATTTGTACATTTGGAAAGTAGTGTTTAAACACATCTAAACCAAAGTAATAGTCAGGATCACCATAACTTACGAAAATTGTCTTTAAGGTTTTACCGCTATCGATAATGTCGGCAGCGATACGTAATGATTCAGATTTTGAGAATTGCGCATTTACTAATAGAACTTCTTTATCACCTTCAATTAAAGTAGAAGTCACCCCAAAATGTTCTGGTTTAGCTAGAAAACTTTGGATTTTTAGATCTTGTGCAAAAGCTGAGGAAGCCATTGTCAAAGCTGTGGCAGTTGCTAGGGCTGAAGCAGTTAATTTAAAAAATTTCATTATGTATTCTCCAATTTCATAAGGAATACTTTAAATTGCAATTTATGTAAGGTAAATGCACTAAATTAAGATAAACTGTTGCATATATTGTAATAATGATAAGACATATGGACACATTAAAAGCCATACAGGTCTTTGTTTCTATTGCTCAACATGGCAATTTAACCAAAGCTGCTGAACATCTTAATTATTCCCGTGCCATGGTTTCTCGCTATCTTGAGCACCTAGAGCACACATTTTCAACTCGACTATTTCAGCGGAATACCCGGAAAATATCTCTCACTCCAGCCGGTGAAAAAGCCCTCCTCTATTGCGAAAATATTTTACAACAACAACAACTTTTACAAGAGCTGGCAGCACCCGAACAACATAACGGTACGATTCGTTTTACCTGTGGTTTATTTTTATTTCAACTAGGTGTTGGGGAATGTATTCGTCAATTTAAAAAGCAACATCCACATATTCAATTTGATGTATATCTTACTGAAAATACAATTGACCTGATTGATGCACAAGTCGATTTGGCTTTGCGTATAACGCAAAAAGTTGCAGATGGATTAATTGCGAGACCAGTCTGTCAGATCGAATCAATATTTTGTGCCCATCCAGACTATTTAAAACAGCACAGCCCCCTCTCCCATCCAAGACAACTTATTCAATATGAATGTTTAGCTCATCATAGCCAACATCAATACTGGACTCTTTTTGATAAAGAGCAACAACCGCAAAATTATCCTTTAAACGTTACCTTTAAAAGTAATGATGTAAATGCTGTTTATGATATGTGTCTACATGCTCAGGGTGTGGCCATGTTGCCTTCAGTATTAGTTAAAAAAGATTTAAAAGAAAAACGACTAGTTCCTTTATTTAAAAACTTTTCAGCTCCGGAGTTAAGTCTGTCAGTGGTATATGCATCGAGGCAACATTTACCCAAGATAACACAGGAATTTATTGCTTTTATGATCGAGAATTTAGATTTTTACTTAAAACCGCAAAATTAAAAGTTTTAAATTGCCGTGTACGCTTGAATTTTTAGGCAATGCCCATACTTCATCTCTATTAATGAATTACAGCATATGCATGGCAGTTCAGATTTTACACAGTAAATACTGATGCCCAAAGGACTGTACATGTTTAAAAACCCATTTAAACGGAGATCATCAATGGCTAATGAGCAAAATGAGCAAGCTCAAGACATTCAACACGAGCAAGCAGAGCAATCTAATGAGCAAACTCAGGCTGAAGGTGTAGAGCAAGCAAACGACGTTACCGTTGAATCTTTACAAGCGCAAATCACTAAATTAGAAGAAAGTCTTAAACTTGAAAAAGCACGTACAGCGAATGCTGTTTACGAAGCACAAAAAAGTGTAGAGCGTATTCAACGTGAGTCTGAAAAGCATAAGGAAACTGTGCTTGAAAAATTTGCAAAAGAATTACTAGATTCTGTAGACAATCTAGAGCGTGCAATCCAAGCGGCGGGTGATGAAGAGACACCAGTACTTGAAGGTATCAAATTAACCTTAAAGTCACTGTTAACTGCGCTTGAAAAATTTGGCGTTGTAGAAGCTGATACTAAAAATGGTTTCAATGCAGATTTACATCAAGCAGTTGGTATTGATCCAAATGCTAAAGCGAATGAAATCGGTACTGTTTTACAAAAAGGCTATACCTTAAATGGCCGCTTATTGCGCCCTGCTATGGTTATGGTTGGTCAATAAGTAAATTTTTGAGAGTTTTTAGATTTTTTTTAGCTAAAATGCTTGAAAAAAATAGATTCACTCTCATATCGGATAACAAGCAAAAACATTGCAAAAGAATTTTTGAGGAAAACGTCACATGGCAAAAATTATTGGTATTGACTTAGGTACTACCAACTCATGCGTTGCTGTACTTGAAGGCGATAAAGTAAAAGTAATCGAAAACGCTGAAGGCACACGTACAACTCCATCGATCATTGCTTATAAAGATGGCGAGATCTTAGTGGGTCAAAGTGCTAAGCGTCAGGCAGTAACTAACCCGAAAAATACATTATTCGCTATTAAGCGTTTAATTGGGCGTCGTTATGAAGATCAAGCGGTACAAAAAGACATCGGTCTTGTACCTTACAAAATCATCAAAGCTGACAATGGCGATGCTTGGGTTGAAGTAAACGATAAAAAATTAGCGCCTCAACAGATCTCTGCTGAAATCTTGAAAAAGATGAAGAAAACTGCAGAAGACTATTTAGGTGAAACAGTTACAGAAGCAGTTATTACTGTTCCTGCTTACTTTAACGATGCTCAACGTCAAGCAACTAAAGATGCGGGTAAAATCGCTGGCTTAGACGTTAAACGTATCATTAACGAACCAACTGCTGCTGCACTTGCGTTCGGTATGGACAAAAAAGAAGGCGATCGTAAAATTGCGGTTTACGACTTAGGTGGTGGTACTTTTGACGTATCAATCATTGAAATCGCAGACCTTGATGGCGACCAGCAAATCGAAGTGTTATCAACAAATGGTGATACTTTCCTTGGTGGTGAAGACTTTGATAACGCGTTAATTGAATTCTTGGTTGAAGAATTTAAGAAAGAACAAAGTGTGAACTTGAAAAATGATCCACTTGCGTTACAACGTTTGAAAGAAGCTGCTGAAAAAGCAAAAATTGAGCTTTCTTCATCTAATGCAACTGAAATTAACCTTCCATATATCACTGCTGATGCGACTGGTCCTAAACACTTAGTGATCAATGTAACACGTGCAAAACTTGAAGGTTTGGTTGCTGATTTAGTTGCTCGTACAATTGAGCCTTGCCGTATTGCGCTTAAAGATGCTGGTCTTTCGACTTCTGACATCTCTGACGTAATCTTGGTTGGTGGTCAATCTCGTATGCCGCTTGTACAACAAAAAGTACAAGAATTCTTTGGTAAAGAGCCACGTAAAGACGTGAACCCTGACGAAGCAGTAGCAATCGGTGCTGCGATTCAAGGTGCAGTATTGTCTGGTGACAAAACTGACGTTCTTTTATTAGACGTAACACCATTAACTTTAGGTATTGAAACAATGGGTGGTGTATTAACACCAATCATTGAGAAAAACACGACGATTCCTGCGAAGAAATCACAAGTGTTCTCTACTGCTGCTGACAACCAGCCTGCTGTAGACATTTCAGTTTACCAAGGTGAACGTAAGATGGCTCAACAAAACAAATTGTTGGGTAACTTCCAGTTAGGCGATATCCCACCTGCTCCACGCGGTGTGCCACAAATTGAAGTATCTTTCGACATCAATGCGGATGGTATCTTGAAAGTATCTGCTAAAGATAAGAGCACTGGTAAAGAGCAATCGATCCAGATTAAAGCAAACTCAGGTTTGTCTGATGCTGAAATCGAAGCAATGATTAAAGATGCTGAAGCGAATGCTGAAGAAGACCGTAAGTTTGAAGAACTTGCAAAAGCTCGTAACGAAGCTGATGCATTGATTTCTAGTTCAAACAAAGCTGTAAAAGATCTTGGTGACAAAGTTACTGAAGATGAAAAAACAGCTGTAAGTACTGCGGTTTCTGAACTTGAATTAGCAACAAAAGAAAATGATGTTGAAGATATCAAAGCTAAAACTGAAGCTTTACAAAACATCTTAATGCCTATCACTCAACGTGCTTATGAACAAGCACAACAAGCTGGTGGTGCAGAAGGCTTTGATCCAAATGCATTCCAAGGTGGCGATGCAGGCCAACAAAAAGCTGATGATGGCGTTGTAGATGCAGAGTTTACTGAAGTTAAAGATGACAAAAAATAATTTGTTTCTTTAATAAAAAACCGCGCTTAGGCGCGGTTTTTTATTATTTACAAAAAATAACAATAGATTTTCAAGGATATTTTTTGATTGTTTAATGTCAAAAAGGTCAACTATAAAAACTAATCTATTAATTATAAAAAAGATTTTTTAAAATAAAATACATTGTTACTTATTACATTAATTCTTCCATTATTGCCAAGTCTAAAAACATCTTTTTAAATTTTCCTACCAAGATCACAAAGCCCACCTACTCTCTTGCATTTTTTATCATTTTGACGAAAGTGATTAAGTAACTAACAATAAGATTTATTTATATTTTTTATTTTGCCATGAAAAAATTTCTATGGTGGGGACTGAGCTTGTGTTTATGTATAGGCTTTCAAACGACGATCTTTGCCCAAAGTAATCTAGCAATTGGTTCATCTCATCGACCTTTAAAGTATCGAATTGCTTTTATTGATCCACGGTTTCAATTAACTCAAGAAAAATTGATTGAGGTTAGTCAACAAGCTGCTGAAATCTGGCACCAAGAGACGGGTAAAACCTATTTCATTTATGATTCAGAAGCACAGTTATCAATTAACTTAATTTATGATGATCATCAAATCATTAAAAGTGAGCAACAAGAAAATTTGAATGCACTTTTGCAAAAGCAGGAACAATGGCGTATTAAAAATGAAGAAATTGTTCTAAACAAACGAGAAATTGATCAGCTATCATCTGATTTAAACAAAAAAAAGGCTAGTCTAAAAGCTGATTTTGAACAATATCAACGAGACGTAACACGCTTTAACCAAGGCGAACATCAATACTATCATGCCGATGAATTAAAAGAGCGGCAAAATCAACTACAGCAGAGCTCTGGAAATCTGCAAAATGAATCAAATAATTTAAATATTAAAATTCAATTACTTAATTTAAAAATTAATGAGTTAAATCAAGAGCAAAACAATTTAAAGACTTTAATAACACAATTTAAGCTAGAACAAAAAGCTCATATTCACCCCTTTCATAAGGGGTTATTCAGTCAAAACCAAATCCAAATTTACGGTTATACTTCTTTAAATGAATTACGTTTGACCCTTGCTCATGAGTTTGGCCATGCTTTAGGACTAAAACACACGACTGATCCAAAATCTTTAATGTACCCCCGTTTAAAAGAGCAAGATATTCATAATTTCAAATTAACAGATTCAGATTTAGAGTTATTAGGCTCAATTTATAGTTCAATTAAGGAAAATCATTAAAGTTAAATAATTAAAAAAACTAAACTAAACTAAATATATTGAATTTTTTCTAAAAAATAATTTGGCATTTGGTAAAAAATAATGAGACTAAAGTCTCATTTATTTATCGTAATTGTACATTTTTTGATTGATTTTTCACTTTATATTCTTATAATACGTTTTTTTTAAAATCTCCCCAGTCAATTATGCGTTTAACATCTTTGTTACTAGGCGTAGCCTTTGCTTTTTCTAATTTTCAGGCTAATGCTCATCTTGCTACTGCAGCTCATACTCAAGTTCAGCAAAAAGCCGGTCAGCATCTGACTTATAAAATTGCTGAAGTTGACCCCCGTTTTGGTTTAAGCCAAGATCAATTGATTCAGATTAGCCAACAAGCTGCGGATATTTGGAAACAAGGCACTGGGCAGGATTATTTTACTTATGATCCAAATGCAAAGTTAGAAATTCGTCTAGTTTACGATAATGGCCAAAGTCGTTCAGAACAGCGTCAAAAAATTGCAGCTCAATTTCAGCAAGAACAGCAACGTGTAATTGATGAACAGCAACAAATTAAACAATTGAAGCAAACATTAGGTCAGACTCAATCTGACCTTGAAAATAAAAAGCAGATTTTGAATGGCAAATTGAAAAATCTTGACGAGCAAATGATGCAGCTTAACAAAGGCAAATTAGCACCTGAATACAGTGCTAAATCTTTGGCTAAAACCCAGAAAGATTTGCAAAAACAAACTGTTGCTTTAAAGAAAGAAATTGCTGTATATAATCAGCAAGCTAAAGATTTGAATACCAAAGTTACTCACTTTAATGAGATTAATAATAAGTTCAATGATTCATTGAACCAATTTAAGCAAAATGCTCAAGCTGATGTCTTTAAAAAAGGTATCTACAATGGCAAACAAATTGTGATTTATGAGTTTAAGTCTATTGATGATTTGCGTTTAACAATTGCTCATGAGCTAGGACATGCGCTTGGTTTAAAACACAGTGATCAACCAAATTCATTAATGTACTCAGTTCGTAAAGATGGTGACACAAAAATCACTGGTCTTACCGATGCCGATCGCAATCTATTAAGTGCTTTACCTCAATAATTAAGAATTTGATATAAAATGATGTATCTATTTCTAGGTAGATACATCGAAATTCATATCAAAGTCATGTTATTGTGGTTATAAGAGCTAACTAAAATAGGATGGAGATGAAGATGAGTTACTATCATATCCTGATTGAAGTAAATGATCACATCAGCACAATTGAACAAACACGTGATATTGAACTGTTTGATATTATTGAA
This sequence comes from Acinetobacter calcoaceticus, assembly GCF_016508255.1. Lineage (GTDB taxonomy): Bacteria > Pseudomonadota > Gammaproteobacteria > Pseudomonadales > Moraxellaceae > Acinetobacter > Acinetobacter calcoaceticus_E. The sequence goes on along the minus strand of NZ_JADVKT010000012.1, from coordinate 37,254 downwards.
ATAAAACCGTATCTTCATTCTATTCTAATCCCCTTTTTTAATGAGCATGAAATCGAACTTGAAGATGAAAATATTGAATATAAAGATATTCTACATCTTGAAGTGAAACAGACTCTGCTACCGATTGAACATTTAATTGAAGAAGAACAAAAGCAATTACCAAGTGATACAGATGTTACGATCACTGCGTATGAAATCTTTAATGATCGAGATTTAAGCCAAGATGTCACTTCAGTTATTTTTGATATTTTGGAAGCGGTTAAATTAGATTAGCAATCTTATACAAGTACTCATAAAAAAGGTCTGCATATGCAGACCTTTTTTTATTATCTTGATTTTATTGCATCATTTTTTTGGCTTGTTCTTGACGAAATGCTCGTAAGATTTGTTGCCCAGCTCGTCCTGTTGGATTTAAACCTAAACGAGTTTGCTCCTGACGAATAGCTACACGGGTTTTATCACCAATAAGACCATCAACTGTACCAATATCGTAGCCGCGATTAATCAAAAATTGTTGGATTTCACGACGCTCTGCACGCGAAGTTCCTGGATCATCAGTTGGCCAAGATGTTACAAAAGGACGAGCGCCTTTTAAACGATCAGATAAATGGGCAATTGCAAGACCATAACTTTCCGCAGCGTTATAACTATAGATAGCATCAAAATTCTTAAATACTAAAAATACTGGACCATTTACACCTGCTGGTGCCATTAAACCTGCCGGAGTACTACTAGATAAAGCCCCTTGAACAAGTGGAGAGCCGTCAATTCGGGTTACTCCTCGCGCACTCCAGCTACTTAAAGCTTTCTTTGAGCGTCGCCCTTCTCCATCAATTGACATACCTTGGGGAACTTTTACTTCAAAACCCCATGGCATTCCTGCTTGCCAGCCTGCTTTATTTAAGAAATTAGCCGTTGAAGCCAGTGCATCAGCTGTACTAGACACCAAGTCTCGACGACCATCTCCATCAAAATCAACAGCTAAACGTTCATAGGTCGATGGCATAAATTGGGTATGTCCAAATGCACCAGCCCATGAACCTTTCAGTTGATCTTCGGTTAAGTCACCGCGCTGTAAAATACGCATGGTGGCAAAAAATTCAGTACGGAAATAACTTTGTCGGCGACCTTCACAACTTAAGGTTCCGAGTGATTGTAATAAAGGATATTTTCCAGAAATATCACCAAAATTACTTTCAACACCCCACACCGCCACAATTGTTTCTGGTGGCACACCGTAGGTTTGAGAAGCACGATTTAAAACATCGCGATATTGGGCTAGTTTTTGTTTTCCAAGCTCAACACGCTCTTCATCTACTAAGCCAGAAAGATAATCCCAAATTGGTGTCGAAAATTCTGGTTGATAGTTTAATTTATCAATAACCGAGTAATCTGGAGTTAAGTTTTGAGTATAACGGTCATAGGTTGTTCCCGACACTCCAGCAGCAATTGCTTGAGAACGTAAATTTGCCAAACAACTTTGGAAATTATTATTAGGCGTATAAGTATTACTGTTCGTTACAGGAACAGTCGCATTACTAGATATTGTAGAAGTAGAACCATTAATTACCAGCTCTGCTTGAGCCTGAGTCATTGCCAAAAATACAGAGCCAACAATACAAGAAAAACGTCGCATATTATTCCAGTTTCAATTTTTGAATTTAAATTTTTAAGTACCATACCATTATGAGTCTAAAATTTCAGAGAGAAAACGTAAATTTGAATTCATAATCTCTTCTTTAAATTCATTTCCAATGTTTTAAATTCAAATTTCCCACTTTGTTTTTGAATTTAAAACTTCTCCGTTGTACATCACCTATTTTGAATTCAAAACAATAGCGCATAGTTTAAATTCAAAAACCTTATTTTAAATTTAAACCATAAAGTAGGTATTTTTGTGGATAAAGTTATCCACAATCCAGCAAAACAGTACTATTTCTTGATTCCATTCTCTATTTCATCATTATTTATGACATAGAAAAGTCAATCATCTCAACAATCCCTATTTTTTAAATTCAAAAAATCACCCTGTGTTTTAAATTCAAACTAGCTACGTTATTTTGAATTTAAAACATTTCACCAAACATCATTGGTTTTGAATTTAAAATATACAGACTCTATTATCAATTATAAATCAAACGCTCTTGTGGATAACTAACTTTAAATTCAAAACAATGTAAAAAACTTGTTTTCAATTTTTAAATTTAAAAACTCAGTCAATATTTAAATTCAAAAATTCCTATGAGAAGTTATCCACAAACGTAAAACTCTTATGATTTATTATTTTTTAAATTTAAAAGATAAAAAAAGCGATCCGAAGATCGCTTTTTAGAGAATTAGAAATACTTTAGAGGGTCATATCTGTTGTTAAAGCGAGGGGTTCTGGCAAAATTTCCGCCAATTGACGGCATAACGTCGTCAATTCATTACTATCCACAGGCATTAAAGTGATATGGCCTAATTTACGACCAGCACGTTCAGACTTGTTATAAAGATGTAGATGAGCACCATTTAAAGCAAGTACATCTGCTGTTTTAGGATGCTGACCAATAATATTGATCATAACCGTTGGGCGAACAACTTCTGTTGAGCCTAATGGTAGACCTGCAACAGCTCGAATATGGTTTTCAAACTGAGAACAGACGGCGCCTTCAATTGACCAGTGACCTGAGTTGTGTACACGTGGTGCCATCTCATTTGCACATAAACCTTGTTCTGTCACAAACAGTTCTAGAGTTAATACACCTACATAGTTGAGGTGATTCAGCAACCGTGTAATGTAATCTTGAGCGACAGGCTGTAAAGCTTCACTATTCGGCGCTGGAACAATTGAATGCGATAAAATACCGTTATGGTGGTGATTTTCAGCCAATGGCCAAGTTTTTACTTCACCATTTTGGCCACGTACTGCAATAATTGAAACTTCGCGAGAGAATTTAACAAAGCTTTCGGCAACTAGACTTTTTGCAGGGCCCAATTCAGCCCAAGCAGTATCAATCTGGTCTTCTGAACGAAGTACAAACTGACCTTTACCGTCATATCCACCTGTTGCAGTCTTAAGCACAATGGGTAAACCAAGCTCAGCAACAGCATTCTTCAAGCTTTCTAAGCTGTCTACCGCACGATACGGCGCAACAGGAATAGTAAGCTCATCAAACAATGCTTTTTCTGACAACCGATTTTGCGCAGTTGCTAAAGCAACACGGGGAGGGTGCAATGCTTTGGTTTGTGTCAAAACATCAACATCTTCAACTGGTGTATTTTCAAACTCAAGACTGAAAACATCAGCACTTTCAATAAACTGCTTTAAACCTTGCTCATCTTGGCTAGAAAAGACTTGGCCTAAAACACCTGCTGGGCAATCTGTATTTGCTTCAAAAAAAGTACATTGAATATTTAATGGTAATGCTGCCTGAGCCATCATTCGGCCCAATTGCCCACCACCAAAAATACCGATAGTTTTATCCATCTCAGCCTCTTACACCTGACCCGGAATATTTTTGCTTGCAACCTTATCGGTTTGCGCAGCACGGAAATCAGCAACATTTTTTGCAATTTCAGGGCGAGTTAAACCTAAGATTTGTGCCGCCATAATTGCAGCATTCGTCGCACCAGCTGGACCAATCGCTAAAGTACCCACTGCAATACCAGCCGGCATTTGTACGATTGAAAGCAAAGAGTCTACGCCATTTAAAATTGATGATTTAACTGGCACACCCAAAACAGGTAAATCAGTTTTTGCGGCACACATTCCAGGTAAATGCGCTGCACCGCCAGCACCAGCAATAATCACTTGAATACCGCGATCACGCGCAGTTTCTGCATATTCAAATAAACGATCTGGAGTACGATGAGCAGAAACCACTTCCGCTTCAAATGGGACGCCAAGCTGTTTAAGCATATTGGCTGTGTTTTCGAGAGTTGCCCAATCAGATTGAGAACCCATAATAATTCCAACGAGAGGTTGAGCGTCTTGTGCTGCGGCCGCATTCATTGCTAATGTTCCAGAGACAAAAGTAAAAGAAGATAAATCTCGACGAGAGCCAAGTTTTAAATGGTTCGGAAGCCCATTATTATAGACTGATTTTTCATCTCACGAAAATTTAACTGACCAGCTCTGCGAATATTTTTAATCTCATCAAAAAATGTCATGGTTTAACAATGGCACATTCTCAAATTTTATTTATATGGTGCCTTGAATCAAATCAATAAGAGCTTAATGATGATTAGCCCTACGGCGCTTTGAGTACAACCACAGCAGACAGTAATTATCCTTTTGACTGTGAAAGCGCAACGCCAAGAAATCAGCAATTTTCTAAAATTCTAAAAAAGCAGTTGCGTCTAATAACTATGGCTTGTTATTAAATTAATTCACAAGCCATTACAGCTTACTGGCTTCTAAATACGAAATAGACACAGCCAAATAAACATACCATCGCCCACAAATAATCCAGTTTAAATGGTTGTTTAAATAAGAAAAGCATGAACGGTACAAACACAATCAGTGTAACCACTTCCTGTGTAATTTTCATTTCACCGAGTAGCCAGCCTTGTGCACTCAGCATACGAGTTGCTGGAATCATAAAACTATATTCAAGCAGCGCAATAATCCAACCGAATAAAATCGCTTGCCAAAGTGGGGCATGGTGCAAAAACTTAAGATGCCCATACCATGCAAGAGTCATAAAGCAGTTAGAAATAATTAAGAAAGCAAAAGCTAAAACCGTTGGATTCAAAGGCACATCCTTCATCATCACGATGATTTAAGTATTAATATGGATCAAAACATTATAAAAGATAAAACTGTAATTCAGCTTAAATCGAAAAAATAAAGATGTGCTTTTGTCAGGGCCTCAAACACATAGAACAACAACGATTTTTGACTATCTTTTCGAGTTTAGCCTTGCTATCGTTGCTGGCAAATTTATCAATAATACACACACAGTCATTCATATGAATATTGTGTACAAAAGCAGTGGAGAAGGTGAGCAATGCATCTGCATATCTTGGGTATTTGTGGCACTTTTATGGGCTCTTTAGCACTTTTAGCTCGTGATTTAGGACACAAGGTAACAGGTTCCGATTTAAACGTTTACCCACCGATGTCTACCCAGTTAGAGAACGCAGGTATTACCCTCATGCAAGGCTATGACCGTAGTCATTTGCAGCCTCATCCAGATTTAGTGATTGTCGGAAATGCCATGAAACGTGGCATTGATGCCGTGGAATATATGCTTAACGAAGGTTTACCCTATATTTCTGGTCCACAGTTCCTTGCTGATCATGTTTTACAAGGTAAACATGTACTTGGTGTAGCAGGTACTCATGGTAAAACCACAACTACAACCATGTTGGCTTGGGTGCTTGATCAGGCTGGTTTAAATCCGGGCTTTTTAATTGGTGGTGTTCCACTTGGTTTTAGTGAAAGTGCTCGTTTAGGCGGTGGTAAATACTTCTGCGTTGAAGCTGATGAATATGACTCTGCTTTCTTTGATAAACGTTCTAAGTTTGTTCATTACCATCCCAAAACGGCGATTTTAAACAACCTTGAATTCGACCACGCTGATATTTTTGATGACCTTGCTGCGATTCAAAAGCAGTTCCATCACCTTGTTCGTACTATTCCAAGCGAAGGTCGCATTATTGCACCAATTACTGAAACTCATATTGATGAAGTGCTTGAAATGGGCTGCTGGACACCAGTGATTCGTACCAGTCTAGAAGCGAATGAAAAAGCTGCTTTATCTGCTGAATTAATCTCAATCGATGGCAGCCATTTTAAAGTACTCGAAAATGGCAAAGTAGTCGGTGAAGTTAAATGGACCATGACAGGGCAACATAGCGTAGCTAATGCTTTAGCAACGATTGCAGCCGCTCAACATGTAGGTGTTGCGCTTGAACAAGCTTGTGAAGCTTTGTCGAACTTTGGTGGCGTAAAACGTCGTATGGAGCTACTCGGTACAGTCAACGGCATTGAGGTTTATGATGACTTCGCTCACCATCCAACTGCAATTGACACCACTTTAGACGGCGCACGTAAACGCTTAGGCGAACGCCGCTTATGGGCCATTATTGAACCACGCTCAAATACGATGCGTATGGGCAGTCATAAAGATGGCTTGGCACATTCAGCACGCTTAGCAGACGATGTAATCTGGTATCAGCCAGAAGGCCTAGATTGGGACTTACAACCTGTGATTGAAGCTGCTTCTAACCACGCTCAAGTCAGTCGTTCACTTGATGAAATTATTGAACGTATTGTCAGTGAAGCGGGCGAGGGCGATGCCGTTGTGATTATGTCTAATGGCGGTTTTGGTGGTTTACATCAAAAATTAATGAATGCCTTAAAAGCTAAAGCTGCCTAAATTTTGCGTTAAAGATTCAACAAAAAAAGGGTTTCAATTGAAACCCTTTTTTTTAATTAAACAGTTCTAAACCTTTTCTGGCTCTATGTTTGCCATAAATTTATTAGAAACTATTAAACGTAAACTATAGATAATGCCCATCGCAAACACGCTATATCCCACGTTATTACAAATAAACGGAATACATAAAATAATGAGGGCAGTAATTGGGTAAAACCACTTGGTCATTCCTGATAAACATTGGAACTCATAAAGTACCCAAATGCATGTGGTATAGAGCACCACACTCACCGCAACGACTACTCCCATATATAAATCGGAAATATGGGCATGATGGGTTGTGACATCCACAGCGGCAGCAAGCGCTGCACCCACAGCAGCAATACTGACAAAAACAAAATAATGGCCGTATCCCCATACAAATGGGCGTACACCTTTCACATGATGATGCTGTTCACTACGGTCAAAATAAGCCCACCACATGGCAAACATCAGAATCAAACCACCGATCATTAAGAAAACGGCAGGGATATTCATAGATTGAGCGGCTAAGGCATCACGTATTGCATTAAAGCTACCGACGATTGATTCACCCAAAACAATAATCGTAAGCAGCGCATAACGCTCTACAATATGATGAGGATGCCATGGCGTTGGTATATGTTTTTCTGCATAGATAGGAATACATAATTCCATCACAACCAGAAATAAAAATAAAGGAACTGAAAGTATGTGTGCAAAATTAGCAACGAGCCAACCCACCTGAACCAGTACAATGCCTATTGCATAGCGGTAAGCGGTAATTCGCCGCTCAGGGTCATGTTTTGCTGCACGTAACCACTGGGTAACAAGTGCCATGCGCATGATCACATAACCAATGATGATTATGTCAAAATCCTGACTACGAAATACATCAGGAATACCTGCGGCCATCACCAATGAACCCACAATCTGTACAAAGGTCAAACAACGATATAAAGCATCATCATTGTCATAGGCCGAAGCAAACCACGAAAAATTCATCCATGCCCACCATAGCGCAAAAAATACCATCAGGTAGCTTGGTAACGCATGCCATAGGTGATTTTCAATAATCGCGTGGTGTAATTGCTGACCAGCTGTTGCAATCGCCACCACAAAAATTAAATCAAACAATAATTCTAAAGGTGTTGCTGCTCTATGCGGCTGCTTTGGATCTCTTGGAGATAAAGGCCTTAAACTTAATTTTTTCTGTTTTTCTTGAGTAGTCATAAAATAACGTTCTCGATAAAGTGCCTACACGTTAACACTTTAATATCAACGCTCAGATCACGCATTAAAAATTATCTTAGCCTGCTGTTCAATCTTTACTCACAAACAAGCTATATTTCATTTTTGTGACAATTCTCTATCAAGGCATTCCACTTAATTCATTATCATAGCTCACGTTTTTGTTCTTGTTTGGAATATGAATGTCTTTAGAAACACTCAACCTTAGCTTATTCCATGTTATTAATGGTGCTCAGGATGCGAGTCAATTTATCATTCGTCTTGCTATCTTTTTTGCTAATGATCTCCTGTATATCCTTTTATTCATCCTTACATTTTTATGGTTCTATGGCGACCAAGATTTAAAGAATAGGGTCATTAAATCTATCTTTTTAACCTGCGTGTCACTTTTAGTAGGTTATGTTATTTCTCTGTTTTACCATCACCCACGGCCGTTTGTGATGGGTGTGGGAACAACTTTTATCGAACATGCGCCCACTGCGTCTTTTCCAAGTAATCATATGCTGATTTTCAGTACCATCGCTCTGTCTTATCTATTTGCTCAGCGTAAACTGATTGGAATAATTCTTCTCTCACTATCATTTGTAGTAGCTTGGTCACGTATTTATTTAGGTGTGCATTTCCCTTTAGATATGTTGGGTGCTTTTATCGTAGCGCTATTGGTAAATACAGCTGGTTATTACTTCTGGAATGCTTATGGCACACACTTCACCGGATTCTTTATTCATCTTTACCAAATAATATGCAAACCGCTTTTAGATCGGGGCTTTATTAAATAGCGCATTGTGGTTTTGAGTACTAAAAACCACGACATTAAGTTCAGTTGCGTAATCCTAAAAAATCTGCCATTCTATGTGGAAATTGGATATGTTTTATCCAAAACAGAATTTAGTTTGACAAGGGGAGTAGCCTCCTCCAAACATAACAGCAATGTTATGTGTCAGATATCGTCAATACACTTTTATTAAAAAGTCGGTATCTGAGCATCATGAGATTCATGATGTAGGCAAGACCTTGATCATGTTGATACAGATGTTTAATTCATCTGGCAACTGGTCGAGGTTTTTTTATGCCCAATTGCCGGATATAGAGAGGATTTATGGAATCGATCGGCAATTTATGGCTGTATATAGCATTCTTTGGCATTGTCATTGTCATGCTTCTAGTAGACTTTTTAGGCTTTAAGCAAAAGCAAGGCCAAGATGTTTCTATCAAGCAAGCTGCTTACTGGAGTGTTGCTTGGGTAAGCGTTGCAATGTTATTTGGCGGTGGTTTATGGCTGTATCTACAGCAAACTGCTGGTGTGACCCTAGCAAATCAAAAAACTATGGAATACTTCGCAGGTTACTTACTTGAAAAGTCTCTCGCGATTGACAACGTTTTTGTCTGGTTAATGATTTTCGCAGCATTTGCTATTCCGGCTGCACTACAACGTAAAATTTTGCTCTACGGCGTATTAGGCGCAATCGTACTGCGTACTCTTTTTATCTTTATTGGCGCATGGTTCGTTCAAGAGTTTTCTTGGGTGCTTTATATCTTTGGTGCGTTCTTGGTATATACAGGCTTTAAATTCTTAAAGGGCCAAGAAGAAGAAACCAATATTGAAGACATCAAAGCTCTAAAATGGTTACGTAAGCACATGCGTATTACACCACAGCTTAAAGGGGACAAGTTCTTTGTCCGCCAGAACGGTTTATTGTGGGCAACACCGTTATTTTTAGTATTGATTTTGGTTGAAGCTTCAGACGTTATTTTCGCAGTAGACTCTATTCCTGCTATTTTCGCGGTAACCAGTGACCCGTTTATTGTTTTAACAGCGAACTTAATGGCAATTTTAGGTTTACGCGCAATGTTCTTCTTGCTTGCTGGCGCTGCAAGTAAATTACATTACTTACCATACGGCTTAGGCATCATCTTATTGTTCATTGGTGCAAAAATGTTGTTGCTTGATGTGTTCCACATGCCAATCTGGATCTCGTTAAGCTTTATCGTATTGGTATTAGCAATTACTGCTTTTCTTTCTTTACGACACAATAAAAAACAGTTGCAGTCTTAATTCATCCTATCAAGGGATCTACATAAAAAAGCACTTTAAAAGTGCTTTTTTATTGTGCCATATTCACTGAACATCTGTGCTTTTTAAGTGCATTGTTAACAACTAACTTCACTTTCAAACCAATATTAGAACAATAATTCAAAAATGTAGTCTTTTAATCTTATGTATTTTAAATATTTTATTCTTGTTTCTTCTATTAAAAATCTATATTGGCAAGCTCTTTGCATCAACTAAAAAGAAAAAAGCCCAAATTTTAAGGGCTCGTGAGAGCCCTAATTTTTTTAAGGAGTGATGCCATGAATGCTATTCCAACTTTAACGCCGCTTGCCATGCCTTGTAACAGCAGTTTTGATGCAAAAGATTGGGAAATTTTATCGAGTCACTGGTATCCGGTTGCCCGTATTCAAGATGTGTCTACAGCACCGCAAAGAGTCACCTTATTAGATGTCAACATGGCACTCTATAAGACTGAAAGTGGGGAAATCCATCTTGTTCGAGACATTTGCCCGCATCGTGGTGTTCCCTTAACGAAAGGCTGGATTGAGGGTGAGGAACTTGTTTGTCCTTACCATGGTTTACGCTACAACACAGAAGGGAAATGTACCCACATACCAGCTCAACCTGAGTTAACTAAAATTTCAGATCGTTTTTCTCTGGCTAAATTTCCGGTGGTGCAACGTTATGGGCTAATTTGGACAAGTATTCATGGTCGTGATGTTGCTCAAGCCAATATTCCTGTATTAGATACTTGGGACCATCTAGAACATCAGGCAATTTTGCCTCCTTTTGTTGATATTGCCGGTTCCAGCGGGCGTCAACTTGAAGGTTTTATCGATGTCGCACATTTTGCCTGGGTACATCACAATGCCTTTGCTGACCGTGATAATCCAGTCGTACCTAAATATCAAACTGAACGTACCCAATACGGCTTAAAAACGGTCTATATCAGTAATGTCAGTAACTATCCTCATGAGTTAAAACATCTCGAACCAGAAGGCTTTTTATGGAAACGCACCTTTGATGTTTATCCGCCGTTTTCAGCCACACTTACTGTGGATTTTCCAGAAGGAGGCATTTTAAAAATACTGAATGCCTGTTGCCCTATATCAAGTAATAAAACCCGTTTATTTGTTCCGTTAACACGAAACTTTGATCAAACAGGAGATTTAGAAGCAGTATATGCGTTTAATGCACAAATTTTTGCCGAAGACCAAGACATCATCGAATCACAAAAACCAGAGGAACTGCCTCTAGATTTAATAATGGAAGCGCATTTTGAAGCAGACCGTTCATCAACGACTTATCGACGGATTTTGGCTGAATGGGGACTAAGTAAACGTTATACCGTTTAAATATTGGCTAAGTGGGGTACAATCAATCGAAAAAAGTGAAAATATAAAGGCTTTCCATGGCATTGATCGCAAATACCACCGTTGTGCGTGGTCGTTTTTTAGATATCCAACAAACCGTCTCAGAACCAACTGATATTTCAAATCAAGTGCGTTATCTAGAAGATGGTGTATTGATTAGTGAACATGGAAAAATCAAATGGTTTGGTGCATGGGAAGAAGCTAATGAGCATCTTCCTGCTGGAGTTGAAATCCAACATTACCCAGAACAGTTGATTGTACCCGGCTTTATTGATACCCATATTCACTTTCCGCAAACCGAAATGGTTGGAGCATACGGCGAACAACTTTTAAGCTGGCTCAATACTTATACGTTCCCAACTGAAATCCAGTTTCAGGACAAAGCATATGCAAATGAGATTGCTCAGTTCTTTGTTCAAGAACTCTTAAAACACGGTACGACTACAGCACTAGTTTTCTGTACGGTTCATCCTGAGTCTGTGGATGCCTTGTTTGAAGCCGCAGAGCACGTTCAAATGCGTTTAATTGCGGGTAAGGTACTTATGGACCGCAATGCCCCTGAAGCGCTGTGTGACACGCCAGAAACGGCGTATAGCGACACCAAAGCACTCATTGAAAAATGGCATGGTAAGGGCCGTGCACTTTATGCGATTACGCCACGTTTTGCTCCAACCTCTACACCCGAGCAATTAGAAAGAGCAGGGCAGTTAAAACAAGAATTTCCAGATGTTTATGTACATACCCATTTAAGTGAAAATAAAGATGAAATTGCTTGGGTGAAATCTTTATTTCCGGAACAAGCAGGCTACTTAGATGTTTATCAACATTATGGACTCACCGGTAAACGTTCTGTATTTGCTCATTGTGTTCACTTAGAAGATGAAGAATGGCAATGTATGCATGATACGCAATCGGCTATCGCATTTTGTCCAACTTCAAACTTGTTCTTGGGCAGTGGTTTATTTCCATTGAAAAAAACATGGGAAAAACAAGTAAAGGTAGGCTTGGGTACAGATATCGGTGCAGGTACATCGTTTAGCTTACTACAAACCGTTAATGAGGCTTATAAGGTCCAGCAATTACAAGGTGATAAACTTTCTGCTTTTGAAGCGCTCTACCATGCAACATTAGGTGGAGCAAAAGCACTTGATCTACAGGATCAATTAGGGAACTTCAACCTTGGTAAAGAAGCGGACTTTGTTGTATTGAATCTGAAGCCAACAGCATTACAGCAACTGCGTCAGTCTAAATCTAAGTCTGTTGAAGATTCGCTGTTTGCATTATTTACTTTAGGTGATGACCGTAATATTGAGGCGACTTATATTTATGGAAAACGTGCTTATCAAAAAGAAACAGCCCAATAAAAATCAGGCTGTTAAGTTTTTGTTATTATTTGGAATATGTGCTCTTGCATTAAAGCGTGATCGACATATTACTCAAAATGATAAAATTTCTGGTTCACCAAAGGGTGCATGAAAAGTCATTTTGCTTTAAAATTTTACCATTAACTCAGATTTTAGAGGTGTTGCAGGTCAACACCTTTTTTATTTTTTCTTTTATATCTTGTAGGAATCTGACATGACTGTTGCAATGAGCATCATGATTTCAACCGAAGAAATTCAAGCAAAAGTCAAAGAGCTCGGCGAGCAAATTAACGCTCACTATGCAAATAGTGACAAAGAGTTGGTCCTGATCGGGCTACTGCGTGGTTCTGTTATTTTCATGGCAGACTTGTGCCGTACGATTACTAAACCGCATGAACTCGACTTTATGACAGTATCTAGCTACGCTGGCGGTACGACTTCAAGTCGAGATGTTAAAATCTTAAAAGATCTTGATGGTGAAATTCGCGGTAAAGATGTGTTAGTTGTTGAAGATATTATCGACTCAGGTAATACCTTAAGCAAAGTTATGGAAATGTTGCAAACTCGCGAACCGAATTCGATTCAATTGTGTACTTTAGTGAGTAAACCATCTCGCCGTGAAATTGATCTCGAAGTTAAATTTTTAGGTTTTGAAGTTGAAGATAAGTTTATTGTAGGTTATGGCTTAGACTATGACCAAAAATATCGTCACTTGCCATTTATTGGCGAAATTGGTTTATAAATTTCAAAAAAATAGCACCGCGAGGTGCTATTTTTTTATATAAAATATTAGCTTCGAACAAAAAAGACACAAAAAATCGCAATCTGCTACAGACAAAACCGATACCTCTCAAGCACGATAGAATATGAAGCAAATCATTAACTTCATCAAAAAAACAACTGGAGAACAAATATGTGGTCACTTATTGTTGCTATTGTGGTTGGTTTCTTTGCTGGTTTAATCGCTCGTGCCTTACATCCTGGCGATGACAAAGCGGGATTTATTGTGACAACTCTGATAGGTATTGCAGGTTCACTTCTAGCTACCTATGGCGGACGATTACTGGGGCTTTATGGAGAGAACTCAGCTGCGGGCTTTATCGCATCTGTTATTGGTGCAGTCATTATTCTCTTTATTTACAATTTAATCGCACGAAAAAGTTAATTAATTTTGGGTAATAAAAAAGCACCTAATGGTGCTTTTTTATTTTATAGGCTTAATTCTTTCCAAACAGCTTGAATCTCTTCTGCAGAACGAGCACCTACAAGTTTAAATCCGTTTGCAAAAATCAGAGTAGGGGTGCCATTAAAACCTAATCTCTTTCCAAGCTCTAAATTACGGTCAATTGGATTTTCACAGCTTGCAACTGTTGGTTTAACGCCTTGCTGAATCAATTTTTTCCATGAATAGGATTGATTTGGCGCACACCAAACCTGCCTAGAAACAACAATAGACTGAGGTTTTAAAGGGTAGATAAACGTGTAAATTGTTACGTCTTTAAGCTTATCAAGCTCAGGTTCGAGCTTTTTACAGTAAGGACAGTTTGGGTCAGAAAATACGGCTAATACATGCTGACCATTACCTTTCACAGTTTTAATGGCATCTTTTAAAGGAAGTTGTTTCCAATCAATTGAGTTTTGTCCTAAAACTAGATCTTTGGTTAAATTTTTCTGATCCTTCAACCGAATCATAGAACCCACAAACATATGCTGACCATCTTCACCCACATAAACTATTTGTTGATCCAGATTAGCGCTATATAGCCCTTGCATTTCGGTTTTTTGAATATTGCTAATTTTCAAATTAGGATATTGTTTTTTAATATTTTCCCTAACCGCATCTACATTAGCGAAACTCAAACTTGTAGTTAAGCTAAATAAGGCCAATATTCCTAATTTTTTAAGCATAAAACCGACTCATAGGTGGCAAAGGAGATCATTTTAATCAGTTCATCTTATGAAAACAGAACTAATTACCGAGTTATAACCAAACTCCCACTCATTTATGCCAATGTTTCACGTGGAACATAAGTAGCTTTTGAAAAGTTCATCAAACTGATATGAATAACGACGTGATACACTAGGATTCTGCATAAAACTTAAACCAAATATACTCCATACCAGTATATTAAATTATTAAGAGAAAACAGATGAGTCACATTGGTCAGGATAAAAAAATTCTTAATCGTGTAAAACGGCTAAAAGGGCAAATTAATAGTATTGAGTATGCTGTTGAACAGCCAGATATTTCATGCATAGAAATACTACAACAAGTTGCTGCAATTAAAGGCGCTATAAACGGTCTGATGAATGAATTGATGGAACAGCACTTACATCACCACGTGCTCAAAGAAGCACAAGTCGATCAGAATGAGTTAGATGAGTTTTTAAAGGTTCTAAAAAGATATGGTTAAGAACTGCTCTGAATGACACACCACGTGCATCATTCAGAATTTTTTTAATTATTTTCCAATACAAAAAGAACCAAAGATTTTGCCTAATAGGTCATCGGCGCTAAAGTCACCCGTAATTTCGCCTAAAGCATTTTGAGCAAGACGTAATGACTCAGCAACAAGTTCACCTGCATTAAATACCACAAGTTGCTCATGTGCTTCTGAAAGATAGAGCTGGGTACGCTTCATTGCGTCTAAATGACGTGTTCTCGCAATAAATGTATCTTCCTCAGGCTGGAAGCCTGCATGAGCTGTAATCGCCTCTACGAGGCCTTGTACACCCATTTCTTGTTTTGCTGAAACAGTAATATGGCGGAACCCTTGAAAATCACTTATTTCTGCCAATTGACCAGTTAAATCGCATTTATTACCAATTAACATTAAGCGGCGTGGTTCAATGTGTTCAGCAAAATATTCTTGAGCGAGTTTTAATGGGTCATCACCTTGATTTAAGTCATAAACCAGCAGTAACAAATCAGCCTGCTCAATTTCCTTGATTGCTCTGCGAATCCCTTCTTTTTCAACGATATCACCCGTTTCACGAAGACCCGCAGTATCTGTTAAGGTGATAGGTAGACCATTTAAGCTAATTTTTTCATGCAAAACATCGCGAGTTGTTCCAGCAATATCCGTCACAATTGCGCGCTCAACACCAGCAAGCGCATTTAACAAACTCGATTTACCTGCATTTGGTTTACCAGCAATAACGACTTGCAAACCTTCACGTAGTAATTGACCCTGTCGTGCAGACATTTGCACACCATGTACAGACTGTTGTACATCTTCAAGTAAAGCTAAAATTTTGCCATCGGCCAAAAAATCAATTTCTTCTTCAGGAAAATCAATTGCCGCTTCTACATGCAAACGTAGATGAATCAGTTTTTCTAAAACAGTATTAATTTTTGTTGAAAAAGCGCCTTGTAAAGAACGAACAGCGGAGCGCGCCGCCGCTTGCGAAGTCGCATCAATCAAGTCGGCAATAGCTTCTGCTTGTACCAAGTCCATCTTGCCATTTTCAAAAGCACGCATGGAAAACTCACCGGCTTTTGCAGCGATTGCACCAAGCTCGAATAGACGACCAAGCAAGGCATTTTGGATGACTGGACCGCCGTGACCTTGTAACTCTACAACATCTTCACCTGTAAATGAGTGAGGATTGGGAAAGCATAGAACAATGCCTTCATCCATAATGCTGCCATCAACATCGTAGAACTTACGGAAACCCGCCATACGTGCTTCAGGCAAGTTTTTCTGTGTCAGGTTTTGAGCAATTTCATAAGCCTTAGGCCCCGATAGGCGAATCACGCCCACACCACCACGCCCTGGCGGCGTTGCAATTGCGGCAATCGTGGTTTGACTTTGCATATTATTCACCTAAAAACCTAAAATCCAGCCAAAGAAAAATCCGCCTAAGATTACCATCTTAAGCGGATTTATTCAGCAAAAGTTAAACGATTAAGAAGCTGATTCAGTCTTATTTATACGACTTTTCGCAACACTCTTGTTAATAAACGATTGCTGTAAAATAGTAATACTGTTGTTCACAATCCAGTAAAGCACGAGACCTGCCGGGAAGAACAACATAAATACCGTGAACATAATCGGCATAATGCGGAACACTTTAGCCTGCATTGGATCTGCTGGTTGTGGGTTCAACATTTGCTGTGCAAACATGGTAGCACCCATGATCAACGGCAAGATGAACCAAGGATCCATTGCTGACAAATCTTGAATCCAGCCTAACCATGGTGCGTGACGTAATTCCACACTTTCCATGAGTACCCAGTACAAGGCAAGGAAAATTGGCATTTGTAGCAACAATGGTAAACAACCTGAAAGAGGATTCACTTGTTCACGTTTGTATAAAGCCATCATTTCTTGCGAGAAGCGCATACGGTCTTCACCGAACTCTTCTTTCATGCGTTGCATTTCTGGTGCAATCACACGCATTTTCGCCATTGAACGATAACTTTTTGAAGATAAAGGCCACAAAATCATCTTCACCATAACTGTAAGTAAGATGATTGACCATCCCCAGTTGCCCACAATGCTATGGAAGAATTGAAGACCTAAGAACAGTAACTTGGCAATCGGCCATAACCAGCCATAATCAACAGTTTGATTCAAGCCAACCGCTAAATCTTTTAATTCAGATTGTACTTTCGGACCTGAATAAAGTTTTGCGTCCACTTCCATTGAAGTGCCTGCCGGAACATTAATCACTGGTGAGGTAAAACCAATGATATTCATATGATCAGCAGATTGACGAGATTCAAGTTTAGCTACATAAGGCTGACCATTCGCTTGAGTCAGTTTAAGATTCCCAGGAATCCAAGCACTTACAAAATAATGCTGAACAATCGCAACCCATCCACCTTTAGCTTCAGTGCTTACTTTTTCTTCAGAGAAATTAGCAAACTTAAGCTTGTTGTAATGTGAATCAGGCGTCCCCCAAGCTCCACCTAAGAAAGTTCCTAGAGTGAAAATACCTTGAGAAGATTTACCAGGATCTTCAGAGTTATCACGTTTTAATTGTCCAAACATCTGACCTTGCCAGCTTTGTTGGCTACGGTTAATCACTTGATGTCTTACAACAATTGGATATTGCCCTTGGGTAAAGGTAAAAGTTTTAATAATTTCAACGCCTTCAGGTGTCTTAAATACCATCGGAACGTTTAAAACTTTTTCAGATTGACCCTTTTGATCCTGTACACCCTTAGCATCAGCCAAAGTATATGATGTTTTTTCAACAGCATATAATGGACGACCACCACGACTACTATCTGGTCCATTCAAACCAATTAAGCCAGATTGAGCAACATATGTACGCTTGACATCATTTTCAAGCATAACGAATGGCTGATCACTATCTTTGCTTTCGTCGTGTGAGAGTAATTCAATACGAACAATATCACCACCTTTGGGATTGATCCAAATATGGTAAAGGTCAGTTTGTACTGAAATAAGCTGTTGATTCACAGGTGCAGTTGCATCTGTGGTTTGTGACTGCGCAATATTTGCTTGTGGCACATCGGAAGCCACTGTTGCATTTTTAGCATTTGGCAAATCAGCAGATACTTCATGTGAACTTACAGCCGCCGCTTGTTTTTGCGGTGCAGTTGCAGCATTTCCATAATCTTTTTGCCAAGCCAAAATGAGCAAATATGCGGTGACAAACATGGCCCCGAGAATTGCAAACCTGGCCCATTGTTGCATATCTATTACCCCAAATGGTTAGAGAGATTTTGCTTCAGTAAACGATCACGAAAGGGTACAGCAACATGATGCGTTTGAGAATCTATTTGATGAAACGAAATAAAACGAATTGCTTTTGGCGGTACCGGATCATATCCAGACCCACCCCACGGATGACAACGACAAATGCGTTTAGAAGATAACCAAACGCCTTTTATTGCACCATGAGTTTGCAATGCTTCTATCGCATATTGGGAACAAGTCGGGATATAACGACAACGGGGTCCAAGAAGCGGACTAATCGCAATTTGATACAGTCGAATCAACCAACGTAGAAAACGAACCATTGGCTATCTCTTAATTCTGCGAGGTTGTGCCAACTTTAGAATGTTTTTTTGCTAAGCGTTGTAATTTTTGCCAAGCAAAATCTAATTGTTGATATAGCTCAGCATTCGTAATCGTTTCTATACCAACTTTCGGCATTACCACAACATCTATGTCTGATCCAAAATTCGGCTGATGTAGACGAAAGCTCTCACGAGCAAGACGTTTTATTCGATTTCTTTCATGCGCACGGCGCACTTTTTTCTTAGCAACAACAATACCCAAACGGCTATTAGGCTGTTCGGTTAATTTTGCAAGAAATAAAAAATGGGGTTGATGCACTTTAAAAAGCGCACCATCGAATACACTTTTATAATCTGCAGCACAGCGTATTCGCACATCTGTGCTAAAATTGTAAAGTGTCATCACACCCAAGTCTTGGTCAGCGTAACAGTATTAAACAGTTAAGCTATGACGACCTTTTGCACGACGACGAGCTAATACTTGACGACCAGCTTTAGTTGCCATACGAGCACGGAAACCATGAACGCGTTTACGCTTTAATTCAGATGGCTGGAAAGTACGTTTCATATCGAAACTCCCAAAAATGATCTTTCTATAAAGGTCCGCGATTTTATTGTGCAATGTTTACGCTGTCAATGAAAAACCAAGAAAGTTTTGTATTTAACCTAAATTTTTAACCTTTCTACTTCTTTTTTATGATTGTCATCATTTAATGCAAAATATAGTTTTTAAAGTTATGCACAAAGCAATTGTCTATTTTTATTAGAACTTTTATTATATACACACCTTATATACATACTTATCAACAAAATAAGATATCATCTAGTCTTTGATTTGCTGCATTTGAATTTAAATTCATATTTTGCAGTTATCCACAAAAGATCACACCCCTATTAAATAAATTCAAATTTTAAAATTTATATTTATTCTTATTAGGGACGACTTTTTCTGTGGATTTCGAACTTTTAAATTTAAAAAACATATATTTGAGTTGTTGATAACTCTGTTTCTATTATATTTATGGATTGTGGATAAGTTTATGTGTTAATTTATCCACAGGTTGTGCAAAAAGTTATACACAAGTGGTTTTGAATTTAAATTTATTCACAAGAGTTTTCTTTTTAGGCAAAATCAGTCGAATTCGTCATGACAGATGTGGATAACTTGGTTAGAATGGCGACCCCTTCTCATCAGGAAGGGTTAATCTTTAGATTATTTGAATTTAAAAAACGCAGAGATAGGGGATACACATGCTTTGGACAGACTGCTTAACTCGCTTGCGACAAGAGCTCTCTGATAACGTCTTTGCGATGTGGATTCGCCCATTAGTTGCTGAAGAAGTAGAAGGAATACTACGTCTCTATGCTCCTAACCCTTATTGGACGCGTTACATTCAAGAGAACCATTTAGAATTAATTTCTATATTGGCTGAGCAGTTGTCAGAAGGGCGTGTCCGTCAGGTGGAGATTTTAGTTGATTCTCGTCCTGGGAGTATTTTGTCATCTGCTGAACAACCAGCAACCACGACAGCGGCTTTGCAAACCGCGCCACCACAAAGTATCAAAGTAAAAAAAGAACCCGATTCCGTTGCTAATCCTCATACGAATAGCGTGGTCAATCCGAAAACAGCGAAGAAAAAGCTACTAAATCCGCAGTTTACTTTTTCTTTATTTGTTGAAGGCCGTTCGAACCAGATGGCTGCTGAAACATGTAGAAAAGTATTAACTCAATTAGGTGCTTCACAACATAACCCTTTGTTTTTATATGGTCCTACAGGGCTAGGTAAGACGCACTTAATGCAGGCAGTTGGCAATGCTTTACTACAGGCAAAACCTAATGCTCGTGTGATGTATATGACTTCTGAGAGTTTTGTTCAGGATTTTGTGAGTTCTTTACAAAAAGGCAAAGTAGAAGAGTTTAAGAAAAACTGTCGTTCTTTAGATTTATTGTTGGTGGATGATATTCATCTCTTAGCAGGTAAAGAGGCGAGCCTAGTTGAATTCTTCTATACATTTAATGCCTTACTTGATGAATCTAAACAAATTATTTTAACTTCAGACCGTTATCCAAAAGAATTAACAGAGTTAGATCCGCGTTTAGTTTCCCGTTTTTCTTGGGGACTTTCAGTTGGTGTAGAGCCACCAGATATTGAAACTCGCATCGAAATTTTATTAAAGAAAGCGGAAAATAGCGGTGTCGATTTACCTCGAAATTGTGCATTATTTATTGCACAACAAGTTGTTGCTAACGTGCGTGAACTTGAAGGGGCACTTAATAAAGTCGTTGCAATTTCTCGTTTTAAAGGTGCACCAATCGATCTTGATGTGGTTCGTGAGTCTTTAAAAGATGTGTTGGCCATCCGTGCACGAACCATTAGTGTAGAAAATATCCAGCGTGTGGTTAGCGAATATTTCCGGATCCCATTAAAAGAATTAGTAGGGCCGAAACGTACGCGAATTTATGCTCGACCACGTCAGTTGGCCATGGGGCTTGCCCGTGAGTTGACTGGTGATAGTTTTCCAGAAATTGGAATGGCTTTCGGTGGCCGCGATCACAGTACTGTGATGCATGCTTGTGAAAAGGTAGCAAGTCTGCGAGAAGAAGATCCAATTTTTGATGAAGATTATAAAAATCTACTGCGCTTACTTCAGAGTTAATGAAATAATAAGACCTTGTTGCAAAGTCTACGTAAGTGCAGCATAGTACACAGCTAAAAAATGAAATATTTGCTCCAAGTTGCTAGAGGAATGAATCGTGCGTTTGAAAATCGCTAAAGAAAGTTTACTCAATGTTTTATCGCATGTTGTCGGTGCGGTAGAACGTCGTCATACATTGAATATTCTTTCAAACGTCAAAATTCAGACTAATGCTCAGGCGCTCACCATTACTGGTTCCGATTTAGAAGTCGAGCTGGTTGCGAGCACTGTTTTAACAGAAGGGGCATGCCTTGAAGCGGGGGAAACCACAGTCCCTGCTCGTAAGTTAATGGAAATTTGTAAATCATTACCTGCAGCTGCATTAATTGATTTGCAAATTACTGAAGATCAAAGATGTATCTTAAAATCTGGTAACAGCCGTTTCGTATTAGGGACTTTGCCAGCAGAAGATTATCCATTATTGACCACTGAAAATAGTCAAGGTACTCAAGTACAAGTAACCCAACGTGAGTTAAAGCGTTTATTTGAAAAAACTGCTTTTGCGATGGCTGTACAAGATGTGCGTTTCTATTTAACGGGTACTCTATTAGAAATTGATGAAAATCAATTACGTGCAGTAACAACAGATGGTCACCGTTTAGCACTTTGTGAAATTACGGCTTCTTCTACATCATCTCAATTGGTTCAGGCCATTGTACCTCGTAAAGCTGTTGGTGAATTACAGCGTTTACTGAGTATTGAAGATGAACAATTAACATTGTTGATTGGTCGTGAATTGTTAAATGTAACCATCAATACGCCAAGTCGTGATAAGGAACAGGGTGATATTACTGTTCGTTTTACGACAAAATTGATTGATGGAAAATTCCCTGATTATCGTCGTGTAATTCCACGTGGTGGCGATAAACATGTATTAATTAGCCATGATGTATTTAAGCAATCATTGCAACGTGTCGCAATTTTGAGTAATGAAAAGTTACGTGGTGTTTTCTTGAATTTTAATCAGGATTCTTTACAGCTTCGTGCGAATAACCCTGAGCAAGATGAGGCTATTGAAGATCTAGCTATTCAATATCAAAATGTACCGCTCGAAATGTCATTTAATGCGCAATATTTACTTGAAGTATTGGGTGTACTTGATGGTGATGACGTAAATATGAGTATGAGTGAGGCGAATCAGTCTGTTTTGGTTCAAGACCCGGCACATACTGATCAAACTTATGTAGTTATGCCGATGCGTGTATAGTCTGGCTATCCTAATATGCATCTTACGCGCTTAAATATCGAACGTGTGCGTAATTTAAAAACGGTTGCACTCCAAGGGTTGCAGCCGTTTAATATATTTTATGGCGCTAATGGTTCAGGGAAAACCTCCATTCTGGAAGCAATTCATTTGCTTGCAACAGGGCGCTCATTCCGCACTCACATTCCTAAAAATTATATTCAGTATGCTGCCGAAGATGCGATTGTCTTTGCACAGTCTAGTACTGAGAAAATTGGCATGCAAAAGTTAGCCTCTGGTGAGCAGTTGATGAAGGTCAATGGCGACACCGTGGCTACCCAAGGCCAACTTGCTAAACTACTTCCTTTGCAGCACCTTGATCCACAAAGTACCGATATTATTGATCATGGGGCAAAACCGCGACGCCAACTTTTGGATTGGCTGATGTTCCACGTGGAACCTGAGTTTTATTTTGCATGGCAATACTACTCGCGTGCATTAAAACAGCGAAATACTTTACTTAAAACCCGAAGAAATTTGTCTTTGGCTGATTTAGAGCCTTGGAACAAAATGCTGAGTGATTATGGTGAAATTTTGCACTCTCAACGCTTGGGTATTGTGGAACAATGGAATGTCTTTTTTCAAAATGATTTGAGTCAATTGCTCCCTGATCTTGAAATTGAATTGGAATACAGTCCAGGTTTTCATACAGAGCAGGGACTCATGCAAGACCTGCTCAATCAACACCAAAAAGACATCGAACGACATTATACCGAATATGGTCCACATCGAGCTGATTTGCGCTTAAAAACCCCTTATGGACATGCTGATGTGGTTTTATCAAGAGGTCAGAAAAAACTGCTGATAATTGCCTTAAAACTGTCACAAATTGCAATGTTGCATGCGAGTAATAAGGAAACTGTGGTATTATTAGATGATCTGACAGCAGAATTAGACTTAACCGCACAACAACGTTTAATTGAACGATTAAGCCAACTTGGTAGCCAGGTTTTTATGACAACTTTAGATCATGCATCGGTAAAAAAACATTTACATGATTTGTCTATTTCATATCAATTATTCAATGTTGAATCCGGTCAAGTTAGTCTTGCTTCACCATAATTTTTTGATGTTATCTATCTTTGAATAAACCTATATTTGCTAGGGAGAAACCATGAGTTCAGAGTCTCAATCAGCCTCTCAAACAGAACAAACCAATGAAAAGGCTTATGATTCCTCTAGTATTAAAGTATTACGTGGATTAGATGCAGTTCGTAAACGTCCGGGTATGTATATTGGGGATACAGACGACGGTACCGGTTTACACCATATGGTATTCGAGGTAGTCGATAACGCAATCGATGAAGCTCTAGCTGGGCATTGTGATGAAATTATTGTTACTATTCATGAAGATGAATCAGTGAGCGTTTCTGATAATGGTCGTGGTATTCCAACCGATATTCACCCTGAAGAAGGTGTTTCTGCAGCGGAAGTAATTCTTACCATTCTGCACGCAGGCGGTAAGTTTGATGACAACAGCTATAAGGTTTCAGGTGGTTTACACGGTGTAGGTGTTTCTGTAGTAAACGCACTTTCTAGTAAATTACATTTAATGATTTCTCGTGCTGGTCAAGTGCATGAGCAAGAATATCAACACGGTGATCCGCAATATCCATTACGTGTGATTGGTGAAACAGATAAGAGTGGTACAACAGTACGTTTTTGGCCAAGTGAGCTAACATTTACTCAAACCATTTTTAACGTAGAAATTCTAGCGCGTCGTTTACGTGAGCTTTCATTCTTAAACGCGGGCGTACGTATTGTATTACGTGATGAGCGTATTAACCTTGAACATGTATATGACTACGAAGGTGGATTATCTGAGTTTGTAAAATACATTAACGAAGGTAAAACTCATCTAAATGAGATTTTCCATTTTACTGCGGATACAGATACCGGTATTGGTGTAGAAGTAGCCTTGCAGTGGAATGAAAGTTATCAAGAAAATGTTCGTTGCTTTACCAATAACATTCCTCAAAAAGATGGCGGTAGCCATTTAGCTGGTTTCCGTGCAGCTTTGACGCGTGGTTTAAACCAATATCTTGAAAATGAAAATATTCTCAAGAAAGAAAAAGTCAATGTAACGGGCGACGATGCACGTGAAGGTTTAACCGCGATTATTTCGGTAAAAGTACCTGATCCAAAATTCTCATCTCAAACCAAAGAAAAACTGGTATCGAGTGAAGTAAAACCTGCCGTTGAGCAAGCAATGAACAAAGAGTTCTCTGCTTACTTACTTGAAAACCCGCAAGCTGCAAAGTCAATTGCCGGTAAGATTATTGATGCTGCACGTGCGCGTGATGCTGCACGTAAAGCGCGTGAAATGACGCGTCGTAAGAGCGCACTTGATATTGCTGGTTTACCAGGTAAATTGGCTGATTGTCAGGAAAAAGATCCAGCACTTTCTGAATTATATCTTGTCGAGGGTGACTCTGCTGGTGGTAGTGCCAAGCAAGGTCGTAACCGTAAAATGCAGGCTATTTTGCCGTTGAAAGGTAAAATCCTGAACGTTGAACGTGCACGCTTTGACAAAATGATTTCAAGTCAGGAAGTGGGTACTTTAATTACTGCTCTCGGTTGTGGTATTGGCCGTGAAGAATATAATCCAGACAAGCTGCGTTATCATAAAATCATTATCATGACCGATGCCGACGTTGATGGTTCGCATATTCGAACTTTGTTGTTAACGTTCTTCTTCCGTCAAATGCCAGAGTTGGTTGAGCGTGGGTATATCTATATTGCACAGCCACCTTTATACAAATTGAAAAAAGGTAAGCAGGAACAATACATCAAAGATAATGATGCATTGGAAAATTATTTAATTTCAAATGCGATTGATGAGCTATCTTTGCATACCAATGCTGAAGCACCATCAATTACAGGTGAAGCACTTGCTAGAGTCATTCAGGATTATCAAGTTTCGCAAAAGAGCTTACAGCGCTTAACGTTACGTTATCCTGCGAGTTTGCTTGATGCTTTACTTGAAGTAGAAGCATTCAAGAGCGATCAAAATCATGATCAGGCTTATGTACAGCAATGGGCTGATCAGGTAAAAGATATCATTACAAGATTACAGCCAAGTTTACGTCCAGAAATTACACTAGAGTCATTTGAACGTGAAAATGCTCAGGGTGAAAAATCTGCACATTATTGGCCGCGTATTACGGTATATGTTCATAATCTGCCACACGCATATTTGCTTGATGCAGGTTTATTGAACTCAGCTGAGTATGCTCGTTTGCTGAAAAACTCGAAGAGTTGGTTCAGTTTGCTTGAAGATGGTGCTTATTTACAAAAAGGTGATCGCCGTATTCAAGTGGCTAACTTCCATCAGGTTTGGCAACACATTTTGCAAGATTCGCGCCGCGGTATGATGATCCAGCGCTATAAAGGTCTTGGTGAGATGAATGCTGAACAGCTTTGGGAAACGACAATGGACCCTGAAAACCGTCATATGTTGCAGGTGACCATTGACGATGCGATTGAAGCAGATCGTATGTTCTCTTGCTTAATGGGTGATGATGTGGAACCACGTCGTGCATTCATTGAAGAGAATGCTCTAAATGCAGATATTGATGCTTAATTGATAACACGATTCTAAATCAGTCTAGGGAGAGAAGATGATGGGTCAAAAACTTTTAGCAAGTATGCTGATTTCATGTGCGGCTTTAGTGAGTCATTCTGCATTTGCAGCGGACTTGGAAGCCGACATGAAAACTTTAGCAAAAAGCACAAAAGCGTTTGCTGAAGCGAAAGATGTAAGTAATGCAAAACAGCAACTTGTGATTATGCGTCAGGCAGCAGTATCTTCAAAGCATGTTCTACCTCATAAATTAGAAGGCTTACCACCAGAAAATGTACAGGTAAAAGAATATGAAACCGGTCTAGATCAGCTGGTTGCTGAAATTGATCGAATTACGGTATTGGTCGATAAAGGCCAATTAGACCAAGCCAAAACTGAAGCAATCAACTTGGTTAACATCCGTAATGAGAACCACAAAAAATTTAGATAGATTAATTTCGATCTATATAAAAAAAAGGGGAATGATAAATCATTCCCCTTTTTTTATTGTGTATTCAGTTTTATTAAACCTGAAGCATATTAATTTTCTACTAAATCTGTAACCTGAATGAGGGCATGACCGAATAGATAACCTGCCGTCACTAAAATGCAGATCCATAAAATAGCGCCAGCTACGTTGTAAATCAAAAACTTTCCATAACTCATATTGCTAGAGCCAGCCGCGAGTGGGGCAAAAGAACGTGCGAATGGAATAAAACGTGCCAGAAGAATAGTTTTACCACCGTGTTGCAAGAAATAGCGGTTGGTTTTATTTAAATACTCTTTTTTAATAAAACGTGATTTTGCTTCAAAAATACGATTACCAAAATGTCGACCAATAGAATAATTTACGATATAACCCAGTGTGGCAGCAACGGTTAGTAAAGTAATCATATAACCTAGATGCATCATTTCAATCACTGAACACAGCGCACCAACAGTTAAAAGTAAGCTATCTCCAGGTAAAAAGAACATAAACACAAAAGCTGTTTCAGAAAATATAATCAAAAAGAGAATGGCATAGACCCATGCACCATACTCCTGAATCAAAATAGGTAAAAATTGTTCAAAATTAGTAATAAAATCAAAAAAATTCATTCAGTTTGTCTGATCCCGAATTAAATACCTACTCAATAGAAGGGTAAAACGAAGCTACAGAATTTAGTTAAATTATCTGTGTATGGCAACCCTTAAGATGTAGTTTATATTTTATATGTTATCAAATTTGAATCTATCTCAAAAATTTAATAGCTAAATTAAATTAGTTGATCTTCACCCAAACATCTTCTGATGTTATCAAAAATATATGCTTTATTTTTAATTCTATCAAAAAAGCCAGTTCCAGCATGCAGTCAGTCTGGAACTGGCAAGATAATTAGTTTTCGAATGAAGCTTCCAACTCTTCTAACTCCATCATAAGTTCTAAAAGCTGTTCTTCATATTGTTCAAGTTTAGCCTTCAACTCAGTCTGTTCATTCATAAGTTTGAGCAGATCATCCTTACGTGCAGCTTCATATAACGTCGTGTCTGCCAGAGACTCTTCAATTTTGACAAGCTGTGGTTGAAGTTTCTCAATTTGAGACTCAACTTTTTCAATATTCTTACGAATAGGTCGAGTTTGTTCACGACGGCGAGCCGCTTCTTTACGCTGCGCTTCTTTATCAACTTTAGCGAGGGCAGGAGCGGGAGAGGAAGAATTATTTTGACCTACAGCATTTTGAGCATTGATTAGTTGCTGACGTGCTTCACGTAGCCATTTTGCATAATCCTGTAAATCACCTTCGAATTCGGTAGATTTACCGCCGTGTACCAAAAGAAGCTCATCACAAACACTTGCAATGAGTTGACGTTCGTGGGAAACCAGCACAACAGCCCCTTCAAAATCTTGTAATGCCATGCTTAATGCGTGACGCATATCAAGATCTAAATGGTTCGTTGGCTCATCGAGGATTAAAACATTTGGGCGCTGCCATACAATAAGTGCGAGGGCCAAACGAGCGCGCTCTCCACCAGAAAAGGTTTCACATGGCGTATCCATGCGTTCACCACTAAAGCCAAAACTACCTAAGAAAGAACGTAAGGTGGCTTCACTAATTTTTTTATCTGCTATACGCGCAAGCTGTAACATTGGAGTAGCATGGCCATCTAAAGCATCCATTTGGTGCTGGGCAAAGTAACCAATATTAAGTAACTCTGACGCCTTGCGTTCACCAGCTAATAGCGGTAAGTCACCAACCAAACTTTTAATTAAGGTTGATTTACCTGCGCCGTTCATACCAAGTAAACCAATACGTGAGGTTGGCGTAATTTGTAATCTGATTTTCTCAGCTATTTGTGTATCGCCATAACCAATGCTGGCATTGTCTAAAGTCAGCAAAGGAGAACTCATTTTGGTCGGTTCACGGAAGCTAAACGTAAACGGCGTATCTACATGTGCAGGTGCAAGTTGCTGCATACGCTCAAGTTGTTTAATACGGCTTTGTGCCTGACGAGCTTTTGTCGCTTTTGCTTTAAAACGATCAATAAACTTTTGTAGATGAGCGCGCGTTTCTTCTTGTTTCTCAAAAGCTTGTTGTTGCTGGGCAAGACGTTCACTACGTGTGGTTTCAAATGTAGAGTAGTTCCCGGTGTAAAGCGTGAGTTCCTGATTTTCAATATGCAGAATATGATCTGTAATCGCATCTAAAAAGTCACGATCATGTGAAATGAGAATGAGTGTACCTTCATAGGCTTTAAGCCAATCTTCTAACCACAAGATTGCATCTAAGTCTAAATGGTTTGTTGGTTCATCAAGTAATAATAAATCTGAACGGCTCATTAAGGTGCGTGCTAAATTTAAACGCATACGCCATCCACCTGAGAAACTCTCAACGTTCAAACGCAATTGATTTTCTAAAAAGCCAAGACCAGCCATGAGCTGAGCAGCTTTAGATGGTGCTGAATAACCATGAATTTCATCAAAGCGGCCATGTAATTTAGCTAACTCGAAGTCACTCAGTTGATCTGGTTGAGCAAGCTTATTTTGAATATCCCAAAACTCTTCATCGCCCGAGAGAACAAAATCAATTGCAGGCATATCTAGTGCTTTTATTTCTTGCGCCATATGCGCCACGATCCAGCCTGAAGGACGAGTTAGTGAACCTTCATCAGCCCCTAAACTTCCAAGTAAAGCTGCAAATAGGGTGGATTTTCCAGCTCCATTGACTCCAGTCAGACCAATCTTCCAGCCTGGGTGTAATTGCATAGACGCTTTTTGAAATAGAACACGTCCACCGCGGCGTAAAGAAACTTGGTCAAATTGAATCATCTTATTGTATCGAGGTGAGTTAGGGATGCTGTATTTTAAAGAGAACTGCCGATGAAAACAAAACTTTCCGGATTTTAGTTCCAAGTTGGCAAATATTGGAGAGATTAAAAAGCTATAGATTTAGCTATTCGTCTGAAATTATCCAAATATTGAACAAGATAAAGCACATAACGAAAAAAATGTGGCTAAAATAAAAAAATTAAGATTTGGTTGATAAATGAGCTATTAATAAAACCAGACTAAGGAAAGTAAAATGAAAAAGGGATTGGGGATTGTTAGTACAGTACTTTGCTGTGCTATGGGGACTGCACATGCGGGACAAAATGTGTGTGTATTTGATTTATTAGGAAAGTCGGGTGAATCCTATAAAATGATGGAGGAGTGGGCGCTTGCAGCTAAAAGTTGGCAAGCTGATATCACTTTAATTCCGTTTCAAGATGAGGGTTTGGTTGACCGTAGATTGCGTGAAGGCAAATGTGATGCTGCTTATATGACCTCCATGCGGGCGCGAAATTATAATAAATTTGCGGGTTCTATCGATGCGATTGGTGGGGTAACCAGTAATTCGATTGCACAAAAAGCGATTAGCTATGTTCTCGATAAGCGCAATAAACATCGTCTAGTGACTGCGCAAAATGGAATGAATTACGAGGTTGTTGGGATTATTCAAATTGGATTAGCATACTTATTTGTAAGAGATAAAAACCTTAACTCAATTGAAAAAGTACGTGGGACTAAGTTTGCTATTTTGCAATATGACGCAGCACAGAAAATTATGGTTGAAAGTGTTGGCGCAAAGCCCATTCCTTCTGAAATTACCGATTTTGTGAAAAAGTTTAATAGTGGGCAAGTCGATGCAATTGCCGCACCTGCTTATGCTTATAAACCACTAGAAATTGGTAAAGGTGTGGGAACGAGTGGGGCTATGTTTACTTTTCCGGTAGTGAACGTTACGGGTGATTTAATTACTAGAAGTGATAAGTTTCCCATAGATTTTGGAATAAAGTCACGCGATTGGTTTATCCAACAAATACCTCAGAATTTTGCCATGATAAAACGTCTAGAAATGGGTGTCCCAGCAAAAATTAAAATGAACTTTTCAGCAGAAGATAAAACCAAATATCAAAAAATTTTACGTGAAGGTCGCCTCAGCTTAACAAAACAGGGCGTATACGATGCCACAATGATGAGTGTGCTTAAGCGTGCTCGCTGTACAGTTGAACGGACAAATTTTGAATGCACACTTAACGCAGAGTAGTTGATTTTTTAAACACAAAAACGCTACATATATTTCAAAGCTGAATATGGGTATGAAAATTATAAATATAAAAAGTAACTTATGGAAACTTAGAGATTTTTATCGCTAATAAATAATTTAAATTGAACAAACAATGGTCCAATTAGATAAAAAAATTGAGTAAATGCTCTATTTTTTTCTAAAAAACATGATTAATATCTGTCTTTGAAAGGAAACTTCAAACAAAAAATCTGTTCCGTGGAAGGATGAAGAAAATGAAAAAAATCGTACTTGCTATGGCTGCCGCTTCTGTTGTTGGTTTTTCTGCTTCAGCGCAAGCAGCGAGTACCGTATGTGTATTCGACCTCTTAGGAAAAGCAGGCGACTCATATAAAATGATGGAAGAATGGGCTCTTGCTGCAAAAGGCTGGGGTACTGAAATTAACTTGGTTCCTCGTCAGGACGAGGCAGTTGCTGATAATGATTTTAAAGCAGGCAAATGTGATGCTGTAGCAATGACAGCAATGCGTGCGCGCCAATATAACAAATTCGCAGGATCTATCGACTCACTAGGCGGTGTTCCAAATAACCAAATCGCTCAACGTGCAATCACATATGTATTAGATGCGCGTAATGCAGCAAAAATGACCACTAATATGGGTGGTAAAAAATACGAAGTTGCTGGTATTTCTCCGCTAGGTTCGGCATTCATTTTCGTACGTGATAAAAACATCAACTCTGTTGAAAAAGCTGCGGGTAAAAAATTCGCTGTATTGGGTTATGACGACGCACAAAAAATTATGGTGCAACGCGTAGGTGCTCAAGCAGTTCTTTCTGATATTTCAAACTTTGCTGCGAAATTTAATAATGGTCAAGTAGATATGGTAGGTGCGCCTGCTTATGCTTATAAACCATTAGAGTTAAATAAAGGTTTGGGTGCAAACGGTGTAATGTGGAACTTCCCTGTACTACACGTTACAGCAGATCTAGTATTACGTTCTGATAAATTCCCAGCTGGTTTTGGTCAAAAATCTCGTGACTGGTTCGTTAAACAGTTACCTAAGAACTTGGCAATGATTAACCGTTTAGAAGCGCAAATTCCTGGCAAATACAAAATGAACTTAAGTGCAGAAGACAAGCTTAAGTATCAAAAAATGTTACGTGATGGCCGTATGGACCTAACTAAACGTGGCGTTTACGATGCAGGAATGATGTCTGTATTGAAAAAAGCACGTTGTTCTGTGGACAAGGCTAACTTTGAATGTTCAATGCCTGGTGAATAATCTTAATTTCTCTCAAAAAGCCTAGACTCAGTTCTAGGCTTTTTGTTTTCTATGTACTGTCAATTCTGCCATTGTTGTTAGTTAGAAAGACGTTAAGCTAAATTTAGATAAAAACTTCATAGGGAAACATGAAGGTATAAAAATGGATCAAGGACTTGAATGATGAATATAATTGCTAATAGGTAGATCAATCGCTATCTATTTTTCATGGAAATAAAATCATAAAAGCAAAAAGTTCCGTAAAAATATCTACAACATGATTTTTTATATGAGGCCTATCCGACTCATACCATTTTGGTGTGAAATTTCTTGGTATCGAAAAACAAAAACTCCACAAGGAAAGGAAAAAGAATATGCAATTTTCCAAAATGCTATTACTTGCGATTGGACTTACCACAGTTTCTTTTGCAGCTCAGGCTAAACAAACAGTATGTGTTTTTGACTTCGTTGGTAAAAATGGCGATGTCTATGCGCTAATGAAGGATTATCAACTTGCCGCTAAAAACTGGGGAGCTGATATTGAACTCAAAGTAAACCAGAATGAAGCCGTGATTGCTGAAGATTTCAAAGCGGGCAAATGTGATGGTATTAGTGTGTCAGGGATGCGTGGTCGTCAATTTAACTCGTTTACAGGGTCATTAGATGCAATTGGAGCTATTCCTGATCTCAAGCTTGCTGTAAAAGTGATGCAGGGTTTAGCGAGTCCGACTTTTAGTAAATATATGGTTAACGGCCGCTATGAGGTTGTTGGTGTTATTCCAGTTGGCGATGCCTATCTATTAGTAAATGACCGTAGCATTAATACAGTAGCGAAAGCTGCAGGTAAAAAAATTGCCGTTCTTGACTATGATGAAGCACAAAAAATTATGGTGCAGCAGGTAGGAGCGCAGGCTGTTAGTGCTGACGTAACAAATTTCGGTGCTAAATTTAATAACCATCAAGTTGATATTATTGGTGCGCCAGCAGCAGCATTTAAACCTTTAGAACTACAAAAAGGGCTAGGAACAAAAGGCGCGATCGTGAACTATCCGATTTTGCAGGTGACAGGAAATATTATTATTCGACCTGATAAGTTTCCTGCTGGTTTTGGACAGAAATCACGACAATGGGTAGCAGCTCAGCTACCACGTGCATTTAACATTTTAGGTAAAATGAAAGCTGATATCCCACAAAGCTACTGGATGGATGTTCCAGCTGCAGATAAACCTGGTTACCAAAAGCTCATGCGTGAGTCTCGCATTAACCTTACACAACGTGGTGTGTACGATAAACGTATGATGAAACTCCTTTGGCAATTCCGTTGTAAGCAAGATGCTAAAAACTTTGAATGTGGCTTACAGGATGAGAATTACAAATAATCTTGATAAAAATACTCAAGATTGGCTTTAAAGTTCGAAGACAGACCCTATATTGATTATGCTATACTCAATATAGGGTCTTTTTTATTTTGAAAGGCACAGCAAAATCCGAGGAACAATCATCATGAATGCCCAAGCTCTAGTTTTGACAGATAATGCTGCCAATAAGGTACGCCAACTCCGTGATAGTGAAGGGAATGACGATCTCATGTTACGTGTGTATGTAACAGGAGGCGGGTGTTCAGGGTTTTCGTATGGCTTCAATTTTGCTGAAAGCGTAAATGAAGATGATGCAGAATTCGTAAATGGCGATGTAAAAATGCTTGTTGACTCACTTAGCTATCAATATTTAATTGGCTCAGTGGTTGACTATGTAGAAGGTCTTGAAGGGTCACGTTTTATTATCCAAAACCCAAATGCAACAACAACATGTGGTTGTGGTTCTTCGTTCTCGATTTAAAAAAATTTTAAAATTAAAAAAACCTCTCAAAATAGAGAGGTTTTTTTATTGGTCAGATCCTTACTTTTTACGGACAGATTCTAAAAAATATTGCACCAGTTCAGGTGCATTCTGATATGGAATCCAATGCGATGCATCCATAAAAACTGCCTCATAACTATTTTTAAAATAATGTGAGTTTAGCTCGGCACTTTTTTCTGTAACTGCAATATCATGTTTACCCCAAATAAAAAGAGTAGGAACATCTATGGCTTTAAACGGATTTTGAGGCTTGTCCCAAAAAAAGCCACGATACCAATTCAACGCCGTAGATAATCTATTTTCTTCTATAAACTCAGCCTCGAATATCTCAATTTGCTCTTCGGTCATACCTGATGACTTAAGAAATTTGCGGCCCAATTTAGGTATTTTTTTAAATAAAAGTTCGGGCAGAATCGGCAGCTGAAAAATTGCAAAATAATAAGATTTAAAAAGTTGTCTACTGCTTAAACAAGCTTTTAAAAAAGCAGCTTGGTGAGGCACAGAGACTAAAGTGAGATGTTGAATATATTGTGGATATTTCATCGCAACGCCTGAAGCGATTGCCGAGCCCCAGTCATGCCCAATTAAATAAACTGGCTGACCAAGCTGCTCAATTAAACTTGCTACATCTTCTACAAGTTCACTCAGTGCGTATTGAAATCGGCTTTGGGGGCTGGCATTCAAACTATAACCGCGTTGATGAATCGCAAGCGTTCTAAATTGATGCTGATGCAATAACTCAGAAGTCTGCTCCCAACTATGAGCAGTTTCTGGAAAACCATGCAATAAAACAACGAGAGGACCATCTATAGGGCCTGAATCAATCACATCGAATGTCCAGGTGCCACGAGTGTATTGATCAATACGTTTGGTCAGATCCATGAAAACATACCTTAAATTATTTTTGTTGGCGTTCATCATGAGTTTTTATGCTCATTTAAATAAGAGCATTTCGGGTCAGTAAATGTGCTATGAGGTCGAATATGACCAATTAAATCGATAAATAGCCTTACACCGCCGTGATTGTTCCTAAAATTCTAAAATCCGAAGCACCTGTTACTGCTGGCAAATTACCACTTAAACCTTTTACAAACCGCATTGCTAACCAAGCAAATGCGGTAGCCTCGACCCAAGTAGGGGAGAGTCCTAAAACATCTGTAGGTTGAACAGACCAATTGTGCTTACGAAGACGCCAGCGTAATTGTTCTAGTAAGTAAGAGTTATAAGCACCACCACCACATACATATACTTCACCTGTTTCCATCTCTGAGCGATAAATCGCTTTTTGAATGGCACGTACAGTAAGCTTTAATAAGGTGGCTTGAATGTTTTCAGGTGTGTCTTCTAACTCATCATAAGTTAAATCGTTTCGCCAATCGATTAACTGATCATCTAACCAGTCAATATTGAAATCCTCACGTCCTGTGCTTTTAGGTGGCTCTTTAGAAAAATATTCATGTGCATGGAGACGGTCGAGTAAAGAGCGAATAGGGTGACCATAAGCTGCCCAATCACCATTTTCATCATATGGATGACCTGTATGGCGATGACACCACGCGTCCATCAAAATATTTGCAGGACCCGTATCAAAACCAAATACACCATCAGGATTATTGGCAGGCAACATACTCACATTGGCAATACCACCCAAATTCAAAATCACACGATGAATACTTGGATGTTGAAATAATGCCTGATGAAAAGCTGGAACTAATGGCGCGCCTTGACCACCTGCTGCCATATCTCTACGACGAAAATCTGAAACAACTGGAATTTGAGTGATTTCAGTAATGATATTTGGATCGCCAATTTGTAGTGTAAAGCCATGTTCTGGACGGTGACGAATGGTTTGCCCATGTGAACCAATCGCTTTAATTTGACTACGATCTAGCTGGTTTTTTTCAATGAGAGTATTAATCCCATGACCAATCATTTTCGCTAGAGCAACATCAGCTTTACCCATGCGGTCAATTTCATTGTCATCAGGTAAAGTTAACGCCATAAGCTCATCACGTAACTCGGGTTCGAATGGAACAGTAAGTGTGGCATGAAGCTGTAGTGGCTCAAATGAAGCCGCAACAATATCCACACCATCCATACTAGTGCCAGTCATTACGCCGATATAGATTGCGCTCATATACAACTTCCCCTGCAAGACGCTGAAAAAATGTTAGTATATCGCACAAATTGAATAACTGATGTGTTTAGGTTTTGTGATGTCAAATTTCTTGCCCGCCGAAGAACAGCTTGCCCTCATCCAACGAGGCACGCACGAAATTATTTCAGAAGAAGATTTACTGAAAAAGCTTAAAGAGAATCGCCCTCTTAAAATTAAAGCTGGTTTTGATCCTACAGCACCAGATTTACATTTAGGCCATACGGTTCTTATTAACAAACTAAAAACTTTCCAAGATTTGGGCCATGAAGTTACCTTCTTGATTGGTGACTATACAGCTATGATCGGTGACCCAACTGGTAAAAGCGCAACTCGTCCGCCGTTGTCACGTGAACAAGTAGAAGCCAACGCTAAGACTTATCAAGAACAAGTTTTCAAAATATTAGATCCGAATAAAACAAAAGTACGTTTCAACTCAGAATGGTTTAATCAAAAGTCTGCTGCTGACCTTATTCAGCTAGCAAGTCAGCAAACCGTATCTCGCATGTTAGAACGCGATGACTTTACAAAGCGCTATAGCAACCATCAGCCGATTGCAATCCATGAGTTTTTATATCCTTTAGTTCAAGGTTATGACTCTATTGCACTTGAAGCTGACGTTGAGTTGGGCGGTACAGACCAGACCTTTAACTTACTTATGGGGCGTACTTTACAAAGCCGTTATGGCCAAGAATCGCAAGTGTGTATCACTGTACCGATTCTAGAAGGTCTAGATGGCGTAAATAAAATGTCTAAATCTTTAGCTAACTATATTGGTGTGTTTGATACTCCAGGGGCAATGTACCAAAAAGTTTTATCAATGCCAGACTCTTTAATTGAACGCTATTTCGATTTATTAAGTTTTAAATCTCTAGATGAGATCAAAACCTTATTAGATGAAATTGCTGCTGGTCGTAATCCGCAAGAAGTAAAACGTATCCTTGCACTTGAACTAGTTGAACGTTTCCATGATGCAGAAGCTGCGGCTAATGCACATAAAAGTGCTGGTAACCTTATTACAGAAGGTGAGGTACCAGAAGACACCCCAGAGGTGACTATTTCGCGTAGTGAGTTTGGTGGAGAAATCTTTATTGCCACAATTCTACGTGTAGCTGGTCTAAATCCAAATGCAGCAGCTGCAAAAGATGCGGTAGCTCGTGGTGCAGTAAAAGTTGACTGGAATGCTGTTGATGCAAGTTTCTCTGTAAAAGAAAATGGCACTTTCATTATTCAGTCAGGTAAAAAAGCAATTGCACGTGTAACGTTCACTGACTAAGAATGTTGTGTAGTGATAAAAAGCAGGAGTAATCCTGCTTTTTTTATTTAAGGATCACAAAAATAATTCAACGTTCCACGTGGAACAATCTATAGATCAATAATAATGAAAAGTAATCAAAGCAAATAAGAAGATAGAGAGAAACATAGTTTG
Organism: Acinetobacter calcoaceticus; assembly: GCF_016508255.1. GTDB lineage: Bacteria > Pseudomonadota > Gammaproteobacteria > Pseudomonadales > Moraxellaceae > Acinetobacter > Acinetobacter calcoaceticus_E. The sequence goes on along the minus strand of NZ_JADVKT010000012.1, from coordinate 83 downwards.
GAAATAGAGCTTTTACTCTAATATGTCTTTGGAATCTTTGGAATCTTTGGAATCTTTGGAATCTTTGGAATCTTTGGAATCTT
>NZ_JADVKT010000011.1 GCF_016508255.1 Acinetobacter calcoaceticus | reverse complement strand
ATTGTTTTAAAAATAATGTTTCAAGGTTTGTACTTTTTTGTTGTCTTAAATAATTTAAAATAAAACTCAGGTTTAACTATTTTATTATATTTGACTCATATCAAGAATGGGTAGAGAAAAAATTTTAATGAGGAAGTCTATTTAGTTAATTTAAAAGCCAATATATCAAAACAAGACACCTCCATATTTTTGTGGGATTGATGGGGCAATGGTTCAGCTTTTAGACCGAAACAAACCAGATGAAATACAAATAAAAAGCCTCATTTCGAGGCTTTTTATATCAGCTTTAAACAATTGAGGCTCTGCCTGATTAGGGTGTTGAGCTTGGCCTACCAAGTGTTTAATAGTCAGCTATATTTAAAACAACTTTACCTTTTGATCGGCCCGTATTTACATATTGAAGTGCTTCTTTAATTTGAGCAAAGTCATAGGTTTGGTCAACTACGGGTTTAATCTTTCCAGCTTCTACCAATTCGGAAATTTTTGAGAGCTGTGGACCACTCGGTTGCATAAATAAAAATGAATAAGTAATGCCACGTTTTTTTGCTTTATGTCGAATTGACCAGCTTAAAAGCGGGATAACACATTTTAGAAACCAGTTCGGATTAATTGCTTCTGCAAAAGCTTGGTCTGGTGGACCTGAAATACTAATAAGACGCCCACCACGTTTAAGTACATTGAGTGATTTCTCTAAGGTTTTCCCACCTTGTGTATCTAAAACCACGTCATAGTCTTTAAGCTCTTGCTCAAAGTCCGTTGTTTTATAGTCAACAATGATGTCGGCACCCAACTCTCTAACCCAACGAGTGTTTTTGCCACTGGTTGTGGTTGCAACAATAGCACCTAATGACTTGGCAAGTTGAATTGCAATTGAACCCACACCGCCTGAACCTGCATGAATAAGCACTTTTTGACCAGCTTTAACTTTTGCAATTTCAACCAGCGCTTGCCATGAAGTTAAGGAAACTAAAGGTAGGGCTGCTGCCTGTTCCATCGAAATATTTTGCGGTTTAAGCGCCAGTGAAGACGCTTGAACGACCGTATATTCAGCAAAAGCACCATTCAGATCGGTCTTGGCATAGACTTCGTCTCCGACTTTAAACTGAGACACCTTCGATCCTACTTCTACAACTGTACCTGCAAAATCATTGCCTAAAATGAAAGGAAATGGAACAGGCAGAATGGCCTTAAAATCACCATCTAAAACTCGTATGTCGAGAGGGTTAATACTGGCTGCATGAACTTTAACAAGGACAGCATCTTCGCTTAGAGATGGTTTGGGTTGTTCATTGATTTGTACATCATCAATCTTGCCATAACGGCTTATGTAGGCTGCTTTCATTTTAAACCTCTATTATTTGAAATTTGTTTTTAATGTTTTATAAGCTTAAGTTTGCTCTAAACTTTTAAGCTGCGCTGAATTAATTTGTCAAAGATCTTTGCTGGTGCAAATCGTCTTAACGCTTTTAAGTTTTTTGCAGTTTTGCCTGCTGTGTAACGAGGTACAACATGTTGACTCTCAATGACATTTAAAATGGTATGGGCAACCACACTAGGGTCATCCGACTTATTAATTGAATTAATCATTTGGCGATGTAACTTTTCACGCGTTTGATCGTAAAAAGAAACTTTATTGTCTGCTTCAAGTAAGTTTACTCCTAAAGAAGTATTGGTATAAGCAGGTTCAATTAGAGACACACGAATTCCTTGTGATCTTAGTTCGTGGTCTAAAGATTCAGAATAACCTTCAAGAGCATGTTTAGACGCAGAATAAAGAGCGCCAAAAGGCATAGGCACAAGTCCAAGAATTGAACTGATATTTAAAATAAGCCCTGAGTTTTTCTGACGCATGTGAGGAATAACTGCGCGAGTCATTCGAACGGCACCAAAAAAGTTAGTATCAAAAATAGCTTGTGCTTGTTGCATTGAGCTTTCTTCAGCACCAGCAGGTGATATTGCAAACCCAGCATTGTTAATTAAGACATCAATTCGGCCTTCATTCGCAATTACTTTTTCAATGGCTTGAGTGACCGAATCGTCTTGATTTACATCTAACTCAATCAGATGAAATTTATAGTTTGATGAATTTTTCGCTTGGCGGCTTGTGCCATAAACAATAAATCCTGCCGCATGTAAAAGGTCTGCGGTCGCTAAACCAATACCCGAAGATGCACCTGTAATGAGAACTACTTTGCTGGTCATATCATGTTCCTTACTTAAACTTTGTCGCCTGAACCAATCAATTCCGGCTTGATTTTTTCATCATAATCTAAAAATAAAATAGTTACTACTAAAAAGATAGTGACAAATAAATATTGTGGTCGTATAGTAAGTATTAAATGAGTAGTAACTGTGCTGAATGTCGTTAATCTCAATAGATTGCTCATCGAAACAGTTAAATCAGTTGAATGAATAGAATTAGGATCAGAGAAATGAAATTTCTATTAAATACAATTGCGATGGGGTTAACGGTGGCATCTGTTTTTAGCGCTCCCTTAACTCAAGCAGAGACGGTGGCATCTATTTCTTTTAGTGACCACGTAACTCAGGAGAATAAAATGTCATCAAATATTGTTACCAATCCGCAAGCAGGTTCAATCTCTCAACAAGATACAAATTGGAAGAATGTACCCACTCAATTTATTCGTGCAGGTGACGTTAACTTCGCTTACCGAGAATATGGTCAACAAAACGGTGGAACGCCTATTATTTTCTTAAATCATTTAGCGGCAGTATTAGATAACTGGGACCCACGAATTATTGATGGAATTGCGGCTAAACATCATGTTGTGGTGTTTGATAATCGTGGGGTTGGTGCTTCTACAGGTAAACCAGCCCAGTCGATTGAGCAAATGGCAGACGATGCGATTGCTTTCATTCAAGCAAAAGGCTTTAAGCAAGTTGATTTATTTGGCTTCTCGATGGGCGGCATGATTTCACAAGAGATTGTTTTGAAGCAGCCAAATTTAGTTCGAAAAATGATTTTATCGGGAACAGGCCCTGCGGGCGGTACAGGAATTAATACCGTAGGACGAATTTCAAATTGGGATTTAGTCCGTGGAATGGTGACTGGCCAAGACCCTAAGGTTTATCTCTTCTTTACGCGTACAGAAAATGGTAAATCTGCTGCAAAACAGTTTATTCAACGTATTAATGAACGTACCGAAAACCGCGATAAAGAAATCACCATTTCTGCCTATCGTGCCCAGCTTAAAGCACTCAAAAAATGGGGAAGTAAGAAACCTTCCGACCTTTCTGTGATTCAACAACCTGTGTTAGTTGCTAATGGTGATCATGATCGAATGGTCCCAACCGTAAATACCTATGATTTGGCAAAACGGTTGCCGAATAGTTCTCTCGTTATTTACCCCGATGCGGGCCATGGCGGAATTTTTCAGTTCCATGAAGATTTTGTAAAACAATCACTTACATTCTTAGCGAAATAAGAACTGAGATTTAGGACAATGACGATGACAACAATTACACATCAAACAGCCGAGACCCAATTCATTGAACTAGATGGAGCAAAATTTGCCTATCGTCGCTGGGGTAACTCAAACACTGGCCAACCACCGCTATTTTTTCTTCAACACTTTCGAGGTGGTTTAGACAATTGGGACCCAATCATTACAAATGGTTTGGCACAAGGTCGTGAAGTCATTTTGTTTAACGGTCGAGGGGTTGCTTCATCTACAGGTCAGCCTCGTACCCGCATTGAAGATATGGCCGATGATGCAGCAGCAGTCATTCGTGCATTGGGCTTAAAACAAGTTGATTTATTAGGCTTTTCACTCGGTGGGTTTCAGGCACAAGATTTAGTACACCGTCATCCTGAACTTGTAAGAAAGTTGATGCTTTTAGGTACAGGGCCAAGAGGCGGTAAACCACGCGGTGACGACCCAGAAGTGGCTGCATTGGTATTGAAGCATGCAACAACTGCTGTGCCTTCCGAAGAAGACTTTCTCTTTTTATTTTTTGGCCGATCTGAAGCTGCTATTCAAGCGGGCCATGACTTTTGGCAACGTCGCCATGAACGCAAAAATCAAGATACACCAAGCTCAGTTGAGGTCATGCAGGCACAGATAGAAGCCAATATGCATTTTTTACCTAAACTTGATGAACAAGACCCATTTGCGCATTTACGTGAGATTAAACAGCCTACTTTCATTTTAAATGGTGTCGATGATGTGATGATTCCGACCATCAACGCATATCACATGGCACTTAACATTCCAAATGCGCAGCTATTTATCTATCCAGACGCAGGACATGGCGCTCAATTTCAATATCCTGAACGCTTTGTAAAGCATGCAATACAGTTTTTAGATGAATAAATGCATGAGTTTGAGCTAGTCAATTTGATGAATCAAGAAGACAAAAATGATGAAATTTAAACTATTGCTGTGGATGCTGACCAAGCTTATGCAGCGTGCAGTAAAAAAGAATCCGAAATGTGCAGCGTATGTGAATGATAAAAATGTCACCTTTCAGATTCAGACGACAAGTGGTGAAGGGCGCTATTTTGAAGTCAAAAATGGCAAGATTAACTCGTACTCAGGGCTAACCAAGTCGCCAAGTTTTATCTTTACATTTAAGACTGCGAGTAAAGGATTCGCCGTATTGTCTGCTAAAGACAGTGTAAATACGTTTTTAACTGCGCTTAAAACACATGACCTTGTCATTAGTGGAAATTTTGTAGATGTGATGTGGTTTCAAAGTTTAGTGGACTTTATTCAACCTCATTCAAAACCATCTTTAACTGTGTGAGATAAGACCATGACTCAACCGCAATTAAAAACCAATCTCTTGAATCAGCCATTAACATTGCCAAATGGCTTTAGCATTCCAAACCGACTAGCGAAGGCTTCAACCAGTGAAACTTTAGCCACCTATTCAAATAATCCAACCGAAAAACATGTTCGGTTATATCAGCGTTGGGCTGCATCAGGAATTGGGATGATCATTAGTGGCAACATTATGATTGACCGACGTGCCTTGGGTGAGGCTGGGAATGTTGTTGTTGAGGATGAGCGTGATTTTGCGATTTTACAAAAATGGGCAAAATCCGTGACCGATCAAGGTTCTCAATTGTGGGCACAGTTAAATCATCCGGGAAAACAATCAACCAAAGGATTAAATGTACGTAATATTTCTGCATCGGCAGTGCCGTTTGGGCCAGAAATGCAATCTTTATTTGCGACGCCTGAGGAAGCAACAGATGCAGAGATTATAGATATTATTCAGCGTTTTGGTCGTAGCGCTGCCATATGTAAAAAGGCTGGATTTAGTGGCGTCGAAATTCACGCTGCACATGGTTATCTCATTAACCAGTTCTTGTCGCCTTTACATAATTTAAGAAACGATGAGTGGGGCGGTACACCTGAAAAACGCCGTCGTTTTTTAATGGAAGTGTATGCAGAAATCCGCAAACAAGTCGGTAAAGAGTTTCCGATTGCAATTAAGCTTAACTCGGCAGACTTTCAAAAAGGCGGCTTTACCGAACAAGACTCGTTAGAAACTATTCAGGCTTTAGCAGATGCAGGTATCGACCTGATTGAAATATCGGGCGGGACGTATGAATCAGGAGTAGCCAAAGCACCACAAAAAGCATCGACCATTGCACGTGAAGCTTTCTTTATTGATTTCGCAGAAAAAGTAAGAACACTCGTAAAAACACCACTTATGGTTACAGGTGGTTTTCGAACCATTGAAGGCATGAATCAAGCTTTGCAGTCTCAAGCGTGTGATGTTATTGGGATTGCGAGAATTATGGCGATTGAACCTGATGTACCTAAATATTTGCTGGCGGGCAAAAATGGTCTTCAGTCGGTGCATCCTATCAAAACAGGCATTAAGAAAGTCGATAGTCTGGGCGTTATGGAAGTACTTTGGTACACCCAACAACTAAAACGCATGGGTAAAGGTCGAGAGCCAAAACCTTATGAAAGTGGTTTATGGGCATTTATTAAATCTGTTTTACGTAATGGTTGGGGAACTTATGCAACCCAACGTAGCCGAGCAAAATAGCTGATTTACTTTAAATAGGCACAATAAAAAGCACTCCAATTGAGTGCTTTTTATTTAAAATATTATTCGCTTTTTTGGCGAATAGGGCGAGTACCAATCTCGGCACCCGTTATTTGATCAATCACAATCGGTTTAATCTCAGTGCCTTGTTCTGCGTCAAGAAAAGTCACCATTTTGTCGGGCTGTTCATAAGGTTTATATTTTCGGCCCCATGCGCCAATCACAAATAAAACAGGTAGAAAATCTTTACCGGCTTGAGTTAATAGGTACTCTTCACGTGGGGGATGTTCAGAATATTGTCTTTTTTCGAGCAATCCTTCCTCTACTAAAACAGACAAACGTTTAGTTAGCATGGTTGGCGCAATACCTAAACTTTTACGGAACTGATCAAAACGTGTAAAACCCGCATGAGCATCACGTAAAATCAACATACTCCACGCATCACCTAGAACAGAAAGACTTCTAGCGATTGGGCAGACTTCAAGATTGCTATTTTTACTCATATCGAATTTATAAACCCAATAGTAACTACTAAAATAATACTAACATAAAGTGGTGAGTGAAACCAGTTTGAATGTTTAATATACGATAATACTTTTATTTCCCGAGTCAATTTTGAACGATGTCTGCACTCGGCTGATTTTCTAATAATTTGGATAAATTATTTTCAAGCCAAGTCGTCAAATCAAAAAGTCGTTCGGAAGCCTCTCGTCCAAAGTCTGTTAATTGATAATCTACACGAGGTGGTATTTCTGCATAATCCTGACGTACGATAAAACCATCTTGTTCAAGCGTTTTTAAGGTTTGTGCCAACATCTTTTCACTAATGCCATCAATTAGTTTTTTTAACTCATTAAAGCGCAGACGTTGATCTCGAAGTGCCACTAAAATCAAGACACTCCAACGACTAGTGAGTGTTAACAAAATTTTCCGAGAGGGACAATCTGCTGAAAAAACGTATCCTTTCATCGCGCACTACCTTAATTACAAAACGTTACATTTGTTTCTAAACTTACTTTTAGGTAAGTACTTACTTTTAGTAAGTTAAGGTACTACGATGATTGAAAGATATCAACTACATCAGATGGAGATCATCATGCGTATTGCAGTTACTGGTGCATCAGGTCAACTCGGCCAATTGGTTATTTCTCAATTACTCGAACGTACTGAGGCAAAAAATATTGTCGCATTAGTCCGCAATCCTGAAAAAGCATCAGATTTAAGCTCAAAAGGGATCGAAGTTCGCGCTTTTGATTATGTTCAAGACGCAGATAAACTTTCGGTTCAATTGGCTGGTATTGATAAGCTTTTATTAATCTCGTCAAATGAAATTGGTCAACGTACAGTACAACACCAAAATGTGATTAATGCGGCAAAACTTGCACAGGTAAAATTTATTGTTTACACGAGTTTATTAAACGCAGATACATCACCGCTTCTATTAGCACAAGAACATGTAGAGACTGAACAATATTTAAAAACATCGAATATTCCACACACATTATTACGTAATAACTGGTACAGCGAAAACTATGCGATGGGACTTGCCCAAGCAGTTGAGCATGGCAAAATTTTCGGGGCAACGCATCATGGCAAAATTGCTTCTGCTTCACGCTTAGATTATGCGACTGCTGCCGCTGTAGTATTAACGCAAGAAGGGCATGAAAATAAAGTTTATGAACTAGCAGGTGATACGAGCTATACCCTTGATGACGTTGCAAAATGGGTAAGTGAAATCAGCAAAAAAGAAGTAACTTACCAAGATTTATCGGAAGAGGAATATAAAGCGCTCTTGATAGAAGTGGGTATACCAGAAGGCTTTGCCAATATCTTGGCAGATTCAGATGAAGGCGTATCTAAAGGTGGCTTGTATAGTGAAAGTAAAGATCTGCACCAGTTAATTGGTCGTGCCACTACAAGTATGCAAGAGACGATTAAAGAATTTTTATCTTAAGTCGACGCTATATACCTAAAAAACAAAAAGGCTTAAATTTTAGAATTTAGGCCTTTTTTTAACTTTTCACTTCGTGTGTTCATTTTCATAGATTGAAGGGGATTATCTGCTCTGGTTAAATTAACTTCAACATTAGATTAGCATTCTCATTTATTTAGCGATTGCACTTTATTTTATCTATTTAATTAGTAAAACGACTCAATCAAAACCTAATAGTTAACATATATATAAAGTAGCAGAGTTTTATTAAGATAATATTTAAGATGTTCCTTAAATGTGTAATTAAATGAAAAACAATAATTAATTAAATAATTTCTAGCCAATTTCACATTGACACCTTAAATATTGCAGATTACCATTTGCGGGCTGGCCTACATTGCCAGTCGGTTTTGACGGACCGTTTTGTTTGGACTACATCAGGATTATTTCTTCTGAGGAATAGTTTTGCATGTATCTCTCGTCTCTCTCCCGTAGCGGTAGGACGGGAGTGGGACACTTTCGAGTGTGCTGGAGTCCAAACCAGTCCGTCAACCTGCTTCCGTTCTGCCACCATAATTTATAATGCTTTGGCAGAACTCCCAAAAGAAGGAGTTGGCTATGCACATTCATAAATTATTGGCAGTCACTGTCAAAATCTATCTCGACACAACTTAAATCAATTAAAGCAACTTGATCGCCGTAAGGCTTTTTCAGGCTTTAATTCGTCTCGACTAAAACTTAGCAACAATAAAACTTGAGATGTGCCAAGCACCGTCTTTACGGCTTTGCTGTGCCTTTTTTCTCCCAGCAAAGGCACAGGCTTTTTAATCTCATTTAGAAACAACAAGAATTTATAACGGTGAAACCATGCCAAATTTAGAAATATCTTCGAAAAAATTACAAGTTATTCATACCGCAATTGAGCTGTTCAATTTCTATGGATTTCACAATACGGGCGTGAACTTAATTGCCCAAAAATCAAAAATTCCTAAAGCCACTTTCTATAACTACTTTCACTCAAAAGAGCACCTTATTGAAATGTGCATCGCTTTTCAAAAGAGTCGACTCAAAGAAGAAGTGCTGGCAATTATCTACTCAAGCCGTTACCGCACTTCAAAAGATAAACTCAAAGAGATTGTCGTTTTACATGCCAATTTTAATAGTCTGTACTACCTTTTACTTAAAGCCTTTTTTGAAATTAAACTCGTTTACGCTCAGGCCTACCGTATGGCAATAGAGTATAGAAAATGGCTACATCATGAGATTTTTGACCTTATTTTTAGCTTAGAAACTCATGAGTTAAAACCAAATGCTGACTTGGTTTTAAACCTAATTGATGGCTTGATGTTTCAGATTTTAAGCTCAAACAATTTGGATGAAAGGGATGTGGTAGTGGAGAGGTTTTTTGGGGGATAGCAAATGTACTGTCAACAGAAAATGATATTTTTTTAACTGCGTTTGCTAAGTTTAAAACTCTTTAACCGATCAAGGCAGTTGAACAATGGAAAACCAAGCAGAGCTTATGTGGCAAAAAAATGAAACTCAGGCTATTGTGGTTTTAAATAGTGATGGTATTGAACTTTTAGGTTTGATGGTTATCTCTAGAGCGCTAAAACGTGTAAACCTAATTCAATTAATTGGCTCCACTTTAATTGATCATGTGGTAGTTTGTGGTCAGAAGTTTAGTAGACCAGTAGGTCTCGATATATTTTATTCTGAGAGTGGTGAACAAGTGGTATTAAAACGCTTAGTTTAATTAATTGGATGAATTACGGTATAGAAAGTCTTCGCTAAATACTAATTATTAGCGAGGGCTTTTAATCTTTTAATAATTTACTTTTTATCTTAATTATTGATTTAAACCATATTATTGAGGATCAACCTCTTAATTTTTTTGATTGTAATACGCAATTTTCTGGAAAAAATTTCTGTTATGATACTGCTCAATTGAAAAAGCTGTACGGAAGTAAGGAATTGTAATGCCTACATTATCTTGGTTAGGTAAAGAAAAGGTTGTAAACCATCATTTAGACGTGCCATTTTTTGTTTTAGATAAGAAGTATTCTTTCGACACGCAACGCAACGCAACGCAACGCAACGCAACGCAACGCAACGCAACGCAACGCAACGCAACGCAACGCAACGCAACGCAACGCAACGCAACATTATACCAAGAAAATCAATCTAATACAATAAATAATAGGATTATTCATGGGGATAATCTCACTGTCCTAAAAAGTCTTTTGCCTGAATTCGAAGGTAAGGTAAATTGCATTTATATTGACCCACCTTATAACACTGGAAATGAAGGCTGGGTATATAACGATAATGTAAATGACCCAAGAATTATAAAGTGGTTAGGCGATGTTGTTGGAAAAGAGGGGGAAGATTTAAGTCGCCATGATAAATGGCTATGTATGATGTATCCGCGTCTTAAATTATTACATCGATTGCTAGCTAATGATGGAGTAATTTTTATTTCGATTGATGATAATGAACAAGCTAATTTAAAATTAATTTGTGATGAAATTTTTGGTCAAAGTAATTTTGTTGCGAATGTATTATGGCAAAAACGGACGTCACCTGATGCAAGAATTCAATTAGGTGATGCGCATGAATTTATATTAATATATTCAAAACGGAAAGAATGTTTGAGGTTAAATAAATTATCTTTCACTCAAAAGCAAAAAAGTAATTATAAAAATCCAGATAATGATCCACGTGGAATATGGACTTCTTCAGATTTTACAGCTCAAGGTTTTAGACCAAATCAAGTTTATAAGATTATAACTCCTAGTGGGAAAACTATAACCCCACCATCTGATAGATGCTGGAAAAATATAGAATCTGTATTTTTGGAATTAGTTGCTGATAATAGAATTTGGTTTGGTAAAGACGGTGATGGAGTTCCTAGAAGAAAAACGTTTTTATCAGAATCAGAAGGTATTTCATCTTGGACATGGTGGTCGAATGAAGAAGTTGGTCATAGTCAAGAAGCTAAACAAGAAACCAAATTTATATTTTCAGAAATTGATAATGTTTTTGATACGCCTAAACCTACACGTTTAATAGAAAGAATTCTGCAAATAGCTACAAATCCTAATTCAATCATCCTTGATAGTTTCGCAGGCTCTGGCACTACCGCACATGCGGTTCTAAAACTTAATGCTCAAGATGGGGGTAATCGTCGTTTTATTCTTTGTGAAATGATGGATTATGCAGAAAGCATTACCGCAGAACGAGTGCGCCGAGTTATGGATGGTTATGGTGAAGGTAATAAGAAAGTAGAAGGATTAGGTGGATCCTTTGATTTTTATGAGCTAGGTGATGCACTATTTTCCGAAAGTGACCTATTAAATGAATCTGTGGGTATTGAACGTATTCGGCAATATATTGCATATAGTGAAAGTATTCCTTTAGATAACCAGTTACCTCTTGAGAATTCTATTGCTCCATCAGCGTTAGGAATAAATCAACAAACTTTATGGTTATTTCATTACAACAAAGAAGCTATTACCAGTCTTGATTTAGACTTTTTGGGAACTTTAAATCTTCAAAATGTAGTACGTCCAAGTCAGTTTGTTGTCTATGCAGATAAGTGTGTTTTAGACGACAAATTTATGCAAAAGCATGGCATTACCTTTAAGCGTATTCCCCGTGACATCATGCGTTTCTGATAGATAAGGACAATAAATAATGAATTTGAACAGTTACCAACGCAAAGTTATCCAAGATTTAGAAGACTATTTAAACCACTTACAGCAATGTCAGGGCAATATGCTGACTGCCTTTAGCAGTTATTGGCGAGATGCAGGTGTTACAGGGGTAACATATACAAACCATATTGCGAATTGTCCCCATGTTTGCTTTAAAGTTCCTACGGCAGGCGGTAAGACTTTTATAGCAGTCAATGCAGTTGCACCAATTTTTGATTTTATGCAGAACTATATTAGCGATAAGTCAAAATTGGTGTTATGGCTCGTACCATCATTATCTATCTTGCAGCAAACGGCAAAAGCTTTAAAAGATCCAGCACACCCTTATCATCTTCATTTAAAAAGCTTATTCAATGGCCGTGTCAACATATTTGAACGAGAAGAGGTTCTAACTGGAGCAGGTTTTAATCGGGATAGTGTAAGTGATTCATTAAATATTATTGTGATGAGCTTCGACGCACTTAAATCTACAAATAAAGATAATCGCCGTGCTTTTAAGGAAAATGGAGCTTTGGCAAGTTTTGCTGAGTTCAAAGATACAAGCCATGATCTATCTGATTACGATAGTACTTCTTTGATTAACACTTTAAGACGTATGCGCCCTGTGATCATCGTCGATGAAAGTCATAATGCAAATACTAAATTATCAACAGATATGTTGAATAATCTGAACCCAAGTTTTGTATTAGACTTGACCGCCACACCAAAAGAAAACAGCAACGTTATTAGTTTTACTAATGCTACAGCATTAGTAAAAGAAAACATGGTGAAATTACCAGTAGTTGTCTATAACAAAGAAAATGAACAATCCGTATTTGTTGAGGCAAAGGTGTTACGGGAACGTTTGGAACAACGTGCTATTCAACAACATCAAGCTGGCGGTGACTATGTGCGCCCAATTGTTCTATTACAAGCTGAATCTAAAAGTAATCTGGATGCCACAGATTATGAAAAAGTCAGACAGACTTTAAGTGATTTAGGTATTCCAAAAGAACAAATTAAAATTAAAACAGCCAATATTGATGAATTAAAAGGTGTGGATTTATTAAGTCCACAATGTGAGGTTCGTTATATTATTACTATCAATGCTTTAAAAGAGGGGTGGGATTGCTCGTTCGCTTATATTTTGGCAACCTTTGCTAATCGTAGTTCTGAAACAGATGTAACGCAGTTATTAGGACGTATTTTACGTAAACCTTATGCACGGAAACAGAACCAATTGGCTTTAGAGTGTAGCTATGTCATCACTGCATCGAAAAAATTTAATGATACCCTGTCTCAATTATCCAATAGCTTGCAAATGATTGGTTTTGGTTCTAAAGATATGAGAGTGCCTGATGAAAGTTTCTATGAAAAAGGAACTCAAGAGCAATCAGATAATCATACTTTTGATTTAACTCAACCTGTGGTGCCTGAAAATTCATTAAAAAATCAATTTAATAAAAATATACCCCAATATTCTTTTGCTGAAGAGAACACTTCCTTACAAGAACAAACTCGTGATGAACTATCTCAAATAGAAGATGCAGTAAATAACTACCAACAAGATGCTCGGGAACAGGGTTTAGATGAAATTAATCGTCAGGAAATTGCACAACAAGATGGGGTAAAAAAGGGAACTATACAAATGAATCTTTACCCAATGAGAGAAAAATTTACTAGAGGAACTCTAGGTTTATTATTACCTCAGTTTACGATCAAAGTACAAAGTGGCAGTTTCTTTGATGAGGATACACAGCTATTGGATAGAGTCTACTTATTACAAGATTTTAAACTCTCAAATCAGGATTCTAATTTAGATATCGGTAAAATTGACAGTGAAATTTGGCAACTTAGTGTTCAAGATAGTGATGATGGTTCAGATACAAGATTAACTCTAGACCGTTTAAAGCAACGTGATATTAAAGATTTAATTAATCAAGTCGCACAAATGACTGATACGAGCCAAATTAAACAAATTGAAGACTCAATTTTTAATAGTTTTACTAGAAAAGCCTTTTATCCAGTTGATGATGGAGACTTAAGGCTTTATATCCGTAAAATTGTAGGTGTCTGGACTAGAGAACAACGTATTTCTTCAATTAAAAATTTGGCTACAGTTGCACAAGTGTTTAAGCACAAGATTGATGGTTTGATGAATGAATATGCAGCCAGACAGTTTAAATACTTAGTAGATAGTTCCGATATCAATGTATCCCCCTCATTTCAGCTTGCATCAAGTTTAGCCATTCCTGAAACTTTTACTTTACCTTTGGAAAATAGCCTTTATGAAAAAGAGGCGAAAGCAAATAATTTGGAAGTAGATTTCATAACTAAACTTGTTGGCTTAGATAATATTGAGTGGTGGCATCGAAACTTGAGTCGAGGTAAGGGGTTCGCTATTAATGGTTATTTAAATAATCACTATCCTGATTTTATTATTCTGACTAAAAATAAGCATCTTATTTTGCTAGAAACTAAAGGTGAAGACAGAGATGGTTCAGATTCAGCCTATAAAATGAAGTTGGGTGAAGTATGGAAGAATCAGGCAAATTTATTAAGCCACCAGACTGGATACAGATATAGTTATTTTATGGTATTTGAGAAAGAAACTAAGCTTGAGCAGGCTTATGGATTTAACCAGATATTGCAATTGATTGGTAACTTGTAAAATGATCGAACTATAAATAAAGATTATATAAGATATTTAAAAGCTCATCGGAAGATGGGCTTTTTTATTGGAGTAAAGACGGACAAACTTATAGTTTTCGTATAAGAATAGGAAAATATTGATTCAACGTAGCTTCTATATATTTGTTATAAATAAAAAAAGAGACCTTAAGCTGATCTCTTTTTTATTAAATTTTTTATATCTAAAATCTCAATCAACTTTTGAAACTTTTGTGCGCTTTCGGTAAAGTGGGTATTTCTTTCCAAATACAACGCAATCATGGCGCCGATAAAGGTAAGAATATATTTTATAAACAAGGGTGATCAAAGATTTCCTGATTCTCCTTTTTCAAAGTTTCTTGCCACTTTGGTTGTTGCTCCTTGAGCCATTTATTTAAATCTGGCATTTGTTCAATATTACGCTTTACTGAATTTATATAAGTTGGATTAGTAACAAACCTACCCATTAAACATAAAGAATTTAGATCAATTGGCTCTACAGTTTTTTCGAGCTTGAAATTTGCACTTGCTTGGTCATCATATCTTTTTAATAAACTAAGCTTAAATAATGCATCTTCATACATTTGTTTAGTTAAAGCTGTAGGGGCTTCTTTTGAAACCAAAGCATAAGTACCCGCATCAATATTATAAACTGTAGGTAAAAATCTAGTTTGGAGATCTAGTTCTTCTTGAGGGCTTGGTTTTGCATTGCACGCAGTTGTAAAAATGGGTAAAAGACAAACTAATAAGTATTTCTTCATTGTAAAATCTATAGATATTGCTAAATCTGGTAAAATATTGAAATTCCTATTCGCATATTAACACCATTGAAGAAATAAGAAAAATATTATATTATTTAACTATATGTATTAAACTTAATCAAGCTTCAATAGTATGAAAGTAAGAGTATTTTATATACCTTTGTGTTTTGCTCGTATTTTTATTATTAATAAAGGTCATAATAAATAATGTTCAATAGTATCTTTGGTATTCTTGATAAATTAGGATATGGAATACAGAAACGCGCTATTAGTATTCATTTTTCAAATACGCAACTCAACTCTCAAATTATGTTGCAACGTATTGATGGTTATCATGGTCTCAATGAGGGGCTGTCTGCTGAACTTATTTGTTTATCAACCAATCCGTATATAGAACTCAAACAATTTATAGGCTGCCAAGTAGCAGTAGATCAAATTACTGATTCAGGTAAATTATTTAGAACATCAGGTATCATTACAGGCGCTAGTCAGGGGCAAAGCGATGGGGCTTTTAGTCTTTATCGCTTAACTATGCAGGACCCTACAAGTTTATGGCATAAAAGACGTAATAGCCGCGTATTTATGAATAAAAGTGTTGTCGATATTGTAGAAATTATATTCAAAGAGTGGCAGACAAAAAGTTCTTTATTTGCAGCTAGTTTAAAACTTGATACAAGCGGCTTAACTAAATCTTATGATATAAGACCTTTTTCCATGCAGGCCAATGAAAGTGATTACACCTTTCTAACAAGATTAATGCGTGAAGAATCTATTAACTGGCTTATAGATGAATCAAATTATATTATTACTAACAATAGTGGGGACATAGAATCTCAAAAGTTGAGATTAATTGATGATAACTTTCAATTTACTGCAATTGATCGAAGAACAATACGCTATCACCGTTCAAATGCTACAGAGCAATATGACAGTATCACTAGTTTTATTGCAGAGCGTAATTTACAGTCGACAGCCATTCATGTACAGCGTTGGCAAGCAGATAGTTTAAGCCAGCAAGATGCAAGTGGCTTAATTGTAAGTTCACATAAGCATAGTTCACAAAGAGACAATGAAAGTCTTAGTCTGGAACAAGCGTGGAGTTTATCTCCATCATGGATTAGTGATCTTAAAGGTGAAGATCAAGCTACCGCATCAAGTAATGATCAACTTGAGAAATTAAATAGGCATCTTAACCAATATCAAGCTTTGCAGGCTAAATATTTCACAGCACACAGTAGTGTACGCGATGTACAGGTTGGGTACTGGTTTCAGTTAGTTGAGCATCCCGAGCTAGATAAAAACCATGCTGAAAATGATAAGGAATTTTTAATTCTATCCAAACATTTTTACAATCAAAATAATCTGCCGAAAGATATACAAGGGCAAGTTGAAAAATTACTTACTCAGAGCCATTGGCAAATTAGTCAAGATAGTGAGCAAGAAAGACAAGCCAATGAGCTGATTGTAGTTCGTAGAAGTATTCCTGTTGTTCCTGAGTACGATCCACTCGTACATAGGCCTATTGCACATGTACAAAGAGCCAAAGTTACTACTGATGGTGAGGAAATTCATGTTGATGAATGGGGGCGTATAAAAGTTCGTTTCCTGTTTACCCGTGCAGATGACCATGCTCATGACGGCGGTGCAGGTTCCAATGATATAGATACTGACTCAGCTTGGGTTGATGTACTTACCCCTTGGGCTGGGGAAGGCTATGGTACGCGTTTCTTACCGCGTAAAGATGAAATTGTTGTAATTGATTTTTTTGATGGCAACATAGATCGTCCTTTTGTCACTGGTCGTATTCATGAAGCCCAACGAATACCAACTAGATTTGATATTAAAGGAAAATTACCAGAGACTAAAAAACTGAGTGGCATTCGTTCAAAAGAAGTTGATGGAGAAGGTTATAACCAACTTCGCTTTGATGATACAACAGGACAGATTAGTGCTCAGCTCCATAGTAGCCACGGTGCAACACAACTGAATTTAGGAAACTTAAGTCATCCTAAAGAAACTGCAGAAAGTGATGGAAGAGGTGAAGGATTTGAGTTAAGAACTGATCAATGGGGAGCTTTAAGAGCTGGAAAAGGCTTGTTAATTAGTACTGCTGAGCAAGCAAATGCTTCTGACGTACAATTAAATATTCAAAATTTATTATCACAGTTATCAGAATCTTTAGATCAATTACAGTTATTAGAAAAAAATGCGCGTACCAGTAAAGTTTTTCAAGATGAAAACTATCAAATCAGCTTAGATTTAGTTAATCAGGCTGAAAAAACTTTAGAAAAGTTTACGGAGCCTAATATTTTAATGAGTTCAGTTAAAGACCTTCTTTCTGTGAGTCAAGGTAACCAGACTCATGTGGCAAAAGATAATATAAAATTAATTGCGGGCAAGCAATTTGATATAAGTTCTTCTGGTGAACTTACAGCGCAATCTGCCAAAGGGCTCAGCTTATATACACAAGATAAAGGCGTAAATCTATTTGCTACGAAAGGTAATATTAAAATACATGCTCAAAATGACGAGTTAGAATTAGCCTCTTTAAAAGAGTGTAAAATTATAAGTACAGAAAGCTCAATAACTTTAGCTGCAAAAAAAGAAATTATGCTCGCTTGTGGTGGTGGTTACATAAAAATAAAGTCTGATGGTTCAATAGAAATTAACAGCCCTGGTCTGGTCGAGATAAAGTCATCTCAAACTAAGTTTACAAAAGGGGTAAAACATAATTTTCCGCTTCCTAACATTTCTAGTAAGATTTGTGTTTCATGTTTATTAGATGCTGCTAGAAAATCACTACCATTTGTTCATAGAGAAATTTGATATGAAAAGTATAGAACTACTTGAGCAAATATCTGACAATAATCTAGAAACTAATTTTTATTTACTCATTGATGCTGCGAAAGAACCTTTATTTATAAAAAATTGGCTGAAAAAGATTCCGAAAAAAAAATTGTTCAGATTGGTAACTTATTTGAGGGAACTATAGATGAAACTTCTCCATTAGAAGCCTCTCCCTTATTAATACGTATTAATTCTGACTTGAAGTATGAAATTGAAATGCAATTACTAATGAATAATAATTCTGAAATGTTTTCTATCATTGAAACAACTCTATCTAAATATGAATTAATTAATCATTTGCAGCCTTTTTTACAAGCAGAGCTACCGAATGGTGAATTAGCATTGTTCAGGTTTTATGATCCATCAATTGTAAAAATTTTAAATAAAATGTTAGATGAAGAAAATTTTATTTTATTAACTACTCCGATTAAGAATTGGTGGTATCAGAGTTCAGATAATAATTATTTAAGTTTAAAGAGTAATTGATATGGTAATTGAATTTACGCAAGAACATTTAGATGCTTTTCTTTATGATCGTGAGGAAACATTAGCATTATGGAATTGGAATCGATTAAAGCAATTATATAGTGTTTTAGCAGAAAAAAACTTTGGTAATGATGAAGTAAAAGGTGTTCAATTTCTTATTGTTGCTCAAAAAAGAATTAGAAACTATCTTAATGGTATGGAAAATCATGAGGATTATAATAAGTGGAGAGCAGCGTATGGAGAAATCTGTTTTATTTTAAATAAAAATAATATAGATGAGGATCCTTGGAACCGTAGTCTTCTTGAAGAGCGGTTATGGCCTCCTTTTTTAGCAATTGATATTTTAGCAGGAGTGCTAGAAAGTAGTTTAAATAATTCTGCTAGTCAAAAGTTCTATGCTTCATTGGAGAACCATAAATGGGAGTAGCAATTGATGCGGGCTCATTTGGCGGTTGGGGTGTTGCTGCAGAAAAAGTTGGTGAAGCTGCGAAAGTTGGGACTAGAGTTAATCCTATTGGCGTATTATTGACAGGTTTATTTACACCATCTGAGCTAGGTGATGGAACAATTACAGGGATGTTAAATCGACAAATTGATATGGCTACTACAGATATTGAGGATAGTAGATCAACTATTACACAAGCTGAAAAAGATAAGGCTTTACAAGCTAGCCAAGCTAAATCGAAAGAGCTTGAAAGGTCATGCAATAGCTCTAATAAAGAATGTAATAAAGGGCAACATAATGGGCGAATTCAAGCCCAGAATGGGAAAAGAATGATCGTCACAGCTACTGAAGCTGGAAGTGTGTGGACCAATCATTCTTTTCCACCACCACTTATTTTATGTAAACAATATGCACTTTCTATGCGCATAGCTATGTTAAAACTTGAAGGGCATAGTAAACCAGATACTAAAATTAAAAGTCCTATTGATTATCATCAAGGAGCTACCAAAGCATATAAAGCGCAGGTAGCGTGGATGGAATCAAAAACACCATATGGCGTTACTGTTGGAAAGCATTCTTTTAGTTTTAGCGGTAAGCATTATATTGGTGTAATCCCTCCAATTGACGATTGTCGAAGAATTGATTTAGATGTCCTTAAGGGTGAAATTTTAAAAGGTTAAATTAAAATTATGATAGTTTCAGTAAATGTAGTAAGTTTTTTTAAAAATCACCCGAAGTTTCCATTTTTATACTGGCACAAGAATTATGATGAATATACTGCTATGTATCTTTGCTTAACAAATTTATTAAAAGCATACATATCTGAAAAAGATAGAAATGACTGGACTCATGCATATGATTTTATCGATTTTAGACGAAATCCTGATGGTGAGGTAGCCTATCCTTTAATGTGTATTAATAGCAAACTAGAACTTGTAATAAATTTAGGTCCAAGAAAATTAGATGAAAATGAAATTGATGAAAATTTCTTTTCTGTACAAGTCAGTAGAGATGATCGATGGGGTGATAAGTGGATGGATAATGCACCCGAGGAGGAATGGTATAATGAAATATCTATAATGTTTGATTTTAATAATGCTGCATCTTTAGAAAAAATTGATTTTATATTAAATAAAATTATACAAAAAAAGTTAAGCTACAATGAGTTATTGATTTTGGAAGAATAAATTTTAAGTGTGATTACTACTTTTTATATTGAATAGACTATAAAGAGTAGAATCATAGTTATTTTTAACCATTTACCAAAAGTTTAATTAGATGATTTTATATCCAATACCTGCTGATTTTATTAATGAAAAGGTGAACCTTTCTTGGTGTGATATCAAATGGGGCTATGAAAATAACCTGATTACTTGTGAACTACCAATCAAAAAAGCCGAAAATATTGTGTTAACGGAGATCTATACTAACGCCGAGCTTGAGCTGTCATTCCTTATACCGAGTGAATCAAATGATATCTTTCCCTTTTTGAATGAATTATGTTCAGAGACTAATGAAGATTCGATGATTAGAGAAAAATGGCTTTATATACTTCTTAGCTGGCTTTGGATTAATCGCGCAAGTTTTGAAGATCCATTAAGTGAAGTGGAAAGTATTTATGCTGATTTTGATTATCCTGCTGAAATAGATAGTTTCATTAAGTATATGCCTCCTGCGGATGGATATGATCCATCATCACATTCCTATACAGAAAATATTAATCAGTTAATGAGTAATTGGGAAAATTACTTACAAAAGAGTGCTGATATATTCAAATATACTCTATGCTATCCATAGTATTAATAAAATTAGTTAAATTTCTTTAAGTATTAGATTAAAACTTAAAATAATACATTAAAATTTGATATAATATTTTTCCATAAATATTCTTAAAAATACATGTACATAGAATTGAAAGACCTGATGAAAAAAAGAAATATCGCTTTAATCACTGTATTTATTCTTATTATTGGAAGTGGCCACTTATTTATTAATAATAAAGGAAATACACAAAGGGTTAAGTCAGTGATATATACAGATAAAACCATAAGAGAGAAATTTGGAAAAATTAAAGACTATAGTATTAAGGAGTATGGATCTGATTTTTATACTGATGCCGAACGGCCACTTTACTCTTATAAAGTTGAAATAACTGGAGAGAAGAAAGATGGAGTGATTGATATAGAAATGAGAAAAGATCTAAATAAAATTAAATACTTATATACTATTAAAATCAAAGAAGAAGGGCATTCTATGGGGTTTCGTATAAGATTTGGAAAACATTGATTTATCTTATCTTTTATATAATTGTTTTAAGTGAAAAGAGTTCATCTGAATATTTATTGAGAATTTCATTCTATACAGAGTAAATGCTAAATCGAAATCTAAGGAAATTGCACTATTATTGACATTAAAGAAGGCTCTTAAAATTGTGAGCTTTTTTCTTACACATTGCTTTAAATATATACAGAAACCTCGCTAAAACGAGTTGGAACACTACAAACGTGAATGATAAGTTAAACTCCACTCTTCCTAATAAGTGAGGTGAGCAATGAAATTGTTAGCTTTGATTAGCATGGGAGTTGCAGCCAGTTATTGGTATAAAACTATAAAAAATAGCAAGCTAACTCTTCGAAATTCAAATTTTGATGAAATCGTAAAAAAATTTGTATTAGCAGAATTTAAAGGCTAATACTTATTAATAATTTTAGTTAAATAAAAAGCTCATCGGAAGGTGGGCTTTTTACTTTATATGTTAAGCTGATCTTCATAAAATTATGGATTATTACAATGTTCATTTGTATTGGTGGCGATTTAGACGGCGAAGTTGTTAATAACCGTGAAGGAACGTTCTTTAAGGCTAGTGAAATAGATACAAGTAAGGAATCTACTTACAATCGTCAAAGTTACATTATTGGTGAAAACACTTATCGCTTTTGGCTTTGTGCGGAGTTGACCTATGCTGAGACAACAAAAATAGCAAATGATTACTTGGCACAAAAACATTCATACCTTTCATAATTCAGATATTAAAAAATAAGCCCGCTAATTTTGGTGAGCTTAATCTAACTAGGGTGAGTAGGTTAAGTGAAAAACAATTAAAAAAGCCCCTCATATCTGAGAGACTAGTCATATCAATTTTCTGGAATGAATGGCTGTAATTTCTTAAATAACTAAACAAATCAAATTGATAAAAGTAGTTAATATTATAATAAATCAGTGCACTAATTTATTCTTTATAGTAGCAGAGCCTCAAAACAACGTCCAAGGCACTGTTAATAAGAAATTATTTGTTATTAGGATCAGGTTGTTCATTATTCTCAGGCAGATCTTTTACAGTGCCAGGAACTTGTGAAGGCTGAGTTTCAGTAGGTGGTGTTGCTGAAGAATGCTTGTTCATTTGAGCTTTGATGATATTAGTGTTGTTTGTTGTATTTTGAGAAAAACTTTTAAAACCTGACATTTTTATCTTCTTATCTTCACTAGGGAGAGTTCATAGTACGCTTTAAAAGCCTTTACATTGCGGTAGTTTTAAGACTTATATGTGTTGATATGTCCTAGAAAAGATCTTTATCTCGACGACTTATTTCATAAATAAAATCAATTATATATAACCTGTTGAGTCTTATCCTTTAAATTTTGAAATTACGCCATCCGAATTTCAAGTAGGGGTACATAAAGCACACATATATAAATGATTCCAAGATAGTGGATTAATAAAGTTTTAAAAATTAATTCAATCTAGTTGTCTACAAAATATTGATAGTATAAAAATATCGTTAGGCATAATATGCATGATTAAGTTGGAGCATATGAATGCTAAAAGACATTACAATTATTGATTTCCAAGGTAAAGAAAAAAGAGCACAGGCAAATTATACAGAAGTAAACACTAATAAAATCAATCATTCATCTAGAGTTCAGAGACCCAAAGTTGAATATATTTTGTTAAAAGGTGAATTTATTTACCCTACTTCAAATTTGGTTTTCTATAGTTCCGATGGCAACAGCTATTATATAGAGTAAACATGACCCACTTCAGTGGGTTTTTTAATAGTTGATTTTAGTTGCCGAACGTCTTACGGCACAGGAAGAGCGTTTTGATTTGGTCTTGGCAGTCTGCTAAAAGAATGCACTTTAGAAGCATGATGACTGTTCCGATGGTGCCGTCAGCTTTGGATGAGCTTAAAGAAAAATGTATTAAATCTAAAGTACATTAAATTTAGTCGCCAAGATGAACTAAAAAAACTAGATATAAAGCTCCTAAACACGAAGCTTTTTCTTTTTGATGGGATGAAAAATTAAACTGACTTAAATGCTGTCGTGATATGGTATAAAAGCACCTCAAATAATAAGGATTATATATGTCAGACAATTCAACAAAATGGCTTTGTGTGGGTGGTGTTCTAAGTGGTGAGTGGAGAGAGCAGCAGTTAGAAGCTTTTGATGTTGATCCTAATGATTTAAATACTCATAGTTATGAGTCAATGAAACTTATTAATCCTGTTACCAAGACAGAGCAGGATTTCTATGTATATAGCGAGCTACAAGAACAGGCATATGATCGGGCAATAAACTTTGCCTTATCCAAAAATCAATGAGAACGAGAGAGCACTTAGGTGCTCTCTTTTTATCTAAGCCTTAAAAATCAAACAACCTTTTGAACCTTTTGTGCTTTAGGTAAAGTCGGTTTTCTTCCCAAATATAATGCAATTACGGCACCGATAAAGGTCAGAATGCATAACGGTAAAAGAGAAACAGGAAAACTACCTGAATAATCTTTCACTACTCCCATTATAGAGTTCATGAGACCCGTACCAATATGCGCGATGGTATTGACCGCTGCAATGCCTACAGCTACCAGAGTTGGCGGTAAGCGTTCAGAAACTAATGCCCAGAAAGGGCCTTTGATTGCATAATTACCCATCAAAACGATAGAGAATAAGACTAAGCTCAAGGTTAAAGATGAGGTAAAAAGAGTCAGGAGCAAACCAAAACTCGTTACAAATAATGGAATAGCCGTATTTAGGCTCTTATTTCCACTTTTATCGGCATGTATGCCCCAAACAATCATGAAAACAGAAGCCAAACCAAATGGAATCATATTTAAAAGGCCTGTTTCCATGGCAGTCAGATGGAAAGCTTTTAGTATTTGAGGCATCCATAACGATAAAATATTGCTGGTTGCTGAGCTTCCTGCATAGATAATTGCGAAGAACCATAAATATTTATTGGTAATAAGAAGCTTGAACTTACTCTTTTTCTGTTCGGCACTGTCTTCTTTTTCAGAATTTAACAGTTGGTTTTTTTCAAAAGTTAAGGTGCTTGAGAGCCATTCCTTTTCTTCTTTACTTAACCATTTAACATTAGTTGCTGTATTAGGCAGCCATACAAGACACAATAAACCAAGAAGAATCGCGGGTAATGCTTCAAGAATTAAAAGAACTTGCCATCCACTTAACCCAAGTAGGCCATGTAAACCCAACAATAAAGCAGATAAAGGCGAACCAATAAAGTTAGATAAAGGAATGGCAACCATAAATACAGCAACGATTCGGGCCATATATCGTTTAGGGAACCAGAGCGTTAAATACAGTAATACACCCGGGAAAAATCCAGCTTCGGCAGCACCGAGTAAAAATCTTGAAATTGAATAAGAAATAGGGCCGATAATGAAGGCTGTACAGCAACTCACAATCCCCCAAGTAATCATGATTCTGGCAATCCAGATACGTGCACCCAGCTTTTCCATTGCCATGTTACTAGGAATTTCAAATATGACGTATGCAATAAAAAATAAGGTAGCACCAAAACCAAAGGCAGTTGCGGTTAAACCAATTTCTTGGTTCATGGTTAACGCGGCAAAACCAATGTTTACCCGATCAATATATGCGATGAAATAACAAAGAATGAGGAAGGGAAGAATACGAAACGAAAGTTTACGGATCGTTGACTTTTCTACTTCCGATATAGAGATATCATTGTTCATACATACTCCTTATGTACGTGAGAAACCAAACAGCTCGGTAGGGTTCTGGTTTAAAATTAAACACTGCTCGTGTTTATCAAAAACAATCTGTTTAAAAGCATGAATTGCATCTTCATAAGTTATATATGATTCATGTTGGGTGTGTGGCCAGTCACTTCCCCAAACGAGCTTGTGTAAAAAACCTTTGTCTTTAAAAATGTTATAGGCCTGTTGGGCAATATTGATATGATTTGGGGCAGTACCCAAACGATAGAAACCAGACACTTTAATCCAGTGCTGTTTTACGTTAAGCAAGCTTAAAAACTTTTGATAATCTGAATCATTAATCCCTTTAACACGGTCAACGCGACCAAAATGGTCAATCACAACATTAACGTTGTATTCACTCAATTGAGGTAAAAGCTGCACCAGATATTTTGGTGGAGCGTGTACTTCAACTTGCCAGTTGAGGCTTTCCAGATTTCGTAAAAACATTTGCCATTCAGGCGTATTTAACGCAGGAGGGTTAAGACCGAATAGATTTAAACGAACGCCGACGATGCCTTGTTGTTTCAGTTGAAATAGCTCATCAAAAGCCGTCGTATGTTCAACAACAGCAATCCCTTTTAAACGCTCAGGGTATTGCTGAATCGCATTTAACATTGCTTGGTTATTGGTTCCTAAAAAGCTAGGTTGAACCAAAATACCGTGCGTGAATTTGTGCTGATCAAGATGAGAGATAAAACGTTGCACAGTTGCATCGTAATGAGGTGTATAACGCGCTGTTTCAATACTGCGGTCCTGTACCGAAAAAACATGTGCATGTGTATCTATACAGTTCATTTTCATCTCACATTACAATTTTTAAAGCAAAAATAGCGATTAAAGCGGCAATAACTCCTACAGGTATTGCTTTAAATAACAGTTGATTAAAGAATTTGGTTTTGTCGATATCTGCTGGTGCAGAAGCCATAATGAGGCTACCGCCAGACGAGAAAGGAGAGATCGCTGTAGATTGAGCGCCCACCACAATACAAATGAAAAGCATCAGTGGATTTAGCCCAGAACTCAGAGCAAGTGCTGGAACAATTGGGAATAAGGTAGGAGCAACAACACCAAGCGTGCTTGAAAATACAGACATGATGGCACTAATCAGACATAGCAGTACTGGAATAACCCAGACTGGAACATTGTGTGCTAACCATTCTGAAAGTGTGGTAATAATGCCGAGTTTTACACCTAATGCGATGAGCATACCGACACCGCAAATCATGATAAGTGTTCCCCAAGGCACAAGTGCTACCACCTTTTTTTCATCGGCAAGTTTCATGAGTAAACTGATGAGTGAAAAGGTAATGGCAAGAAAAGCAATATCAATTTTGGAGTTTAAAAAACTGATGGCTTTTGCATCTGGAAAAACAAGGTGCAATATTGGAAAAACCAAAACAATTGACATCATTAAAACAATAAGGAATATTGATTGTTTCTGCTTTTTATCGAATGGCTCAGGCTTTTGATCTTCAATAACAATAGAATTACTTTTTCTATTCCAGAGGGTATAAATTCCCAACACCACAATTGGAATAATCAAAGTTATAACAAAAATTCCGCTGCTATATGAAAAAGCGGTTTGAGAGCTAATGCCTGTATTTTCCATTAAGCTTCGGAAAATAATACCACTTTGTGATGTCATAAAATTTGCGCCAGCTAAAGCGCCATAATTTGCAGCCATCCCACCAATAATCATATTCATATTGGTCTTTTTACAAAGTAGCAGGGTAATGGGTGCCATAAAAGCAAGTACGGTATAAAAACCAGCGCCTAGGCCTGCAATAATAGTCGCTGCGAAAAAAATCGCTAAGGGTAAAAACTGTGGGAACTTACGGCATTTATATAAAAGATGGCTGGCAAGTTTTTCTAAAGCACCATTTGCTAAAGCAAAGTTATAAAACAGAGTAACCGATAAAATAATAAAGAAAATTTTGACAGGCCATAATTCAATAACTTCAGAAGGCTTCAGACCCATGCCAAAGCAACCAATCAGGTAGGCAAACGCAATTGTAAAAAATCCAATATTGATTTTTGTTTTATAACCTAAACCTATAGATACGGCTAAAGCTATAAGCATCAATGCAGCCATATTATCTTCCTTGATAAATATATAAACATCTAAACATATATATGTTTGGTTTTTTGTATTACATATAACTATGCTAATATTGTCAAATCGATTTCATAATGTTTAACGCAAATGCTTGATGAAACTGCATTTAAAAATTTTAAATTGCCAAGATATGAAAAGGTCCGTTGGGAGCTTCAAAAACTACTGATCCAGTCTAAATGGACAGTGGAAGAGCCTATTCCAAGCGAACAAGAGCTTGCTCAAATGTATAGCGTATCGGTTGGAACCGTTAGAAAAGCTGTAGAGGGATTGGTTGAGGACGGCTTGTTGGTTAAGTTGCAAGGAAAAGGCACTTTTTTAAAACAACCTAATTTTGAAAACTCACTCATCCGTTTTTTTAGACTCCGTAATAAAAAAGGCGAACTCATTCAGCCACAAGGTCAAATTAAAAAAGTAGAAGTGTGTGAGGCAATACCGGAAGTAAACTCAGAGCTGGGGCTTGGGCTTAACGAAAAATTGCTTTATATCGAGCGTGTGCGTAAGCATGAAGAAGTCGTTGTGTTAAGCGAAAGAATCTGGCTGCCTGAACATTTATTTAAAAATCTAAAAGAAATTCCAATCTCTGAGTTTGGTAATTTACTTTATCCTTTTTATTATCAGCACTGTGGCCAATTTATTTCTTCTGCAACAGAACGGTTAACTTTTGAGAAAAATATGAAAGATAGCCATTTAAATAATAACCTTGAAGATCCTTTGGTTAAAGTGTGCCGTATTGCAAAAAATCTTGAAGGTGTAGCAGTCGAGTACCGTGAGTCGTTTGGTTTAGCTCATAATTTTCATTATGAAATATCGATTAACTAATTCTTTTTATAATCTTTAATTTTGGTTTGAAGTTGATTTTTTTACGATCTGGCGGAGGTAGAAACTACCTCCTTAATGATTCAGCACTCGTTTCTCAAGCATTTCCATAAAAGTTTTTAAAATAATATTGTGGTTTTTACTTTTGTGAGTAATTAAGCAAATGGGTGTACTGTAATGCATTTTTTCCTTTGAAACGGCTTGCATAAAACCATCTTCAACCCATTTTTTTGCGTAGTGGTCGGGTAAAAAACCTAAGAATCTTCCCGTTAAAATCAAAAAGGCAATTCCTTCACGGTCACTCGCTGTCGCTTTACAGTCTAAAAGCTGGTGTAACTTTGCTGCTTCAGGTGTGATTGCATAATTGGGAAGCACCGCTTGCCATCTTTTTAATTCATCTAAATCGATCTGGCTGCATTGGTTAAACAATGGATGGTTCTTGCCGCAATATAAAAATGAACTTTCGCTATATAAGTCAAAATAGTCTAGGCCTGACAGCGGAGTAACGAGGGGAATTGCTCCAGCATGTAAACGGTTGTCTAGCACGCGGCATTCAATATCTGAAAGTGTGCTCATGCTAATGTTAATAATTACTTCAGAATGTTCTTCTGCAAGTTGTGCCAGCGTATTGGTAATGTAGCCACTTGGCATGGTCACAAGGTTATTAATAATACCTATATTAAATTCGCCCTTAAGACGGTTATGCATTTGATTGACTTTGGAGCGAAAGTCTTCGATAGATGCGGTGAGCACTTCTATATATTCTAAAATTTCCCGTCCTTCATCTGTCAGTGCAAACCCTGCGCGACCACGTTGGCATAGCCGAATGCCTAAACGATTTTCTAAATCGCTCATATGCAAACTAATTGCAGAGCGGCTAATGCCAAGAATACTTTCGGCAGACGTGAAGCTGTGACAGTCACAAACCGTTTTAAATACTTTAAGTAATTTAATATCAAAATCAGTAACTTGATTTAATTTTTTAGGTTTCATTTAGTTTTGTTTTTTTAAATCTAAACTCAAGATAATTTGAATTTATCAAAACTATAGTGCTATGTACACTCAAAAATAGCCTCAAAACAAGAAGAGTGATTATGTTTGATATCGACAAATTAGGTGATGGTAATTCTGCATCGGAAACCGTTCAATCAAATGCTCAGATGAGCTTAAATTATCAAGCGCATTGGATGCCATTTTCTGCAAATCGTAATTTCCATAAAGACCCGCGCATGATTGTTGGTGCTAAAGGGTCTTATTTAATTGATAGCACTGGCCGTGAAGTCTACGACTCATTATCAGGTCTGTGGACTTGTGGTGCTGGCCATACGCTTCCTGAAATTCAGCAAGCTGTAAGTACTCAGTTGTCAAAGCTGGATTACTCGCCAGCATTTCAATTTGGTCATCCATTGTCATTTCAATTGGCTGAAAAAATTATTCAACGTATGCCTGAAAAATTGCAGCACGTGTTCTTTACCGATTCAGGTTCAGAGTCTGCCGACACAGCAATTAAAATGGCGCGCGCCTATTGGCGAATTAAAGGGAAACCAAGCAAAACCAAACTGATTGGACGTGCCCGTGGCTACCATGGTGTAAACGTTGCGGGGACTAGTCTTGGTGGTATCGGTGGTAACCGTAAAATGTTTGGTCAGCTTATGGATGTAGACCACTTACCGCATACTTTACAGCCCGATTTAAGTTTTACCAAAGGCTGTGCTGAAACTGGTGGTGTAGAGCTTGCCAATGAAATGCTTAAGTTAATTGAGCTGCATGATGCATCGAATATTGCTGCCGTTATTGTAGAGCCAGTTTCAGGTTCAGCAGGGTGCATTGTGCCGCCGACTGGCTATTTAAAACGCTTGAGAGAAATTTGTGACCAACACGATATCTTACTTATTTTTGATGAAGTCATTACTGGTTTCGGTCGAATGGGCAAATGGACGGCTTCAGAATATTTTGATGTTACGCCAGATATTTTAAATTTTGCGAAACAAATTACCAACGGCGCGATTCCACTTGGTGGCGTGGTGGCAAGCCATGAAATTTACGATGCCTTTATGCACCAAGATTTACCAGAACATGCGGTTGAATTTACGCATGGCTATACCTATTCGGCACATCCAGTGGCTTGTGCAGCAGCTTTAGCAACACTCGATGTTTTAGAAAAGAAAAATTTAATTCATCAATCGGCTGATTTAGCGCCAAGCTTTGAAAAACTTCTACATGAGTTAAAAGGCGCACCAAACATTATTGATATACGTAACTGTGGGCTGATTGGTGCTGTGCAATTAGCACCGCGTGATGGCGATGCGACAATTCGTGGTTTTGAAATTGGCATGCAACTTTGGAAAGCAGGTTTCTATGTCCGTTTTGGCGGAGATACCCTGCAATTTGGTCCAATGTTTAATAGCACTGAGGCAGAGTTGCAGCGGCTCATGAACGCCGTTGGCGAAGGAATTTATCAAGTGAAATAGCAGTTATTTATTTTAAGACTTAACTGGAAAAGATGAATAGACACAAGGAACAAAGATGAACACTTTAGAGAATTTTGACAGCAATGCCGTTGCGAACACAGACAAAGATCAGAGCCAGCAGGCCGTTAAAGTAGTAGGGCATTTTATTGATGGTGGTTTGGTAACTAAAACAAACAAGAAACAGCCAGTTTATAACCCTGCGACAGGTGAAACAACCAAAGAAGTTGCACTTGCAGACGCAGAGTTGGTCAACCACGTGGTTCAAATTGCAGAGCAGGCTTTTCCAGCATGGCGTGATACACCAGTGATTAAACGTGCGCGCGTGATGTTTAAGTTTAAACAATTACTCGAAGAAAATGCTGACAAGCTCTGCCAACTCATTGGTGAAGAACACGGAAAAATTTGCCACGATGCTAAAGGTGAATTACAACGTGGTATCGAAAATGTTGAATATGCATGTGGTGCGCCAGAGTTTCTAAAAGGCGAATATTCAAAAAATGTGGGTCCAGATATTGATTCATGGAGCGAGTTCCAACCGCTAGGCGTGGTTGTGGGCATTACGCCTTTTAACTTTCCTGCGATGGTTCCATTGTGGATGTTCCCAATGGCGATTGTTTGCGGTAATTGTTTTATTTTAAAACCTTCGGAAAAAGCGCCTTCAGCTGCCTTATTTTTAGCGGAGCTTCTAAAACAAGCAGGATTGCCAGATGGTGTTTTTAGTGTCGTAAATGGTGATAAAGAGGCTGTTGATGCGTTATTACATCATCCTACAATTCAAGCGGTTAGCTTTGTCGGGTCTACTCCAATTGCAGAGTACATTTACCGTACAGCAACCGCGTGTGGTAAACGTTGCCAAGCTTTAGGCGGAGCAAAGAATCATGCCATTATTATGCCCGATGCCGATATTGATAACGTCGTGACTTCTTTGTTAGGTGCTGCATTTGGCTCATCTGGTGAGCGTTGCATGGCATTATCTGTGGCTGTCGCAATTGGCGATGAAGTTGCAGATGTCATTATTGAAAAATTAAAGCAAGAAATGAAACAATTGAAGTTTGGGCACTATGCAAATGAGCGTAATGACTTCGGACCGCTCATTACGCAAGCACATAAAGATAAAGTACAGGCTTTTATTCAAAGTGCAGAGCAACAAGGTGCTAAAATTGTTGTGGATGGTCGCGATCCAAAACCTGAAGGTTATGAAAAAGGTTTTTTTGTCGGGCCAACTTTAATTGATCAAGTTTCACCTGAAATGACAAGTTACCAGCAAGAAATATTTGGCCCTGTTTTACAGGTCATTCGTGTCCAAACCATGCAAGATGCGATGCAACTCATTAATGACCATGAATATGGTAATGGAACGTGTATTTACACTCGTGACGGTGAGGCTGCACGCTATTTTACCAGCAATATTCAAGTGGGTATGGTTGGGGTCAATGTACCTTTACCTGTGCCAGTTGCATATCATAGCTTTGGTGGTTGGAAGCGTTCATTGTTCGGTGATTTATATGCTTATGGCCCAGATGGTGTACGTTTCTATACACGCCGTAAAACCATTACGCAACGTTGGCCTTCAACGCAGGTCCGTGAAGCCAAACAATTTGCTATGCCTACATTAAATTAATCAATCAAAAGGGAAAACTCTGATTTTCCCTTTTTTGTTGGGCACAAGTTGGAGACGTGCATTTTAAAACGGTTTTAAAAATATTTTGTCAATTTGAAGGAATCGAATATGAACAATGATAAAACAATAAAATTAGGTGAAGGACTTTCTAATCGACATGTCACCATGATCAGCATTGGTGGCGTTATTGGTGCAGGTTTATTTGTAGGCTCTTCTGCGGCAATTGCAAAAGCAGGGCCTGCCGCTGTACTCGCTTATATAATTACAAGTATTTTGGTTTTTTTGGTCATGCGCATGCTGGGTGAAATGGCGGTAGCGCAGCCCGATACAGGTTCATTTTCTACATATGCCCGTAAAGCCATCGGCCCTTGGGCAGGGTTTACCATTGGATGGTTATATTGGTGGTTTTGGGTGCTGGTGATTCCAATTGAAGCGATTGCTGGTGCTGAAATTTTACATGCTTGGTTCCCACAAATTTCCAGTGCTATTTATGCATTTGCCTTTATTATTCTACTCAGTCTAGCCAATTTTTTTAGTACCAAAAGTTTTGGTGAATTTGAATTTTGGTTTGCTCTCATTAAAGTCATTGCGATTGTCGTATTCATTATTATTGGGGCAATGGCTGTATTTGGAATGTGGCCTTTAGCAAAAAATGTCAGTGGCGTTGGCAATCTATTTTCAAATGGTGGCTTTATGCCACATGGTATGGGTGGGGTTGTTTCGGCCATTTTAATTTCGGCATTTTCATTTTTTGGAATAGAAATTCTTTCTATTGCTGCAGCTGAATCTAAGAACCCACAAGAAAAAATTAAACGTGCAACGAATTTGGTGCTCTATCGAATTATTTTATTCTTTGTTGTTTCGATTTTTCTAGCCGTTGCTTTAGTCGATTGGCGTTCGCCGGACTTACAAAAATTTGGCACTTTTCAGTTTGTATTAATGAGCCTAAATGTTCCTGAAACTAAATTGATTATGGATGCCGTAGTATTTATTGCAGTTGCAAGCTGTATGAATGCAGCAGTTTATACCTCATCTCGCATGCTATTTGCTTTAGGCACACGCCAAGAAGCGCCTAGGGTTGTGACAAAAATTAATAAAGCGGGTGTGCCGACTTCTGCTGTGTTTTTATCTACTGTGGTTGGAGTCATCTGTTGTGCAGTCAACTATATGTTTCCGGGGCAAGTCTTTGGATTCTTGTTATCAACAACAGGCTCAATTGCTTTACTGGTTTATTTGGTGATTGCATTTTCTCAATTGCGTTTAAGACATAAATGGGAAAAAGAGGGCACAGCGGTATCATTTAAAATGTGGTTGTTCCCTTGGTTAACTTGGTTTGTGATTTTGGTCATTATGACCGTTTTAGGTTATATGTTCCTATCGCCAACCTATAGTTATGAAACGACTTTATCTTTAGGGGTAACTTTAGTGGTGGTTGTTTGTGGATTAATCGTCACTCGAAAGCGTAAAGCAACCAGATCGGTTGCCATGAATATAGATTAATTAAAAAAGAGGCTTTAGGCCTCTTTTTTATATAACAAACGCACATATACGGCCCGATAGAAATTTCTGTACCGAACTGCCATTCACTCCTTATTGCTTCAAAGGAATCCAGCCGGGCATGCCTTGAATGATGGTCCATAGCTTCTGAGGAATTTTGAGAGCATCTATCTTGGCTGGATCAAGTTCGACATTCACTTCCTGTTCTTTTTTAAGATGATCGACCCAGTCTGGATTGATGATCAGCCCGCGTCCAACCGAAACCATAGATAGTCCAGTATCCAATGCTTGCTTGGCTTGATCGGTTGTCAGGATACCACCAGCAGCCAAAACTGGCAGGCGGTTGTCAACTTTATTAATAATGCGACTGATAATGGATGGTCCAGTTGGATCATCTATAGGGCTATCAGTCAGCAAGTTAGCGAGAGAGATGTGAATGTAATCGACCTTGAGGTCTAACAATTGATCAATAAAAGTAAGCGTTTGGTCAATACGGTAACCTTCCTCGACGGTCTCCTCAGGTGAAAGGCGGACACCAATAGCAAATGGTCGATCAGCATAATTGGCTATAACGCGCTTGATCTCTGCAACGACGGCTAGCGGAAACCTCATACGGTTTTCTAACGAGCCACCCCATTCATCGGTGCGTGTATTGGTGGCTGGTGACAAAAAGTTTTGCAAAAGAAACCCGTGGGCGCCATGCACTTCAATCCCGTCAAAACCAGCCTCAATACCGCGTCTTGCTGCTTCACCGAATGCCTTGATCATCTGCAAGATTTCATCACTTATCAGTGCCCGAGGTGTCAGCGGTGCCATAAAAGGTGTAGCTTTCGTCAAGATAGCACTCGAGCTCACTACATCTGCATCGGGAATGAGATGAGGCAGTGCCTTGTTGCCCGCATGAAATAACTGAAGAATGGCTGGTGCACCACCACTCTTTACAGCGTCTGCGAGCCGCTTAAGGCTTGGAATATAGCTGTCGTCAGCTGCGGAAAACTCATTTGTAAACCCAATACCATTAGCGGTGACTTGGGCACAGCCGCTAATGACCAAACCCACACCTTTGACGCGAAGACGGTAATAGGCTTCCTCTTCGTCCGAGATTTTAAAATCATTAGTACTTGACCAAGTTGTCATTGGCGACATCACAATGCGATTACGAAGAGTTATGCCTGAAGCAAGCTTAAGAGGATGGAAGAAGTTATTAAGAGTAGACATCAAATAGACTCTAAGAGGTATGAATCTTAATGGTATATATTATAAACCTAGTGTCAATTAGGTACTTCGAGTAGACTAAGTATACTCACGTAAACCATCTCGGTCTCTAATTTCATGTTAACTAACTGCTGCGCTACTATGATGTGACTCTCAATCAAGCTGGCTAAGAGAATGGATTGAGGCCTTGTTGTTCAAGCTTCTAGATTGGTATAAAATTTAAACCTAGTACCAAATTAGTATAGGGTTTTCGGGGGAGAGTCATGGAACATTCGATGTTAGTTATTGAACCGCAGTGCTTTTCATCAGATTGCCCAAGTAGAGCCTTATTTGATCAAATCGCAGATAAGTGGTCAATGATGGTGTTAGCCGTTTTGGACGACGGTCCGCAACGTTTCAATGCGATTAAGCGACGGTTGGAAGGCGTTACTCAGAAGGCTCTAACCCAGTGTCTGCGCCGTTTGGAGCGTAACGGACTTATTTCCCGTCACGTGATTTCATCCCCACTTGCTGTTCAATATGAAATCACGCCTTTGGGCAACACATTGCAGCAGCCCTTACGACAATTGCATGCATGGACAATAGATAAGCTTCCAATGGTTGAATATGCTCGAAATGCTTTCGATTTGCAAAACTCAGTATGAATATATTTCTAACTGAATTCATATCTTAAAAAATAAGCCAATTTTTACCCTGAATGTAGTATAAAACTACAGCTACCCTCAGGTTGTGAGTTGTATTCAATATATCTGTAAAGTCCTGTCTATTTCTTCGTTGTATCTACAGAAACCAAAACAGATAAGCCAGGACGCAAAAGCTTAATATCTGGTTGGTTTTCAACAAGTTTGATACGTAAGGGAAGGCGTTGGACAATTTTGGTGAAATTCCCTGTCGCGTTATTTGCAGATATTGGAGAGAAAAAAGCACCAGTAGATGGAGAAAAACTATCTACAACACCTTTTAATTCAACATTATAAGCATCTACATAAACCTTAACTGGTTGTCCGATTTTTATTTGTTTTAATTCAATTTCACGGAAGTTCGCTTCTACATACACTTGATTTAGAGGCACAACAACCATTAATGGGTTACCTGCACCAACAAAGTTACCCACGTTAGCCGACTTTTGACCAATCATGCCATCAATAGGAGCTCGAATTTCGGTATAACTCAAATTTAGTTTTGCTTTATCAAGCGCGGCTTGGGCTTGTTTGAGAGCAGCTTGTTTGGCTTGTACCTGAATCTTGTATTGGTTTAATTGATATTGCGCATCTATCACTTTTTCTTTGCTGCTATCTAAATCTGCATATTGCTCGGTTAAAGTGGTTTTTGACTGCTGCGTAATCAATCTCGATTCGGCACCGAGTGCCTGCAACTGCTCGTAACGCGCCGTATTATCTTTTGTGAGTTTAATTCCGGCTTCTACTTTTCTAAGCTGGGCTTCTGTTTCTCGAATAACAGTAGGTTGTCTATCAACTGCCAGCATTGCTTCACTCAGGTCAGCTTGCGTTTTTGCATAATTAGATTCAGCCTCAGCCAAAGCAGCTTGATAATCGCGTGGATCAATACGTGCTAATAGCTGGCCTTTTTTTACAGTCTGATGATCTTTAATATAAATCTCTTCAATATTGCCAGCTACTTTAGGCGCAATAGTCGAGTACTCTACATCCACACGCGCATCGTCGGTTTTAACAATCGAAGAGGGTAAAAATATAAGTTTTAAAACCCATAAAATTGAGGCTAAAACAATAATAAATGCGATAACCATAACCCAATGCTTTTTGAGATATTGCACCTTTGTTAACTTGGGTGGTTCTGTGTGGGGAGTAGCTTGGGCTTCGAGAGTACTCATAAAGATTTTCCTGAGTTATGACTATTCATTAACTTAATGAGAGCAATGCGTGGCGGGTAAGTTCTGACTGGCAAAATCAACATCACAATAAACAAAATAGCCGTGAGGCCAGCTAAAATTAGATATTGATCGCTAATGACCAAAACCGATTGTTGGGCCTGAATTGCAGAATTTAGAGCAGATAAGCCACCTGAAACACGGTCTGCGCCATTTGCGGTGAGTACGGGGGGCGTAAGCGGATTAATCACTGGGCCTTGAATATTTTGGAAAACATGTTGGGCTGTATTTTCAATAAGTCGTGTTGAGTGGTATTCACCGCGTATTCGGTTTATCCAATCCAGAATACAAACACCAAGTACGCCACTGATCGCACGTGGAGTATTAATCATTGGCGAAGCGTAAATTGCCATGGTTGGATGTACGCTGTTCGTACCCATCATGAGCAAAGAAAGCACCACACAGGTTTGCCCTAAGCATGAAATCGCATGCCAAAAATAGAATTGATCTTGGTTCCATGTTGTATCGAGTTGACTTGCACCTAGACAGCCTGCAATCACGAGCAGTAGACCAAAGCCATGCACATAGCGGCTATCGACCCATGGCTGATTTAAAAGCTTAACGACGATAGGAATATAAATGAATTGTAATGCTGCAATTTGTAAGCCAATCCACATGGTTTGAGTGGGTTTATAGCCATGTACAGCACTAAGATAATTGAGCGGCAGGGTACTGGTGGACATGCCAATGATGACAAAACAAAATAGAGCAAACACGGCGTATGCGAAATTTCGTATTTCGAGCATTTGTGGCTTAATTAAAGGTGTTGGATATCGCCATTCTTGTATGAAAAATAAGGGCAAAGTAATGGCACTAATTAAAGCCAATACACAAATCAATTTAGAGTTAAACCAGTCTAAGTGATTGCCATGCAATAACATGGTACTCAGGCTTGCTATGCTGATGATAGCTAAAAATGCTCCTGTCCAATCGTAAGTTTTTATTCTTGAATAATTTAAAGGGTCTTGAGGAATACCAAAATAAACCAGAGCTGCACTTAGGGCACAAAAGGGAATGGTTTGGAAGAAAATCATTTTCCAGCCAAGTACATCTAAATAAAAGGCAGAAAGCGCAGCACTTAAGTTGGGAAAGAAAGTCGCAGTTAATGCGTAGCAGGCTAAGCCCCATAGTCGAATATCTGGCCCCAAAAATCTGAGCGCACATGCCATGAGCAAAGGGATGGTTAAGCCATTAGCAAGACCTTGTAAGGCGCGTAATAAATAAAATATTTCGATATTTGGACTAAAAGAAATTAAAACGCTAGAAACGAGGCAAAGCCCTATAGCAAAAAGAAGAACTCTCCGCATAGAAAAAATGACCGCCCAACTGGTGGAAAGTATCATTCCAATAATCATGGCGCTGGCATAAATACTGTTGGCCCAATAACCCGAGTCGACACTAATTCCCATAGCTCCACGTATGTCGGCTAAGGTAATGCTGGTGATGCGGTTATTAAATTCGACAGTCATTGCAGCAAATATTGCACCTGCCAAACCGATGAGTGGGCGTATATTCATCTTTTACCTTAAATTTTAAACACAACTTTATGCATGGAGCAGGTATTGCAATTAACTGTACCGATCGGTACTCTACTCTTTAATTAAATTTACGTCAATTCTCGATTTTGAACTTTTCGATGAGTTACACTACAAACGAAGTCGCTAAAATTGTTATAAGGTCACTATGTCTGGTTCATCGAAAGCTAATGAAAAAGATCAAAAAATTCTGGATGCAGCAACTAAATTTTTTCTGACTCATGGCTTTAGTGGCACCACAACAGATATGATTCAAAAAGAGGCGGGTGTTTCAAAAGCAACCATGTATGGCTGTTATAAAAATAAAGAAGTGATGTTTGCTGCTGTGATTGAACGACAATGTACGAACATGCAAGAGCAAATTATATTAGTCGAGACAAAAGCCGAAAACCTACGTTCTGCTTTAACGGAAATGGGGAAAACTTATCTGTGTTTTATATTATCTCATTCAGGTTTGGCTTTTTTTAGAGTATGTATTGCAGAAGCAGTAAGGTTTCCAGAGTTATCTGAAAAATTCTTTCAAGTTGGCCCACAGCGTCTTGCGAATATCATTGCGGGTTATCTTGAAAAATCAGCCAAAAATGGTGAAATTGAGTTAAATTCTTCTTCAGATGTCGCTGCGAATATATTTTTAGCGTTACTACGAAGTGATGCGCACCTTAAGTGTCTTACACATCCTAATTACATCATATCGGATAGTGAAATTAGTTCTTGGGTTGAATATGCAGTTGGTTTATTTATGAAAAATATCAATTACAATGAGAAGTTAAAATAATTTTATAAGTACTTCCAGTCTCAAAATTGGTAAGAATAGTTTCTATTTTTGCTTATTTGATAATAAAACAACTTGATATTTAATCTATATGGATTATTCTTTTTCTCTAAAGGTTAATGCATAAGAATGGGGATATTTTCTTAAGTTAACACCATTAATTTTAACTTGTACTGTGGAATCAAATGAGTAAACAAACTAAAGAAAAATTGATAGAAGCAGCCATCATTCTTTTTTCACAAAATAATATTGAAACGCTATCGGTACAAAGAATTAATGAAACTGCTGGAGTTGCAAATAAGTCAGCTCTTTATTACCACTTTAAATCAAAATGGGGACTCGTGGAGGCCGCATTAGATCATGTTATGCAGCCTTATGTTATTGATAGTTTAGAGTTATTAAATGCTATTCCATCTAATAATGTACAGGTTTCTGATGTTGTAGATGCTTTAATGAAACCCATGGTAAAAATACTTTTACAGCATAACGGAATTCATTACATCAAATTTTTCTCTAAAACGATTAGTGCTGGAGATGAAGGGCGCGTTATTGTTGCAAAAACTTTAGTACCTATTTCCAATAAAGCCGTAGGTCTATTACAACAAGCTTTACCAGATGCAGACCCTAATGCAATTTCACTTAAAGTACTTTTTACTTTTAATATTATTTTAAATGTGATCAGTGATGTTGGACTTGAGCATTTTTGGCCAACAGAGGTTAAGGACCATAAACTACTCGCCAAATATTTAAAAGATTATATTGAAGGCGGAATTCGTTTTAAAGCAGATCATTTTTATTCATAAGCCTCAAAAAATTCCCTATCTTTCATTGAGGTAGCATTACTTCATTTCGCCCTACATTTTTATAGAACCCGTTTAGACAGTACTGTTTGAACTCTCCTCACTTGTGGAATCAGAATTGATAAAACTTTTTTTGTAGTGTTGATATTTTAATAAAAAATTATAAGTATTTGATTTTATTTTAAAAAATAATTTTATTCATTGTTGATAAAAATAGCTTGATATTTAATCTAGTTGGATTATTATTTTAATCTAAATGGATTAGGTCTCGGAAAAAATTCGAGATTAAGAAATATAACAAAGAGATCAAGTTTGTATCACTTGGTCAAAATGGAAAAGTATTATGGAAAAATTTAATCAGTTAAGGATTGCAATATTATTGACGGTTATTGGCTCTGTGGGTTTGAGCGCGTGTAATGATAGTGATGATTCTACTCAGGGAAATAAGCCAGTAAATCCAGGAACTGAGTTAACAGATTGCATGTGGCAAGATTCTGTAACAAGTAAACAGCATACTGGAGAAGACCCGTTAAATTATGCGTTTCCTGATTCTAATGTAACGTATTGGTCATCAGAATTTACGGTTCCAGAAGGTGCAAAAGTAATGATTGATGGGGATTATCCTTATTCACGTCACTTTTCATTGGTGAGTTATACCGCAAAAGGTGAGCGCGTTAATTCATTATTAGATGCAGCCATTTTACCAAATCAAGGTTCAATCAACCCGTTTGTAGTCGGGAATAACCGTCTTGGCAAAGCGCGTAGTTACTCAGCACAATTGCAATTAGGAGATTTACCAAGTACTCCTCTAAGTAATACGTTGTATGCCCCAAAAACGGTTGATGGCAAAGTTGCCATTTTATATCGTGTATATGTACCCAACAAAAATATGGATATTAAAGGAAATGTGAGTTTCCCTCGATTTAAAGTACAACTTGCAAATGGGGACGTTAAAAAAGGCCAAGATGTTTGTAATGTTCTACAAGTAAAAAAAGCACCTATTGATCGTATATCGGCAATACCATTAAAAAATACTGTAGATGCATTTAACCAAAATAGATATGAGGGTTTTCCTGCACAACAGGAACCAAAATGGTACAAAGCTTTTAGTGCTTTAGATAGCTTCAAATGTATTTATAAATTCGATCCTATTACAAAACAGCCGATTGATAAATGTGAAGGTTTGGCGGTCACACCAAAACTTGGTTATTGGGCTACACCTGACAATGAATATGTTTATGCGGCAGTAAGTAGACGATTAGGTAAAGTGATCGAACTTCGAGGTAAAGTTCCAACTACAGCAAAAACTTTTAATAATGATCCGTTTGTTCAAAAAACAGATATACGTTATTGGTCAATTTGTACAAATGAAGTGATTTCAACCGCGACAAATTATTGTCTCTATGACGAAAATATTCAAAAAGTAGATAAAGACGGTTTCTATACCATTGTTGCTTCGTTACCAGAAGATCGACCAGCGAATGCACGAGAAGAGTGTGGCGTATATTTCCTTGAGCTAAGTCCTCGTGGTTCAGGCTATACAGCCGAAGATGGTAAAGCTTTCGGTCACTCAGACTTTGGTTTATTTATTATGCGTAATTTATTACCTGATAATGCCTTTGCTCACGCCGTTCAGAAGGTGAAAGTACCCGGTGAAGAAAAAGCAGTAATGGGTGATTATTTGCCAGACATTCGCTACACCTCTAAAGACGCCTTTGAAACAAAGGGATGTTCTTAAAATCTAGATATAAAGAAAATCAACCAATCTTTTAATGAAAGATTGGTTTTTTCTTTAGTACGCTAAAAAGTTCTAATTCAATAAAAATATTCCCAATCTTTAAGGGATAAAAAGCATATAAAACATTAAGGAAATTTTATGAAAATTAAAGTACTAACGGTCTCATTATTATCTATTTTGTCGCTCAATGTATTTGCAGAAAATAAAGTAGAGAAGGCCGTTATTGACTCAAATGCTTCGTACGGTAGCAAGTACAATCTACAAGATGCTGATGAGTTTAAAAATGCTGAAAAGGGTTTTATCGCTAAACCTACTGGCCAAATAAAAAATGAGCAAGGAGATGTGATCTGGGATTTTGATGCATTTAATTTTATTAAAGATCAAGCTCCCAATACTGTAAATCCAAGCCTGTGGAGACAAGCAAAATTAAATAATAATGTTGGTTTGTTTAAGGTGACGGACCGTGTCTGGCAAGTTCGAGGCTTTGATCTGGCAAACATGACCATTATTCAGGGTAATACAGGCTGGATCATTGTTGATACTTTAACATCTAAAGAAACTGCTGAAGCGGCTATCAAATTTGCAAGACAGCATTTAGGTAACCAGAAAATTTCAGCGATTGTTTTTACACATAGCCATATTGATCATTTTGGTGGGGCGCTCGGTGTTATCTCTGCTGAAGAATTGAAACAAAGAAAAATACCAATTGTTGCTCCCGAAGGATTTATGGAAGAAGCGACTAGTGAGAACATTATGGCGGGGCCAGCCATGACCCGCCGAGCAACGTATATGTATGGTACATTTTTACCTAAAAATACAGAAGGTTTGGTGGATAATGGTTTAGGTAAAGCGGTAGCAGTTGGACAAATCGGAATTTTAGAACTGAATCAGTTGATTACGCAGAAAGAACAAAAATTAAATATCGATGGTTTGGATTTTGTATTTTATAACGTTCCAAGTTCAGAAGCGCCGTCAGAATTAACTTTTTCCATTCCTTCACTTAAGCTTTATAACGGCGCAGAGATTCTCTCTCATACGCTACATAATCTTTATACTCTAAGAGGTGCTAAAGTACGCGATACGTTAAAGTGGGTCGGTTATCTTAACCAAGCTTTAGTGCAAACCCAAAACTCAGAAGTTTTTATTGCCCAACATCACTGGCCAGTTTGGGGGCAACAAAATATTCAAGACTTTATTAAGACACAAAGAGATGTCTATAAATTCATTCATGATCAAACTGTTCGTTCTATGAACTCTGGTTTAAATGGTGCTGAAATTGCAGAGAAGATTAAGCTGCCACCAGAGTTAGACCAAAAGCTATATGCTCACGGCTATTATGGAACCTTAAAACATAATACAAAGGCTGTATATCAATACTACATGGGTTGGTTTGATGCCAACCCGTCAAATTTAGACCCTTTACCGCCTAAAGATGCTGCAAAGAAATATATTGAACTGGCTGGTGGAGAGGCGAACGCTTTAAAAAATGCTCAGCAAGCTTATGACAAGGCTGAATACAGATGGGCTGCGGAAATTCTAAAACATTTAGTATTTAATAACCCAAAGAATTTTCAAGCCAAAGAATTGCTGGCAAAAACTTATCGACAATTAGGATATTCAGCTGAAGCTTCGACTTGGCGTAATTTCTATTTATCGGGTGCACAAGAATTACAAGGCGTTACTCCACTTAAGAATACTTCGGATTTATTAGGTTTATTTATTCATACGCCGACTGAAAGATTTCTTGAAGCGATGGCAACCAATCTGGATGTTGAAAATTTAAAAAATGAAAATCAGTGTATGAACTTAGTATTGACCGATACACAAGAAAATTTTTCATTACGGATTGAAAACTCGGTCATGCTCTTTGATAAATATGACAGCGATAATCTACCTACAAACTGTCCAACGTTGAAGCTGACTAAACTTTTATATTTAAAGTTAATTACAGGTGAAGTGAGTGGTTCGAAAGTTTTATTTTCTAAGGAAAGCGAAATAAAGGGCAATCCGTTAAAAATTGGAAAGTTCTTTTCTTTATTTAAAAAGTCTACCAATATTTTTCCAATTGTGACTCGTCCAGAAAACTAAAATGATCAAAGATAGATCCATAGGAAACTTAAGATAAAGCATCCTTTAGCAATGATTTCAATTGATCTAGATCTGGCAGTACCTGATACACCTGACAATCAGGTACTGCATTTTTAACTTTATATAAACCAAATTATTCGATGTGCTGGTGTAAATTTGGAGGTTCTAACTTCTAGTCTCTTTAAAAAGTGAGCGTTACGTGAGAAGAGTAATTTTAGCTGCTACATTAAGTTTTGCTGTACTAGGTATGCAAGGTTGTCTTTCTTTGCCTAATAAAGTTGATGAAAAACCTGCTGAAAAGAAAAACGAGTATTTTTCAGAAATTGTTAATTTCAAAGGTTTGAGCCAAACGCAAATTTATGATGCTTCTAAAAACTGGCGAAACAATGTGGTGGATTATGTTTCAAGTCGAAAGATTATTCAGGCAGATGAAGTAAATAAAGTACTGACAATTAAAGGACATGCAGGGCTAAAATTTGATAATTGTATGGACTGTCTAAGCAGAAATATGATTAAGATTGCGGATGATTCCTTTAATTATATTTTGAAAATAGAAGTTAAAGATCATCAAGCTAAGCTTACGTTTAGCAATATAGAACCCCGTGACAATCGTAATAATCATTTTTATAAAGATAAAAATGCAGCCATAAAGAACCAAATAAAGAATGTTGCGGAAGCCTATAAATTTCATGTCTTACATCCGAATGCTCAGCCTGTTGGAGCGAGTCCAATGTAGTTTTCTTACATGGGCTTATAATAAATATAGTTGAAGAGTCTCATAAGTTATAAAAGGTAAATATCTAAGAAAAAATAGGGATTTATCTGTAGTACGTAAGTGATGTATCTTATTTTTAATAAAAAAATCTTGAATAAATATTGGTTTCCTATATGCTTAAGTTAACTAGAAAAAAGACTTGTAGTAAATCTTCTTTAAGTATCGTAGTTTTAGTCATAATCCTTCGTTTTTTCAGATATTAAGCTCAATTCGTTATCATTTTTTCAAGTTATATTTGTCATTTTAAATGACTCAAATGATTAAAATTAAAGG
Source organism: Acinetobacter calcoaceticus (assembly GCF_016508255.1). Classification (GTDB taxonomy): domain Bacteria; phylum Pseudomonadota; class Gammaproteobacteria; order Pseudomonadales; family Moraxellaceae; genus Acinetobacter; species Acinetobacter calcoaceticus_E. Next base: position 26,146 of record NZ_JADVKT010000011.1, on the reverse strand, counting down.
ATATATTATGTCTAATACAAATACTGGTACAGTAAAGTGGTTTAACGAAACTAAAGGTTTCGGTTTTATTCAACAAGAATCTGGTCCAGATGTGTTTGCTCATTTTAAAGAAATCGCTTCTTCTGGCTTCAAAACTTTACATGAAGGTCAGAAAGTAACTTTTAATATCGCTCAAGGCCAAAAAGGTCCAAGTGCTGTGAATATTATTCCACAGTAATACGCGATAAATAAAAAAGCCCTGAATATTCAGGGCTTTTTTATTTATATACTTTTTATATCCACCGACGGTGGCGCCCCGAAAAAGCGTTTATATTCCCTTGAAAATTGCGACAAACTTTCATAACCGACCTGAATACTGGTCGTTGAAATATCACATTCTTCAGTCATCAATAAACGCCGTGCTTCAGTTAACCTCATTCTTTTTTGATATTGTAAGGGACTCATCGAGGTTATATCCCTAAAATGTTGATGAAAACTTGATGCACTCATCCCCATTGTGCTGGCAAGCTCTTCAACACTAAATGATTTTGCAAAATTATTTTTCAGCCATTCAATCGCTTTCACAATTCGATGACCTGTGGTTCCTGCCGCAGCAATACGTTTAAGCCGATCACCTTGTGGACTCATCAATAAACGATAAAAAATTTCTTTAATAATAAGAGGAGACAAGATTGGTATGTCTTGTGGTGTATCCAGTAGTTTTAATAACCGTGTAAAAGCATCATTTAGCTCTGAATTGACGACTCCAACCGCCATACCTTTCTTTTCAATATTTGTATCTTTAAAAGGAATATGCGCTTCAAGCATGATTTGGGCAAGCACATAGGGGTCTAGGCGTAGCACTATTGAAAGATAAGGTTGTTCAACCGAAGCTTCAAGAACTTGAGCGATTACAGGCAGGTCAATTGCCGTAAAAAGAAAATGATTAGAGTCATAGGTATAGGTTTCTTCGCTAAGAATAACTTGTTTTTTCCCTTGAGCAATCATACATAGACTGGCATCCATCATACTGCTACTTGGTGGGGTCAACGTTTCTGCGCGATATAAAGTCAGCCCTGCAATAGGCGTTTTGAATGTACCTTTTTCTCGGGTCCATTGATCGACAAGTTGAGCTAATTCTTGATTATGGTTTAGAGATCTATTTGCCATTCAGATTCCACCTATTGCCATCTGTGTTTTTATTGTAGGCATTTCAAATAAGAAAAATAGAGCGAAGTGCAACAATTCGGAGGATTAGGCAAATCTGTAAGAGGAATAGAACAACGCCTGTCGACTTTCATTTTTATACTGTTTGAACAACGCTTAATCCTGCGTCCCCTCATTAAATTGAGGACATGGGTATCAATTTTATCTCAATGGGAGTACCCGCAATGGATAAAAAATCAGTCGTAGCATCTCAAACTGTTAAAAAAGCCAACCAACAACAGGTAATTACTGGCCCAGATAATATTTTTACGGGTCAAGTTGCGATTAAACCATTAACTGATGTTACTGACAGTTTAAATGCTTCAAGTGCCTATGTAAGTTTTAATGCCAGTGCCCGTTCATTTTGGCATACCCATCCTAAAGGGCAATATCTCATTGTTACAGAAGGAGAAGGACTGGTACAGGAGTGGGGCAAACCTGCGGAGAAAATTTCTGTAGGGGATGTGATCTATTGTCCACCTGGAGTGAAACATTGGCATGGTGCAACTGGGCATTGTGCAATGACACACCTTGCTTTAACTGCAACTGATGAACATGGCAAAAATGTGGACTGGTTAGAGCCTGTTTCAGATGAGCAATATAAAGCGGCGAGCCACTGAAATTATAAGGCCTCTATTTCTAACCATTGGTATGTTGGTGCTGAATCAACTGACGTTCTAAAAGAGTTCTCAGAGACGAACTCGTCTTTATTTACACATTAAATATGAGAGAAAAAATATGACAAATGAAGTTTTAGGATATGCCGCGCTGTCTTCAGAAACGCCTTTAGTTCCATTTAGGTTTGAACGTAGAACTCCAAGGCAGGATGATGTTGTTATTCAAATTGAATATTGTGGTGTTTGCCATTCCGATCTACATCAAGCTAAAAACGATTGGGGCTTTAGTGCTTATCCATTAGTTCCAGGCCATGAAATTGTAGGGCGCGTAACCTCAATCGGTTCTAAAGTCACAAAATATAAAGTTGGTGACTTAGTTGGAATTGGCTGTATGGTAGATTCATGCCGTACTTGTTCGGCTTGCCATTCAGGACTAGAACAGTATTGTGAACAAGGCAATATCCAGACTTATGGCGGCGTAGATCGCCATGACCATAGTCCAACTTATGGTGGATATTCACAAAGCATTACATGTAGCGAAGATTTTGTATTAAAAGTACCTGAAAATCTGGATGCTCAAGCTGTACCACCACTTCTTTGCGCGGGGATTACCACATGGTCGCCTCTACGCCATTGGAATATTGGAAAGGGTAGTAAAGTTGCAGTCGTCGGCTTAGGTGGTTTAGGGCACATGGCTATTAAACTTGCCAATGCTCTAGGTGCAGAAGTGACATTATTTACCCGTTCTGCAAACAAAGAACAAGATGCCAAACAACTCGGTGCGCATCATGTTGTGTTATCAACAGATGAAGCTCAAATGAAATCAGTGTTAAATCAATTTGATTTAATTGTTGATACTGTGCCTTATGACCATGACTTGAAGCCTTATATTCCAACACTAGCTTTAAATGGAACCATTGTGTTGGTTGGGTATTTAGGTGAAATTAGCGCAAATTCAGTCCCTATGATTTTAGGACGAAGATCAATTGCGGGATCGGTCATTGGTGGAATTAAAGAAACACAAGAGTTATTAGATTTTTGTGGTGAGCATAATATTGTTTCTGAGATAGAAATGATTGATATGCAAAATATTAATGAAGCTTTTGAACGTATGCTAAAGAGCGATGTGAAGTATCGCTTCGTGATTGATATGAAAACATTATCTGATCATTAATCTGGTTTTATCTTTGCTGTGCATCTTGATTGTAGGATGCACAGCACATAGGTTGCGTCTAAATGTGAGGGGTAAAACTTATAATTTAGATTCGATATGTTTCTTACGTACTGCAAGGATGAGTATGGTAAATAGCATACTCAAACCGAAAACAGGTAAGCTTATTCCTAAAAGTATAAGTGCGCTCATCATTAATACTTTGTGTTGGCGAGTCGCATGATTCCATAAGAATAAACTTTGACTCACAAAGTGAGTGGTCATGTGTTTTAAATTCGAGTTTTTAAACGCAGCTCTATATGCATAAATAATCATAATACACAGGGCGAGAGCGTAAAGCGCCAGTACAAGTTGGTTTATCCAGCCAAATAAAATACCAATATGGGCATCAACTCCCCAACGAGTCAGCTTAGCAACTAGTGAGTAGTCTTTAAAAGCAAGTTGATCAATGACTTTGTGTTGTTCCATATCAATTGCGATGCTATCTGCTTGAGTTGGCCATTTGCGCTGAATCTCGGCCACGGTCCAAGCTTGATTTCCACTGGTGGGTGGTTTGATTTGTATTTGTGCTGCATCAATGCCATGTGCTCGGGCCATTGAAAGAACTGTATCGTATTCACTTGAAATAATATTTAAATTAACATTTTCACTGTGCGGCATCTCGTGATGTTCATGGTGCATCACTGTTGGTAAATTATCATCTTGAAGAGAAGTTGCTAATGTTGGGGTTTGCCAGTTGAGCCATTGACGAGCAACTCGAATATTATCTCCAGCCCACCCAGACCATGTCAGACCCGTAATAGCGATTAACAGTAAAATTGGAAATAAGACTAAACCAAGCGTGCTATGCCACCTCAATAATTTATTTTTCTGTGTTTGTCTGATTTTAAAATTCTGACGACGTTTCCACCAATTGTACAAGCCGGTTAAAGTTAAAATTCCGAGCCAACTTGCTGCCAGCTCACTATAAAAACGTCCCCATTTTCCTAGTAATAAATTGCTATGTAACTGATCAAGCGTAGTTCGAAATGGCAGAACACCACTGGTACCATACACAGCTAGATGACCTTTGGCTTGAAGTGTAAAAGGATCAATAAAAACTGCTTCACTCGTAAAATGATGTATGGGGTCTGAAAAAATTACTCGTGTTGTCTGGTCAGAGCTTGGCGCTGGTCTAACCTCAATCACTTGTGCAGACATAGGCATTACTTTTTTTGCGGCTTCAATTTGCTGACTAAGCTTAAATTCCGCTTGGTTCAGTGGCTCAACATATAGAACATCTTTATAAATTGCTTGTTCAAGTTGAGGCGTAATTGCATAGAGTAAACCGGTGATTGCAGCAACCAATATAAATGGTGCAATAAAAATACCAGCATAAATATGAATTAAACGATAAAGACTACGCCAGAATGATGAGGAGGTAAGCATCAGAAGATTAGGTCTATCAGGTGTTGGGCTGGATTATAGCGACTTATTTCTTTTGATGTTGATTGAGCTGACATGACTATTAAATTATTTGAATAGTGCTTATACAAACTGTCTGACTTAAACGTTAGGCCTGAAAAAATCAGGCCTAACGTTTAATGATTATTTTGAAGTTTCTAGGCGTACTTGATCTCAAACTTTCTGATTAAATTTAAATATTGAAAAGAGAGTTATAAAACGGGAATGGATCGAGACGTATGACACTATTCACATGACTAAATATTTATAGCGTTTCATTCTGAGCATGAAATTTTTTTAGAAAATGGGTAGGTGGATAGCCCATAATTTTACTGAACATTGCGGTAAAAGCTGCTGAGTGTTCATAGCCCAAACTAAAAGCAATTTCAGTAATTGAGATATTTTCTTTTAATGCATTTAAAGCATAGATGATGCAGACCCGATTACGCCATGCTTGAAAGGACATACCCGTTTCAGACTTAAACCAACGATGAAAAGTCCGTTCACTTTTATTGTGATCATGTGCCCAATCTTTAGGGCTACTATGAATATTAGGTGCTTTCATAAATTCAGCACACTGTTTAGAGAGTAATGTGTTGTGAGGTAGCGGAATAAACAAAGGCAGGGCTGGTGCAGCTTCTAATTCATATAACAATAAATCGATAAGAGCGCCGTCACGGCTTGCACGTTGATAGTCAACAGGTAGCTGATTTGCCTGAATGAGTAGTTGATGCAGTAACGGTGAAACTTGTACGACTTCACAATATATTGCCTGTCTTGGCGCATTATCCGTCTCTATATACAAACTATAAGTACTGACTTTAGACAACCATACCTGATGTGGTTTGCCAGCGGGTATCCACACACCACTATAGGGCAAGACAAGCCATTGACCATCTTCGGTTTCAACTTTCATTACGCCTTCGGGTGCATATAAAAACTGTGCACGGCGATGACTATGTGTATCTAGTAAGGTATCAGCAGGATAGTCTGATCCCAAAGCCAGAACCGCTTGCGGTAAATGATCTACATCGTTAATTGGAATATTACGCATATATTTTTGGCTGAAATAAATAAAAGAATGGCTTTTCTACGTTAGTTTGCCACATGGCTATTTTATATCATGCCTCTATAAACGTGAGGAAGATGATCATGCTATATGAGCTATTTTTATTTGGGCTGCTTTCAGGCGTAACCACTTGGTTATTTGGCTTTGGCGGTGGTTTTGTTGCTGTGCCTTTGCTTTATACCTTGATTATTCACAAGTGGGGCAATGAAAGCAGTGTTGGCATACATGCTATGCAAATCGCCGTGGCGACATCAGCCTTTGTGATGTTGTGCTCGGCAAGTTTTGCAACTTTTCGGCACTATCGGTCTGGACATATAGATTGGCAAAAGATCCGCTTTTTATGGAGTGGTATCGCACTGGGTGGAGTTGTTGGTGCGGTAATGGCCTCATTATTTAATGGAAACTGGCTTCGCTGGATATTTATGGGCTATGTGTTCGTAACGATTATTGATTGTTATTACAGACCAGGCTTTCTGGTGACATCAATGCAAAAGCAACATGATGGTCAAAATAGCGAACTTATTAAAGGCGGAATAATTGGCTGGGTTGCAGCGCTTTTAGGTGTGGGAGGAAGCGTCATGACGGTTCCGTTATTACGGCGGCGGGGTAGTTCTATGGCAGAGGCTGCTGCTATTGCAAACATTCTCACGTTGCCTTTGTCTTTAACTGCAACGCTGACCTATTGTGTATTGTCACTTTGGCAATCTGAATGGACACCTAGTGGATTTATCGGTCTAATCTGGTTTGAAGCTGCATTATTTTTGGTTGCAGGAACATGGATCGGACTCTATTTTTCAGAAAAATTTATTTCAAAACTACCTGATTTATGGCGAGCAAAGTTGTATCCATTACTTTTGATAGGAGTTTTTTTAGTCATGACTTTTGTAAATTAATTATTTTTTTCAATATCTTGAATAATAATTTATATTAAATAACGAATTTATAAACGCTCTAAAACTGCAAATTTTATGTCTTAAATGGCTTCGAAAAAAGTTTAAAAAAATAGACTTGCAACATATAGTGGCTTTATGCCACTATATATTCATCGAAGGTCATTAGACAAAAAGAGGATGATATGGCTATCCAGCTTTTAGATGCGGCAAGAAATGAAATTCCAGTGAAATTTACGCAGTTTTCTGGTGGCGAGCGTCATGTTCAACTTGATGAGACAACTTTAGGTTCACTATCTGGCACGGTATTGGTACGTGCTCAAATGACCTCAAGTCATGATGTGATGGATTATTTACTACTTGAAAATATATTGCTGACTCAAGGCTTAACCGTTGACCTAGAAATTCCATATTTTCCATATGCACGTCAGGACCGTATTTGTGCAGTTGGCCAAGCATTTTCTCTCGATGTGATGACGAAGTTACTCAATATCAATGCCGATAAAAAAGCGGGCAAACAAGGCAAGCTGACTGTTTGGGACTGCCATAGTGAAGTAACAACAGCTTTGCTCACTGCCAATACTTCTTTTAACGAAGTTGTAAATGTGAGTTCAGTTGACATCATCGCAAAGAGTGAAGCACTAAGCACACTGTTAAAAGATGAAAAAACCGTGCTGATTTGCCCAGACAAAGGCGCAAAAGCACGTACACAAATGGTTGCAGATGCTTTTAATGTTGAGTGTAAACAACCAATCACTATTGTTCAGTGTGATAAAAAGCGTGACCCAGTGACTGGCAAAATTTTGGGTACACATGTACATGCGACTGATTTATCAGGCCTAACAGCGGTCATTACCGATGACATTTGTGACGGCGGTGCAACCTTTATTGGTATTGCCAAAGAACTCCGTCGCCTTAATTGCCATAAGGTCGTTCTATACGTGACTCACGGTATTTTTAGTAAAGGAATTGAGGTTTTTGATGGATTGCTTGACCAACTATTTACCTCAGACAGCTTTCCACAACAACCATCAGACAAAATTTCAGTAATTGCTTTTGCAGCAGAATAAAGAGAACAAAGATGACTATTAAACTTAATCCATTAAACGCTATCGATTTTTATAAAGCTGATCACAGACGTCAGTATCCCGAAGGTACAGAGTATGTATATGCTAACTTTACGCCGCGTTCATCTCGACTCGCAAAAATGTTGCCTGACTTTGACGATAAAGTTGTGTTCTTTGGGCTTCAAGGTTTTATTAAACACTTTTTAATCGATACATGGAGTGAAGGCTTTTTCAAACAGCCTAAAGACAAAGTGGTGGCTGCTTATAAACGCCGTATGGATAGTTCACTAGGTGAAGGTGCAGTACCGGTCGATCACATTGAAGCATTACATGACTTGGGTTATTTACCTTTACGCATTAAAGCATTGCCAGAAGGTAGTCGCGTCAATATGCGTGTACCCGTGCTCACTGTAATTAATACCAATCCACGTTTCTTTTGGTTAACGAATTATATTGAAACCGTGTTAAGTGCTGAGCTGTGGAAAAGCTGTACTACAGCAACTATTGCCTACGAGTACAAACGTTTATTAACTCAATATGCTGTAAAAACTGGCGCACCACTCGATTTTGTACCTGTGCAAGGACACGATTTTAGTAGCCGTGGTATGAGTGGAATTTATGATGCAGCGCAATCAGGTGTAGGCCACTTAACCAGTTTTATTGGAACAGACTCGGTTGCTTCAATTGACTACGCCGAAGAATACTACAAAGCAACTGGTGTCATCGGGGTCTCTGTACCAGCGACCGAACACAGTGTGATGTGTATGGGCACCGAAAACAGTGAGCTAGAAACATTTAAGCGTTTAATCTGCGAACTTTATCCGTCTGGTGTTGTCAGTATTGTGTCTGACACTTGGGACTTTTGGCGAGTCATTACAGAGTTTACCGTGGCTTTAAAACCTGAAATTTTGGCGAGACAACCGAATGCTTTGGGTTTGGCTAAATTGGTTTTCCGTCCTGACTCTGGCGACCCAGTTAAAATTATTTGTGGTGACCCAGACGCCGAAGTTGGAAGTCCAGCCTACAAAGGTGCAGTTGAATGCTTATGGGAAGTGTTCGGCGGTACAACAACCGACCAAGGCTATAAAGTATTGAATGAGCGTGTTGGCTTAATTTATGGTGACTCAATTACTCTAGGCCGTGCACAGCACATTTTGGAAGGGTTAGAAGCCAAAGGCTTTGCTTCAAACAACTTGGTGTTTGGTATAGGCAGCTTTACTTATAACTACTTAACTCGCGATACCTTTGGGTTTGCTGTAAAAGCAACTTGGGGGCAGGTCAATGGTGTAGGTCGAGAGCTGTTTAAAGACCCGATTACGGACTCTGGCGTAAAAAAATCTGCTAAAGGTCTATTACGCATCGAAGAAAGTGAAAATGGTTTTACCTTGTTTGATGAGCAAACAGCCGAACAAGAACAAGGCGGAGCACTAAAAACCGTCTTTGAAAATGGTAAACTTCAATATGAGTGTACTCTGGATCAAATTCGTGAGCGTTTATCCATCGTATAACTGAGTTTAGATGAGTCGTTACATGGGTATCGGCTCATCATTTTTATTGAGAGGCTGAACGTGACTATTCAAACTGAACAAGAATTCCTTGCCAGTTATGATCGCCGAGATTATGACGCACCTTTACTCACTGTCGATATGGCTATTTTCTCGGTATTTAATGGTCAGTTGCAGGTATTACTCATTAAGCGTCCAAACTTTCCAGCCAAAGATCAATGGGCTTTACCGGGCGGTTTTGCCGATTTAACCCATGATCGAGACTTGATGGCCACGGCATATCGTAAGCTGGTCGAAAAAACAGGAATTGCTTCGCCATACTTGGAACAAGTTGTCTCTGTCGGCAACGCGAAACGTGACCCGCGTGGTTGGGCCGTGACCATTTTGTATTTTGCTTTAATTGATTTTAATGCGTACCAACACCAAGCCTTGGCTGAATACAGCGAATGGGTGCCTGTAGTAAAAGCACAAGATTTAGCATTGGCATTTGATCACAATGAATTGCTCAGCTTAGCTTTAGAGCGTCTCACCAATAAAACTCGCTATACCGCATTGCCAGCCAGTCTCATGCCTGAGTTGTTTACACTGACTGAGCTACAAACCATTTATGAAATTATTCTTGGGCAATCTTTAGATAAAAAAGCGTTTAGGCGCCGTATGATAGAAGCGGGTGCAGTTGAAGAAACCAACCACAGTAAAATTGTGGGCAAACGCCCAGCTCAGCTTTACCGCTATGCACTCGATTCTTTCGATTTTATATTTCCTCGCTCACTCGAATTACCCAGAAATAAAGAGAGTGAAGATAAGCAAAACATTGAGCTTTCTGACTAGCGCATATTGATGCGCTTTGATTTATAATGCCGCGCTTATGATTGATGTCATGTTTTGATCAGCACTTTGCCTATGTCACACGTTTCTCCTTGCTTCCAACCAAATCAGTTTTTTGTGTTGGTGGAATATCTCACTTCACTGCATGAAATTTATCCTGTGAAACATGAGTTTGCAGGATATCCGGCGGCAATGACATTGGCAGATCGTGTACATTCAGATCATGATATTGCGCCACTTGATGCCAGCAAAAGTTACCCTGACTCAATCGATAAAGTCTTACACTATTCAGGTAAGGCCCGAGATATACAAGACTTTGAGCAGTTTTTAGAACAAGCCCAAGCAGCCAATATTCAAAACTTGTTATTGCTTACAGGCGATAAACTTAAAGAACACCATAATGGTCGAGATGGGCAGCCTCGTAGTCGATACCTAGAGTCGGTAAACGCCGTAATGGCAGCCAAGCAACATGGTGGTTTTCGTATTGGCGTTGCTTTTAACCCATTTAAATATGTTGAAGCTGAGCGTGATGCCCAGTATTTAAAACTGCATAAGAAGATTAAAGCAGGCGCAGACTTTATCATTACCCAATTGGGCTATGATATAGAAGCTTTAAAACAAGCCAAATCATTTTTAACCAAGCATGATTATTCACAGCAAATACTGGCTTGTGTGATGCCACTGACTTTGGCACGTGCCAATTTTATGGTGAAGCATAAAGTGGCAGGTATTGTGATTACTCCGCATATGCTAACAGTTCTGGCAGATGAGAAACAGGCAGGGCATACTGACCGTGTTTATTTACGCTGCGCTTTACAGATTTTGATATGTAAACATTTGGGATTTGCAGGAATTCATTTATCTGCTTGTCATAAGCCCGAAGAGCAAATGTTGCTTGAAAGCTATGTCGAGCAATATCGCCATTTGGAGCTTAAAGCCTTAGAAGAGCTTTGGAACTCACTTTGGCAAGTCACCACAGGCAAAGAATTTGCGCCTGAAATTTCTAGCTTTTCGCATTTGCCTACTTCTAAACAAATGATTAAATATCGCCAGTTACATGTGATGCATGAGGCGCTGTTTGATTCAAAAATTGCTAAAGGCGTTGGACGGTTTATTTTTAAAGCGTCATTTTGGGAAAATACTTTGGTTGCCAAAGCATTACTTAAAACCGAAGTATTGAGTAAACATAGCCTCGTGGGCTGTGAAAGTTGTGGTCAGTGCCGTTTAGGTGACACTTTATATATTTGCCCTGAAACTTGTCCAAAAGGTTTAGCCAATGGGCCTTGTGGTGGAACAACTTTAGACCGCTGCGAATTTGGTGACCGTGAATGCATTCATTCAGTCAAAGCAAGACTTGCAAAAGCTCTTGAGCAAACCGAAGTATTAAAAGAAAAACTCATTCCAACCGTGCCGATTAAAACGAGAGGAACTAGTTCTTGGAAAAACTGGTATTTAGCAACTGAGGCTTGAATTTACCTGCCTTGGATGGTCCTAAAACACAAACTAACGTTGATGCAATTACAAAACAGCAAGGTAAATTACCACCCATTACTGTGCCCGAAAATCAACAAATCCCGTAATAAGAAAAAGAAATTCGTCCTTAGTAATCCAGCTGTCGGTTATTTGTTGGTTTAGTCATTATCTTGACTTATTTAGCTATTAATTTTTGCAGTAAGGAGACTGACACACTCTTAAATTTAGTCTGATTAAGGAAAGCTTACAATGAAAACATACACTATAAAGATGCGAGGACTATTGGTGGCTGCTTTGGCCATCGGACCTATGTTTCTGGTTGGCTGTCATGTAGGAAAATCATCAAGTGATACGAGTGTTTCGGTAGCACCTAATGATATTAGCAAAGTACAAAACGTGGTGGTGATTTATTTGGAAAACCGCTCATTTGATAATTTATTCGGTAATTTTCCAGGGGCAAACGGTATAAATAACTACACTGCTGCTAATGCACAGGTTGATTTTGATGGCAAAACAACGCTGACAACATTGCCTCCAGTATGGGGAAGCGAAACCGATCCAAATTTGGGTGTAATCAACAAGCTAACTAACGCACCTTTCCGCCTTGATGCTGCACCAGTTAGTCTTGCTCAATCTGCTACAGGTCCTGACCTTGTTCACCGCTTTTACCAAAATCAAATGCAGATCAATGGTGGAGCAAATAATATGTTTGCTGCTTATTCCAACCGTGGTGGTCTGGTGATGGGTAGCTACGATGGCTCAGGTCTGAACCTATTCAAACTTGCTCAGAAATATACATTGGCTGACAATTTCTTCATGGGTGCATTTGGTGGTTCGTTCCTAAATCATCAATATTTTGTATGTGCTTGTGCGCCGTATAACCCGGCAGCACCTGCTAGCATGCGTGCTATCGTGACTACACCAGGTGGTTCTAGTCTAGTAATTGATCCTGCTAAAACACCAATTAGTGTACAAAATGGTCAAGTTAAGTTTGTCCAAGATGGTCAATATACGGATGATGGTTATGCTGTGAATACCATTTTGCCTCCTTATCAACCTTCAGCTTCTGCAGCTGCACCGGGTGCTAACCCAATGCTGGCTAACCAAGCCGACCCGAATAATCCAGTATTGCCTCCAATTGATTCTAGCAAGACCATTACTATTGGTGATACGTTGAGTAATGGTGGTATTAGCTGGAAATGGTATGCTGGTGCTTGGAACAATGCTTTGAAAGAAGGCACTTCACCGAATATCGGTACGACTGCTAACCCGTACAAAATCATCTGGGCTGAAGAACCGGGTCAAGAAGATTTCGAGCCACATCATCAACCATTCAACTACTATAGTCGTTTTGATCCAACAACAACGTCTGGTCAAAATGAGCGTTCTGCTCACTTAAAAGATGCAATTGATCTTTATGCTGATGCAGCAGCTGGTACTTTACCAGCAGTTTCTTTCTATAAGCCAGCTGGTAACATCAATGCTCACCCAGGTTATTCAGACATTCAGAGTTCTGATGCAGAAGTTGCAAAAATTGTTGGAGCATTGCAGAAGAGCCCACAATGGGGTCATATGGCTGTGATTATTACTACAGATGAAAACGGTGGTTTCTTTGATCACGTAGCTCCGCCTAAAGGTGATCGTTTTGGTCCAGGTACTCGTATCCCTGCAGTTGTGATTTCTCCGTATGCTAAAAAAGGGTTTGTGGATCATACCTATTATGACACTGCTTCTATTCTGAAATTTATTACCAAACGCTTTAACTTGAAGCCATTAGCTGGTTTCCGTCAAGCGACTGGTGACCTGACTAACGCGTTTGATTTTAGTCAAAATTAATTAGGAAGTTTTACGATTTATAACTGCATGGGGGGCTGGCATAGTTATAAAAGCCTCCCATTCGATTAGGTTTTATTTTAAGGTCAATAGTACCGATTGAAACTAGAGAAACCAGCTCTTAGAAAAATTTGAGACTTAAGTTTTTTATTAGTACTTGATTTGATTTTGTTAAAAAATCAGAAAATATGCTAAAGGACAGCTATAATTTTAAAAATAACAATTGTTTGCCTTAATTATGTCCAATAAAAACGATTGCGTAGGAGTATACTTAAAGCAAATCTTTTGCGTTAAAAGAAAGGCTGTCTCAATGAAAAAGTTGGTTGCTGCACTTGCTGTAATTGTTATTTTAACTGGATGCGTTTACGACCCTGTTAATTACGACAAAATACACGACCAAGAGTTCCAAGACCACCTCAGGCAAAACGGTTAGTAATAAAAAACCCACTCAATGAGTGGGTTTCATTTTGTGAGTTTTTTGTTTATAAATAACTGATGTTCTTGATAATATCTCTTAAATTAAATTGTTAGATTAAAATGAAAAGATATTTATTATTAACTTGTATCATCGTTTCAAATGGCTGTATGGCATATTCGGATACTCCTAGCCTTCAAACATCGTGTGAACGTATAAGCATACAAGCAGAAAAAGTTATGGAGAGGAGACAAGCAGGTGTAACTTTAAGTGATGAAAAAGAAGTACTCAGAAAATTCAGGGAAATACATAAGTTTAATTCTGAAAGTTCAAAATCAGCATATGAAATAGTTTTAAATAAAATCTTAATTGAGGTTAATAATGAAAATATCAAAGAAAGTGACTTTGAAAAAGAAATGATGATCAGTGGCTACAGACAAAGAATTTTCTATAAATGTTTATCTGGCGAGCTTATTGACAACTCAATATAAGTTCTAAAACTAAAAAATAAAAAGACTCTGTTTATAAAAGCTCGTATATGCGGGCTTTATTATGGATTCTACAAGCTAAACGAGTTTATTTATTAGGAGACGAAGCATCGGAAAAATAAGATACGGAGCAATAGATTTTTTATTAAAGTTATATAAAATTTACATATTCCAATATTTTGTAATGAGCACAAGAATTTTATGGGTAGAATATTATTAATTTTTATAAGTTTATTGATTATTGGCCCAGTGTACAGTGCTGATGATTTTTTCGAAAAAAAACCTTCTATCTTAATTGGTAAGGATGAAGGGATTCAAAATAATAACAGTCGTGAGAAAGTAGATTTTTTTGAGTTATCAAATCAACAAAAAATAGATCGTACAAATCAAGTTTTTAGACAGGCTGAGCGAAATAAAGACGTTCTATTCCAGACGTCAAATATGACTGATTATGATAAAGCACAATATTACAGAGAAAATAAGTTTGATAATTATAGAGGGTATTCACCGCACATTGAATCTACACCTAATCGACAAGTAATGTCAGAAGAAGAATATGAAAAGCTAATGGAGCAAAAAAGAAAAGCGAGAAAAGTTGATCGAAGCCTTCTGTATTTATTCGACAAGTAATTTCAGAGGAAGAATTTCAACAGCTAAAAAAGCATAATTTTTTTCATGGAAAAGTGTTATTAGGAATTATACTTTAAAATTATTTTAATATTTGCACATAAATGTTATAGAAAAGGACGAGATCGGTCATAAGAATAAGCTCAAAAGAAGCGCTTAACCGATCTTCTTAAAAATCGATGGATTTCGTTAAATAGGCAGACTATGACTGCACTTTTAGAAAAAGATTTAAGCCCGTCTGAGTTCACCTTGTTTTCTGAAATATTATGGAAACTTGGCTCAGGGAAAGGGCAATACAATTTACGTGAAAATATCATTGCAGATATTGCCATTTTATTAAGAGCAGATTTCGCCGCATCTTATATTTGGGATTCAGCGCATAACTTATCGAAAGAAGGCGTGATATGGAAAATCGACCCCAAAGCCATGGAGGACTATGAGTGTATTTGGCAATTTGCAGACCCTATTACTGCACAGCTTCGTAAACTCCAGAAACCGACATTTGTAAATGAAGTCATACCTCTCACAGACCTTAAAAAAACACCGTATTACAATGAGTTTTTACGCGCCTATGGTTTGTATCACGGCATAAATATTTATTTTGTCCGAAATGGTGTAGATGTTGGTGATTTACGTATTTGGCGTGCACAAGATGCTGAAATGTTTGGTGAGCGTGAAAAAAGAATATTAACTCTGCTTGAACCTTATTTTACTCAAGCCTTACCAGCAGATTTATCAACCCAATACGGTTTGACTTCACGTGAACAAGAAGTGGTTCAGTTGGTATCTAAAGGTTTAAGTGATAAACACGTGGCAAATTTACTGGGTATTGGCTTTACCACATTAAGAACTCATTTGAACAATTCTATGAGAAAAATCGGCTGCAATAATCGCACTGAAATGGCTTTGCTCATTCAACATTAACGTTTAAGCAATCCTCAATTTTGAGGATGCGAATGAATGGGCAATTTGTACTAAGTTCCTAAAATTACAACTTAAATGGATTCTAAGTTACTATGTTAAATACAAATGAAAAAAATAACTGGATTGAATCACTTGATCTATCAAATGCTTCAGTAGATATCATTACTCAATTGATTCAAGAGAGAAAAGTATCTTGTGAAGAGCTTGTGCATCATTACTTCGATACGATTGAAAAACAGCAATCCTTAAATGCATTTATTAGCACAGATAAAGCTTCGGCAATTCAACAAGCTCAATATTGGGATAAATACCTCTTAAGTGGAAAACCATGTCCAGCTTTGATGGGTATTTTAATTGCGGTTAAAGATAATATTCATGTTGCAGGTTTCCCAAATAGTGCAGGTACGCCAGCTTTAGCTCAATTTAGACCTCAAACTTCTGCGCCCGTTATTCAAAAACTTATTGATCAAGGCGCGATTATTGTTGGTAAAGCCAATATGCACGAATTGGCCTTTGGGGTCACAGGTTATAATACTGCCATGCATATAGAGGGCGTGGTGGGTATACGAAATGCCGTAAACCCGTTACACATTGCAGGCGGGTCTTCTTCGGGTAGTGCGGTGGCTGTTGCGGCGGGCATGGTTCCGATTGCTATGGGTACAGATACTGGCGCTTCGATTAGATTACCAAGTGCTTTAAATGGTTGTGTGGGTTTTCGTCCAACAGTAGGACGGTATTCACAAAACGGTATTACCCCAATTTCACATACTCGGGATACCGCTGGCCCCATAGCGCATACTGTATCGGATGTTATTTTAATTGATGAGCTTATTACTCAAGAACCAAGAAAAAAACCATTACCCCCTCATCAAATTCGACTCGGTATCAATTCATATTTTTGGAATAATTTAGATGAAGATGTTCATGAGCAGGCGCATATTGCTCTTGAGCTTTTAAAAGATGCAGGAGTCGAAATTATTCCTGTCGATATGCCGAATTTAGAACAACTTAATCAAGCGGTTTCATTTCCTGTGGCCATCTATGAAGGCAAATATGACCTGATTCAATATTTGAAAGATTATCAGGTAAATTTGACTATAGAGGCTGTAGTCGATCAGATTTCAAGCCCAGATGTACAGGCAGTTTTTAAATTGAATATTCTTCCTGAGTTAACTATAGATCCGACGGGGCAAATTGTTCCAGTTTTACCTTTGTATGAAAAAGCCATTAGTGAAGCTCGGCCACAGTTGATTGAACTCTACCAAAACACCTTTAAAGCACATAACTTACATGCTTTATTATTTCCGACGTCACCAATTGTTGCACCACTTGCAAACGAACAAGTCTATTTAATTGAAACTTTCCAAACACTCATGCGAAACACAGACCCCGGCAGTAATATTGGAATACCGGGACTGAGCTTACCCATTGGAAAGGGTGCGAAATCAAAACTGCCAGTTGGTTTTGAAATAGATGGCCTAGCTCATCAAGATAGTGAGCTGCTTGCAATAGGAATAACTTTAGAAGAAATTTTTAAGGGCTTAAATAAGTAAAAGTAGGCTGCCTTTGACGTATTTAAGCAGAGATTCGCCGTAGGTGATTTATGAGCAAAAATTTGCTCAATTCTTAAGTTATTAAATAGGATTGAGCAAATATCTGCACAAAATGGTAAATGTCAGCTAGAGCAAGAGACTTTTCTCATGGTGATTTTGATTGCGTTACAAAATCAAAGTGAATCGTTTTAGACTTAATAAACCTAGCGAGTTTGACCTTTTCAGCCCAACCTATCTTGCGCCGTTGAAACAGCTAACATAGTTTGAAGGTAATAATCGACACGTGCGTGATTATTGTCCTTATGTGAGTTATGCGCATTAAACGCTGCATCATGAAGTTTCACGACTCGGGCAATTGGATTTAAACCACAACGGAATAAATATTCTTCACGTGTTTCATCTTCTCGTTTGGTTAATGCATCGACAGCATCACGGATTTCTTTTCCAAATAAACTTTCGATTTTGTCGAGTGTAAGAGGCGTGTCTTCAACACTATCGTGCAGAAGGGCGGTAATAATGTAGATTTCTGAAAATTGATGCTCGATTAAAGAATTGACCACACCTTTAATATGGTAATCAAAGTAATCATGAGAACCATACTTTTGACCTTTATGAGATTCTTTTGACAATGTCTCTGCGAGTTCAACTTGATTTTGAGTCATTTTTTGCTCTTATCGCTTTAAGTATATGACGCGGCCTAATTTATAAGATGGTCGATTAGGTTATAATTTTATACTGAATACTTAGATTAGGCATAAGAGTAATTGCTCATTTTTATTTATTCATTCTTATTTAATATGAACCAAACCAGACCTTAGGTCTCTATAACTTTAAACTTTAACTTAATGATATAAAAGCAGATTGTAAATATTACTTAAGAGTTTCCTTAAATATGTAATTGAATGAAAAATAATAACTATTTAAATAATTTCTAGCCAATTTTACATTGACACCTTAAATATCTGAGATTACCATTTGCGGGCTGGCCTACATCGCCAGTCGGTTTTAGCAGACCGTTTGTTTCGACCGCATCAGGATTATTTCTTCTGAGGAATAGTTTTGTGCGCGCACTCCCAGTTCCCTCCCGTAGCGGTAGGACGGGAGAGGGACACCCTCGGGTGTGCTGGAGTCGAAACCAGTCTGCTAACCTTCTTCCGTTCTGCCACCATAATTTTATGCTCTGGCAGAACTCCATATATAAGGAGTTGGCTTTGCTCATCCATAATTTCTTGGCAACCATTGCCAAAAGCTATAACGACACAACTTAAAAATTTAAAGCAGCTTGATAACCTTTAGGGTTTTCAGGCTTTAAGTCATTACGGCTCAAAAAACTTGCATCAACAATAAAACTTGAGATGTGCCAAGCACAGTCTTACGGCTTTGCTATGCCTTTTTTTCTCCTAAAAAAGTATCTCTTTTAGAAACAACAAGAATTTATAACGGAAAAACTATGCCACATTTAGAAATCTCTTCCAAAAAACTAAAGGTCGTCCAAACGGCTATACACTTATTTACCACTCATGGTTTCCACACAGCGGGAATAGACCTGATTGTGAAAGAGTCCGAAATAACCAAAAGCACTTTTTATCATTATTTTCAGTCCAAAGAGCGCCTGATTGAAATGTGTATCGTCTTTCAAAAGAGACTCCTTAAAGAAGAAGTGCTAGCGATCATTTATTCAAACCGCTACTACACTTCAAGTGACAAACTCAAAGAAATTGTACGTTTACATGTCTGTTTTAATAGCCCGTATCATTTGCTGTTAAAAGCCATATTTGAAATTAAACTCGTTTATTCGCAGAGTTACCGCATGGTAGTTGAATATCGAAAATGGCTACTTCATGAGATTTTCGATCTGATTTTTAGTCTAGAAACTTATGCAATAAAACCAGATGCCAGCATGGTGTTAAACCTAATCGATGGTTTGATGTTCCAGTTTTTAAGTTCCAATAGTTTGGAAGAAAGGGATCTGGTGCTAGAGCAGTTTTTTAAATCAAGTATTTGAATATAAAAGTTAATTTAAAAATTTGATGCGATGAGTAGAGCATAAGCGCCGTGCGATGAACCGAAAAGTTAATATTTTGACTTTTGGGGGCTAATATTGCTATTTTGTTTTACGATAATCGTAAATTGATTATGAATAACATAATTAAAATGAAAATAATTGAAAGCGCAACATGGAGAAAGGATGACCATGAAAGAAGTTGCATTAAGTGATTTGATCAATCAGCACAAAGTTGGACGTTATCAGAAATTTATTCTGTTCACCTGTTTATTGCTGATGATTATGGATGGGTATGACATTCAGTCCATGGCTTACGCAGCCCCAATGATTATTGAAGAATGGGGCGTTCATAAAACCATGTTAGGCGTTGTGTTTAGCGCCAGCTTATTTGGTTTGTTTGTCGGATCATTTTTATTAAGTTCACTTTCTGATCGTTTTGGCCGCCGTCCAATCCTACTAATCTCAACCTTTATGTTCTCTATATTGATGCTGGTAACACCACATGTCGGCAATATTGAGCAATTGACTGCAATCCGTTTTGTTACAGGAATTTTTTTAGGAGGTATCATGCCAAATGTTATGGCTTATAGCTCCGAAATTGTTCCATATAAATCTCGTATTTTCACCATGATGGTCATTTCTTGTGGTTATACGGTCGGGGCAATGTTGGGAGGAGGTATATCTGCCTTATTAGTTCCTTGGGGAGGATGGCAGGCGATTTTCTATTTTGGCGGTATTGTTCCTTTAATTATTTTCTTTATCACATTCTTTAAGCTGCCAGAGTCTTTATATTTTTTAAGTGAAAATAGCAAAAATACCCCCCAAATTTTGTTTTGGTTAAAGAAATTTTATCCTGCATTAACATTTAATTCAGAGATGAAAATCATCAATACAACTGAAGTTCAGGTTAAGAAGTCACCGCTTGAGTTATTTAAAAATAAGCGTGCATTTTTTACCTATTCCATTTGGATCATCAGTATTTTAAACATGATCAGTCTCTATTTTCTGGCGAACTGGCTACCGACTTTGTCCAAAGAGTCAGGGCTGTCATTAAATCAGGCATTGATGATCGGCTCAACTCTACAATTAGGCGGTACGATCGGTAGTATCGTGATGGGCCTTAAAATCGATAAGACTGGATTTTATAAAGTATTAATTCCTGTTTTTTTTGTTGCAGTGATTAGTGTTGCTTTAATTGGCTATGCTGTTAGCCATATTGTTTTATTATTCATCATCATTTTCATTGCGGGCTTTGCGATTGTGGGCGGGCAACCTGCCATTAATGCGCTGTCTGCGAGTTATTACCCAGTTTCACTTCGTACCACTGGTGTGGGCTGGAGTATTGGGATTGCCCGTTTGGGTTCGGTCATTGGTCCGTTATTTGGTGGCTATCTTTCTCAATTTCTGGTCATTACCCATTTATTTGTGATTGCTGCAATACCTTCGTTGTTCGTTATTATCATGCTAATGATTCAGGCCAAGTATCGGTCATAAGGCTATCTACAAGTGAATGAGCGGGAGAGATTGCTTGAGTATTTCTTACTGCAATTGGTGTGAGAGTCGATCTGACTCTCACATTTTAAAAAACTGATTGTGCCAAGCTAGGCATTCAGATTGTTACAGCTCTAGATACTTTTTCAAATAGTGGCCAGTGAATGATTTTTCTGCTGAGAGCAAACTATTAACAGTTCCAGAGAACACCAATTCACCACCTTTGTCACCAGCTAATGGACCAATATCAATAATCCAATCTGCTTGGCTAATGATATCTAAATTATGTTCTATAACGATGATCGTATTGCCTTTTTCAACTAAGCTATTTAATAAACTAATCAATTTTTCAGTATCAGAAGGGTGTAAGCCTGTACTCGGCTCATCTAATACAAAAATATTATCTGTTTCATTAAATTCTTTTGAGAGTTTTAATCTTTGCCGCTCGCCACCGGAAAAAGTATTTAAGCGTTGGCCAATTGCAATATAGTCTAACCCCAAACTTACCAATGAATTAAATTGCTGTTGCAAATTACGATCTTCAAAAAAGTGACTGGCTTCTGTAACAGTCATTTTCAAGATTTCAGCAATGTTTTTACCTTTATAGTGATACTTTAGCACCTCTGGGGCGTATCCTGAGCCGTGACAAAGATCGCATGTCATTTCAACATCATCTAAAAATGCGAGTTCAATTTTCTCGATACCTGATCCTTTACATTGAGGACAGGCACCTTCGCTGTTAAAACTAAAGAGCTTAGCACTCACTTTATTTGCTTTTGCAAATAGTTGACGAATCGGATCAAGAAGGTCTAGATAGGTTAGTAAATTTGACCGGATGCTTGCAGTAATTGCAGATTGATCAATCACTTTTGTTTCAGGATATTGTTGCGGTAAGACTTTACTGATTAACGTACTTTTTCCAGAACCCGCAACGCCTGTAATCACGCTTAGACAATTTTTGGGAATATCGACATCAATATTTTTTAGATTGAATAAATGGGCATTTTTAATCGAAATCCATTCACAACGAATGCGTGGTGTTTTCTTATAGACATTTGGTCTTCTAAAAAACTGGCCTGTTAAACCTGATGAGTTCTTTAACTCTGTGAAAGTCCCTTGGTAAATAATTTGACCACCATTGACACCAGAAAGAGGCCCCATATCAATGACATGGTCAGCTGTTCTAATAAGATCAGGGTCATGTTCAACCAGTAAAACACTATTTCCTTTATCTCTAATCTTTTGAATGATTTTAATAATATTATCTAAATCTTTTGGATGCAGCCCAATACTTGGCTCGTCAAAAATGTAGAGTAAATCAACTAGACTATTACCCAAATGTTTAACCATCTTGATTCGTTGTGATTCACCGCCTGATAATGTATTGCTCACACGATTAAGGTTTAAGTAACTGAGACCAACTAAGTTTAAGTTGCTCAGCTTATTAATGAGCTCATGTAAAACGGTTTCAAATTTCTCACTTTTTATGGACTCTATAAACTCTAAAAGCATTGATACAGATAGAGCTATACATTCAGCAATATTTTTACCGTTAATCTTACAAGATAAAGATTTTTGATTAAGCCGTTGGCCTTTGCATAAAGAACATTCTTTGGTTGTAATAATCTGCTCAAGCTTATTCCCATAACGATTTCTTTCCCGTGTTTCTCCTTTTAAAAAGTTACGTTCAAATCTGGACACTAATCCTTCGTAAAGTGCAGTTTTTCTCCATTTACTTGTTGGATTCAAAGGTTTGTGCTGAGGGGCATACAACAACAAGTCCCATTCTTTTTCACTATAATCTTTTAATTTTTTATCTAAATCGAAATAACCTGAATCTGCATATCGAGTCCAACGCCATGCTGTAGGTTGATAGGTAGGAAAATTGATAGCACCTTCTTCATTTAAAGATTTATCTAAATCTAATATTTTATAAATATCAATCGTTTGTTCTAAACCAATACCTTCGCATTGTGGACACATGCCATTGGGATGATTAAAAGAAAAAACATTCGAATATCCAACAAACGGTTCGCCCATACGTGAAAATAATAAGCGAAGATTGGCGTAAATATCTGTAATTGTTGCAACGGTTGAGCGGATGTTACCCGTTAAACGCTTTTGATTAATAATGACAGGTACATTTAAATTCTCAATTTTATCAACGTCAGCCACGCCAAAATGCTGTAAACGGTTGCGTACAAAACTATCTTGAGTTTCATTAATTTGTCTTTGAGCTTCGGCGCCAATCGTTTCAAAAACTAAAGAAGATTTACCTGAGCCAGAGACACCAGTAAAGACAACAATTTCATGTTTTGGGATTTTTAATGAAATATTTTTAAGGTTATTTTGTCTGGCTCCATAAATATTTATTGTTCTTTTAGTCATGTGTAATCACTTGAACTTAGGGATTTATAGTAAAAGTAAAATAAAATTGATGAAAAGGATGTATATGTTTATTAAGTAAATAGTTTAAATATTAAACTTAATTATCACTTTCTGTAGAAATAAATTGATGTTTTTTGGCTTGCTCGAATCGCCAGAGCGTTGTTTCATCAGCTGCTGGTCCTGGGGTAATCATAATTTGATTGGGATGAATCACTTCTTGAGTTTCTGAGCGAATAATTGCCAAGGAAATGGGCGCATTACTGCTTTTTTCAACGGCCATAAGTTGTGGAGAAATTTGTTCTTCTTCATCAAAATTATTTCCCAATTGCAGCATCATTAAAATAACCAAACCTATTTTTTGACCTTTAGATGTCGGAATATATTCGTAACGTTCGGGTTTTACTTGATACATTTTTTTTTCAATAAGTTCATTTTTTTCTAATACTTTCAGTCGATCAGAAAGGGTCGCATGAGTAATATTTGTCGACTTTTTAAGCTCATCATATCTTCGTAACCCTAAGAATAGATCACGCATGATCAAGACACCCCAACGGTCATTTAAAAGACTCATTACTTTGGCGATTGGGCAGTTCATACCATCAAAGTCATTCGATTTCATTAAGAACTCCAAAAAGATTTTCTATTATTTCAAACAAATAATTAAATTCTGAAATTTTATATTTACAACTCTAATTATAAGAGCTATAAACTCAAAACACAATAACTCTAATTATAAGAGTTACTATTGAGGATATAAAAATATGACGCTAACAGACAAAACTGCTTTAGTAACAGGAGCATCTTCTGGGATCGGTGCAGCCTATGCGAATCAACTGGCAAGCCGAGGATATAATTTAGTACTAGTTGCACGTCGTGAGGAGCGACTTCATAAATTAGCATTTGAAATAAAGCAAAAGTATTCAAAAAACGTGGAGATCATTGTTGCCGATTTAGCAAACCCAATTGGTTTGAAACAGGTCTGTCGTCGTATTGCTGATATTGAGCAATTAGACATGATTGTAAATTGTGCGGGTTTAGGTGCTCTAGGAACAAATCAACTGGTCAATCCCGAATCGGTTGTTCAGATGTTGCAGGTAAACGTAATTGCATTAACGGAACTATCTTTGGTTGCAGCTAAACGTTTTAGCCAGCAGCAATCAGGTCATATTATTAATGTCGGTTCTATTCTGGCTGTAATGCCTGTTGCTGGGGCTGGTGCATATAGTGGCTCTAAAGCATATGTTCTAAATTTTTCGAAAGCCTTACAAGCGGAATTAAAATCTTCGGCTGTTAATGTTCAAGTCATCATGCCTGGACCCGTGAAAACGGAATTCTTTGGTGAGACCACTGCACCATTTCCTGAAGCATTGTTTATGCAACCAGAAACATTGGTTGAGATCGGATTGATCGCCTTAGATCGGGGAGAAGATCTAATTTTCCCAAATTTAGAAGATGTATCGTTATGGGAGCAATATGAAGCTTCACGACATGTTTTAGTTAAAGGGCTAACTCAGTCAAGTGCAATCCCGTCACGTTATTTATAAGTCAGTGTGAATATATTTTTAATTTAACAAGAGGAATTTGATATGCCAATGTGGAAAATATACCATCCTGAAAATGCATTTAGTGATGAAGATAAGCAACAGCTTGCACAAAACATTACACAGCTTTATTCGTCTTTCTTACCAAAATTTTATGTGAATGTTTTTTACCATCCGATTACTGCTTCAACTTGTTATATCGGTGGACAAGAGAGCAACGATTTTGTCCGAATTGCGATTGATCATATTGCTCGCTCAATCACTTCACCAGAGGCTCAACAACAATTCTTAAACGGTTGTACTCAGATTTTGAATCCTTATGTTCAAGAAAGAGGATATCGCTGGGAATTACACGTGAATGAAACCTCATTTGAATTATGGACAATTAATGGGTTTAAACCACCTTTACCAAATACAAAAGCTGAAACAAAATGGAAGGCAGAGAATAAACCTTCCGCATATGATGAATAACTTGTTACCTTGAATATATAACCAAGTAAGAAACAGTCTGTATAAAGCAGATTGTTTCTTTGGAACAAAAATGTAGCTATAAACCTTTGCGGTTTAGGATAAGTTTTTTAATTGTTTTGGGTTAAATTTAAATAAAAGCTGCACACATGTACTATATCATTTTTATGTGTATGTAAAGGTTGTTTTTAAAATTTTTAATTAATTTTTAATAGTTTATGGAATAATCGGTATGTTCGAATTTAGCCTAAGCAAATTAATAACTTTGATGTTCAAAAGGTTTAGCAAAAGAAATCTGTATGACAGCCAGTAGCTAAAAAATGCAGCTTGCAAGGCTGTGGCTGTAAGCAATTCGGTTCACTTTTGTCTAGGAGAGTGGTGGTAGTCCACCACTAATTAAAATGCTGAGGCTACGATTTCTGTTTTGCTTTTTGCCGTAACACATACAAATATAAGTTTTCTACTTTTTCACGTGCCCATGGTGTGGTACGTAAGAATCGTAATGATGATTTAACACTTGGATCTATGCAAAAACATCTAATTTCAATTTTACGACTTAAGCCTTCAAATCCACCGTAGTAATCCAATAATTCATCCAAAATGTCAGCAAGTTTTTTGCCGTGTAAAGGGTCATTGGAGGCGTTCATAATAGATCAACAATATTTTAGGAGTCCATTATTATAACCAGAGCTAGTTGGAATCCAAAGAATAGCTGTACACACGTACTATATCAGTTTTTTCAAGCGTGTAAAGGGGTTTTTGAAAATTTAATTATAAATTTCAATGAGATATAAATAAATCAATGTATTTGAATTTAGCCTAAGCAAATTAATAACTTTAATATTCAAAAGGCCATTTAGGGAAAGAAATCTATATAGCAGCAGCCAGTAGCCAAAAATACAGCCCGTAAAGGTGGTAAGTAGCTTACGCGTTCTAGCTAGGGCAAAATAAAAGTGTAATTACATTTTATAGAAGGCTGCTTAGAGAATTATTTTGGCTAAGATTAGAAATAGGGTTAGCCAATTTAAGTAATTAAGACTGCCACGGCTTAGTAAGTTGCTTGAGGAGCAGATACCAAGCTAAGAATTTACTGTATTAAAGAATCAACGGCGTAGCAGCAACGTAGAGTAGCCAGGGCTTTATATTGGTAGGTTCACACATATCT
>NZ_JADVKT010000010.1 GCF_016508255.1 Acinetobacter calcoaceticus | reverse complement strand
AGCCTTAGCCATGTTTATAGTCCTCGTTTACGTCGAACACAATTCTGAGTAAGACCCAGCATCGACATATCGCCTAAAAAATCAAACACCCAATACTTGAAAAGCAGACTAATAAGCCTGCTTTTTAAATCTTTGTAGAAAATCTACTAAACTGTATCTGGAGCTCTTATCGAGATTTGAACTCGAGACCTCTCCCTTACCAAGGGAGTGCTCTACCACTGAGCTATAAGAGCAATTATCCTTCGATGGAGCGGGAGACGAGGGTCGAACTCGCGACATGCAGCTTGGAAGGCTGCCGCTCTACCAACTGAGCTACTCCCGCACGATGCTGGTATATTTAGCACTTCAATCGAAGTTAATGGTGGTGAGAGAAGGATTCGAACCTTCGAAACTTTCGTAGCGGAGTTACAGTCCGCCCCCTTTGACCGCTCGGGAATCTCACCACTTCACACTTATTTCAGTGTTGCTCTCCACTCAACAACTTCACACTTTTAAGATGGTGCCGGCACACGGATTCGAACTGTGGACCTACTGATTACAAGTCAGTTGCTCTACCAACTGAGCTATGCCGGCGTTTCTTAGTGTTTCGTACGTTTCGTATCGGAACGGTGTGCAGTTTAGCAAAACTTCCAAACGATGCAAGCAGTTTTTTAAAAAAAACTGCTAAAAACTCATAAAATCAATCCGTTTGACGATAATTCAACCGCTTTGATCACTGCGCGAGCTTTTATTTGTGTTTCATTCCATTCTGATTCAGGGTTTGAGTCAGCAACTAAGCCTGCTCCAGCCTGTACATACACTTTTTTATCACGGATAACACATGTACGGATTGCAATCGACATATCCATTTCACCATGCCACCCTAGATACCCCACTGCTCCACCGAAAACACCACGCT
Organism: Acinetobacter calcoaceticus; assembly: GCF_016508255.1. Taxonomy (GTDB): domain Bacteria; phylum Pseudomonadota; class Gammaproteobacteria; order Pseudomonadales; family Moraxellaceae; genus Acinetobacter; species Acinetobacter calcoaceticus_E. The sequence continues at coordinate 84,590 of NZ_JADVKT010000010.1, read as the reverse complement.
TAACAGGCTCAACTTCATCAATAATTTCCATTGCACGAATTTTCGGTGCGCCAGATAAAGTACCTGCTGGAAAGGTTGCCTTAAACACATCTAGTGCATCAATATCATCACGTACTTCACCTTGTACATTTGAAACAATGTGCATGACATGTGAATAGCGCTCGATGACCATTTGATCAGTCACTTTAACCTTACCAATTTTAGAAACGCGACCAACATCATTTCGACCAAGGTCAATCAACATTAAATGCTCTGCTATTTCTTTTTCATCAGAAAGTAAGTCTTTTTCTAAAGCGATATCTTCTTCTTTAGTTTTTCCACGCGGTCTCGTGCCAGCAAGTGGGCGAACTGTCGCAATGCCATTTTCCAAACGAGAGAGAATTTCTGGTGATGACCCTACAATATGGAATGGTTTTTTATCCGTAATTGTTTGACCCTGTACCAAGAACAAATAAGGTGAAGGATTTAAATGACGTAAAGCGCGATAAACCTGTAAAGCCTCTCCATCAAAGTCAGAAACCATGCGTTGCCCAGGAACAACCTGCATAACATCACCCGCACGAATATATTCTTTAACCTTTTCTATTGTCTCAAGGAATTTCGCTTTACCCGTAATCGATTCAAAATGAGGTGGTGTATGCGGCTTAGCTTGCAAGCTAACTGGTGTAGCCAACAACTGTTCCAGTTGATCTAACTTTTGCTGAGCATCTTCATAAGCATGTTCGTGCGCCGCATCAGCATGGACAATTAGAAATAAAGTATCTTTAAGGTTATCAAAAACTATGACCGTCTTTGATAGCATTAACCACAAGTCTGGTAACGCAATTGGATCAGCCGCAGGCACATTCTTTAAGCGCGGCTCAATATAACGAACCGCATCATAGCCCAAATAGCCAACCAGCCCGCCAGTAAAACTTGGTAGGTCTGGCAAAAGCTCAGCAGATGGAACTGTAAATTGCTTCTGGAATTCACGAATATATTGAAACGGATCCAGACAATCTTCTTGTGTGATTGAACCATCAGCATGCTGTATAGACAAGACACCTGCATTACATGAAAAAACTGTTGACTCACCCAAACCGATCATAGAGTAACGCGCCCAATTTTCTCCCCCCTCCACAGACTCAAATAAGTAAGCTTGTGTTTGGTCTTTAAAGCGGGCAAACACTGATAACGGGGTTTCTGTATCCGCTAAGCGTTGACGATAAACTGGAATGGTGTTGTAGCCAGAAGCCTTAAGTTGTTCAAATTGCGCTAATGTAGTCATGAATTGTTCTCTAATATGGTTTCGATTTAAAACGGTGCTTTTCTAGTTTCGATTTAGACACGCCATCGAAAAACCATACGCTTATTCATGCTGATCTCCATTTCACTCATTAGATAATTAACTCAGCCAGACTATCAACCACTTGCTGAGGTTGGCTATCATAGATATTTTCTCCATGATTATATCCATAGCTAACCACAATACAATCAATTCCCGCACGGCGTGCAGCTTCAATATCATTACTTGAATCGCCAATCATTAGCGATTGCGAAGCAGGTATTTTTAAGCTTTGCATGCAATGTAACAGTGGTAAGGGATGCGGTTTTCTTTCAGGCAAGCTATCTCCACCAAGTACAACTTGGAAATAAGAAGAAAGCTCCAAAGCATCAAGTAAACCTTGAGCAAGTTTCACAGGCTTATTGGTAACACATGCCATCTGTATGTTCAAATTTTTACAATGCTTTAAAAAATCGGCCACACCTGGATAAATTTGAGTATTTACACAAAGCTCTGCACCGTATATTTCTACAAATTTCTGTAATAACACTTTATGTTGTTCAGGATCTAATTTTCCAAAAATATGAAACAGAACACTTTCACAAAGTTTTGAAGCTCCTTTACCCACCCACTCTCGTATTTGGACCTCTGTTACCAATGGCCAACTGAGCGCTTCTAAACTTAAATTCATAGACCTATACAAATCAGCAGCAGAATCAACCAATGTTCCATCTAGATCAAATAAAATTAAATCGCGCTTATTTAGTTGTGCAACAGACATATTCTTCTTCTCGAAATTAAAAAGGCATGCGTTTAGCATGCCTTGATTGTAAAAGCACCAACGAATTATTTAAAGAATAACCATGCCAATAAAGCTAAAATTACTAAAATAATAATAGTGATTAAACCAACTGAAGCATTCTTCTGTTGCTCTTTTTCTTCAGCAACACGAGAAACAGGCTCATCAAAAGTAACAAGTGCCTGTTGCGGTTGTGCATTAATATCTACACCTGCTGGGATCGGTGCAGGTTTTGGAATAGAGATATTCTGCGGCATACCATCACGACTAACTTCTACTTCTGCAGCACGCTCAGTAAGGCTTGGCATTCCTTGATCACTTAAATCTGACGTTGATGCCGTATTTACAGGCTCCACTTCAATTTCAGGCAAATCTACGATTTCCCGCGCAGGTGCCAACACAGAGAATTTAAAGCTAGCAAATTGAACAATATCACCATCATGCAACTGTTTTTCTTGCTCAATACGAATATCGTTTATGAATGTACCATTCGATGAATTAAGGTCTTGCACCCATAGCAATTGATCTTTTAAAAGCAATGCAGCGTGGCGACGTGAAATTTCAGCAGCTTGTAACAACACATCGGCATCTTGATGGCGCCCTACCAACATATCACGATCAACACTAATTTCTTGGCCAGTAATTTCACCAGTAATTGCTTGTAATTTCCAAGTCATGCGTATGTCCTATTCATTTTTTATCAATCATAACATGCTACTACGGTGCTGTGCTGGGACGCAGTGTCGTTGTTGTTACTGTATTTTTAGTACGATTAACTTCAGGATCAGGCAACTGCAAGGTTTGCTTTCGAACCGCAGGTTCTACTGCCACTGGTGTTGTTACTGTAGAATTTTTTCCACCTGAAGGGACCTGTTGATAATTTTTTGGCTGGGAAGCAACACCTGGCGGAGTCATCTTTTGATTGTAAACATCATCGACCTGCTCAGGTAATTTTGCAAAATTACCATTTTTATCCATTGCTAACTGCAAGCTATAAAGCTGGTTATAACGCTGCTGTGATAAACGGCGAACATCATTTGCATCGCCTACAATCGTAGGATGAATAAAGACGAGAAGGTTACGTTTTACATTGCTTCTATTATCTGATCGGAACAATCGCCCAACATACGGGATACTGCTCAACCCGGGTATACCTTGTCTTGAAAGTGACGTGTCATCTGACACTAAACCACCAAGCACTACAGTCTGCCCATGTTCGGCCAAAACTGCAGTTTTAATGGCACGTTTACTTGTCACCAAGTCAGCTGCTTGCCCACGACTGTCTTGAACAGCAGAGACTTCTTGCTCTACTTCCAGACGAACTGTACCGCCTTCACCGATATGTGGAACAACTTTTAATGTCACACCAACATCTTTTCGCTCAACAGTTGTATAAGGATTAATACCTGTACTATTGGTAGTGACCGACCCTGTTACAAATGGAACGTTCTGGCCTACAACAATATAGGCTTCTTCGTTATCCATCGTCACAATAGATGGAGTCGAAAGTAAGTTTGATTTGGTATTGGTTTTGAGTGCTTGAATTAATGCACCATAAGCCTTACGGGAGTTCTCAAAATTACCCAAAGCCAAAGTTGCCCCATTACCTTTATTAGCACCACCAGCAATAGCGGATGCCGCTCCAGCAGAGCCACCGGATAAATAACCAGCAGCAATAGAAGATAAACTAGCACCTACATTACTAAAGCTAAGTAAACCAATTCCACTAGATAAATCGCCAAGTGCCCATTGAATTCCGAGTTGATCCGCATCATCTCCCGAGACTTCAATAATTGCAGCTTCAATGAGGACTTGCTGACGGCGGACATCTAACTGCTGAATTGCAGATTCAATTTCACGCATTAACTGTGGATCGGCTTTAACAACCAAGGAGTTTTGGGCATTATCAGCAATAATGCTTATACCATTTTGGTTAAAGCTACTGATATTGTTCTGATTATTATTGTTTGAATTACCACTTAGATTGATTGCAGGCGTAGAAATTGAAGCGCCATTTGACCCAGATGTGTTTGAACCAGAATTTTGATTATTCCCCATTAAACCATTCATCGAATTTGGTGAGTTAGATGAATTTTTATTGTTATTTGATGAAGAAACAGCTTGTCCTGTTACGAGACCTTGTAAAATCTCAGATAAATTTTTTGCACTTGCATATTTCAGTCGAAAAACTTTTAAGCCCCCTAAACGGTCTGCCGAAGGCACATCCAGCATTTCAATCATGTGGCGAATGCGCTTACGTGTTTCAGGGTCGCCTTTTACTAAAATACGGTTTGTTCGATTGTCTGCAATAATACGAATACGGGCACCATTAAAATCTTTCGATGCTCCTGTTGCACTCATCGCCTCAAGTTGAGTAATGATTTCTTCCGCCTGACTCGATTGCAAGTTAATGGCTTCAATATCATTTTGGCCAGTTCCGTCCAAGTTACGAATAATATTTTCAAGTTGATAAATATTTGTAGCCCGATCAGAAACAATCAGCGCATTCGTGCCTGCTATTGCAGCCATATGTGCAAATTGAGGCATTAAAGGTCGAAGTGCTGGAATCAAGTCATTTGGATTAGTATTTTCAAGCCAAATGACGCGAGTGACAATTTGATCACCGCGCACTTTATTTCGAGAGTCGTAGGGAATTCCTGAATTTTTCACATTGCTATCTGGCACCAGTTTGATAGTGTTCCCAGAAGGAATTGCCACCACCCCATTTACATTTAAGACCCCAAGGAACAGATCATAAACTTCATCTTTATTGAGTGGTTTATTCGATATGACTGTGACATTGCCACGCACTCGCGGATCTACTGCAAAGTTTTTCCCCGTAATGTCTGCAACTTCATTAATAAATGCAGTTAAGTCAGCATCACGTAAATTGATCTTCCATGTCTGGGCATAGACGCTGCTGCTCACTGTCGCAATCAATGGGGCTGCTGCAAGTAATGCCCAAAGTGGACGTTGATGATTCAATAAAGCCATAACTTGCGATATTTCCTAACTCTTATGGTGACGTGTTATCACTAAAAATTTTGTTGTATGGTCATCACTTGATCACCACGTTTTATTTCTATTTTCACTTGCCCAGCTCGACGAGCCTGTTCAAGTAACTGCACATCCGTTTGTCCTTGCCCAACCGTTTGACCATTTAAAGAAACAATCCGGTCACCCGGCCTTAAACCTAACTTATTTCGAAGCGCAGTGGGTGTACGTTCTGTAACTTCAAAACCTTCACTTGAATTCCCGCTTACCCCCATATCTTTGAGGTACTGCTCTCGGTTACCTTGCATCTGCTGAATCGCCTGTCCTAAGGCCTGTTGGGTCGTATTCACAGGGGCTGCAGGTTGAGATGGTGTAGTAGCAGCAGTTTGCGGTGTAGTTGCAGGAGTCATAGGCTGATATAAACCATTTGGCAAACCTTTGAACTGAAGTTCACGGGTACTGCCATTTCCTTGACGCAACACCACATGGTCCCAATAAACCTCTGCCAACTGGTAAGAAGTAGAACCAATGGTTTCACCAACTCGATACCGGTCAGCCGTATTATCAAATTTAATGACGGCAGAAGAAAATCGGTTCGGATAACCAACCATCACACCCTGTAATTCTAGATTCACATTTTCTTGAGCCGCATTGGCAGAAGGTTCATTAAAAAGTGAAAAAGTACTAATGTTTGGTATTTGCGGTTGCTGAGAGCCGAGCTCTACCCGATCAAACTGCATCATTTGTGGAGGTGCAACAACCCACCAAAATAGTGAAGCTAATTTCCAGCACAACCATAAAATTAAAATGGCAAGTACAACTACGCTGAGTCGATCTAATTTTTGCCATTGGAGTTGCTGTAATTTATCTATCCACGTTTTCATTAGTGACCACCTTGTAATAACGGTTGGCGAGAACTAATGACAAACGTATCTAAACCAGCTTTTCCATCATAAGATGGAACATTCAGTAATAATCTTTGTGTAAGCTGCACATCAAGCATCATATTGGCATCTAATAGAAGATTTGCCATTTTTTGACTGCGTTGATCACGTATATCAATCTGTAATTGACCATTTTGATCCGTTAATTGCCCATTCAATGAAGGCATATTCATCCGGTCTTGACGGTCACCCATATTATAAATTAAAGCACCACCACCCCAATGTAATTGACCATCAACTGCAGCGAAACCTTGCTCTTTTTTATAATTAAAATCAATATTTTTTAACTGGATACTATTCACAGGCCATTGCCAGTTCACAATTTGTTTTAATGTTTCAGGTGCAATCTGACCATTCATTGCCCTTACAAGTACTTTTTTACCAACCCCGTAGGCCATTACCCCAGATAATTGGGTATTTCCACTATGGATATCTACATCAGCAGCGAACCTTAATAAAAATAGGTCTAGAGGTCTAGTTTTCCAATGAATCGAGCCTCTCAAAGTACCGCTCCGCCAATCTGCTTGGCCTTGCCAGATATTTCCACTTACATTGTGTAGAGTTTGATTATTCTTTGAAAATTTAGAAATAAGCCACGTCGCCGGGATCTGTAAAATAATAAAAATTAAAAATGCAATGAGGGCAAATAACCACCACTTCCATTGCTTAGACTTTTTCTTCATTCAGCCTTACCAACATGCAAATTATCGTCCTTATTTTGAGAGTAGCTCCCTAGTCTGACATTATGCATACTTTTTCAACATCGCCAATTCACTTCATATAAAAAAACCAAGCAATCAGGCTTGGCTTCGGTATTAAGACTATAAGTTGAACGTATGACAAAATCATGAAAACTTGTTATTCGACTAACTAAATGCACATTTGATCTCAACAATGTATTTAAAGATGAATTTAGACACTCAATTTCTTAAATAATATTTACAGCAAAATTTTAGATATTTTCACGCATAAAAAAGCCAAGCAAATTTGCTTGGCTTTTTATATCGGCAATACAATTAGATTAAGAAATCTTCAAGTTTTGCACCTTTTTCGATTTCAGCAACTAACCAACGTGGTTGTTTACCGCGACCAGTCCAAGTCTCTTCAGAATTGTTTTTGTTGCGGTAACGAGGCTCAACAGATTTACGTGTAGTTTTCTTACGTTTTTGAGCACCAAACTCAAGAAGCTGTTCAACAGTAAATCCTACTTTTTCAGCAATCTCGTTAATTTGATTATATGCATCTTCAATCGCTTGATCTTTTTTACTTGCAATTAAAGCTTCCGCTTCTTCTTGTAAGCGTTTTAACTCTTCAACAGATAATTCACTGATATCCGGTTTCATTAATAAATACTCCAGTCTTACAGACAATTCAAATAATACAGACAAAATTTAAAAACATAAAATCAAGACCAATATTATTTATAATCTATTCAATAAGCAATAGTTTGAAAGCCGAGTTCATCAGAATAACCCAAAAAATTACCTTTTAATTACATTATCAATTATAAATGAAATATATTTTATTAATATTTTTTTAAGATAAATGTATTAAGTCATGTCCAACTGTTTTTTCTAGCTCAATAATTTTTTGTTTTATTTCCTGAGGTATTTCACATTTTCGTTCTGTTAATTTATCTACACATACCATAACAGCTTCAGCAGTTGCCACGATTTGTTGTTGTGTCTCGCTCCATAATATATAAGCCATACGAAATGCACTATTACGGAGCTCTTCCACGCGAACCCCCACTTTTAATACATCTGGATAGAAAACTGGCTTTAAATATTTACACTGGCTTGATGCAACAACAGTATATAATTCAGGAGTCAATATATTTATAGCCTCCATATATAAAATACGGGAGCTTTCAATATATCGATAATATTGTACATTATTGACATGACCAAAAGCGTCCATATCTCCCCACGCTACTTTCTGTTCATATATTATCGGGTAGACAGACAGTTCTTTCATTTTTGCCTCATATTTTAAATTTTAAAAAATTCGCATCATTTTCAAAGATTAGGTTTAACTGTTTGATTAACACTTCATCTTCATTAAGCGTGGACTTAATACGTAAATAACTCATTAAAATATTATCTGGATATAATGATAATAATGTTTCAGCTTCTGCTTGACGTCCAGTTGCCATATAGACATGCCATTTTGCGAAGGTTAAAACTGGCAAATTCATATATTGATTTTCAAATTCAATAATTTTTTCTTCGACATCAGCATAGTCTGGAACCTGTTTAAGCAATTGTTGCTGAAACCACAGGTAAAACACTTCTGGATCAAACTGCTCTTTTAATAAGTGTAGTGTTAAGGCTGCATGCTGCATGCTCATATCGGGCATACGCGCCAATAGTTTGAGCCATAACAACTTACTGCTATATGGTCGAGTTTGAATCTCGGACTCTAAATCCAGATAACGTTGTTGTAAGGCATATAGGTCATCAATAGACGCTTGATCAAACTGCTGAAGAAGTTGCTGCAACCATAAATCACGGTGCTCCGCATCTAACAATCCATACTTCATTGATCGTAAATATACCCATGGATGTTGCAGGGCCAATTGCCCCCATAAAGCAGTTAATCTCTGCTGGTAGGCAGTTTCTATTTCCTCAAGCCAAGGCGATAGCTGATGCTGGTATAAAAACTCAAGATGAGTTAACGCTCGGTCAGCTTCGTTTTGGGCTAAAAAGATTTCTATTCGCTGTAACTCTGCCAATTCAAATGCCATGGGTGGTGACTGGTCTAAAGCCTCTAATGCTTTTGGATAGTCTCCGTTTAAAACTAAAAACTTGGCATCAATAATATTTTTTAAAAGTCCTGATTGAGTAAAAACACGTTCAATAAAAACACGTTGGTCTTCGGCGGCCTCTAATAACCAGACAATACCTAATTGTTCATAGGGATGAAGATTTTTAAATTGGAAGATGTTTTCACTTTTTCTCTGCTCACGAGAGGAATAACGTTTAACCCAAAGCCATATGAGTTGAGCAATAAAACTAACCACGACAAAAGTAAGGGTTAAACCCCAGACATTTGTTTGTAACTGCAACTGTCGCCAGTAGATATAAACATACCCCATTCCATAGCCATAACTAAATAAAGCTAAAGCTGCAAAGAGTATTAAGCTGATTACGAAATAAACCGACAGGAGGTGTTTCATATCTCCTCCTTATGAGCCAATTAGACCAAGTGTAGATAATTTAGGAACAGGCACTACAGATAAATGTGCCACTTTAGCAATACGTTTTTTTAATTGCTGACTCGTTGCATCAGGCATTTCATCTAGCTTTTGCATCACAGATTGCAACTCATTTTGGTACTCTGCCATGCTCCCTTGATTGAGTGCTTGTTCAGCAATTAATAATCTTAATTGCACTTCTTTCAGTACTACACTTCGATTCATTAAATTAATAGATGGGGTTTCTACTTTTTCTATACGGAACCATTTTTTCCACCAAGAGACAGCTTCTGATTGATCCATCTCAAGTTTAGGCTTGACTAAGGCTTGCTGAATATTTTTATCAATCGTCTGCAATAAATCATCAATCAACTGATGGCGTTGATTTTGGGCCAATGTGAATTGCTGAACTGCCTGTTTATCCTGCTCAAGCGATTGATTCAAGCTATGTTGCAATGCAGGGGCAATTTCATAGTGCACAAGGGATTGCTGCAATTGGTTTAATTGATCAACTGCGTAAATCAATTGTTGCTGATCAATTGCAAATTGAATTAAATCTAACTTTTGTTTAATTAAAACTGTAGGCACAATACCTGTTGGCGGGGCATCTGGATGAGCCACGGAACTGAGGTTATTGCCTGTATTTACGGGTTGATTCTGTAACTGCCGTTGTAAAGCAACCAATTGATCATTTAGATTGGCATAATGCTGTTCTGATTGAAGCAGACTTTGCTTAAGCTCGGGAACAGTACGAGAAATTTGCCACATATCGTAACTGAGCTTAGCCAACCAAGCCACGCCCAGTAAAATGATGATAGAAACAAGTTTTCTCATATGAATCCTTATAATGCCTGAATGTGATGAATCATCCCCGAAGGCGATAAATTTTCAAGTTGAATAATGTGAAAATGAGCCTGTTGCTGATCGCGATATGCTTTAACAATTTGAAAAAGACGTGGTCCTAAAACCAAATATACACAATCAGGTTGTACATTATTTTTTAAACAAAGCTCTAACCAATACTTCCAGCTCGCCTCACTCGTAATTAAGACCAGCCATTTATTTAAATTATAATTTGAATTCTGTGTCAGATGTTTGAATGTGGAAAATGAGGTTTCTGGGCACTGCCGATGATATAAAACGAAATTTAAAATCTGAATTCCATGCTGTTGCAAGGTCTCCATCATAAATTGACGTCCACCCTCTCCTCGCCAAAAAGCGACACTACCTGCCTGCTTCATATTATGGAGAATAGGTAGACTTAACATCCCCTCAGAGGTTTCAACATCTGGAATATGTGCTTCTATTCCATACTCATTTAGACAATTGGCCGTTGCCTGCCCGACGGCAATCCATTGAATATGCTTCAAATCAGCTAGCTTTAAACCACTTTGCAGCAAATATTTAACCCCCACCTCAACAGCGGTTGGACTAACAACAACAATAGCTTGCGCCTTAACTAATTGTTGGTAAAGCTGAAGTAAATGTTCGGAAAAGGGTTTAGCAACGAGTTCTAAAAGAGGTAAAGACTCAACCTGATAACCTTCATTTTGCAAAACTTCTGTTAATTCTGCAGCTCGAGAATCAGGTCGAGTATTAATAAACAACATAATTTAGTAGAGAGCCTTTAATAGCTCGCCAGCACCTTGATCAAGTAAGTTTCGAGCAAGGTTTTCACCCAATTGCTGAGCATTGCTGGCTTCATCTGTCAGTTCAGCACGTAATAATGTTTGGCCATCAGGGCTTCCGACACGCCCTTCAATATGAATTTTGCCGTATTGTAATGTTGCATAACCTGCAATTGGTACCTGACAACCGCCTTCAAGATAAGCATTAAATGCTCGCTCAGCACGTACACAAACATCTGTCTCTTCGTGTAATAACGGTTGAATTAAAGCTAATACATCTTGGTCAGCTGCACGGCATTCTAAGCCTAATGCACCTTGACCCACCGCAGGCAAACTAATGTCTGGTGTTAAACAATGACGAATACGCTCTGATAACCCCAAACGCTTCAAACCAGCACTTGCCAAAATAATCGCATCATATTGACCATCATCTAGCTTCGCTAAACGTGTTCCAACATTTCCACGTAAATCAATAATCTGTAAATCAGGGCGTTGTTTTAAAATCTGAGATTTACGACGTAAACTTGATGTACCCACTTTTGCACCTTGAGGTAGATCATCAAATTTTTCAAATTGATTTGAAACGAAAGCATCTAAAGGGTCTTCACGTTCGCAAATTACAGCTAAAGTTAAGCCTTCTGGCAGAGCCATAGGGACATCTTTCATCGAATGTACAGCTAAGTCCGCACGCCCATCTAAAAGTGCTGCTTCTAACTCTTTAACGAACAGCCCTTTTCCCCCAATTTTTGCTAAAGGTGTATCTAATATTTTATCGCCCTGCGTAACAAACTTAACCAACTCCACTGTTAAATCTGGGTGAAGCTCCTGTAAACGGGCACGAATGTGTTCTGCCTGCCAAAGAGCAAGTGGGCTTTGTCGTGTAGCAATTTTCAAGGTTTTCATAAATTCAAACATGGGCTGGTCAAACAATACACCCTAAACTTAACTTGATCCTTTAAAATTGCAAGTAAAATCTCAACCGCAAAATAAGTTAAAGCTGGTGTATCCGCTCTCTAAGCGTAGATAAATGTCGACGACTCACTGAGAGTCGCTCATCTAAACCACGTAATCGAACCTGATATTGCCCTGAACTGACCAGCTCGAGTCCTTCTAAATATGCAACCGCAACCAATGCATTACGATGAATACGAATGAATTGATCTTCAAATTCGGTTTCAAGTTCTTTTAAAGTTTCATCAATTAATACACTGCCATTTTGATGACGCACAGTCACATATTTCTGATCTGCTAAAAAATAATAGATATTCTCAACAGGAATCAGCTCAACCCCACGATAGGTTTTTGCAGCAATTTGATGCCGCTGTGTTTTTAGATCATGTAAAAAATCATGTTGTGGCAAAGCATTGAGCTGCGCTTGTGTAAGCTGAGTCAGTTGACTAAAAACTTGTTCAAGTTCCTGAGGATCAATTGGTTTAAGAAGATATGCTTGAGCCTGAGATTTAAATGCTTCCAATGCATGCTGATCATAGGCCGTACAGAATACAATCGCAGGTCGAGGATTTAGCTGACTTAACTGTTCTGCACAGACAAGCCCATTCATACCTGGCATTTGAATATCAAGTAAGATTACATCTGGTTGATGAAGCCGCGCCTGTTCCAAGGCTTCCTGTCCATGATAAGCCGTTGATACAACTTCATGTCCCATCTTTGAAACTAAACGTGATAATCGCTCCACTGCAAGAGGCTCGTCATCACAAATCAGCACCTTCATTTGTCCTCCTTGTCACCGTTAACTTGATCCATGTTTTTATGGTTAACTCTGACTAACTTATTATTTTGTTTGATATTGATAGCTCATAATGGTGGTATATAAGGTTTCACCTTTATAAACCTGAAATCGAACGGAGTTCCCATAATATGCTTTCAGGCGTTGTTTTACATTTTCAAGCGCGATTCCATGCCCTTTCCGTGAATTTATTGTATCGTCTGTATATGGGTTGGTAATGACTATACTGACCTGATTTTGCAATATTTCAACCAATACCCCTATAGTTGCTTTCCCCATCATTGGTTCTACCCCATGAAAAATACTATTTTCTAGCAAAGGTTGTAATGTCAACAAAGGGATCGTGATCTGCTTCAGTTGCACAGATGAAAGCTCAACTTTCCAATCTACTTTTAAACGTTCTCCCAAACGCACCTGTTCAATCATTAGATATTGTTTACTCAGCTCGATTTCTTCATGCAAACTTACCAACTTTAATTCTTGGAAGCTCGCACGAAATAAACGTGACAGGCTAATCAACATCCCTTCAGCTTTATCTGGATCTATCGCAATTAAACTCACCACATTATTTAAACTATTAAACAAAAAATGAGGATGAATTCGCGCTTGCATGGCCTGAATACGGGCATTTAACTCTGCATATTGCTGATGTAGCCACTGTTCTCTGACATATAAATAACGTAAACAAAAAGCCCCAAGTAATATTCCATAGCTTAGATATAAAGGCACATTGGTAAAATAAATACTCCAGTCATGGGTTAAAGAAGCATGTTTATTTAAAAGGCCAAACTGAAAAAAATTACTCATTAAAGTGGTCAAAACAACAATACCTTGCAGCATGACAAAACCGATAGCCAAGGCAAATTCTTGACGTAAACTGCTAAAAAAACCTTGAAGGCGCTCAACCAAAGTAAAAAACGACAATATTACCCAGTTAATAAAAACGATGTATTGTAAAAGGCGCCCACTGCTTAATGCTTGCCAAGACTGTGCTTCAGCCAATGCCAAGACCACTGCCAAAACATTACTTGCGATAATTAATTCGAATAAGTGTTGCCAACGCCCGTTTTTCGTAAAAAAATAGGAAGAATTTTGATTTCGGTATGCTGTAGGAAACAACTTTGTTTGTTGAGCTTCGGCAAGTGATATACTCTTTTTTATTTTACTGAGCCACCATGACCACATCTTCAAATCCCCCTAATTCAGTAACCCCAGACCAGACCTCAGGTATGTGGGGTGGTCGTTTTTCTGAAGCGACGGATGCTTTTGTAGCCGAATTTACCGCCTCTGTTCAGTTTGACCAGCGTTTTTATAAACAAGACATCGCTGGTTCGATTGCGCATGCTACCATGCTTGCGAAAGTTGGCGTACTCACAGAAGCAGAACGCGATGACATTATTGAAGGTTTAAACACCATTCGCTCAGAAATTGAGGCTGGAAACTTTGAATGGCGCATCGATCTTGAAGATGTTCACATGAACATTGAATCACGTTTGACTCAACGTATTGGCATTACAGGTAAAAAACTACACACAGGCCGTAGCCGTAACGATCAGGTTGCAACTGATATTCGTCTTTACCTACGCGACGAAATTGATGATATTTTAAAATTATTAGAACGTTTACAAAAAGGCTTGTTAGGCTTGGCTGCCAAAAATGTAAATACCATTATGCCGGGCTTTACACACCTACAAACTGCTCAGCCTGTGACTTTTGGTCATCACTTGTTAGCATGGTTTGAAATGTTGATTCGTGACTCTGAACGTCTTCAAGATTGTCGTAAGCGCGTTAACCGCATGCCACTTGGTTCAGCTGCTCTTGCTGGTACAACTTATCCGATTGACCGTGCCTATACAGCAGAACTTTTGGGGTTTGAAGCTGTATCTGAAAACTCTCTTGATGCTGTATCTGACCGTGACTTTGCCATCGAATTTAACTCTGCTGCTGCACTGATCATGATGCATTTATCACGTATGTCTGAAGAACTGATTCTTTGGACTTCTGCACAGTTCAAATTTGTTAACATTCCTGACCGCTTCTGTACTGGCTCTTCAATTATGCCGCAGAAGAAAAACCCAGATGTTCCAGAGCTTATTCGTGGTAAATCAGGCCGTGTATTTGGTGATTTAATTAGCTTACTCACGCTAATGAAAGGTCAACCATTGGCATACAACAAAGATAACCAAGAAGATAAAGAACCTTTATTTGATGCAATCGATACGGTTCGTGGTTCACTCATGGCATTTGCAGACATGATTCCTGCATTGGTTGCAAATATTGAAATCATGCGTGAAGCTGCACTGCGTGGATTCTCTACCGCGACCGATCTTGCTGACTACTTAGTGAAAAAAGGTGTGGCTTTCCGTGATGCGCATGAAATTGTAGGTAAAGCAGTTGCATTAGGTGTCGCTGAAGAAAAAGATTTATCTGAGTTAACACTTGAGCAATTACAACAATTCTCTGACTTAATCACAGCAGATGTGTTTGATAAAGCATTAACACTAGAAGCTTCTGTAAATGCACGTGATCATATTGGCGGAACTTCACCAAAACAGGTTGAAGCTGCTATTGCTCGTGCCCATACACGTTTAGAACAGTTATACGCTTAAGGATAAAACATGAGTCGACAAGTATTTTGCCGAAAATATCAAAAGGAAATGGAAGGTCTAGACTTCGCTCCTTTTCCTGGTGCTAAAGGCCAAGATTTTTTTGAAAATGTTTCTAAACAAGCGTGGCAAGAATGGTTACAACACCAAACTACGCTGATTAATGAAAAGCGCTTAAATGTGTTTGAACCAGATTCAAAGAAGTTTCTTGAAGAACAACGTGAGAAGTTCTTCAACAATGATGAGAGTGTAGAAAAGGCGGAAGGCTGGAAACCTGAATAATCAGCTTGCTTTAGCTCACTCATTATTAAAAAGGCAGGTCTATATACATAGACCTGCCTTTTTTACGTGAAACTTACACAATCATAAAAAGCCTTACATAGAGCAAACAGGACTCTACATGACATAAAAAAGTGAAGAACTTAATATTAATTCATAGCAAGAAGGACACGATCCCTGTCGTGTTTTTTATTAATGCACTTGATTTTCCGTCCTGAACTTTTCCCCCAAAGTTCGGGACTTTTTTTATCTATTATCTTCAAAATAAAAAAACCTTGTTCAAAACAAGGCTTTTAAGTATTTCAGCTCAAGTCTTACTTTTCGTGGACTTTGGCTTCAATTTCTTCAATTTTGGTATGGCGAGCATCAAAGCCTTTCGCCATATAAATCACTTGCTCAGCAATGTTACGTGCATGGTCACCAATACGCTCTAAAGAACGCAATACCCACATGACATTAATCACACGAGCAATATGGCGTGGATCTTCAATCATATAGGTCATTAATGTACGTGTTGCAGATTGATATTCACGGTCAATGTCAGCATCGGCTAAAAGTACACGTAATGCCTGATCTGCATCTAAACGCGCAAAAGCATCCAGTGCATCATGAATCATGACACGGACTTGGTTCCCAATATGGCGAGTTTCCATGTAGCCACGAGGTGAACCACCCTCTTCACAAAGGTTTTGTGCAATACGTGCAATTTTTGCAGCTTCGTCACCAATTCGCTCAAGGTCAGTATTGGCTTTACTCATGGCAATAACCATACGCAAGTCAATCGCTGCCGGATGACGTCGTGCCAAAATTAGTGTTAAACCCTCATCAATATCACGTTCGTATTGATTGACTGCATTATCTTTAAATTGAACATCAATTGCTAAATTTGCATCTGTATCAAGCAAAGAATGAATTGCATTTGCGACCTGTTGTTCGACCAAGCCACCCATGGTCATAAACTTTGTGTTTACATCTTGCAAATCTTCATTAAATTGAGAAGAAATATGATGGCTTAACACCGGATTACTTGGACTCAAGGGAAGCCTCCAACATGATGGCGCAGGAATAAAATGATTGAGCATTAGAACACAGCAATCATTAAGTTTTTATGACAAAATTAAATTTCAGATAAAAGCATGTTATTACTGATAGGTTAACCAGTTATTTAGCTCAACCAGATCTTTTTCACCTAACTGGCCTACCGCAGCTTTTAACCGAAGTACATTTAATAAATAGTCATATTGAGCATTAAGATAATCCTGTTTTGCTGAAAAAGCATTACGCTGTGCCAATAAAACATCTACCATGCTTTTCAACCCTTCGTTATAGCTCGCTTTTGAAGCTTGAGAAACTAAAGAAGACGAATCCATTGCAGCTTTTCTTGCTGCAAGTTTTGCTTGGTCCGTATCTACCTGCATAAAGGCACTTTTAACATCGACATTGGCACGACGAATGGCCGCATCAAGTTGAGCCTGAGCTTTATTGGCTTCTACAGTGGCTTTTTTAATTGATGTTCGAGTGCGCCCACCATTAAATAAATTCCAGTTCATTTCTACACCAACCTGATCAAATTTTCCATCAGTCGAAATGAGTGTCTCAGGTGTCTGTTTTGTATAACCATAGCTGGCAACAGCATCAATTTGAGGATAAAGCGCGGCCTTTTCCACACGGCGCTGATCTTCACTATATTGTTGCTGTAAACGGGCTTGCTGGATCTTTAGATTTTTTTGCTGCGCCAAAGAAATCCAATCATTCAGCTCTGCTGGATAAGGCTTTTGAAAATTAAAATCACTCCGCAGTACAGCAAGCTTATCTTGATAAGACCCAATATATTCTGAAAGCTGTTCTTGGGCTAAAAGTAATTGAACATTGGTTGAAATACGATTGGCTCTGGCATTTTGATATTGAGCATTTGCTTCACTCACATCACTACGTGCCACCAAACCTTCTTTGAGTTTGGCATTCATCATATTGAGCTGCTCAAGCAAAGCTTTTTCTTCTTGTAAGTATGCAACACTAAGAGCTTGTTGACGCAGCACATTAAAATACGCTTCTGCTACATTTAAAACATGGTCTTGTTTTTGCAGTTTTAAAGTAATTTCACTTAAAGCAACTGAGGTTTTAACCTGTTTATAACCTTCCCATGCATCCATTCGAAATAGCGGCTGACGCGCACTTAAAGTTGCTTGTTTGGTGGTCGAGGTATTACTCACTAAAGCATCAGAAAGCCCTTCTTGATCAACACCTGGAAAATTTGAACGTTTTACTGTTTGACTATTACGGTTAATTTTTCCAGACAAGGTAACAGTGGGTAGTAAAGCACCCGTTGCCAAGCCTAAATTGAGCTGATCTGCTTCAAATTGTTGTTGATTCGCTTGCCATGTCGGATCATTTTGTTTCGCGCGCTCATAAGTTTCAACCAAATCTAGAGCAAAACTCGACGAGGTCAAACTCCATAAACCCGCCACAAGCATTAATTTTATTTTCATTGTTTAAATCAACGATAAAACTTGGCTTTAAGACTAAGAAAAATTCTAATCAAACTCAAGCCATTAAAAGTTTTAGTTTTTTAAGCGTTCTTAGTTTTTGACAATATTAAAATACAAATAAAAATCAAAAACATCCCTATCCAACCCAACCATGAAACATGCTCCCCTACTAACACAATGGCAAAAATTGCAGCGACTAAAGGTTCAAATAAAGTTAAGGTCGTTGCTTTGCTGGCATTTACTGTTTTTAGACCGAAACCGAAAAGTAAGTAACCCAAAAACATAGGAATCAGCATCATATAACCAGCCACCAGTAAATTGGTTGAACTTTGCAACAATCCTCCACCTGTAACCAATAAGGTTGGAAGCAAGATAACTGCCCCACCGCCCATAATCATGCCCATTGAAGCTTTAGCCGCGACACCTCTGTCTATTAATCTTTTCGCCACCCAGGAGTAAAGTGAGTAGGTTGTAGCAGCGATAAGCCCTAAAAAGATACCAAATATTTTATTCCATTCATTTGTGCTTTCTTGTATCGCATGACTTTCACCCATGGATAACATACTTACGCCAATAACCCCGCAAATGAAACTTAGAAACCAGATAGCTGACAAAGACTTACGATCAAAGAACCGCTCTAAAATAGCTGCAATCAGCGGAGCAGAACCAATTGAAACCACAGTGCCAATCGTAATTCCTGCATAATGCATCGAGGAATAAAAAGCCAAAGGATAAATACCAACCGCCACAATACCCAGAAGCAGTATTGAAAGATTTTTCCTTATAAATTGTCGGTTTTCCCGTATCGCCCGCGATGCAACCAAGGCTTGTAAAAGACCACCGCCCCCCATAGCCACCGCACCAATTGCCAATGGTCCAAGTGTTGGTGCAAATGCCGCCGCAGTACCCGTTGTTCCCCATAAAACCGAGGCAACTAAAATCGCAATTGTGCCCCCATAACTACTATTTTTAATGAGGCTAATCATGCGGGCATTCTCTATTTAAAAGATCTTCTGCCATTTGCTTTGCTAATAAGAGTTGACGACTATTACCCTCCAAACCAGCTCTTGCCATAGAGCCTTCTAAAAGAAAGGAAAGCTGCGTAGCCATATAACTAACGCGTTGGGAGTCTGGTATTAATTTTCTTAAATGTTGAGCAACAATGGCCTCGACTTCTTCTTTATGCTGTCTTACAGCACTTCGACCTGCACTATTTGCCGGAAACTCAGCCGCAGCATTCAATAACCCACAACCTCGAAAGCCTTTTTCATAGGCAAATTCCGCATGGTCTTGATAGGCATCAAATACGGCCAAAATAGCTTCTTTAGCTGATTTTATTTTTTCTAAACGCTTTTGATAGAGATCGAGCCATTCTTGATGACGCGCAGCAATGTAGGCATCGACAAGCTCGCTTTTTGAAGAAAAATTATTATAAAGCGACATTTTAGCAACATCTGCTTTAGCCGTAACAGAGTTAATTCCAGTTGCAGTAATGCCATCGTTATAAAACAAAGTTGCAGCAGCATCGAGAATTTTCTGTCTTGCTGTTTTATCATTCATAGCTTTACCGTTAAGTAGACCGACCTACCTAATAATAAAGATTTCTAACAATGATGCAATCTTTTTAAACTTTATAATTTGAGCAATATTCACTTTGATAAAAATACAATGATGAAAAAAGTTCTAATGATGAGTATGTATAGCGCCCTACTTTTAGCTGGATGTAATAAGCAATTTAAAATAGTTTTAACTGATAAGAATGGCGATAAAAAATCAAATTATCAGATGACTCATGAACAACTTGAGCAGGTATTAAAATTGGATTCACCATGGAACACTGAAGTCTATCGTGACTGCCATATGGATGCGGTTTGTATAGATACAAATTGACAATGCCACCCAACCTAAAACATGTTAGTCTGTAAATCGCTTGACGGAGCGCGAGTAATAGCTCGCTGAGATTGTGTAAATTCCGTGTTATCGCAACACAAGTTTGAACATGAGTACCGTTGAACCTGATCAGGTTAAGACCTGCGTAGGAATCAAGCCATCTGAAAACTTAAAGCCTTAAATTTATCTCACAAAGATAAATCCGCCATCGTTTTTGGTCGTGCTTGATTCGTTGATGTTATTCATAAGGATCATGTAATGAACCAGTTAACGAATCTCTCTTCTGCTGAAATTTCAGCTCAACATGAACAAGATGCAAAAGATTTAACCCGCATCTTACCCGCTTCTAAAAAAGTTTATATTGAAGGCTCTCGCCCTGACATTCAGGTTCCAATGCGAGAAATTTCTTTAACAGATACCCCAACTGGTCTTGGCGGTGAACATAATCCCCCTGTCATGGTCTATGACACTTCAGGTGTTTATACCGACCCCAATATTCAAATTGATTTAGACAAAGGTTTACCTTCAGTTCGCAAAAACTGGATTGAAGAACGTAACGATACTGACGTGCTTTCTGGGTTAACTTCTGCATTTGGCCAAGAACGTTTAAAAGATATCCGTACAGCAGATATTCGCTTTGCCCATATTCAAAACCCGCGCCGCGCTAAAGCTGGCAAAAATGTCTCTCAAATGCACTATGCCAGAAAAGGTATTATCACACCTGAGATGGAATATATTGCAATTCGTGAAAATCAGCGCCAGCGTGATGGTGTTGATATGCGTCAGCATCCTGGACAGAACTTTGGTGCAAAAAACTTAAAAGAAATTACACCTGAATTTGTTCGCCAAGAAGTTGCTGAAGGCCGTGCAATTATTCCTGCAAACATTAACCACCCAGAACTTGAGCCAATGATTATTGGCCGTAACTTCTTGGTTAAAATTAATGCCAACATTGGTAACTCTGCGCTCGGCTCTTCAATTGACGAAGAAGTTGCGAAAATGACATGGGCAACCCGTTGGGGTGCTGACACCATTATGGACTTGTCGACGGGTAAAAATATTCATGAAACTCGTGAATGGATTATTCGTAACTCACCTGTTCCAATCGGTACTGTACCAATTTATCAAGCACTTGAAAAAGTTGATGGTGTTGCAGAAGACCTGACTTGGGAAATCTTTAAAGACACCCTTATTGAACAAGCTGAACAAGGCGTTGACTACTTCACAATTCACGCAGGCGTATTGCTTCGCTATGTACCTCTTACAGCAAACCGTTTAACGGGTATTGTGTCTCGTGGTGGTTCAATCATGGCACAGTGGTGTCTAGCGCATCATGAAGAAAACTTCCTATACACTCATTTCGATGAAATCTGTGAAATCATGAAAGCTTACGATGTTTCGTTTAGCTTAGGTGATGGCTTACGTCCAGGTTGTATTCAAGATGCGAATGATGAAGCACAGTTCAGCGAACTTAAAACACTCGGTGAACTTACTCACCGTGCATGGGAACATGATGTTCAAGTCATGATTGAAGGCCCAGGTCATGTACCAATGCACATGATTAAAGAAAACATGGACCTTCAGCTAGAAGTGTGTAAAGAAGCTCCATTTTATACGCTTGGGCCTTTAACGACAGATATCGCTCCAGGGTATGACCACATTACATCTGCAATTGGTGCAGCCATGATTGGTTGGTATGGCACAGCAATGCTTTGTTATGTGACACCAAAAGAACACTTGGGTCTACCAAACAAAAAAGATGTTAAAGACGGGATTATTACCTACAAGCTTGCGGCCCATGCTGCTGATCTTGCGAAAGGACATCCAGGTGCGCAAGTTCGCGACAATGCCTTGTCAAAAGCACGTTTTGAATTCCGCTGGGACGATCAGTTCAACTTAAGTCTGGACCCTGACACAGCGCGTAGCATGCATGACGAAACCTTACCGAAAGAGGCTCACAAATCTGCACACTTTTGCTCAATGTGTGGACCAAAGTTCTGTTCGATGAAAATCACCCAGAATGTTCGTGACTATGCCAACAACCTCACTAATAGTAATTTAGAGGTTGAAGAAGGCCTCAAAGCGATGAAAGAGGTTTATCAAGAACAAGGTCAAAAACTGTATCATAAAGTGTAAATATTCAAAAAAAACACTTGCCTAGCCATGATTCTCGGTTAGGATGAAATAAATAGATTTCGTCCTGATCGAATCATGAGTATTGTTGAACGTCCAAGTTATACATCTAAAGATGTCGAAGTAACATCACGCGAATCTCTATTCCGTGGTTTTATTCAAGTTGAAAAAGTCAGCCTTCGACATCGTCTATTTAATCAGTTTGAATATACTCATGTATTGCAGCGTGAGCGTGTTCATCGCCCTGAAGCAGCTGGTGTTCTACTCTACAACGATCAAAGACAACAATTTGCACTGATTGAACAATTTCGGGTTGGTGCAATTAATGACTATTCACCATGGCAATTGGAAATCATTGCAGGTGTATTAGATGGAGATGAGACTCCAGAGAGCTGTATTCGCCGTGAAACGCTTGAAGAGTCCGGATGTACCATTAATCATGTACAACATCTATTCAGCTTTTATCCGTCTGCAGGGGCGTGCTCAGAAATATTTCACTTATATGTTGCCGAAACAGATCTACCAACAGAAGGTGGAGTTTTTGGCATGCCTGATGAAGGTGAAAATATTCTTTTACACCTGTTTAACTACAGCGAAATATCAACATTATTAAGTCAAGGACGTTTGAGAAATGCCCCTGTCATTATGGCGTTACAATGGCTATCTCAACACATCACAACGATAATAAAATCCGACGAGGTAGGACGGTGACTTTTCAAGTCTCAACACATTCACAAAAAGACCATGTCATTATACAAATTACCGATACCCACCTATTGGAGTATCCACACTTAGAATTTGTGGGTATGAATCCTGAAGAAAGTTTTCATGCCATTATTCAACAGATCCTGAAAAAACATCCTGAAACTGATGCCATTATCCATACTGGTGATCTGGCTCAAGCACCGACGCCTATTACATACAAACGTTATATTCAATATATGCAAACGTTAGGCCTGCCTTTTTTTCAGACACTGGGTAATCATGATAACGTTGACCATTTTCCATTGCATAAAGAAAACCATCAGGAACCTGTGGTCATTTGCTTAGGAAACTGGCGCGTTATTTTATTAAATAGTGCAGTAAAAGGTCAGATTGATGGACATCTGTCACCAGAACAACTAAAAAATTTAGCGGCATTACTCGAAGAATATGCAGATAACCCTGTTCTGCTGGCTTGTCATCATCATCCTTTTGCAATGAAATCTAAATGGATTGATCATCACAAGTTACAAAATTCTAATGCGTTGCTTACAACATTAGCTCCATTTAAAAATGTAAAAGCTTTAGTCTGCGGGCATGTTCACCAAGACTCACTAAACACTTGGCAAGGGATCGAATTTTTCTCGACACCATCGACAAGTGTTCAGTTCAAACCGTTCAGTAATGAGTTTGCCCTAGACCAAAATGCTCCCGGCTACCGTTACATTCGTCTAAAAAACGATGGTAGTTTTGAAACAGAAGTGTTCCGTCTTGAAAATTTTCACGGCCTTATAAATATTGATATTTCAGGCTATTAGCCCTAATTTTTATATGCTTATATGCAATTATGACTAGGGTAAACACGTTTTGAAATTATTTACGAGGCGGAATGACTATCATCTTGCAGGAAAAATCTATATGATGACGACCCGATGGGAAAATCCATCGATGGTTTTCTATAAAAACACTTGCATATCACCATATTTTTTGCGTATAGATAATACGTGTATGATGAGGAATGCCCTATTATGGCGAATGACAACCACAACCAAGTTTTGGATGAACATACAGAAGTTGTAGTGGAAGGTGAAAAAGCTTCTGCAAAACGTGCACGTAAAGTGAAACCTAAAACTTCTGACATAGGCACAACTGCAAGTTTATTTGGTATTGCACCTTATCAACCTAAGAAAAATGAAGAGTACATGTCTGAAGGACAGCTCGAGCATTTCCGACAAATTCTGCAAGCATGGAAAGCTGAATTGATGTCTGAAGTTGATCGTACGTTGAATACGATGCAAGACGAATCAACTGCATTGCCCGATGTGAATGACCGTGCCACCCAGGAAGAAGAGTTTGCAATTGAATTGCGTACACGTGACCGTGAACGTAAGTTAATTCGTAAAATCGAACAGTCCATGGAAGCAATTAAAAATGAAGACTATGGTTTCTGTGAAACGTGTGGTATCGAAATTGGCTTACGCCGTTTAGAAGCACGCCCAACAGCAACTCTATGTATTGATTGCAAAACTTTGGCAGAAATCAAAGAGAAGCAAAATAACGGTTAATTGTGACTGTTGATAATCCTCTAGTCGAGCACAGCTCGACTCTTGCGCAGCAGTTACATCGCCTGCCAGAAAAGCATAGCTTTTCTCTTGCGCAGCGGCGGAACAACGTTCCGCTTAATCGCTGCTCATACTCAGGTCGGTTTGCGCCATCGCCAACCGGCCCTTTGCATTTTGGATCACTCATTACTGCCGTTGCCAGTTATTGTGATGCAAAAGCCCATCAAGGCAAATGGCTCGTTCGTGTCGAAGACACAGATATCCCTCGTATTTATCCGGGCAGCGAAGAGCATATTCTCAGATCACTGGAAGCCTTCCAGTTCGAACCTGATGCAGAAATCATCTTTCAAAAAAACCGTTTAGACATTTATGAAAGCGTATTAGACCAACTTAAAAAAGAGGGTCTTATCTATGCTTGTCAATGTACACGCAAAATGCTGGGTTCTAATGCAATCTATGCAGGGACTTGCCGCAATCTAAATCTTGATTTTCAAGGCCAAGCGATTCGGGTAAAAGTTCAAGATCAGCAGATCTGTTTTGATGACCGACTACAAGGAATTCATTGCTCTAATCTGCAACACGATCTTGGAGACTTTGTTCTTAAACGCCGTGACGGGATTATTAACTATCAACTTGCTGTAGTCGTTGATGACTATCTGCAAGGCATTACCCACGTTGTTCGAGGCTCAGACCTATTAGATAACACTGAACGTCAGATTTGGCTTGGTGAACTACTAGGTTACCCTAAACTGAGCTATATGCACCTCCCTCTCGCCATGAATGATCACGGACAAAAGCTCTCTAAGCAAAACCTTGCTCAAGCACTCGATTTATCTAAAGCGCCTCAATTGCTGCAACAAGCCATACAAGCACTGGGACAACCTAACGTTGAGTTAGATCAGCCTAAAGTTATGCTCAAGCAAGCAGTAGCCCAGTGGAATATAGATTTAATTCCTCACGGGCAAGAGCTCAGCGGAACATATCTATAAATAAAAAAACCCGATATCAAATCGGGTTTTCTCATGCCTAAATACTTAACTAGAAGTTTGATTCTTCCCGTTCTGGGTTTACTTCTTGGGTTGAGGCATCAATCTTTAAGATCAAGCTAATCATGGCTGCACACATCATTAACGATGTACCACCATAACTAATAAATGGCAGGGTCAAACCTTTTGTCGGCATTAAACCCATATTCATGCCCGCATTTACCAAAATCTGGAGCAAGAAAATAATACTAATACCGTAAGCCAAATAACCTGCACGAAGGTAATGATGTTTCAACGCACGATGACCAATTTTGATACAGCATGCCAACATTAAGAAAGACAGACCAATGACAATAGTAATACCAAAGAAACCAAATTCTTCGCCTAACACGGCCAACATAAAGTCGGTATGCGCTTCAGGTAAATAAGACAACTTTTGCACACTGTGTCCTAAGCCTGTACCAAACCACTCACCACGACCAAAGGCCATTAATGCATTTGATAACTGATAACCAACCCCTAATGGATCTGCCCATGGATCAGTAAACGAAATCAAACGCTGGAAACGGTAAGGCTCAAACAAAACTAAAAAGATAATACCCGTTACAATCGCACCAAGCATGATTAAGAACTGTGTTGGCGGCGCACCAGCTAAAAAGAATACCCCGACCATCATCATCACGATTACAATCGTAGCACCCAAGTCAGGCTCAGCAATAATCAAACCGACTGTAATTGCCATAACCCCACTTAAACGCAATAAGCCTTTCCAGTGAGTACGAACCTCTTTGGCACGGCGCACAACGTAATCTGCGGTAAAGATTGCCATCATGACTTTGGCAACCTCGGTTGGCTGCAAGGTAAAGCCACCGATCTTAATCCAACGTGTAGAACCGTTGACTTCTGAACCTACCACCAAAGCAGCAAGCAATAGAACCATGGTTAACAGCCACAGCGGGAAAGTATTTTTAAACCACGTATTGAGTGATATACGATAGGTCAAATAAGCCACCACAGCCGCAGCGACAATCGAAATACCATGACGAATCACATAGTGAAACGGGTTTTCATGCATATATTCAGCATAGGGCATCGAAGCAGATGCAACCATCACCGAACCGATACATAATAATGCAACGACACAGAAAATCAGGACATTACGTGGCGTCACTTCCGCTGGCCATTTAGGCAATATCCGTTCATACCAATGATTGATTTTCTGGATTGTGGTCTGAGCTAAGCCTGCCATACTACATTCCTAATCATGTTTTCTTTAAACCAACGAATTGACACAGGCAACAAACTGCTGACCACGGTCATTATAACTTTTAAACATATCAAAACTTGCACAGGCTGGTGATAACAACACTACATCTTCAGCTTGTGTTTCACGTTGACACAGCTCTACAGCTTCTTTGAGCGTTGCTGCAAGCAAAATTTTGGTTGCGCCCTGAATTGCTTGTTCAATGACTGGAGCATCCTCACCAATCAATACCACAACTTTGGCATATTTTTCGATAGAAGAACGTAATGGACCAAAATCTTGACCTTTACCCTTTCCACCTAAAATCAAGGCAACTTTACCTTTTTTAACCTCAATCGCAGCACCTAAACCATCAATTGCTGCAAGTGTAGCACCAACATTGGTCCCTTTAGAGTCATTGTAATAACGTACATCATGTACGGTTCTCACATACTCACACCGGTGCTCTAATCCTTTAAACTGTTTTAACGTTTCAAGCATAGATTCCATAGGTAAGCCAATTGCTTCACCTAATGCCAAACAAGCTAAAGCATTTGCTACGTTGTGCATGCCTTGAATATATAAATCCGAGCTTTTAATTAAACGCTGCAAACCACGTGCAAGCCAAAGCGTACCATCCCCATCTCTTAAAACACCATATTGATTTAAGTCTGGAGCATTTAGCCCAAAGCTTTGCATTGGTGTTGTATCTGGAACAAGCGGGCGACTTAAAGCATCGTCACGGTTAAATATAACTTTTTTAACACCTTGGAAAATACGGTGTTTTGCTTGGTGATAACCCCACATATCGCCGTGACGATCTAAATGATCTTCACTCATGTTAAGGACCACAGCAACCTCAGCATTTAAATGTGATGTAGTTTCTAACTGAAAACTTGATAGCTCAAGTACAAGCAACTCTGGTTGATCTTTTAATAAATCTAGAGCTGGGCGTCCAAGGTTTCCACCCACAGCAACTTTTTTTCCCGCATCTTTAGCCATTAAACCAATTAAAGTCGTTACTGTACTTTTTGCATTAGAACCTGTAATAGCCACAATAGGCACTTCGGTCGCACGGCGTAATAATTGGATGTCGCCTACCACTGAAATCCCTTGAGCAATAGCTGCCTGAATTTCTGGTAATTGCGGTGCAAGGCCTGGGCTTAAAATAATTTCTTCTGCTTGTAATAATAATTCTTGGTCAAGCTGACCAAAACTGGTTTTAACGCCAGCTGGAATCTGGTCATGACCAGGAGGGGTTGGACGAGAGTCCGTTACTGCAACTTGGTAGCCTTGTTCATGCAGGAAATTAACAGCAGAAACACCTGATATTCCTAAGCCTGCGACAACTTTCAATCCACCACGTTGTATTAACATTTTTGCCCCACAATTTATCAATCGACAGAATGGCAAAAATGTTAGCACTTTGCTGTTTTGAATGCTTTTTCAGTTTGAACTTTATTCATCTTTTTTTGTGTCAGTGCGTAAAAAAGCCATCAATATGATGGCTTTTTAGACGAAACAAGAAATACTAGATTTACTGCCATTTAATCGGCTTAATTTCTTGAACTGTATTCATAGGTTTATCTTCGCTTGAACAACCACAGCCACCAGCACAGCCAAAGGTCATTTTTGGCTTAAGCCATTTTGCCAAGGTTGCCCAACCCTGCTTTTCACAAAATGTAGATAGTGTAGAAAAGGCTGAATTTGCTGTTTTTGGAAATACTTTCTTAAAAACAACAACAGCACTCCAACTCACTAAAACCGCAATAATCAGATATTGAACCATGTACAACCTCCTTTCTTGCCTTAACCCCAATAGTGGGAAGCAATTTGATAGGTAACAAACGATGCCAAATAAGCCAAGCCGAACAGATATGCAGTCATGACAGCAACATGTTTCCATGAACCTGTTTCACGTCGTACCGTTGCCAATGTGGCCAAACAATGTGGCGCATAAATGAACCACACTAAAAGCGACAATCCTGTTGCCAAAGACCAGCCTGTGCCATCTGCACTAATCAGATGCGACAAACCTTGAGCCACAGCATCATCACTCGTTGCAGACAAGGCATAAACTGTACCTAATGCTGCGACTACGACTTCACGCGCTGCCATTGCTGGAATTAAAGCAATACAGATTTGCCAGTTAAAACCAATTGGAGCAAATAAAGGCTGAATAAAGTGCCCTGCCATACCGGCAAAGCTATAATCAATAGCCGGTTGAATTGCCCCTTCAGGTGCTTGAGGGAATGTGCACAAAAACCAAAGAATAATGGTCAATGCAACAATAATCCCACCGACACGATGCAAGAAAATCTTTGCACGCTCCATCAAGCCAATAGCTATACTTTTTGGATCTGGAAAACGGTAACTTGGCAATTCCATCAATAAGGCATGTTGTGACTTGTCTTTACGTAAAAACTTCATCACAAAGGCGACACAGAGTGCACTTAAAATCCCTGCCATATAGAGACCAAACAACACCAAGCCCTGTAAATTAAAGATGCCAAAAACACTTTGGCTTGGAATAAATGCACCGATTAATAAAGCATAGACTGGCAAACGAGCCGAACATGTCATCAGCGGTGCAACCATGATCGTAGTAAAACGGTCACGTGGGTCACTAATACTTCGGGTTGCCATAATGCCGGGAATTGCGCAAGCAAAGCTCGATAATAATGGAATGAAAGAACGACCACTCAAGCCTGCCTTAAACATTAATTTATCAAGCAAGAATGCTGCACGCGGTAAATAACCTGACTCTTCCAGAACTAAAATAAAGAAGAAGAGAATCAAAATTTGTGGCAAGAATGCTAATACTGTGCCTGCGCCCGCTAGAACTCCATCTACTACTAAACTTCGTAACACAGGTTGATGGATGACTCCATTTAACCATTCACCTAACCACGGGATTACACCATCTTCAATCGCTGCTTTAAAAGGTTCTGCCCAAGCAAAGACCGCCTGAAAGACAATAAACATCAACACGGCCAAACTAAGTAAGCCCAACACAGGATGTAAGAAAATTCGATCTAGAAAATCAGTACGCTTATCTCCCTGGTCGACATAATGAACAACATCCTTAAAAACCATATCGATTTTTTGATGATGAGTTCCAGTCAAACCACTCAGTTCAGTGTGTGGCACACTGTACTTTCCTTGATCAAGAGCATGTAATAAATTTTCAATACCCGCATTACGGACAGCAACTGTTTCAACGACTGGTACACCCAAACGTTGAGACAGCTTTTGAGTATTAATTTGGATGCCACGACGACGTGCTTCATCCATCATATTCAGTACAAGTAAAATCGGACGGCCTAGTTCGATCATTTCGAGCACTAGCCCTAAATGTAATTTTAAGTTAGTCGCATCGACAATACATAAAAAAGCATCTTGCTGCCCTTCTTCTGCAATCTTACCCAAGCAAACGTCACGGGTAATTTCTTCATCTGGGCTTGTTGCATTGAGACTATATGTACCCGGTAAATCGAGTACACGTACTGCCCGTCCTGAAGGTAACTGAAAATGACCTACTTTACGCTCAACAGTTACGCCCGCATAGTTTGCAACTTTTTGTCGAGTTCCAGTTAAATGGTTAAAAAGAGAGGTTTTACCACAGTTCGGGTTTCCCACAAGGGCAATACGTAACGCATCACTCATGCGGGTACTCCTTTTTCTACTTGAATTTCGATTTTTTCCGCTTCTGCTTTACGTAAAGCGAAACGAGTAAAGCCAATTTGGATCAAGATCGGATCACCACCAAAAATACCCTTGGTAATCACTTCCACTCGTGTGCCTGGCACAAAGCCCAGACTTTCCAAACGAATTGCGACCAAATCTTGCTGCTCGGACTCTATCGATATCCGATTCACATTGGTGATGGTCGCCGCTTGCTTCACTTTTAAAGCTGATAAACGCACCGCATCCGATCCTAAACCTTTTTTTCTAGTATACATATAAATGAGAATAATTACCAAATAAGGTTAAATTTCACTTCTTATTCAGTTTAATCGACAAATCTTAAAATTTCTTTTACAGTACAGGTGTTTAGAGGATGTAGTGTATGTTAAATAAGAAACCACGTATTCCAAGCCCTGTTCAAATTCCTGAATATTTGAGCTTTTTACAAGGTTTTCGCGACTATCTAGTGGCACAAACAGTTAGTCCACATACACGTAATGCATATTTATCCGACCTCATTCAATGCAGTGAACTTCATAAAAAGAATGCTCTTCCATACTGGTCAAGCGACGATATCGCTGATGTTCTTATTGAACTGACAAAAGCAGGAAAAAGCCCACGCTCAATTGCCCGCTTCTTATCTGCCCTACGTCAGTTTTACAAATTTTTACGTGAACAGAAATTACGTAGTGACAATCCGGTTGCGACCCACCACTCTCCAAAAATTGGACGAGCATTACCCAAAGATCTATCTGAAGAAGATGTAGAATCACTGATTCAGGCACCAGATATCAATACAGCACTTGGTTTACGTGACCGGGCAATGTTTGAAGTACTTTATGCATGTGGTTTACGTGTTTCAGAGCTACTTAACTTGCGACTGGAGCTCATCAATTTAAAACAAGGCTATTTACGTGTTACAGGTAAAGGCAATAAAGAGCGTTTGATACCGCTAGGACAAGTGGCCTGTGAGTGGGTAGAACGTTATTTAAATAATGCTCGGCCTCAACTCTACAAAAGCTCGACTGACTATCTCTTTTTGACCCAACATGGTGGGATTATGAGTCGACAAAACTTTTGGTATGCCATTAAACGCTATGCACTACAAGCAAATATTCAAGCCGAACTCTCCCCTCACACATTACGTCATGCATTCGCAACACATCTGCTCAATCATGGTGCTGATTTACGTGTAGTGCAAATGTTGCTCGGACATAGCGACTTATCTACAACCCAAATCTATACGCATGTTGCACAAGTACGAATGCAACAATTACATGAAAAACATCACCCTAGAGGATGAGAAAGCTTTAAAGCTCCATGCAAGCACTTCATATCAATCGTTTGATTTCGTTCACAAAGGTTAAGAAAGTTTTAACAATACACATTAGATTTTTTGTTATGCTTAGCAACTTCTGACTATAAATACTGATGAAATAAGGGTTATCTATGTCTTTTACCCGCTCTCAAATTTTTCTTGCCTGCACGCTGGCATCTAGCCTTTTGTTCAGTGCTTGCTCTAAAGAAAACAAACCACAAAAAGAAGATTCGCTCACAGCGACTGCACCAGCTACAGGGGAAGCTTCAACCATTATCGAACGTAATGCCAAGCAACGTTTGATCGAAACTTTGCAGAAACAATTTAAGAACGCAAATATCAACGCTAAAATTTTAGATATCAAACCGACTGAAGTTCCTAATTTATATTGGGTAAATCTCGAAGGTATGACTTCGGTTTATACGACCAGTGATGGAAAATATTTAATTCAGGGCGATGTAATCCGATTAGGAGGCAAAGAGCTTCATAATATTGGAGATAACCTTCAAGCCTCAGAAAATAAAAAGCATCTTGCCGCTTTAAAAAATGAAGATCTTATTGTCTACCCTGCAAAAGGTAAGGCTAAACACGTGATCTATGTGTTTACCGATGCAAGTTGTCCTTATTGCCATAAGCTACATGAACACATACCCGAAATTAATGAAAAGGGCATTGAGGTTCGTTATATCGCTTGGCCACGCGGTGAACAATTTATGCCGACCATGGAAGCTGTATGGTGTAGCGCAGATCGTAAAGCTGCCTTTAGCCAAGCAGTACAAGGTGTCAACATTCCACCTGCTCAATGTAAAAACCCTGTTCGAGAGCAATATCAACTTGGCTTAAACATGGGTGTAAACGGAACACCAGCAATTTATAATGTTGATGGCGAGTACTTGGGTGGATACCTAACACCGGATGAATTAATTAAACGTCTGGATAAATAATCGACTTAAAGTTGATGAATGATTAATCATCTATCTCTTAAGAAAAGCGCTGCTCTCATTGCAGCGCTTTGTTTTTTCAATAAATAATACTTTACCTACCTGTGTTTAAAGACTGATCTACTCTTCTTTTCCAAACATCGCACTCTAATTGATTGAACAGGCACTAAAAGCGCTAGAGTCTGGCGTTTTTTTTAGCTATGATCTAGCTTCAACTAAATGATTAAATGATGAATGGAGTGTGACGTGAAACCAGTTCGCCTGGCAATACTCGGTCTAGGAACCGTAGGTGGAGGAGCCCTTAAACTACTACAAGAAAATGCCGCTGAAATTAAACGTCGCACCGGTCGAGAAATTCAAATTACCCACGTTGGAACACGCCGTCCTCGTCCAGATCTCGAATTGGAAGGGATTAAACAAAGCGCAGATTTACTGGATATCGTTCGTCAACCAGATGTTGATATGGTTGTTGAAGTGATGGGCGGGATACACCCTGCTTACGAAGTTATCATGGAAGCGATCAAACACGGCAAACAAGTCGTGACTGCAAACAAAGCTTTGCTCGCTGAACATGGCAATGAATTATTTAAAGCAGCTGAAGATAATGCTGTACAAATTGCCTATGAAGCAGCAGTTGCTGGCGGCATTCCAATTATTAAAGTCATCCGCGAAGGCCTTGCTGCAAACCATATTGAATGGTTGGCAGGCATCATTAATGGTACAGGCAACTTTATTCTGACTGAAATGCGTGAAAAAGGTCGTGCATTTGATGATGTATTAAAAGAAGCTCAAGAACTTGGTTATGCAGAAGCAGATCCAACGTTTGACGTTGAAGGTATTGATGCTGCGCACAAACTTACAATTTTAGCGTCTTGTGCATTTGGTATTCCTCTTCAGTTCGATAAGGTCTATACCGAAGGTATTAGTAAAATTACCGCACAAGATGTGAAATATGCCGAAGAGCTTGGTTTCCGCATTAAACACCTCGGCATTGCACGCCGCGCTGAAAAGGGTATTGAACTACGTGTTCATCCAACACTCATTCCAGATGAGCAGCTTATTGCAAATGTAAACGGCGTTAAAAATGCTGTTTTAGTTCAAGCACATGCTGTAGGCCCTACACTTTATTATGGTGCTGGTGCTGGTGCTGGCCCAACAGCTTCTGCTGTTGTTGCCGATGTGATTGATATTGTTCGTGACATCTCTTATACCGAAGATGGTGCTGGGACGATTCCTCAGTTGGCTTTTGAAGCATTAACAAATGTGCCAATTTTAAGCCGTGAAGAAATGACCACAGGTTATTACATCCGCTTAAATGCTGAAGACCAAACTGGCGTACTTGCAGATGTTACTACTATCTTAAGCCGCGCTGGAATTAGTATTGATGCCATCATGCAACAATCTCGTTTAAAAGATCTTATTCCAATCGTGATTCTGACCGATCCAATCGTTGAATCTAAAATGGATGAGGCTCTTGCACAAATCCAAGCATTACCTGCAATTCGTGGCGAAATCGTAAGAATTCGTTTAGAATCGCTCGATAGTTAATCAGGTTGAGGGAAAGATTCCCTCTCCCGCTTCACCTCTAATTGGAACACCATCATGTCTAATGCCAATCGTTATACTGGTCTTGTAGATCGTTATCGTGACCGTTTGCCAGTTTCGGCAACTACTCGTGCTATCTCTTTGGGTGAAGGCAACACCCCACTCATTAAACTAGAGAATATTCCACGTATTATTGGCAAAGATGTTGAAATTTATGTGAAATATGAGGGTTTAAACCCAACTGGTTCATTTAAAGACCGTGGTATGACCATGGCTGTAACCAAAGCGGTTGAAGAAGGTTCTAAAGCGATTATCTGTGCATCTACTGGTAACACTTCTGCTGCTGCTGCTGCCTATGCTGCACGCGCAGGTATCAAAGCATTTGTTTTGATTCCAGAAGGCAAAATTGCAATGGGTAAAATGGCGCAAGCGATGATGTATGGTGCGATCACTATGCAAATTCGTGGTAACTTCGATGATGGTATGCGTCTTGTAAAAGAAGTTGCTGATCAAGCACCTGTAACGATTGTAAACTCAATCAACCCTTACCGTTTGCAAGGTCAAAAAACCATTGCTTATGAAATCGTTGAAGCTTTAGGCCGTGCACCTGATTATCACTGCTTACCTGTAGGTAACGCGGGTAACATCACAGCTCACTGGATGGGTTACACTGAAGCAGTAGCAAATCAACCTGCTGATCAGTTTGAACAAGTAATTTATGATGCAGCGACAGATCAGTTTACTGGTCCAAAACCTGAAGGTTTACCAACGATGGTAGGTTATCAGGCTTCTGGCGCAGCTCCATTCTTACGTGGCGCTCCAGTTGAAAACCCAGAAACAGTTGCAACTGCAATCCGTATTGGTAACCCACAAAGCTGGAACCATGCTAAAGCAGTAGTACGCGACTCTAAAGGTTGGTTTGATGAACTTCAAGACAACGAAATTTTAGAAGCTCAGCGCTTACTTTCTATGTATGAAGGTGTATTTGTTGAGCCAGCATCTGCTGCTTCTATTGGCGGCGCAATCCGTGACATTAAAGCAGGTAAAATTGCTGAAGGTTCGGTCATTGTATGTACAGTAACTGGTAATGGCTTGAAAGACCCAGATACTGCAATTAAACAATGTGCTGATGCAGTTATGTTGTCAATTGATGCGACAATGAGCCAAGTAAAAGATTCGATTTTATCTAATATGTAAAATCTGAGTTTTCATAAAAACGGCTGTTCAACACAGCCGTTTTTTTATGCCTTTTTAACAGTCATAAAAAAAACGCTTCTTGATAGAAGCGTTTTTAGAATATTTAAATTAAATACGTTTTGGTAAATTACTTAACCAACCCAATAGGTTAGTTG
The DNA here is from genome assembly GCF_016508255.1 of Acinetobacter calcoaceticus. Lineage (GTDB taxonomy): Bacteria > Pseudomonadota > Gammaproteobacteria > Pseudomonadales > Moraxellaceae > Acinetobacter > Acinetobacter calcoaceticus_E. The sequence continues at coordinate 49,285 of NZ_JADVKT010000010.1, read as the reverse complement.
CATCATTATTACGTGCCTGCGTACTTGGCTCACCAAGTAATACAATCACGGCTGGACGTGAGTTTACAGTGGTATGCATAACAACACAGCGACCTGCTTCATTAATATAACCAGTCTTAGACAAGTTAATATTCCAACCACCATTACGAACTAAAGCATTGGTGTTGTTCGATTTGAGTACACGATAACCTAAGTTGAAATCATAGGTTGGTGTTGTTGAAAATTGACGAATTAAACCATATTGAGATGCTGTACTCGCCAAAATTCCTAAGTCACGTGCAGAAGATACATTACGTGGGTCTAAACCAGTTGATTCGTAATAATGAGTTGCACTCATACCCAAAGAACGTGCTTTGGCATTCATCGCAGCTACGAATGCAGGACGACCACCCGGATAAGTACGCGCTAAAGCCGCTGCTGCCGGATTTTCGGACTTCATTAAAGCAAACAATAATACTTCTGCACGGTTCATCTTGTCGCCAACACGCAGTGTTGAACTTGAATTTTTACCGTTTGCACCTGCAAAATCAATTTGCTCAAGCATAATTTCTTCAGACATGTTTAAACGAGCATCTGCCGTTACCACTGCTGTCATCAACTTGGTAATAGATGCAATTGGCACAGAAGCATTGGTGTTTTTACTAAACAGCACTTCACCAGTTTGCGCATCCATTACCAATGCAGCTCGAGCACTTACACTCGGCTGAGCATTGTAACCATTCGTATCACGAATTGGAGCAAACTTAGGAGCTGATGCTATAACTTTCGGTGCATTACCACCACGCAATGTTGTGGTTACAGATGTTGAACCTTGCGGAGTTGGTTCATCATCTTCCTCATTCAAAAATTGGCTAGCATCAGCTGAAGACCAATTTAAGCTTGCAGTACCACTACTCCCTGAGGACGGGTTATTGACGAGTTCTGCAAAGCTTGTTGAACTCAAACTAAGCAAAATAGACATGCTTAGCACATGTATTAAAGACTTTTTAGAATTTTTCACGGCACAATACTCGACTCAGGGTGATACACATTTGCGCTTACTATAATTATGCCTTACATTTGAGGTATAAGGTATAACGCTTTTACCGACACAATTGTGCACAACTATTCGCTCACTATATAAGAATAGGATTGCTAATTTTGTCATTCCATTGCAAGCTAATTTTGCTTTATGTAACAAAAAACTTGTTTTTTGAAAGAAAGGAGGTCTTCTTGATTACAGTTTTAGTTGTGGATGACCATGAACTTGTACGTACAGGCATTTGCCGTATGTTAGAAGATCATGCCGATGTAGAGGTCATTGGACAAGCCGAATCGGGTGAAGAAGCAATTGCTATTGTTCGTCAGAAACATCCTCAAGTTGTGCTACTTGATGTCAACATGCCAGGCATCGGGGGCGTAGAAACAACACGCCGTTTACTACAAACCGCACCAGATACAAAAGTTATTGCTGTAAGTGGTTTATCAGAGGAACCTTACCCTTCTCTTCTGCTTAAAGCAGGAGCTAAAGGCTATATCACTAAAGGTGCTCCAATTACAGAAATGGTTCGGGCAATCAACAAAGTTATGCAAGGCGGCAAATACTTCAGTGCTGATATTGCCGAGCAGTTGGCGAGTTCTTATCTGTCGGACACACAACAATCACCTTTTGACGCCCTATCAGAACGAGAAATGCAAGTTGCAATGATGGTTGTAAATTGTATTAGCGCTCAAGAAATTGCGGATAAACTTTTTGTAAGTGTCAAAACGGTAAATACTTACCGCTACCGTATTTTTGAAAAACTAGCCATCGATAGTGACGTTAAACTAACTCATCTTGCGATCCGTTATGGTCTGATCAAGCCGTAATCAAACTTATATGCAATATCCCTTAAACTCTTCGTTGTCCAATACGATTTTTCGTTTGGGCACGTGGTATGGTTTATATCGTCTTATTATTGCGGTTAGCCTCAATATTATTTTGGTTTTAACCGATGCTCAAATCGACAACAGTCTACAACAACCCGCTTTATATTCTTACACTCTGCTTGGCTATTCCATATTAAGTCTTCTTCAGCTTATATGTTTTAAGTTCGTTGCAACTCAGGCAACACGGCAGCTTATTTTATTTTTTGTAGTTGATATTATCTGTCTGAGTTTACTTACATTTTCTGTAGGTGAACCAAATTTGCAACTCAGCTTGCTGTATGTCATTGCTATATTCACCTCGGCAATTTTACTCAGCGCAAGAATGTCTTTGCTCATTACATTACTTGCAGTCATTGCCGTTATTTACCAACGTTTTGTCGGTAGTTTATTTGACTACAATAATCTCAATACAATTGGTAATAGTGCCCTTTTAGCCTTCTTATTTTTTGTGGTACATGGGATCGGGCAAATTGCGGTTCAGCGCTTTAAATTACTTGAGGCGCTTACATTCCACCAATCAATAGAGCTCTATCAACTACAAAATATTAACCGCTATATTTTGGAACAAATTGAAGAAGGCTATCTGGTTCTAGATGAAAACTATGACATTGTTCTAAGTAATCCGGCTGCCTGCTCTTTGCTGGGTATTCCGCCACAATTTGCCAGTGAAAAATATCCTTTAGCTAAATGGCACCCCGATTTATTTGAAATTCTTAAGTTTGATAATCTACAAGAAGGCGATCGATTTATTTTTGAGTCTCGGCTTTCAGCCTACTCTATTAATATTAAAGTGCAGCATCTTTTAGTGCCGCAACAAGCATTGACGCTGCTCATTTTACAAGATGCACAACACATTAATCAGCAAGCTCAACAACTCAAACTTGCTGCTTTAGGGCAACTTTCAGCCAGTATTGCACATGAAATCCGTAACCCTCTAGCAGCAATTGTACAAGCAAATGAGTTACTTAAAGATAGTGATTTAGAACAACAAAATACTTTACGCCATATGATTGGTAAGCAAACAAAACGCATCGATAGTATTGTTCAAGACACCTTAGGACTTGCCAGTAGCGAAAGAACTCACCCAATCCAGATTGAATTAAACGACTTCATAAAGACGTTATTAGACGAAGATCTATCTGATGTTAAATATTCAATAAAGCTTAAAATTTCTGATTCATTCTTAAAATTATTATTTGATGAGAAACAGCTCAGACAAGTGCTGATTAACCTTGTTAGAAATGCTTTACGACATAATGCGCCCGACTCACCCCATATTCTGATCAACATTCATTCACAAACAAATAAAATCTATATTGATGTGATCGATTACGGCGAAGGTGTTTCAAAACGTGATATATCTCAATTATTTAAACCATTTTTTAGTACCGAAATTAATGGAACTGGTTTAGGATTATATTTGTCTCATAGTTTTTGTGAGGCAAACCATGCAAAGCTCACTTATGTAGAGCAAAAACAAGGGGCATGCTTCCGAATAGAATGCCCAATAATATATTGATTTTTTATTAGGTTTTTGGGGAAATGGCAGAACAGCAACCACTCGTTTTGCTTGTAGACGATGAAGAAGATTTGTGCCTTTTAATGCAAATGACTCTTGCACGAATGGGAATTAAAACACATCTTGCTTATCGGGTTGAACAGGCCAAACAACTCTTTACTCAGTTTCATTATGACGCATGCTTAACCGATTTAAACCTACCCGACGGTAGCGGTTTAGAATTGGTTAAACACGTTTCTCAAACTTATACTCACACACCGATTGCGGTTTTAACTGCGTATGGCAATATGGATATTGCAATTGCAGCGTTAAAGGCGGGAGCTTTTGATTTTGTAAGCAAACCGATTAACCAAATTCATTTAGATCAGTTATTAAAAAAAGCGCTAAATCAGCCAAAATCAGAGCATGAGTTCGCTGAAACAACGCTAGAGAATGACCTATTAATTGGACGCTCTCCACCAATACAGAACTTACGTGCTGCTATTAAAAAAATAGCCCGCTCCCAAGCCCCAGTGTTTGTTACGGGAGAATCCGGTACAGGTAAAGAAGTTGTTGCTAATCTTATTCACCGTTTAAGTAATCGCAGCGAAGGTCCCTTTATTGCGATTAACTGCGGAGCAATTCCAACCGAGCTCATGGAAAGTGAACTTTTTGGACATAAAAAAGGGAGCTTTACGGGAGCAAATCAAGACAAACAAGGGCTTATTTTATCTGCACATGGCGGCAGTTTATTTTTAGATGAAATTGCTGAATTGCCGTTAAATATGCAGGTTAAATTGCTTCGGGCAGTGCAAGAGAAAAAAATTCGCCCTGTAGGTTCCGATCAGGAAATCGATGTCGATTTTCGGGTGATTAGCGCCAGCCATCAAGACTTAGATTTATTGGTTCGACAAGGCAAATTCCGTCAGGACTTATTTTTCCGTATTCATGTTATGGATATCATGTTGCCGCCACTGCGTGATCGTGGTGGAGATATTTTGTTATTAGCCCATCATTTTATTCAAAAGGTTTGTATGGAATGGAAAATTCCAAGCAAACAACTAACTACGACTGCTGAAACTTATCTATTGCAGCAAGATTTTCCGGGTAATGTCCGCGAATTAAGAAATATGATTGAACGGGCTATTACCTTAAGTGATGATGAATGCATTGATTTATCACACCTGAATATGCCCCTTCTCAGAGGCAGTAGCGTTAACTCGCAACTTGCAACTAAACAAGTGAATCCAGCATCAACAGCGATTGCTCAAACTCGGCCAAAACTACCAATGGAAGGCTTGGAACGTTACTTAGAAAATATTGAAAAAGATATTCTGCTGAATGCCTTGAACATGACACATTGGAACCGGACCTTAGCAGCTAAAAAGCTAGGAATGACCTTCCGTTCTTTACGCTATCGACTGAAAAAGTTTGGCTTAGATACTGAATTGGGAGAGGAACTGTAAAAACTACTTTCTCTTTAAAAATAAGTCTGCAACGCGATCTAAATATACATCTTCTTTCATTTCTGGCGGCAAAGGATAGGTCTGGTTAGGTTGAATACCCTGCCCTTCAATCATATTGCCATTCGGCGTGTAATAGTGTGAAACTGTCATTTGGAGCGCAGCACCACTTGGCAAAGGAAATAGTTTTTGCACTACTCCTTTTCCATAACTTTTTTCACCCATGACCCACGCACGCTGGTGTTCTTTCATGGCTGCAGTAAAAACTTCAGCTGCTGATGCAGAACGATGATTAATTAATATACCTAATTTTATATTCTGAAACTCATTGCCAGGCAGAGCCTGAAATTGCTGATTACCTTCCGAACGGCTTTTGGTTGAGACGATAATTCCATTATTTAAAAATAAATCTGCGGACTCAACTGCTGCCGATAACAACCCACCTGGATTGTTTCGCAAATCAATTAAAACGGCTTTTAAACGTGGTGAACTATTTTCTTCAATTAAGCGTTTAATTTCATTTGCCGTGTCTTGCTGAAATACCCTAATTTTTAGTACAAGAACCTGATTATGTAGCATTACAGGTTCTATATCGGTTTCTATTTTTTTATTACGAACTAAGTTAATGTTTCCATTTAATTCTTCTGCTTGTACTTGAAGCGTACTTCCTATCGAACCATAAAGCAGTCCGAACACCTGATCTTGGTTTAAGTTTTTTAAGTCTTGGTTATCAATCTTGAGAATAGTCTGACCATTTCTCAAACCTAATTTATATGAGTCTGAGCTAGTTTTAAGATCACGAATCACCCATTTATGGAGATGCACTTCAGGACTTAAAGCAAAATCAACCGAAGCAAGATCACCTTCGGTATATTGAATCAATTGACGATATTCTTCTGCCGACAAATAACGCGAATAACGATCGAGCCCACTCACTAGCCCTTTAATGGCTTGTTGAAATAGGGCATCGTCAGACTTCACATCAACGTAATTATCTCGAACGATTCCATAGATTTGTACAAACTGTTGAATCGACTCAATCGGCACCTCTGCATAACTATGTTCCGGTTCTTCCGAATCCGAATGCAAAGGTGACAATTTTTCTTTTACAACTGGCGCTGCAAAAGCAAATTGGCTGCAACACAGCAACATACTTACAATAAGTTTTTTATATTTAATGTGTTGCAGCATCCAATCACCTTTGGCTTATGCAGATAATGTAATCAGATTACGGCCTTGCATTTCAGCAGGGACAGGAATCTGCATTAAATTGAGAATCGTCGGTGCTACATCGGCAAGCACGCCACCTTCTGCAATTGTTGCTTGTGTTGGGCCAACATAGATAAACGGTACAAGTTCCGTTGTATGTTGAGTGTGAACTTGACCGCTTTCGTAGTCTTGCATTTGCTCAACGTTACCATGGTCAGCAGTAATCAACATATGGCCTTTCTTTGCCATTACCGCTTCATAAACACGACCTAAACAAAGGTCGACTGCTTCAACTGCTTTAACTGCCGCATCAAAAATACCCGTATGCCCCACCATATCACCATTGGCATAGTTCACAACCAATAAATCGTATTCACCTGAATTAATGGCTTTAACCAATTCATCAGTGACTTCATAAGCACTCATTTCAGGCTTAAGATCGTATGTCGCAACGTTTGGAGATGGAATTAAAATACGCTTCTCACCTGGGTATTCATCTTCACGTCCACCACTAAAGAAGAATGTTACATGGGCATATTTTTCAGTTTCGGCAATACGTAACTGAGTCTTTCCAAGAGAAGATAAATATTCACCCAATGAATTTTTTAATGCTTCTGGCATGTATGCAACTGGCGCATCAATGCTAGCCTGATAACGCGTTAGCATGACAAATTTAGAAAGGTTTGGTACAACTTTACGTTCGAAGCCAGTAAATTCTTTTTCTACAAATGCACGAGTAATTTCACGAGCTCGGTCAGCACGGAAATTCATAAATACAACACTATCACCGTCTTGCACTTTAGCGATATCACCAATACGAGTCGCTTTTACAAACTCATCATTTTCATTGGCTGCATAAGCTAACTCTAGCCCTTCCACTGCCGTTTGCGCAGTACGAAGTGCCTCACCTTCGGTCAATAAGCGATAAGCTTGCTCAACACGATCCCAACGGTTGTCGCGATCCATTGCAAAGTAGCGGCCAATCATGGTCGCGATACGGCCTTGACCCGGGTATTGAGCAAATAATGCATCTAATTTTTCTAAAGACGGCTGAGCGCTACGTGGTGGTGTATCACGGCCATCAAGGAAAGCATGTAAATAAACTTTTGCACCACGTTTTAATGCAAGTTCACACATCGCCACAATATGGTCTTCATGTGAATGCACGCCACCTTCTGAGAGCAATCCCATAATATGAACAGCACCATTAGCGGCTTTAGCTTTTTCAACGGCGTCAATCAACACTTCATGTTTAAAAAAGTCGCCAGTACGAATATCTTTAGTAATACGGGTAAAGTCTTGATACAAGACACGACCAGCACCAAGATTCATATGGCCAACTTCAGAGTTCCCCATTTGCCCATCAGGCAAACCAACATCTTCACCAGAACCAGAAATTAGACTATTTGGATGCTTTGCTGTCATTGCCGCCAAATTGGGTGTTTTTGCTGCAAGAAAAGCATTATCTTCAATCGCTTCACGGTGTCCAACACCATCCATAATGACCAGAACGTGAGGGATCTTGCCAGCAGTTGCATCCGTCATAATCTATTTCTCTTTTGTCTACAATTTCGTCACAATATCTTACCGAATTTTCGGTCAAGACTCTATTTTTTCCTATGGCTTTCACCAATATCTACGAGTGATGAAAACCATAAATATCAATTATTACTAGCGAGCGCGGTAAAGCAAATAACTTCCGGCACCAAACATTAACAAGATCGGTACGAGTACGAACCATGCAGGAGATGGGGCATAAACCAAGCTGGCATAACCCAAGAAATCCTGCAAATAATAGAAACTCAAACCAATAAACAATGCAATCACCAAGCGAAAGCCCATCGATTGTTGGCGTAATGGCCCAAAAATAAATGAACACGCCACGAGAACCAGAGCAACCAACGAAAATGGCGAGGCAACTTTTTGCCAGAAAGCCAATTGATAGGTCTTTGGAACCTGACTATATTCATCCATATAACGCATAAAACTAATCAGCTGACTTGGTGATAAATCTGCAGGGTCTAAAGTCACCATGCTCACATATTTTGGCTGTAATGCTAAAGCAAGTGATTGCTCATCATGGGTAGTTCTAATGGCATTTCCTGTCGCCAAAATATCCATTTGTTCCGCTTTCTTCAGAGCCCATTGACCATTTTTCACGAACTGTCCTTGCTGAGCATTAATCAATGATTGCAAGTAATAGTTCTGGTCAAAATCGACCACTTGAATATCTTTTAAACTTCCCTGAGAGTTAGCATAATTAATATAGATAAATCGTTGTCCTTCACGTGACCAATAGCCTTTGACTTCACCTAAGGTAGCGACAGAGCGGTGACTTTTAATACTTTCTGCTTTTTCATTGGTATATGGAATAACCCATTCACTTAAGGCAAAAGACAAAATAATAAGCAGTAAAGCGGAGCGCATAACCCAACCGACAATACGCCATAAGCTGATACCAGCGGAGCGCATAACAATAAGTTCACTACTTGTTGCGAGTGACCCTAAACCAATTACAGCACCAATCAAGGCAGAAATAGGCAAAATTTCATATAGATAACGAGGCGCTCCCCACAACACATAGATGAGAGCTTGCCATGCGTTATAGTCTGGTTTGAGTTCACCCAACTCGCCAAGGTACGTAAATAAGATCTGTAAAATCGACAAAACAACTGTGGTGCCAAACATCGCAAGCGCAGTGGTTTTCGTCACATATTTGGCGACTATTCGACGTGCTAACATTATAATTTCACTCGCTTGATCTGTTTCTTGATTTTTGGTGCCAATTTCTGCTTACGGGAAAATAAGGCGGCTGCAACGCCATAAACAACCAACACAGCAGGATAAGCCCAAATATCGAGTTCTTCTTTACTAATACGAGTCTTGATTGCAATCATTAATACGATCAGACTGGAAAAAATAAAAATCGCCGGAATAAGACGGTAATAACGACCTTGTCTTGGGCTAACCTCAGACAATGCCACAGAAAGCATTAAAGCAATAATAATGGTGAATGGTCCAAACAAACGCCATCCCAGCTCACTTCTGACTACTGGATCATTCGTTTTTGAAAAGAGTTTCATCGTTGGTAATGATTCTACTTCACCACTTTCAAACTTAACGTCTTTATCATTTTCTAAACGTAGACGATAAGATTGAAACTCTGCTTGTGTATACTTTGGTTGTCCCGGGAATATTTCATAACGACGGCCTTGCACCAGATCAACCACATTGGCTGTATCATTTGCAACCTCTACACGAGTCGCTTCTTTTGCCAAAATCATGACATCTGGCTTATCTTCTTTAGTAGCACGTTGATAAAAGAAAATGTCTTTTAGATTTTTTCGATCTTCAGATAGCGAACCTGCATAAATCGTATATGGTCCAGAAGAAATAAATTCTCTTGGTCGAACTAAATCGAAGCCTGTGCGAACCGCTTGAGTGGTGGTTAATTTTTCAAACTCACGCAGTCCCCACGGCGTCATCCAGAGCATAAGCACAGACTGACAAACCATATAAACAAGTGTCATTGGAATAAGTAGTCGCGCCAATTGATGACGACTCACACCGCTACTATTCAATACTGCCATTTCATGGTCAACATATAAGCGACCAAACACCAACATTAAACCAATAAAAAACCCTAGTGGTAAAATGAGTGTTAGAAATTCAGGTAAACGGTATCCAACGATGCTAAATAAAATACTGACATCTAAACGTCCCTGCGCCGCCACACCAAAGTATTTGATCAGACGACCACCCATCATGATTAAGGTCAATAAGGAAATGACCACCAATGAGGTAGAGACAACTTGCTTGACGAGATAACGCCGAATAATCAAAGTAATACTTCCAAAAGGCTAATCGGGACGACTGCTAGTTTACCCGAATGTTAAAAATATAAAACCGCACATTGCAACGCTATGCTTGAAAGTGTTTCAATGTTTTAATTCATCATAACTTTCTATAGGCAATCACGGCAGCCATGAAATTTACAACTTATACAACTTTTCCCGAACAGACATCTAATGAATCTTTGTGGATTTTAGTTGATTCAGAACAGCTACAAAGCAATATCAATACATATCAAATCAATAACCTAGAAAGCGTTCTGACCGCTACCCAATTTAAAGGCAACTTCAATGAAACTCTGCCATTATTTGGTCAGATTTCAAATCAGCCTCACAGCCAACTACTTGGCTTAGGAAAAACAGCCGAACTTCAGGCAGTTAAGCTTGCTAAACTTGCTCAAACCATTATCAAATCGACACAAAATAAATTTAAGCATATCGCAATTGATATTGCTGCTTTACCTGTCGAGTACCATTATTTATTTGCTTTAAGCTTAACTCAAGCAGCTTATGGTTATGATGAGTTTAAATCGAAAAAAAATGAATTTGTGTTACAACAGGTTGATTTAATTAGTTCAATGACTAACCTCGATGAACAACAACTGACTTTAGTACATGCCGTACAATCTGGTCAGTCTTACGCACGTGACCTTGGTAACCGTCCGGGTAATATTTGTTTCCCTGAATATTTGGCCGAACAAGCTTTAGCTTTAGCCGCAGAATTCCCAGACTTACTTAAAGTAACTGTTTTAAATGAGCAGCAAATGGCTGATTTAGGCATGTATGCTTTTCTTGCAGTGAGTAAAGGTTCTGAGCGCCCAGGTCGCATTGTAACTCTTGAATATCAAGCTGGAATCGATCAAGCACCTGTTGTCCTTGTCGGTAAAGGCGTAACTTTTGATACAGGTGGTATTTCTTTAAAACCAGGCCTTGGCATGGATGAAATGAAATTCGATATGTGCGGTGCAGCTTCTGTACTTGGCACTATTCGTGCGCTATGCGAAGCAAAACTTCCTATTCATGTGGTTGGTGCAATTGCAGCAGCAGAAAATATGCCTTCTGGTAAAGCAACTCGTCCAGGTGACATTGTAACAACCATGAGCGGACAAACTGTTGAAATTCTAAATACAGATGCTGAAGGTCGTCTGGTACTGTGTGACACATTGACCTATATCAAACGTTTTAATCCGGCAATCGTGGTCGATATTGCGACCTTAACAGGTGCATGTGTAGTCGCTTTAGGCAAGGTACTCAGTGGATTATTCTCTCCAGATGATGCTTTAGCAGCCGAACTCCAACAAGCTGGCGAGCAATCTTTTGACCGTGTATGGCGCATGCCAGTCATTGAAGATTATCAAGAGTTACTCGATTCACCATTTGCAGACATTGCGAACATCGGTGGGCCATACGGCGGCGCGATTACGGCGGCATGTTTCCTTGAACGCTTTACACGTGAGTATCGTTGGGCTCATTTGGATGTAGCTGGAACAGCATGGTTATCAGGTCCAGCTAAAGGTGCAACGGGTCGTCCCGTACCCCTTCTCATGCAATTTTTAGCAAATCGTGTAAATACGAATGGCTAAAGTTAGTTTTTATCTGTTTGAAACCAGTGAAGAACGGCAAGTCGATAGTGCTTGCCGTTTATGTCGGAAAATTTTACAGAAGCATCCTAAAATCTGGTGGTATTGCTCAGATGTGCAGCTACAACAGATTCTTGATGAAAGATTATGGGATTTTGACCCTGTCAGTTTCATTGCGCATGGTGTTGATCAGACTGATGCTGCTGTATGTATTTCGGCTAAACAACCGCTTGAACAAGGCTTATTAGTATTTAATTTTAACAATCATGCACTTGAACAAGTTGATCATTTTAGCCACATTATAGAAATTGTTGAAAATAATGAAACAGCCAAGCAAATTGGTCGAGAAAAATTTAAAATGTATCGCCGTTTGGGTATAGAACCGCGGACCTTTAAATTATAACGCGCTAAAATGTAAATACTGTTGAACAAAGGAGAACCATGGTGGCATTAAATGTCGGGCAAGATTTTAAAAAAAGATGGTTAAATGCGCCTGAAGCTGTCCGTCATGCCTATCAACAGGATCTGGCACGTATTTGCGACTTACTAAAACCTCAAACGCCTATTCAGCTTTGGGTTTTAAATGACGAAAAAGCGCAGTTAGAATCGCAGCAAAAAATTGAACAAGCTTACGCAGACCTCAAAGCAGAGCTCATTGAGCAAGCACGTATTCGTCGTCAACTTGCTTTAGAAAAAGCACTTGCTGACAAACGTGCATCAGAAGCTGCCTATGCTGCAGAGTTACAAGCAGATGAAATTCGTAAATTTAACGAACAGACTGAAACATTACACACATTACGTAGCCATTTAGAACAAGAAGTTGCAGAGCAAACTGCGCGTTATCAGAAAAATCCTGAAACACCAGCAGTCAATTACTCTGCTGGCGTAAAACTTAGTATTACCGATGATCAAATCTTATCTGAGCTTGAAAGTTTACGTATTCGTTTAGAACTTGAAGCTGAGAGCTTAATTGAACAGTCTGTAACAGCTTTCCGAGCCAAGCTAAACTCGGCAGCTCAAGAAGAAATTGAATACATTTTAAAGAATTCTAAGTTTTCTGATGAAAAAATAGAAAAGTAAAGTTTTAAAAGCTCCTTCTGTCATAAAAATGACACTTATTTGTCACAAAATAGACATATATATTATTCTTATAGATCAATTAATTATGAGAATGAAAAGTAGTGATTTTAAGATAATTAATGAGGTTAAGAGATGGACATTCTGCATCAGATTTCAAAGCAAGTTGAACAGCTTAATCAGGGCGAACAATGGACGTTTTCAGCACAAGAATTTTATATGAGTCATAACGATTTTAACTCTTTATCTATCTTACTTACACGCGAGTCTGAAAACCGTGATTTTACAATTACCCGCACTCAGCATAATAAGCCATGGGTCGGCACACAATCGGTTACTCTAACCAAGCATTAAATTTTCAAAATAAAAAAACCGGCACATGTGTCCGGTTTTTTTATTTTAACGATCTAGTTTTTTATTTTAAAAAACCATTTTCAGCTAAAAAAGCCATACTAATATTTGACTCTGTTTTTTGTTCAGCAGCCTTGTCACCTAGTAATAAACGCTCGATATAACGCGCTAAAACATCGACTTCAAGGTTTACCTTGCTGCCTACTTGCCACGTTCCAATATTAGTACGCTCTGCTGTATGCGGAATTAAATTCAAACTTAAAATATTTCCACGTAAGTGGTTAATTGTTAAACTAATTCCATCTACAGTCACAGAACCTTTTTCCGCTAAATATTTAGCAAGTTCTGCGGGTGCTGTAACTTCATAATAGATTGAGCGAGCATCTTCACGTACTACAGTAATTTCACCTACGCCATCAACGTGACCACTTACAATGTGTCCACCAAAGCGTGTTGTCGGTAACATTGCCTTTTCAACATTGACACGTTGCCCAACTTTCCAGTTACCCAGAGTCGTTCGGTTTAAACTCTCTCGAGAAACATCAGCTGCGTACCAATTAGTGCCCCATTCAATCACGGTGAGACAAATACCATTGGTTGCAATCGAGTCACCTAAATGTACATCAGACATATCCAGATCAGTCTGAATACGTAAACGCACATCACCACCTACGCTTTGCAGGCTTTCAACTTTTCCTAAACTTTCAATAATGCCTGTAAACATGGCTCAATCTCCAAATCTTTTTACACTGCTTAAATTGCAGTGCTTACCAAAGTGCGAGCTGTGTACTATTACCTGAAGTATCTACACCACCTAGCTCGGCGAAGTGGTAAAGCTGGCCTAATAACTGACGTAATGGTGGTCCTGACTTAGCATGAGTATCTGTAATCACAATAAACTCAAGCACGCGTGCACGTTCAGACTGTCGCTGTTTACTTACTCGATAGCGCGGAACATCTTGGGTTAACAAGGTCACTTTGCCGCGCTCCAGATTGGCCATAAGCAAATCTTTCGGCTCAATATTACCATCAGTTGAATAACTGGTCAGAATATAGCGGGCATTGATGGTTGAAAGTAACTTTTCATACGCATCTTTCGCATATTTAGAAGAGTTATAAGGGCTTGGACGCTCTTTACGCCAAGCTCTATCAATTCCGCTCTTATAACCTTTAGTATCTGGTGAAGGTAAGTCGACCTGATCCCATAAAGTTAATGCATTCAAAACATGGTAATTACTACTATATGCGTGCTGGTTATACGGTGGATCGAGATAGGCAACATCTACTTCAAAACCACTCATTTGATTTGCTAGATGCTGTGAATCTACACACCACATTTCAGCAGCCGGACGTTTACGATCACCAATCTCGCAAAAACGGCTCGGTGTTAACCAAAGTAATGACTCAATTCGTTCTAACGCAGTTTGTGTACGTCCGCCCCACCCTTGGTGAAAGCTTTTAAATACGCCACTCGTGTTACTGACAAAACTTGCTGAATAGAGCAAAGGTGCGAGCAATGCACTCATCTCTACATCATTAATTGCGCCTTGAGATTGCCATGTTGCAATCTGCTGGCGAATCGCATCAATACGCATACCATTACGGCGTTTAAAGAACAAACGGTCACGAGCGGGATCATAAATATCATCATTACGTGGGCAAAGGTTGTGTGTTACCCAACCTTTAACTTCAGGTAAGCGATTTAAATAATCGATTGCCTTCTGGTAACCACCCAGCTCTTTAAAAGCAGGAGCATCAATACAAGCTAAAATCGCATGATTTAACGCATGGCTATAAGGTTCCCAGTCATTCGCAATCACACGGTAACCATTTTGACGCGCCAAACGAGACACTACACCACTGCCGGCAAAGAAATCGGCAAAAATCGGAGGATTCTTTTTCTTGCTATTCAGCGTCCCTGTAATTTCAAGGGCTTCTAAAATTAGATGGAGCAATCGGCGCTTGTTACCTAGGTAAGGAACTAGCTGATGGAAAAGATACTCGTCTGTCGTACGGGCCGCATGACGACGTTTGTGATAAACCGAAGGCTCTGGATTCATACTTTCTCTTGCGTAGGGATTAACCTTAAGCGTATATCTTGATCAAGCTGTGTCACATCAAGAAGTGTAAAACGAAGTTGTTGTGCCATATATTCAAACTCTGCATTGAACATGGCTCTTGCACTTTTGCCCAACAATGTCGGGGCAATATAACTGATCAGTTCATCTATCAAACCTTCTTGTAAAAAGGCAGTAGATAATGTTGCACCGGCTTCCACCAACACATCATAAATTTGATGTTGCTTAGATAGGGTCTGTAACAGCATTTTTAAAGGCTGAATTTCTAATTGTATCACGCCTAAATTGGCAAGTTCTTGACGATATGGTCCCATTACCATCACAGTTTCAGGATTTTCTAAAATTTTAGCGTTAAGCGGCAAACGCCCCTGACGATCTAAAACAACTCGTTTTGGCTGAGCAACTGTCTCAATTTCAACATGATTAAGTGAGCGCACATTAAGCTGACAGTCATCTGCAATCACAGTTTCAATTCCTGTAATCACCGCTCCTGAAATGGCACGCCAATGCTGGACATCTTGACGTGCAACTGCACCAGTAATCCACTTCGATTCACCAGATGCCATTGCAGTACGTCCATCTAGGCTTGAGGCTACTTTTAAGCGTACATAAGGCATGCCTGTAGACATAGCCTTTAAAAAACCTTGGTTTAATTTTTCTGCTAAATCTTCACAAATGCCAACTTCTACTTCAATGCCGGCATTTTTCAAAATCTCAACACCCTTACCTGCTACAAGCGGGTTTGGATCAGGACATGCCACAACCACCTTTTTAACCTGTGCCTTAACCAGTGCTTCAGCACAAGGAGGTGTTCGCCCATAATGTGCACATGGCTCAAGCGTCACATACGCTGTTGCACCTTGAGCCTGCTCAGCTGCCTGACGTAAGGCAAAAACCTCTGCATGTGGTTGACCTGCTTTAGGATGAAAGCCTTCACCTATTAACTGATCATCTTTGACAATGACACAACCAACATTTGGATTAGGCTTAGTCGAATATAGACCACGTTTAGCAAGTTCAATAGCTTGCTGCATCCAATATTGATCTTTTTTCAACTCAGACATAAAAATCTCAAATAGTTATTGTTCACGTTGCTGCATTTGCTCAATTTGACGGCGAAAAGCTTCAACATCCTGAAAATCTTGATAAACAGAAGCAAATCGGACATAAGCGACATGATCAAGTGCAAATAGAGATTGCATGACGACTTCACCAATTGTTCTAGACTTCACATCACGTTCACCTAAACGGCGAATCTGCAATTGAATATCACTTAAAACAGTTTCGATCTGTTCTTGGGTGATCGGACGTTTTTGCAAAGCATGCATTAACGAACGGCGTAGCTTGGCCTCATCGAAAGGTTCATTCTTTCCATTCGATTTGATCACACGGGGCATCACCACTTCATAGCTCTCAAAAGTGGTAAAACGTTCACCGCAACTTACACACTCACGACGTCGACGAATCTGACAGCCTTCGGCGGCTAAACGTGAATCAATGACTTTACTATCTGCGGCGTTGCAAAATGGACAATGCATAGCGGACTTATAGGGTCGATTACTTTGACCTAGTGTAGCAAAATTTCTACACTTACAGAACCAGCATTCTATAAGACAAAAAAACAGTCCTGAGCAAGATCAAAGCATCGCTTTGATCACAGCGCAAGACTGTTTTTTAAAATCAGCAGATATATTACGAATTATTCGATACGTTCGCCATGTTGGCTTAAATCCAGACCCATGCGTTCATCATCAGCGTTAACCCGGATACCAATTACCAGATCAATCACTTTAAGAATTACAAAAGTCGCGATACCACTGTAAACCATAGTTGCTAATACACCTTCAACTTGTACCCACAATTGGCCAGCGAATGTTGGCGCCAAAGTCACGTTGGCTGCTTTAATGATTTCATCACTGTAAAATACACCAGTTAAAATCGCACCGACAATACCACCTACAGCATGTAAACCAAACGCATCCAAAGCATCATCAGCTTTGAGTAAGCGTTTAAGTGCAGTAATACCCCAGAAGCAAACTACGCCACCGATAAGGCCCATAACTAAAGCACCGCCTACACCGACGAAACCTGCTGCTGGTGTAATCACAACCAAACCAGCGACAGCACCAGAAGCACCGCCTAATACAGATGCTTTACCACGAATCATGCGTTCAACAACCAACCACGATAATGCGGCAGCAGCGGCAGCAACTTGAGTCACTAAAATTGCCATACTTGCACGAGCGCCAGCACCTAAAGCACTACCACCGTTAAAGCCAAACCAACCCACCCACAGTAAACTTGCACCGACTACAGTTAGAGTCAAGTTATGCGGAGCCATAGATTCACGGCCAAGGCCAATACGTTTCCCAAGCATATAAGCAGCAACGAGACCTGCAACACCTGAGTTGATATGTACAACTGTACCACCGGCAAAATCTAATGCGCCTGCTTTAAATAACCAACCATCTGTTGCCCAAACCCAGTGAGTAATTGGTGCATAGACAACGAGTACCCAAATTGCAATAAAGGCCATGAAAGCTGAATACTTCATACGGTCTGCAATAGAACCGCTAAGAATTGCAACTGTAATAATGGCAAAAGTCATTTGGAAAATAACAAAGAGAGTTTCTGGGATGGTCCCACTCAATGCATTAAACCCGACCCCGTTTAGCATTGCTTTAGACAAGTCACCAAAAAATGCACCTGTGCCAGAGAACGCGATTGAATAACCAGCAATCACCCACAGCAAACTGACTAAAATCGCAGCAGAAAGACTGAACATCATTGTACTTAGTACATTTTTTTTACGGACCATGCCGCCGTAGAATAATGCCAACCCAGGAATGGTCATTAATAAAACCAAAGCTGTTGAAACCAAAATCCAAGATGTATCGCCGGTATCAAGTTTTGGTGTTGGTGCGGGAGCTGCCGGAGTTGCAGCAACTGGTGCTGCTGCAGTGGTTGCAGTAGCTTGAGATGTTGATATAGCCGCAACTTCCGATGTAGGCGTTGTTACAGCATCTTCTGCCCAAACGGCAGTACCACCCAAAAGAGCGCCTGATAGACTCAGCGCCATAAGCATTTTTTTCATTCGTGTCCCCCAACCTCATTTGCGAGTTATTTTCTACTCAGCAAGCTTTGTGCCAATTACACAGCATCTGGTCCAGTTTCACCCGTACGGATACGGATTACTTGTTCCAGGTTAGTCACAAAAATCTTACCATCGCCAATTTTCCCAGTGCTTGCCACACGTGTAATTGATTCAATTACCGCGTCGACCATTTCATCACTAATCGCAATTTCGATTTTTACTTTAGGTAAGAAATCAACCACATACTCTGCACCACGGTAGAGTTCTGTATGCCCTTTTTGACGACCAAAACCTTTAACTTCAGTTACGGTAATCCCTTGTACACCAATGTCAGAAAGCGCTTCACGCACATCATCCAATTTAAACGGTTTTACAATTGCAGTTACAAGCTTCATGTTTGTTTCCTTCGGCTTCTTTTCACCAGTAAGGTTTTATGTTCAATTTTCATGCCAATATTTCAAAGGTTGAGGGAAATGAATCTATTGCATGAACTTTCTTTATAACCTATTTAGTGATCAAGATGTAGATGAGCTATTAAAAATAAAATGAATTTTCAGTACGGTTACATGCTGATTTAATGTTCTATTTATACTAAAAGAATTGAAATCTACATCCCACGTTCAAGCAGTGGTAAACTGTAAACCATAAGGTAATACAACACTTTGGATATTTCATGCTAGAAACTTTATTACAGGCCATTCTGGAACAAATTGATGAGCCTAAAAAAGATTTGGAAAAAAATTTACGTGCATTATTAAATGAAGCAGTCGAAAAATTAGATCTTGTTTCCAGACAAGAGATTGACCGCCAAAAGACTGCACTTCAATCAGCCAACCAACGTTTAGAAGAGCTACAAAAACAAGTGGGACTATTAGAAGAAACTTTAAAGAATAAAAAATAAGCACCAATGTAGCGCACTTATACTTTACAACGATTAAAAATGAAGCACCATAATGGAACAATAAGATGTCTTTTTCTAAAATTTATACACGGGGACTTTTGGGTTTACATGCACCTCTCATTGAAGTAGAGGTACATGTGAGTCAAGGCTTACCTTCTCTTACCATTGTAGGCCTAGCAGAAGCTGCAGTAAGAGAAAGTAAAGACCGAGTTCGCTCAGCAATTATTAACAGTGGATTTCAATTTCCCACTAAACGACTGACTATTAATCTTGCACCAGCAGATTTGCCCAAAGATGGTTCACGTTTAGATTTACCGATTGCTTTAGGCATTTTAATTGCTTCTGGTCAGCTTCCGGAAAACTGTGCCGAAGATTTTGAATTTATTGGAGAGTTAGCGCTTGATGGCCACGTAAGGCCAGTATCAGGTACTTTAACGTTGGCAATGGCGTGTCAGCAGGCTAAGCACAAAATGCTTTTACCGTTTGATAATAGTCAGGATATTAGCCACTTACCTGACTTTCAATGTTATCCAGTAAGTCACTTAAAAGAAGTCTGTGAACATTTTCTGGGCACAAAATCGCTATCTTCAGTTGAGCCTACGACCAACTCAAACCAAATGCCTTATAAATTTGATCTGGCAGATGTAAAAGGTCAATTACGACCACGTCGTGCACTCGAAATTGCTGCTGCTGGGGGGCACTCTTTACTTTTTAAAGGACCGCCCGGAACAGGTAAGACCTTACTCGCATCAAGGCTTCCTTCAATTTTACCGCCTCTCTCTAATCAAGAAACGCTTGAAGTTGCTAGTATTTACTCAATTTCAAATACATCACATACGTTTGGTCAGCGACCATTTCGAGCGCCCCATCATACAGCATCCGCGATTGCACTCGTTGGGGGCGGATCTCATCCTAAACCGGGTGAAATTACCTTATCTCACTTGGGCGTTTTGTTTTTAGATGAACTTCCCGAGTTTGATAGAAAAGTGCTAGAAGTGTTACGCCAGCCACTTGAGTCAAAAGAAATCATTATTTCCCGTGCAGCGCGTCAAATTACTTATCCAGCCAACTTCCAATTGATTGCTGCGATGAACCCCTGTCCATGTGGTTATGCATTTAATCAAGATAGTCGTTGTCAATGTTCACCAGAAAGTATTAAGCGCTATCAAAACCGTATATCGGGGCCATTACTTGACCGTATCGATTTGCATATTGATGTGCCTCCTTTAAAAGCTCAGGAACTGCAAGATCCAACGCCTGCCGAAGATTCTACGGCTGTGCGACAACGCGTGATTTCTGCTTATGAACAACAAATGCAAAGACAAAATTGTTTAAATCAGGCACTTTCACCGAAGCAACTAGAACAACATGCTGTACTTGATAAAACTTCACAACGAATGATTGAAATGGCACAGCAACGTTTAAATCTATCAGCTCGTGCTTATCATCGTGTTTTAAGAGTTGCGCGTACTATTGCTGATTTGGCTCAAAGTGAGGTAATTCAAAGTCCTCATCTTACAGAGGCGCTCTCTTATCGAGGCAATCATTCTTAAGGTAAAACAGCGGATCGTGAGTCCGCTTTTTTAATATTTATATCGGTTATTGATCAAAGAATTTATTACTGCCTATATAAAAAGGCAAAAGGCAAAGAGGACGCTATGAAAATTTTGGCTATCTCAGGTAGTACAAGAAAAGCATCAACAAATACAGCACTATTACAAGCGATGAAAAATATCGCACCATCCAGCATTGAATTTTCAGTTTTCGATCAAGTTAATAGTCTGCCTATCTTTTCTCCAGATAATGAGGGAGAAAAAACGCCTATCGTAGTGGAAGAATTCATTAAATCTGTTTCTGCCTCAGATGGCATTATTATCTCAAGTCCCGAATATATCCGTTGTATTCCAGGCGGTCTTAAAAATGCAATTGACTGGATGGTTTCTCGTACCGAAATCATAGACAAGCCTATTGTGCTAGTGCATGCATCCAGCCGTGGTGACGATATGCTAGTTTCGTTAAGAAGAGTACTTTCGACAGTGAGCAGCAATTTTTTTGAAGATTTATTTTTACGGTTCTCTCTTCTTAGCAAATCCCCTGAACAAATTATTGAGATGCTACAAACCGAACAATATAAATCACAAATTACGCCTTTTCTGCTTAACTTTGTCTCAGAGATTCAAAAATATAAAGATCAATTAGAGTAAGCTTTCTTAAAAAGAAAAAGCGGGCCAACAAACCCGCTTTTTACAACATAAACTTAGAATGTTTTAGTTAAACTAAACACTAAGCCAGCGTCATAAGGTTTTTTCTGAGCATCACTCATACCAGAAGTACTGACATTCGTACCGACTACATCTAGCTCAGCCAAAATACCTAAGATGCTACGGTTTACACCAACTTTATAGTCGATATAATTGTCGTCTGTTCCAGGACCACCTGCAACTACGGCTAGAGCCTCTTTGTTTTTGAATTTGTTATAGCCAACTGAAGCAAGTCCAGTAAATCCAGTGTCTGCAATTGGCGCTGAATAACCGACATTAAAATACCAAAACTGTTTAGAGTGAGCCCAATAATCATTTGAATAGTTGACACCTACGCTCAGTGCATCGCCTTTAAATAAAGAATCAGCAAAAGTTAATTTACCGTAAACTTCATTAAAATCTAATCCATTTTTACCATCATAACCGATACCATTACGGTCAAAACTATGACCAGAGCCAATATAACCATAATGAATTATGCCGACATCATAAGTAGGTGCAAGTGTATCTGTTAGTTTTAAAGTATTGGTATAACCCAAAGCAACATCTGTTTCTGTGGAGTTGCCTGTTACCCCAAAATCAACACTTGAACCCCAGAGTGATAAATAAGCACCTGATTTATGAGAAAAAGTAAAACCACCTTGAATTGCAGGGTTATTTGAGGATTGAGTAACTCCGCGGAAGCGGTAGTCTGTAGTTGCTGCTACACTCCCTGTTGTCGTGATGCCATAAAAAGATGGTGCAGGTTCAGCCATAGCCATGGTTGAGCCTGCTGCAAAGATACCAAGACCTAAGGTCTTAAGTGCAAATTTCATCATTTTGATCTCCCCCATAATGAATGCACGATTTATGTATATAAAACACATTGTGTTACTTAAGCTTTTGCAATTGCTGTGCCAAGTCTATGTTTCCCCTCTCTAAAGCTTATTAATATTGAAATCAAAATATTCCTGCAACAAATATTCCACTTCATTTTCATAAAAATATATTCATAAAAAACAATGTTATAAAATAAAATATTTATACATTTAGAAAAAATAAACATGAGAAAACACCTTGTCGGAAATAAATTAGCGACCTCAACAGTATTCATTTACTCAATGTAAAATTTCTATTTAAACTTAAATAAGAGATATAAAAATTACGTAAATTTCTTAACGCTAGGCTTGTAATGGTCTATGAATGGGCATTTCTTTTAATCAGATTTCTTTATTTTTTCTGTTTTAAAACTTATGAACTATTTTGGATCTTTTTTAAACAACAATATGAACAAAAAGAGGAATGCACAAAATTTATGCAAGATAGCGCACTAAATTCGATCAACTTAATCAAATTCTATTGGCTTATTACATTGATCTATTTTTGTACATCACCCTTTAAAATAACGTTATACAGTAACAATTTACAGAGTATTTAAAATAAATCGCCGCAAAAAGTGGACTAAAACAAGATTAAAAAGTAAACATATCCATTAAAAAAGAGTAAAAAATGAACACAAGAATCAACTATTTTTTGAGATTCGAAGATAAAATAAATGGTAAAAATCCACTAAAAAATAAATTACTTTTTTTATTTTAAACAATACATTAAGTATAAAATATTAATGGTAAATTTAGTAAACAATCGGTAACACATTAATCAATTTCTGCATAGCATATATAAAATAAAATCAACAAAAATATATCTTTTTTATAGATTACTTATACAATTGATTGAAATTCTAGGCCCTGAACAATAACAAGGCACAGAATTTATCGTTTTTATGAGGTTCTTTAAATATGCTAAATGCACAAAAACTTACATTAGCAGTTCTCATTTCTGCGGCAATAATTTCCTCAGCTCAGGCAAGCGAGCAAAGTGAGGCAAAAGGATTTGTTGAAGATGCGAACGGTTCTATTCTCTTCCGTACAGGTTATCTAACTCGCGACAAAAAACAGGGCGCGAAAGACACTAGCTCAGTTGCTCAATCGGCAATTATAAATCTTGAATCTGGCTTTACTCCTGGTATTGTTGGTTTCGGTGTTGGTGTTGTTGGTGACGGTTCATTTAAAATCGGTGAAAATAATCATGCCGGTAACCAAATGATTCCTAAAAACAATGATGGTTCAGCTTATGACCATTGGGGTCGTGGTGGCGGTAGCGTTAAAGCTCGTTTCTCAAATACGACTGTACGCTACGGTACTCAAGTACTCGATTTACCTGTTTTAGCAAGTAACACTGGCCGTATGGTTCCTGAATATTTTACAGGTACTTTATTAACAAGCCATGAAATCAAGAATCTTGAATTAGTTGCTGGTAAATTCACTAAAGACCAAATGTCTGATCAAATTAATACTGATGCGGATGTATATGGCCATGGTCTTGATCGTGCAATCGTTTGGGGTGGTAAATACAAGTTTAATGACAACTTAAATGCATCTTACTATGGCTTGGACAGCAAGAATAAACTTGAACGCCATTATGCTAATGTGAACTTTAAACAGCCTTTAACAAAAGACAGTTCATTAACTTATGATTTTAGCGGTTATCACACTAAGTTTGATAAAGATGCTATTACTTACTCAGCAACTGGAGCAGTAGCACCAGATTATGGTTCGACCAATATAGCTGGTGAAGAAAAGACCAATAACATTTGGGCAGTTTCTACAACTTATAATACTGGTCCGCATAGTGTTATGGTTGCTTACCAACAAAACACTGGTAATGTTGGTTATGACTACGGTCAAAATGCTGACGGTTTCCAAAGTATTTATTTACCAAACTCTTACATGTCTGATTTTATCGGTAACCACGAGAAATCTGCGCAAATTCAATACAACGTTGATTTTGGTAAGTTAGGTGTATTACCTGGTTTGAACTGGACAACTGCATTTGTATACGGTTGGGACATCAAAGTTCGCAATGTAACTGATGATGCTAAAGAACGTGAATTCTTTAACCAAGTAAAATACACAGTTCAAAGCGGTTTTGCTAAAGATGCAAGTCTTCGTATTCGTAACTCTTACTACCGTGCAAGTGATGCGTATCAATCTAATGCGTACATCGGTGATACGAACGAATGGCGTATCTTCCTTGATATTCCTGTGAAATTATTCTAATTCGCAGATCTATCAAGCATAAAAAAACCTACCTCTGGTAACACAGGTAGGTTTTTTATTGAGCCTAGAATATCAATTGAGACACACTAGGCCCATAAATCAAAACTTATTTTTTAGCAGCTTCGATTGCTTTTAGTACTTCAGCTTTAGCAACATCCGCACCTTCCCAACCGCTGATTTTTACCCATTTGCCTGGTTCTAAATCTTTATAGTGTTTAAAGAAATGCTCAACTTGGCTAATTAACAATTGAGGAAGATCTGTATATTCCTTAACGTCTTTGTAAAGTGGAGATAATTTTTCGTGTGGAACTGCGATTAATTTCGCATCAATACCACCGTCATCTTCCATTTTTAGTTTGCCTACTGGACGGCAACGAATTACAGAACCAGCAGCAACAGGATATGGAGTTACAACAAGTACGTCTAATGGGTCGCCATCTTCAGACAAAGTATTTGGTACATAACCATAGTTTGCTGGATAGAACATTGCTGTGCCCATGAAACGGTCTACAAACAATGCATCAGAATCTTTGTCAATTTCATATTTAATTGGCGCTGCGTTTGCAGGAATTTCAATGATGACATAGATGTCATTTGGTGCATCTTTACCTGCTGGGATATTGCTGTAACTCATATCAATACTCTTTCGTTATGAAGTCAGATGTAAAATCCACTCGATTATAACGTGGATATCATCAAAATGATGCCGATTATACAATGCGCACACGCGAAAGTTGATATGAATGATGACAGAATGACACTCAAGTCAGCTTAATTGTCACGATCAATAAGAATATTGGGCATAACAATGATAAAAACCAAACAATCGAGCGTAAAGTTGCCCAGTTACTTAAATAACAAATACCATAAATCACGCGTAAAATAATATAGGCCCAGCCCAATCTTAAAATAAAGTATTCAGGAACCACCATATATTCAGCCATTAAAATAGCTGTTAAAAATAAAGGTAGGCTTTCAAAGCTATTTTGTTGTACAGCATTAGCGCGAGCAGCTATACCAGTGAGTCCGGCAAAAAAAGCTCTGGGGTTTTGATTATCGGCAGGCTGAAATCCACCTTTAAATTTTGCAATTACGGTAAATGCGTATGGCAGCAAACATGCCACTAAAATAATATAGATAATGCTGCTGATGCCGTGCATAGTGCCATCCATCACTGAAAATACTGTTGATCATGCTATCATAACTGATCGTTTTTACCTGAAATTTTATGCAATCGCAATCACCACTGATTTATAGGGCCATGTATGCAGCAACCTGATCAAAAAGAATTGTTTGAAGTCTTGGAGAAGCAAAAACAGAATCAACTTCAGATAGATCGCATATTAAAGATTGTACTCCCTATTGTCGCTTTTTTACTTAGTGTGATTTGTGCAAATTTGAATTGGCAATCTACACTTGGTACCTTTGTTATTTTAACAATTACCTTTATGGCAGTCGGTATTAAACGACTTCCTTTATGGCATTGGTTAATTGTGATTACGATATATTGCTTAGCAGATAATTATTTAAGTTATGGTCAGCTTGATTTAACTCACCTACGCCTGCAACTCGGCACAATGCTGGTGTTTGTTGCGATGGTCGGAATTGGACGACCTTATATAGACCGCTGGTTTATAAAAAGTCATAAAATATAAAATAAAAAAAAGCGCCTGAAGGCGCTTTTTTTTATTAACTGATTAGGCTGGTTTACGTAAGTCTTTACGTAAAATTTTACCTACATTTGATTTTGGTAATTCATCCATAAACTCAACATAACGAGGGCGCTTATAGCCTGTTAAGTTCTCTTTAGCGAAGCTCAAAACTTCTTCAGTCGTTAAGCTTTGATCTTTTTTCACAATAAAGAGTTTTGGCACTTCACCTGATTTTTCATCTGGAACACCAATTGCTGCAACTTCCAATACTTTTGGATGTTTAGCAATAACTTCTTCGATTTCACTTGGGTAGACGTTAAAGCCAGAAACCAAAATCATATCCTTTTTACGGTCTACAATTTTTGTATATCCACGGCTATCCATCACGCCGATATCTCCCGTACGGAAGAAACCATCTGCTGTCATGACTTTAGCTGTCTCATCGGGACGGTTCCAATAACCTTTCATTACTTGAGGCCCACGAATCGAGATTTCGCCTTGCTCACCTAAAGCAACTTCTTTACCGTCATCATCTAAAATAGCAACTTCAGTTAAAGGTAATGGAATACCAATGGTGCCGCTAAATTCTGTAGAAGCAGGTGGATTTGCAGTTGCTACCGGTGAAGTTTCTGACAAACCATAACCTTCAATAATGGTTGTACCAGTAATTTTCTTCCAAGCTTCTGCTGTAGAAGGTAAAACAGCCATGCCACCGCCCATCGCCATTTTTAACTTGCTATGGTCAAGTTGTCTGAATTCTTCATTATTGACTAAAGCATTAAATAATGTGTTTACTGCTGGGAAGAATGATGGTTGATATTTGCGCAGTTCGTTAATAACAGCTGGTAAATCACGAGGGTTCGGGATCAAGATATTTGCCTGACCTTTATACATACCATACATCGCACAAACCATGAACGCAAAAATATGATAAAGCGGTAATGCACAAACAATACGGTCGCCTTTAGCACCATCGTTTGCTCCAAATTTACTTTGGAAAATACCATCACACTGAAGTAAGTTTGCTACAAGATTACGATGAGTAAGCTCCGCACCTTTTGAAACACCAGTTGTACCACCAGTATATTGAAGTACAGCAGTATCACTTAAAGTTAAAGTCGGACGCTTATAATTACTCGCATTTTCTTTATTTAATGCTGAATTAAATTTAATGTGCCCTGGAATATTCCAAGCTGGAATTTGCTTACGTACTTTACGTAGTACAAAGTTCACCAAAGTACCTTTAAGTGTACCGAGCATATCTCCTACTGATGCAACCACAACATGCTTCACTGGAGTTTTACCTAAAATGCTTTGATAAACACTGGCAAAGTTTTCGATGATCACAAGTACTTCTGCACCTGAGTCATTTAATTGATGCTCAAGTTCACGCGCAGTATAAAGTGGATTAACATTCACTAATACTAAGCCTGCACGTAAGACAGCTAATGCTACTACAGGATATTGCAACACATTCGGCATCATCACTGCCACACGAGTTCCTTTTGCTAACCCCAAATTTTGCAAATAGGTCGCGAACTTACGGCTTGCAAGCTCTAACTCATTAAATGACATCGCTTTATCCATAAAGATAAAGGCATCGCGAGAACCAAATTTTTGGAAATTACTCTCAAAAATATCAACAAGTGAGGTATTTTCCGCAGGCAATGCTACTGTTTCTGGAATCCCTGTTTTTTGGTATTCTGCAAACCAAATTTTTTCCATAATGCCATTATCTCCGATTCGTAATCCTTAGTAATAACTGTTATTCAATGCCCCAGCTATTCTTTAGCTTCTTGGTGCCAGAACATATTTAAAACTTATTGGCACATTCATGACACTTCGAACAAGATTATGGAGACAGAAGTTTTGACAATTTGACGCTGCCAAATTTTTTGCATGGAGTACAAATTACGTACTCCAAATTGCTGTCCTTTTAATCGTTATTCAATACCAACAAGTTCAGTTCATTGCTTGAACATGTTGCCATATATAGCGTATTTATGTTGCCCGATGCTAGCTTTATCTCTGAATCAACAGTTTATTTGCTTTTTGATATCCACGTGGTAAGAGCTGACCTTTTGAAGCACGTTTACCCATATATTTTTGAAGATCATCACCTTTTAATTTTAGATGTTGCTGACCTGCAACCACCTGAATTATTTCATCTAAGTTCAGGGTTGTCATGGATAAAATCTGCTCTTTTGCCTCAAGTTGTATCAACTTATTACCTTTACCCTTATTCAAATTTGGTAATTCTGCCAAATCAATAATTAACAGTCGCCCTGCTGAACTAAGCACTGCCAGATGTGACATGTTTTGGGTAGGAATTAATGGTAAAGCTTTTGATTTTTCAGGTACCGATAAAAAGGTTTTACCTGCTTTGGCATTAGTATCTAATTGTTTGGTTTGAGTTTTAAAACCATAACCTGATGAACTAGCAGCAATAAGTTCCGCTTCTTCATCTTCTAGATAAACCTGAATAAATGACACACCACTTGCAGGAGCAAGTTTAGAGCTTAATGGCTCACCCAAGCCTCTTGCTGATGGCAAGCTACTTATTGGTAAGGCATAACTACGTCCAATTTCATCAAGGAAATAAATTCGTTGGTTAGTCTTACCCACTGCATGACTTAAATATTGATCTCCGGCACGGTAGTTTAATTTTTCTGCATCGACATCCGCACCTTTTGCAGCACGAATCCAACCCGCTTCAGATAAAACCACCGTTACTGGTTCAGCTGGCATTAAATCCTGCTCTTTAATCTGAACAGCTTCAGCACGCGCGACAATTGGAGAACGACGTTCGTCACCAAACTTTTTAGCGTCTTCTTTTAATTCACCAATAATCAGATTTTTTAAAGATTCAGGATTTTCCAATTGCTCACGAATAATCGCTGCTTTTGCTGCAAGTTCATCCTGCTCTTGACGGATTTCCATCTCTTCAAGTTTTGCTAAATGACGCAACTTCAGTTCTAAAATTGCTTCTGCCTGTATCTCATCAATATTGAAATGCTCCATTAATACAGGTTTAGGCTGATCCTCTTCACGAATAATACGAATGACTGTATCTATATCAAGGTAAGCAATTAAAAGACCTGCCAAAATATGTAGGCGTTTTTCAATTCGGTTCAAATGATATTCTAAACGGCGCGTTACCGTTTTTTTACGGATCTCAATCCACTCAAGCAAGATACGACGAATCGATTTAACTTGAGGACGGCCATCCTCACCAATCATGTTTAAATTAACACGATAGCTCGACTCTAAATCGGTAGTCGCAAATAAATGGCTCATTACCGCTTCAGCATCAATGCGATTAGAACGGAGCACAATCACTAATCGTGTTGGGTTTGCATGATCCGACTCGTCACGTATATCAACGACTAATGGCAGCTTTTTGGCCTGCATTTGGTCGGCAATTTGAGTAATCACCTTAGAGCCCGATACTTGATAAGGCAATTCAGTAATCACGATTTCATTTTTTTCGATGGTATACACCGCTCGCATGCGGTAACTGCCACGGCCAGTAGTCTGGATTTTGAGTAACTCTTCTGGCGGAGTAATAATCTCAGCTTTTGTGGGTAAATCTGGCGCTGGAATATATTCAGCCAATTTTTCATCTGAAGTTTGCGGGTTACGAATTAAGGCAATCGTTCCTTTAATCACTTCACGTAAATTATGCGGCGGAATATCTGTCGCCATACCAACAGCAATCCCTGTTGTGCCGTTAAGTAGAATATTAGGAATACGCGCTGGCAACGTAATCGGTTCTTTTAATGAACCATCAAAGTTATCTTGCCAGTCAGTTGTGCCCTGACCTAGCTCATTTAACAACAACTCACTGTAGGCAGAAAGTTTTGCTTCGGTATAACGCATCGCAGCAAATGACTTAGGATCATCGGGTGCCCCCCAGTTACCTTGTCCTTCAATTAAAGGATAACGATAACTAAACGGCTGAGCCATCAAGACCATCGCCTCATAACATGCCGAGTCACCATGAGGATGGTATTTACCGAGTACATCACCTACTGTACGAGCTGATTTTTTTGGCTTACCACTATTTTTCAAGCCCAATTCGCTCATGGCAAAGACAATACGGCGCTGTACAGGTTTTAAACCATCACTGATATGCGGCAATGCACGGTCCATGATGACGTACATGGCATAATTCAGGTAAGCCTGTTCAGTAAATTCGGCTACAGAGCGGTTTTCTGTCGCTTGATGCGCAAGGCTGGTCATAGTCAGCTTATCTTCCAAATCAGTCGTTATTTTAAATGAGTCTTATGCTAAGTGGGCTATGTTACAGACACAAGAGGGAGTCTGTCACCTGAGCGTCAAATTATGTCTCATCTCTCTATATTTTTAGCTACTTGCTATAAAGTTAGGCAAAACTAAAGCCCTATCGACTCTAGTCTTTTCCCTTGGGTTTCTTCACCTAATATCAAAATTACCGCTGCAACCAAAAGTAAAACAACGGTAAACATGATGAAAACGTGGCTAAACCCGTGCTTAGCCACCATCATATGTGTAACGACTATTGGTGCCAAAATTCCACCTAAACGCCCCATTGCCGACGCCCAACCCGAACCGAAAGCTCGGATATTGGCTGGGTATTGTTCTGGCGTATAGGTATATAACACTCCCCATGCCCCTAAATTGAAAAACGACATGAGGCAGCCCCAAAACATAATGCTGTTCACACTGTCGGCTTGTCCAAAGAAATATGCAGACAATGCACAAAAACCAATAAAAGAAGCCAGTGTAATTTTTCTACCTAATCGTTCAACAAACCATGCCGCTGCCAAATACCCCGGTAGCTGTGCCAAAATCATTAAAAGTACATATTCAAAAGATTTAACAATGTCATAGCCTTGTTTCACCAATAAACTTGGTAACCAAGTGAAAATACCATAGTAGGAATATACAATCCCAAACCAAATGAGCCAGAGCATTAAACTACGGCGTGCGAAAGGGCCACTCCAAAGTTGTTTAAATGAAACCTTTTGACGTATGGCCACAGGTACGACTTCAATGTGGTGAACAATTTGAACACCCGCTTGAGCTTCTAGTTTTTGTACTAATGCATGAGCTTCCTCAATACGACCACGATTAATCAGGTACGGGATCGACTCGGGGAGCTTTTTCCAAATCACTAAAATATAAATTAGAGGAAGGCCACCCATCAAAAATGCAATATGCCAACCAAATTTAGGAATAATAAAATAAGAAATTAACGCAGCAACTAACCAGCCTAATCCCCAAAAACTTTCAAGTAATACAATAAAACGACCACGTACATGTGAGGGTATATATTCACTCACCAATGTCACCGCAACAGGTAATTGCCCACCAAGTCCAAGCCCAACAATAAACCGGAAAATTAATAACCATTTTAAATCTGGAGCAAAAGCGCATAAAGCGGTGGCAATACTATAAATTGCCATGGTGGTCGCAAATACTGTCTTGCGACCAAAGCGGTCGGCTAAAGCTCCCGAACAAACTGCTCCAATAGCCATTCCCACAAAGCCAATACTCACAATCCAGCCACTTTCGGCGGGAGTTAGCGCCCAGTCTTTGACTAAGGTCGTCATGATAAAAGCAATGATTCCTGTGTCCATCGCATCAAACATCCACCCTAGCCCAACCACCCACAATAATGTGTAGTGAAATTTGCCAATTGGAAGATTTTGTATACGTGAAACCAGATCCATAGGAAAACTCTACTGGAAAGAATAAGTGAGCAAGACAATATATTTAATTGTTATAGCATGCTCACATCGCATTCTGCATGATTAATGTTCATCGGTTGAAGAGGCTGACTCCGCATCATCATCTTTATAAATAAACTTAGGCATTTCCAAACCAAAATAGATCGCAATCAAGCGCAAGCTAAAACCAAAAATTAAGGTTGAAATAACGGTAAGTTCTAAACTTAATCCTAGGTCTTGGCAAATCCAGTAACAGATGACCGCCACAAAAGAGATACTCGCATAAAGCTCACGGCGGAAAACGAACGGGACATCGTTACATAAAATGTCACGTAAAATACCACCAGAAACTCCAGTTAACACCCCTGCTACTGCCGATACGACAAACCCATGCCCCATTTGCAAGGCAATCTGGCAACCAATAATGGTAAACCCGATTAGACCTAAGGCATCGAGCACTAAAAAGATGTTATGTAAATGACGCATCCATTTAGCAATAATGATTGTGACAAATGCAGCACAACACGTCAGAACCAAATATTCAGGATGTTTTACCCAAGTTAAAGGATAGTGACCAAGTAATACGTCACGTACAGATCCACCACCTAAAGCAGTCACACAGGCAATCAGTACGACACCGAACCAGTCCATACTCCGTCGCCCAGCAGACAATGCACCTGTCATGGCTTCGGCAGTAATCGCAATAATATAAATAACGGTGAGTAACATCGCCCTTTCCCTCAGGCCAAACGGTGCGCGTATTTTAAGGTAAAGTTATATGAATTGTGCACAGCATTGTTTAAATTTTTTTCCAGAGCCACATATACAAGGTTGTTTCATGGTGACCTGCATATCTATCGTTGGATCAAGAAAGAACCATTGTTGTTGCTGATATACAAAATGTGAAACCTCATGGTGAAGCTGAGCTTTCTGCCCATCATGATAATGTGCCTTGAATTCAACCTGTGCATGGGTTTTATCTAGTTTTTCTTTGGCATTAACCACTTCTAAACCCAACCATTGATTTTGTTTACTCCAGTCTGCAATGGCATCTTGATCAAGCGCATTTTGCTGACCTAAAGCAGTCGTTTTCACAATATAATCAATTTGCTGTAATGCAAAAGCACTATAACGTGAACGCATAAGCTGCTCTGCTGTTAGCGCTTTTGCTGTACCTAAATGTAAAGGCTCACAGCATTCTGCATAGCTGCCTTTTCCACATGGACAAGTGTGTTGAGTCATTCTGTGTTTCTCAAATAAAAAAATAGCTCAGAGTTGAGCTATTTTATGATGTTTCTAGATTTGAAATGTCATTTAATCTTTTGATTCATCTTTTTCGATAGAAACAATATGAACTTTCTCGATTTTATGGCCTTCCATCGTAATCACTTCAAAGCGATAACCATCTGCTTCAACAGCTTCACCATTTTCTGGTAAACGGCCTAAATGGAATAACAAATAACCCGACAAAGTTGAATACTGTTCACTTTCATCAACCAAATCACGACCTAATAAAAGGGATACGTGGCGAATGTCAGTTGAACCTTCAAGTATTAATGAACCATCTGCCAAGCTCTCAGCTGCTGCATCTAGCTCATCTTCATCTGGGAATTCACCAGCAATGGCTTCTAAAATATCGATTGGCGTTGCAATACCTTCAATTGAACCGTATTCATTTAAAACGATTGCCATTTGTAAAGGCGCTTGACGTAATTGCTCCATCACCATAAGTACTTGAGCATTTTCATGCACAATGACGGGTTCACGTAAATGCTTTTCGAAATCGACCACACCTGTTTCAATAAAGCCATTTAAAACTTTATGAGTGAGCGCGATACCTTCAATATTATCAAGCTCACCACGTGCAACAATCAAACGGGAGTGTGTCATTGACATTAACCGTTCTTTTAAAACTTCCGGTTCGTCTTCTAAATCAATCCATTCAAGTTCAGGTCGTGGAGTCATAACAGACTTTACAGGACGTTCTGATAAACCAAGAACACCTTGCACAAGCACACTATGATAAACACCATTTTCTTCGTCAAAGACTTCATCTGCAAAAGCTTGTGTAGCTAATACGTCTTCTTTATCAGAAGATTGTGTATCTGAGCTAGAACCACTGCTTTTACTTCCTAGCATACGTAAAACTGCAGAGGCAGTGCGATAACGCAAGTCTGTGGTTGTAACCAGCTTTTCCTGATTGTGGCGCATGCTCTGATTGATAATTTCCACCAAAACAGAGAAGCCAATTGCAGCATATAAGTAGCCCTTCGGAATATGGAAACCAAAACCTTCCACGACCAAAGAAAAACCAATCATCATCAAGAAACCAAGACACAGAATAACGACTGTTGGATGCTTATTGACAAAGTCCATGAGCGGTTTTGATGCCC
Source organism: Acinetobacter calcoaceticus (assembly GCF_016508255.1). Taxonomy (GTDB): domain Bacteria; phylum Pseudomonadota; class Gammaproteobacteria; order Pseudomonadales; family Moraxellaceae; genus Acinetobacter; species Acinetobacter calcoaceticus_E. Next base: position 15,160 of record NZ_JADVKT010000010.1, on the reverse strand, counting down.
ACAACATGATTCCGACAGCAATTACAACTGCAACCATCATGATTGACAGCTCTTTCACCATACCTACAGCTGTAATCACACTATCTAACGAGAACACAGCATCAAGTACTACAATCTGGACAATGACCATCCAAAATGCAGCATGAACAGGATTATCTTCTTTATGAAGCTGGTTGCCTTCCATTCGTTCATGCAATTCCATGGTGCCTTTAAAGAGCAAGAACACACCACCGAATAATAGAATCAAATCACGACCAGAGAATGGATGATTAAAAATATGGAAGAGTGGTTCAGTCAGTGTTACGACCCAAGCAATTGAAGCTAAAAGTATTAGACGCATTCCTAATGCGAGTACCAGACCCACTATACGTGCTTTAGCTCTCTGCTCTGCCGGCAGTTTTTCGGCCAAAATAGCAATGAAAACGAGGTTATCGATCCCCAATACAATTTCAAGAACGATTAAAGTTGCTAAACCCACCCAAGCAGATGGATCAGACATCCATTCAAAGATCATCGATCCTGCTCCTGTGCTGATTGGGTTTTATCTTTATTTGGCAACACAGCAGGCATGCCCATACAAAGGAGGGAAAATGTTTTTTTAGGACAAGAAATTAAAACGGAGCGACTACAACCACTACCCATATTTGTTCATATGTTGTTAAACGAATTTTTAGTATAGGCAAGATTTAACATAAATTCATCATTTTTATTTGTTCATGAAGAGCATTCACCAAACCCATACAAAACATGGGTCTTTCCTATAAATCTGCTTATAAAGTTGTCATATCTTTTGCTTAGTGTAGACAAGAAATATGAACGTGATAAGGTAAAAATAAAGCAATGAATAGCGTATTAACAATGCCAGTAAATGATTCACCAATAACAGCTGTAAAAACAAAACAACCTCTTATTGCATTATATTGTGGTTCACGTGCAGGAAATAATCCAATCTACCGAGAAAAGGCAATTGAACTCGCGCATGGAATTGCTGACCAAGGTTTCGGTTTAGTCTATGGTGGTGCCAGTATTGGTTTAATGGGACAAGTTGCTGAAAGCGTTCTCGCAAACGGCGGAGAAGCTGTAGGTGTCATTCCTGAATTTATGCTCGATTATGAAGTAGCACATGCCGGCTTAACCGAATTACATGTAGTGGAAACCATGCATGAACGCAAAGCAATGATGGCAGAGCGTGCAAGTGCATTTGTCGCATTACCTGGTGGTTTGGGTACATTTGAAGAAATATTGGAAATAGCCACTTGGGGCCAACTCAACCAACACCAAAAACCCATGATTTTATATAATGTAAATGGCTTTTATAATGCATTGATTGCCCAGTTAGACCATGCAGTTCAAGAGGGTTTTCTGCCACTTCAGCACCGTGCTAAATTGATTGTATGTGATGATGTTAATCAAATTTATAATGTGATTAAAAATTTAAAAATGCCGAAAAGATTTGTTGTGTAATTTTCTATCTACGCTCCATAAAAAGCGGTTCTCCCGCTTTTTTTTGTTTTAACTATTTTTATTGCTGTATTCAGAATAATTTAGCTTGGTAATTTTGGAAAATAAAAGTACTTAGATTAACTAAAGAGGTATTCAACATTGACTTGCTTTCTTTACTATCAATTTGTTTTACACTAGACCCAAACGTTAACTTTCAAATGTTATGAATGCCACGCCGACTCACCAAGCCTTGCAACCTGAATATCGTCTATTAGTTCTTTTGGTTTCCATTGGCTTTTTTATGCAGGCATTGGATACAACTATTGTAAATACTGCTATTCCTGCAATGGCCCATCATCTAAATGAAGATCCTTTACGCATGCACAGTGTAGTGGTGGCCTATGTCTTATCTGTAGCTGCCTGTATTCCTTTAAGTGGCTGGTTAGCAGACCGCTTTGGTGTGAGAAATATTTTCTTATCGGCCATCGTTATTTTTACTCTAGCCTCTTTGGGTTGCGGTCTTTCTCAGAGCCTCAATGAGCTGTTATTTTTCCGAGTCATCCAAGGCGTAGGCGGAGCATTATTACTCCCTGTTGGCAGACTATCACTTTTAAAAATTATTCCACGAACCCAATTTTTAGCTGCAATGAGCTTAATGAGTCTCGCAGGTTTACTTGGCCCTTTGGCTGGTCCAACTTTAGGAGGTTGGTTGGTCGAGGTTGCAACTTGGCATTGGATTTTCTTGATTAATATTCCTATGGGCGTATTAGGCATATTAATGACATTAAAAGTGATGCCAAATATAAAAGAACCTACCGTCAAAACATTTGACCTGATTGGTTTTATATTATTAGTTGTGGCAATGATCGGGTGGTCTTTAGGTATCGAACACCTTGCATCCCCTGAATATTCAAAATGGTTCAGCATTTCGCTGTTAGTGATCGGAATAATAGCAACGCTTTGGTATGCCTATCATTCTCATACTCATCAAAATGCACTGTTCCGCAGTCGGCTCTTTAAAAACAAAATTTATGCTATCGGTATTTTAGGTAATTTCTTTGCCCGCTTTGGTGGTAATGCCTTACCTTTTGTTATACCACTCATGCTACAGGTGGCTTTCGGTTTTGAACCTTTTATTGCCGGTTTAATGATGATTCCTCTAGTCTTAGGTTCGTTATTTTCAAAACCCATTGTCAGACCTATTATTCAGAAAATTGGCTACCGACGTTTTTTGCTGATCAATACGACACTTGTTGGGTTATGTATTGCTTCTTTTGCCATCATGACAGTCGACACTCCAACCTGGTTCAGAGCCTTACACTTTTTCTTATTTGGCACATTAAATTCATTACAGTTTGTTGGAATGAATACATTGACCTTAAAAGATTTACCTCAGCAAGATGCAAGTAGCGGTAACAGTTTTTTATCCATGATTATGATGCTATCGATGAGTATTGGTGTTGCATTGGCGGGCACACTCATCAATGTATTTACTGATTATTATGGCGCGGATCACGTGACAACAGCGTTTCATGTCACTTTAATTTGTTTAGGCTGTATCAATGTGATTACTGCATTTATTTTCTGGCAAATTCCTAAAGATACATCCATATAGGCTGTTGCATTTTTAGCGTGGTTTCTGGTTCACCAATCACGCTATGATGTGAGCTTCACATTTTTAATGAGTTTTGCATGACCAAATTGGCAAAAACCTTTTTTACACGGCACTACAATACCTTAATCGGAGTTGGCCTAGCATGTGTTATGGGGGTATTGGCTTATTTCGGTTTGTTCTATCAACAAAAGGCTATCGCACAAGATTATCCCGTTCAAGGATTTGATATCTCTCATCATCAAGGAGATATTGATTGGAAAAAAATCTCACCTGAAAAATTCCAATTCGTTTATTTAAAAGCGACAGAAGGCGGTGATTACAAAGATTCAAAATTTCAAGAGAACTGGCTCAAAGCGCGTGAACATGGCTTTCATGTGGGGGCTTATCATTTTTATCGACTCTGTCGTGATGGTAAAACGCAAGCAGATAACTTTATTGCGACAGTGCCTAAAAAAGTAGATGCGCTTCCGCCAGTTATTGATCTGGAATACGACAGTAACTGTATTAATGCATACACCAAAGAACAATTAATTAAAGAAATTGGCATCATGCATGACCGCTTAAAACAACATTATGGTAAACAGCCCATCTTTTATATTTCTAGAACTTTTTATCATATTGTCTTAGTTGGAAATTTTACAAATACTCCGCTTTGGGTACGTGACTATGAAGCTAACCCTGAACTCAAAGACAAAAGAAAATGGCTCTTTTGGCAGCACAGTAATCAGGGTAAAATTGAAGGGATAATAAAACCTGTAGATATCAATGTCTATGAGGGGTCCGTCAAGCAATGGCAACAATTTTTACAGCAGCAAGGCATCGTGAAAGCACAATAATATGCGCAAAATCATTCATATCGATATGGATGCCTTTTATGCATCAGTCGAGCTACGGGAACACCCTGAATTAAGGCATTTACCCGTTGTTATTTCATCTCACCATCCGCGAGCTGTGATTGCCGCAGCATCTTATCCTGCCCGTGAATTTGGTTTACGTTCAGCCATGTCGATGAGTCAGGCAAGAAAACTATGCCCTCAAGTCGTTATTATTGAGCCAAATTTTGAAAAATATCGTACAGTTTCAGCTCAAATTCATTCTATATTTCAGCAATATACGCTTCTTATTGAGCCATTATCTTTAGATGAGGCTTATTTAGACGTTACTGAAAACTTAAAACAAATTGCAAGTGCAACTGAAGTCGCCATGCACATTCGGGAAGATATTTTTCGGTTAACAGGACTGACTGCATCGGCAGGTGTAGCACCTAATAAGTTTTTGGCAAAAATTGCTTCTGACTGGAACAAACCTAATGGTTTATGCGTAATAAAACCTTCGCAGGTTGCCAATTTTATTCAAGACCTTCCACTTAAAAAAATTCCTGGAGTGGGTAAAGTCACCCAAGAAAAATTGCAGCAGCTTCAGTTACATACTTTAGGTGACTTACAAAAAATTGAAGAAGCTATTTTAGTTCACCACTTTGGTAAATATGGGCAACAACTTTATCTATATGCACAAGGAATTGACCACAGGCCTGTTCAAGCGGAAAGAGCTCGCCAACAAATTTCAAAAGAGACAACTTTCGATAGTGATTTTACTCTGGCTCAATGCCAGCCCTATTGGCAGGGATTAGCCGAAAAAGTCTGGCATAGCCTCGAAAAAAAACAACTCAATGCGCGTGGTGTTAATATCAAGCTTAAACTCAAAAATTTTCAGACTTTGCAACATAGTAAAAGCTTTAAAAGGCCTATCCAGTCGCTACAAGACTTAATCCAAGTTCTATTTTTATTATTAAATGAAATGCAGATTCCCGAACATTTCCAATTTCGCTTAATTGGTATCGGAGTTTATCAGTTACAAACCCAAGCAGATGACTTTCAACTTAACCTTTGGTGATTGTCTAATTTTCACCCAAAAGAGCAACTTTTGAACAAAAGCTATTCCCTTTTACTCCAAGTTTAGAGTAACCTAATCAGCGCATATTCATTACCCATGTATTTGCAACATGCCAAAAGCAACCTTTACTTTCGGCATATCGTCCTGTGATTGGCGTGACGACCAAATCCGAATATTGCAGGGCTCTTCTGATACATGGCTACTCTATTCTTCTCATCACAATAATCTACTGAAATTCTTTTCTACTGGCTTGCACCTGCATAGCAACTCTTCATAAAATCAAAACTATTAAATAAAGCCACTCTAGAGCATTCTTATGACGGTAAAGCGTTTACACGTTACTTCACGGTACTGCGAAGTTGCAATTTCAGGTAATTTAGTACACTTAGCAGGACAGCTCGCAGATGATACAAGCGTTGATGTTACAGCACAGACTCAGCAAACCTTAGATAATATTGACCGTTTATTAGCAGAAGCTGGAACAGATAAAAGCCATATCCTTTCTGTCATAATTTTTCTAAAAGATATCGAAAAAGATTATGCAGCAATGAATGAGGTTTGGGAGGCATGGATTAGTGAAGGAAACCCTCCAGCACGCACTTGTGTTGAGTCTAAACTTTATGCGCCAGACGTACTTGTAGAAATGACAGTGGTTGCTGTACTTCCATAATTATTATCATTTTAAATAGACTTAAAATTGAGCAATATAATGAAAAATATTGCTCAATTTTTTACTGCTTTTAAATTTTTTAAGACTTAACAAAAGCATTTGATATTCTCTCTAGCTGCGGAGTTGTATGTAACGTCGCCATCTCTGCTTCAGGAGTTAATAAATCTCTTCTTAAATCATGATAATCAGGTACTTCACTATAATGCAGCACGCGATAACCCGCGAGTTGTAATAGTCGACGTTCATATTGTTGATGCGCTCGGCGTAGACCATTTTCCCCAAGAACAACAACCACAACAACTTGAAAATTTTGGTCAAGTACAACAAAATCAGCAGCCATATTTTGATATTTTCGACGCGTGTGTGCATATTTTGTCGTTAATAATGCATCGAAGGACACATGGGCCAAAACTGTAAATTTAGGTAAAACTGTTTGCAGGCGGGTTAAAGTCATTTGCTCATGACTTGTTAATACTGCACGGCGCTTTAAAGCACTATCATGTTGATGCCTTCGCGAAAGACTTTTCACTGCCATAACAACAGCCAAAAATAATAATAAGATTGTAATTAGATAATACATGGGCCTAATCCTTTAAGTTTTTTATAATGATTTTGCTAGATCACACTTTGTTTTAATTGATAACGACACAGCCGTTCTTTAAAAGGTTCACTTAGTAGTAATTTCACTTGTAGTTATCAAGCTTGGCTTAAATTTAGCCACCCTCACATTATTTATAATCATAGAGTCAACAACAATCAAGTGCAGCTCGTCAGATTTATGGAAATTATCATTTTTAGTTACTCTTTTTGTACTTTAAACCCTCAAAAATCTCACTATGCGATTTAAATATACATTCTAGAAACAAAACAGGCTCCATTTAAGAGCCTGTTTTATCATTAACCGCGTGCTTTAGATCTTGGCTTACTTTTTCCACCAAACGGTCTTTTCTCTCCCGTCTCGCGAGGAGGTAAGCCAGTATGTTGGGTTAAAACCTGTCCTTTTTGTGGACGGTTTTGCCCTGCTGCTGAACGAGATTGCCCCTGACCACGTTTTGCTGAATCTCCCGCCACAGACGAGTTTTTCTTACGTGCAGACTTATATTCACCTTCGGCAGTACCTTGTGGCTGATAAGTCGGAATCAAATGCTGCTTCGAATTACCAATCAAATCAGCACGGCCCATTTCTTTCAAGGCCTCACGCAGTAATGGCCAGTTGTTTGGATCATGGTAACGTAAAAATGCTTTATGCAAACGACGACGCTTCTCACCTTTCACAATGTCAACTTTTTCAGTATAACGTGCCACTTTCGCGAGCGGGTTTTTACCCGAATAGTACATGGTAGTTGCTGTTGCCATTGGCGATGGATAGAAGGTCTGTACCTGATCGGCACGGAAACCATTCTTTTTAAGCCAGATTGCAAGGTGCATCATGTCATAATCTGAAGTACCCGGATGTGCAGCAATAAAGTAAGGAATTAAGTATTGCTCTTTTCCTGCTTCTTTACTGAAACGGTCAAACATTTGTTTGAAACGATCATACGTACCAATACCCGGCTTCATCATCTTAGATAAAGGGCCATTTTCGGTATGCTCTGGAGCAATTTTTAAATAACCACCAACATGGTGCTGTACCAGCTCTTTTACATATTCAGGATTTAGTACCGCAAGGTCATAACGTAAACCTGAACCAATCAGAATTTTCTTCACACCTTTAATCGCACGTGCTTTACGATAAAGCTGCACTAAAGGTGCATGATCGGTATGCAAGTTCTGACAAACGCCCGGATATACACAAGAAGGTTTACGGCAGTTCTTTTCAATTTCAGGGTCTTTACAATGCAAACGGTACATGTTTGCTGTTGGGCCACCCAAGTCTGAAATAATGCCTGTAAAGTTTGGTGCTGTATCACGGATTTTTTCGATCTCGCGTAAAATCGAGTCTTCCGAACGGTTCTGAATAATACGGCCTTCATGTTCAGTAATCGAACAGAACGTACAACCACCGAAACAGCCACGCATAATGTTGACCGAGAATTTAATCATATCAAATGCAGGAAAACGTGCATTGCCATATGTTGGATGCGGCAAACGTGCATAAGGTAAATCAAATACATAGTCCATTTCCTCAGTAGTTAGAGGAATTGGAGGCGGATTAATCCAGACATCACGCTCACCATGGCGTTGAACCAAGGCACGGGCATTACCCGGATTAGTCTCAAGATGCAAAATACGGTTTGCATGTGCGTAAAGCACGTGATCATTTGACACTTCTTCAAAAGAAGGTAAACGAATTACAGCCAACTCGCGTGGAGGCAACTTGTGTTTAATTGCTTTTGACGGTGCTGGCTTTAATTGAACGATTTGAGTGTCATCATCTAGTTTGTCGCCTTCACGCACAATCGGATTTGCAACAATCTCTTTTTGGAAGTCTTGATACTGAGCTAATGAATTACCCTTTTCTTTTTCAACTTCACAACCATCAATATCTTCAGTCATGACATAAGGGTTAATAATTGGGTCAACACGCCCAATCGTATCTACATCATTACTTGCAACTTCAACGAACTTTGCTTTTGATGCTTTGTTATGCTTATTAATAATGAATGCTGTACCACGAACATCAGTAATCTCGTGGATTTTTTCACCTTTAGCCAAACGATGCATCACATCAATAATGGCACGCTCACCATTACCATACATGAGTAAATCGGCTTTAGAGTCCATCAGAATCGAACGACGGACTTTATCTGACCAATAATCATAGTGTGCAATACGACGCAAACTGCCTTCAATTCCACCTAATAACACGGGTACATCTGGGAATGCTTCACGACAACGTTGACAATAAACAGTTGCTGCACGATCAGGACGTTTGTTTGGCTCATTGTTTGGAGAATAAGCATCATCTGAACGAATTTTACGATCTGCCGTATAACGGTTGATCATCGAATCCATATTCCCTGCGGTCACACCCCAGGCAATCGTTGGCTTACCTAGAACTCGGAAACTTTCGGCATTGGTCCAGTCTGGCTGTGCAATGATTCCGACACGAAAGCCTTGTGCTTCAAGAACACGTCCTATCACGCCTGATACAAATGACGGATGGTCAATATACGCATCACCGCATACTAAAATAAAGTCACACGCATCCCAGCCGAGTTGGTCCATTTCTTCTCGTGACATCGGCAAAAATGGTGCTGGTTCAAAACACGACGCCCAATATTTGTCGTAATCAAACAACGCTTTTGGCGCAGTTTGCATAGTATAAGCGGTAGACATGGCTTGCGAATCTCGGCTAGCAGATGGAGGAGAGACATCTAAAGATGAAAGCCGATCATTTTAACATGAATTTCATTCATTTTCCCTGTTTATAAAACATGCGAAAACAACCATGTAGAAATTAATTCGATTAAAGTTTGTTCAAGATTTTATTCTAGAAATAAATACGGCGGAATAAAATCCGCCGCAGCTTTAACACAATTTATTTACATGACTTAGAACAATGCTTTCGGTAAACGAATCTGAATAATCTCATTATCGTCAGCCAATTTTGCGTTACGTCCTGTTGAACCAGGGAAGTTGTTATCATTTAAGACAGTAAGCGTTGTACCATTTTCAATAATGACATCCTCAATGGTTTCAAATGGGAAAGCAAAAGTCTGTCCTGTGCCTATATCCCCTGCTCTCGCCGTGCCATACAGCATATTCGGGTTAGCAATTTTAATTAAATCGACTAAATCCTCACGACTTACTAACTGGCCTGACTCATTCAATTTAATACGGATTAATTTTTTATAACCCCCTAAATTATTCTGAGTTGCGTCACGCTCAATAATAATGCCTTCTTTATCACTAAAGAGCTGGAAATCTCCAATATTGGTTGCTTTACTATCTAACTGGAACCAATAATATTTGCCTGTATAAGCTTTTTTCTTCAGGTCAAATTGAGAAATCAATAATTGTCTTTCCGTTTCCCGAATTGACTTAAGTGGTTTCTCTATAAGAGGATAGAGATATTGTCCATCTGGCGAAATCGCCATTCCTTCAAAACCACCACTTTGCTGAACCAAAGGTTCTACAAAATTAATTTGCGCTTTATTAAACTGATTTTGTGGTGAACGTAATTCTTGAGTTGGATTTAATGGATTTGGCAAAGCAATCGGAGCATCTAACAACACTCCATCTGCTGAAAAATGAAGTAAATACGGACCAAACTCCTCTCCAATCCAATAAGTCCCATCATTGGCACGTTGCATTGACTCTGGGTCAAAATCAGCACCTGTTAACAAACGCTCAGATGTATTACCATTTACGATATTAAATGGAACTAATTTATTTGGATCACGTAGCTGGATAAAGCCTTGTACAGTAACTTGCCCCGTACCTTTAAGTTTAGTTTTGAAATCTGGCTTTAATTTATAAATACGAAGTAAAAAGTCTGCCGAATTATCTTGAGTTCCAAAACCATTATCAGCCATTGCCATATAACTGCCATCTTCATTTTTTAATGCAGCAGAAAAACCCTGTACAGGCTGACCCTTAAATGGCGGATAGATACCGTTTGCACCTTTCACATATGCACCAGAGTCAGGGCCAGCAGCATAAGTTTCTACAGGTAGCTTGGCAAAAGAAATTAATGTGGGTTCGGTAACGTTTTCAGTAGGTGAAGTTTGTTCTTGATCGCTATTATCGTTACATGCTGTTAATCCAAAACTGGCGCAGCATAATATTGTTATTAAAGTTTTTTTGCTCATAGTTTTATCCAATTGGTAAAAAATTAAGCAAATTTAATCAAGCTTCTATGAAGTTTTCACTTCAAAAAGATGAAATCTTTATGGCAAAAATATGACAAATCTAACTGTTAAATACACAGTAAAAATAAATTTCTTCAGTACAAGTTAATTAAAGTTTTGTTGGCTGATATTCTCCAGCAATTGCTGCTTTTAAAAAGTTCTGAAAAGTTGGACATTGCATGTGATTTTCAGCAGGACACACTGCCGCATGTTGTAATCCCTGACTAATAAAATGTAGTCGCTTTGCCATTTGCTCTAATTGTTCAGCTTTATCTTTAAGTTTTTTTCGATCAAGATCAAACTTACCATCTTGCCCAAACATAGTGGCAATTTCATTTAAAGAGAAACCCGCAGCACGGCCTAAAGCAATTAATGCCAGTTGATCAAGTACCTGTTTACCATATTGCCGTCTTAAACCTTGCCGGCCTATTGACTTAATTAATCCCTTCTCTTCATAAAAACGTAGTGTTGCAGTTGTGACCTTTGCTTTCTTAGCAACTTCACCAATATCCATAATACCCCCTTGACTTCAAGTGAACTTGAACTTGCACAATAAATTTATCACGTTTAATGCGTATAAAAGTAGGTGTAAAAATGAATATCTCTACATTGTTCTTTCAAGTTTTATGTCTTGGTATTGGTGCAACAATAATTATGGATATCTGGCTGTTTTTGTTAAAAATATTTAAGGTTCCCACCCTAAATTTCACCTTTCTTGGACGCTGGGTTGGCTGGATATTCCAAGGTAAATTAGTACATCAATCCATTGCTCAAAGCCCTCAAATTAAGAGGGAATATTTATTAGGTTGGATTGCGCACTATAGCGTTGGGGTTATTTTTGCATTTAGTTTTATTTTTATTGTAGGCCAAACTTGGCTCACTCATCCTCAATTTTACTCAGCACTATTGTTTGGTGTGGTCACGGTTCTTATTCCATTTTTGATTATGCAACCCGCGATGGGCAGTGGTTTTTTCTCTTCAAAAACACCTCATCCCTTTTTGAACTCTCTAAAAAGTTTGCTTAACCATAGTGTTTTTGGCTGTGGTTTATATCTCACTGCAAAACTATTTCAAATTTAAATAAAGAGAAAACCGCCCATGAAAAATGTTGCCATTATTTACTATAGTCGTCAGGGACATACCCAATTTATTGCTCAGCAAATTCAAACGGGTATATTGAGCCAAGAAAATATTGAAGTAGATCTACTCAGTGCTGAACATCTTATCGATAACGCCGAATCCCTAATTCAATATGACGGTTTAATTTGGGGATCTCCGACTTATTTAGGCGGAGTGGCCTCAAAATTAAAACAACTCATGGATGCAACTGGTCCATTATGGAAAAAACAGAGCTTTAAAGGAAAACTGGCGGCTGGGTTTACAGTTTCTTCCCTTCCCGCAGGTGATAAGCAGTCGACACTCATTTCACTTTTTACCTTCTGCATGCAACATGGCATGTTATGGGTGGGTAAATCTTACCCGAGCAGCATCAAGGTATTCCCTATGCTCAAGCAGCTAACCGTCTCGGCTCATGGTCAGGCCTAATGGCTCAGGCTGAACACGCCAGTAATCCCGATAGCTTTGATGAAGGAGATATTAAAACTGCTCAACTGTTTGGGGAAAATTTTGCATTGACCCTAAATGCTTATGAAGGGATATAAAACTATGAAAGCATAGAGACTTTCATTCCTCTTAATTTTATCTGGGATGGTGTCATTTATAGTTTCGGATATGTCAACTTTTAAACTAATAGGACTAAATCATCACTCAGTTTTATTACGATTATCCGCCTGCATTATTGCATGGGTGTTAGCTTTCCCAAGTGTATTGATTGGCGCTCCTTTAGTAGAGAAAACAGTCAACGTCGTAATTAAGAAAGTGGACAACGTACGTCTGTAAGTTAAAACGTACAAAACTTGTGGTCATTAACGAATATCCAGCTTTAATATTTTTTTATAGTATATGAAACATAGAGAGACAGGATGTCTCATTGAAGAAGAATAAGAACGCAGGAAGCGGTAGTTGACAGGAGTTAGCTACATAAGCTGAATACGAAAGAACCTCGACAGGATGTCGGGGTTTTTTCATTTCAATTATACAAAATTCTTACTTTTTGGTTGTGTTGAGCAACAGAACTTATATTGATCCAATAGTTACGGCTGAATACTATGATTTCATTTGAAGCTTGATTATTGGTTTTGTATTTTGCTTATCTCATCTTTCACCCAAAATCGTTTTGAACCAACACAATTACACATCTTTAGTCTCAAATTTTTTATCATAGCCTTGATGACAATAATGACGGGATGCACAAGCTTAGGCCCCAATAGTGGCTCATTTTCTTGGCGTTCAAATAAACTCTCGTCGGGCTTACAAAAAGCTTATTCAGTTCCTTCAAATACAGCAAATCGTTTATCTCCAATGATTATTCAAAGTGCTGATCAATATAATGTCCCACCACTCCTGCTTGCGGCAGTTATTCGACAAGAGTCTAACTACAATACTAATGCTCGTTCTCCTACTGGAGCCGTTGGTTTAACTCAAATTATTCCAAGCTACTGGCAACAAACTTGTGCTGGTAATTTGTATGATGAATCCACAAACATCCAATGCGGTGCATATATTTTAAATCATTACTATCAAACAGCGGACAGCTGGTTCAAAGCTACTGCCTATTATAATGTGGGGCCGACAGGTTATGAGCGAAGCTTCTGGACACGTCACAAAGCAAAAAAATATGCTCGATCTATTAAACATCATCAAAAAACTTTAAAAAGCGCGATATAAATAAGGTCGAATAAAAAAGCCCATCTATTGATGGGCTTTTTTTATAATTAATATTATTCGTCAAATAAACCTTCAAACAGAACAGAAGATAAATAACGTTCCCCACTGTCTGGAAGAATCACAACGATTGTTTTACCAGCACTTTCAGGGCGCTCTGCAATTTTAGCAGCGGCTGCTAAAGCAGCCCCACTTGAGATACCTACTAAAATACCTTCCTGCGTTGCACAATTTCTTGCCCACTGAATTGCCTCTTCACTGCTTATAGGTAAGACTTCATCAACAACATCTAAATCCAGATTCTTTGGAATAAAGTTTGCACCAATTCCCTGAATTTTATGCGGTGCAGGTGTAATATTCTCACCATTTCTGGTTTGAGTAATAATTGGAGACTCGGCAGGTTCAACTGCTACAGAATACAAAGGTTTATTTTGAACTTGTTCGAAATAACGAGAAATACCCGTAATCGTGCCACCAGTACCTACGCCAGCAACCAAAATATCGACTTGCCCACCTGTTGCTTGCCAAATTTCAGGGCCAGTTGTATCGACATGGATTTGCGGATTCGCTGGGTTCTCAAATTGCTGAGGCAGAAAATAAACATCTGGTTGTTCAGTTGCTAATCGTACAGCCTCATCAACTGCACCTTTCATCCCTTTCGCTGGTTCAGTTAAAACCAAATTAGCGCCGAGTGCTTTTAATACTTTTCTACGCTCAAGACTCATGCTTGCAGGCATAGTTAAAGTAATTGGGTAGCCTTTGGCCGCTGCAACAAAAGCCAATGCAATCCCTGTGTTACCACTGGTTGGTTCAATAATATGCATGCCTTCTTTTAACATGCCACGCTTTTCTGCATCTGCAATAAGTGCCGCTCCAATACGACATTTCACAGAAAATGCAGGATTCCGACTCTCTACTTTTGCTAATATGGTTGCATCACTTTTAATCAAACGATTGATACGAACTAAAGGGGTATTCCCTATTGCTTCTGCATTATTTGAATAAACTGCGATCCCTAAATTATTGGGTGTTGGAAATTGCTGATCAGTAGACATGTTATATCCTTATTAGATTTGGAATGATTCTTAATCATTATAAGCTTCTCTAATGAACAGAAAAGTACAAAAGCTAAGTAAAGCTTAAATTATTAAATTAACACCGTGTCTTATCGTAGATTTATTCTTATTAATTATGTTTAAACAATAATTTAAAAAACTACTTTAAAATTAATCCATTACATCAGACACATTTGTTTATCTATCCAGATACCACATAAAAAATATGGTCTCTGGCTATATTTTAATCTTATGGCCAAACACTAAAGCTAATGTCTGTTCAAAATGTTAGGTAGCGAGATTTACCAGACTTCCCCCTCTCTCCAATCTGTGCAAATATAATCATTATCTGAAGCATCTGATAATAGATCTTTCAACTTAGTACTCAACGGGAATAGCATAATTTCATACTCATCTGTCAAATAAGTAGAAGCATCTTGTTTAATGTATAAATCCCCCCACCACGAAATCCAATCTAATTTTTTATAGAATGTCTCATCTTCGGGTTGTAATGCTGCAAGTTCATAATCTAAAGTAATTAAAGTATCAGTTAAATATCTTAATAATTGTGAGGCAAGACCTTTCCCTCGCATATTGTAGTCAGTAGTCACGTATTCTATATAAGCGGTTTTTACATTGACATAATCTTTGAAGGTGAAAATTCTATCTGTCCATAAAGCATGTGACACAATGTGATTATCTAATATGCCTACTATATGAACAGCAGTTTGCATAAAGGTATATTGAGTCCAAGGATCTTCATCAAAAGCAGCAAAACATAGCTCTGCGATCTGTTGTCGCTGTTGATTATTTAGGTCTTGTGCCGCGATAATTTCAAATTGCATAGGGAGAAGCTCAATTTTAATTGCTTATATCATAAGCAAAAAACGAAATAGTATGAAAGTAT
>NZ_JADVKT010000009.1 GCF_016508255.1 Acinetobacter calcoaceticus | reverse complement strand
TATTCCCATAACGACAGTTCGCTTTTTGATCAAAAAAGCTAAAATTAGTCATTTTTTATATAAACATGGTTGTAAAAGCATCAATTTATCTAAAATTTTCTCGTCTTGGTTCTTTTCCTGCCACCTGAGTGGGCGACAATCAATATATTCACAATATCCACCTTCACCTTGTAGACACTGTTCATTCCAGCTTAATTGGTATTGAAAGCTTCCTACATATCCTGCAGCTAATCCAAACTTGTAGTCACCACGGCTTTGTGCATAAAGTTCGAAAATAATTTTTCCATTTTTCTTACACTGCCAAGAAAACTCTCTGGGCAAATACATCTCTTTACCGTTCGGTGTTTTAACTTTTGGATAAACCCGATGGATATGTAAATTTACATCTTCGGTAAAGCTTTCAACAGGATTACCAAATTCTTGAATATCTAATCTTGAACATAAGATGATATTCCACTGATTTCTTATTTGTGAAAATGTAAGCTGAGCCGTTTCATTTAAGTTAATAATTTGGCATGTATAAAAACATAAAGATAAAAATGGTAAATGTAGAGCTCTTGCGTGTTTGAACCTTCCCAATCCTTCGACTTGATATTTTTGTCCTTTATAAAAAACTTCGCCCTCACACAAACATAGTGTTGACCAATAGTCCGAAACGCCCCACTGCAATGCAGAGGTATTAGAGATATTTTCTGAAATATGAATAGTAAGATTACAACCCATTTCCGGGTCTAATCGCTGAAGGTGGATCTTTGGAATTTTCCACTCAATCAAATCTGTTTTATCAAACTGATATTGTTTTGAGTCAAACTGGCATTGCCGCCGAATAGAATAAGTTTTTAAATGTCCCACACTATGCTGGCTATTACTTACAAGTACAGTTGCCGTATCGATTGCTGAAGTCGTAATTGTGTGAGTGTTATAGCAAAGAGGAATGCGCGGCTGTCCAACCAGGCTAATGTAATTAAAATAACGCAGTGGGGCCGGTAAATTTGGAAGGATTAAGCCTTGATAAACAATCTTGAAGAAGCCTCGAGAAGGTTGATATACAACCCCCTCTTTGGCATTAAGGCCCAGCTGCTGTAATTGATTAATTTGACTCATCAACATAGGCATACCGAACCTCTTCTATTTTATGTTTTTATTGTTTCATTACTCTTGCGTGCAAATAATGTCGTAACAAAACCAGAGAGAGCATAGAGAATTGAAACAGTCAAAATGCCCATTGGAATATTATAAGTGATTGCGGCAAAAATCAGTACTACTGGCAACATAACTACAAAGGGAACGCGTTTACGATCCATTTGTTTGAAAGAGTAGTATTTAATATTGGATATCATGAGTAATCCCACAACAACCATAAGCACAGCATTAATAATTTTAATCGCAATATCACGTAAATCAAAAATGAAAGGATAATCGCGAGCAACCCACACAAGTGAAATAATGATAATGGCAGCCAGTGGACTCGCAATTCCTATAAAATAGCGCTTATCAACGACACCTATCTGAACATTAAAACGTGCTAAACGGAAAGCTGCACATGCCGTATAAACAAAACAACATGCTAACCCAATACGACCTAAATCATGCAAACTCCAGCTATACATAAGCATTGCAGGAGCAACACCAAAAGCCAATAAGTCTGAGAGAGAATCATATTGCTCACCAAAAGCGCTTTGTGCACCGATCGCTCGAGCTACTCGGCCATCTAGACCATCAAGTAGCGCTGCAATAAAAATGGCATAAATAGCTTGGGTAAAATCCCCATTCATACTTGCAATGATGGAATAGAAACCAGACAACAAAGCGGCTGTCGTAATTAAGTTAGGCCAAAGGTAGATTCCTCGGCGCTTTACTTTTTGTCCTTCCGGATTATCCTCTTCTTCAACCACTTCGAATGTAATCCCATCAAATGAATGTTCATTATGAGTTAAATCTTGCTCTGGTTTAGGCGCATTTGTCATTATTTTCTATTCCAAACATGTGCATTGATTTAAGTTAACTGTTACTCACCTACTAACCAGCGAACAGCAGCGTGACCACCAATTTCTTGCATGCGTAGATGAGGGAATAACCACTGTAGAGCTTGGTCAGCTTGTTCAGAGAACTGCCATGGTGGGTTAATCACTAATAGGCCACAACCATTTAAACCTACAGGTGTATCATCTGGCCATACACAAATTTCACAGATTAATTGACGGCGAATACCGGTTTTGAACATTTTCTTTTCAAAACGCTCAATCATCGCTCGGTCTTTAATTGGATACCAAACTGCAAAAACGCCCGTTGGCCATTTTTTATAAGCTTGTTGTAAAAGTTCAACTAATTGCGGAAAGTCCTTACGCTCTAATTCGTAAGGTGGGTCAATCATGACCAAACCACGTTTTTCTTTCGGCGGGATAACTCCAAGCAAGCCTTCGTAAGCATCACGTTCATGTAAACCTGCACGTTTATCATAAATGTTGTGTCGCAATTGTTGAAAGACATCACGTTGCATTTCAAAAATTGTTGCTTTATCGATTTCACGCATGCCTTGCAACGCGAACCATGGTGATCCAGGATAACTACCCTTGCCTTGTTCAGAACGCAGCTGTTCTACCAACTTCAAATATTGCTGGATTGCTTCAGGTGCCTGACGCTTTTCCATTTCAGATATTTGAACTAGGCGATGAATGCCTGTAAGAAATTCTCCAGACTTTTGTGCAGGCGCCAGAGATAAATCGTATTTTCCTGCACCTCCATGCGTATCGATATAACGATAAGGTTTATCTTTAGCATTTAAACGGTTAAGAAGCTGTAGCAAAAGCACATGCTTCATAACATCTGCAAAGTTGCCCGCATGGAAATGGTGACGGTAATTCATGTTGACTTTAATTCCTCAATTCAACAAATAGTTTAACATGAAAAAAATATTCTTTCGTAAGGTTGTGATCATCTAAAATAAGGCTGCTTGATATTTTTACGATCTATCCGAGGTTCTATGCACTCTCATCCACTTCCCGATTCATGGAATCTGGGCCAAATTTTAGATGATTTAAATGCACATGGCTTTGCCATTATAAATCAAGCCTATTCAGATCAATATCGCGCTGAAGTCGCTAAGGAATGTAGCCAGCACATTGATGAATTTAGAGAAGCTGGTATTCAAAACGGGATCGTAAGTAATATTCGTAGCGATCATATCCTCTGGATTAATAATCAATTACCTATTGCTCAACAACATGTTGCAACATTAACTTCATTTTCCCAAAGTCTAAATCAAGCCTTCTATTTGGGGATTAAAGAAGTTGAAGCTCATTTTGCTCGCTATAATTCAGGTGAGTTTTATGCTTTACATCGCGACAATCCTCAACAAAAAAATGATCGTATTATTTCGACTGTCTATTATTTACATCCAGAATGGAATGAAGATTGGGGTGGTCAATTACGACTACAAGACAAAAATGAGAAATGGCATATTGTTAATCCGGACCCCAATCGACTGGTGATATTTCAAAGTAACTTATTACATGAAGTATTAATTTCAAAACAACAGAGATTATCTATTACAGCTTGGCTTCGTAGCGGAAATTCTATCTGGGTTTAAAGTTTACTCTTTAAATTTGGTAAAAGAACCCGATATAGATGCTATTGATCAAGAAGGGCGACGGTGTATGTCTATTGAAAGTAAAACAATTGTGAACAGAATTGGTGAAACAGACCAACTTTATTTGACTGAAAATACGCCTGAACTTGCTCTGGAGCGAGCAGACTTACGTTTGCAACTTGTCATATTAAGTCATGTTCGCCAAGAACAGCTTCACTTTTTACAAGAAGCGATTGTTTTACTTGAACAAGCGCGCATGGAATATGAAGAAATGCCATTGAGCTTATATCTGAATTTATCCTTGCACCTAGCTAAAGCTTATATGCTTTATTTCGAGTTAAATAAAGAAAAGCGTTTTGCCTTGATTACTCAGCAAATCTTGAAGCCTTTAGCACACTATGAGCATGCGGATATATATTTCTTTTTAGCTTATGCTTCAGCTGCACGACAAGAGACAGCCCTAACCCGACATTGGTTAACTAAATATTTATCGACAAGCACGTGTGATCTTGAATTAGTTCATGGCCAACCTGTATTTGACCTTGTTCGTCACGAGCCTTGGTATAAAGATCAATTAAAAGTAAAGACACATTAAACACTTAATGTAATTAGGCCTGTTTTATATATTGAATGTAAAACAGGCCTTTATTTTATTCGTTTATTTTTTCACACTATCTTCGTGTAATTGTTCATTAAGTTCATCAATAACCACAATCCATTCATCATCTTTTTCCCAATGGCTTTTTAAAAAATCGCTCTGACCTTTTGACCAAAAAGAGGCTTCATGTAATTTCTGTTCAGCTGGCAACTGATGAGTTTTGATAAAGTTTTCAATACTTGCTTCATCTGAATCTAAACCTAGCTGATCAAATAAAAGCTCTAAAGTAGGTTGCTGCTCAAACATTGTTGTTCTCCTATAACTTGTTTTAAATCATCTATTAACTAATCTAACAATAAAACCTTTTTATATGCATGATAGTGCCTATATTTTCTTGTTGTTTTTTGTGTTTCTCTTTGAATGATTGAATATAAAAAAGCACTCTAAAAAGAGTGCTTTTTTAACTTATCAAAAAGATAAATTATTTCAACATGTCAGCAATTGCTGCACGTTCTTCTTCAAGCTCATTTAACGTAAAGTTAATACGTTCACGGCTGAATTCATCAATTTCTAAACCTTGAACGATTTTGTATTCACCATTCTCAGTTGTTACAGGGAAACCGAACATAACGCCTTCTGGAATACCATAAGAACCATCAGATGGAATACCCATAGTTACCCATTTGCCATTTGTACCAAGTGCCCAGTCGCGCATATGGTCAATTGCAGCGTTAGCAGCAGAAGCAGCAGAAGACAAACCACGTGCTTCGATAATCGCAGCACCACGTTTACCAACAGTTGGAAGAAACACATCTTTGTTCCATGCCGCATCGTTGATTTTGTCTTTTAAGCTTTCGCCATTTACAGTTGCAAAACGGTAGTCAGCATACATTGTTGGAGAGTGGTTACCCCAAACTGTTAAGTGCTCGATATCAGCAACTGCAACACCAGCTTTTTGAGCAACTTGAGTCAACGCACGGTTGTGATCAAGACGCAACATTGCAGTAAAGTTTTTCGCTGGAAGGTCTGGAGCAGAGTTCATAGCAATGTAAGCGTTAGTATTTGCAGGGTTACCTACAACTAATACTTTAACATTACGACTAGCAACTTCGTTTAATGCTTGACCTTGGCCGATGAAAATTTCACCGTTAACTTTTAACAAGTCAGCACGTTCCATACCAGGACCACGTGGACGAGAACCTACCAATAAAGCGTAGTCAGCATCTTTAAATGCTACTTTCGGATCATCAGTCCCGATCATGCCAGCCAATAAAGGGAAAGCACAGTCATCAAGTTCCATCATTACGCCTTTAAGCGCTTGTTGTGCTTTTTCAACTGGAACTTCAAGCAATTGTAAAATAACAGGTTGATCTTTACCTAGCATTTCACCGCTTGCGATACGGAATAATAAGCTGTAACCAATTTGACCTGCAGCGCCAGTCACGGCAACACGAACGGGTTGCTTCATGTAATTGTCTCCAATGAGTGTCCTTAATCGGGCTAAATAGGGATTCTATCTAACCAAATCATCATAAACGGCAAAGATTGTACTCTAAAGATGTAGCAGATGCATGTAAAAGCGACTCATCTTCACCAAAAGTCTGATAGAAAATACAAATTAATATTTATAAAAAGATTCAATACATAGTCAGCATTTTTTTACGAAATGATCATCTTCTTTAATAACTACCTTTGATCATGATTTCGCCTGGGCAATTCGATACCACATGATTTGCACATTGTTTATATTGACCTTTTACCGTGTAACAAACCTTCACTTCCGTTAAGACAACATCCGAACGCGATAACTGACAAGTAAAACGAATACCATTTTGAGGCAAACTCGGGTTAAGGCGAGTAAATTGCTGTTTTAAGGCTGACTGTTGAAGTTCTACATTCGTCGAGCTTGTCAGGCTAGCCGGAATTTTCAAACGTTCAGCAAAGTTAATGACAGTCCGGAAATATTGACTTGCGCTCATAGGAATGCATCCCCCTACACTTTTCCAAAGCTGTACACGCGCATTATTGTCGGGCATGACCCGAGCTACGACTTTAGCTTGCAGTGGAGAAAGGGAGGCTGAACTTTCTGTTGAACAATCAGTTTGATTGGTTTCTGGCATAAGGCCCGTAATTGTCAATGAATATCCTTCAAGACATTTACGTTGTTTTTGCTTAGAAGGATCTAACGCACATGCGGCAGGTGTCATTTGTACATGCATGACATATCC
This sequence comes from Acinetobacter calcoaceticus, assembly GCF_016508255.1. Classification (GTDB taxonomy): domain Bacteria; phylum Pseudomonadota; class Gammaproteobacteria; order Pseudomonadales; family Moraxellaceae; genus Acinetobacter; species Acinetobacter calcoaceticus_E. The sequence continues at coordinate 103,985 of NZ_JADVKT010000009.1, read as the reverse complement.
CTGTAAATTAACAGGTTCGGCATGCAAAACGGAACTCATCAATCCTACTCCTGCACAGATCAGCCACCATGCAAGTTGTAGTATTGAACGAAGTTCCAAATATCTATATTTCATTTAATTAAAACTTAAATATGCCAATTAAAAGAAGATCCATTATCAACCACCTTAAAGTTAAGGCGACGTACGCATTGGAATGACTTTCATACGTTGTGATAACGATTGAGCACCTTGGCCCAATATCACTCCATAATGTGTTGCATTGGTCATAACATGTTTAACGTAGTCTCTGGTCTCTAACAATGGAATTGTCTCTGTATATTGGTCAGCCGAAATTGCTTGGTAGTCCGGTTGCCAACGTCTTGCCCTGTTAGGCCCAGCATTATAACCTGCCGTTGCCAATACAGGATTATTACTTAATTGCCCCTGAATCATCGACAAATAAAATGTTCCATAGCGAATATTGGTGTTCATTTCATTTAATGCCGCTGGATTATAGGTTTCACCCATTTGACGTGCAATCAACTTCGCTGTATCAGGCATAATTTGCATAAGGCCGCCCGCACCAACATGAGAACGTGCGGAGGTAACAAATCGGCTTTCTTGTCGCATTAAACCATAAGCCCACGCTGGATCAATTCCTGCATTGTAACTATGACTTACGACATTAGTCTTATGAGGTGTCACATAGCGATACGTATCATTATGTTTGTTTTTCGTGCGATCCGCTGCATAAATGGCACGATCATACCAGCCCATATCATGCGCACGTTTTGCCGCAGCTAACAATATACCATCATCATGTTGAAGATAAGCTTGTCGAACAGCCCAGTTCCACTCGCGGTTGGTATAGGTTGGGTTTGCATTAATACGTCTTAAGGTAAAAGCACGATTAAAGTGAATATTCTGGTCTAACCGTCTTAAATCACTTGCTGTTGGCTGATCATCATAGGGTTGATGATTATAACGCTCACCCAAACGATCTTTTGCTAAAAGGTTATGATAGTCATCGCCACTTTCAGCTAATTTCTTATAAATACGTTGCGCAGTATTTTTTGAATTACTGTCATTGCGCTGCTCTGTTGCACGAGCAAGCCAATATTGCCAGCGATCTTCTTGTTTTTGTGTCACGGTCATACTATCAATGGCACGAATTAAACTTTCCCAAGCACCAAAACGAATTGCCTGACGCGCATAAATTTCAGCCTCTTCAGGACTTAGAGGGTAACCGTAACTGGCATCAAAATATTGAAGAACTTCACGATTGAAATTATTTTTCATGACCGTGGTGCCACCAATATAAGCCACAGTTCGATATAAATACTTTTGTATATTCTCTGGTGTACCTTGAGCGACACGTTGTACATTCGAAAAAGCGTTGCTTAAGTCATTATTAGCCAAACGACCTAATGCAAAAATCAAATAAGCATAGTCTGTATCATTTGTTTTAGGCGCACTCCACAAATAATTGAGTGGGTTAGCCTGAATCTGGTTGAGCTGAGCCAAAGACAAATTCATACCCAAAGTCTGTGCTGTAGCAAGGGCCTGCCCTGTTAAACCAGAACGTAACTGCACCCAAAGACGCTGCTGTTTATCTTGTGCACTCATTAATGGACTAGATAACATCATACGTCCCAAACCCAGACAAGATTCTGGTTGTGACTCGGTTGCCAACCATACATCTTTGTATTCAGCAAAAACTAATGCGTCACCACTTTTCGCTCGCACTTGTGCCAATGCACAATTTTCAGCCTGATCTGGATTCGTTACATAAGACAATAAAGGTTGTGCAGATGCGAAGTCAGCTTGTTTAACTTTTTCTTCAACATAATCGGCCGCTAATTTCTCAGCCATTGCTGATTGAGGGTAACGCTGAGCAAAGCTTACGATAGAGGCAGTAGGTTGAAAGCCAAGGTTCGTATTGAGTTTCCAATATTCTGGATAATATCCCAAAACATCATTTTGCATAGCAAGCTGGTATTGATCTAATAATGCAGTATTGCCACTATTTGCAGCGCTTAATGCATCATTAAACTGCTCTTCGGCAGCATAGGTAAATGAACAACCAAGTAAACACATAGCTCCTAACCAGCTACGATGCATATATTTATTTTTCATTACACGACTATCGATTGATGAGCTCTTTCTACTTGGTCTCATAAATGTGTTAAACCCTGACTATTCACCTTCAGGACATAGTTTAATTATTCTTCGTGCTTTCTTTTGTTGTGTTATGTAACTATCTGATTCAGCATCATTAAAATTTACATTATTTATTTCAAAAAAACCTGTTCGTGTTCTAAGACTTTACTGTTATCTGTTCAGCCCAAATGCTGCTATAATAAATGATTTGCCCCATTTTGGGTCAATTTATTCTTTTTTAGATCGATTTGTTAGGAGCCTGCATGACGGTTCAAACCTTCATTCCCGATGGTGCCAAAGCTGCCTCAGAAAACACTGTTACCCAGCCAACGCACACCACTGATGTTTCAATAAAAAAACTTTATATTGAAACTCAAGGGTGTCAGATGAATGAGTATGACAGTCACCGTATGGCAGACCTTTTAGGGGATTCTCACGGTTACGTTTTAACCAACAATCCTGGTGAAGCAGACATCCTACTCATGAATACTTGTTCTATTCGTGAAAAAGCACAAGAGAAAGTATTTAGTGAGTTGGGACGCTGGCGTAAACTAAAAGACAAAAATCCTGATCTTGTGATTGGTGTCGGTGGTTGTGTTGCTTCGCAAGAAGGCGACAATATTCAAAAACGTGCGCCTTATGTCGACATGATTTTTGGCCCTCAAACATTACACCGTTTACCGCAAATGCTTGATCAACATAATGCTCAAGTCGAAAAACCCAAAAAAGATAAAATTAAACTTGTTGATATCTCTTTCCCAGACATTGAGAAGTTCGACTTTTTGCCAGAACCACGTGTAGAAGGCTTTAAAGCATTTGTTTCTATTATGGAAGGCTGTTCTAAATACTGTTCTTTCTGTGTAGTCCCATATACACGCGGTGAAGAAGTTTCTCGACCTTTAGATGATGTACTTGCAGAAATTGCAGGGCTTGCTGAAAAAGGTGTTCGTGAAATTTCACTACTGGGTCAAAATGTAAATGGTTACCGCGGTGAAACCTTTGAAGGTGGCATCTGTACCTTCCCTGAATTGTTACGACTCGTTGCAGAAATTCCGGGTATTGGGCGCTTACGTTATACAACATCGCACCCACTTGAGTTCTCTGACGAGCTTATTCAGTGTTATGAAGATTTACCTCAAATGGTGTCACATTTACACTTGCCTGTACAAAGTGGTTCGAATGATGTTTTAAAAGCAATGAAGCGAAATCACACGATTGATGTATACATTGACAAGATTGCGAAGCTACGCAAAATTCGTCCGGATATGCATTTATCAAGTGACTTTATTATTGGTTTTCCTGGTGAAACCGATGAAAATTTCGCAGAAACATTGCAATTTATCAAAGATTTAGACTTCGATCACTCGTATAGTTTTGTTTATTCAAAACGCCCAGGCACACCTGCATCTGACTTGCCGGACACTACACCTGAGCAGGTTAAAAAAGAACGTTTAGCTCAAGTTCAAAAAGTCATTAAGCAGTCTAGTATTGAAAAAACAGATGCCATGTTAGGTAAAATTGAACGTGTACTTATTGAAAAAGTATCTGATCAAGACCCTAATATTTTAATTGGTACTGCTGACAATACACGTCTGGTCACTTTCGTTGGAGATGCAACTTGGGTTGGCCGTTTTGCAGAGATAGAGATCACTGAAATTAAAACTTTAAATTTTGTTTACGGCGAGCTCTTGAATCTTGAACCTGACGTGGCGTAATGTAGAGGTATTCTAAAGTCTACTGAAAGGTTTTCTCTTGACTGCAGCGATTCGACGTACCGTAACATTTCCTGAAATTCCAATGGAACGTTTAAAGAGCATTCTTGGTGCCTATAATGGGCACCTGAAGCAAATTGAACAGCGTTTAGATGTCAAAATTACTCATCGTGGAGATGTTTTTCACATAGATGGTGAAATAGATGCTGTTGGGAGAGCCGAAGCATTATTGCAACGACTCTACGAAGAGTCCGAGGTATCTCAGCAAATCAGTGCCGATTTATTACACCTCCTTATTCAATCTTCACAGACTGAACGCAATTTCGAATTGGTTGGTGAAGAAATGGATGAGCATGATGCGCCACTAGATGTCTATTTTCAGACACGAAAAGGCCGCATCAATCCACGTGGTGCCAATCAAAAACGTTATGTACAACGTATTTTACAAAGCGATATTTCTTTTGGTGTAGGCCCTGCTGGTACAGGTAAAACCTATTTAGCAGTTGCCGCCGCCGTAGATATGCTCGAACGTAATGAGATCCAGCGGATTTTACTTGTACGCCCTGCTGTAGAAGCTGGAGAAAAGCTTGGTTTCTTACCTGGTGATTTAACTCAGAAAATTGACCCGTATTTACGCCCTCTTTACGATGCGCTTTACGAAATGCTAGGTTTCGAAAAAGTTGCTAAGTTAATCGAACGTCAAGTGATTGAAGTTGCCCCTCTTGCTTATATGCGTGGCCGCACGCTTAATCATTCATTTGTCATTCTAGATGAAGCGCAAAACACAACACCTGAACAAATGAAAATGTTCTTAACCCGTTTAGGCTTTGGCTCTCGTGCAGTAATTACAGGTGACATTACTCAAGTAGATTTACCTAAAGGTCAACAATCTGGTTTAGCACACGCACTTCGCGTACTCGAAAATATTACAGAAATTCATATTACCCGTTTCCATTCCCGAGATGTTGTACGCCATCAACTGGTTCAAAAAATCGTTGAGGCTTATGAAGGTTGGGATGGTGAACAACAGCGTCTTAATGCTGAAGCACGTGCTGAACGTAAAGCCCGTCAGGAAGCATTAGTTGCTGAAAACGATACAGCAGCAGACTTGCAACATCAGGATGCTTAAGGATTCATTTTGAAAATCAGTTTAAGTTTACAACAAGACCTTCAATTACCTGAGTTAGAGCTCAAACGAGCTCAACTCAAAAAAATTATTGAGACAACTTTACGCCACGTTGGTTATAAAGAAGATTGTGAAATTGGCGTTGCTTGTGTCGATTTAGCAGAAAGCCAACAACTTAATCTGCAATATCGCGAGAAAGACAAACCAACCAATGTTTTATCTTTCCCAAGTGATATTCCTGAAGAAGTTTTACCAATGCTCGATGCCTTTCCTCTGGGTGATTTAGTCATTTGTATTCCAGTTGTATTGCAAGAAGCGGTTGAACAGAAGAAAACAGCACAAGAACACTTTGCACATTTATTGGTACATGGTGTTTTGCATTTATTGGGTTATGACCACGAAACCAGTGATGAAGATGCTGAAGAAATGGAAGGGCTGGAAGTTGAAATTCTAGCAAAACTGAATATAGCCAATCCCTACCAAGAACAGATTTAATCATTACAAATTAGATGAAAAACATAATCTGCCTTCAGATGAGATTTTATCTAATTAACTAAAACCAATGTGGATAAGCTAAAACTTATCCACATTTTTTATTAATGCACTTCAAATTCTGCTTGAGCTGGGTCAAAACGCCAAGTACGCACAATACGCAACTCAGAAATATCTTTCATGTTGGCATCAAAATGTCCAAATGGTGCTCCACGTCTTACTGACGATTTAGCTGCTTCATCAAGAATTGAATGCCCTGAGCTTTCAAGTAATCGAATTGCACGAATTCCGCCCTGTGCATTCAAAATAACCATTAAACGAACCTCGCCTTTTAACTGTTCTTGTTTGGCTTGCTCTGGATAATATCGATTACCGTATAACTCTACTTTTTCACGGAATTTGTCCAAGTAGGCTGCCGATGCATCTTTTTTTGCTTGAATCCCATCTAATGTTTTAATTTTTTGCTGACGACTAAAGTCTTGCTGACGCTGTAAATATTGGGCTTCAAGACTTGCCACCATTGCAGCTTTTGCCTGAAATTGGCTTTGTAATTGTTCTAATTCTTTTTTCCTTTGAGTCGCATTAGCTTTTTTTTGCCAACTCAAAACAGTCATTAAGACTTTTTCTTCAAATTTAAGCTCTCTTTGTTGCTGAACCTTTTGCAAAGTTTCTAATTGTGCATCTCCAGTTGAAGCATCATTAGGCATAGGATTTGGAGTATTACTAGAGGTACGGTGGGCTTCACGAAACGCACCAGAACCTTGCTGGTCTGCTTGCGCCAAAAAGTCTGCCTGCTGAACTGGTTCATTGCTTGATCGAATCGAAATTGCAATTTCTTTAGTTGACTGCTCTGACAGACTAGGCATCGCAAAGTGAATGAGCAATACAAAAGTATGCAGTAAGATTGCCAATATTGTCGCAGCAATAAAGACGCGGTCTTGCCACCAATGATAAAAAGACTCTGTAGATAGACTTTTTTTGTTCAACATAATTTTAAAAGCATATAAATGCCTTTTCCCCACGGTTTAATACCGAATAAAATATAAACTGATATTCAAATCTGGATAAAAGTGTGATTCACTTCAAATATAGAGTTTTATCCATTTTCATTTTGTCAAAATGTATCAATTAAATTTGTTACACTGCAATATCAAAACTCGTTTTTTATCATAATAAAGATTGTGTTGGTTCTTAAGTAAATTATCTTCTGGAAGTTCTTTTATGCAAACGCTATTTTCCTCATTAGTCAGACGCCTTAAAAAAGTCTACCAAAAAGCAGAAGCATTCATTGAAGAAGAAAGAGATTTTACGCTATCACAAACCTTTCTGAATGCGACTTTACAACGTTATGTCACCAATAATGTTGAATTTCTAGATGACCTCCACGCTGATCTTTATCATGACTGGTTAAGGTTATATGCAACCATGCATGTAAAAGGCCTAGAGACGACATTATCTGTTGATTTAAAACTGATTCAGATGGAATTTAATCAAGAACAACAGCTCTTAGTTTTTGAACAAATTAGTAATACACAAATTATTGAAGCAAAATATAAAAACTTTTGGCAAAAGATTGCCGTAAAAGCTGCAGTTTTTTACTACCATAAAATTTTGAAAAAAGATCCCTTAGGAATGATTCTTGAACGTTTTAATGTAGCAAAAGAACGTGATGAGCTTATATTTCTTGACCTCAACCGCTGGTTTGGTAAAAAGGCTAGTATTATCGACACATTAGCTAAAGTACATGTAAATTACGCCCGAGTTCGTGAAGCTGAATTAGTTGTATTTGGAAATGTTAATTTAGCAGCTCTGCTTTATCGCGATCAGGACGATGATTTTGAAGATGAATTAGAAGATTCTGAAATCACGCCAATCCAGCAAAAAGATGTATAAGGTTCTTATGAGTAAAAATGAATTAACTGCCAAAAAACACAAATAGATTACACATTTAGCATAAACCCTGATTTTTTCTCCACGATCAACAGGCATAATATGTTTAAGCTATAGATGCATCAGCACTGACTTTTCAGTCTGTACAAGGATATTTACTTATGACAACAAAATTTCTGAAATCATTTGGCATCGCAACAGGTATTTCAACCACTTTGCTTTTTGTAGGCTTCTCAAGCCATGCACTTGCCATGAGCCCATTTCAAGCAAATTATCAGTTTACTTATAATAATAAAGGTATGGGTTCAGCTACACGTGCCTTAAGCCAACAAGGTAATAATTGGACTTACAATTTCACTGCAAAAGCAGGTGGAATTGCTTCTGCAAGTGAAATAAGTAAATTTAGCTTTGCTAATGGTAAAATTGGATCTCAAAGTTTTAGCCGTACCAGCAAAATTTTGATTCATAACAACACGATGAATATTAACTTTAATCCAAACAGTAAAACTATTTCTACCAAAAAAGATGATAAAGCTCGTTCATTTGCTTTGCAGCCTGGCGTACTTGATGAGCTAAATGCAGAGTTACAAGTTCGTGAAGATTTAAAGAATGGTTCACTTAAAACGTCATACCCTCTTGCCGATGCAAAAGAAGTTGAAAATCGTCGTTTTGTAAAACAAGGCAATGAAAAAATTAAAACCTCTTATGGCACCTTTGATACCATAAAAGTTGTTTTAGAACATGGCAGACCAGACCGTAATACTATTTTCTGGTTAGCACCGAAATTAGACTACTTACCAGTTAAAGTCAGCCATATTGATGGCAAAACATCTTATGGTTTGTTATTAACAAGTTATACAGGTAAGACGAATTAAAGCTTGCATTTTTTCGGATGCTTTTTAAAATACGCATTTGCTTTAAAAAGCATTCGTCTAGAGGATTCTCCCGTGCACGCACTAGAACAGAAAATCTTAACAGAAGGTATCGTTCTATCTGATCAAGTCTTGAAAGTCGACGCTTTCTTAAACCACCAAATTGATCCTGTATTAATGCAGCAGATTGGTAAAGAATTTGCCGCTCGCTTTAAAGATGCAGGGATTACCAAGATTATTACCATTGAAGCATCAGGTATTGCACCTGCAATCATGGCAGGTTTAGAACTTGGTGTACCTGTAATTTTCGCTCGTAAATATCAGTCATTGACATTAAAAGACGACTTATATCGTTCTAAAGTATTTAGTTTTACTAAACAAACTGAAAGTACGATTGCGATTTCAAACAAACATCTTCATTCAACTGATAAAGCATTAGTTATTGATGACTTCTTGGCAAATGGTCAAGCGGCATTAGGACTCATTGATTTAATTCACCAAGCAAATGCAGAAGTTGTGGGTGTCGGTATCGTGATTGAAAAATCATTCCAACCGGGCCGTGACTTATTACTTGAAAAAGGCTATCGAGTTGAATCATTAGCACGTGTTCATTCTCTTACAGATGGCAAAGTTACCTTTGTAAAAGAATAAATTGTGCAAATGAAAAAGAGCGGATATCCGCTCTTTTTTTTAACTGTCTAAAGTGAAGCCAGCAGCTTTTTAACAACCTCACCTAAACGTTTGCCTTGAGCTTCACACAAAATCTTTTCATCCTGACTTAAGCTCTGATCATGGCGAGGCCCGCTTACATGACTTGCCCCATACGGTGTTCCACCTGTTTTAGTATTAGATAAAGCTGGAATTGCATTTGGTAATCCCAAAATCATCATCCCATGATGAAATAAGGGAGGTAGCATCGTGAGTAACGTACTCTCCTGTCCACCATGCATTGATCCGGAAGTAGTAAAAACACAAGCTGGCTTACTGTGTAATGCCCCATTTAGCCAGAGACTAGTCGTTTGGTCCCAAAAATACTTCATTTCACTCGCCATATTGCCAAAGCGAGTTGGGGAACCTAAAGCCAAACCAGCACAATTTGCTAAATCATCTAAAGTACAATAAATATCACCTTCTGCCGGAATACTTGGTTCGGCTTCGACTACGACTGGAGCTATATTCGGTACTGTACGAATTTTCACTGCCATGCCCGCAGATTGAACACCATTGGCAATTAAATAAGCCATTTCTTTAGTAGAACCATATTTACTGTAATAAAGTACAAGAACGTAAGGTTGCATCGGTTTCATGAATTTTGTTAAAAAGAACACTATACGGTATTTTTTATTTTTTTGGCGAAGCCAATATTATGAAATTCTAGAAGCGATTGATCGTGTAGTACTGAAGGTAAGCTGCGTAACTTTCTCAAACCTATCAGATAAAAAGAGCAATCTTTTTGATTAATCTTATAACCTGATAAGAGAAATGTGACTTCCATCAAAAGATTATTGCTACAATTTTTTCTATAGCGCATAGTAAACTTACAGAATGACTTTCATTCTTTAAGTTATTATTTTGCTTTAATCTACTATTTAAGTTCTTAAGCTAATACTTTGCTAAGCTATCAATCGCCCAACATGATGACTAAAAAAATCGGGATAGACGACGTATGTTACAACGTTTTTTAAAGAAACTTCCTTTTTATAATAAAACCTGGTTTCAGTTCGTTTTATATGTATTTAAGCGTTTTGAAGCTGATCGTTGCCGGGAACAAGCTGGTGCCCTCACATATACGACTCTTTTTGCCGTTGTGCCGATGCTAACAGTTTTTTTAGTAATTATTTCTTCAATTAAAGCGTTAGAACCTGCAAGACAACAGCTTCAACATTTAATTTATAGTAACTTTCTACCTAAAAGTACCATCGCATTTGATAAAGCACTTAATGCATTTACCGAAAAATCCAGTAATTTAACTGTAATTGGTGTGCTATTTCTATTCGTCACGACAGTTTTAATGCTAACTTCAATTGAAACCGTTTTTAATCGTATTTGGCGGGTAAAAGAAACGCGTAGCGGCATTATGGGCTTTATGCGCTACTGGACCATTATTTCACTTGGCCCTATTATTTTAGGTAGTGCATTCGTTATTTCATCAACTGTTGCATCGATGAACTTATTAAGTAATAACTTCACAGGTTATCAACTTGATGGTGCATTTCTCCTCTGGCTAATTTCTTTTGTCCTCACTATTTTGGGGTTCTTCATTTTATATTGGACTATTCCCAATCGCACAGTACCAGTTTATGCAGCAGGCATTGCCGCTTGTTTAAGTGCAGCACTTTTTGAAATACTCAAAAATTTATTTAGCTTTGTGATGTCAAATTTCACCAGTTATGAAATTATTTATGGTGCATTTGCAGCAGTACCAATTTTCCTGTTATGGATCTTTCTTTCATGGAATATTATTTTACTAGGCGTAGAAGTCAGTTTTGCTCTAACTGCTTTTCATTCGGGTAAAGAGCAGAAACGTCACCCTGTTTTAATGCTATTAGATATACTTGAATTATTTTATAAAAAACAAAAGCTTGGTGAAAGTGTAACAGATAAAGAAGCTTTAGAGATTTTAGGCCGCGGAGAAATTGGCCGCTGGCCAGCTTATGTAATTTTACTTGAAGAGCAAAATTTGGTTAAACGCACGGATAAAGATGAATATGTTCTTGCACGTAATTTGTCTCAAGTCGACTTTTGGACTTTCTTTACAGCTCTTCCATATCCATTACCTTTACGTCAAGATGTTCAAAATGTTCATGACGATGATGAATGGATGGAAAAAATTGGTCCGGCCTTAATCGAGTCTAATGACTATTTAGCTGCAAAACTTTCTATTCCCCTTTCAACAATTTTGGAAGAGAAATAAGAAAGTAGAACCTCTCACGAATACCTCGTGTCCTAGAACCTCTAAATTATAAAAAACCCTATTATTAAAAAATAATAGGGTTAATAAATAAGTAGTTTAGCGAATTATGCTTTTACAAAAGTTTTCCACACAAAATCCTGTGTTGCACCTTTTAATGTCATTTTTAACTGATCACCCGAATGCAATGGCCCAACACCAGCAGGTGAGCCTGTCATAATCACATCACCCGGCTCGAGTGAAAAGACTTGATTAATATCAGTTAACAGATCGCCAATCGTAAACATTAATAGTGCAGTATTTCCATCCTGACGTAACTCGTCATTAATATGGAAAGTGAATTTGGTTTCTTGCCAATCTTTAATTTCGCTCACATCGACCCAGTCTGACAAAACACAAGCACCATCAAAAGCTTTTGCACGCTCCCATGGGTGACCTTTACTTTTCAGATCATTCTGTAAATCACGCATGGTTAAATCAAGACCTAAAGTCACCGCACCAATCGCTTTTAATGCTTTTTCAGGGTCTGTTTCACCCTTTAAAGGCTGGTCAATGCGTAAGACTAGTTCACACTCAAAATGACAACTGCCCCAAGCTGGATTCCATGAAATACCGTCATTTAAACCAATCAAGCTACTCGGTGGCTTAATAAATAATATCGGCTTATCAGGCATAGCATTATTTAATTCTTTGACATGATCGGCATAACTTCTGCCCACGCAAACGATTTTTGAAGGACGTGTATTCATTAGGCTTCCTTTGTTGTTGCGACTGATAATTCCAATAATTTATTTCTTAAATGTATTTTCAAATATAGTTTGATCTGAAACCTGTGCAAACGCTCGCTTTGGCACAATAATTACAGTTTTATTTTTTAGCTCTAGCATGTAAGTCAACTTACCTTTCGCAAAGGTTTGCACCTCTGCATATTGCATAACTTGCTTACGCCCATTAGCATAAAGCTCAAAATAATCCTGATATAGATCGATTCCCTGCTCACTCTTTCCAAACTGGTAACGAACAAATTGACGCTTAAATAACATTGGTAAAAGCCAATAACGCATTAAACCTTGCATTACCAGAAAAAATATACCTAAAGCGATATAATATCGACCAACCCCTGAAAGGCCTAAATAAAATCCCCAAATAATAATTGCAATACTAATCGCAGGTGTTAGAAAACGGGTAAATTGCTTTTTCCCAAACGTCACTAATGAAAATCCATCTTGTGACTCGTCTAAATTCAAATAGTAACGTAAAGATAAAGCTGTTTTTTGCTCGGTCATTGCACTGCATCAATACTCAATAAATCAAAACTATTAGAGCATATTCATTTCAGCTTTAAAATGAATCAAAGGCTATTTTTTGTTTTTGTTCAAAAGCCGAATATAGCTAGTACGACTTCATTCTTCGTTGCATATATAGAACATAGATTCATATTTTTTGAGCTTATTTCACTTTTAAAAATTTCTACAATAAGAGTATCACCCTTCTTAGTGGAATGTCTCATGTCTTTTTTTGCAAAATTATTTGGCTTAAATCAAAAAGCAACTGTCTCAAAAGATGTGGGCATACAAGCCACTCAAGAGGCCCCTTCTTTCAATGAAAAAAGTTTTTTAGAATTAATTAAAAATCGCCGTTCAATCTATTCAATTGGAAAAAATTTAGCACAATCTCCTATCGAGATTGAAAAACTTATTCAAGAAGCTGTAAAACATAGTCCATCTGCATTTAACTCCCAATCATCTCGTGCCGCAGTTTTATTTGGGCAATCACATCAAACTTTTTGGAATACTGTTTTAGAGGTTTTAAAAGATATTATTCCAGCGGAAGCAGTGTCTGGAACAGAGCAAAAAATCCAAAGCTTTGCAGCAGGTGTCGGCACAGTTTTATTCTATGAAGATAAAAATGTAATTAAAAGCTTACAAGAACAGTTTGAAACGTATGCCGATAATTTTCCAATTTGGTCTGAACATTCAACAGCAATTGCACAATTTGCTGTTTGGAATGTGTTGGCGGAACAAGGCATTGGCGCTTCGTTGCAGCACTACAATCCAATTATTGATGAGAAAATTAATACTGCATTTAATATTCCAGCCGACTGGAAATTAAGAGCTCAGTTAGTTTTTGGATCTATTGAAGGTGAAGCAGGCGAAAAAGCTTTTATTGAAGATGAACATCGTTTTAAAACGTTCAGCTAATTTTTTAATCCCGTTTCTTTTTAAAACTGGTTGCTATAAGCGGCCAGTTTTTTTATTAAAAAGTATAAAATTAAGGCACAAAAAAACCGCTATATATAGCGGTTAATTCTTCAAGTTGGTGCGCTCAGAGAGATTCGAACTCCCGACCCCTTAGTTCGTAGCCAAGTGCTCTATCCAGCTGAGCTATGAGCGCGTACTTGATGTTGCGCATTATACGCACTTTTCCTAGCTTAGGAAGCCTTTTTTCATATTTCTGTCATCAACCGTCTAGTTCTTAGCCAGTATCCTACTTTCCATCAAATAGTCGATAAAATTACTGACGTTTTTCTCATCTAAGATGTATTTGAAATATTTTTTTTCAAATAAGTTTTATAGGCTTTTTGAAGTATTTGACCATATAACTAGAAGTTAAAGGCGACTATTTTAGTCAACATTATAGAAATAATATATTTCTAGTTGAGCTTTAGCATTATAAACCCAAATAAAATTCATCTAATATAATGCTTCAAATAAGTGAAAATATAAGAAAAATCTAATTAATTAAAAAAATATTATATAAAAACCATTATTATTTTTATGTCTAAATTAAATAAATTACTATTCCTCTAAATATTATTAGCATCAAAAATGTGACTAGAAATACACATTGACAGCTTTTGATATCTAACCAATACTAAATTCCAATTATTGAGATACAAATCTCATTAATTATGTAGCGCAATAAATAATACTTACTTAAAAATACATAATTATATAGGAAATAGACCAACATGTTTTTACTAACAAATCTCGTATCTTCGATCTCAAAAGTTACTCAAGGCTTGGGTAATGGCGTATCGGCAAATACCACTGTAAACACTGGCTCCTCTGTTGACGCACACGTTTCAACAGGCTTACTTTCAAATGTTCTTTCAACAGTAACTAATACCGTTAGTCACGTAACAACAGGTGTCGTTGGTACTGTAACTGGTACCGTCGGCTCAACAAATCCATTAGGAACAGTAACCAATGTTGTTGCTGGTATAACTAGTGGCCACCCACTTGAGACTGTTACTGGCGCTATCAGTGGTGTAACTGGTAGTAACCCTCTTGGCACAGTAACTAATGTTATTGGTGGTGTAACTGGTGCTATCGGTGGCGTGACGGGTGGTACTACTGGCGGCAACCCGCTTGGTACTGTTACCGATATTATCGGTGGTGTGACTGGTGGTGCTACCGGAAGTAACCCTCTTGGTGCAGTAACTAATATTATTGGTGGTGTAGTGGGTGGCGGAACTTCTCCACTTTCACCAGTAATTAACATTGTTCAAAGTGGTATTGATGTTCTTCAAGGTGTCGAAAGCCTAAAAACTGGAATTATTAATACAGGCATTAATACAGTTGCAGGCACCGTAGTGGGTGTACTTCCTCAAACTGAACATCCTGTTACTGATATTGCCCATCTTGGCACTTTAACTTTTGAAACTTCTCGTGACACAGTAAATGGTGCTTTAGAAACTGTTTCTAACTTAGTCGGTGGTGATATTTCAGGAGCGACCCACTCTGCAACAGGTATTATTGGAACATTGGTTCACAACGGTTCAACTGCGACTGGCATTTTAACTGACATTCTGGGTGGTGTGACTGGTGCTATCGGTGGTGTGACAGGCGGCACAACTGGTGGAAACCCACTTGGTACGGTTACTGATATTATCGGCGGCGTAACTAGTGCTATCGGCGGTGTGACAGGTGGCACAACTGGCGGCAATCCGCTTGGTACGGTTACTGATATTATCGGCGGTGTAACTGGCGCTATCGGTGGTGTGACAGGCGGTGCGACTGGTGGAAACCCACTTGGTACTGTTACTGATATTATTGGCGGCGTGACAGGTGGCATTATCGGCGGCGGTACATCTCCTCTTTCTCCAGTAGTTAATGTTGTTCAAAGTGGTATCGATGTCCTTCAGGGCGTTGAAAGCTTAAAAACCAGTATTATTAATACAGGCATTAATACAGTTGCAGGCACCGTAGTGGGTGTACTTCCTCAAACTGAACATCCTGTTACTGATATTGCCCATCTTGGCACTTTAACTTTTGAAACTTCTCGTGACACAGTAAATGGTGCTTTAGAAACTGTGTCTAACTTAGTCGGTGGTGATATTTCAGGAGCGACCCACTCTGCAACAGGTATTATTGGAACATTGGTTCACAACGGTTCAACTGCGACTGGTATTTTAACTGACATTCTGGGTGGTGTGACTGGTGCTATCGGTGGTGTAACTGGTGGTGCTACTGGCGGCAACCCTCTTGGTACTGTTACTGACATTATCGGCGGTATAACTGGCGGTGCTACTGGCGGCAACCCGCTTGGCACTGTTACTGACATTATCGGCGGTATAACTGGCGGTGCTACTGGCGGCAACCCGCTTGGCACTGTTACCGACATTATCGGCGGTGTAACTGGTGGTGTGACTGGCGGCAACCCGCTTGGTACCGTTACTGACATTATCGGTGGTGTGACGGGGGGCGTTATTGGTGGTGGCACATCACCTATTTCTCCAGTAGTTAACGTTGTGCAAAGTGGTATAGATGTCCTTCAGGGCGTTGAAAGCTTAAAAACCAGTATTATTAATACAGGAATTAATACGGTTGCAGACACTGTAGTAGGTGTACTTCCTCAAACTGAACATCCTGTTACTGATATTGCTCACCTTGGCACTCTAACTTTCGAAACCTCTCGCGACACTGTAAATGGTTCTCTGGAGGTTGTATCTGATTTAGTGGGTGGTAATATCCAAGGTGCAACTGATCATGCAACTGGTGTTATCAATACTCTTGTTCATAATGGCTCAACTGCGACTGGTATTTTAACTGACATTCTAGGTGGTGTGACTGGTACTATTGGCGGTGTAGCAGGTGGCCATAGTCCACTTGGTACAGTGACTGATATTATCGGCGGTGTAACAGGCGGTACTACTGGCGGCAACCCGCTTGGCACAGTTACCGACGTTATCGGTGGCTTAACTGGCAGTGTAGGTGGTGATAGCCCACTCGGTACAGTGACTGACATTATCGGTGGTGTAACGGGTGGTGCGACCGGCAGCAACCCTATTGGTATCGTAACTGATATCGTAGGTAGTTTAACTGGTGGTGTGACTGGTGCAAGCGGCTCAGACGTTATCTCTGGCTTATTAGATGGATTAACTAGCGGTAACTTAGGTGGAGTAACTTCTACAGTATCGAGTGTAACAAATACTGTTCATAGTTTAGTACCTCAGTCATTACTTACTGATCACTTCTTAGATAATTCTTTACATACTGTTTAATAAAGCTAAAGAAAGCCACGGATATAGTGGCTTTCTTTTTTATATATACTTTTAAGTATTAGTTAATATTAATTCACTTCTTGCCATTTATAATATTTCTTATGTGCCAACTCTAACATTGCACAATCATTAGGTGTATCGCCATAAGCATAAATTATAGAATATTGGCTTAAATCATATTTATTTTTAATTCTATTTACTTTTTCTAAATAACCACAATCACCATCAATAAAATCACCTGTCAAAATACCATTACGTATTTCAAGTTGATTACAGATAAGGTCTAAACCTAAAGACTGACACCAACTTTCCAAATAAACATTTAATGACGCAGATACAACAACGACCTGATCTCCCTGCTCTTTATGCCAGAGAATACGCTCCAATGCGTTTTCACGAACACATGTAGGAAGTACCTTTTTAGCAAACTCTTGTCCCATATCTTTTAGGGAGTTCGCATCATAACCAATATACCCTACTTGGCAGAGCTTAGTCCGAATGATTCTATCCGTTACCCATCCAAGCTTATAACCTGCAATATAAGGTGCAAGACGAATCCCGCCTATTATTTGGGTTTTTCTATTCAAAGAAAATTTAAGAAATAAGCTGAATGTATCGTTATGAGTAATCGTGCCGTCAAAATCGAATAAAGCTAGGTTCATTTATGATTATCTCTAATATAATTAAAAAGTTATAAATTTAGATTTTTTTTAAAATCACTAAAAAACAAGCACAAAAAAACCGCTATAAAAGCGGTTAATTCTTCAAGTTGGTGCGCTCAGAGAGATTCGAACTCCCGACCCCTTAGTTCGTAGCCAAGTGCTCTATCCAGCTGAGCTATGAGCGCGTAACTTGTGTGCCTTTCAGCGATTCGTTCTATTTACTTGGTGCGCTCAGAGAGATTCGAACTCCCGACCCCTTAGTTCGTAGCCAAGTGCTCTATCCAGCTGAGCTATGAGCGCATTAAGTAATGGCGGTGAGAGAGGGATTCGAACCCTCGATACCAGTAATAGGTATGCTTCCTTAGCAGGGAAGTGATTTCAGCCACTCATCCACCTCACCGGAACGAGCCGCCATAATACAAACTAAAACCACATTGTTCAAGTCATCATACTGAAATTTTCTTGTTTTTTAGTTCAATGAATTATTTTTTAAGCAATTTCCTCATTATTTTCGTCTTTTTCGATCAAACGCTTGTTAAGATAGATATTATTTCTTCATCAAAATACTGTAGTGCATAACACATTATTGCAAACCTAAACGTGCAGTTCGGGTCTGCATGGCTTATGCTAAACTTATCTGCCAAGCGTGAAACAAAACGACATGACAAAAAACTGGGCTGACCCTGAAGCGAAAGCTGAAGCTGAACGTTATGACAATCCTATTCCAAGCCGTACTCTTATTTTAGATACATTGGAGCAGGTGCAAACACCACAATCTCATGCAGAGCTTGTCGATCATTTTAATATTCATGACCAAAAAAGTATCGAAGCATTAAGTCATCGTTTAAGTGCTATGGTTCGTGATGGTCAAATCATGAAAGACGGTTTTAAATTTCAGTTGGTGGCAGATCAACCAACATATGAAGCAACTGTCTATATTAATAGTAAAGGTTTAGGTACAGCACATATTGATGGTCAAACTGACCTTTTACTTCCTGAACGTGAACTACGTTTAGTATTTAATGGTGACCGAGTTAGAGTGCGCCAGACTTCGGTAGACCGTAAAGGTAAACCTTGGGGCTTTATTACAGAAGTTTTGCAACATCGCGTCAAACAATTGATCGGTAAATTGTCAGTTCATGATGGCGAATATTTTATTCAACCCAACAATCCTAATCAGCACCAGCCTATTCCTTTGGAAAAAGAACTCGTAAAACATGCTGAAGCGAATGTTGGCGATATGCTACGTGTTGCAATTGATACTTATCCGACCCGCGAAGAGTTTTCAACGGCACATATTATTCAGTCTATGGCAGACAAAGCTGATACAGAAATTATCATTCCACAAACCATTCTTGAATTTGGTTTGCCATATGAGTTTCCAGATCAGGTATTAAAAGAAGCTGAAAGTTTTAAAGAGCCATCTGCTCAAGACCGTGAAGGCCGTATTAATTTAAGAGATTTAGCATTAGTTACAATTGATGGTGAAGATGCCCGAGATTTTGACGATGCAGTTTATGCAGAAAAACGTCCGGGTGGTGGTTACCGTGTTGTAGTCGCAATTGCCGACGTAAGCCATTATGTACGCTTAAACTCAGCCCTTAATGAAGAAGCTGAGGAACGAGGCACTTCAGTATATTTCCCACACTTTGTATTACCAATGCTACCAGAGGCATTGTCAAACGGCTTGTGCTCTCTGAACCCTCATGTAGACCGCTTATGTATGGTCTGTGACATTAAACTCTCTCGTACAGGCCGTGTAACTGGCTATGAGTTTTATCCATCGGTCATGCACTCAAAAGCGCGTTTGACCTACACACAAGTAGCACAATATTTTGAAGGCGCAACAGACGCGATTCCAAAAGATCGTGATGTTCATAAATCATTAAATACGCTTTTCCAACTTTATCAAATTTTGAAAAACTTGCGTGCCGACCGTCATGCAATGGAATTTGAAACCGTTGAAACGTACATGACTTTTGATGAGTTGGGTGGAATTAAAGAAATTTTGCCACGTACACGTAATGAAGCACATAAGCTTATTGAAGAATGCATGTTGCTTGCTAACGTCGCTGCGGCTGAATACGCGTTAGAAAACGATATTCCAATGTTATATCGCGTGCATGAAGCTCCTGAGTTTTCACGTATTCAAAAAGTGAAAGACTTTGTGAAATTGCTTGGTCTACCCTTCCCTGATCAGCCAACTCAAGCAGATTATCAAAGAGTTATTGAAGCCACCAAAGACCGCATAGATGCACCAAGTATTCATGCCGTTTTATTACGCTCAATGATGCAAGCTTATTATGGCGCAAAAAATGCGGGTCACTATGGTTTGGCATATGAAGCGTATACGCATTTCACTTCGCCAATCCGTCGTTACCCAGATTTATTGTTGCACCGTGCTATCAAGGCACACTTGAAACAAAAACCTTCTCCTCTCTCTGGTGCCGCACTAGATGATGCTGGTGAACATTTTTCTAAAACTGAACGTCGTGCAGATGAAGCTTCTCGTAGCGTAACGACTTGGTTGAAATGTCACTACATGCAACAGCATTTAGGCGAAGAGTTCATTGGTATTGTAAGTGCGGTAACCGAATTTGGTTTATTCGTAACTCTTAAAGACTTATACGTCGATGGTATGATCCATATTAGCCAACTCGGTGATGACTTCTTTATTTATGACCAAGCGAGTCAAAATCTTGTAGGTCAAAATCGGGGTCAGGTCTTTGGTTTAGGTGATGAAGTTAAAATTCAGGTTGCTGGCGTAAATCTTGAAGAACGCAAAATTGACTTCCAGCTACTTCAACAAGTCACACATGCAGGACGAGTCGTTCGTAGCCGAGCTCCACGTACAACGAAAACATCTCCACAGGCAACTGAAGAAGTTTTCAGTAAACCAACGAGTAGTGATGGCGAAAGACCTGTTCACAAAAAGAAAGAAAAAGCTAAGCCTAGTTCTTATACTAAAAAGCCTGGTAAAAAAACTTCTGCAAAAGCAGAAAGTAAACCAGAAAAAGTAAAGAAAAAGTCTAAGCCTAAAAAGAAAAAGGCAAATGCTAAATCAAAGGCTGAATAATTAAACAATAGATGTTGCCAACTTAGAAATAAGTCCCGATTTGGGACTTATTTCTTTTTAGAAAGCTTATTTTGCAAATTAAACTTGATTTCCGACCTGACAGGACCTACATCTAATACCATGTTTAAAAAATAATGTGGCTAACAGCAATGACTTTACAGCAAGCAACTTTACCAACTCCGCGTTTTGACGAAATTAAATTAGAAAATTTAAAACAAGACATCCAGCAGGCAATTCAAGCTGGTCAAGAGTTTTTAAATACACTTACAGCCGCACCAACTGACACAGCACAACAACTTGCCGTACTAGAACAAGTCGATGCGCTTGAAAATAATTTGAGTGAATCATGGGGCGTTTTATCACATTTAAATGCTGTGATGAGCAATGCTGAAACAAGAGAAGTTTATCAATCGTTATTACCAGCCTTAAGCGAATACTATACTCAGCTTGGTCAACACACGGCGCTCTATCAAACGTATCAGCATCTCCATGATGGTCAGGGCTATACGGCTCTTAGTCCAGCCCAACAAAGTGCTATTCGCCTCGCTTTACGTGATTTTAAACTTTCTGGTGTAGCTTTAGAGGGCGAAGAGAAAAAACGCTATGCAGATATTTCTGCTCGTCTTTCACAGCTTTCTTCTGACTTTTCTAATCACGTACTTGATGCAACACAAGCTTACTTTAAACCCCTTACAGAAGCTGAGCTAAAAGGTCTCCCTGAAAGTAATATTGAGCTATTAAAACAGTACGGCAAACAACGTGAATTTGACCAAGCCGTAGCAACACTAGATTTCCCAGCTTATTTTGCAATCATGACCTATGCAGATGACCGTTCATTGCGTGAAGAGCTTTATAGAGCTTATGTGACTCGTGCATCTGATCAGTCTGAACAAACTGAGTTTGATAACAGCAAAATTATGGATGAGATTTTGAGTCTTCGTCAGGAAATGGCGAAATTACTCGGTTTCAACAACTATGCTGAATATTCTCTTGCAAGCAAGATGGCACCCGATGTTAAAACAGTTCATGACTTTTTAGTTGATCTCGCTGAGCATGCCCGTGCTCCTGCACTTCAAGAAGTTGCTGAACTTCAAGATATTGCCAAACAAGATGGGGTTGATGAACTTAAACCTTGGGATAGCACTTACTATTCTGAAAAGCTTAAACAGCAACAATTCAACTTATCTCAAGAAGCATTAAAACCGTATTTCCCTGCCCCTAAAGTCATTCAGGGATTATTCCAGATCGTGCAGCGCTTATATGGTATTAATATCATCGAACGACAAGCACCAGTCTGGCATCCAGATGCACGTTACTTTGAATTAGAAGACCAAGGCCAAGTGATTGGTGGATTCTTCTTTGACATATATGCACGTACAGGCAAACGTGGTGGTGCATGGATGAATGGTTTCCGCTCACGCATGCAAACTGTTCATGGACTACAAAAGCCAATTTGCTACATGGTATGTAACTTCACTCCTCCAGTAGGTGATCAACCTGCTTTACTCACCCACGATGAAGTAATCACTTTATTCCATGAGTTTGGACATGGCTTACATCACATGCTAACCGAAGTAGATAATATCTCGGTTGCAGGCACTCACGGTGTCGCTTGGGATGCGGTAGAGCTACCAAGCCAGTTCATGGAGTTCTGGTCTTGGGATAAAGAAAGTTTAGATGTTTTAAGTGAACACATCGAGAGTAAACAAACCTTACCACAAGAGTTACTTGATGCTTTACTAAATGCTCGTTTCTTCCAGTCTGGCATGCAAACTCTACGTCAGCTTGAATTTGCGTTGTTTGATTTGACTATTCACACTAAAACACCTGCTTTGAATAATGAGCAAATTCAGCAGACCTTAGATGATATTCGTAAGCAGTATTCAGTTGTTCCAGCTGTGGACTACAATCGCTTCCAACATAGCTTCAGTCATATTTTTGCTGGTGGTTATGCGGCTGGATATTATTCTTACAAATGGGCAGAAGTCTTAGCGAGTGATGCATTCGATCGTTTTGAACACGAAGGTATTTTCAACACTCAAACGGGTAAAGAATTCCGTCAGGCTATTTTAGCTGTGGGCGGTAAAGACACTGCTCTTGAAGCATTTGTTAGTTTCCGTGGCCGTGAACCAAAAATTGATGCATTGTTACGTCATCAAGGTTGGACGAATGACAGTAAAACCGCTTAAACTATGGGCCTAAATTGATCGTGTGGTTAGGGTGATAAAGATGAAAAAACGTTTCATTGCTGGGGCTAAATGTCCAAAATGTGAAGCAACAGATCGGATTGTCATGCTAACCACCGCTGAAGACGAATGGATTGAATGTATCGAATGCGGCTATAGCGAAAATCGTCCGACTCATATAGATGAGCCTGAAGTACCTGCTGTACCTGATGAAGTTGGAGTAATACAGTTCAAGCCTCGTCGTCCTGACTAAAGGTCTTAGAGATGCCACTACAAAGAAAACAAAACTCAAAACTATTGTGGATTTTAATTGGGGGCTTAAGCATTCTTGTAGTGCTTTTTTTGGTTGCACAATGGTTTTTCAAAAAAACCGAGTCATCCGTACCAATGGTTGATCCTCAACCTGTTTCGACACCTGTTCCTACTAAAACCACTGATTCATCATCAGGTTCTGAACCGATCGCAGAGGCTACAAGCTCACAACAACTTGTGAATGAAGATCTGCTCAAACAGCCCGTACCTGCTCAGGAGTCTTTAGCAAAAGAGGAAGTGTCTAAACTCGATGACATCGATCGTCAATTGCAAGATCAAGAAAGTTCGTTAAAAGCTCAACATGCAGATGCAGATCAATTAACGAAACTCAAAGAAGAACAAGTTAAATTACTTGAAGCCCAGCTCAAAAATCAATAATTTTTCAATAGGAACTTAAAAAGCTAAAGTTATTCATTTTTAGCTTTTTATTCTCATTAAAATAATTCCAATCATCTTTTTCCCTAAATTTACTGAATTCTCTTACTAAAAAAGCCCTCCATTTAGGAAGGCTGTTTTGTAGGGTCGATACTCTAATTTAAGTTATTTATACCAACCAAATAGCTTAAATACGTATGGCACATAAGTTACCAATACTAAAGATGAGAACAAGACAATAATTGGTAGCAACCAGCGCTCATAACGGAAGTAGAAACTTGTATATTTCTCTTTTGCTTCCGCATCAGCAGCGTTAACTTCATCATCTCCGACGGACAACCGCGTGAGTAGATGGTTCAAGGCAACTGGTGGAGTTACATAACCAAATTCGAAGGCAACCAACACAATCATCCAGAAGTGAATTGGATGAATACCATTTTCGTATGCTACAGGTGCAATGGTTGCAGCAACTAAAATTACAGCACCGAATGGATCTGTACACATACCAATAATGGCAAGTAGCAGTGCAATACATGCCAGTGATATATAGATACTGCCTAAATGAGTCGGCAATAATTCAACCACTTCAGAACGTTCAATTAAACCACCAACACTTGCAGACAATGCCATCAAGATAATTAGTGCGCCAATATGACCTACAGTTTCTGAGGTCGCAAAACGAAGCGCACCACCAAAACCAAGACGGAATTGAGAACTATGTGGATCATGTGCACGAAGGAATGGTGATTTCTGTTCGTGTTCACGAACAATCGCCTCATGAATATTGATCGCAGGAGCTTCTTTTGGTGCCACCAATTTGTCGTACAAAATCATTGCGATCAGGACTAATGGTAAAATTACTGGTGCAGTAAATTCATTCATTCCTGTATCTAACGCATATTTATAAATTGCAAGAACAACAGCAGTGATCAAAATGTATGGAATGACAGGAACAAAGGCGCGCATCATGCCCGGAATCGCAACTTTCGGCGAATTCACACGGAATTTTTCTTCAGCCAATAGTAATGAAACACCCAAGAAAATAAATGCTGTTAACCAAAATACATAAACACCATGGCCAAACAACTCATCGGACGTTACATGACGGCTATCCAGCATCGCAATTAAAACGACCAGTAGACATGGGCGTACCACCACCCCTAAAGAACCTGACATTGCAGATACAGCTAACGCATATTGACGGCGAGCGCCCGCATTCCAGACTTCTTTATAAATAATTGCACCTGCTGCAATAACAAAAATACCTGACGCACCTGTATAAGCCGTTGGTACTGCAGCTGCAATTAGAATTAACCATGTTAAGGTTTCTGGTGCCAAATTCCATGGACGAAGCACATTAAGGAATAAATCCATAACACGTGTTTGAGTTAGAAGCATACCTGCCCAAATAAACAAGGCAAGGTTTAAGAAAATACCTGAAAACTCAACCAATAAACCAAGGTAAATCCCTTGCCCCATTGGATAATCCATAAAGAATGTAAATACTATGCCCGTAATCAAAGCCATATAAGCATATAAAGGCACACTTAGTAGGGCCAAGCCAATATTACCGCCTTCACGTTTAGGTGGAGGTGAAAAAAATAGTTGATAAAGACTAATTAAAGTCAGAACAACAAATAGAATCATCCATATCCAGTAAATAGTGACTGTTTCATAGGTAGGTGTCACCCCAGAATTGATAACTGAACGATACTGGCTAATTACAGAGAAACTGAGTAGAGCATTAGCAACCACCATAAAGATGGAATAGACTTTGTAATCTATTTTTGTTGCCGGATTACGTAAGCCAATATGGTGAAATTTTAACGATGCTGTAATCGCAGAAATCAGAACCATAAAAATTAGTAAAATTGCGCGATTTTCTGTACCAAATTTAAAAATACCAAAGAAACCTGTCTCGATGGCACGGTAAGTACGCACCCCTGGGTTAGCTTCTATATATTTAATTGTTTTGTCATACGCCTGATACTTCTCATCACATTGTTGCTGTGCTGCAAGTAGTGATGCACGGACATCACTTTCCGATGTTGCACCAAAGAAACTCGAAAAATCATCAGATGCATTCGCTTTCATTTGTTCTTTTACTTGAGCATCGATATTTGGGTGACGATCACAAGTCGGTTTTTCAGGTTCAGCACGCAAAAATGAATATTGCATGCCTATAGCAGGGTCACCATAAAGACGTTCCCCTATACGTAATAATTGTCCGTGGATCATTTCCCCGGTACCAATTATTAGAGTCATTAATAGCAGAATGAGGATGACGAATGTTGAGATCCATTCGTTCCATACATAACCCAATAGACCTAATCCAGATCTTTTTTCTTGATGTCCTTGCATAAGTATTCCAATTTTGTTCTCTCAAAAACCTGAAAACAGGAGCTTGAGTCATGCAATTTTCTTGGTCAGGGGTTTAATCCTTCCCCCTTCTACCAATCCCTTTATTCAACGATCAAATTTGCATCAAACTTTATTAATAAAGAATGACTAGAATCACTTTTTTAACAGTTTGTATTGTCAATATTTCTTTCTTAATCTTTGAGCAAGCCAATAGCATCCCCCAAAGATTGCACCACCAATTGCTCCATATAAGTGAGCTTCAGTTAAAACCGGACTTCCTATTAAGTGGGCTGTTCCTGTCTGCCCAAAGGTATTTTCCCATATCAGTTTTGCAATAATTAATCCTAAAACCAGAAAAGCAAAATTCCGTTCTTTACGATATTGCAAGTAAACTAAAGCAACTGCTGTATATAGCCCATGCAAAACACCTGACAAACCAGCATATGCCTCGATATAAGGTAAATGAAAATAGAAGATCAAACTAATGAACGGCGGCAAAAGGAAAAGTAGACTTAAAAGATGCCATGCTTTGGTATGCGGGAAGATAAACGGTAAACAGGCGAATGCCATCATATTTAAAAGGAAATGAATCCACCCAACGTGTACCCAATGTGCAGTCCATAAACGCCAGAATTCACCGAGTAAACTTTCGCGCCAATAAATAAAAGTATCAGGAAACACCTGTAAACAAGCAGACACAGAAATGCACACTGCGACCAAAAGCACTTTATGATTCAGTACATGATCCTTCATGACACACTCCTTGAAATTAAACTTCTTGCTACCATTGTAAAACTTAACAACAGTCTCGCAAGAAGTTAACCTTTCAAATATTTTTACTGCGCTGCTGGTGGAGCAGATGAATCTGCAGGAGCTTCAGATGCGGCTCCTCCATCAAACAATTCATCTAGCTCTGCTGCACCTTCATTCTTATCATCCCAGAAATGTGACATACCATCATCTCCAGTACGTACACCGGTATGCTCAGTCCAGTAACGGTCAGAGATACCTCGCACAATCAGTCCAGCCATACTATCAATTAACTTAAAGTTCGGATTGACAGGCTTATCATCAGCTTGAGAGGCCGCATAGGATCTTAATGCATCACGGATTTTTGCATCATCACCACTTGCTTGAGCAGCTACCGCATACAAAGCATGAGACAAACGAACACCTTTTTGTTCACCAATTTGCACTGATTGCTTTAATGTTTGATATGGGTCAGGTTTCCCTTCATCGGCCCCTGGTAATAAAGTCCAGATAACAGCACGTGTTGCATTCGGTGCGCCCCAGAATTTTTCATTATCAAGACAAACCATTCCGCGCTCTACAATAGCAGCAATATCTTTTGGAACATTGACTGCGCCACCAGAGTTAATATCATTGGTTACAGCCTGAAGACCACTAATCATTCCAAGTAAATATACAGTTTGATCTGTGTCATTACGCATCGTTGGACAAGAATCACCTAAATGATATTTATATTTAGATTCCCAGCGATCAGCAAACAACTTATAGCCAGTATATTGACGCTCAGCAGCAATTGCCGCCCAACGCTTCTGTGCAATACGTGCATCTTGAGCTTCAGTTACCTGCCCTGCTTTTGAGGCACGTAAATAACGCAATTCTTGTTCTAACGCTTGGTTTTCCGCACATACGCCTGATGCTGCATACATTAATACCGCAACACGCGTTGGATCTGCACCCATACCTTTAGTAGACATGATTGCAGGTGTTAAAGCACTACCAGTATTACAAACCATTTCCGCATCTTGCATTGCCAGAATAGGCGGAACCACGTGCTTTTGCGTAAAACCTAAAGCAACATTTGCTCCGGTTTTCACGACATATGAAC
This sequence comes from Acinetobacter calcoaceticus, assembly GCF_016508255.1. Lineage (GTDB taxonomy): Bacteria > Pseudomonadota > Gammaproteobacteria > Pseudomonadales > Moraxellaceae > Acinetobacter > Acinetobacter calcoaceticus_E. The sequence continues at coordinate 76,510 of NZ_JADVKT010000009.1, read as the reverse complement.
AACCTGATAAAACTGAAGCTGCAAGAAAACTCATCGCCAAACCTTGGCTTATTTTTTGGACTTTAGACATCTTCCTGTCCTCTGTGTAATTTGTTTTTTCCTTTTCAGATGTACATTAGCAGATGCATATCTTGAATAAAAGAGTAATTACTCTAATTGTAGCGCTTATACTTTGACATACTTCACAGCAGATAAAATTGACAGTTTTTCAGGAAAACAGAAATTTTAGGCAAAAAAAAGTAGCATTGCGACGGTTCAGCACATGCTACTTATTAACTGGGATAAGCTTTTAACGGCTTATATTATTTTTGTTCTATATAATCCTTAAGTAAAGTTCCTGCTCTTCCTACTACCACAGCCATAACCACTGCAATTAACAGAAACATCCACATTGAAATCTCCATGAGAGACCTCCTTTACTACAATCGCACCCAGTTATAAACTGGACACTTGATGAAATTAATCGACTAACCAATTTAATAATTGACTGATCGACGACCTTGCATCCTCTGTCTCTTAACTTTGTTAAAATTAACTTTGTTAAGATGTTCCCTGAGTAAAGTTCCTGCTCTTCCGATCACCACTGCCAAAATGATGGCAATGACCAAGAACGACCATGTTGGCATCTCCATTTTGAGACCTCCGACACACTTTACGTTGGTGTTTGTACTTTAACCGATCAAATAGGTACCAATAGCTGAAATTGTCAGACAATTGTATTTCCTTGGCTTTTTTCTATATTTTAATTAGACAATCTAAAACTTAAGCAAAAAAATAAAGATTAAATTATTGTTTTTTATAATTTTTAAATAAATATACAAATGTAGAATTGTCTGACAATTAATGAAGTTTCTGTAAGACTTTTAGCTTTTTCCAGTTCTGCAAAGGAAGTTGATCAAACCAAATAATGGCTACTTTTAAAGGTGCTCCCTCAAAGTAAATAACCATAAACAACTGATAATCAATTATTTTATTAATTTCTGTGCGAGAAACTATCTTTTTTGAGGAGTATGCAACTGACCATGATTTTTGGTCTAAATATGCAATTTGAGAAATCCGTGATTGTCTTAAAAAAAACAGAAAGCTAATAGATAAGAGGATGATAGCAATCAACCACCAAATTGGTGATAGCAATTGATAAAGTAGGATTGCTAAATTCAAGCCAATAAAAAGCTGAAATATTACCGAGAAACGACTATATTTCAGCTCAAAATTCAATTCTTTTATCAAAACAGTTTAGCCATGTACATACTGTTTTAATTTATAAATAAATTCACGTAACTCTGTACGTGGAGGTTCAGAAACTTCCATGAACCAATCCAATAAATCTGGATCTTCTTGTTCAACTAATTCTGCAAATAAGGCCTTCTCTGCTGAATCCGCTTTTAGATAATAGTTTTTTACATAAGGGTCAAAATAGACGTCAATTTCTTTTAAGCCGCGGCGTGCTCGATAAATTACTTTACGTTCTTCCAAGGTCATTTCGTCAGACATTTATTTCCCCATCTGCGTTGATAGTGCGTCTAGTTTACCTGATCACATTCCAAAGATCGCTAAAAATATCAAATTGACCAAATTTATCATCTTGTACTCATAATTGAGCATTCATCACATTGTTAGTCATGAAATGCTTCCGTATGTTTAAGGAAATAACATCACACCTGAACCAAGGAAGAAATACAAATGCAATCTGGTGCTATCCGTCCCATTCCAAATATGTTACCTAGACAACTATTTAACGAAGAGCATGAGGCTTTCCGCGAAACAGTTCGTAAATTTTATGAGAAAGAAGTCGTTCCCAACATTGAGAAATATGAACAACAACAACATGTTGATCGAGACCTTTGGAATAAGGCCGGAGAATTAGGCCTATTGTGTACCACAATGCCAGAGCAATATGGTGGGTCTGGAGTAGATCGCTTATACAGTATGATCTTAATTGAAGAGCAAGCTTATGCTATGGACTCTAGTACGGGCTTTTCTTTGCATTCAGATATTGTTGCCAATTACGTGAATAACTTTGGGAATGAAGAACAAAAACAAAAGTGGTTACCGAAAATGGCAACCGGAGAAGTGGTCACAGCTATTGCCATGACTGAGCCGGGCACTGGTTCTGATTTACAAGCAGTGAGAACCACAGCTGTACTTGATGGGGATGATTATGTCATTAATGGTTCAAAAATTTTCATTACCAATGGTTACTTATGTGACATGGTTGTAGTCGTTTGTAAAACTGGCAATAACGACAAAGGTTCAGCAAACTTATCACTCATTATTGTTGAAGCAGATCGAGCAGGCTTTAGCAAAGGTAAGCCTCTTAATAAAATTGGAATGAAAGGCCAAGATACCTGCGAATTATTTTTCGATAACGTTCGTGTCCCTAAAGAAAATCTTTTAGGTATGGAAGGCATGGGCTTTATCATGCTCATGAAGGAATTAGCTTGGGAACGAATGTTAGTTGCTATTATTTGTCAGGCAGGAGCTGAAGCGGCATTCGCACATACCGTCCAATACACGAAAGACCGTAAAGCATTTGGTAAGCCTATTAGCACATTCCAGAATACGCGTTTTAAACTTGCTGAATTCAGAACAGAGATAGATTTCTGCCGCACCTATTTAGATCGTTGCATGGAATTACAACTTGAAGAAAAATTGAGTGTGGAAGCTGCAGCAGCTGCCAAATATAAAATTTCCGATATGTTCTCAAAAATTGTAGATGAATGTCTTCAATTACATGGTGGTTATGGCTATATGCTTGAATATCCAATTGCACGGGCTTATATCGACCATCGTGCCAATCGAATTTATGCTGGCACAAATGAAATTATGAAAGAATTAATCTCAAGAACACTTTAATAGCTTCATAATAAAAGGGGCATTACGCCCCTTTTTTCTATCTAGTATCTTTTAAGATACTAGTTTTGGCTTACGCTCACTCGTTTCAGAACGCTTATGAAAATGTAGAACACCATCTTCAAAGTTTGAATTTTTTAGCGACTTTCTATCTTCTAAATAGTTATTAGTGACTTGCCATGGAGCATGTTTACCCTGTTTTGGAAGCTCATGCGCCGCACGGTTAATATAACCTGAAGACAATTTACCCATTACGGTATCTTCTTCCATTTCAGTTTTATCACCAGATGGAATTACTTCATCATAACTATTCTTGTCCATATAATTTAACAAGCGACAGATATATTCAGCAGCAATATCTACTTTGAGTGTCCATGATGCATTTACATAACCAATAATCATAGCCATATTTGGTACATCACTTAACATCACACCGTTATAAAGCATATGTTCAGATGAGTTAATTGGTTTCCCATCAAGAGTGGCCTGTACACCGCCCATAATCTGAACTTGTAAGCCCGTTGCGGAAATAACAATATCCGCATCAAGATGTTTACCAGATTTAAGCTGGATACCTTTTTCAGTAAATTTTTCAATCTGATCAGTTTCTACACTCGCTTTGCCTTCACGCAAAATCTTAAACAAGTCACCGTCTGGCACCACACATAAACGCTGATCCCAAGGATTGTATGAAGGAGTAAAATGCTTCATATCAACCTTACCTTTAAGCTGCACTTCAATTGCTTTTAAAAGTAAGCGACGTACAGTTTTAGGATGTTTCTGAGATAATGCATAAATAGCGCGCTGCATACCAATATTACGTGCACGGGTAAATTTATAAGCTGCTTCTTCAGACATAAATTTACGCGTTTTTTCATAGATGAAATCGATAGAAGGTACACTAGCAATATACGTTGGTGAACGTTGCAACATGGTTACATGACCTGCCCCACCTTTAGCCATTGCTGGCACTAAAGTAATGGCCGTTGCACCACTACCAATAATAACGACTTTTTTACCTGTATAATCTAAATTCTCAGGCCAATGTTGTGGGTGAATGAGTTGCCCTTTAAATGCTTGTTGATTTGGAAAAGAAGGAGCATATCCCTGATCATAATTATAATAACCGGTACAACCTACAACAAAATTAGCAATCCAAGTCTGTTGTTTTTTCTTACTATCTTCAATTACCACCTGCCATTTCTTTGATTCAGAATCATAATTAGCAGAAAGTACACGATGACCAAAGTGAATTTTTTCTTTTAATTTATATTCATCAATTACTTCGCCTAAATAGCCTTTAATAGAAGCACCATCAGCTAATACATTCGCTTTACACCATGGTTTAAAATTAAAACCAAATGTGGACATATCTGAGTCTGAGCGAATACCTGGATAACGGAAAAGATCCCATGTTCCACCAAAAGATTCCCGACGCTCTAAAATTTCAAATTGGCGTTGTGGAGAATTTTTTGATAAATGGGCAGCAATTCCAATTCCTGAGATACCTGCGCCAATGATTAAAATATCAACTTGCTTTTCCATTTTATTTTTATACCCATTGTTGAGAATATAAGTTTATTAAAGCACAATTTTGACAATACACAATGTCAAGTTTGACCGTTTATCCGTTTTTTTATGTCACTTGGGGACATTTTTATATTTTTATTAATTAATAAAAATAAAAAAGACCGGTATAAAACCGGTCTTTTTTTGAATAAAATCAATTATTCAGCTGAAGTTTTCACTTCACGATCTACAAGCTCAACGTAAGCCATCGGCGCTGCATCACCAGCACGGAAGCCCGCTTTAAGAACACGTAGATAACCGCCGTTACGTTCTTTGTAACGAGGGCCGAGTACGGTAAATAATTTACCTACAGTTGCAGCATTACGAGTACGAGCAAATGCTAAACGACGATTTGCTACAGTATCGTTTTTTGCTAGAGTGATTAAAGGCTCAGCAACACGACGTAATTCTTTAGCTTTAGGCACAGTTGTTTTGATCAACTCGTGTTCAAATAAAGAATTAGCCAAGTTTTGGAACATCGCTTTACGATGGCTGCTTGTACGGCCTAATTTCACACCACTATTACGATGACGCATGGTGATAGTCCTACTTAATTAACGGCTACGATAGGCAAAACGGTCGTCCATACGAAGACTAGCTGGTGGCCAGTTTTCAAGACGCATACCGAGTTGTAAGCCTTTCGATGCCAAAACATCTTTGATCTCTGTTAACGATTTTTTACCAAGGTTAGGAGTTTTTAACAACTCAACTTCAGTACGTTGAACAAGATCACCAATGTAGTAAATATTTTCTGCTTTCAAACAGTTAGCAGAACGAACAGTAAGCTCTAGATCATCTACTGGGCGAAGCAAGATTGGGTCAACTTCTTCACGAGGCTCTTGAGCAACTGGAGTTTGGTCTTTCTGAAGATCAACAAAAATTGCAATTTGTTGTTGCAAGATTGTTGCCGCTTTGCGGATTGCTTCTTCAGGATCAACCGTTCCATTTGTCTCGAGGTCGATTACCAGTTTATCTAAATCGGTACGTTGTTCTACACGCGCATTTTCAACGGTGTAAGAAACACGTTTAATTGGGCTATAAGAAGCATCTAATTGCAAACGACCAACAGGGCGTGTTTCACCTTCAGGGAAACGAGAATCAGATGTTTCATAACCACGACCTTGAGCAACCTTCAAGCGCATTTTTAATGAGCCTGAAGCACTCAAAGTACCGATCAAATGTTCTGGATTAACCACTTCAACATTATGAGGTAAACGAAGGTCAGCAGCAGTAATTTCGCCAGGACCTTGTTTTTCTAATGTTAAATATGCTTCATTTTGATCGAACAGCTTAATAGACAATCCTTTTAGGTTCAGCAAGAGCTCGACGATGTCCTGCTGCAAGCCTTCTAAAGTACTGTACTCGTGCTCGACACCTTCTATTTCCACTTCAACCACAGCAGCGCCAGGTAAAGAAGACAATAGAATGCGACGTAAAGCATTACCTAGAGTATGGCCAAAACCACGCTCTAAAGGTTCTAGAATCACTTTTGCCGAGGTCCCGCTAACCGCTTCGACCTTGATCGCTTGCGGAGTTAGAAACTCGTTTGCAGTACGCGTCATTATTGCTACCTCAAGGATTATTTAGAATACAATTCTACAATCAAGCTTTCATTGATTTCAGCAGGTAAATCAGCACGATCTGGTGCAGCTTTAAACGTACCTTCAAGCTTAGAATGATCAACATCCATCCAAGCTGGAATACCACGTTGTGCAGCTAACTCAATCGCGTTTTTAATACGCAACTGTTGTTTAGCACCTTCGTGAACCGCAATTACATCACCAGCTTTAACTTGAATAGATGCGATGTTTACACGACGACCATTCAAAGTAATGCTACGGTGACTTACTAACTGACGAGCTTCTGCACGTGTAGAACCAAAACCCATGCGATAAACAACGTTATCGAGACGGCTTTCAAGCAATTTCAACAAGTTCTCACCTGTTGCGCCTTTAACACGAGCTGCTTCTTTGTAGTAGTTACTAAATTGACGTTCTAACACACCGTAAATACGACGGACTTTTTGTTTTTCACGTAATTGTAGTGAATACTCAGATTGCTTACCACCGCGTGCCTGACCATGTTGACCAGGTGCTTTGTTAGCTTTTTTAGTTTTGACGTCAAAAGGTTTAACGCCAGATTTAAGTTGCAGGTCTGTCCCTTCGCGGCGAGAGAGTTTGCATTTTGGACCAATATAACGAGCCATGAATGTTTCTCCTTACACGCGACGTTTTTTAGGTGGACGGCAACCGTTGTGAGGAATTGGCGTCACATCGGTAATGCTGTTAATTTTATAACCCACTGCGCCTAATGCACGAACCGCAGACTCACGACCTGGACCAGGACCTTTTACAAGGACATCCAGATTTTTCAAACCGTAATCTAAAGCTGCTTTACCAGCAACTTCAGCAGCTACCTGAGCAGCAAACGGAGTTGATTTACGTGAACCACGGAAGCCTTGTCCACCAGAGGTGGCCCAAGCCAATGCATTACCTTGACGATCAGTAATCGTAACAATGGTGTTATTAAAAGACGCGTGAATGTGTGCAACACCTTCAGAGACGGTACGGGTGACCTTCTTGCGTGTGCGAGTATCTTTAGCCATCTTTTAGCTTCCAGAAATCTTACTTTTTAATCGGTTTGCGCGGACCTTTACGGGTACGTGCGTTAGTTTTGGTGCGTTGACCACGGACAGGCAAGCTGCGACGATGGCGAAGGCCGCGATAGCAACCCAAATCCATTAAACGTTTAATGTTCATGGAAATTTCGCGACGTAAGTCACCTTCGGTAGGAACCTTAGCAACTTCTGCACGAATCGCATCAAGCTGAGCATCGTCCAACTCACGGATCTTAGTAGTTTCAGTAATACCAACTGCTGTTAAGATATTCTTAGCAGTATGGCGACCGATACCAAAGATGTAAGTGAGGGAGATAACAGCATGCTTGTTATCCGGAATGTTTACACCGGCAATACGAGCCATTCACTTTCTCCAAAAAGGCAGTAGAGATAATCAACCGCCCCACAAAATCTTGAGGGGCGGATATTAACCCAATTCGCCTACTGAAATCAACAGGTCTTGATTAGATTAACCTTGACGCTGCTTATGACGAGGTTCTGCGCTACAAATTACGCGAATAACCCCATTACGACGGATAACTTTACAGCTACCACAAATTTTCTTTACAGAAGCTTGTACTTTCATGATGAAACCTCTAAGTGCGCTTATCCCTTAGGATGAGCAGTCGTTTTTCTCATTAATGTTTGATTATCATATTGATGAGATGTTAAGTGCGCTTGTAGCTGAGCCATAAAGTCCATAACAACGACAACTACGATTAGTAATGATGTACCACCCAAAGAAAATGGGATCCCAAAAGAACTTTGTAGAATCATTGGCATTAAACAAATGACCGTAATATAAATCGCACCAATAAACGTCAAACGATTAAGAATATGATCTAAGTAACGAGCAGTTTGCTCACCTGGGCGAATACCAGGCACATAAGCTCCGCTGCGTTTTAGATTTTCTGATACTTCCTTAGGGCTAAATACTAAAGCCGTATAAAAGTAACAGAAAAAGATAATTAACGCACCAAAGAGCACCAAATACAAAGGCTGTCCAGGCGACAATACTAAAGCTAAATCTTGTAAGCTACGCTTAATTAATCCAGCATTTGCATCTGCACTTCCTACCCATTGACCAAGACTTGCCGGGAACAATAGTAAAGAACTTGCAAAAATCGCAGGAATCACACCAGCCATATTAATTTTCAATGGCAAATGTGTCTGCTGTGCCGTAAATATACGACGACCTTGCTGCTTTTGTGCATAGTTTACTGGAATACGACGTTGTGCTTTTTCAATAAACACAATGGCAGCCAACACACCTAAAGACAAAAGACCAAAGATCACGAGACCAATTAAGCTTGTCTGACCATTATCTACTGATGAAACTGATTGCATAATTAATTTAGGCAAACCAGAAACAATACCAGCAAAAATAATCATTGAGATACCGTTACCAATACCTCTTTCAGTGATTTGTTCACCTAGCCACATTAAGAACATAGTTCCAGCGACAAGTGATGTAACTGCTGGTATATAAAACTCAAGACCAACTGACAGAGTAATACCCTGACCAATCAAGCCTGCGCACATACCAACTGCCTGAACCACTGCAAGCAATAATGTACCCTGACGCGTATATTGATTAATTTTACGCTTACCTTGCTCACCTTCCTTTTTCAAGGATTCTAGTGAAGGAATTACCGTAGACATTAACTGCACAATAATTGACGCAGAAATATAAGGCATAATTCCTAAAGCAAGAATAGACATTCGCTCTAAAGCACCGCCAGAAAACATATTGAATAGCCCAAGAATAGTTCCTTGGTTCGCATGAAATAAATTTTCTAACGCAGCATTATTAATGCCTGGTACTGGAATATGCGCTCCTAGTCGAAAGACCAGCAATGCACCGATTAGAAAACTCATCCGGCGAATAATTTCACGATATTTCACATGAAATGGCTGACCTTTCATCATGTTGACATGACCTGAAGAACTAGGAGACATAGACACTCGAGATTACTCCTCGACTTTGCCGCCAGCTGCTTCAATCGCAGCTTTAGCGCCTTTAGTCAATGCAATACCTTGAACAGTGAATGCACGAGTGATTTCACCAGAAAGTACGATACGAGCACGAATTTGGTCACGACGAACAACATTCGCAGCTTTCAAAGTTTCTAGGCTAACAATGTCGCCTTCAACTTTGCTTAACTCAGATAAACGTACTTCAGCAGTTTTTAAAGCGATTTGGCTAGTGAAACCGAATTTAGGTAAACGACGATAAATCGCTGTTTGCCCACCTTCAAAGCCCGGACGAACGCCACCACTTTTACGTGATTTTTGACCTTTGACACCACGGCCACCAGTCTTACCAACGCCAGAACCGATACCACGGCCTAAACGACGGTTTTCACGTTTTGCACCTTCCGCAGGTGCAAGCTCATTTAAACGCAGAGTCATGGCTTATTCCTCTACACTAACCATATAGTAGACTTTGTTGATCATACCGCGGTTAGAAGGCGTATCTTGCACTTCTACAGTATGACCAATACGACGCAGACCTAAACCTTGTAAGCAAAGCTTGTGATTTTTCAAGCGATGTGAAGAAGATTTAGTCTGGGTAACTTTAATCGTTTTCATGATTGATTACCCTTGAATTTCTGCTACTGATTTACCACGTTTCGCAGCGACTTTCTCAGGAGAAGTCATATCACGCAAACCTTTGAAAGTTGCGTTTACTACGTTTGCAGCATTAGTAGAACCATAACATTTAGCAAGTACGTTATGCACACCTGCAGCTTCTAGAACGGCACGCATTGCGCCACCAGCGATTACGCCAGTACCTTCAGAAGCAGGTTGCATGTATACACGGCTTGCACCATGACGAGCATTCACAGGGTGTTGTAAAGTAGTACCTGCAAGGTCTACAGTAATCATGTTGCGACGTGCAGCTTCAAGTGCTTTAGAAATAGCAGCTGGAACTTCACGTGCTTTACCACGACCGAAACCAACACGACCATTACCATCACCCACAACAGTTAATGCTGTGAAAGAGAAGATACGACCGCCCTTAACAACTTTGGCTACACGATCAACGGCAACCAGCTTTTCAACAAGACCTTCGTTTTGTTCAACTTTAGCCATGATTAGAACTCCAAGCCGTTTTCACGAGCAGCATCAGCCAAGGCTTTGATACGACCATGATATTTAAAACCAGAACGGTCAAATGCAACTTTAGTTACACCAGCTGCTTTCGCGCGCTCTGCGATTAAAGTGCCTACTTTAGTAGCTGCGTCTACATTACCTGTAGTACCGCTACGTAAAGATGCATCCAAAGTTGAAGCTTGTGCTAAAACTTTGCCACCATCTGCTGAAATAACTTGAGCATAGATGTGACGCGGAGTGCGGTTTACACACAAACGAGTCGCACCCAATGCACGGATGTGCAAGCGTGTGCTTTTCGCACGACGCAAACGGGTTTGTTTCTTTTCGTTCATAAGAACCTCGCGCCTTATTTCTTCTTAGCTTCTTTACGAAGAATGACTTCATCCGAATAGCGAACACCTTTACCTTTATATGGTTCAGGAGAACGATATGCACGGATTTCTGCCGCTACTTGACCTAACAACTGCTTGTTTGCTGATTTCAAAATGATTTCAGTTGCAGTTGGAGTTTCCGCTGTTACACTTTCAGGTAAAGCGTAGTCAATTGGGTGTGAAAAACCAAGGTTAAGGTTTACAACAGTACCCTTAACCGCAGCTTTATAACCAACACCAACTAGCTGCAACTTACGTTCGAAGCCTTCACTAACCCCTTTTACAAGGTTATTCAATACAGCGCGAGCAGTACCAGCTTGCATCCAAGCATCTTTCGATTCTTTAACTGGAGCAAGTTGAAGTTTACCTTCTTCCTGTTTTAGCTCGACCAGCGCATGCAGGTTGAAAGACAACGTACCTTTGCTGCCTTTCACTTCGACCTGCCGGCCGTTCTGAGTAACTGTTACACCATTCGGTACAGTTACTGGGGCTTTAGCCACACGAGACATGAGGAATCACCTATTAAGAAACAAAAGCAATAACTTCACCACCAACGCCCGCAGCACGTGCAGCGCGATCAGTCATGATGCCTTTGCTTGTAGAAACAATTGCAATACCTAAACCTTGCTTAACGCTTGGAAGTTTATCTTTACCGCGGTATTGGCGAAGACCTGGACGGCTTACGCGCTTAACCACTTCGATAACTGGTTTGCCTTCGAAATATTTTAAAGTAATTGTCAAAGTAGATTTTGTCTCTTCTTGAGCAACTTCTACATTTGAAATATAACCTTCTTGTTGAAGAACGTTTGCAATTGCAACTTTCAACTTAGAAGAAGGCATAGAAACAGTTTGTTTCTTAGCCATTTGTGCGTTACGAACACGTGTTAGCATGTCGGCAACGGTATCTTGCATACTCATTTAGTCGCTCCTTACCAGCTTGCCTTAACAACGCCTGGTACATCACCCTGCATTACTGTTTCACGTAATTTGTTACGGCTTAAACCGAACTTACGGAAGTAACCATGAGGACGACCAGTTAAACCACAACGGTTACGAAGACGCACCGGAGATGCATTACGTGGCAATGCCTGTAACTTTAACGTCGCTTCGAAACGCTCTTCTTCACTTGCGTTTACGTTTGCAATAGTAGCTTTTAATTCAGCACGTTTTGCAGCGTATTTCGCAACTGTTTTTTCGCGTTTCAATTCGCGATTAATCATACCTTTCTTAGCCATATCGACCTCTTATTTGAACGGGAAGCCGAATGCACGCATAAGCGCACGGCCTTCGTCATCGGTGCGAGCAGTCGTAGTAATAGTAATATCCATACCACGAATACGATCAATCTTATCGAAATCGATTTCAGGGAAAACGATTTGCTCTTTCAAACCCATTGAGTAGTTACCACGACCATCAAATGATTTCGAAGAGAAACCACGGAAGTCACGGATACGAGGGATTGCGATTGAGATCAAACGATCCAAGAATTCGTACATTTGGTCGCCACGTAAAGTAACTTTACAACCAATCGGCCATCCATCACGGATTTTAAAACCTGCGATAGATTTACGAGCAAGTGTAATTACTGGTTTTTGACCGGCAATTAACTGCATGTCGACTACAGCACCATCTAATAATTTCTTATCAGTTGCAGCTGCGCCCACACCCATGTTTAGGGTGATTTTTGTGATGCGTGGAATTTCCATCACGTTCTTAACGCTAAGTTCTTCTTTTAACTTTGCTTTAAGTTCATCATTGTAACGTGCTTTAAGTCTGGCCATCGCCTATTCAACCTATTACTTCGCTACCGCCACTGATTCACCATTTGATTTATAAACGCGAGTTTTCACGCCATCAATCACTTGGTAACCAACACGGTCAGCCTTCTGGGTTGTAGCATTTAAAATTGCCACGTTTGAAATATGAAGCGAAGCTTCTTGAGTAACAATACCGCCTTCAGCGCCAGTTACACGATTCGGCTTTTGATGCTTCTTCACTAAGTTAAGGCCTTCAACCTTAACGCGGTCTTCAGAAACAGACAATACAGTACCCTGTTTGCCTTTTTCTTTACCTGCGATCACGATAACTTGATCGCCTTTTTTAATCTTAGCCATGATTGCCTCTTATAGAACTTCAGGAGCCAATGAAATGATTTTCATGAACTGTTCAGTACGAAGTTCACGAGTCACTGGTCCGAAGATACGAGTAGCAATCGGAGCTTTGTTGTTGTTCAGGATAACTGCAGCATTATCATCAAAACGGATCACAGAACCATCTGGACGACGAATGCCGAATTTAGTACGAACTACAACCGCATTCATCACGTCACCTTTTTTAACACGTGCGCGTGGGATTGCTTCTTTTACAGTAACTTTAATAATGTCGCCAACAGAAGCATAACGACGATGTGAACCACCAAGTACTTTAATACATTGTACGCGGCGAGCACCACTGTTGTCTGCTACGTCGAGCATAGTTTCGGTTTGAATCATTGCCCTACTCCAAAACCGAGCATCACCGGTCACAATTTCGAAAGGCTCAAAGAGTACTCGAAATTGACCGATGATGCAACAAGAACGTCGAATTACTCAGCAGCTGCTTCAACTACTTCCACTAAAGTCCAAGCTTTAGTTTTAGAAATTGGGCGGCTTTCTTTAATGGTTACAACATCACCAATTTTAGCGACGTTATTCTCATCATGAGCGTGTAACTTAGTTGAACGGCGAATTGACTTGCCATACAACGGGTGTTGAACGCGGCGTTCAATAAGTACAACAATAGATTTATCCATTTTGTCACTTACGACTTTGCCGGTTAACGTGCGGACTGTTTTTTCACTCATTGTCCGTTCCCCTGTTTTTCGGTAAGGAGTGTCTTAATACGAGCAATTGTCTTACGAGCAACTTGCACTTCGTGCGATTTACCCAACTGACCAGTTGCTTTCGCCATACGAAGACGGAATTGGTTAAGCTGTTGCTCATCAAGCAAAGCTTTCAACTCTTCTACCGACTTTTCACGTAAATCTTTAGTTTTCATTACATTACCGTCCGAGTCACGATAGTGGTTTTAAACGGAAGTTTAGCAGCAGCTAAAGCAAATGCTTCACGCGCTAATTCTTCGTTCACACCTTCAATTTCGTACAGGATCTTGCCTGGTTGGATCTGGCAAACCCAGTATTCCACGCTACCCTTACCTTTACCCATACGCACTTCAAGAGGCTTTTGAGTAATTGGCTTATCCGGGAATACGCGAATAAAGATTTTACCACCACGCTTAATACGGCGGCTAATAGTACGACGTGCAGCTTCAATCTGACGCGCAGTCATACGACCACGTTCAGTTGCTTTAATTGCAATCGAACCAAATGATACTGTACTACCACGATGCGCTAGACCAGTATTACGGCCTTTGTGCACCTTACGGAATTTGGTACGTTTAGGTTGCAACATGGATTATTCTCCCTTGTCAGCAGCACGGTCACCGCGACGACCACGACGCTCTTGACCTTCACCACGACCACGACCACGTTTAGCTGGACGATCTTCAGCAGGAGCAGGGTTCATGACTTGTTTCATGCCACCTAAAATCTCACCACGGAAAATCCAAACTTTAACACCAATCGTACCGTAAGTTGTTTCTGCACGCACAGTAGCATAGTCAATGTCTGCACGTAATGTATGCAAAGGTACACGACCTTCACGATACCATTCAGTACGAGCAATCTCTGCACCACCTAAACGGCCAGACACTTCAACTTTGATACCTTTAGCACCAGCACGCATAGTGTTTTGAACCGCACGCTTCATAGCACGACGGAACATTACACGCTTTTCTAATTGAGAAGCGATTGCTTCAGCAACTAAACGCGCATCTAAGTCTGGGCGATCAATTTCGTTGATACTTACTTGCGCAGGAACACCCATAATGCTGGTAAGTTCGCGCTGTAATTTCTCAATATCTTCGCCTTTTTTACCGATTACGATACCAGGACGAGCTGTGCTAATAGTTACTTTAGCAGCGCCTGATGGACGTTCGATAAGAATGTTGCTGATCATCGCATTCTTAAGTTTTTTAGTTAAAAACTCACGAACTTGAAGATCTTTAAGCAAATATTCAGCGTATTGTTTCGGACTCGCATACCAGTTAGCGTTATGACGTTTCACAACACCTAGGCGGATACCGATTGGATGAACCTTCTGACCCATATCAAACCCCTACCTTAACGGTGATGTGACAAGTACGCTTCGTAATACGATCTGCACGGCCTTTAGCACGTGGCATAATACGCTTAAGGCTAACGCCTTCATCAACGTAAATCGTAGAAACTTTAAGATCGTCAACATCTAAACTGTTATTGTGTTCAGCGTTTGCAATCGCAGATTCCAATGCTTTTTTCACTAAAACAGCAGCTTTTTTATTGCTGAAGTTTAAAATGTTTAAAGCATGCGCAACAGATTTGCCGCGAATAAGATCTGCAACCAAACGTGCCTTTTGTGCCGAGATAGCGGCACCGCGTAATTTAGCAGTTACTTCCATCATGACACCTATTAACGTTTAGACTTCTTGTCAACACCGTGACCACGATAGGTACGAGTTGGCGCGAATTCACCGAGTTTATGACCAACCATATGCTCAGTAACAATTACTGGAACGTGATTACGACCATTATGAACAGAAATTGTTAAACCAACAAAATCTGGAAGGATCATCGAACGACGAGACCAAGTTTTAATCGGCTTGCGAGAGTTACTAGCAACAGCCGCTTCAACCTTAGCGAACAAGTGCGCATCGACGAATGGGCCTTTTTTCAGAGAACGAGGCATTAGTCAGATTCCTTTACTTGACGCGACGGTCGCGAATAATCATCTTAGTCGTACGCTTATTGGTACGTGTCTTGTACCCTTTAGCTTTTTGACCCCATGGGCTTACAGGTTGAATACCTTTATTACGCCCTTCACCACCACCGTGCGGGTGATCAACTGGGTTCATCGCCATACCACGTACGGTAGGACGAACACCACGCCAGCGCGAAGCACCAGCTTTACCCAATGAACGAAGGTTGTTTTCTTGGTTAGAAACTTCACCAATTACAGCGCGGCATTCAACATGAATTTTACGCATTTCGCCTGAACGAAGACGAACAATCGCGTAAGAACCATCACGACCCAACAACTGAACAGAAGCACCAGCAGAACGCGCTAATTGCGCACCCTTACCAATTTTAAGTTCAACGTTATGAAGTGTAGAACCGATCGGCATGTTACGAAGTGGCAAGCAGTTACCTGGACGAATTGGAGCATCGTTACCAGATTGTACTTTATCGCCAGCACGTAAGCCTTTAGGTGCAATGATATAGCGACGCTCACCATCAGCATATTTCAACAAAGCAATATGTGCTGTACGGTTAGGATCGTATTCAATGCGCTCTACAACAGCTGGGATGCTGTCTTTATTACGTTTGAAGTCAACGATACGATAGTGTTGCTTATGACCACCACCAACGTGACGAGTTGTAATGTGACCGTTATTATTACGACCACCAGTACGTTTTTTTGCTTCAACCAACGGTGAGTAAGGCGCGCCTTTGTGAAGGTGATCATGAACCACTTTCTCTACAAAGCGACGTCCTGGAGACGTTGGCTTACATTTTTGAATCGGCATAATTTTCGTCCTTATTCCGCTGCGCTTTCAGCGGTATCGCCCAAGTCAGCCATTTCAACATCTTGGCCGGCTTTCAGGGTGACGTATGCTTTTTTAACATCAGAACGACGTCCTAATGTTTTACCAAAGCGCTTAGTTTTACCTTTAGTAATAGTAGTGTTAACTTTAACAACTTCTACACCAAAAAGTTTTTCAACTGCTTTTTTAACTTCAAGTTTAGTAGCATTAATATCTACTTTAAATACTTGAACGCCAACAGTATCACCTAAAACTTGTGCCTTTTCTGAGAAGACTGGTCCTTTAAGGACTTGATAGATACGTTCGTTGTTCATCCGAGTTCTACCTCAATTTTCTTAGCAGCAGCTACAGACATAACAACTTTATCAAACGCGATCAAGCTTACAGGATCGATTGCAGTTGCATCCACCACATCTACATGCGGAAGGTTGCGTGCTGCAAGATATAAGTTCTCATCTACAGCTTCAGTAACGATCAATGCACGAGCGGCATTTAAATCGCCAAGCTTAGCAAGCAATTCTTTAGTTTTTGGAGCTGCAATAGCAAACTCTTCAACTAATACAAGACGATCTTGGCGAACAAGTTCAGCTAAGATACATTGCATTGCACCGCGGTACATTTTGCGGTTTACTTTTTGAGACCAATCTTGTGGGCGAGCAGCAAAAGTTTTACCACCACCAACCCAGATAGGGCTACGAGTAGAACCCGCACGAGCACGACCAGTACCTTTTTGACGGAATGGTTTTTTACCACCGCCAGAAACGTCTGCACGTGACTTCTGAGCACGAGTACCTTGACGACCACCTGCTAAGTAAGCAGTAACAACTTGGTGTACAAGAGCTTCGTTAAATTCACGTCCGAAAGCAACTTCAGACAATTCAACAGCAGAGCCGGAAACAGTTTTCAAATTCACGGTATTTCCCCTCAGGCCTTGATGGTAGGACGTACAATCACGTCACCGCCAGTTGAACCAGGAATTGCACCTTTAACAACTAAAACAGAACGTTCAGCGTCAATAGATACGATTTCAAGACCTTGTACTGTTACGCGTTCATCACCTAAGTGACCGGCCATTTTTTTGCCTTTGAACACGCGACCAGGAGTTTGGTTTTGACCTGTAGAACCTAATACACGGTGAGAAACTGAGTTACCGTGAGTAGCGTCTTGGGTACGGAAGTTCCAACGCTTAACACCACCTTGGAAACCTTTACCTTTTGATTGACCAGTTACGTCAACAACTTGACCAACTGTGAACAAATCAACACCAATAGTACCGCCAACTTCACGACCTTCAAGCTCAGCTTCAGTAACACGAAACTCTTTAACTAAACGACCAGCAGCAACACCAGCTTTCGCAAAGTGACCTTTCTGAGCGTTAGTTACGCGAGATTCGCGACGTTCACCAGTAGTTACTTGAACAGCTTGATAACCATCAGTTTCAAGTGTTTTGATTTGCGTAATGCGGTTTGGATCGACTTCGATGACTGTAACAGGTACAGAAACACCTGCATCTGTAAAGATGCGAGTCATACCACATTTGCGACCGACTAAACCAATAGCCATGTGCATAAACCTCTAAAAAAGCGGCCTAATTAACTTAAAAGTTAATCAACCGAAAGCCTTAACCCAAAGCGATCTGAACATCAACACCAGCCGCAAGATCTAATTTCATCAATGCATCAACAGTTTTATCTGTAGGTTGAACGATGTCGATCAAACGTTTGTAGGTGCGGATTTCGTACTGGTCACGCGCATCTTTGTTAACGTGCGGTGAAGTAAGAACGTTGAAGCGTTCGATGCGAGTAGGCATCGGGATTGGACCACAAACTTGTGCGCCCGTACGCTTAGCGGTTTCTACGATCTCTTGAGCAGATTGATCAATCAGACGATGATCAAAAGACTTCAAACGGATACGAATTCTCTGGTTAGACATACCAGTAAACTCCAAGCCAAACATATAAAGAATCACCCTTGACGCATCTCACCTATCGGTAAGTGTCAAAGGCAGTGAAAATCACTAAGGTCATGATCGATGCCACGACTGTAATGCACATTTACCACTTTCTTCGCAGCAAATGCCCCTCCTCTTGAGGGTCGCTCATTATAACGATTGTTTAAGTCTTATGCAATTCTCTTTTTCTATTTTCTCCACAAAACCTGCTTTGATCGGGTATTGAGAGTTCAATTAAGCACTTATTACAAATTCAATCGCTTTATTTAGGAGTTGATTACCTTGCTCAAATTTTTGTGCGTCTGAATACTGTAGTTCATTCGTAGATTGAACATATTCACCATCAAAAATAGATAACTCTTCTTCGTCTTCAAGTAAAAGCGCTAAAGCAGCTGGTGTAATCTCTGGATGAAACTGAAAACCCAGCACATTTCTCCCAATCTGATACATCTGATTGCGACAAGCCAGACTTTCAGCTAAACGTATAGCACCTTTAGGTATTTCAAATGTCTCACTATGCCACTGCATAACTTTTATATTCTCAGGTAATGGAAAGCTTTCTTGAGGTAAATTTGCAACTCTATGAACTGTTGACCATCCAAGTTCCTGATAGCGATTACGACTCACGGCTGCCCCCAATGCATTAGCAATTAACTGTCCCCCTAGACAAAGACCAATAGCTGGCTTTCCTGCTGCCAAATAACGGCGCAACCATCTTTTCTCTATCTTAAGCCATGGGAAATTTGCCTCATCATTTACACTCATGGTTCCACCCATGACCAATAACAAATCAACCTCTTCAATTTGAGGTAAAGCTTCTATTTCAAGAGACCGATCAACTGGAAGTGCAAAAAATTCAGTAGAACTAATAGTCGCGTGATGAGCTTTTAAAAATGAATAGCAACTTCCAAAACCCTCACCAGCAATATGTTGAAAATAGTGAACACGTAAATGCGACTTCATGCGCTTAAACCTATTGTTGTTAGAATGTTGTAGAGGTCTTTGCAAAAATAAAGCCAAGTTTTTATTTTATGGGTCAACTGTAACGAAACGTCTTATAAAACTTCGTAAATCTAGCGAAGAATTTAAATTTCTCTTAATCTAACTTTATTATCTAAAATGCAACGCACTATGAAAAAGCATAACGACTTCCAGACTCGCCTCATTCATGCACAAAGAAAGGCTCCGCAATTTATCGAGACAGTGCAACCCCCCTTATTTCGTGCATCAACTATTATTTTTAAATCAACTTCGCACCTTTTTGATCGCCATTGGACGGATGATTACGACTATAGTTACGGCACACATGGCACCCCTACCACCTTCACATTAGGCGACAATATTGCACAAATTGAAGGTGGATTGCATTGTTTACTTGCACCGAGTGGCTTATCAGCAATTAATGTTGTTAATTCAGCATTTTTAGGCACTAATGATGAAGTATGGGTACCAGATAATATTTATGGACCAAATTTAGAACACTTAAATTACTTAGAAAATCAGTATGGGATTGTAGTCAAAATATATAACCCAATTGATGCTTCAAGTTTTCAGCCTTCGGATAAAGCTAAGCTATTATGGTTAGAAGCAACAGGCTCGGTTACTCTAGAATTTCCTGATCTTAAGAATCTAGTCAAAAAAGCTAAAAAACACGGTGTATTAACAGCCCTAGATAACACTTGGGGAGCCGGGCTTGCGTTTAATGCTTTTAATTTTTCCGATGAACATCTATCAGTCGATTTAACCGTGCATGCACTCACCAAATATCCGAGTGGCGGTGGTGACATCTTAATGGGTAGCATTGTAACTCGTGATGAGAAACTTCATCACCGCCTGTTTCGTACGCATGCCATTTTAGGTATTGCAGTTTCGGGAGACGATGCAGCTCAAGTCCAGCGTAGCCTTGCTCATATGTCATTGAGATATGAACAACAGTCAAAAAATGCCAGAATCATACTTACATGGTTAAAGGCTCAACCTCAATTTGCACAGGTTCTCCATCCAAGCGATGAAGCTTCACCTGGCCACCAATATTGGCAAGAAATATGTACAAGTGGTCAAAGTGCGGGCTTAGTAAGTGTTATTTTCAAACCTGAATATGACATTACAGCAGTACGCCGTTTCTGCGATGTGTTAGCGTTATTTAAACTTGGTTTTAGTTGGGGAGGACCTGTTAGCCTGATCATGCTTTATGATTTAAAAATGATGAGGAAACTTGAGAATACACATTTACAACAAGGATTATTAGTCCGCTTCTGCATAGGACTAGAAGATCCTCAAGATTTAATACAAGATATCGAAAATGCACTAAAACATCTGTAAAACGGCAACATTATAGTGACTCAAACCAAAGGATAAAAATATATGGGTACACCGATTGTTATTGCTAAAAATATTAATGACACATCCAAAGAAATTGTTTTGCTTTCCCAGTTTGCCAACCGTCATGGACTTATCGCAGGTGCTACAGGTACAGGTAAAACAGTTACATTAAAAGTTCTAGCAGAAAGTTTTTCTCGAATTGGCGTACCCGTATTTCTTGCCGATGCTAAAGGTGATGTTTCGAGCCTCGCAAAAGCTGGAGAAGCTTCAGATAAATTTAATGAACGACTAAAACTTTTGCAGATTGATAGTGTCCCTTTTGCAGCAAATCCTGTCGTTTTTTGGGACTTATTTGGCCAACAAGGCCACCCTATTCGTACTACCATTTCTGAGATTGGGCCAATTTTATTAGCTCGCATGCTCAACTTAAATGATACACAAGAAGGCGTTTTAGCAGCTGTGTTCCGTATTGCTGATGATCAAGGCCTGCTGCTAGTCGACTTTAAAGACTTAAAAGCCATGATCACATTTGTCAGTGAACATGCAGCAGAATTTAAAGCCGAATATGGAAACTTATCACCAGCAAGCCTCGGCGCTATTCAGCGCAATTTACTTGCGCTCGCAGATCAGGGTGGAGAACAGTTTTTTGGTGAACCCGCGTTAAATATTCTAGATTTCATTCAAACCGACATAAATGGACATGGCTACATTAATATTCTTGCGGCTGATAAGCTCATGAATACACCTAAGCTCTATGCCACTTTCCTTTTGTGGATGCTTTCAGAACTATTTGAACAGCTTCCAGAAGTCGGTGATATGGATAAACCTAAATTGGTATTCTTCTTTGATGAAGCTCATTTATTATTCGACAATGCTAGTCAAGCCCTACAAGAAAAAATTGAACAAGTTGTACGCTTAATTCGGTCAAAAGGTGTAGGCATCTATTTTATTACTCAAAACCCACTCGATGTACCAGAAAGCGTTCTCGGTCAACTTGGCAATCGTGTTCAACATGCTTTACGTGCATTTACTCCTAAAGATCAAAAAGCAGTAAAAACTGCAGCAGATACCTTCCGAGCAAACCCAACTTTTAAAGTTAATGAAGCCATTACCGAACTGGGTGTAGGTGAAGCACTCATTAGTTGCCTTGATGAGCAAGGCACGCCACAAATTGTAGAACGTGGCTGGGTAATGCCTCCTTACTCCGCCTTTACACCCATTACCCCAGAAGAGCGTCAAGCGCTAATCTCACAAAGTATTATTGCCAACATTTACGAACAAACTATAGATCGTGATAGTGCCTATGAAATGCTACAAAATAAAGTTGCTGAACGTGAGCAACAGCAGCAAGATACTGAAATTGCCAAACAGCAAGCAAAGGAACAAGAACGATTAGCACGCGAACAACTAAAAGAAGAAGAACGAGCAGCACGTGAACGAGCCAAACTTACGCAAGATATAGTTGGTACTTTTGCAAAAAGTGCTGCACGAAGTTTAGGAGGAAGTACAGGTCAAAAATTAGTGAGAGGTCTACTTGGTTCACTATTTGGCAAATAACTTTCTTAGATATATATCACTTTTTAATTAGGGGATTTTATATCCCCTAATTCTCTTATGGTTTTTTATTCAAAATCTATTGCCATTAATTTTTTAAAGATGTATTTTAAATACATCTTATATAGCCAGATAAATAAGGTCTAGCCATGACTCCACAACAAATTGAACTTGTTAAATCTACTGTACCCGTTTTGCGTGAACACGGCGTTACGCTGACTACATACTTTTATAAGCGTATGCTTAACAACAATCCAGAATTAAAAAATGTCTTTAACTTAGATGACCAAACCAGCCTACGTCAGCCACGTGCTCTTGCAGCTGCCGTTCTTGCCTATGCAGAAAATATTGAGAACCCTTCTGTTCTAGCTAAAGCTGTTGAACGTATTACCACTAAACATGTGAGCTTAGATATTCAACCAGATCAATATGCAATCGTTGGTGATAACTTACTTCATTCAATTAGTGAAGTTTTAAATGTTCCATTTGAGTCCGAGCTTATCGAAGCGTGGAAGCAAGCTTATTTACAATTGGCAGATATCTTGATTGGTGTTGAAAAACAAAAATATGAACAACTTGAAAGCTTAAAAGGTGGATGGGCTGGCTGGCGTCCATTTGAAATTACGCAAATTGACCCTCTTGAATCTGGTAAACGCTTTACCTTAAAAGCAACCGACCATGAAGACGTACTGACTAGCCCAGCAAATGCTTTTATTTCAGTTAAAGTACAAGTTCCTAATCAGCAGCTCGAACAACCCAAAGCCTTTAAATTTACAGAAGCTCAAGAAAACAACTCATATCACTTTGAAGTACAACCTGAAGAGAACCATACAGAGTTTTCAGTTGCTAATATTTTACTTGAGCATTATAGAGTTGGTGATCAAGTACAGGTTTCAGCTCCTTTAACGCCGTAATGCAAAAACCTCTTGCCTGAAAGTTTTCTTATTTAGACTTTCAGGCTAAGATGATCATCCTTTTTATTCTTCCCATTTTTGGTGATCATGCAGCTTAATAAATTTACCGATTATGCATTACGATTATTAATGTATGTTGCACGCCCAAGTGATGCACCCTACACGATTGCAGAAATCGCGAAAGATTTGCATGTTTCACAAAACCATCTGGTTAAAGTTGTTCATTTTATGGGCAAACAAGAATGGATTATTACTATTCGCGGTAAAGGTGGTGGAATTCGCTTAAATCCAGATGCTCTTAATTCAAATTTAGGTTCAATTGTTCGAATATTACAGGGTGACAATCAAATCGTTGAATGCAACACACCGCCTTGTGTATTACGTAGTCACTGTGGTTTAAAAGGGATTTTAGATCAAGCTCTAGAAAGCTTTTATCAAAGCCTAGACCAATATACTCTCGGAGAGGTTTTGCAACAGTCAAAGTCAACTCCTTCTGACTCTCCTATCGCTTTTTTGCAAATTTAATAAATACCCTTTATAGGTTAGATCTATTGAAGATTAGCAAGAATAACCAAGCTCCTTTATACTAGGCACGAGCCCTCTCATTTAAAAAGTTATTTTTTATGCGTCGTAGTGAAAAATCGAAAGACACCAAAGCCAGACTCGCACCCAAACAGAAGATCAGCTATGAAAAAGCACCAGATCCAACGATCACAGCATATGCTGTGCAATCCTTAAACTGGTTACGTCAAGCTGAATTCCTAATGAGTGCACCTAAATTGGCACTTTGTGTTGAAGATAGTGGCTACGAAATTGCTTTTGCAGGGCGCTCAAATGCTGGTAAGTCTAGTGCTATTAATGCATTAACCAATCAGAAACAGCTCGCCCGTGCCTCTAAAAAGCCTGGCCGGACCCAGATGATTAACTTTTTTAGTCTAGGCAATCCTGACCAACGCTTGGTCGACCTTCCAGGTTACGGTTATGCAGCCGTACCTGAAGATATGAAAAAGGTATGGCAAAAGGAATTAGAAAACTATCTAATTCACCGTAAAAGCTTACAAGGCTTAGTATTACTTATGGATATTCGCCATCCTCTACAGCATTTTGACATGATGATGTTGGAATGGGCTTATTCACGACATCTGTTCGTACATATTCTTTTAACAAAAGCAGATAAGCTTAATCGCGGCCCTGCCAATAAAGTGCTACTTGAAGTGAAGCAGCAGTTGAAAAAAATGAAGCTTGATTTTTCTATCCAGCTTTTCTCTTCACTTAATAAATTAGGTTTGGAAGAGCTTGCAAGTGTTATGGGTGGACGCCTGCATTTTACGCTTGATCAACAGCCCGAATTTGATGTTGATTCAATCCCTGAAGCGACTGATGAGGATGCTGAAAGCTAAATTGTCACAACAGATACATTTTCTTCATAAAATTTGTACTCAATTGGCCCCTATTGCTAAACACAAATGTAGGGGCTTTTTTTATACTCGTAATAACTTCATCGAGTTAAAAATCAGGACTAAATGATGAAATTGTTATCTTTTTTGAAGAACAAGGCTTTAGGTTCTTCTATTGACTATAAAATTCTTCCACGTAAAGTAAAATTTGACTGGAAAAATACCCCTGTAGACTGGATTCCGAATCAACCTTTCGCAAGCTATTTTATTAATGAAATTAATAATATTTTGCCAGCGGGAGAGTTTTGGTTTTGCCGTTTATACAACAAGGTTTTACCAAATATTACCGATGAAAAGCTTAGACAAGATGTCCAAGCTTTTATCCGTCAGGAAGCTATGCACGCCAACGCACATACTTCTGCCAATAAAGAGTATTTAAGTGTGCGTAATATTGATATCCAAAGAAATCTGGACATCATGAATTATTTATTTAATAAAGCCTTAGCAGATAAACCATTTGATAAAGAAGTTCCACAATTTTTACAGGAACAATGGGATCTATTCCGTTTAGGCATTATTGCTACAGTCGAACACATGACTTGTGTTTTAGGTAAATATGCGCTTTACAACGAACGTTGGGAAGAATTAGGTGCAGACCCAGAAATGGTAGATTTAGTTAAATGGCATGGTTCGGAAGAAATTGAACATCGTACCGTGGCCTTTGATTTATATCGTCATCTCGGTGGGGGTTATATTCCTCGTTACTATTTAAGTATTGCTGTTATTACGCTTGTACTTGGATTATGGGTAGACGGCGCAGCACATATTATGAAGCAAGACCCTCGTTTTGCTGATGCTGCTAAATCTAGATTTTTTCCAGTTTGGGTTGCTGTAGAGTGGTTCAAAATTAGTCGTAAGGATAATCAGGTATTACCAAATCCACTTTGGCTAATTGCTCAGCAGATTGATTATCTCATGCCTTGGTATGATCCAGTCAAAGAAGGCAGTACTGAAGATGCTGTAGGTTATTTATCTCAATCTCCAGCAGCAAAAAGAGCAGAGCTTCAAGCAGCTTAAAATAAAAAAGCAGGATTTCAAATCCTGCTTTTTTTGATTTATAAATATTAGACGCTTATATCCTTATCTTTAGTGTATCGGTCTACAACCACACTAATCATCATATCACCCTGTACATTCACCACCGTTCTTACTGTGTCGAGCAAACGGTCTATAGGGAGTAAAATTGCAATAGCCTCGGCCGGCAAACCAACCGATTGTAGAACCATAATCATGGTGACCATGCCGGCACTTGGAATTCCGGGTGCACCCAATGATGCAATCATGGCAGTTAAACACACGATAATTTGCTGTGTGAGATTTAAATCCAACCCCACTAAATTTGCTACAAACAATGCAGCTGCTGCCTCATATAAAGCGGTACCATCCATGTTTAACTGTGTTCCTAAAGGAATCACAAATCCCGCTGTTTGAGGACGCACACCTAAGTTTTCTTGCGCACACTTCATACTAAGCGGCATAGTGGCAGAACTAGAACTCGTTGCAAATGCTGTAATCAGGGCTGTACGGGTGCCTTTAAAAAAGGTCCACGGACTCATACGCCCAAAAATCCAAAGCAATAGTGGTAGAACAACAGCACCATGGAAAATGGTTGTGCCCGTTACAACGACCGCAAACTCAGCCAAACGACTTAATACTGAAATATCTTCCGTTGCCATTAACTTTGCTAATAAAGCAAAAATACCCAAAGGCGCCAATTTCATGACCCAGCCAACCAGTAGCATCATCATTTCAAAGAACTGGTGGCTCAATAAGCGAATACTTTTGAAACGCTCCCCACCCTGCACCAAAGCGACACCAACGAATAAAGCAAAGACGACAACAGCCAAAACGTTACCATCACTAAATGCTTTAAATGGGTTGATTAACGTATTTTGAATAAAATTCGTGAAAAAACTGGCAGGATTTAAACTATCTGGTGCTTGATAATTTTGCATGGAAGTCTGAAAAATAGAAATATCTATACCACGTCCAACTTCAAATAAATGAGCACAACTAATGCCTAAAATTAAGGCTAAAGTCGTTGTAGTTAAACAGCATAAAAATGTTATTTTCCAGACTGGTCCTAACTGTCCGCCTGCTTGCAGATTTGATACACCCACAACAATCGAACTAAAAATTAAAGGCACCAAAAGCATTTTAAGGAGCCCGATAAAAATACTACTTAATATTCCAAGCCCATATAAACTATGTTTTACAAAAGCTGTGTCCGGATACATTGTGAGTAGGAAACCAAAGGCTAAACCTAAAATGGCGGCAATGAGAATTTGTGTATTTAAGTTCATATCAGCATTATTTTTTTTCAGTTAGCATATCTGTTTACAATATGACATGAGGTCGCTTTTCATACGAGCAATTTTTTGTCACATCGATTTCTTAAAAATAAAAAAGCCATCTAATGAGATGGCTTTTCCAAGAAGTCTATTGGGTTTCAATTTCCCGCAGACGAATTAAACCCTCTTGTACCGTACTACATACAAGCTGGCCATTTTGCCACATACGGCCAAAGTTTAAGCCACGAGAAGCAGCACTTACAGTTGCTTCCATGTCGTAAAGCATCCATTCATCTGCACGCAGTGGACGATGGAAATAAATTGCATGATCAATACTTGCACATTGTAAACTTGGGGAAATATAACTTAAGCCATGCGGTCTTAAAGCTGTCGTCATTAAAGTAAAGTCTGAATAAAATGCAACAATCGCTTGATGCAAGGCAATATCATCTAATTGTTTTGGAATACGATCATGGGTACGAATGTAGTGCGCATTATGAGGAGCTTCTGGTTGTGGCTGAAACGGGTTTACCGGATCAATTGGGCGAATTTCAACATGGCGCTCACGCATGAAACTAGCACGAACATTTTCAGGTACAAAATTTAAAATGCCTTCTTTTAACTCATTTTCCGACTTGAGAGTCTCTGGTGCAGGATACTCTGGTTCTTGATCTTGATAGTTCAATCCTTCTTCTGGATTAGCAAAAGAAACCATCGCAGAGAATATAACCCGCCCATGCTGAATTGCTCGAACTTGACGGCTTACAAAGCTCTTCCCATCACGTAAGCGATCAACTTCATAAATAATTGGAGCATTGATATCACCCCCATACAAAAAGTATGCATGTAAAGAATGCGCTGGGCGATCAGTTGTATAAGATGCTGCACGTAAAGCCTGACCCAAAACCTGCCCACCAAAGACACGTTTACCAACAAGATTGCGGCTCATGCCACGATAAATATTTTCTTCTAGCTTTTCTAAAGTGAGAAGCTCGACTAGTTCTTGGGTTAACGCATTCATGAGAGATACCTTCATATTTCAGGTAAAAAATCGTATTAAAGGACAGCTGTGTAGAATCTATTGTGCCATAAAAAACTATTTGAACATGGAACAATCAGTCAACTTTAGCCCGACATTGCCCATATAACAGCTAAAAATACGATTTTTAACGATAAAATATGCCAAAAGCATTATAATTTATAAGAAAGTAGCATATTGTTTTTTTTAATAAATGCCTCAAAATAATCACCCTCTGCATTTGGTGCCGGGATTTATCTTTAATAAGAAGTAGGAGTTCTTATGTCCAAGAGTGGGTTTGGTCAAATGTATCGTCGGCTTTCGAGTAAGCTACTTGACCTCGTGGTAACACCACATGTTCTTGGGGAAGTTCCTACTGAACCAGTATCAGATACGACAGAAACAGAAGCAAAGATTGAGCGCCAGAAAGTGGTGTGCTATGTCTTACAAAACCACTCTCGAAGCAATGCTTTGGTGGTTGATGGAGAAACGCGTCGTTTAAACTTAAAACCCGCGCTGGACCCATTAGTTGTTGGATCTCATCAGGAAAAAGCATCAGTTTTATTTTTACAACATAATGATGAAAATAATCTACTAAACCCGCCTCCTCATGCTTTCCCACCACGTTTAATAAAACTTATTGAAGTCTTAAAAGAAAATCCTGAACTTGATATAGAACTTGTTCCAGTTACCGTTTTATGGGGCCGCTCACCAGATAAAGAAGACTCTTGGTTTAAGCTCTTATTTTCAGATACATGGGCTACGCCAAGCACCGTTAAGCAATTGGTCAACATTGGCTTACATGGTCGTCAATCTTATTTAGAGTTTCATGAGCCGCAATCGTTACGCGAACTAGTTGAATATGCTCAACAGCATTATCCAAATCTTTCGCCAGCCACTTATATTGTAAGTACGTTAAATGATTACCTAGATCGTCAGCGTGAAGTGGTCTTAGGCCCCGATTTATCTGATCGCCGAAATGTCATGCAGTCGGTTGTGAAATCTCGTGATGTGCAAGAAGCAATCCGCCGTGAAAGTATTCGCGGAAAAGTCAGTATGCTCGAAGCTGAACGTCGTGCGATCGGTTATGTAAATGAAATCGTATCGGATTATTCGCACTCAGCAGTCCGCTTTGCCGATCTTGCTTTAACGCGCTTATGGACCCAGCTTTATGACGGCGTAGATGTGCATAACTTCAGCACTGTTCGTGAACTGGCAAAAGATTATGAAGTGGTTTACACACCTTGTCACCGCAGTCACATCGACTATTTATTATTATCTTATGTGATTTATAGACGTGGCCTTATGGTTCCATATATTGCTGCAGGTGATAATCTGAACTTGCCTTTCGTTGGTCAGCTTTTACGCGGTGGTGGTGCCTTCTTTATTCGCCGTTCTTTCCGTGGTAATGGCCTTTATACAACGGTATTTAAAGAATATTTATATAGTATTCTTTCTCGCAATACACCACTTGAGTACTTTATTGAAGGTGGACGTTCGCGTACAGGACGCCTATTACCGCCTAAGACTGGCATGCTTGCCATGACGGTTCATAGTCATTTACGTGGCCGTACAAAGCCAATTGTATTTGTACCAACCTACATTGGTTATGAACGCCTTATGGAAGGCTCGACCTACGTCGGCGAAATGCAAGGTAAACCGAAAGAAGCCGAATCAATTTTTGGTATTGTGAAAACCTTACGAAAAATTGAACGTATTTTCGGTAAAGTCCATGTGAACTTTGGTGAACCTGTTTTCCTTGATGATCTGCTTAAACAACATAATGCAGAAAATGTTTTTATCGAGAAAAATGACGACCCAATTCCTCAAGCAGTTTCAGATGCAGTAAATAGCTCTGCGCATGCAATTTTAGAAAATATTAACCGAGCTGTGGTGATTAACCCTGTCTCTTTACTTTCTATTATTTTGCTTGCAACTCCAAAGCATACGCTTGATGAAGAAATCTGTATTAAGCAGCTTGAAGCTTACCGTAATCTGGCATCGAACTTCCCATATGACCAACGTATGGAAGTAACGCCTCTTTCGGGTAAAGAAATTATTGCTTATGGTTTAAAGCTTAAACTCATTAAACGAGTTCAGCATGCACTCGGCGATATTATTGCGATTGAAGATAACCAAGCTGTTCTTCTGACCTATTTCCGTAATAACATTTTGCACGCCTTTGTTTTACCTTCATTGGTTGCATCACTTGTTGAACACAATGGAAAAATCAGCCGTTCAGATTTAACTAATGTGATCTATACGCTATATCCATTCTTGAAGGCAGAGTTATTCCTTAAATGGAAGAGTAGCGAACTTAAGGAGCAAATTGAGCAATATGCAAATGCATTGGTTCAATCCAACCTTATTCAACAAGACGATGAAGATAACTTAATTAGCTCTGCACCAAATACTGAAGAGCATAATCAGCTTGTTGTTTTAGCTACCCCTGTTAAGCAAAGCCTTGAGCGTTACTACATGACGCTTGCGCTCATTACTCAACGTGGTTCAGGTAATATTTCTGCTAAACAGGTTGAAGAATTAAGTCATTTACTCGGACAACGTTTATCAGTTCTATATGAATTTAATTCGCCAGAGTTCTTCGACAAAGCTTTATTCCAAAGCTTCTTAAAAGTACTTACGCAGCAGAATTACATTCGCACCAACGAACAAGGCCAAATCGAGTTTGATGATAATTTCCGTCAAATGGCTGCTGGCGCACAGTTGGTGCTTGATGAAGTAACTTTACAAATGTTGCAACACATCACAACCTTTAGCGACGAAGAGTTAAAAGATGCACTTGAAGCTATGGCATCTCAACAAGCAAAACGACGTTTAAAGCGTAAAAAATCTTAAGATTTTTACTCAAAATAAAAGGCAACTTCGGTTGCCTTTTATTTTATTAGCGAATTGGGCATTCAAAATAACGTGGATCATCCATACAACGCAGTCGCTTCATAAGTTGAACAAAATAAGCATCGTAATAACCTGAAAGAACGTACTGATTACGTATTTTTGCAACCATAACGTCATAGCTCTGCTTTTCATAAAAAGAAACGTCAACCCAATAATAGGCAGGTAAATGATTTTCCCATTGGGTCGCACGATTAGTCAGTAATTGGCTGTTTTGAACAAACCATCCTCGTATTTTTCGACCAAAATTAGCAGGATAAGCTTGTGGTTTAATAATTAAATTAACGCCGAAATACGCCAAAGGAAAATTGATTACTTGGACATCTGGTCCAAATTCTTTTTGTAGGTTATATGGCAATAATCCATATATGGGAGCCGGAACAATATCGATTTTGTCTTGCTTAAACTGCACAATCGCATTAGATAAATCGACATACACTGGCTGCGCTCCTACACTTCGCACCAATGCCTGTTGTGGTGGATTATTGGGTAACACCCCAATACGCTGATTTCTTAATTGAGCAACTCTAGAGATTTTCTTATTTTTTAAGACCATATAGGCAGTACCAATTGGAATCATCCCTACCGCTTCATAGTCCTTAGAAATTAACCTTTTCTCGATTGTTGGATGATTTAAAAGCTGCAATAAGCTTTTAGCGGTACGATTATTGGGAATGAGCCCGATACCTGCAGTATTCCCCATAAACTGGTTATAACGATAAGTGTTAAAATTGGATGCAGCTAAACCTGAACATTTACCCTCATCAAAAGCTTGTATTGCCTGTTCTTCTTTTTGATAGGTCACCACTTTAAATTTAACTTGATATTTCTGAGCATATAGCCGAATGTCATTTAAACGGCGTGTGATATCTCCTTGAGACCCGATAGGATCATATGCACACCACACCTGATCCTCAGCCCAACTCGTAACGGCTGTGATGCTCAAAATAAGAGCTAAGCAAATTCTTTTCACTTTCAACCTTTTTATCTTTATCGGCAATTTGGCTGCCTCATCAGGTATTTCTATTCTTATTTAAAGTTTAATCAAAATTTTGTTTTGTACCATGAACATTTAAACATAATAAATAGTCATTAAAGCAAATTGGATGCTCTAATTGAAAACCTGTTTGAAGCAAATGTTTAGCATAAATTCTTTTACCTGAAGTTTGATTCGATTCTAAAGTTAACTCTGGTAATCCCAATTGTTTTTGAAACCACAAAATAATTTCATGCAAGGGTAATGGTTGATTATTAGTCACAATATAGCTCACTTGATCAGTTTCATGGTCAACCATAAAGCCTAGAAAGTTTGCTAAATCCTCAATGTGTATTCGATTACTATAATGAATATTTGGATAACTTTGACTATTTTCAGCCATTTTCTTCAAACGAGCTACCGACGTTCCATAAATGCCAGTTGGGCGAATAATTACACATTGAGTTGGATAGTGTTTCTGCCAAAGTAACTCCATATTACGCAATATACGCCCTTGTGCATCACTTGGCTGAATGTCACTAAAATCATCAATGATCTCTCCTGCATTTTCACCATATACCCGCGTAGAAGAGACTACGATTATTTTTTTTACTGGATGTATGTTTAATGCTTTTCTAATCGGTTCAATACTATCTACATAAGTATGCTGATAACCCTCAATCGTACTATCGTTTGGAGAAAGTAAAATATATACGACATCTACAGGTTCAATTTTACTTAAATCGAGTTTAAAGATATCTTGAACAAGATGTGTTGCGTAACTATCCGTTTTTACACTACGGCTGATTGTGGTAATTTGATGTTCTTTCTCAAATAGTTGTTTAGCAACACGCTGAGATGTTTTACCATAACCGATAAATAATATATGCATAGAAAACTCGTTGAGGGGACATGACTTCAGTCCATCAGTTACAAGGCGTTGGATCGGCTTCAGCAGCCCTGCTCGAAAAACTAAATATTTTTACCACAGATGATTTACTGTTTCATCTGCCACGTGATTATGAAGACCGCAGTACAATTATTGCAATGAATCAACTCGTGGTTGGGCGTAGCTATTTACTCGAAGGTGAAGTCAGATCCATTGATTTCCCTCCGGGAAAAAGAAAATCTATGGCAGCCTTGGTTCAAGATGAATTCGGTAAAGTCACCTTACGCTTTTATCATATTTATAAAAACCTCACTGACAAAATAAAACCCGGCCATCGCTTACGTATTTTTGGTGAAGTTCGTGTAGGTGCGCGTGGCCTTGAGATGTATCATCCTGAAATTCAGCTCATTAATGAACATACGCCTTTACCAAAAACTCAGCTTACAGCAATCTACCCCAGCACAGATGGGCTGACTCAACCCAAATTACGCGAATATGTTAAACAGGCTTTGAAGCATCATAGTGATGCCCTACCAGAGCTATTACCAAAGCAATATACGAATGGCTATGCGCTTAAAGAGGCTTTGTATTACATTCATGAGCCTCCAGTAGATGCCAATATGGTTCAATTGGCACAAGGTTCACACCCTGCACAGCAACGACTTATTTTTGAAGAACTGGTTGCACACCAAATTAGTTTACTTAATCGCCGTGCTTATATTCGTCAAATTGCATCTCCAGCTTTTTTGAGCAGTAAAATATTAGCTAAAAAGTTATTAGAAGCTTTGCCTTTTCAAATGACCAATGCACAAAAACGTGTATCTAAAGAAATTTTGAATGATTTAAAACAGCACCAACCCATGCTGCGATTAGTACAAGGCGATGTAGGCGCTGGAAAGACTTTGGTGGCTGCCGTGGCTGCATGCCACGCTTTAGAAGCAGACTGGCAAGTGGCATTGATGGCCCCTACCGAAATTCTTGCTGAACAACATTATTTGAATTTTAAGCGTTGGTTTGAACCATTAGGTGTTACTGTCGCATGGCTCTCTGGGAAACAAAAAGGTAAAGCCCGCGCACAAGCAGAGCAGCAAATTAAAGAAGGTCATGCTGAACTCATTGTCGGTACACATGCTTTATTTCAAGATAATGTTGGTTTCGCCAAATTAGGTCTGGTGATTATTGATGAACAGCATCGTTTTGGCGTAGATCAGCGCTTAGCCCTACGTAATAAAGGTGCTGAGCAGTTCACCCCACACCAACTCGTCATGACAGCTACCCCTATTCCAAGAACACTGGCAATGAGTGCCTATGGTGATTTAGACACTTCAATTATTGATGAATTACCACCAGGTCGTACCCCAATTCAAACCGTTACCATTCCTCTTGATCGTCGAGAGGAAGTACTTCAACGAATTGCTTCGAATTGCAGAGATGGGAAACAGGCATATTGGGTTTGTACTCTGGTTGAACAGTCTGAAACTTTAGATGCTCAAGCAGCAGAAGCCACTTATCAAGAAATGAAAGAACGCTTTCCTGAGCTTAATATTGGCTTAGTACATGGCAAAATGAAAGCTGATGAAAAGCAAGCAGTCATGCAAGCGTTTAAGAATAATGAATTGCAACTTCTCATCGCAACCACGGTCATTGAAGTTGGGGTCGATGTTCCTAACTCCTCTATTATGGTGATTGAAAATGCTGAACGCTTAGGCCTTTCTCAGTTACATCAATTACGTGGTCGCGTAGGTCGAGGAGCTCAAGCCAGCTTTTGTGTACTTTTATACAAAACGCCTCTTTCACAAAATGGGCAAGAGAGACTTTCCATTTTAAGAGAAAGTAATGATGGCTTTGTGATTGCAGAAAAAGATCTTGAGTTACGCGGACCTGGTGAGTTACTGGGTACCAAACAAACGGGAGATATGGGTTTTAGAGTGGCTCGTTTAGAGCGGGATGACCATTTACTTAGCCAAGCTCATTATGTAGCTCAACAAGTGTTAAAAGATTATCCAGAACAAGCAGATGCACTGTTAAAGCGGTGGCTCCCGGAAGCACCTCGCTACGCGTATGTTTAGTTTCTTAAATCCGCAGCATTTTATTCACTCACTCTCATCTTGCTTATTGTGTGAGACTGGTGTGCGAGAAAAATATTCGCTCTGTAAAGACTGTTGGGAACAGTTAGGTTGGCTTAAACAAACCATTCAACGTAATAATCAATCAGTTCTTGTAGCGTGTGATTATGCATATCCAGTTAATCGAATCATTCAGCAGTTTAAATATGAACAAAAATTACATTATCAAATCTTGTTAGGGGAAATTTTACTACAACTCAAATTTCCTAAGGTGCAGGCTATTGTACCTATGCCTATTTCAAATCAACGTTTAATCGAACGTGGTTTTAATCAGTCGTTGTTACTTGCAAATATCTTGAGCAAACAATTAAAAATACCTGTTTGGCAGCCGGTGCAACGCCTTGCTGAACATTCGCAAAAAGGGCTTTCTCGACTAGAACGCTTTGAAAACATTGAACAGCAATTCATTGCACTTACTCAAGAAAAACGACGTTATCGCCGTGTTCTTATTATTGATGATGTCGTTACCACCGGAAGCTCAATTTACGCCCTGAGTCAGGTATTAAAGCAACTCGGATGTACATCCATTTATGCCGCTTGCTTAGCGGCAACTTTAACCAGTTAAAATGATTAAACTGTAGATAAATGCTCCTCACACCAAGGAATAACGATTTCACGGGTTAATGGTGCGAGGTGCGTTTCTGAATCATTTAAATCTACCCATTTCATTTCTGCAATTTCGGCTGCAATTTTAGGAGCCTGATCGAGCTGAACAAGATATAAATGACTGACCAGAATATGATCTGGTTCATTCGCTGCTGCTGTTTCGAAACGACCAAGAAATTGCTCAATTACACAAGAGCTCCCAACCTCTTCTAAAATTTCTCGCTGCATGGTGACCTCTGGTGCCTCATTGGGTTCCAGCTTACCGCCCACTTGCATAAAAGCATGGGTATTACGCTTTCTTACGAGCAACAACTGATTTTGCTCGTTCAAGATCACTGCAGCAGCGACCGTAATTGTTTTCACTTATTTAACCTCGTTTATGGTTGAACATCTGCATTTATCCATTTTGGAGCAGGAGCCTGATATTGCTCAAATTGTTGAAGAATATCTTCAATTTTGTCTGATGCGATCAATTTATCAACGAACCGTGCTTGGCTAAATCCATTATCTACCGTCCCTTGAATCATTTTAAGTAAATCTTCATAAAAGCCAGCTATATTTAAGAAAGCACATGGCTTTTGATGTATACCTAATTGCGCCCACGTCCATTGTTCAAAGATTTCTTCCAATGTGCCCGCACCGCCAGGTAAAGCAATGAAACCATCGGAAAGTTCCGCCATTTTGGTTTTACGCTCATGCATATTTTCGACCACATATAATTTGGTTAAGCCCGGATGAGCTAACTCACGATCGACTAAAGCACGAGGGATCACTCCAATGACTTGTCCACCTGCCTGTAAGGCACTATCAGCGACAACACCCATTAAGCCTGAGCGACCACCGCCATAAACTAAGGTTTTACCTTGTTTTGCAATAGCCTCGCCTGTAGCTTGGGCAACTTGTTGAAAAATTGGGTTTGAACCAAGAGATGAACCACAGAAAATACAAATTGAATTCATAGTGTAAAAAACCATTTTATTGAATTGTCATGCTGACAAACTAAACTATCGATAGAGTTTTTTTTTGCAAAATAGCGTATTAGCAAGTGTTTTTCGGCAAATCCTTGTCTAAAATACACCCATCCATTTCCATCAGACTGCGTGAGGAAAAAAGACACATGCTTGAAGCCTTTTATGCCACAGAACGCGGAAGTCTGGAAGATGCCACCATCAATGGTGGATTTGATCTACATCCCGAATTAGTCTGGCTTGATCTTATTGCACCCTCGCAAGAAGAGCAACAATGGGTACTAGATGCCTATGACCAAAATTTACCTACAATAAAGTCGCTTGAAGATATTTCATCCTCAGCACGATTTTACCGCGATGATGATGGTATTTTGCATATCAGTACTTATTTT
This sequence comes from Acinetobacter calcoaceticus, assembly GCF_016508255.1. Lineage (GTDB taxonomy): Bacteria > Pseudomonadota > Gammaproteobacteria > Pseudomonadales > Moraxellaceae > Acinetobacter > Acinetobacter calcoaceticus_E. The sequence continues at coordinate 39,927 of NZ_JADVKT010000009.1, read as the reverse complement.
TTAACGAAAAATAAAAACTATCAAGTGGATGGTGATGCAGAAGATTCATCGCATATTTTAGCTATGGTGCAAACGGTCGCATTTATTTTACATAAAGACCGTCTCTTCACGATGCGAGGAGAAAAATTAGTTGCCTTTCGTGCCTTCCGTGCACGCGCTCGTCGAAATGACTATGACATGGACTATAAAGATCCAACATGGATTCTATTAGGTCTTCTTGAAGCAAAGCTCGATGAGCTTGCGGATATCTTGGAAGATATCCACAAAGATTTAGAAAAATACTCCACAGAGGTTCTAAATAATCACCAACGTGAAAAAATTCTAGATCTTGATGACATGATTACACGCCTAGCTCAACAAGAAGATATGCTAGGAAAAGCTCAGCTCTGTTTAATTGATTTACGACGCGTACTGACATTTTTGTCACGCCCTCGCGCTTTAGGTAGTCATATTTACGATGCAGATATTCGAGAACTGAGTGAAGATGTTCGCTCACTCGTAGAACATGATGCCTTCTTATTCCAAAAAGTACGATTCTTGCTTGATACGACCTCTGGATTCATTAATACCGAACAGAATGACACGATCCGTCGATTCTCTATCTTACCAAGTATGTTAGCCCCTCCGATGCTTATTGCCAGCATCTATGGGATGAATACGGAAGTATTACCCTTTGCCCATGGCAAAAGTAGCTTCATAGCAGTTTTATTAATTATTGCTGGCTTCTTTATTGGTCCTATCATTTATTTCCGCTGGAAAAAATGGATCTAAGCTTTGTAATAAAATACGAATCCACAATATAAAAAAGCACCTACATAGAGGTGCTTTTTTATGTCTTGAATATCAGATCAAATGTAGATCTTCCTGCAAATGACAGGCTTGAATAATTTTCAGCATTTTTTCGGGTACATTTTTAAAATGCAAACCAGTTTTTTGTGGAGTCTCTCGCAACCATTGGACTAAAACAGCCAATGCCAAGGTACTACCATGCTCAAGCTCTGTTAAATCTACCACAAGTGGAAAGCTTTGCTGCTTCTTAATGATAGCTAAACCTGCTTGATACTGTTGTTCCGCATTTTCAAAATCAATTTTTCCCGAAACAACCAATTGTTGGTTGAGATACTGAACCACTCGTCACCTACTATTTTTGTTTGTTCTGATTAACAGCAGCATCTGCATCCGGCTGGAATGTTGCAATTGCTTTATTCAAATCGCCGCCATTGCGTTTCACTGTTGCAGCAAACTGATTACGGAACTGTAATCCTAGATCAATACCAGAAACATTGATATTACGGATTTTCCATTGAGTACCTTTATCAGCTAACTGGAAAGATACAGGAATTTTGTCACCGTTGTGACTAAAATCTAATGTCACTACCGGGTTTTTACCCGCAGTTGCCTTGTAAGGACGCATGGTATAGCTTTGATTTGTATATTTAGCAAATGCAGTACCGTAATTTTCAATTAATGTATTACGGAAGTTTGTTTCAAACTGAGCACGTTGTGCCGCTGTACTATACTGATTTGTCGCATAAGTACCCATTACAATACGAGTAAATGCTTGTGAATCAACATACGGGTCTAAATTCTGACGCACGATAGTCTTCACTAATGCTGGATTACTTTGTAATTTTGCATGATCAGTTTTTAAACGACTAATCAAACCATCAGCAACACGCTTGATAAAATCAGGTGGTGCTTCTGAAGGTGCAGCAAATGCTGTACCCACAATCATGGTAGACAAAAGACTTGCTGTCAGCGTTTGTTTAAACAACGTATTCACCAGGAACCACTCCTTCAAATAATCTTTTACTCAACAAATGATGCTTGTGCACTATCTTTATTAGTGCTTGCAGGAGCACTTGCTTCTGTTGAGCCTGAACCGGCAGCAACTTTACCAGCCCCGCCACCCGTAATAAATTTACTAATTAAATCTTCTAAATCCATAGTTCCTTGAGTGTTTGAAATCGTGTCACCTCGTTTCAGGTAGTTGACACCACCGCCTGGTACGACTTTCAAATATTTCTCACCCAACAAACCATTCGTTGCTACCATTATATAAGCATCTTCATCAATACTAGTGATGGAGTTCATGTTACTGGTCAGTTGCTGTTCCATTGCTTTTTGTTGCTCTGGAGAAGCCTGCGTATAATCTGAACTATAACGCAACTCTTCCAGTGCATTTTTCTGAACTTCTTTTAATTGTTCAGAATTGAAACTTGTCAATTTTCCATCCAAACCGAAAGTTACGGTAGCCAAACGCGTAACCGGATCAAGCGTAATTGAATCAACACGACCAATTGTAACACCACTCATTGTTACTTTAGCACGAGGCTTTAGCCCATTGACGTTATCAAACTGAGCCTTCATGGTATAACTATCATTTAAGTTCGTACCGACAAGACCACTGACTTTCATCGCTAAAAAAAACAACGCAATACCGAAGATGATAACAAAGATACCAACGGCCAGTTCACTACTACGTGATTTCATTAAATCCCTCCGAACATGACCGCAGTCAACACGAAATCAAAACCTAAAACACATAATGAAGAATATACAACTGTTCTCGTCATTGCAGTCGCGATTCCTTCTGGAGTTGGATCACATGCATATCCTTGATATACCGCAATCCATGTACATAGCAAAGCAAACACAATACTTTTAATAACGCCATTTACAACATCATGTCCAAATTGCACGTTGTTTTGCATTCCACTCCAGAATGAGCCTTCATCGACGCCAAGAAAATCGACACCTACCATTTTGCCGCCCACAATACCAATCGCAGCAAAAATGACAGATAGCATCGGTAAACTGACCATCCCCGCCCAAAGGCGCGGTGAGACGATTTGTTTTAATGGGTCAACCCCGATCATTTCCATACTGGCAAGCTGTTCACTTTGCTTCATGGAACCAATTTCTGCGGTCAATGCTGAACCTGCGCGGCCAGCAAATAATAAAGCTGCAACTACGGGAGCCAACTCGCGCAATAATGTTAACGACACCATTGTGCCGAGCATTGATTCACTGCCAATATTTACTAAGATTGAATATCCTTGCAAACCCAGTACCAAACCAATAAATAGGCCCGAAACGGTAATAATCAACAAAGACATTACCCCTACCCGATGCATTTGATAAATGAAGCGTCCAAATCCACCAGATGAAGGAAAAGAAAAAACAATCTGTAAGAGCATTAGTGCCGCAACACCAATCCCTCGAATCCGCTCAATAACGAGTCTACCTAACCAGGCAATCGTATTCATGGACGAACCTCGTTATTTAAATAGGCTTGATGACTAAATTGGTATTCAACCGGTCCTTCTGCCGAACCTGTTAAGAATTGGTGTACAAATGGAGAAGCATTATTTTGCAATTCTTCAGGTGTACCCTCTCCCTGAATTTTTCCTTCTGCCACCACATAAATGTAGTCAGCAATCGATAATGTTTCTGCGACATCATGCGAAACAATAATTGTTGTTAAATTTAATGCTTCTCGTAATGAACGAATTAAGCGTGTCAAAACACCCTTTACAATCGGATCTTGACCAGCAAAAGGTTCATCGTACATGATTAAATCTGGATCAAGTGCAATCGCGCGAGCCAATGCTACACGACGATTCATACCACCCGAAAGTTCTGTCGGCATTAATTGCTCAGAACCACGTAGACCCACTGATTCAAGTTTTAATGCAACCAGTTCAGCAATGAGATTTTCAGGAAGCTTAGTATGCGCTCGGATTGGAAACGCCACATTTTCATAAACGGACATATCCGTAAATAGAGCTCCACTCTGAAATAACATTCCCATACGTGCACGGGCGGAAAAAAGTTCCTGACGAGACATTTTGGCAATATCTTTAGCGTCGAGTAAAACTTCCCCCTGATCTGGAACGAGCTGTCCACCAATCAGACGTAATAAAGTTGTTTTACCTGTACCAGAAGGTCCCATAATGGCCGTAATCTGGCCTCGACGTATATTTAAACTAATATTGTCATAAATGACGCGTTCCCCTCGATTAAAACTCAAGTTTTTCACTTCAATAAGCGGTTGAGCCGAGAGAGGAGTTTTATTATTCATAATGGCAATCGTTCCTGCACTTTTATGCACGCATACTATAACACTGAAAATTAGCAAACTTGTTGTAATTTTGACAAAAGCAAATCTAACTTATTTTATAGAAATAGAAGAAGTATATTCGTAAAAAGAGGTCAACTCAAAAGCCTGGAATTGCTCAACAGAACTTCCATTTATAAAAGCGTAGGCGAAATAAACCCCATTACACAAAATAAGTGCAATAAAAAGATAAGGCAAACCATGCTGGACCAAAAGGTTCTTCAATTGCGCCATTATTGTTAGTTTTCGCTTATTTCTACTCATTATTTAATAAAAAATTGAACCAATTCACATTTTGTTAGTTTATAACAAAACTGAAAAATAAAAAAGGCCAGTATTTTTACTGGCCTTTTTTCAAACTAAATATTGATTAGCGGTCGAATTTACGACGCGGTGGTTTATCATCAAAGCTACGACGCGGACGATCTTCACCACCAAAGCTACGTTTTGGACGATCATCACCACCGCCAAACGCTGGACGTTCACCACGTGGTTTATCATCGAAGCTACGACGCGGACGATCTTCACCGCCGAATGCTGGACGCTCGCCACGTGGTTTGTCATCAAAACTACGACGTGGACGATCTTCACCACCAAAGCTACGTTTTGGACGATCATCACCGCCGAATGCTGGACGCTCGCCACGTGGTTTGTCATCAAAACTACGACGCGGACGATCTTCACCACCAAACGCTGGACGCTCGCCACGTGGTTTGTCATCAAAGCTACGACGTGGACGATCTTCACCACCAAAGCTACGTTTTGGACGGTCACCAAAACCACCTTCACGACGTGGTTTATAATCTACGCGGTTACCACGGTTGTCATCATTCGAGTCAAAACGCGGTTTATCATTGAAACCACCTTCGCGACGTGGACGATCTGAACTGAACTCACGACGTGGACGATCTTCAAAACCGCCTTCACGACGTGGACGGTCTGAATTGAACTCGCGACGCGGACGATCTTCACCACCAAACGCTGGACGCTCACCACGTGGTTTGTCATCGAAGCTACGACGTGGACGGTCATCACGACCACCTTCACGGCGTTTGAAGTTGCTTTCGCCTTCAAAACGACGACCGCCACCGAAACCGCCGCCACTACGACGACCATCACGGCTACCGCCATTACCACCACGACCACGACCACCGCCATCACGACCTGAACGAGCAGGAGGTGGAGATGGCTCTAAGCCTTCAATTTCAGAAACACTTAAACGCGCTTCTAAATATTCTTCAAGTGCACGGATCTTACCGCGTTCACGATAAGTCGCTAAAGTAATTGCTTGACCAGTACGACCAGCACGACCAGTACGACCAATACGGTGTACATAATCTTCATGCTTCATTGGAAGACCGAAGTTAATTACGTGAGAAATAGTCGGTACGTCAAGACCACGAGCAGCAACGTCAGTTGCAACTAAGATTTTTGCACGACCTTCACGAATACTACGTAAACGACGGTTACGAACTGTTTGTGGCATTGCACCATGAAGTGCAACAACAGAGTGACCTGCTTCAGCAAGTTCTTCTGCCAACATATCTGTATCTTCTTGCGTGCTAGCAAAAACAACAGCTTGATCTAAGTTTTCATCACTTAACCAATGGGTAAGTAATTTTTTCTTATGTTCAAAGCCATCAGTCCAATGCAATGTTTGCGTAATATCTGTATTGGTTGAATGACCTGTTTCAATTGCGATACGCATAGGATCTTTCATCATGCATGATGCAAGACGAATGATACGATCAGCAAATGTTGCAGAGAACATTAATGTTTGTTTACGGTTAGCAGCTAATTCGCTGATTGCTTCTAGGTCTTCAGAGAAACCTAGGTCAAGCATACGGTCCGCTTCATCAACGATTAAAGCATCTACTTGATCTAATTTAATTTGACGACGATTCACCAAGTCAAGTAAACGACCAGGTGTTGCAACAACAACTTGCGCGCCTTTTAATTGTTGAATTTGTTTTGCAAATGGCATACCGCCCATAATTGCAGCAATACGAACACCTTTCATGTGACGTACAAGTGCAATTGCGTCTTGACTTACTTGCTGTGCCAATTCACGAGTTGGTGAAATTACCAAGATATTCGGTTGAGTCACTGCTTTCATACGGTCTTTGAACGGTACAACAGTCTCTTGACCAGCTAAAGCATTTAATGTTGGGAGTAAGAATGCAGCTGTTTTACCAGAACCAGTTTGGCTTGATACGAGAAGGTCTTTACCTTCTAAAGCAGCAGGAATTGCTTGTTCTTGCACAGGAGTCGGGGCAGTAAAACCTAAACCTTCAAGCGCTTGTTGTAAGGTTTCATGCAAAGAAAATTCGGCAAAAGTTTTGCTCATAGAGAGTTTCACCCTTGTGGGTGCTCCATTTTTAATAAATACAAAAAAATAGACATCGGCAAAAAGCGGCAAAGCAAAATTAGCTGAACGTTTTTTTCAGCAGCAATCCGAGTAACGACGATGTGGACTAAACGCACGCTTGATTACGGCCGAACCTGAAGAATCGCTGAGCGATTGGGGCGCAAGTAATGGTCCTCTCTATGGACAGCGTGCGCTTACAATGAATAGAACAGAATGTTCAGGTAATGAACGGAAATTTAAGTGCGTTGGCGGATTATAGCAGAAATAATTTAAAAGTCACCTGTTTTAATCAACTTTGTTCATATTTCTTAAATTAATGTAATTTTACTCTTTACTTAAAAAATAAAACCCTCTGATTAAAGAGGGTTTTATTTATAACAAACTAAATTATTTTGCAGCTTTATCCCAAGCTGGAACAACAGTTTGCATTAAAGGTTTTAGCAGTTTAAGCGAACATGCAAGTACTTGACCATTTTCAAATGAGTTATTACCGCCACGTGCGTCAACAACTACACCACCCGCTTCTTTAAGAATAAGTTCACCAGCAGCAATATCCCATGGCTTTAAACCAAGCTCAAAGAAACCATCAAAACGACCAGCAGCTACATATGCTAAATCTAGAGCAGCTGAACCGCCACGACGGATTTGTGCACCAGCTTGAGTAACCGCTAATAAAGATGCGAAGTGCTGCTCTGCATAAGATACGATTTCGCCAGCACGTTTAGCACGGTAAGGGTGACCTACGGCCAAGAAAGTATTTTCTAAAGTATCTTTTACGTTGGCACGAATACGGCGTTGATTCATCACTGCACCGCGACCACGGCTAGCAGAGAATAACTCATCACGCACTGGATCATAGATTACGCCGTGTTGAGTCACACCTTTATGCTGAACTGCAATAGAAATACAGAAATGAGGGAAACCATTAATAAAGTTTTGTGTGCCATCAAGCGGGTCAATTACCCAGCACCACTCTGCATCATGGCCTTTGCCTTCTTGCAAACCAAACTCTTCACCTAAGAAGCTATGGTTTTTATAACTTTTACGTAACGTATCAATCGCTAACTGTTCTAAATAACGATCTACACGTGTTACCGGCCCATCAATGCCTTTCTCTTCAACTTGTAAATCGAGTTTATGACGATTTTGATGCGCTTTTAAAAGCTCTTGACCAACTGTTTGAGCCGCACGCGCAGCCATAACCACCATAGGTTCCATTGAACACCCACTAGACAAATTTGAAGATTTTGACAAAGAATAATGCATAAAAGCGCAGATATTTTAGCAAATATATGCGCTTTTAGGGGGAAAATGTTTCAAAAATTTTATTGAGGGTTAAACGACCTGGTTTAACTTGAGCCAAACTTTCTCAATTGAGTTCAAAATACCTTTAGCATCCAACCCACAGTCTTGCAGCATTTGTCCGTGTGAAGCCTGTTGTAAGAACAAATCTGGCAAGCCTAAATTAATGATAGGTTTCACAATTTGTTCTTGAGCCATGAACTCATTGACAGCGCTACCTGCGCCACCCATAACGGCATGCTCTTCAACCGTTACAAATAAATGAGTATGTTCAGCTAAGCCACGAATAATTTTTTCATCTAAAGGTTTCACGAACCTCATATTTACAACACGCACGCCCACATCATGTTTTTGTGCAAATTGTTCAGCAGCCTCTATAGCAACCATTACTCGGCTACCAAATGCCAAAATTGTAATCTGCTCTTCACGGCCAGTCTTTATTTCAGCAACGATTTCAGCTTTACCTAATTCAATAGCGGTCAACTCTTGCTGAATCTCAACGCCTACTCCTGCACCACGTGGATAACGTACTGCTGCTGGTCCATTGTAAGCGTAGGCTGTATGAAGCATCTGACGGCATTCATTTTCATCTTTTGGCGCCATGATCACAATATTTGGAACTGTACGCATGTATGCATAATCATATGCACCTGCGTGAGTTGGACCATCTTCACCAACCAAACCTGCACGGTCAATCCCGAAAGTCACATCAAGGTTTTGTAATGCAACATCATGAATAAGCTGATCGTAACCACGCTGCAAGAACGTCGAATAGATTGCAACAACAGGTTTTAAACCTTCACAAGCCATTCCTGCTGCAAGTGTTACAGCATGCTGTTCAGCAATCGCAACATCAAAAAATCTCTGTGGAAACTCTTTAGCAAACTGAACCATGCCTGAGCCTTCACACATCGCTGGTGTGATCGCGAGTAGACGCTCATCTTGCGCCGCCTCATCACATAACCACTGACCAAATACATCAGAATATTTAGGTGGTGTTTTGCCTGCTGAGGTTGCATTAATTTTGCTAATTGCATGATAGGTAATCGGATCTGCTTCTGCAGGAATAAAACCTTTACCCTTTTTAGTGTAGACGTGTACTAAACGTGGCCCTTTACGCTTCTTTAGAGCATTAAATACTTGAGCCAGTTGGTTTACGTCATGCCCATCAAATGGACCAAAGTAATCAAAACCAATTGCTTTAAATAAATTATCTGCAGCATCTGTTGCTGATTGATGCAAACGCGAGTTATACGTCCATTTTGGATGTGGCTGTATATATGCTTCGCCATCTTCATTAACGTTAACTAAATGGCCTTTTTCCCAAATTGCGGCCAAATGTTTAGCAAAACCACCTGTACTACAAGAAATTGACATGTCATTGTCATTGAGTACAACAATTAAATCGGCATTATGTGCAACAGCATCGTTCATGGCTTCAAATGCCATACCTGCTGTCATTGCACCATCACCCACGATACAAACGACTTCACATGGATCGTTTTGATAACGACGTGCTAACGACATTCCCAGACCAGCTGAAATTGCTGTTGATGAATGTCCTACACCGAATGTATCGAAAACTGATTCTTCTCTGGCTGGAAATGCTGCTAAACCATTTTTAGAACGAATCGTCGTCATTTGTTCACGACGACCTGTCAGGACTTTGTGCGGATACGCCTGATGTCCTACATCCCAAACTAATCGGTCATTTGGAGTATTAAAACAATAATGCAGCGCAACAGTCAGCTCAACCACGCCGAGATTAGCACCGAAATGGCCACCACTCTGGCCTGCTGCATATAAAATATATTGACGCAACTCATCAGCCACTTGAACCAATTGACTATGCTCGAGCTGACGTAATTGTTGAGGATGATCAATTGCATCTAACAATGGCGTAACAGGGCGTTGAGTTGGAATTTCGGTATACAACATATGTGGCAAAGCCTTTATAAGCCTGGCAAATCCTAAGCTGGGTCAAAATGGGTCGATCATACAATCGAATGAAGTCACCTTCAATCAGCCACATTTGCGAACGAGGTCATGCAGAGCAGTCTCTCATACAGTATGGGTATGGTTGGCAGATTATCCTGAATAATCTGACTATTTATCAACTATTATCGTCTTCTTTATACAAAAAAGAAAACCTTCATTCGCAAAATCATTATGACAATTCGACCAATCTCCCAGCATTACGCTATACTTTAAACCGTTTTCGGTTAAAAGATGAGTTAATCTGTGCCTATAGAGTTCATTGCAACATCAAAACTTCCGACCGCTTTTGGTGAATTCAATATTTCTGTGTTTCAAGATCCAGTATCAGGTGAAGAACATGTGGCACTTTCTAAAGGATTAGAAAATCCACCCACAGGTCCTGTTTTGGTCCGTGTTCATTCAGAATGCTTAACAGGTGATGCCTTTGCATCATTAAAATGTGACTGCGGCCCGCAATTACAGGCAACTCAAAAGCTCATTAACGAGGCAGGGCAAGGCGTTATTTTATATTTACGTCAAGAAGGCCGTGGAATTGGACTTACCAATAAAATTCGCGCTTACGCTTTACAAGATCAAGGTCATGACACCGTAGATGCGAATTTACTTTTAAATTTACCTGCTGATGCACGTCGTTACGACATGTGTAGCATCATGCTAGATCACTTAGCGGTGAAAGAAGTTAAATTAATTACTAATAATCCTTTGAAAATTCAGGCACTCAAGGATCAAGGAATTAATGTGGTTGACCGCGTTCCTTTAACGGTTGGACGCAACCCTTTTAATGAGCAGTATTTAAAAACTAAACGTGAACGCATGGATCACCTTTACCAAAAAGATGATTTTTAAATCCCCAAAAAATTAAAAAAAGTAATCGTAAGGGATTTTGAGACATTTCTCAAAAATCCCTTACTTTTTTTATGGTTTTGTGTTTTGATGTATCTATCTCCTATCTCAATCATCTTTGAGGGTCACTATGCAACATCCGACTTCCACAGATATTCAACGTGTCCGCGAATTTCTCCTCGATTTACAAGCCCGTATATGTGCTGGTTTAGAACAACAAGAAAAAAATGGCGGCGGTACGGGTGAATTCATTATTGATGATTGGGAACGCCCTGAAGGTGGCGGTGGCCGTTCACGTGTTCTACAAAATGGAACAGTGATTGAAAAAGGTGGTGTGATGTTTTCTCACATCAACATTAGCAAACTTCCCGCTTCTGCAACAGAACGTCACCCTCAAATTGCGGGTGCTAAAGCTCAAGCGCTTGGCGTGTCGTTAGTCATTCACCCTAAAAACCCCAATATTCCCACTTCTCATGCCAATGTACGTCTCTTTGTGGCAGAGCCTGAAGGACAAGACCCTATTTGGTGGTTTGGTGGCGGGTTCGACTTAACACCGTTCTATCCAGATGAACAAGATGTTATTGATTGGCATCAAGCTGCTTATGACCTATGTCAGCCTTTTGGTAGCAATGTTTATGCGGAACATAAGAAATGGTGTGATGACTATTTCTATTTAAAACATCGTGATGAACAACGTGGTGTCGGTGGTTTATTTTTTGATGATTTAAATCAATGGGATTTTGAAACCTGCTTTAAATATATTCAGGCTGTAGGTAATGGTTATTTAAATGCAATCCTACCAATTTTTGAAAAACACCGCGAACAACCTTATACCGAAGCTCAACGAGAGTTCCAGCTTTACCGTCGTGGCAGATATGTCGAATACAACTTAGTCTATGACCGCGGAACATTGTTTGGCTTACAGACAGGTGGACGTATCGAATCTATTTTAGTGAGCTTACCTAATCTTGCAGGTTGGTCATATCGTCCTGAATGGGATGAAGATTCGCCAGAAAAACGTCTCACCGACTATTACCTAAAACCACGTGACTGGTTAAATCTAAAAGAAAAAGTCGCTTAATTTCTTGCTTTTCGGAGATTCTTTGGCTTCCACCCTAAAGAATCTCCTTTTTTATTTTCAACACTATTGTTTCTATTCAAATATTTTTTCTTATTTCAAATTGTCTTATAGTGAGGCCTACTGAATATTCAGTATAGGTTTTATCTGCTTCATGCCATTTTAAAATTTTGGATATAAGAATGACCAAACAGTTTGCAGTAATTGGCAACCCGATCGAACAATCACGCTCTCCTGAATTACACCATGCTTTCGCAAAAAAAACAGGTGTTGACCTGAAATACAGCAAGCGTCTCGCACCACTCGATGGTTTTGAGCCCAGCATGCGTAATTTCTTCTCTGAAGGCGGAATTGGCATGAATGTTACTGTTCCGTTTAAAGAGCAAGCTTTCGCCCTATGTGATGTGTTAACCGAGCGTGCTCAAATTGCGAAAGCGGTCAATACTTTATGGATGCAAAACGGCAAGCTACACGGCGACAATACTGATGGGCAAGGCTTAGTCGCCGCGATTCAAGCTTTAGATTGGAAGCTAGAAAATACTACTATTTTAATTTTAGGCGCTGGTGGCGCAACTCGTGGGGTAATCTATCCACTTGTACAGGCCGGTGCAAAGAAGATTGTGATTGCAAATCGTACTCTAGCTCGTGCTGAACAACTTGTAGCAGACTTAGAATCAGCAGTTCCGCAAGCTCAATTACAAGCAGTTGCTTTAAATGACCTAGAAGGGAAATTCGATATTGTCATTAATGCAACATCTGCAAGCCTCTCTGGTGATGCATTACAATTACCAGAAAATTTAGAATTTAAATATGCCTACGAAATGGCTTATGGCAAACCCTCTAGCTTTCTTGAGCAAGCTAAACAACGCAATGTGCCATATTCTGAAGGTTTTGGTATGTTAGTCGGTCAAGCCATTGAATCTTTTTCTATCTGGAATGGTGTAAGACCTGAATTAAAAGATTTTCTGTAAAACAAAAAGAACCTACTTAAAGTAGGTTCTTTTTTTGGCTCATCTATTATTTTTTAGCTGTAACCATCTGCTTATAAACATCTCGGAAAATCTCATAATCAATAAACTCATTATGTTCAGGTTTTAAATTCTGAATTGTTTTTCCCGTAAGCTGCTGTTTACGTGCAGCAACATACACCTTCCCTAAAATATCAGCCGTTTGTGACAACAATGGTTTTTCTTCAGCAGAAGCACCATTTTTCTGTTCAAATTCTAATTGATATTTTTTTGAGAAAAGCTGCTCAGGCTGCTTATATTGTTGCTGTAATTTTTGCCATGCTTCACGCCCTGCCTTACCTTGTATTGTTGTAATCACAATATGGTCTACAGCACGACCTAAATTATTATCAAATTGGTCTTCTTGCTCAAGATGATGTTTTTTCTGCAATGCCTCGATACGCTCTAAAGCCTTACCTTGAGGATTATAGGTTTCTTCTTCAGAGAACCAGTAAGCATAAACTTCGGCAATTTCTTGCAACTGTTGGACTGAATAATAATTAATATATGACGGCTTTTCAGCAGTCAATTTTGCAATAAACACAGCTTTATACGTTTTGTCATAGGCACGTGTCGCATCATAGGTTTTATCGGCCAATAGAGCCAAACTCGAATCTAGATCTTGTACATCGCTATGTGAGCCAACTGGATGTTCAGAAACATCACTCTGGCCAAGTTTTTCGCTGAAACCTTTTACGAAGTTTTCAAATAAAGAACCCTTACTTGCTTCTGCGACTGACTTAGCTTGTTTAAGTTGCTGTTGATCAATTGAAGTTGCTTTACCATAATTCAGAATTTGCATGTCTGCTTTAATATTAAAGCGATGGTTAAATTCAGTAGGTGTATAAGCAATATCGTAATCTGCGTTGACTAAACGGCCTTTTTCATCAAGTCCAACATCAATCGTAATTGGATTTCTTTGTTTTGGTAAAGCCTGTTCAATCTCTGCTTTATGTTTTAACCACAAAGCTTTGAATGCGTCATCATTCACAAACTGGCTCTGATCATAAGCTGCAAAAGTTTGTTTTAGTGCAGCTCGACGAGCTTTAATCTGATTTTTTTCGGTATTTACAGCACTACGATCAAGCACATCAATATCGTAAATTTGACAGTAATTAATATCACCTAATGCGACTGGTTTCTTAAGAGTTTGTAATTCAAGACACTGCTCTTGTGTAAGTGTAGCTACGTCTTCATCTTGCGCAGTTGGCTCGGCATCTGCTACAGCAGCATCTTCAGCATGAGCTGAATCAGAAGCCTCGCCTGCCGCTGCTTCTTGTGTTGCACTTCCTTGTTCTTCATCACCCTCCTCAGAAGCCAATGTATTGCCAAAGTGAGCATTAATCAGTGAATAAAGTTGTTGGCTAACTGCTGCTGCATCTTCAGAAGAAACTTTCTGTTTCTTTGCACCATCCGCTTTTTTCTTAGCTTCCGAAGCTGTCGGTTCAGTTGCTATAGATTCAGCAATCTTTTGGTCATCAAACCCTAAAACATTTTTTTGCAAATATTTCTCATTGACTTGACCATAGAGTTCCGATTGCAACAATAATTCTTCAACCGTATCTTTTAAACGAATTTTTTCTACAATTCCCGCTTTGCGGTCAGCATCGGTAATGGATAAACGCTGTAAATTTTGTGGTTCAGCCAAACGATAAGATACCGCACTAGAAGCCTTAGCATATTCAACAAACTTCTTCATATCGACGTTTGTAAACAGATTTTTATACTTTGAAAAATCGACATACGCCAAGTTATTTTGATTATCTTTATTAACCAGATAAGGCATTAATCCGAAATAATTGACGTAAAATTTATAGTCTTTCAGATCAAGTACCATTGGCAATTTTGCCTGCACCAACAAGGTCGGTTTTTCATATCGTGCAGTGAGATTTAGAGACCCCATTTTTTGACGATAATGAACTGAGCCATCGTAACTAAATTGGAGATCATTTAATAAGTTAATTAATACGGCATTTACTTTTTCTGAACGTGGTTCACTAGATACACCCGAAACAGATTGCTCATTTGCAATTGCAGCATAAAGTGCCTGCTTCTGTTTTTTATTCAAATTAATTTTTTGTTCACGTAAATATTGATCTACTTTTTTTTGCACTTCCGCATCAAGCTGAGCCGTTTTCTCTACAGTGCTTACTTTCTTGGGCTGATTTGAATCAACATTAACTTTAAAATGCCCACGGTAGTCATAGCTTGGGTATTCATACATTGCATTCATACCCTGAATGACTTTTTGATCTAGGTTGGCAGATGGCACTGACGGGCGTAGGTTATGCTGCGCGCACGCGGTCAAACCCAAACTAAATAAACATAAACTGAGATATTTTAAATGCATAACCTTTTTAAAACCTTATAGCTTTATATTTTTAGCAAAACTTGCTAAAAATATAAAATAGTTGTTATTTCACATAAAAGTATAAGTCCTGAATGTAGCAGAAAATGTATTTTCAGGTGTATTTATTTTCGACAAAATTCGCTTTTCTGACACTTCTTTCAGATGTGATTATCATTGTATTTTTATCAAGTGAGTGAATAATCAAATCATCGATTCAGATAATCCCACAATGATTCAAAATTAGGATTAAAGCCATGCCAGCATATAAAGCTCCGCTACACGATATTCGTTTCTTAATGAATGAAGTATTAGATTATCCTGCTCACTATAAAACTTTATCGAATGGTGAAAATGCAGACCCAGATACAGTTGATATGATTCTTGAAGGTGCGGCTGATTATTGTGAAAACGTATTGTCGCCACTTAACCAATCTGGTGATGAAGAAGGTTGCCATTTTGACAACGGCGAAGTAACTACACCTAAGGGCTTTAAAGAAGCTTATGACCAGTTCGTAATGGGCGGTTGGCAAGGTCTTTCTTATCCAGAAGAATTTGGTGGTCAAGGCCTACCAATGTCATTAAATCTGATTAAATCAGAAATGATGGGTACTGCAAACTGGTCATTTACAATGTACCCTGGCTTAAGTTCAGGTTGTATGAACACCATTTTGCAATTCGGTACCGATGAGCAAAAACAAACCTATATGCCTAAACTTGTTGAAGGAACTTGGAGCGGCACAATGTGCTTAACCGAGCCTCAATGTGGTACAGACTTGGGACAAGTTAAAACTAAAGCTGAACCTCAAGCAGATGGCACTTATAAAATCTCTGGTACAAAAATTTTCATTTCTGCCGGTGAACATGACTTAACTGAAAATATTATTCACATTGTGCTTGCACGTCTTCCAGATGCGCCTGCTGGTACTCGTGGTATTTCATTATTTATCGTGCCTAAATTCATCCCTACTGCTGATAGTGGTATCGGTGAACGTAATGCTGTGACCTGTGGTTCAATCGAACACAAAATGGGGATCCGAGCTTCTGCAACTGCTGTATTGAACTTTGATAATGCAACTGGTTATTTAATCGGTGAGGTTAACAAAGGCCTACATGCAATGTTTACCTTCATGAATACAGCACGTATTGGTACTGCTGTTCAAGGTATTGCACACGCCGAGTTATCTTTCCAAGGTGCGCTACCTTATGCGAAAGATCGTATGTCTATGCGTGCCCTTTCTGGTAAAAAAGACCCAGACAAAGTTGCAGATGCAATCATTCACCATGCTGACGTACGTCGCCTGTTGTTGACTCAAAAAGCAATTGCCGAAGGTGGTCGTTCAATGATCTATCATGCTGCAAAACTTGCAGACAAAATGACAGATGCATTAACTCGTGGCGACCAAACTGCTTATGAAGAATATGATGACAAACTTGGTTTCTATACACCAATTTTGAAAGGTTTCTTAACTGAACTTGGTTTAGAAGCTACAAACAACGGTATGCAAGTTTACGGCGGTCATGGCTACATCAAAGAATGGGGTATGGAACAAATCGCTCGTGATGCTCGTATCTCAACACTATACGAAGGTACAACAGGCATTCAAGCCCTTGACTTGATTGGTCGTAAAGTATTGCTTAGCTCAAAAGGCAAAGTAGTTCGTGACTACACTGCTGAAATCTTAAAATTCTGTGCTACGCACGCACGTAATAAATACTTACGTCGTTTTGCTTGGGATTTAACTAAGCTTTGTGCTCAGTGGAACACTTTAACTGTTCGTATCATGCTTGCTGCGCGTAAAGACCGTGACATCGTATCTTCTGCTTCTGTAGACTTTTTGATGTTCTCTGGTTATGTGATGATGGCTTACTTCTGGGCACAGCAAGCAGTCATCGCTTCTGAGAAACTTGAAGCAGGTGACGGTGCAGAAACACCTGAATTCTATAAAGCAAAAATCAAAGTCGCAGACTTCTACTTTGACCGTATGTTACCTCGTACCCAAGGTCATGCAGAGTCAATGGTAACCAGCTCTCGCACATTAACATCATTACCAGTTGAACACTTTAGCTTCGACTACTAATGATTTTTAAATAGTGAAACAAAAAGAGCGCAATTCATATTGCGCTCTTTTTTTATTCAAGTAAAAATTTAATATTTATTCTTTAGTTAAAACATAAGACTGGTTTGGAACAAAATAGTTTTGCTCTAAAAATTCACGATTTTTACCATAATCACTATAAAACACTTTTTCTAGATTCATCACCAATCTTTTGTTTGAATCAAAATTAAAATAAAAATTAACTTTAGATAAAGGACATTCAATGGTTAACTCATGCTCTCTTTTATCTACCTTCCAGTTTAAAGAAGGGCATAATTCATTTACAGCGGCGCTTTTAGCCCCATCTTTACTTCCCACACGGCCAAAATGAATAACATTCCAATAAGCCGATCCGTTGGGTAATAAATTTAAAATGTACTCTGCTTCTCCAGATTCACAATCGGCAAAAGCATCCTTACATGAAATTCGGGTGTGATATCGCCCTACATATTGCAATGAAAGTGCGCTTAATTTTTTGGTTTGATCTAAATTTTCTTCAGGTAAAAAAGTACGTCCCGCCACATAGTCTAATGTTTTTGTAGATGTACTATTTTTTATTAAATTTTCTTCGTGAGTAGAATTAGAGCTTGCACTAGAGTGATCTTGTGAGTTGGTATGATTTATATCGCAAGCACTAAGTGTCAAGCACATCACGGCTACTACAACCAAATGCTTAACTAAAAACCTAGACCGCTTCAAAGACATATACATTATTCACAGTTAACAGCAATAGCCATGTTTAGATTGACTTCAGGCACTAGCCAACTGCTGCCATAAACCTTTAAGCCCTGAAAAGGTGCATTTTAATTGATGTTGGTTTCCTTCATCCCAATCCTTTACATATTTTAACCATTTTACTTTTAAGAGGACTTTAAACCCTTTATTTCGTCTCCATATTTTTATTAAGCAAGAGCACAATAGCTTCTTGTAATTATTTATCTTTAAGGAGAATTAGATGGCCAGTTCTGGTTTATATCGCTCGAACCGACACAGCATGATCGCCGGTGTAATGGGTGGTATTGCTGAACGTTTTGGTTGGAACGTGACTTTATTACGCATCATTTTTGTTTTGATCTCAGTTATGAGTGCGGCCTTTCCAGGAATTTTAGTTTATTTAGTTTTATGGTTAGTCATTCCGAAAAAACAGCCAGAACATATTGAAGGCTATCGTACCTCCGTTCGAACTGTACACGAAGAACAAACACGTTAATTAATTTTGGTCGCTACGGTTGCATCCCCTAATCAACCGTAGCTTTTTTTTGCCTATTTTTTTATAGCTTATATTTTACGGTTCAACTGTTGTTGTAACGCAGCAATCATATCTGCACGGCTGATCATTCCTATCAACTTCCGCTCTTCAACCACAGGAATATAGTTAAACGACTTTTCAACAAAGTAAGGCGTAAGGTCTTGAATCGGCTGAGTTGGTCCTACAGTTACTACTCTATGGCTCATAATCTGTTTCACATAATGCTGCCAAGAGTTTCTTGGATCTGTCGCTCCTTTAAACCATTCAACGACTTCATATAAAGCCAAAGTGCCAACTAAATGATTTTCTGCATTTACTACAGGCAAACTCATTAAATTACCCTGCTTGAATTTATCAAGTGCCTGATGAATATCATCATCTTCATGTAACTTAATCACATCACGACTCATAATATCCTGACAGGTATATTGGTTAATCATGCGTTCATTAGCATGTTCCTGAGCATCTAAAATGATTTTTTCTAGGTCGTATTGGCTAATATCGAGCAATTCAGTGTGATGATCTAAAGCATATTCAATATCTTTAGGTTGAATTGATACTTTTTGAGTGGGTGTCGGATCTTTACTACGATCATTAAGATGAGCAGTAACTGGATAATGCCGTCCAATTAATCGATTAAAAAAGATCGCAAACCCGAGTAAAAGTAATGAGTTGAGTAAAACTGGATAAAAGATGAAATAAAAGCCTAATTTATGAATTGCTGCACCACCCAAGACAGCCGTAATCGCGACTGCCCCGCTCGGTGGATGTAAAGAGTCTGTGGTCATCATCAAAAATATGGCAAAGCCCACAGCCACACTAAAAGCAGTGGTTAAATCAGGAATCCATTGTGCGCAAGCGACGCCGATAATTCCAGCAAGAGTATTACCGACAAGCACATTCCATGGTTGAGCCAATGGACTGGTTGGCACGGCAAATAAGAGAACTGACGAAGCACCCATGGGTGCAATGTACCAAGCATTAATTCCACCTAGAACATACCAGCTAATTAAGGAAGAAATTGCTAAACCACACAGTGCTCCAATACCGCAAAGCAACCGTTCTTTTAAAGGTAAAACTTTAAAATTTGGTTTTAAAATCTGTAACCATTCTCGCTGTATAACACTCACAGTACACCTTTGGGGATATGCCGTCATTTATAACGGGCAAAAGTATACGCTCAAAGTCCTATAAAGTGCATTTAAATTATATCTTTAAACAACAATAAAACGTCTTAAAAATAATATTTATTATTTTAATGCCTTAATATTCAATCAATTTTTCATTTAAGTAACGCCAGTACCGTTTTGGTAAATATTGCACATGAAGTTTTATATTTTGACGCTCCGCAATATTAATACTTTTAAAATAATCCTTCCAAAGCTGGTCATACAAGACTTCTTGCTCATCTAGCTCAAGCTGAAAGCTTTGGCTCATTCCATTTTTTAAATTATGGTCGACTTCAGAGGCTTCGAGTGAAACTTCATGTACTTCTCTTAAGTCATAATAAATACCAAACTTACGTTGCTCATCATAAATCAACCACCGCTGATCTTGATAACGTCTTTTAAAATGGGGCTGAATCAGTGGTAAAACATTAAAATCAGGTCGAACCAAACTTAGAAAAAGCTCATCTTTAGTTTTTTTAAATCGAATAAAAGCTTCCATTCGATGCTTCTCTCGCCCGACCTTTTTCGTCCACTGTGCAATTGCTAAAACACTAGGATTTGAATAATCTTTCTCTACAGAAACATGACTACTAAACACATAAATACAGTAGTTAAATAGATGCTGATAGGCATCTAAAGATTCAGATAAATAGGCAAAATAAAACTGTCTTAACGAAGCGGATGAAAGCTTTTTTTGTAGTGCCGACCAAACACGTTCTGCATGTTGCTCGTTACTTGAAATCTCAATTTTATCGGCGAATAAGCCATGTTGAGCTGCATCATTCAAACAGAGTTTGACCTGTAATTCTTTGAATTGAAATGCACGAAAAACACAACTCAGTAGCCCCACCATTGAACCATCAAAATAATAAGCGACCTCATCATTAAACACGGCTAGAACCCAAGGCTTAATTGTGGCGAAAGCTGCTTCACATATTTCGATGAACCCTGCGTTAAAATCTGTTGTCTAATAAAGCTTGTAGATAACTCTTTTTGGAATTTCGGACTATCTTCACAGCGAATAAAGAATTTAGCCCGCTGATAAGCGACACCTAACTTTTTAAGTAAATCGATATGGATTTTATCAAAACGACGAGCCTGAACAATTTTCTTGGCCGATTTCACCCCAATCCCCGGTACACGCAAAATCATTTGATAATCCGCATGATTTAAATCGACTGGAAATTGCTCTGGATGCCTTAAAGCCCAGCTTAGTTTCGGGTCTACATCCAAGTCTAAATTCGGGAATTTTTCATTTACAATTTCATTGACCTGAAAACCATAAAATCGCATGAGCCAATCACTTTGGTACAGCCGATTTTCCCGAAGTAAAGGTGGTGCAGAACCAACTGCTGGCAAGTGATTATTTTCGGTATTAATTGGGATATAACCCGAAAAATAGACGCGTTTAAGTTTAAATTCTTTGTAGTGCTTGTCTGCCATAAACAAGACATCTTGATCAGACTCTTGATGAGCACCCACCACCATTTGAGTGGTTTGCCCTGCTGGCACATATTTCGGTACGTGTTTAATAATTTGACGTTCATCTTTAAGCTGGATCAGTCTGTCACGTACGAGTCCTAAATCTTTTTGTACTTCTTGATGGGATTTTTCTGGTGCAAAAGTTTTTAGTCCAATTTCGGTCGGCATCTCTAAATTAATACTCATACGGTCAGCATATAAACCTGCTTCATGAATCAATTCAGGCGATGCTCCCGGAATAGTTTTTAGATGAATATAGCCATTAAAATTTTCTTCTAGGCGTAACTTTTTCACAACTTGAAGCATCCGTTCCATCGTATGATCGGCCGATTTAAAAATGCCTGAGCTTAAAAATAAGCCTTCGATATAATTACGGCGGTAAAAGTTAATGGTTAAGTCCACCACCTCTTGCACTGTAAATGCTGCACGCTGGACGTCATTAGAGCGGCGTGAAACACAATAGGCACAGTCAAAAATACATACATTACTAAATAGAATTTTTAAGAGTGAAACACAGCGGCCATCTTCGGTATAGCTATGGCAAATCCCTGAATGACTGGCATCACCCAGACCTTTGTCTTTATTTTTACGGTCACTGCCACTTGATGAACAAGACACATCATATTTAGCAGCATCTGCAAGAATTTGTAGTTTTTCTCGAATGCGATCAGACATATCAAACGACTCATTTATGGCATCGTTTAAAAAATATCATTTTGCATTCTTAAATTTAATCCAGTGGAGTACGCTCGGCGTCATGAGGTGACGTTTAAAATAATCTAGCTTAGTTAACGTATTCTTTTAATTGTTTTACGCGCGCTGCATATTCTTGCATTGGACAATATGAATACATCGGTGAGCCAATATATGAGCCTGCATTATTACACTCCTGATCTACATAAGCTTTCCAAAGTCGCTGAGATTTTAAAATATCTTGATAACGTTCTGGCTGTTTGTATTCTTCGCTTTGTGTACGGATTTGATCAATGAGAGCAACAATTTTTTCTTCATAAGTCTTTTTAGCTTGTTCAGAACAGCTATGTACGACCATGTTGTTAATGCTCTCAAGCTGCATTTCTTTAATGGTCTGATCTACACATTGACTATATTCATCTTGCTCATCAGCTTCCGTCTGCGCATACAGCCATGGACTACAAAAAAGGCTGGATAAAACAATAAGTTTGCAGCAAAATTTCAACATAATTAATTCTCGATTCTATAATTTTTAATATGCTTTAATATAACAAAAATTCTGTAATATTTTTCTATCAGTCCAAGTTCAAAGCGCAGAACATAAACATTGAATGAACGCGCTGCCAATTAAATCTAAAATCCTTATAAGCTGGAATATATTAATTAGACATTTTGATTTGATCGCATTCTTAAATACATTAAATTTTATTCATGCTATACATAGTTATAAGAATCAGACTCATATTGATTTATATGAAAAAATCTAATTTTAAAATTTTCATTCAAAATTTAGATCCCAATAAAGACCAAATTTTATATAGTCTTTTAAAAGTCCCACTCTACTTATTTATACCTGCTTGGTTTCTATGGATCTTTAGCATGATGCTATATGAAGGGTTCACTTTAGAAATTCTAAAAACTGCTGTGAATATGCCATTGATGCTTTTTATGGTTGCAATGACTTATTACATACTCGCATTTGTTCCCGCTTATCTATTTCAACTCTTCCTGCAAAAGTATAATTTCATAAATTTTTTCTCAATTAATGTTAGTGCGATCCTACTTACTACGTTACTCCTTAGTTTAATGTGTTTAGAATTCGCCCCAATAGAAATGATCATTTTCTTCAGTTATTTTTCTCTAACTTTCGCTATTACATATTGGGTTTTACTACTCAGAACTGTAAAAAAGCAGCTAAACAATCAAATCTGAAATTCCCAAACTAGCCTTTGCCACTCCCCCACAAAATCCTTATACTTAGGGGCAATTTTTCTCATAAATTCGTGGATGCTACATGAGTCGCGCCATCTCGCATATTGATACATTTCAGGGTTTAATTCTTGCCCTACAAAACTACTGGGCCGAACAAGGCTGCGTCGTTTTACAACCTTACGACATGGAAATGGGCGCTGGAACATTCCACACCGCAACATTCTTACGTGCTTTAGGGCCTGAGACTTGGAATGCTGCCTACGTTCAACCTTCACGTCGTCCAAAAGATGGCCGCTATGGTGAAAACCCGAACCGTTTGCAACACTACTACCAGTTCCAAGTCGTACTTAAACCAAACCCAGACAACATCCAACAGCTATATCTTGATTCTTTAAAAGCAATCGGGATTGATACGCTTACTCACGACATCCGTTTCGTAGAAGACAACTGGGAATCTCCGACTCTCGGTGCTTGGGGCTTAGGTTGGGAAGTTTGGCTTAACGGCATGGAAGTAACTCAGTTCACTTACTTCCAACAAGTAGGTGGCGTTGAGTGTTACCCAGTAACAGGTGAAATCACTTACGGTTTAGAACGTCTTGCCATGTACCTTCAAGGTGTTGACTCGGTTTATGACCTTGTTTGGACTAAAGGCCAATTTGGTACTGTGACTTACGGTGACGTATTCCATCAAAATGAAGTTGAGCAATCAACTTATAACTTTGAATACGCTCCAGTTGAAAAACTATTTGAACTATTTGATTTTTACGAATCAGAAGCAAACCGTTTAATTGAAGCAAAACTTTCTCTTCCTGCTTATGAGCAAGTTGTTAAAGCATCTCATACCTTTAACTTACTTGATGCACGTGGCGCAATTTCTGTGACTGAGCGTCAACGTTACATTTTACGTGTACGTACTTTAGCGCGTGCTATCGCACAAAGTTATGTACAAGCACGTGCAGAGCTTGGCTTCCCAATGGCAGAACCACACTTACGTGATGAAGTATTGGCACAGCTAAAAGCACAAGCTGAAAGTGAAGCAGCAAAGGCGGAGAAAAACTAATGAGCAAACATACTGTTTTATTCGAACTTGGCTGTGAAGAGCTTCCACCAAAAAGCTTAAAAACTTTACGTGATGCACTACAGGCAGAGACGGTAAAAGGCTTAAAAGATGCTGGCTTAAATTTTGCAGCAATTGAAGCTTATGCAGCTCCACGTCGTTTAGCGCTTAAAATTGTAGATATCGATGCTGCACAAGCTGATACACAAAAACGTTTTGACGGCCCTGCTGTTCAAGCGGCTTACGATGCAGAAGGTAAACCAACTAAAGCACTCGAAGGCTTTATGCGTGGTCAAGGCATTACTGTTGATCAGCTTTCTACTTTCCAAGCAGGTAAAGTTGAAAAAGTTTGCTATTTAAAAGATGTAAAAGGTCAAAGCCTTGATGCTTTACTTCCACAGATTTTACAAACTGCATTAGACAATTTACCAATTGCTAAGCGTATGCGTTCTGCTGCAAGCCGTACCGAATTTGTACGTCCAGTGAAATGGGTTCTTTTACTCAAAGATGACCAAATTATTGACGCAACTATTCAAGATCACAAAGCTGGTAATGTGACTTATGGTCATCGTTTCCATGCACCTGAGGCTGTGACTTTAGCGCATGCAAATGATTACTTGGCTGCTTTGGAAAAAGCTTACGTTGTTGCGAACTTTGAAAAACGTCAAGCAACCATTCAAGAACAAGTTAAAAAGTTAGCTGATGAAGTTAACGCAACCGCTATTGTTCCACGTGACTTACTTGATGAAGTAACAAGCCTCGTTGAATGGCCTGTAGCTTTACGTGCAAACTTTGAAGAGCGCTTCCTTGCTGTTCCTCAAGAAGCACTTATTACGACGATGCAAGACAACCAGAAGTATTTCTGTTTGATCAATGCGGAAGGTAAATTACAGCCTTACTTCATTACTGTTTCAAACATTGAGTCTAAAGACCCGACTCAAATTATTGAAGGTAATGAAAAAGTTGTTCGCCCTCGTTTGTCTGATGCTGAGTTCTTCTTCTTACAAGATCAAAAGCAACCGCTTGCATCTCGTAAAGAAAAATTAGCAAACATGGTATTCCAAGCACAGCTTGGTACACTTTGGGACAAATCAACACGTATTGCTAAACTTGCTGTTGCATTGTCTTCAATCACTGGTGCAAACCCAGCCGATTCTGAAAAAGCTGCATTACTTGCTAAATGCGACTTAACTTCTGAGCTTGTAGGTGAATTCCCAGAGCTTCAAGGTATTGCAGGTACTTACTACGCGCGTATTGAAGGCGAGAACACTGAAGTTTCAGAAGCTTTAGGTGAGCAATATTTACCAAAATTTGCTGGTGATGTTTTACCAAAAACCAAAACTGGTACAACCATTGCCCTTGCTGACCGTTTAGATACACTTGTTGGTATTTTCGGTATTGGACAAGCGCCAACAGGTTCTAAAGACCCGTTTGCTCTTCGCCGTTCAGCAATTGGTATCTTACGTTTAATTATTGAAAATGAATTAGATGTAACGATTGAAAAGTTAGTAAATCTTGCACTCCAAGGTTACGGCGACATCGTTAAAGATCACGATAAGACTCGCGCTGATGCTGTTGCATTCTTGGAAGGTCGTTACCGTGCTAAGTATGAAGACCAAGGCGTTGCTGTTGACGTACTTCAAGCTGTTCAAGCACTTGCACCAAAGTCTCCACTTGATTTTGACAAGCGCGTAAATGCTGTTAACCACTTCCGTACATTACCTGAAGCTGCTGCACTTGCTGCTGCAAACAAACGTGTTGCTAACATTCTTGCAAAAGAAGCAGCACCAGAAGGTTCTGTCGTTGAAGCAAACTTAGTTGAAGATGCTGAAAAAGCATTATTTGCTGAGCTTCAAGCAGTGACACCAGTGGTTGAGCCATTACTTGCAGCAAAAGACTATACTGCTGCCCTTTCTAAGCTTGCAGCACTTCGCGCGCCGATTGATGCATTCTTTGATGGCGTAATGGTGATGGCAGATGATGCTGACCTAAAAGCAAACCGTTTACGTTTATTAGCTCAGTTGCGTAACTTGTTTACTGCTGTGGCTGATGTGAGTGTGTTGCAGAGCTAAACTTTTAATTTTTTTAAGTATTTTTAAAAATCCCACTTTTAATTAGTGGGATTTTCTTATATTATCATTAAGCATTTAGACCATATATCTCTGATATCATCTGTATGAAAATATAGGTGCAACTGATTTAGAGTAGCTTTCTGCTACTAGGCTTTGCCTGATCCTTAAGTATAAGGATAATACTCTGTAACTTCTAAATGGTCTAAATGTTCCTCATATTAAAAGTAAGTATTAGAGCTAGAAAAATATGGAATTAAAAGATAAAGTTTGGTGGACAAAAAAATCAAAAATATTCCATGAAAAAAGATTATTAGCCTATAACTTTCATTCTCAATTACTATTGATATGGTATTCATTATTTACAGTAGCGGCTTCAACATTAAATGCAAATTCATTATATTTACTTGGAATAAATCAGAAACAACTTGATCCTAACATACTAATAATATTTTCAGTTTTAACATTAACTATGTCATGTTTTGTTTCTTCATTAAATTTTAAAGGAAGATCGCTAAGTATTAAACAATGCTATGAAAATCTAGCTTTATTAAATTATGAAAATGACAATGAGGCAAATCATAAATATCAGAAATTATTAGATAGCTGTGAAAATCATGAGGATATTGATTATATTAATGCAAAAATAAATATTTATTATTCTACACCTAAAAATTCTAGAACAGAGATACATCCATCACCAACTGTTTTTGAAAAAATACAATACATTTACAGGAAAGCAGTTAATTTTATAATTTTAAGTATTTTATATATTTTACCAATATATACAATTTACTTTACAGAAAGCAATTGGCAGCAACAGCAACAGCAACAGCAACAGCAACAGCAACAGCAACAGCAACATGTCTAATACAAAATTATTCCAATCTCAAATAAATGTAAGCTCTTTAAACGATATATATAATCAATATATCTACTATAGTTATGCTATTGGTATAGACAATATAAATCATACTCAATTTAATAAAAAGATAAATGATGAGCTAGATTTAATTAACAGAAAATTACTTTCTGAAAAATATAAGTTCAGCCGTTATAAACTAAAACTACTGAACAAAGGCAAAGGAAAACCTCCAAGAGAAATTTATATACCAACTATAAGAGATAGAGTTTTATTAAAAGCTATTCAACTATTTCTTCAAGAAGTTTTTAAAGAAAATCTATCTCAAGACTTACCCCAAAATATTATTAAAGAATTAAAATCAGAACTAGACTCAAAGAAATATAATGCTTTTATAAAAATTGATATAAAGAACTTTTACCCATCCATTGATAGAAAAATTTTATTAAAAAAAATTCGATCTAAAATTAGAAATAAATATTTCTCAAATTTACTTTTAGATGCTTTAAATCCATCTAAAAAGGAGTTTATTTCAGGAGTTCCTCAAGGCTTATCAATATCAAATATACTCGCTCATATTTATTTAATTTCCTTAGACAAAAAACTATCTAGTCAATTTAATATTAAATACTTTAGATTTGTTGACGATATTTTAATCCTTCTTGATATGAGCAATAAAGATTATATAATAGAAATTTTAGAGAAAGAATTTTCCAAAGTAAAATTAGAAATACATCCAATCAAAGATGAAAATAGTAAATCTAAAATTTCTTACTTGAGTAATGGATTTGATTATCTTGGTTATAATTATCGTAATGAGGAATTTTCTATTCGTGATTCATCTATAAATAATTTAAGAAATTCAATTGTGGAATGTTTTACTTCTTATAGATACGCAACCAGCTCAAGAAAAAATATAAATTTTTTATTATGGCGCCTTAACTTAAAAATTACTGGATGTATTGACAATGGTAAATCAAAAGGTTGGTTGTTCTTTTTTTCACAATTATCTAATTATAAAATTTTATATGAATTAGATCATTTTGTTAGAAAAATAGCTAAGCAATTTAAACTATCAAGTGCTGAGATTAATCAAATTAAAAGATTCTCAAGAACTTATTTTGAAATTACACATAACTTTTATTCATCAAATTATATCCCCAATTTTGATAAATATAATATCACCATGAAAAAAGATATTTTAATACAAGTATTTAGTCAAGATTTAAAAGGACGTTCTGATGAGGAAATAGACGATATGTTTAAGTTTAAAACAAGAAAACATATTAACAAGTTACTTATCGACCTTAGAAATTTTTCTTAATTTTTAGAAAAATAGAGAACTACTTAAGCTTAAGTAGTTCTCAAATATAGTTAAACAAATTCTTTAATTTCTTCTAAACTTTTAGATGGCTCAAACCACATAAAGTCATAATCAGCCACATCATGAATATAAAACGGATCATTTTTCATGATCTCTTCGGCCTCTTGAATCGAAGAGCTTAGAACTAAAATTACCCCACCTACTCTATTTTCACGACGTCCCGATGCTAAGAACTTCTTCTGCTCATAGTAATGATCTAAAAATGCAATATGCTCTTTGAGTACAGCATCAACTTCGGCCAGTGGCTTTTTATAGGTTAGGCTAACAACAATCATCTCATTCTCTTAAAGGAAGTAGTACATGACATAACACAATCTACAGATCGTTTAATTATCTATAGCTTATTCGATAGTACGCCGATTCCCGTAATTCATCCACACCAAACTCCCCACAATAATTACTCCACCTAACAGCACAATCATTGATGGTTTTTCATTTAAGAAAAGAACTGCTAAACTCATGGCAACAATTGGCGAGCAATACAAAAAATTCGATGCAATCGTTAACGGCATATTTTTAAGTACATATCCCCAAAGCACATAAGCCATCGCACTTGGAAAAATACCCAATAAGACAACCGACATATTAGCCTGCCAAGTGGCATGTAAAATTTCATTCGGTAAATGAGCACTATAAAAAAGTAAAGGAATGGTCCCGAACCAAATGATGTAGCACATCATGCTCAAGGCATCATAATTTAAAGCAAATTTTTTATATAAATTAAAATACAGACCCCAAGCAATTGCGGCCAAAACAATCAATAAACTATAAGGACTTGGCGTACCAAAACCATGATCGCCACTGACCACTAACACGGCGCCGCAAAGCCCCAGTAAAATACATAGCCATTGTTTGAAACTGATTTGTTCCTTAAAAAGCAAAGCTGAAATAATAAAGGTGAATAGCGGAATAGATTGACTCAAAATACTAGAGGCCACTGCACTTACATATTGCTGCCCTGTATTTATCAGCAAATGATGCAGCGTCACAGAGAAAAAACCTAATACAACAAGCGCAGGGACATCTTTCCACTTTAAAAGCTGAATGCCTTTTTTCATGACCAAAAGCAGTAAAAAAACCGATGCAATCAAAAAACGGAGCAAGGCAATGTGCTGCGGTGTATATGAATGTAAAGCACTATGTACACCAATAGGTGAATAGCCCCAACAAAAGACAGTTACAGCAATACATAAATAGAGTTTAAATGCGGGAGGCTGAGTTTCGGCAGCAAGAGAAATTGCCATGTTAAATATGCACTAGTGAAATGGAACTCTTTCATCATATGCGCATGGATAGTTGAATAAAATTAACTTATATTGAGTCAAATGTTCATTAAAAGTGAATGATAAAACATGGATATCGCACAGTTAAAAATGTTTCAGACCGTGGTTGAATGCGGAACAATGGCTAAGGCATCAATGCAACTACATTGTGTACCATCCAATATCACAACGCGCATTAAACAACTCGAAGAAGAACTAGGCGCACCGCTGTTTTATCGGGAAGGAAAAAGTTTAAAACTCACTCCCTCTGGGGAAATCTTTCTTAATTATTGCCATAAAATTTTAGCGCTGTGTGATGAAGCAAAACGAAGTATTCATCCTGATGCACCGCCCTCTGGTCCATTAAAAATTGGGGCGATTGAATCTTCTGCTACGACTCGCCTACCGAATTTACTTGCGAAATATCATCAACGTTTTCCAGAGGTTTCCATTCAAATTATTACAGGCACATGGAAACAGTTATTAGTCGATATTTCTCAACATAAGCTTGATGGTGCAATTGTCGCAGGCAATATTGAGTTTCCGATGCTAAACAAACTTGGTATTTATCAAGAAGAAATTATTTTAATTGCCCCTGAGTCTTTTGGTGAAATCCACTGCCAAGAAGACTTAATTGGTAAGGAAATTTTTATGTGGACCGAAGGTTGCCCTTACCGTGCAGCTCTCGAAGAATGGCTTAAACTTAAAAACATCTCATTACCCATCACTAGTATCACGAGTTATGCCACTATTCTTGGTTGTGTAAGTGCTGGCTCTGGCGTGTCTTTAGTACCAAAAAGCCTTTTTGAACAATATAAGAATTTAACCAACATTCGAGGCTATAAATTTGAACACCTTACTTTTATGCAGAATCAATTTTTTTGGCATAAAAATGTAAGTAACCATAAAGCACGAGACATGTTTTTAGAGTTAATTAAATCCGAATTTCGTTTATGAATAATGGCAATAATTGATTTATTGCCATCAAGTGATGATTTATCGTAATCAAATCGTATGGGTTTTATCTCATTGCAGTACAAGCTTTATTTTTAACAGTAAGATCACCACTTCATATTTTGATTCTCATTGGGGAGCTTGATCCAAAATGAAAAATATACGAGTTTTATGTATTGCGACTTCTATCTTGGCTTCATCCACCTTATTTGCAGAAACGACGCAACCACAACAAGCGGGTGAAACAACATCTACAGCAAAACCTTATGGAGATAACCCAAGCTTAGGTCGTGTATTGTTATACAAAACAGGAAAAGGTATACAAAATTTAGGAGACTCTATTCAAGGAGCTTCCGAAAAAACCTCAAATAAAATTAGTGAAAAATGGAAAAATACCAAAGAATTTACGGCTGAAAAAGCAGAAGTCGTTCAACAAAAAGCAGATACCGCAAAAACTTTTACCGAAGCCAAAATAGATCAGGCAAAGCAAAATATTACCGGTAGCCGAAATGGTGAAAGTATCCCAATAGAGCAAGGTGAATTAAGTAAGTCGAGCACAACAACTAACTAATTTTTTGGATAGCGCGAGAACTTTCGCGCTTTAATCCAGATACAGACATTCATCTAGAAATAATGATCATCCACTATAAAGAGCTAGGAATCTGCCTTATGAATAGTCAAAAACTTCTCTTTTCAACACTATGCTGCTTGGCATTAACTGCATGTGCGACCTCAGCACCTCTTTCTTCTTACTCTCCGGCACAAGTTTTAGAGCAAGATACAAATATCGAAGCATATCCATCAACTACAGGTAATGTAGCCAAACTCATTAAACAAGATAAGCAAGCTTGTATGATTGAATTTACGGGATATTTAGGAGGCGGACACGTTACTGAACACTGGGTATTTAATGATAAAGGTCTAATTTCAGCCACATCATTCACCCAACAATATCCTGATGAGTCAGGTATATTAAATCAGGCAACTAACTCTACAACCAAAAGCTCAACGACTTTTAATATTCAAGATCCAGAAATTCAAAATAATTTCAAAAAACTCCAAAACAACTTTAATCCAGCGAATTTAGCAAAGTGTAATTAATTCCTTTGCATAAAAATCCGTTGCAGAAGCTACCTTTTGCAACGGGTTATAGCCATTTAAAAAATTATAAATAAGCTATTTAATTATTACTTAAACCATTTGTTGCTGCCAGCAAATCAATCCGTGGAAAAACTAAACCTGTTCTCGAATCGGTAATTGGTTTACCAGTTGTTTTTAAACGGTTAATAGTCTGATCGATACTTTCAGTCGGACTCACACTATTTGCTCGCAATAAGGCAATTGCACCAGCAACATGAGGAGTCGCTTGAGATGTACCTCCCATGGTGTAACCACCAGCAGTAATCATTGCCCCTGGTGCTAATAAAGTTACAAGGCTCCCACCATTACTAAAGCATGCTACCTTGTCTGCTGCTGTTGTCGGATCAGAACATTTCACCGGATTACCCCATGACACACCACCAATATTACTGTCATAAACAGCACCAACTCGTACAGCGCCAGCAACACAAGCAGGAGATGAAATACCATCAGGGAAAGCATCATTACCTGATGCTACTACCGGTACTACGCCGGCAGCTCGAGCATTGGCAAATGCTGTTGCATAGCTACTATTACTACATTCAGATGTGTATTTAACACCAGGAACACCCAGGCTCAAATTTATCGCTTTAATATTGTATGTTTTAGCGTTATTTACTGCCCAGTTAATGCCAGCAAGGATATCACTATCATAGGCTGAACCTGATCGAAAAACGTCTATTCCAATGATTTTTGTTTTGGTCGCAACTTTAGACACTATCGCTGAAACATTACTCCCATGACCATTATCGTCAAGTGCGCCATCATCTGGGGCACTATCAAATGAATAAACCACGCGACATGTACTTGATGGCGTATTCACTGCCGTGCAACCAAAATCCGAATGCAGATAATTTACCCCTGTATCTAGTACAGCAACACTAGAGCCAGCCCCCGTAAACCCTTTGGAGTTGGCCTGAGGTTGATTAATTAAAGGTAAACTTTCATTCGTGGTAGGCTGATTAATTCGATTTGGATAAACTGCTTTAACATTTGGGTCGTTAAGCAACTCGACCAAAGCTTCTCTATTACTAATCCGATAAAAGGCTAAAGGCAAATTATTGTAGTCCCGAAGTACTTGGACACCACCAGCACGGTTAAACCTTGCCTGTATATTCTTTTTATTTGTAGCGATATAACTTCGCCGCTCTAAACCTGAGACTATACTTTCTGAAGGAATATTGTATTCAACAATAAGGTCATTAGACTCGTTAGTTACCAAGGCATCTAAGTTGATTTTACCCTGAAACACTTTTTGTTTTGCTGCCTGATTTAACTGCTGTTTGGCATCTTTGGAGTCCAAAGGAAGAGCGGATGCAGTTGTACTTAAGATCGTACATAGACCTAATAGAAATAACGTTTTACTTTGCATTATTTTTCTCCGTAGTTTTTCAACTCACAATTTGCTTATTTCGCTTTTATTTCATTTGCTGGATCTTTTTCTGGATCAATTGGTTGAATAGAAAGATCACTTTTTGTGTCATAAAAAGGAACGGTATCAACTGATACCGATTGAGGATGATTTGAATGTTGAGATAGATTTTTAGGTTGAGTAGGCTCCTTAAGTTTAGAAAGAAAAGACGATGTATCTGGTTGTAGCGAATTCGACTCATGTAACGCAGAACTGAATACATCAGATGCACCACTTGTTGGCTTAAAATAAAGGACAACGGCAACTAAGCCGACCAATACAAGAAGGGAAGCAATAATTTTCATCGTTTAAGATCTCTGTTTTTTTGTTTATAGACATCTATATTTATTTTTAACTATTACAAGCAAAGCGGAATTTATTAACATAAATTTCATGTGAAAATTCTATTTTATGAAATATGTCTCTAATAAACCTTTCATTCCTACCCATACTCAAAATAATCAAAAATACTTCTACCCTTTACGTTTATATTTCTGGCAGAAAGTGGATCAAAAAAGTGCTAAAAAGCACCTTATTCTCATAATAAGCAAAAATTATGCCGTTATCTCGAATAAAAAATGAAAAAATAATCATCTTTATAGATATAGAAAAATGGTGGTATTGAATACTTTTAGACGTTTCTATTGAAGAAAATAAAAAAGAGAGAAAATATTTTGCTAGCTCTTAAATCATAGGATATCGATATCTATTTCACTTTATTATTAATATTTTTCCTTCTCCACAATTTCTCCCTTATGTGTGTATTGACTGTAATGCTGTTGTAACGTTTTGATGAAGGTGATTCCCAAGCGAATCAACGTTTGACTATGATGCGATTGCGTTTATGAAATACCTCACTAAAAAGGTATATTCTTTGAAGGATATCGCAATGAAAATGATGAAAACAGCTATCGTTACTGCAAGTGTTCTTGCTTCTGCCTCTATTTTTGCACAAAGTGCGGGCGTTAATGCAGATGCTTCTGCCCAAGTAAATGTACAACCAGGCGGTCTTGTTAGTGGCGTAGCCAATACAGTCAAAAATACTGCACATACTGTAGGGAACACAGCGAAGCACGCAGGTCATGTAGCTGCTGACACTACAGTCAAGGCTACAAAAGAAACCACAGGTAAAGTAGCAGAAGTTTCTTCTAAAGCTGCAACCCACACAAAAAACTTAACTACTGAGGCGGCAACTGGTACTAAACACCTAGCTACTGAAGCAGCAACTGGTACTAAAAATTTAGCGACTAAAGCTGCTACTGGCACTAAAAATCTAGCAGTTGAAGCACAAGCAGGCACAAAAGCAAGTGTGGATGCTGTAAAAACTAAGTTTGCTGAAAAACAAACTGAACAAAAAGAATTTACTGCTGAAAAACAAGCTGACGCTCAAGCACAATTAAATGCTGCTCAACCAGCTCACGCAATTAATGCTCAAACAGGCGCAAATCTTGGCGTTAACGTTGCTCCAGTTGGAATTAGCGCAAATGCGAACGTAAATGCAGGCGCTCAAGGGTCTACACAAAAAACTGAAAAGAAATCTTTCGTTAAAGGTCTTTTCGGCACTAATTAATAAGTTATCAATAAAAAAGGGCGATTAATCGCCCTTTTTTATTGATCTACATTAACCATTTAACTCGTTTCAGTTAAAACCAAACCTGCACGTAAACCGATCTTTACATTTGGGTTCGGAAATAAAATCCAAACTTGATCCTGCTCTACAACATAATTACCAGAGGCTTGTGTCGCAATGATTTCGCCTTTTGTAAAAGTTGAAAAATTTGGTGCTTCAGCAGATAAGTGCATCTGAAAATCTTCATCTTTTTTAATTAAAGAATCAGACACCCCAAATACCCGAATTTTTGTTTTATGACGCATCGGTAAAGCTTGCTCAGAAACCACATGACGAATGACTTCATCAATTGCGGCAAATTGACTCAAGTCATTTTGTCCAAATGGCAAGGCTTTGCCCAACTCTAAAGTTGCACTCGCAGCTTTAAAGCTCTCACTTGTAAAATGTGTGAACGTTTTACCCGCGGCACGGTGATAAACCAAAGCATCTAAATCGGCAGCTTCAAGACTTGCTGTTAAATCGGCATCGTAGTCATGGGTTTGATAAGGCAATAAAGCAAACGTTGGTAATAATGAAGCACGAATTGCTGTATGCAAATCATAGTGATAACGCTTAGCTTCACTCGCACTTTCCTGAAAGAAAGCAGCAACAGCGTGTTCTAAAACCTCAGCTCGCTTAGATTCCTCAGTTACGGGTAGATTTTTATATCCACCACAAAACATTCGGTTCACATCATCATGCACATAACGCTTACCTTGACGCATTGCATACGGATTACCCAATATAAACAATAACCTCACAGCAAGGTTTAAACGTCCGGTAAATAAATCTGTGCAAAGATGAGATAACAATTCAATTGGTGCAGTTTCATTACCATGTACTCCAGCTGACAGTACGACAGCTTTGTCGTACTGTGCATGTGGCGTACATTCAAGAATCCCATCATCTAACCAGCGCCAAGAAAAACTGTCTTGTTTCCCTTCACGTACTGCTGGCTGCTCACCTTGTAAGGTTAATGCTAGAAAATCTTGCATGTCACCTCCTCATTATTTCTGGAAAGGATAAACTGAACCCAAACCTAAAATTTTGGTCAGCTCATCAAGTGCCATACGACTTTCCATAAGTAAATGTGGATCGGCTAAATCTTCTTGTGCCAAACGATCACGATAATGCTTATCCACCCACTGATTGAGTGTCGTAAACAATTGATCATTCATTAATACTTTTGGATTTACAGCATTTAACTCGGTTTCATTTAAAGCTACGCGTAAACGTAAACATGCTGGGCCACCGCCATTACGCATACTTTCACGCAAGTCATAAACCTGAATAGCATCAATTGGAGTGCCCATCTGAACCATCTCGTTCAAATACCCCCAAACTGCTTTATTCTGGCGTGACTCTTCTGGCACAACAATGGTCATTCCACCATCTGGGCGAGTCAAAATCTGGCTATTAAATAAATATGTTGCTACTGCATCATCAACAGTAACTCGGTTTTCAGGAACTTCAATCGAGATAAAGTCTTCACCGATGCTTGCCATTTTTTGACGAATTTCAGCAAAAGCCTGATCTTGATTTAAGAAGGCATGCTGATGATGGAATAAAACCTGCTGGTTACTTACCGCGATTACATCATTATGAAAAACGCCTTGATCAATCACATCCGGATTTTGTTGAACAAAAACTGTATGTGCATCATCTAAACGGTGCAAACGTGCAATTGCTTCGCTTGCTTCACGCGTCTGACGAGCAGGATAACGTTTTGGCCCCGGTAAGCCATTATTTAAATGTTGTTGACCATAAACAAAAACTTGAACCCCACGCTTAGCATAATCACCACCTAAACGATTGTGATTCGCTGCACCTTCATCGCCAAACAAGGCCACTTGTGGCAATGCTTCATGGTGTACAAAATGACGTTCATTTTTAAAAATTGCTTGTAAAACTTGGCTTGTTGTTTCAGCTTCAATTGAACGGTGAAACTTATTATTCAGGTTCGCTGCGGTAAAATGTACACGTTCATCTTGGCTATCTGCCGAAGGTGAAACTGTTGCCGCATTTGCTGTCCACATTGGCGAAGCTGAACTTAACGATGATAATAGTTCAGGTGAATGACGCATTGCTTGAGCAACAACACTAATGTCATCTCCTGTAAAACCTAAACGGCGTAGCATTGGAACATGGGGACGCTCATGCGGAGCAAGTACACCTTGTTTCATGCCCAGATCAGCCAAGGCTTTCATCTTTAGCAAACCTTGTTTAGCTGCTAATTTTGGATTCGAGGCATTATTACGGTTTTTTGTCGATGCTTCATTACCAAAAGACAAACCCGCGTAGTGATGTGTTGGCCCCACTAAACCATCGAAATTTACTTCATATCCTTTCATTTTTTCTTTCCCTAGTGTTTAAGGCAACACAATCCCTGGAGATAATTTTTCTGGTAAGGTTAAACTGTCACTTTCAAGTGAAGCCATTGGCCAAGCACAATAATCAGCTGCATAAAAAGCACTTGCGCGGTGGTTACCAGATGCCCCTACACCACCAAATGGTGCAGCACTTGAAGCACCTGTTAATGGCTTATTCCAGTTCACAATACCGGCACGCGCTTCAATAAGTACTTGATCAAACAATTCACGTTTTGGTGAAACCAGACCAACAGACAAGCCAAAGCGAGTTGCATTCGCAATTTTTAATGCTTCATCAAAGTTGTCATAACGTTGAATCGTCGTAAGCGGCCCAAAATATTCTTCATCAGGAATACCAGCCACACCTGTTACATCAACAATTCCTGGAGTAAGTAACGAACTATCTTCTTGTGGACGTGTCATTGCCAACAAACTTTCTGCACCAAGCTCAAGCAATT
Source organism: Acinetobacter calcoaceticus (assembly GCF_016508255.1). GTDB lineage: Bacteria > Pseudomonadota > Gammaproteobacteria > Pseudomonadales > Moraxellaceae > Acinetobacter > Acinetobacter calcoaceticus_E. The sequence continues at coordinate 2,385 of NZ_JADVKT010000009.1, read as the reverse complement.
TTTGCTGAGCAAGCATCATGTTTGATGCTGCAACCGACGAGATAACGCCACCCATAAATGGTTGTTGTTCATCATTCCAACGACCAACTTTTAGGTTTTTAGCAACTTCAACAAAACGTTGAATAAATGCATCACCTTCTGCGCCATTTTTTACCAAGATACGGCGTGCACATGTACAACGCTGACCCGCCGAAACAAATGCAGATTGAATAGTGAGGTTAACCACAGCGTCGACATCAATAATTTCATCAATAATCAATGCATTATTGCCACCCATTTCAAGCGCAAGGATTTTCTCAGGTGCACCCGCCATTTGCTTATGTAGGTGGTAACCTGTATTCGCACTTCCGGTAAACAATAGACCATCAATTTCATGTGAAGCAGCCAATGCCTCACCAGTGGTACGACCACCTTGCACCAAATTCATCACACCATTTGGCAAACCAGCTTGCTGCCAAAGTTTTACAGTTTCTTCTGCAGTCCAAGGCGTTAATTCACTTGGTTTAAATACCACGGTATTGCCTGCAAGTAATGCAGGAACAATATGCCCATTTGGTAAATGGCCAGGGAAGTTATATGGACCGAAAACTGCAAGCACACCATGTGGACGGTGACGTAAAGATGCTACGCCATCGGCCATTTCAGTTGAGCTTTCACCTGTACGCTGGTGATAAGCACGAATTGAAATGGCAACCTTACCAATCATTGATTGGACTTCAGTTAATGTTTCCCAAAATGGCTTACTGGTTTCTTGGCTAATCACTTCTGCTAAATGTTTTTTATTTTCTTCAAGCAGCTTTGCAAACTTTTCTACAATCGCAACGCGCTCTGCAAAAGGTAAACGAGCCCATGCTGGAAATGCAGTACGCGCTGCTTGGCAAGCTTGCTCAACCTCAGCAGCAGTTGCCTCAGCACCCGACCAGACAGTTTGGTTATCAACTGGATTTGTTTTTTCAAATGTTGTGCCGTTGCCTTGTAACCAGACACCGTTTATTAATAAAGAGTTTGACATCAGGATACTTCCATCGGATTTAGTGATAACACACGAACAACATGACCTTCTTGTACACCGAGTTTTTCAGCTTGTTCGTGAGATAAATTTAAAACACCTTCAACTAAATCGAGCTTCATTAACATTGCTCGATAGTCATGATAATTATCATTGGCAATGAGATATTGGGTTTTACCCACCACAGCTTCACTGGTAATTTTGACGGTTAAAAATTGGCTTTCTTTTACTGCACGCAATTCATCAATATTGGCCTCAATAGTTGGACCCGCATCAAAAATATCGACATATCCTTGATAGCGTAAACCTTCCGACTCAAGCACATGATAAGCAGGCAAAGTATGTGGATGCATTTTGCCAATAACCTCTTGTGCATTTTTTGGCAAGAGATCTACATAGACTGGAAAACGTGGCATAAGTTCCGCAATGAAAACTTTTTGGCCAATTCCACTTAAATAGTCTGCTGTTGAGAAATCCATATTAAAGAAATGGTGACCAATCGCATCCCAAAACGGAGAGCATCCATTTTCGTCTGAGAAACCACGCATTTCAGCAATTAATTTTTTCTCGAAATATTGCTTAAAGGCAGCGATAAACATAAAACGGATTTTTGATAAGAATTTACCATTTTGGTTTTCACGACGCTCTGGATCTAAAAATAATGTACAGAGTTCACTACTACCCGTTCTGTCATTACTTAAAAATAATGTAGGTAAAGACTTATAAACATTTAATGCTTTTGAAGCGTGTACTTGAGTTCCAACATGAAAGTTGTACCAAGGTTCAATCAAACCTACAGCGACTTCAATTGCACTTAACCCAATTACACGTTGAGCTTCTGTATCTTCAAGAACAAATAAATAACCTTGTTCACTTTTATGGACATTGCCATTTAAAGTATTGCGAGTACGTGAAATTCGAGCCGAAAGCGTATCCATATTTTGTGGCAAGGAAGTCAGGCCTACACCCGACTTACCTGCTAATTTATAAATATCTTCAAGGTCTCGAAACTCGGCATGACGGACAATCATCATGGCTAGCTTCCTTTTTTTTATTTAGCCAATTTTGCCAATGCTCTTTTTAAACGAGCAATCCCTTCATCAATATCTTTTTCAGGAATAATGAGAGACGGAGTAAAACGAACAACATCCGGACCTGCGATTAAAGCAAGTAATCCTTCCTCACCAGCCCAAGTCGTAATATCTTTAGCTTTTCCTGCATACTCAGCTTTTAATACACAACCAATGAGCAGACCTTGACCACGAATTTCTTCAAAAACCTGATGTTCAGCATTTAAAGTATTCAAGGCATCAAGGAAATATTGATGACGGTGCTTCACACCATCAAGTACTTCAGGCGTATTAATAAATTCGAAT
>NZ_JADVKT010000008.1 GCF_016508255.1 Acinetobacter calcoaceticus | reverse complement strand
GGCTTTAGCCATGATGATCTTCCTTTATAAACTGCTCATGCAGGGTCACTGCACGAGCGCTTGGTTTTTAACTAAGAATTAGTTTGGGCTTATAGTAATCGAAAGATTACTCGTCGTCACCTTTTTTACCGCCAGTCTGGAACTTAGCGATGATGCCTTCAGCCACGTTACGTGGAGTTTCAGCGTATTTAGCGAATTCCATAGAATAAGTCGCACGACCTTGAGACATAGAACGCATTTGAGTTGCGTAACCAAACATCTCAGCCAATGGAACTTCTGCTTTAATTGCTTTTGTTCCACCAGGAAGATCATCCATACCTTGAACCATACCACGACGACGGTTTAAGTCACCCATGATATCGCCCATGTAGTCTTCTGGAGTTTCTACTTCAACTTTCATGATTGGTTCAAGAAGGATAGGATCTGCTTTCATGAAACCGTCACGGAAAGCGTACGAACCAGCCATTTTGAACGACAATTCATCAGAATCGACATCATGGTAAGAACCATCGAATAATGTCGCTTTGATACCCACAACAGGGTAACCAGCTAATACACCATTCTTCATACGTTCTTGAATACCTTTGTCAACCGCACCAAAGAATTCTTTAGGTACAGTACCGCCGACAACTTCTTCAGCGAATTGGTATTCTTTACCAGCTTCTTCAACATCCATAGGCTCTAAACGAACATATACATGACCGAATTTACCTTTACCACCTGTTTGACGAACGAACTTACCTTCTTGCTCAACAGTCTTTTTGATTGTTTCGCGGTAAGCAACCATTGGTTTACCAATGTTCGCTTCAACACCGAATTCACGCTTCATACGGTCAACGATGATGTCAAGGTGAAGCTCACCCATACCAGCAATAATTGTTTGACCAGATTCTTCGTCTGTACGAACGCGGAACGATGGATCTTCTTTCGCCAAACGACCTAAAGCAATTGACATTTTTTCTTGGTCAGCTTTAGTTTTTGGTTCAACAGCCAATGAAATTACTGGCTCTGGGAATTCCATACGCTCAAGTGTAATGATGTTTTTCTCATCACATAATGTATCACCAGTAGTAACGTCTTTAAGACCTACACACGCTGCGATATCACCTGCACGGATTTCATCAAGATCTTGACGTTCGTTCGCATGCATTTGCACGATACGACCGATACGTTCACGCTTAGATTTAACTGGGTTATAAACCGGATCACCTTGTTTAAGAACACCAGAGTAAACACGTACGAATGTTAAGTTACCTACGAATTTGTCGTTCATGATTTTGAACGCTAACGCAGAGAACGGAGCTTCGTCAGATGCTTCACGAGACGCTTTAGTTTCGTCTTTGTCGTCAAGGATACCTTCGATCGCTTTAACTTCTGTAGGTGATGGTAAGAATTCAATCACAGCATCCAACATACGTTGAACACCTTTGTTTTTGAACGCTGAACCACAAAGCATTACTTGAATTTCAGAAGCTAATGTACGAGCACGTAAACCTGCAATGATCTCTTCTTTAGAAAGATCACCTTCTTCAAGGTACTTGTCCATTAATTCTTCAGAAGCTTCAGCCGCAGCTTCAACCATTTTGGTACGCCATTCGTTAGACGTATCAACAAGGTCAGCTGGGATTTCAGCATATTCAAACTTCATACCTTGAGATGCTTCATCCCAGATAATCGCTTTCATTTCGATAAGGTCAACAACACCTGCAAACGTATCTTCTGCACCGATTGGCACAACGATAGGTACAGGATTACCACCTAAACGAGTTTTAACTTGTTCAACAGCACGGAAGAAGTTTGCACCAGTACGGTCCATCTTGTTCACGAATGCTAAACGAGGCACTTTATATTTGTTTGCTTGACGCCATACAGTTTCAGACTGAGGTTGTACGCCACCAACTGCACAGTAAACCATGCACGCACCGTCAAGAACACGCATAGAACGTTCAACTTCGATCGTGAAGTCTACGTGTCCCGGGGTGTCAATTACGTTGATACGGTGTTGTTCGAATTGGTTACCCATACCAGACCAGAAACAAGTTGTTGCAGCCGAGGTAATTGTAATACCGCGCTCTTGCTCTTGTTCCATCCAGTCCATTGTTGCTGCACCATCGTGTACTTCACCAATTTTGTGAGATACACCTGTGTAGAACAAAATACGTTCTGTTGTAGTTGTTTTACCTGCGTCAATGTGCGCAGAAATACCGATGTTACGGTAATTACTAATTGGGGTTTGGCGAGCCATGATGTCTACATTCCTAAATGTTATATTTAAAACAGGACGCATCAATTAAATTGATGCGTACAAATATCCAAGCAGGCAACTTAAATACCCGCAAAGCTCCCACTTTGATAAAGAGCAATGTTGAATCGAGCTGCTGTACGCATGAATATTCTCCTGATTAGGGACTGTTTTATCCGCTTAGAAACGGTAGTGAGAGAAGGCTTTGTTGGCTTCAGCCATACGATGCACGTCTTCACGTTTTTTGATTGCTGCACCTTTACCTTCAGCTGCATCAAGCAACTCACCAGCAAGACGTAAAGCCATCGTTTTTTCAGAACGCTTAGCAGCAGCATCTACTAACCAACGCATTGCTAAGGCAGTACGACGGGATGGGCGTACTTCCATAGGTACTTGATAAGTAGCACCACCAACACGGCGTGCTTTTACTTCGACCATAGGACGAACTTTTTCAAGAGTAGTCTCGAAAAATTCAACTGGGTCTACTTTGTTTTTTTCTTGAACACGTTCTAAAGCACCGTAAACGATACCTTCAGCAACAGATTTTTTACCATCTTGCATTACGTGGTTCATGAATTTAGCGATTGTTTGGCTGCTAAATTTTGGATCTGGAAGGATCTCACGAGCAGCGACTACGCGACGTCTTGGCATTTTAATACACCTAATAATATGACACTTCAGGATAATCCAGCAGTTTGTACAAGTGTCATGTACACGACGCTGGCCTTACTATACGTCGCTTGAATTACAAATCTATGAAGAATTCAAACAAGCGAAACGCTAAAGGGCTTATTGGACTAGTTTCCTAGAATTACTTCTTAGGACGCTTAGTACCGTATTTAGAACGTGATTGATTACGATCTTTAACACCAGCACAGTCTAATGAACCACGAACGGTATGGTAACGTACACCTGGTAAGTCTTTAACACGACCACCACGGATAAGAACAACACTGTGCTCTTGTAGGTTATGACCTTCACCACCGATGTAGCTAGATACTTCAAAACCTGAAGTTAAGCGAACACGGCAAACCTTACGCATAGCTGAGTTAGGTTTTTTTGGTGTAGTTGTATAAACACGTGTACAAACACCACGACGTTGTGGACAAGCCTTCAACGCAGGAACTTTGGATTTTTCAACCAAAGTCGTACGACCCTTACGGATCAACTGATTCGTTGTTGCCATATGGCAATTCTCCCGTTATTAAAAAACCTTAAAAAGAAAATACCTCTTTTTAAGGGCACATAATTGTAAGCTAAGATGCAAAAATGGTCAACATGGCAATACTTACCAAATGTTGACCATATCAATCTTTGACAGGATAACTTACAAATTTAAATAGAGTTCAGATTTTATTTTTAAACCTCTTATTTGTAAGCGTATTGTTAAGAGTATTTTTTATCATCCAACGCTTCTTCATCTTCCTCAGGAGTTAAAGCTGGTTTTTGCTCAGTATGCTCATGTTCCTCTACATGTTTATCGGCAAGTTGCTCGAGACCTTGATGAACATTTTCCTGAATTTTCTCTTCTCTCTTTTTACTTTCAGTAGGCTTTAAGACTATAGATACTTTTGAAATTACATCATGATTTTCTACTTTATGATGATGTGCAGCATGAATATTACCATCTTCACCAACATTTAAAAGACGTGGACTGGCCTTCTGGATGAGTGTAACCGCAGCATAATAAGCCTGTAGCGGAGATAAATGCTCACTTGGATGTTCATTTAAATAATGTCTTGCAGCACCAAAGATGGCTTGGGCTTTATGACCTACATCTTCTTGTAGTTTCCAACTGTATACAGCACTTAAAACAGCACCAGCAACTGGTGTAACTTTACTAAAGGCTGAGAGTTTCGGAATACGATTTAACCACCCCCATTTAAACTCTCCGTCTTCATCAACTAACCAGTTCTTTAAAGTATCTAGGTCAGTAGTTGAACCTAACACTTGCTGAAATTGGTGAATATCTTGCGTTTCCAACATATTTCGTAATGTTTTTAAAGCTAACAATAGCGTCTGCTTTTCGGCAATCAAACTAATATCGACTTCTTTAAAAATAAACTCGACAACATCTTGATCTGTGACTTCCAAAAGATCAAAGCCATGTGATCTTCCTGTCTGATAAATCGTCCTTAAAACCAAGACAAGTGAAACAGGAATATCTACAGCAGCACCCACTACACCTGAAACGCCAGTGATTGCCCCTTGTATGGTCGCAATTAATTTATTTTGTTCAATGAGTGCCTGACTTAAACGTTGAGAACGACCCGTATCCTTAGTGAGTTCAAATAAATCTTTAGCACCTGCTTCTTCTAAGATTTTTTCAGTTAAGGTACTTTTTGAACTAAAGTCATTCAGCCAATCAAATAAATAGCCTGAGATTTTTTCATCCCAATCTGGGGAAAGAAATGTCGCCACACCATTTACTTTTGTAAAATGTCGCCCAAAAACCTGACGAGTTACTTTCGGCAATTGTTCTCGTAGCATTTGTTGAGGACTATCATATTGCTCAACCTCAAATGGGCTTTTTGTTCTCGATTTACCTTCAACCGTTTTACCAGTTGGAATTGGTTCAATTACCTTACTTACATTACCTGATTGGTTCTGTTGCAAGATACTCAATCCTGTAGAACTGAGCTTTTTAGCCACTCCGAAGACCTGAGAAAACAAATTGTCAGATTGATTATTATTAAATTTTGTCATCAAGTACCTCGATTTTTTAATTTATCTAATAGACATAAATACTAGGTGGAATGTGGATTTATCTCAACTTGAATGTGTGTATTTTAGTTAACTCCAAATGCACCATACCATGTATTTAGTTATTTTTTTTAAATGTAAAATTGTCATAAAGATTTGCCATAAGAAATAAAAATCCTTTCTGCTATCATGTTAACAACGAAAAAACATGAGTCTTGTTTTCTTACAGCTATCATAGCTGTTGATCACGATAGACTCTTAATATCACCATAAAGGGACCTGTAGATGAAACGTGTTGTAATCACTGGTATGGGTATTAACTCATGTATCGGTAACTCTTTAGAAGCAGTTACTCATTCACTTCAAAATGGAATCTCCGGGACACGTTTTAACCCAACTTATGCTGAACTCAATTTTAAAAGTCATGTCAGCGCTGCTGCAGAACAAGATTTTGATCATATTGACCGTAAGTTAAAACGCTTTATGGGCGTATGTGCAATGTACGCTTACAATGCCGCTGTAGCTGCTGTTGAACATGCTGGACTTACTGCTGAGCAAATCGGTGGTAATCCACGTTACGGTATCGCAGGCGGTTCAGGTGGTGGTTCAACCGCATCTGTTGTTGAAATGACAGAGCTTTTAGAGACTAAAGGTGCCCGTAAAGTAGGACCTTTCTTCGTACCACGTAACATGTCAAACACTATTACTGCAAACGTAGGTGTTGCATTCAAACTGCAAGGTATTGCTCACACCATTACAAGTGCTTGTGCAACTTCTGCTGACGCAATTGGTTATGCATACAACCTCATTCAACTTGGCAAACAAGACCTTATGCTTGCTGGTGGTGGTGAAGAAGATCACTGGTCTCAAAGTTTATTGTTTGATGCAATGGGTGCACTTTGCTCGAAATACAATGAAACTCCAGAAACAGCATCTCGTCCATACTCAGCAGACCGCGATGGTTTCGTTATTGCTGGCGGTGGTGGTTTTGTCGTACTTGAATCACTTGAACACGCTCAAGCACGTGGTGCCAATATTTTAGCTGAAGTCGTTGGTTATGCTGCAAATAGCGATGGCGCAGACATGGTTGCTCCAAGTGGTGAAGGCGCTACACGTTGTGTATTAATGGCACTTGAAGAAGCTAAGCAACACGGTGTAGACAAAATTGACTATGTAAATACACATGGTACATCTACTCCTGCTGGTGACATTACAGAACTTAAAGCAATGGAACGTGCATTTGGCGAAGGCAATGTACCTCCTCTTAGCTCAACTAAATCTATGACAGGTCATAGCTTAGGTGCAGCTGGCGTACAAGAAGCTATTTACTCTGTTCTAATGATGCAAAATGACTTTATCGCACCAAACATCAATGTGACTGAACTAGATGAGGGCGCAAAACCTTTTGATATCGTACTTGAAAAACGTGATGCAAAATTGAATACTGTAATGAGTAACAGTTTTGGCTTTGGCGGTGTTAACGCTTGCCTCATTTTCAAGAAGTGGGATGCATAATTCCACGTAGGATTATCGATGGATGCACCCTCTGATGCTTTTTTATGGGTAAAAGCATTACATATTATTGCTGTGGTTTGTTGGTTCGCTGCTTTGTTCTACTTACCACGCCTATATGTTTACCATGCCATGAGTGAAGATGCAGCTAGTCATCAACGCTTTGAAGTAATGGAACGTAAGTTGTATCGCGGAATTATGTGGCCGTCTATGATTGCCACATTAATTACCGCCCACTTTCTTGTAGAGTGGGGCGATGCAACTCGACATTACCATCAGGCAACATGGTTTTACCTTAAAGTTGCTTTAGTAGCGTTATTAGTCATTTACCATTTAGTATGTGGCTACTACCGTAAAAAACTTATCGGAAATGCTCACTATAAATCACATAAGTTCTGGCGTTTCTTTAATGAAATGCCAACCTTAATTTTATTTGCTGTAGTGATTTTAGTTGTCGTAAAGCCTCAGTTTTAACTGGGGCTTTTGCTTTTCCAAATGATCTCTGTTTTAGACAATAAAACTCGCAGCGTTATTCATGTATTTAGCTTTATCCAATCAAAAGCATAAAATCAATACTCTCTTTAAAGTTATACTCAATGAGCAAGTTTGACCCTTTATTTATCTATGAGTAATCTATACTATCCTAAAGAAATAAATGAACTCATTTAATGGCAAAGCTATGCTCATCCTTACTGCCCTTAAACGCTCAACCCAACAACAATTTATACTTCTTACACTTTTTATTTTTCGTCACTTAAAAAACTATCCCATCAGACATCTAACAACTCAAGAAAAAGTATTAGCACAACTCGTTTTCGGCGACATGCTCAATTGTGAACAACCTAAAATTATTGCTACTCGTTATCTCCCTTGGCAATCTTGCGGTATTTTTATGGCACCAAATGGAAATATTTATGTCAATCCTTCCGATTACAGTGAAAATTACGCTCTAGAATCTAAATTTATGCAGGGTATTTTTATTCACGAACTCACTCATGTCATGCAATATCAAAAAGGTATTCGCGTACTACTCAAAGGTGCATTGCTGCAATCGGCCTATTATCTGAGCTTTAAAAATTACAATCCTTATAAATATACTTACTCTCCTCACAAGGCGTTTAGTTCATATAACATTGAGCAACAAGGCGAAATTGCCCGTGACATTTGCTCTGGAAAAATCCCGAATATTATCTGTTCTCCCCAACTTCATTTGTAACTAAATAATCAGTATTGCTTTGAAAGTAACATTTTTTGCTTAATGTAAATGAGAATTCTTATAAATCAGAAATACTTACCTAAACCAGGAAATAACTCTTATTTAATTCAAATTATTGAAAAAAATATAACGCGCTTATTCCAAATTGGCTTGTGATAAGGCAGTATACAAACAATAAAAATAATGAAGCCTGTTTCTATTCTATACAGAAAATCTCGTTATTTTTACGCAGAAAATATGTGATTGGTATATATTATTGATCTTGACATTTTTGTTTACTATTTTAATTGTTTATTATCGTACATACACATCGTTGAAAAATTATATCTATAAAAATCAACACTGTGTGTATCTATATTCGTTATGATCTAGGATTAGGTTTGAATGAAAAGTTTTAAAGTTGCCCTTGCTCAGTTTTCTCCGCATATTGGCAATATTGACTCAAACACCAAAAAGATGATTGAGCAAGTAAATCAGGCGAAAAAACAAGACGCTGACCTGATTATTTTTCCCGAGCTTTCTGTTATTGGTTATCCAGCTGAAGACTTACTGTTACGTCCAAATTTAAATAAACGTATGCAAAAGGCTTTTGCTCAACTTGCTGAAGTTAAAGATATTGTCATGGTTTTCGGATTTGTGAACCAGACAGCAGATGGTCAACGTTATAATTCTGCTGCTGTCATGAAAGACGGTCAAGTTTTGGGTGTCTTTAATAAGCATAATTTACCAAACTATGGCGTCTTTGATGAGAAGCGTTATTTCCAAGAAGGCCATCAGCATTTGGTGTTTGAGTATCTTGGACATAAGTTTGGCATATTGATTTGCGAAGATATCTGGTCAATTAATACAGTAAAACAGTTAAGCCAATTAAATGTTGATACTGTTCTTGTACTTAACGCATCTCCATATGAAGTTGGTAAACCACAACATCGCGTTCAAACCTTGAGTGAACTTGCAAAACAACTTCATCTGAACATTGTTTACGTTAACCAAGTAGGCGGACAAGACGATTTAATTTTTGATGGCACAAGCTTTGTCAGTAATAAAAATGGTGAAATTGCTTTACAAGCACCAAGCTTTAAAGAAGACCTTTATTTTGCTGAATTTGACCAGAAAAACAAATTATTTAAAGTCACAGAATCAGCCCCAGCTTTAGAAACCTTTGCAGAGATTTATCAAGGTTTGGTTCTAGCAACACGTGATTACGTCGAGCGCTCTGGTTTTCCTGGTGTAATTTTAGGTTTATCTGGCGGTATTGACTCTGCTCTTACACTCGCAATTGCAGTTGATGCAATCGGTGCAGAAAAAGTACAAGCCGTAATGATGCCATATACATACACTTCCCAAATTAGTGTAGAAGATGCAGCAGAACAAGCTCGTCGTATGGGTGTGACTTTCGGTATTGCTGAAATACATTCAGTTGTAAATAGCTTCCTGCAAACCTTGTATCCTTTCTTTGGCAACTCTCCAGCAGATGCAACTGAAGAAAATTTACAAGCACGTGCTCGCGGCACATTACTTATGGGCCTATCAAATAAATTTGGTAATTTAGTACTGGCTACAGGTAATAAATCTGAGCTTTCAGTCGGTTACTGTACCCTTTATGGTGACATGGTCGGTGGTTTTGCGGTTCTTAAAGATGTTTATAAAACCATCGTATTCGAATTAGCGAAATATCGTAATAGCTTAGGCGAAACTCCTGTTATTCCGGAACGTGTAATTACTCGTCCGCCTTCAGCAGAACTCCGCCCAGACCAAAAAGATCAAGACTCTTTACCTGCTTATGATGTTCTCGATGCTATTCTTTATGCTTATATTGAAGAAGACTTAGGTCAGGCAGATATCATTGCTAAAGGCTTTGATAAAGAAGTAGTTGAAAAAGTTATCCGTTTAGTTGATCGTAATGAATACAAACGTCGCCAAGGTGCTATTGGTCCGAGAATTACCTCTCGTGCATTTAGCCGTGAACGACGTTACCCGATTGTCAACGGTTGGACGGCGAATGACTGAGCACACGCACTCATCAAAAACTACAACACTTGCTCAAGCACTTTTGCTTGAGCAGGTGGAATTTTTCAAAAAACAATTATCCATAGAAAACTCACCTATTTATTTCCGGCAATTCATTCAACTTTTTATGCAACATGCCGATGAAATCAAACTTCATGAAGTAGTAGATTTAGAACAATTACAAGCCGTTGTGAAACGCTATGCTTTTGAAATGCAACTCGGTGCAGGCTTGCTTGAGTTTATTGGGGAAATTGCACAGCGTATTTATTTATCGGCTATGAAGTCTCCAATTCAGTTACAAGATTTGGTATCTGACCACCAATTTGAAATGTGGCTATCCAAATTTTTAGAAATGGAACATATTCCTCATTATCTCAATCAATTTTTAAGAACCAGCCCATCAGTCCAACAGCTTTGCCAATATATTGCGACTTCCACCCTAGAACAAAAATTACCAAAATTTCTGTCTGCCTCCACAGTGAATGACTACCATTTTGAATGGCAACATAAGTTAAAAAAATTCTCTTTTTTACAACAACAACGTATTGAACATAAGCTAGAAACTTGGATTGCTAGTTTTATTCATGAGCAATTAACAGAGCTAAGTCTTTTATCAAGTGAAGATTTAGAGAGTTTAATACGCCATATCTGGGAAGATCTTAGATATAAAAAAATGTATGAGTTTATGAAACAGTTAACTCCTCTTGATGTTGAAGAGTTCTTTGTTTTAATTTATGAATATTGGAAAGAATTACGCCAATCACAATTTATGCAAGATCTTATTTTGTATGGTGTAGAAGTTTTTTATGACTTTTATAAAGACGAGAGTTTATTTGAAGTATTAAGTGAAATTGGTTTAACTGAAACTGATTTACAAACTGAGGCTTTACGTTTTTACCCTAAGGTCATGAATGTCTTTAATGAGCACGGTATTTTAGAACCATTACTTCAAGCCATTTTAGCTCCTTTTTATCAAGGCTCAAAAACACTCGATATTATTGAAAAACATTTTAATGAGTAAAAAACAGATAAAAAGAAACCATGCATGAGCATGGTTTTTAAAATGGTGGCTATGACGAGACTTGAACTTGTGACCCCCGCATTATGAGTGCGGTGCTCTAACCAACTGAGCTACATAGCCGTAAACTGTGTGCGCATTATCTATAGTTCTACAGAACAGGTCAAGAGTTCAAAACTATTAAATTCCATCAAATGAACAAATAAGATTCAGTTCACCTTTATTTGTTTATTTTTTAGCAAGTTTATATTTTAAATAATTGATCGACCACAGAAATATATTAAAGGTCTAATACCAATTTTTTACCTTTTGCCCGGGATACACAAATCATCATACTCTTTTGTGAGGCCTTTTCTGCATCACTTAAGTATTGATCAAAATGCTCAGCCTCACCTTCTAAAATCGCAGTTTCACAAGTACCACAAACGCCCTCACGACATAGACATTCAACATCAATATTTAATGTCTCAATCGCTTGTAAAATCGTTTGATTACTTTGTACTTCAATTTCCTGATTAGACTTGGCAAGAACCACTGTAAAAGCTTCGCCATCCTCTGGAACTGTTGAGGCAAATTGTTCCCAATGAATATATTCATCGCGGTAACGATGCTTATTACAACAATCAATCACAGCATCAATCATTGGTTTTGGACCACATACATAGACATGTGTGCCTTTAAGCTGTGATGAAATCAATTTGTCGAGATCAAGCGAACAACCTTCAGAATCAACATAGCTAAATACATGCCCTGCATGTTTCTGCATTAAATCATTGAGCAATGCTGCATGTTCAGGCGAACGGTAAGCATAATGCAGCTCAAACTCTGCACCACGTGCAGCAAGCTCATCCATTTGAGGCAAAAATGGAGTAATTCCAATTCCGCCTGCAATTAAAATATGTTTATTTCCTGTTTCAGCTAATGGGAATAAATTTTTTGGTTCCGAAATCTGAATTTCACAACCTTCATTGCACTGATCATGCATGAAAATCGATCCGCCCTTACCTTCCGCATCTTTTCGGACACAAACTTGGTAAGTAGATAAATCTTCCGTACAACTCATGAGTGAATAGGCATTAGAAAGCTGCTCATTCATCTTGACAATAATATGGCTCCCCCCACTAAATCGAGGAAAGTTCTGCCCATCTTTACGTTTGAACGTAAAGCGTTTGATTAAAGGGGTTAGCTGTTCCACATGAGTAACAACTGCTGGGAACATTTCATAATGACTCGCCATATTAAAATCCTTCTTTTACCGCATTTTCTTTTTCATAAAGGGGCTGATCCTTAAAGCCCCAAACACATATATTTAATAGTCATAAATTCTTCAAGACCATATTTTGAACCTTCACGTCCAACACCCGATTGCTTAACACCGCCAAAAGGAACGACTTCATTAGAAATTGCAGTGGCATTCATGCCGACCATTCCATATTCAAGCTGTTCAGATACTCGCCATAAACGCGAAATATTTTCACTATAAACATAAGCAGCTAAACCAAAAATAGTGTCATTTGCTTGAGCAACTACATCTGCCTCATCTGTAAAACGAATCAGTGGTGCAACAGGACCAAAGATTTCTTCTTGTACAATTTGCATTGTACGGTCGACGTTGGTTAAAACTGATGGTTCATAGAAGGTTTGCCCTAATGCATGCTGTTTACCACCACATGAGACTTTAGCTCCTTTACTGACTGCATCATCAATAAGCTGCTGTGCCTTTAAAACTGCTTTTTCATTAATTAAAGGGCCAATTTGTACGCCATCTTCTAAACCGTTACCGACTTTAAACTTCTGTACTTCTTGTACAAATTTTTCAGCAAATGCCTGATAAATACTGTCGTGTACATAGATACGGTTAGCACAAACACAAGTCTGGCCTGCATTACGGAACTTGGCAAAAATCGCACCTTGTACAGCTTTATCCAAATCGGCATCATCAAATACAATCAGAGGCGCGTTACCGCCCAACTCAAGCGCCAATTTTTTAATAGTGCTTGAACACTGCTGCATGAGTAAGCGTCCCACTGGAGTTGAGCCAGTGAAGGTCAATTTTTTCACCTTTTCATGCGAAGTAAATATAGAGCCAATTTCTTGAGATTTACCTGTAACGACATTAATCACGCCAGCTGGAATACCTGCTTTTTCTGCAAGCTTTGCAATCGCTAAAGCACAATATGGTGTTTCATTTGCTGGCTTAATGACAACCGTACATCCTGCTGCTAAAGCTGGAGCTGCTTTACGGGTAATCATGGCAATTGGGAAGTTCCACGGCGTAATCGCAGCCACGACTCCTACAGGTTCTTTACTAATAATAAAACGCTGTTGGTTATTTACGGTTGGAATCACATCGCCATAAATACGCTTGCCTTCTTCAGCAAACCATTGAATAAATGATGCAGCATAACGCACCTCACCTTTTGCTTCTGCTAAAGGCTTGCCTTGTTCAATGGTCATAATCAAAGCAAGTTCATCGGTATGATCAATAACCAGTTTGTACCAAGCTAATAAAATATCTGCACGATTTTGAGCCGTTAAAGCTTTCCAACTTTGTAAAGCAGTATAGGCAGCTTCGACTGCTTGTGTCGCCTCTGCCGCTCCCATATTTGGAATTGTGCCAATTTCTTCGCCTGTTGCAGGGTTACTTACCGGAACCGTCGCATTCGACTGTGCAGCTAGCCATTGCCCATTAATATAGGCTTGTTGCTGAAATAATTCAGTGCTTTGTAAACTCGACATATCATCTTCCTAACTGAAGAATCAGGTGTAATTCATCATTACACCTGAATAAATCCATTTGTTTTTATTTATGATGCTGCGCTACTAGGTTTTGGAAGTAAGCGATACCATGCTCACTAATTCCTGAACGTTGTTTATCAGTCATAATACGACCTTGTCCACGATAACCACGTGATTTCAAACCGCGTTGCACACTTTCCACCAAGTTTAAATCTTCAGGACGGAATACATTACGATACCACTCAATCAAATCTTTCTGATCTTGAGTCAGTTCTTCATTCGTGAAGTAAATATCGTAATGTTGCAAAGTCGTTTCGGCATCGACTGGGAACTCATAGATAACCGTCATGAAATTGCTGCCCGGTGGTACGTTAAACATGGTGCAAGGCCAAGTCCAGAAACCATGAAACTCTGGATCAGTTATCGATGGATCAAGCTTAAATGACTTTTCTGATGAACGAGCAAAACCGTATTGCAGTGTCCAGTTTTGATGTGTGGTATGCCAATATTTATCAACTTGAACCGAATCGGCAAAGCCAGGATGCGCTGGTCCACAGTGATAACACTCTAAATAGTTATCAACAATCACTTTCCAGTTTGCCGGAGTTTCTGTCACAAAACGTGCTGCTAGTTTCAAATCTTTAATCACGCTACATGCTTGATTTAAACGCTCAGCAAAACCAGGAAGCTGATCTTCTACACAAGTTGCATTTTCATCCATATTAATGAAAACAAAGCCAGCATATTCTTCAACGTTTAAAGGCACCATACTTGAGTTTTCTTTATCGAAAGACTCAACATGGTCACAGTTACGTGCCAAAGCCAAGCTACCATCTAGCTTGAAAGTCCAAGCATGGTATGGGCAAGTAATTACATTTTTTGCTTTACCGCTACCACTCAAAAGCTCATGGCCACGGTGTGGACACACATTATAAAACGCGCGTAAAACACTATCTTTACCACGAATGATGACAATATTTTCACCAATTACTTTACGGGTAATATAGTCGTTCGGCTGTGCTAACTCACTGCCATGTGCAACACAAATCCAGCTTTTAGCAAAGATTGCTTCTTTTTCGTGCTCAAAAACTTGTGATGAAGTATAAAAAACTTTAGGGAAAGTCCATGCAACATCTGGGTTTGCACAAAAATCTTCAGGTAATTTTTCAACTGCACTCATGTTCTTACTCCATTAAATTCTTTTCGTCCAAATGACTCGATATTAAATTGATGTTTTTTCAACATTGCCAAACATGCGACGTATCGCACCAAGCATGTTTTGATATAAATGTTGAACTTCTGGGCAATCCCGCATAAGACGTAAACTGCCATGTAATAAACCTTTGCCTAAATGGAACTCGTTAGGGATGCCTGCTTGTTCCAATTTTTGGGTAAAGAGATAACCGTCATCACTTAAAGGATCATATTCAGCTACTGCTACGAAACTCATAGGCATATCTGAAAAATCAGTTGCCAATAAAGGCGCTAGACGTAAATCCAGCCAATCTTGTGAGTTCGGTGCATATTCTTTTAAATAAAAATGCATATCTTCCGTTGTGAGTAACGGCGCATGTCCATGCTTTTGTGCAGATGGTGTATCAAGTGCAGTGCTTAAGCATGGATAAACCAATGCCAGTCCTTGCGCTTGCAAACCACTATGCTGTAGTTCCACTGCAAGGGCTGTTGCCAAGTTACCGCCTGCACTATCACCTGCCAACACAATACGTTCACTATTAATCTGCCAATCAGAACCATGTTGTTTAAGCCATTGATAAACTGCTAAACAATCTTCAAAAGCTGCTGGAAAATGATGCTCTGGCGCCATGCGGTAATCCACACTAATGACCGCAACATTCAAATCTTGGCAGAGATAACTTGTAATAAATTCGTGTGAATCAAGCCCGCCGACCATCCAGCCACCACCATGGAAATACAACACACATGGCCAACCTGAATCAGGTCGATTTGTTTTTGGTAAATACACGCGAACAGGAACTTGATGCTCTTGATTTGCAACAAATCGATCTTCGACTTCGATCTTGCCATCACGTGGCAAAGTGTAGTGTCGACACATTGCATCATATGCTGCACGAATTGAGTCGATATCTGCATCTGCTGGTGAGTAAATGCTGCTCCAATACACGAGGCTTTGCATTTCTTCACTTAAGGCATAAGTGTTCTGTTCACATTTCGTCATTACCGTTCCCTCTAGCTGGTTTTTCTGTCCAGTTTGATTGAGCTTGCAAGCTCAAGCTGCATCCTTTTTGCATGTTCATCTTGAGACTGGTTTAAACCAATTTCTGTATCATCATAACCTTGTTGTTCAATCAAATGCGATGGGACTTTGGCATAATCCTGAATGAGCCACTTCACCAAGCCATAGGTTTGAATCAGAATAATCACAATGAACGGTAGAGCCGTCACAATGGTTGCTGTTTTCATTGTGTCCAAAGGCGCTTTACTAAAAATCATGGCAATTGGGACTAAAGTCAGCATGACACACCAGAATAAACGAGCATTTGGCGATGGATCTTGCCCCTCACTTAAACCGCGTGTACATGTTGCTGAAACTGCATAGCCAACTGCATCCATATGTGCTGCTAAGAACACCACCATAATGCCGAGGAAAATCCACATCATTAGTTTTCCAGCAGGTAACAGGCTGAGTAATTGACCAATCGCAACCTCACCACCTTGTTGGCTTAAGATTTGTGGGACATTAACGGCCCCATGAATAAAGCTATAAACACTGTAGTTTTCAAATACACCAAAGATGAACCAAAGACCGACACTGCCACCAATCACCATGGCAAAAATCACTTCTTTAATGGTACGACCTTTAGAAACACGCGTTACGAACAGTGCAACACCCGGTGCATATGAAATCCACCATAACCAGTAAAATACAGTCCATTCACGGGTAAATTTGCCATCGCCCATTGGGTCAGTAAACAAACTCATATCCACAAAGTTGGTTGCCATTAACCCAAAACTCATCAATGAGTTATTCAAAATGAATTGCGTTGGACCAAAGCACAGCACATAAACTGCGAATAGCACCACACCGAAGCACACCAGATGGCTTAAACGCTGCATGCCTTTGTCCATACCAACGTAAGAGCTCAGTGCAAATAAGACTGAAACGCCGAGAATGATGATGACCTTAGTCATAAAGGTATTCGGTATGCCTGTAAGCTGCGACAAAATATTGGTAAATGTCACGGCGGTGAGTACTAACGAAATCGTCAAGGCACCAAACATACAGAGCAAGAACATCAGGTCGACTAAACGACCAACCACACCGGTTGATTTAAAGCCAGTAACAGCCTCAATCACTGAAGCCAAACTTAACCCTTTATTCTTTCTCACATGGTAGCTGTAGCACAGAGAAATTGATGCCAAAGCATAAATTGCCCATGCACTTAAACCAGAATGAAAAAATGAGTAGGCCACACTATATTTCAAGGCATCGGCTGACTCTGGTGACAAACCTAGACCTGGGGTCTGATAGTAATATGCCCAGTCAAGAAACCCCCAATAGAGTGTCGATGAACCAATACCTGACAAGATGAACATGAAAATCCATGACATCGTGCTGTATTGAGGCTTTCCCTCACCTAGTTTGATTTTGCCGTATTTACTAAAAGCGAGACCAAAAGTAAAAATAATGGCTAAAAAAGCAAACAGTAGTACAGGGGTTGTAAACATCGATGTCGTCCACTGCATCCATGTTGCAGCAATCTTTATCGACTCTTGCGAATAAATTGCTAAGCCAGCAACTGAAACAAATACAAACAGCAAGCTGGTTACGGCAAGTACCTTATCCGTATAAATTTTTGAGTTTTGATTATCCATATCAATACATCCATTTTTGGATGACGTTATTCCATAGCGAACACGTCCATTTTAGTTTGGGTTACACACGATGCAATTGCATCTCCTACCTCATAAGTTTTTGCCTGACCACCAATATCGGCAGTTTTTGGACCATTAATCAAGACTTCCTCAATGGCTTGCATAATGTCTTGACCAGCTTGAATACAGCGTTCGTCCTCTTCACCGAAGAACTCAAACATCATGGCACCCGACCAAATTGCAGCGATGGGATTGGCAATTTGTTTGCCATAAATATCTGGTGCTGAACCATGAACTGGCTCAAATAAAGACGGGAATTTTCTTTCAGGATTTAAGTTGGCTGATGCTGCTAAACCAATAGTACCCGTACAAGCTGGACCCAAATCAGAAAGGATATCGCCAAATAAATTCGATGCGACAACTACATCAAAACGTTCAGGTTGTAAAACAAATCGAGCTGCTAAAATATCAACATGCTGTTTATCTGCCTGAATCTCTGGATATTGTTTTGCCATCGCATCAACACGTTCATCCCAGTACGGCATACTGACAGCAATTCCATTTGATTTAGTTGCCGCCGTAATTTTTTTCGCTTCACGCTGATTTGCAAACTCAAATGCATAGCGCAAAATCCGATCAACACCATGACGGGTAAATACAGCTTCTTGAAGCACAAACTCTCGATCCGTACCTTCAAATGCTTTACCACCAATAGCTGAGTATTCACCTTCACTGTTTTCACGAACCACGTAAAAATCGATATCGCCCGGTTTTTTATCCACTAATGGACATTTCACACCTGGCATTAAACGCACAGGACGTAAATTCACATATTGATCAAAGCGACGACGGAACTGAAGTAAAGATCCCCAAAGCGAGATGTGATCAGGAACTTTATCTGGCCAGCCTACAGCACCAAAATAAATTGCATCGTAGCCTTGCAGCGTTTCAAACCAGTCATCCGGCATCATTTTGCCGTGTTCAAGATAGTAATCGCAGCTTGCCCAATCAAATGCATCGAGCTGAAGCTCAATACCGTACTTCTCTGCTGCTGCCTTTACAACCTTAATGCCTTCTGGTAGAACTTCTAAACCAATGCCATCGCCTGCAATCGTGGCAACTTTATATCTTTTTGCCATAAGCTTCCTTTACACCTTCGACTAATATCCTTGTATGACTTAAACATGATGTTTTAAGCGAAAATGATCAACAACGGAACTATCACTCCAATGGACACGGATCGTGAATAATCTACCTAACCTATCGGATTTAAAGGTTTTTTGTACAGTCGCAAAGCTAAAAAGTTTTGTCGAATCTGCAGAGGAACTTGGGACATCGCCAGCTTTTATTAGCAAGCGAATTAATATTTTAGAAAACACCTTAAGCTGCAAACTTTTTCATCGCAGCACGCGTCATGTCAGTTTGACAGAAGATGGGAAACTCATCCTTGAGAGGGTTTCAAATATTCTTGAAGAATTTGATGAAGTATGTGAACTGGTTAATAATCCACTCAGCACCCCTACAGGTCGTATGGATATTATTAGTAGCTTCGGTTTTGGCAGAAAGCATATCGCCCCGATTCTGTCTAAATTAATGATGCTATATCCAAAACTACAAATTCATTTTGACACCATCGACAATACTAAAGATCTGATTCAACACAGTATTGATTTAGATATCAGAATTGGTAATGAAATTGCCCCCAACATGATTGCCAAAAAATTGACTTCCAATTTTCGGATTTTGTGTGCAGCACCAAGTTATTTACTTAAACATGGTGTACCAGACAGCATTGAAGACTTGCAATCACATGATTGTTTAACCATTAGTGAACGTGATCAATCTTCTGTGCTATGGAAATTTAGACACGCTTCTGAAGATGTCTCAGTTCATGTCAAACCCCGCTTTGTTTCAAATAACGGCGAAATTATTCATCAACTTGCTATTGAAGGTCACGGTATTATTTTCCGCTCTATTTGGGATGTTGCTGATGAATTAATTACAGGACAACTGCAACACATTTTGCCTGAGTATTGGCAAGATGCAGACGTCTGGGCAGTTTATCCATCTCGGCTAAAAAGCTCATCTAAATTGCAAACCTGTATTTTGTTTATTCAAAATGAATTACTTAATCGTTTACAACATGTGCAAAATTTAAGCCGAGGACAGTTAATTTCACCTGCAGTTAAACGAGAACCACCACCAGAAAAAGTATTTTTATAAAAAAGCCCTAAGTGAGGCCTATTCACTTAGGGCAATATACAACTTTTAAATTTTAGAAATAATATCCGATTGATAGATAAAATAATTTATCCCAATCATTACTGCCACCTTGTGCAAGGCCATTCGCTCCACCTCCCACCATTGGGTCATTTTTACTCATAATATATTCACCCTGAATACCAATGGCCTTGTAATTAAAATAAACTCCGGCAATTAAACGTTCTGAGTCTTTATACCCATCCTCATCTTTAAAAAAGCGGCTATGAGAGATGTAAGGCTTAATATTTGTAAGTTGATGGAATGGCTGAGCAAAGGTGTAATTAATTTCATTTACCAAATATTTACCCTTATTAGCGACTTGGTATGGATAATCAAATGCACCAATGGTTGAGCTATTAGGGAACAAATCATCACCATTCGTGACATCTTGCTTGCCCGCTAAAAACATCCATTGCCATGCTTGATATTGCGTTTGAGCAAAGACATTCCATGTTTTACGATGTCCATCTACATTTGTTCTTTTATTTTCTAAATCGGAGTACCAAACTGAACCACCCAGCTCTGTCGACAATTTTTGAGCCTGATCAAGTTCAAATTTTCTAGAGGCCCTAGCAATCCACATATTCTTTTCTTTAATATTAGTCCCTGTAGTCAAATCATCCGCTTCAACAAAATTACCGCTATATCGACTTGAATCCTTTGAAGTTCCTTTGAAATTCCCCCCATCCGTTGGATAGAACCCTAAGGTTAAATTATATTTATCATCTGCAAATTTATATTTGATCCCCAGATTATCTATATCCTCTAAGCCCACTGTATTCAAAAGTGTTTCGTAGTAACTACTTCCCCAAAATTCGCCAAAACCAAAATCAATGGGTTGTAAACCTACTGTAATTCTTTGCTGGTCAGATAGCTTATAACCTGCCCAAGCTTTTTTTAGAAAAATTGCATCACACAAGCGATTATATTGATAACAACGAGTATCTAGGCCTGCAATCCAATCTGGATTTTCATAACCTAAAACTAATTTAATATCAGACAGTCGCCAATCATCATTTTGAGAACCTTCATTCGCCCCGACCACATAATCCTTATGTAAATAACGGGAACGTACCGCGCCAGAAACTTTAAATTGACCCGAATCTAACGTGGGATCTCCCCAACTCAAATCAGCAGCAGAAACCTGTGCTCCCGCAGTTAAACTTAAAATTCCTAAAAATAATAATGACCTTTTCATGTCTTCAACATCCTTGTTCAGTGTTATAAGAACATGAAGAAATTGGTCTACACAAACAATGCCATAACTATAAAGTCGGTCTTTACAGACTGTGTTTAATCAAAAAATGAGCATAAAAAAAGACCACGCAGGAGCGTGGTCTGTAAAATGGTGGCTATGACGAGACTTGAACTTGTGACCCCCGCATTATGAGTGCGGTGCTCTAACCAACTGAGCTACATAGCCTTAAACTGTGCGCGCATTATCTTAGCTTCTTTAACGCGCGTCAAGAAAAATTTTAAATAAATTAGGTGAAGTGAGCCTATAAGCCGGGTTCTGTCGAGGATGGTCATTCCTCTAGGCGTACAATCACTCATACGCTCAAGCGACCTACCCGAATCCAGTACGGGCCGTACCTCAGGATTCCTATTTGGTCTTGCTTCTGGTGGGGTTTACCATGCCGTGAACTGTTACCAGACACGCGGTGCGCTCTTACCGCACCCTTTCACCCTTACCTCACGAATGAGGCGGTCTACTCTCTGCTGCACTTTCCGTCGGCTTTCACCGCCCAGGCGTTACCTGGCACCCTGCCCTATGAAGCCCGGACTTTCCTCCCCTGCTTCAGTCACGAAGACCTCCACAGCAGCGACCATCCAGCTCACCTCAGGGGCGCATATTACCAAATTTATTTACTAATTGCTCGTGCTTTTTTGAGCAATTAATTTTTTATATTTGTCGAATAGCTGTTCTTCCGTTTCCTCATGCTGTGGATCTTTAGGAATACAATCTACAGGACAAAACAACTGACATTGCGGTTGGTCATGATGACCAACGCATTCAGTGCATAAATCGGGATGAATTTCATAAATCACTTCACCCATAAAAATTGCTTCATTGGGGCAAACTGGTTCACAAACATCACAGTTTATACATTCATCGGTGATATATAACGACACGTTACCAACCTTGTTGATGTTTACGTTCAAAGGCCTCAACCACAGCTTGCGGAACAAACTTGGTTACATCCCCTTTTAAACGAGCAATTTCCCGAATTAATGTCGAAGAAATAAAAGAATATTGCTCAGATGGTGTTAAGAACACTGCTTCAAAATGTGGGTCAAGTTGACGGTTCATATTGGCAAGTTGAAATTCATATTCAAAGTCAGAAACTGCTCTTAAACCACGTAGTACCGCTGTTGCCTTTTGCTCTTTAAAAAAATTAACCAGTAAACCATCAAAGCCTACAAACTCAACATTTGATAAGTGACCTAAAGATGATTGTGCCAGTGCAACTCTCTCTTCTAAGCTGAACAAAGGATTTTTATGATGTCCAATCGCAATTGCTACTACAACCTCATCAAACATTCTTGATGCTCTAGTAACTAAATCAACGTGTCCATTC
Organism: Acinetobacter calcoaceticus; assembly: GCF_016508255.1. Classification (GTDB taxonomy): domain Bacteria; phylum Pseudomonadota; class Gammaproteobacteria; order Pseudomonadales; family Moraxellaceae; genus Acinetobacter; species Acinetobacter calcoaceticus_E. The sequence continues at coordinate 138,803 of NZ_JADVKT010000008.1, read as the reverse complement.
GTGATGGGGTCAAATGTTCCAGGATAAATTACACGCGTTTTAGACATCCGCTAGTACTCTAATTGTATTGTGAACCTATTTTAGCAAAAGTTATACATGAGGCGAAATATTCACGTGCAGGAAAAACTTCACCTTAGCATCAGTTTACGGCACAATAGGCATAATTGTGGAAGTTTGAATTATGGCGAAAGCAACAGTAGTAAAGAAACATAATGGCGGAACAATCGCACAAAATAAACGTGCCCGTCATGATTATTTTATCGAAGAAAAATTTGAAGCAGGCATGTCACTTCAAGGTTGGGAAGTAAAGTCCTTACGTGCTGGGCGCATGACTCTAACCGAAAGTTATGTCATTTTCAAAAATGGTGAAGCATTTTTACTTGGCTCACAAATTCAGCCGTTATTATCGGCTTCGACCCATGTTGTACCTGAAGCAACACGTACACGTAAATTATTGCTTTCCCGACGTCAGCTTGAACACCTAATGGGTGCAGTTAACCAGAAAGGTTACTCATGCGTACCTTTAGCGTGTTACTGGAAAGGTCACTTAGTCAAACTAGAAATTGCGCTTGTGAAGGGTAAACAGCTTCATGACAAACGTGCAACTGAAAAAGACCGTGACTGGCAACGTGATAAAGCTCGCATATTTCATAAGTAATAAAAAAACCTTTAAAGTTAACTTTAAAGGTTTTTTTATGTCACGTTGAATTTAGCAAAATTTTAAATTGCCATAACAGTTTGGCGCAAAAGATTGATTTTTAAGTTGTAAATCTTTCAATGGGAAATTTACAATTGTACTTGGTAATTTAACTTCCCCTACTGCTAAGTCTTCACCAAACAAACAGTTTAAAAGATTACATCTCACAGGATTTGCGGTTAAATAACCACTAATCGGATCGACCACCTGCTTTAAAACATCATTAGTTATCTCAATTTGTTTACTAGGCGTAACATTGCCAATATCAATTTCATCATCAAATGCCAGCCACCATCCCCGTTCTGCTGCCGCATCTGCACCGGGCCAAAATATTTGTTGGCCTTGCAAAGAGAGTGAGAAAGGATTATTTAATTCAATTTTATGAATAAATCCCAAGTTTTGATCAACTGTGAGCGCCGCTCTTAATCCTGTAATGCTACCCGTTACTTTTTTTTGTAAATTTAATAGGCCAAGTGCGGCATTAATAGAAGCTTTTAGATCTCCGGAGAAGTTAAGTTGATCAATATTTGCCATTCCGTTCAACATAACATTGTTCATTCTTGATCCAGATATAACTTGCCCGTTAATAACAATAGGTGCAGTGGTCTGTTGTAATTGCAGATTATAATCAGACGAGTTAAATCCTAAAGGAATACAAATTCCGATACATGCATTAACAGTCCCATCAATGGTCTTGCCTGTATCTTGATAAGACATATTACGAGCAGCGGTATAAGCTAAACCAGTGGTATCTTTAATTTTCAAGTAACCACTTAAACTATTAATTCCATTCGGTGTTTCTGAATTTTCAAGTCCCATCGTCAATAATCCCATGACCTTTTCAGCACTTAGACGAAAACCTTTAATTTCTCTTAAGGCAGCACTATTTGGATTTTTAATCGCAAATTCAATAAAGGGATTACTAAAAACTGCAGAAGATGAAGCTCGACCATCACTCGTATCACTTAAACCACTTAAGCTTAGGTTATCAATATCAATATCACATCCACCTAAACCGTTTACGCCTCCACATCCTAACTGCACCTTATTAACATTGGCATTTAATTCAAGATTTGCTTCTAAACCCAATTTATAAAAGCCAATATTTTGCTGATTCATTGAAGCATCAGCTTGTTTTGGGTCTGTATAGGTAAATGAAAATAATGCCTGAGCTTCAACTTTAGAAAGCTCTGAATCACTGAGTGGAACAAGATTTATAGATTCTAAATTGGCATAGCTTAAAGTAGCCCAACTCAGACAAAGAGCTGTTAAAAAAATTTTCATGATTATTCCATTTTTTTATTTATTAGGATTTAGACATCATTGTCCAAATAAACCATTTGGTAAAAAATAATCAAAAAAAAGAACAAAAAAAATACAACTTTTTTGTAATTAAAATAAAAATATAAAATTTATTTATATAAAAACAAATGCTTATTTTAACTTATGCGATAAAGTAATCCAGCAATATATTCACCAAACCATTTAGCTGTATCCAAGTCACCTTGTGGAGGAGTAACTTCAACAGGGGCATTATCTGACTGGGTCATTAAGCCTAAACAACTCGATAATCGGTTTAAATCTTTTTCACTATGGCCTGTGGTCATTAAAGGCAAACCTGACCACAACATGCCATGTTGCATGGCAAAGATATTTAATTGTTGTAATACCGCTAATTTATCACCACTCAATCCACCCGAATTTGCAAAGCCAGCTGCTAACTTGCCTTGCCACAAACGTTCTTTCCAACGTTTAGAAGTACTGTCCATAAACTTTTTAAAATCTGCACTTACACTTCCCATATAAGTTGGTGATCCGAAAATAATGCCCTGCGAAGCATCAAGTGCATCCCAATCAATATGTTCAATATTCATTAAATGTACTTTGACTCCCATCACCTCTGCACCAGCAGCAATAGCCGCAGCAACTTTTGCAGTGTGACCATATGGACTGTGGTAAACAATAGAGAGATGTTTTTCAGGCAAAGACATAAGAATAAAGTTTTGTGCGATTTTTTCTATTTTATCATTTTATTAACACTTGCTAAACCTTCATCTATAAATATGAAATTTCAGTTTTTTCTTATATCTCATAAAAGAGCTATTTAAAAAATCAAAATAAAGGCGCTATTATTTTGCTTAATTAAGTACAAAATAAGAGCGCCTTTTACTAATAGTTATCAAACCTACATAAAAATAAAAGTAGCCATACGTCCAGTCTTCGCATCACGGCGATAAGAAAAATACTCATCGCTTTGTTGATAAGAACATTGGTCTCCACCTACAACCTGTTTCACACCTAGACTCTGCAAAATAAAACGTGCAATTGCATATAAATCTGCATGAAACTTGTCTGGGGCCACGCCCTCAGCAAAAGCTGTTTCCAATTCAGGATACTTACTACAAAAAGCAGCCTTTACTTCAGCCCCAATTTCAAAACAAGGTTGGCTAATGGCAGCCCCCATCCATGCCCAAGTTGGAGGATTTTGCATAGCGGCAACTGTATTTTCAATAATGCCGCCTGCTAAACCACGCCAACCTGCATGCAAGTTTGCAACTTCTGTACCTTCTGCATTGCCTAACACAACAGGTAAACAATCTGCTGTCATCATCATGAGAGCATGACCTTTGGTCTGAGTGACCAAACCATCACCGATTAAAGCCTTAAAAGGAATTTGTTCATTTACTGTATGGCAAATCGTACTATGTGTTTGAGTCATCCATGTCATCTTTTTAACCCCAAACTGAGCAAACTCATCTAACAATATCATTCGATGCTGCTGTACGCGTGCCGCATCATCATTAACATGTAAAGCTAGATTGAAACCTGATAATTCAGGATGCTTTGTCGGTAATGTCAATGGATGTTGAACATGTGTCTGCCCCACATATACGCCTTGAGGTAATCCTTGAACAAATTCCATATTAAGTTCCTTAGTAGGCTGCGTTTTCGGTACGCAATACATTTACTAAATGCGTAAAATCTTCAGGCCACGGCGCTTCAAATATCATTTCCTCACCTGTGCGAGGATGCTTTAAACCTAATTTAGCTGCATGTAACGCTTGGCGCCTAAAACCACGCAAAGTTTCAATGAGTAATTCAGATGCCCCAGCAGGTACACGTACACGGTTCATATAAATCTGATCACCGATCAAACCATAGCCGATATAACTAAAATGCACACGAATCTGATGCGTTCGTCCTGTTTCAAGACGAGCTTGCACACGAGTAAAATCTTTAAAGCGCTCTTTTACATTGTAATGGGTCACTGCATCTCGCCCACCCGGTAAAATTGCCATTTTCACACGGTCAACCGGATGGCGTTTGATTGGTTCATCAATTGTGCCACCAGCAATAACATTTCCATAAACAACCAAATCATATAAACGGTAAACCGATTTACTTGCCAGCTGTTTACTTAAAGAAAATTGAGCTTCTAGTGTTTTTGCGACAACCAATAAACCGCTGGTGTCTTTATCAATACGATGTACCAAACCAGCACGAGAGAGTTCTGCTAATTTTGGGAAATGATAAAGTAAGGCATTTACCAAAGTTCCAGAACTATTACCTGCCCCAGGATGTACCACCATGCCGACTGGTTTATTGATGATTAAAATATCGTCATCTTCATAAACAACATTAAGTGGAATGTTTTCAGGTTGACTGGTGGTCTGAGCTTCGAGTTCAACCTCGAGTGTAAGCAGCTCTGTACCTTCACAACGGTACTTAGGCTTGACGATGTTACCATTCACCAACAGATGGCCATCCTTCAACCATTGTTTAAGCTTTTCACGTGAAAACTCATTCCACACCAAGGCCGCGACCTGATCGATACGTTGTCCCAGATAGCTTTCATCTAGCTGAACTTGCAACGATAAACGTGTTGCAGTTGTATCAGAAGTATGGTTATCTGCATCCTCAGAATCTTCAAGTAAATTGAAGTCGGTTTCAGATAAGTTTGTGTTTGAAGATTGTGCTGAAGTCATTTGATCATTGAGATAAAAGTGGTTTAATAGCGCAATTGTAGCTCATTGCCCAACATAACAGAGGAGTTTTTATGTCGCTACCACGTTATAAAATTACGATGCTTGCCTTATCTTTAGGTTTAGCGTCTGCATTTGTGGGCTGTAGCAGCAATCCAAGTAAAAAAGAAGTGGTCGATAGTGGCCCTCAATCTAGTGAACAAGCTTACTTCGAAAAGGCCCAAAAGTCGCTTGACCGTGGTCAATATCTTGATGCGACCAAGTCTTTAGAAGCAATCGATACTTATTATCCGACTGGACAATACGCACAACAAGCACAACTTGAACTTCTATATTCGAAATTTAAACAAAAAGATTATGAAGGCGCGATTGCCTTAGCAGAACGTTTTATTCGTTTAAATCCTCAACATCCAAATGTGGATTATGCTTATTATGTTCGTGCTGTGGCGAATATGGAGCAAAACTACGACAGTTTGATGCGCTATACGTCTTTGCAACAATCTCATCGTGATGTGAGTTATTTAAAAGTTGCTTATCAGAATTTTGTTGATTTAATTCGTCGTTTCCCAAGTAGCCAATATTCTGTTGATGCCGCTCAGCGCATGAAGTTTATTGGACAAGAGCTTGCTGAAAATGAAATGACTGCAGCACGCTTTAACGTTAAACGTAAAGCTTGGATCGCTGCTGCAGAGCGTTCTCAATGGGTAATTGAACATTATCCACAGACTCCTCAAGTTCCAGAAGCATTAGCGACTTTGGCATATAGCTATGGCCAATTAGGTGATAAAGCAACTTCTCAACAATATATTGAAGTTTTAAAGCTTAATTATCCGAACCTAGTGAAAAAAGACGGTACGGTTAACATGCGCGCTGCCCGTAAAGAAGGCAACTGGATTAATCGTGCAACTTTGGGTATTTTTGGGCGTGAATCTACGGCTGCAACTCCAGAAAGCACAACTGAAGCAGAAGCTCCAAAACGTGGCTTCCTCAATCGCGTGAGCTTTGGTTTAATTGGTAATTCGAACAAAGAAGAAACTGAAAAACCAGAAAAAACACCCGTTGAAAGCTCAAAACCAGAACGTAGTTGGACAAATCGTTTAAGCTTCGGTTTATTAGGCAAACCTGAGCCACAACCAGCAGAAAATACAACTGTTGCTCCTGCTGTTACTTCTACCGATGTATCGACTAATTCTCAATCAGATGATGCAAAACAAGGCACTAACGACGCTGCTCAATAAGTTTCAACCTTAAAAAGCACCAACAAACAGGCAAGTGATACCACTTGCCTGTTTGTTTTTATAAAATATTAAAATATTTATTGTGTAGATCTTGCTTCATCATGTCAGAATATTCTGACTCACTCTCTCATCAGTTTTAATACGGTTATCTGAATTATGGCAATTCCACAACATACGATTGATCAGATTTTAGATCGCACAGATATTGTCGATCTGATTGGTCAGCGTGTGAAACTGAAAAAGACGGGACGTACATATTCCGGCTGTTGCCCTTTTCATCAAGAAAAATCCCCATCGTTCCATGTCTATCGAGACAAGCAGTATTATCACTGTTTTGGTTGTCAGGCCAACGGTAACGCAATCCGTTTTCTCATGGACATTGATAACCGAAATTTTATAGATGTAATGAAAGAGTTATCGAGTAGCTCTGGAGTCGAATTACCCAAAGATAATACCGAAAACAAAAAACTATCTTATACCCGTCAGGTTACGAAACCACCAGTTGCTAAAGCAAATGTGGCGGAGACTGTAACTCCGACTCCACAACAGCCAACTGATGAAAGCTACAACACACTTGAACCTGTATTTTTTGATGACCCATTTGCGCAGTTTGAACAGCCTTTTAGTTTTGATGAACCAGTTCAAGAAGGTAATTTATATGACTTACTGGAAAATATTGCTCAGTTCTATGAACATCAGTTACCTCATAGTCAAAAAGCAAAAAATTACTTTAAACAACGTGGCTTAACCAATCAGACTATTCAGTTTTGGCGCTTGGGCTATGCTCCAGAAGACTGGCAACACTTAGAAAAAGCTTTTCCTTATGACATTGATGGTTTAAAACAACTCGGCCTTATCCGTTCAAGCGATAATGGTCGTGATTTTGACTTATTACGTGACCGTGTCATTTTCCCGATTCGAGACCCTAAAGGTCGCGTCGTTGGTTTTGGCGGTCGTGCCTTAAATGATGAAATCAAGCCCAAATACATTAACTCGCCTGACTCAGAGGTCTTCCACAAGAATCAGCTGCTTTATGGGCTTTATGAAGGTAGAAAACTTAAATCTAACGATTGGTTAATGGTTGAAGGCTATATGGATGTCATTGCACTCCAGCAATATGGCATTACAGGTGCCGTCGCAACTTTAGGGACTGCAAGCAATACCGAACATCTTAATATTTTATTTAAACAAAATAGCCGAATTACTATCGCTTTTGACGGTGATGCTGCAGGACAAAAAGCAGCCCGTAGAACTTTAGAAATTGCTTTACCACTTCTCAATGATGGACGCGAACTCAAATTTTTTGTTCTACCGAATGACCACGACCCTGACTCTCTTATCCGTCGTGAAGGGCTTGAAAATTTCCAAAAACTATTACAACACTCCCCTCTTTTATCTGACTTTGTCTTTGCGCATTTAACAGGTCAACACGACATTAGCACCCCCGAAGGCAAAAGCTTGGTCATGGGAGAACTCAGAGAATTAACTGAACTATTACCCAAACAGGGTTCTTTCCGTTATCTACTTAGTCAATCTTTCCGTGAAAAACTCGGACTGGGTAAACGTTTTACACCACAAATCAGCCATGATGCCTCGCTTTCATTTAATATCCATACGAAAGATGAAGACTTTGCGATTGCAATTTTAATGAATCACCCTTTTCTTTATATTCATTTTGAAGGGTTACGTGCCTATATCCAGCAAGATGAATTGTTGGCAAAAGTACTGGCAATTTTAAATCGTATTTTTGATGACTTACCGGATGATCAGGAACTAGCAACTTATTATGTGCTGGGTGCTTGCAGTAGTTATTGTCATGAAATTGCCGACATCATGCAAAGAACAAATATACAGGCATTAACACAGGCACCTGAAGTAGCAGACAAGCTAGCCAAAGAATATGCTTTAGGCTTAAAAGAAAGATATTTACGTCAGAAGCTTAAGTCACCGATTTCTCTGATTGAATCAAGAAATCTAAGGCAGCAACTTAATGAATTAACAAAACAAATTAGCTTAAGACTATTGTCTTAATGTTTTGGTTTACGCTCATGATCAAACACATCCTGTAAATGTTGTTGTAACCATTCAAAATAATCAGGATTTTCTGCCTTGGCAGCTTCGCGTAGTAAGATAGATGTTGGATGCATAAGCTTTTGCGTCAAACGATGCGCGAATTGCTGTAATACTTGCTCAGCATTCTCACCGTGATGCAACGCCTCTAATGCATGCTTAAGCTCTTGTTGACTCACTTCTTCACTATGTTGTCGGTAAGCGTGAATTGTGCTGCCTGCTTCTTTAACTTTTTGATGAGTAATAAGCTGGGTAGCTAATTGATTAACCATGACTTCTGCTTCAACAGCCGCCTGGCGTCGTTGAGCGAGGTTCTCATCAATCACACTTTGTAAATCGTCAACACCATATAAATAGACACCATCAAGCGCTTCAACTTTAGGGTCTATATCACGGGGCACAGCCAAATCAACCATTAACATTTGTTGATAGCGACGTTTCTTTAATGCGGCCTTAACATCTGGATAAGCAATAACTTGATATAAACTGCCAGTACAGCTCGACACAACATCAGCACGATACAAGTTTTCAGCCAATGCGGCAAAATCAATAATTTCAACTTCAACCTGATGTGAAATTTCTTGAGCCAATTGGTCAGCACGCTCACGGCTACGATTACAAATAATAATTTTGGCGACGCCCATTTCAGCTAAATGTTTAGCAACTAAGCTATTCATTTCACCCGCAGCAACGACCATCACAGTAAGTTTTTCAGGCTTACTAAAAACCTGTAAAGCTAATTGTGCAACTGCATACCCCATCGAAACAGCATGGCTACCCACTGCGGTTTCGGAACGTACACGTTTAGCAGCATAAAAAGCGTATTCAAAGACACTGTTTAATTCAGGAGAGACTGTTTGGGCTTCTTTAGACAATGCTAAAGCACTTTTAACTTGGCCTAAAATTTGTGGCTCACCTAGCATCAGAGAGTCTAGACCACTTGCTACTCGCATTAAATGTGTAATTGCCTGCGTGTTCTCGTAACGATAAACATGATGAATTAAGTGCTTTACATCAATATTATTGGTATCGGCTAACCATTTTAGAAGGCTTTCGGCATTTTCCGCCATGGCATAAACTTCTGTACGGTTACACGTCGAAACGACCACCAAATCCTTTAAGCTTTGGTGATGACTTTGTTCGGCAAGCAAGCGACTTAATCGCTCTGCATTGAAAGCAATTTGTTCGCGGAGTTCGACAGAAGCTGTTTGATGGTTGACACCCAATGCAAAGAAAGACATATCAGATCATCATTTCGCTAAATTTATGCTATTGTGCAACATCGGTGTCATAAAAAGCATTACTTTGGATCAATAAAAATTGCGTCAAATGAATAGCCGTATTAATTTTAACGGTGCTTCGATAAGACAGTATTCTACCACATTCTTATTGTTAGGTAGCATGTCCTCACATCTCTATGCACGTCCTGTGCAAGAGACCTATGCCGTGCATTCATTTGATCAGGCATTAGAGCAAACTATGGTCGCTGAATTTGCTCTGGCTTATGATGACATTCCTAACGCTTTGCACAATTACACAGTCCTCGCAATTAAAAGTAACTCTACTTCAATTAAACAAAGAGCTTTAGACGTTGCTCTTGAATATAATGATTTTCAAGCCGCTTTAAATATTGCTACACATTGGGTAGCCCAAGAACCCAAAGATGTTCCTGCTTTATTCTATTTGTCACATATTGCTTTAAAAACACATGAATACCAGCTTGCCGCTGAAACATTAGATAAAATTTTAAAAATAGATCCCACTGCCGACTTGGAACAAATTTTAGCCAGTATTGCTCCAGAAAATGCTCAAGATCGAGATGTATTATTAACAGCTTTACGTTCTAGTGCAGAAAAAGATAACCCTTCTATTTTAGCCCTCATCGCCAACTTAGAAGCCCAAAATGGCCAATTAGAATCTGCTCTAACCAACATTAACAAGGCACTACGCCGACGTCCTAAAGTGACAAGCTTTATTTTAATGAAAGCAAACCTACTCATTGCCCTTAGCGATCAAGAAGGTGCGCTTAAATGGTATGCAAAGTCCAGCCGTAAATATAAGAAAAATTTAGACATTCGTTTAGCTGAAATCCGCTATCTCATACAAATTAATCAACCTCAACTCGCATTAGAAAAGCTTGAAAACGTGATAGAGGCTAATCCTAAAGCTGAAGAAGCATTGTTTATTGCAGGCTTAACCAGCATCGATTTAAAGCAGTATGACAAGGCAGAACAATATCTTGTTGACCTACGAAACTCTGCAAAATATCAAAATGAAGCCTATTATTACTTAGCAATTAATGCGGAACGCAAACAACATTATGAAACCGCAAAAGCTTACTATCGTTTAGTTGATGGCAGTTTATATATCGTTTCCAGACGCAATCTAATTGCAATATATGATAAACAAGAAAATTTACATGATGCTTTACGATTCCTCACTCAAGAACGCGTAAATTATCCCCAACATGCAAGTTTCTTATATCAAGCTCAAGCGGAAATCTTAAAGAAAATGGGCAATAAAAAAGCCGCATTAAATTTATTAGATGAAGCGATAAAGAATTTACCAGACGATCCGGAACTCATTTACGCAGAAGTTTTATTACTTGATCCATATACTGATCGAGATAAACTCGACAAAACATTAAAGCAATTATTACAACTTGAGCCTAACAGTCCAACTTACCTAAATGCATATGCTTACACTCTAGCCCTGCAAAACCGCAGGTTAAAAGAAGCACGTCAATATGCAGAGCAAGCTTTAGAATATGCGCCCGAACAAGCCTCAATTTTGGATACGCTTGGCTATATCTCATTTTTACAAAATGATTATGAAGCTGCGGCAGAGGCTTTAGGTAAGGCTTATGAACTTAGCCATAATATAAATATTGGCGTCCGTTATGCTAAAGCATTGTATATGCAAGGATCATTAACTCAATTTAGCGCTGTGTTACAACAACTGAAACAAAAACATGCCAATGATCCACAATTACACCAGCTTGATGCGTTAATTTTACCTACATCTGCAAAAAAGAGTTAAATATATGAGCAAATTTGCCCAACTGTGCACAGCGATCTGTGGGTCAAGTGTATTATTTCTAACCGGTTGTCAGCATTTTACTCAACCTAAACCAGCGGTTACTCAGCAAATTCAGGATGAAAAACACTTTAATTTACAAGGTAAAATCGGGGTTCGCACACCACAGCAAACTGGGAGTGCTTTTTTCACTTGGGTTCAACAACAAGATAATTTTGATATTGAATTAAGCGGTATTTTAGGGGTAGGAAAAACCCAAATTCAGGGTAAACCTGGTGAAGTAAAGTTAAATAGTGCCAAAACAGGATTAATTACAGCAGCTTCTCCTGAAGAACTTTTAGAGCGTGCAACTGGTTGGCAAGCACCAATTACTCATTTAACCAGTTGGATTGTGGCCAAACCTGCAACTCTAAATGCTCAAATCAGTAAAGATAATGAAAATCGTGTAAATCAGCTCATTGAAGATGGCTGGACTGTTAATTTCAGTTATGACGGTGAACAAACTTTGCCAAACAAACTGGTTTTAAAGCAAGCTCTTGCTGAAGATAAAGAAAACCGTATTACAATGGTCATCCAAAACCGCTAAGTCTAATTATATAAATCTATGATTCGAGTTCCTTCCCCAGCCAAGCTCAACCTGTTTTTACATATTACAGGCCGACGCGAAAATGGTTATCATGAGCTACAAACCATTTTCCAACTTATTGATTTATATGATTGGATGATATTTACGCCGACTTTGGATAAACAAATCGAAATTGATGGATTGAGTGAAGTCCGACCTGAAGAAAACCTGATTTATCGGGCTGCTCAAATACTAAAACCCCATGCAAAAAAATTCTGCGGTCTTCACATCAAAATTGAAAAAAATATTCCAATGGGCGCAGGTCTGGGCGGAGGTTCATCCAATGCCGCCACAACCTTGATTGTGTTAAATCAATTATGGGAATGTGGCCTGAATCAAGAACAACTTGCGAGCTATGGCGTGAAGCTTGGTGCCGATGTTCCTATTTTTATTTATGGTAAAAATGCATGGGCTGAAGGTATTGGTGAACATTTATCATTCATAGACTTAGATCAAAAACAGTTCATTATTTTAAAACCTGACTGTTTTATCAGCACTCAATTGCTTTTTTCACAAAAAACATTGACAAGAGACTCTAAGACCACTAAATTTTGCGCCTATCAGTTAGAACCTTCTAATTTTGGAAATAACTTTGAGCCATTAGCTCGACAGTTATACCCTGAAGTAGAAGAAGCGATGCGATATTTAGATCAGTTTGGTCAAGCAAAGCTTACAGGTACAGGTGCTTGTGTTTTTATTGAAGTAACAAATGAAATGAATATTGATGAAATTCTTAACCATTCACCATGTAAATCTTACTTGGTAAATAGTTTAAAAGAATCTCCTCTTAATCATTTTAAGGTTACACGTTAGGGGCGTCGCCAAGTGGTAAGGCACCGGGTTTTGATCTCGGCATCCGTTGGTTCGAATCCAGCCGCCCCTGCCAACCTCACCTGTAATGATGATTATATTAGGGGCGTCGCCAAGTGGTAAGGCACCGGGTTTTGATCTCGGCATCCGTTGGTTCGAATCCAGCCGCCCCTGCCATCATATATATCATCGAATTTAGGGGCGTCGCCAAGTGGTAAGGCACCGGGTTTTGATCTCGGCATCCGTTGGTTCGAATCCAGCCGCCCCTGCCATTCTCTTATTTTAAAGTCAGACTTAATTGCTATGCTTTTTGTTGATTAATCTTGACATTGCATTGCAAAACTATTAAAGTTCTGCCGCATTAGGGGCGTCGCCAAGTGGTAAGGCACCGGGTTTTGATCTCGGCATCCGTTGGTTCGAATCCAGCCGCCCCTGCCATCTATTTAATTACATACCAACCGCCAAGGGTGCTTCATGCCCAATCTTGTCGTTTTTAGTGGAAATGCTCATCCACAGTTCGCTCAAAAAGTCGTAAGTCACTTACACATCCCTCTAGGTGCTGCATCAGTCGGTCACTTTTCTGATGGAGAAATTTCAGTAGAAATTACTGAAAATGTTCGTGGCAAAGACGTATTTATCGTTCAGCCTACTTGTGCCCCTACCAATGATAACCTTATGGAAATCTTGGTTATGGCAGATGCTTTGCGTCGCGCAAGTGCTGGTCGTATTACCGCCGTTATCCCTTATTTTGGTTATGCTCGCCAAGACCGTCGTCCACGTTCTGCACGTGTACCGATTACAGCTAAAGTTGTTGCAGACATGCTTACCACTGTTGGTATTGATCGTGTCGTAATGATTGATTTACATGCTGACCAAATTCAGGGTTTCTTCGATATTCCAGTCGACAACATCTATGGTACTCCTGCTTTGCTTGCTGACTTACGTCAACAACAGCATGATAACCTTATGGTGGTTTCTCCTGACGTTGGTGGCGTAGTGCGTGCTCGTGCCGTTGCCAAACAAATGGGTGACATCGATTTAGCAATTATTGATAAACGTCGTCAAAAAGCCAATGAGTCGCAAGTTATGCACTTAATTGGTGACGTAAAAAATCGTGATTGCGTTATCGTAGATGACATGGTTGATACTGCCGGTACATTGTGCAAAGCAGCTGATGCGCTTAAGCAATTTGGTGCACGCCGTGTAGTTGCATACGCAACTCACCCTGTACTTTCTGGCAAAGCTATTGAAAACTTACGTAATTCAGTTATTGATGAATTGGTTGTCACTGACACCATTCCTCTTTCTGAAGAAGCATTAACCTTGGGTAAAATCCGTCAGGTTTCTGTTGCTAGCATGGTTGCTGAAACGATTCGTCGCATTAATAACGAAGAATCTATCAGCGCGATGTTCGATAGTTTATAATAGCGCAGCTTTTATGAACCCTGGCCTTGGCTGGGGTTTTCTATCACTAAACTGGTCGCAAGTTTAGTCTATTTAACTTTAATGAGGATTTACTCATGTCAAACTTCGTATTAAACGCTCAAGCGCGTGCTGAAGACAAACAAGGGAAAGGTGCGAGCCGCCGCCTTCGTCACGAAGCATTAATTCCAGCTATCATTTATGGTGGCAATGCTGAGCCTGTAGCTATTACTTTAGAACTTCGTCAGCTTGTAAAAGCTTTAGAAAACAATGCCTTCTTTGAAGAAGTTATAGAAATCCAAGTGGGCGACAAAGTTGAAAACGTTAAAATCCAAGCGTTACAACGTCACCCAGCGAAAAACACTCCTATGCACGCTGACTTTAAACGCGCATAAGTGTTGAAGGCGTAGATTAGTGTCAAATATTTCGCTAATTGTTGGTTTGGGTAATCCTGGTTCAGAATATGCCCAAACCCGCCATAATGCAGGCTTTTGGTTCATTGAACAGCTTGCTAATAAATATGGCATTACATTAAAAAATGATCCGAAATTTCACGGAATCAGTGGACGTGGTAATATAGAAGGATACGATGTCCGTCTACTTCTACCCACTACATTTATGAACCGTTCTGGACAAAGTGTAGTTCCATTCGCAAAATTCTATCAAATTGCTCCCGAAGCAATTTTGATTGCTCATGATGAACTTGATATGGACCCTGGTGTAATTCGTCTAAAAACAGGCGGAGGACATGGTGGTCATAATGGTTTACGTGATATTGTCCCTCATATTGGTCCAAACTTTCATCGTTTACGTATTGGCATCGGACACCCTGGCTCGAAAGAAAGAGTTTCAGGTCATGTACTTGGAAAAGCACCAAGTAGTGAACAAGGTCTGATGGATGCAGCAATTGACCATGCCCTTTCTAAAGTGAAACTACTTGTTCAAGGTCAAGTTCCACAGGCCATGAATCAAATTAATGCATATAAACCGACTTAAATTGTTGAACAATCAAGCTTGCTATCTTGCTTTTTTAGGAGCAAAATGCGCATCAGCCACTTTGCCAACAGCAAAAGAGCTATAGATTTCACCATAAGATCTTAATCTTAGGTCTACTCAGGAGACGCTAGCCATGCTATCTCGTTTATTAAAATGCAAAATTCACCGTGCAGTTGTAACCCATGCTGAACTTCACTATGAAGGTTCTTGTGCAATTGATGGCGTATTGATGGACTTAGCTGGTATTCGTGAATATGAAGAAATTCATGTTTGGAATGTAACCAATGGCAAACGCTTCACGACCTATGCGATTCGTGGTGAAGATAACTCTGGAATTATTTCAGTAAATGGCGGTGCTGCACATCAAGCTGATGTTGGCGATTTAGTGATTATTGCTACGTTTGGTGATTTCACAGAAGTTGAAGCAAATGCTCATAAACCACGTTTGGTCTATGCAAATCCAAACAATACAGTTAACCACACAGCGAATTGTATTCCTGTCCAAGTTGCCTAATTTATTCTAAGAATAAAAAAAAGCCCGCATCGACGGGCTTTTATAATTTTATAGATCCTTAATAGTTCCGCCCCACCAGTTCTTTTGTTGTTTACAATTTAAAGGCTGAAGCTCTTTTCCTCGCAAATCAAACAGAATCGCCTCTCCTTTTGGATTTACTTTAAACTCAGCATATTTGGCTTTTTCATAACATTGAGCCAAGCCCTCCGCAAATAAAAAACTGCGAGAGGCAGGATATAAAGCCTGAAAACGATTTTCAGGATTTTTTAAAATTAAATTTTGCCCAGCAAATGAATTATTGGTATCTAAAACTGTACGAACTACGCGATTTTGTGAATCTAAAATAACTTTTGCGGTAACGGAAGAATGATTAAAAATCATCTGATCTAAAGCCTCACTCTCACTTCCTGCAAGAGCTTTAAGAGATTGTAAATTTAATTCATAAGCCAATGCCATGTAGTCACCTTGCAAAATTGAACGCGGATCAACAGGCTTAAGCTGAATAAAAATACTTTTACTATGGTGCAAATGCCATTCACTTTTGCTTACCAATCCGACTAATAACAATATGGTGACCATTGCAAGAATAAGGGAAAAATACTTCTTCATTATTTTTCTCCTTCAATCAAGTTACGTTGATTTTCATGGTGAAGCAACCAATACAAAACCAACACTACAATACCTGAAATAAAAATTGATGCGCTCTTAGCCAGAAAAGTTACTTGTAAATTATAATAAAGTTGCCAAAACACAAAGACAAATACAGCTAAAGTAACTCCATAAACAATATAATCTTTTTCTTTTAAAGCCCAAGTTAAGATCATAAATAAAATGAAAATTTCAAAATAGCCGAGTGCAATAAGCAATATACCAAAAATTAAAAAGGCAAAAAATGCTGCTCTTTTAAGCTGCGTATATAAATAAAAAG
Source organism: Acinetobacter calcoaceticus (assembly GCF_016508255.1). Taxonomy (GTDB): domain Bacteria; phylum Pseudomonadota; class Gammaproteobacteria; order Pseudomonadales; family Moraxellaceae; genus Acinetobacter; species Acinetobacter calcoaceticus_E. Next base: position 122,484 of record NZ_JADVKT010000008.1, on the reverse strand, counting down.
AACTAAAACATAATAACCAAAGACTAGGTAATAGATAGAATACCCATAACTTCCAGTCTATGGAACTTTCTGGAACTAACCCCATAAAAGTATCGAAAAAAGAAGCTACTACAATTACTACCAGCACACATAAAAAAATACTACGCTCATATAGAGCTATTGATTTTTTCTTAGGCAAAAGCATCAAACTAAAAACAAAATAGTTAAGTAGCGTTAAATTTAAATAGGTCTGAATAGACTCTACTGACCACAAGGAATGGTCCAATTGCAGCAAATAGATAAATGCTATGCCATAAGTGGCTAGCATTTGAATTAAAATGAAAAACCAATGAGGTTTAAACAGATAACTGATACATAAAATAATAATTTGAGCAATTAACACCCATAGTATTTGATTTGTTTCAGACCCTAGATGAAACAAAAAAGCAGTCTGACCACTTATAAATAAACAGTAGGCAAATTGCCGAATGAAGTAGTGTTGTGATTTTTTCAATAAAACAGAAGCTATAACAACAAAAATAACTTCTATAATTAATGAAATGGTTTCCCAAAATACTAATGTAAAAGTCGCGAGTGCTAGACCAGCAAGCCAAGCGCCAATTGCTAAAGGAATCACATAAAAGCGGCTTTGACGAAAGATTTTTATTAAAAAATAACTAATCAATGCAAACCAGATAAAAATAATGCCTGCAATCAACAAGAAGATAAATTCATTAGAGTCTTTAAATAATTTAGTAATGCCATCCACAAGCCATATTGTTGCAGTCACACCAAGGATAGCAGCCATCAAACTGGCACATAACTGATCGTCTTTTTTCAAGAAATAGTAAAAAGCGATTATTCCCAAAAAAAATGCTGAGATCAGATAAGGAATATTGCCATTAGATAAAAATTGAATCATCCCAATGATTGAAATGGTGGCAACCCAAGCGATAAACACAAAACGTAAAGCAGGGTACTTCTTTATACACACCCAAAACTCGATGAGACTTAATAAATTTAAGGCAAATAGATATAAATAAGGAAATTTTTCCAACCAAAAAGTTTGCTTAAAAAATAAAAAAAGCGAGAGTTGGCTAGTTATACAAATTAAAGCAAAAATTCCAATATTCGGCCGATATAGCCAAGGCAATAAAAGTAATGTCCAAATCAAAAAAAGCAGGTAACTGTCTGCCCCAGTTTGATAAATCTGTCCAATTACAGCCAAACTTAAGCCTATCATCAAGCCACAAACACCATGTAAAGTCTGCCTAACTCCTTCACTTAAGGTATCTTTTACACTGATCCATGCTGTCACAAGTAATATAAGTGGAGCAATAGCAAGCTGAATGTTGTCTGGAAGCATTAACCAGTTAGCAGCAATTAAATAAAGAATACTTACCGCCATAAATACATAACCGAAAATATGGAGATGCTGAATAAATAAAGTATTCCTAAGGGGATAATTATCTCGTAGCTGCATGAAAAACCCATTTTATTTATAATTTTCTATAAAAAACATAGCATTCCATTTCCATATCAACAAGTAAGCTCTTGTTAAAAAGCTTATTTCCATTTGTGAAAATACTTATTCATAAAGAAACTTAGCATTCTACAAAAGCATCTAGCCAATTTTATCAAGCGCGCTATAATAAAACCCATCGCTTCAGGGCGGGGTGTAATTCCCCACCGGTGGTAAAGTTAATTTTTATTGATAGATTGACAAGCCCACGAGCTTAAATTGTGTAATTTGAGCAGATTTGGTGAAACTCCAAAGCCGACGGTATAGTCCGGATGAAAGAAGACGACGAACTGGGATAAATCCGTTTTTATTTCAGTAACAGCCTGTTTTTACATCAGTCCTGAAATGTTCAACCGTATTTTTACGAGAGCGTTTCATTATGTCTAGCTTAATTCAACCAGAAATTTTTTTCTCAACCCTCTCTCCTGCTGAACAACGTATTCAACAAGCATTAGAAGATATTCGTCAAGGCAAACCTGTCTTGGTTATGGATGACTTCGATCGTGAAAATGAAGCAGATTTAATTGTTGCAGCCGAAACTTTAACGGTAGAAACAATGGCACGTATGATTCGTGATGGCTCAGGGATTGTATGTTTATGCCTTACAGAAGAGTTAGCAGATCATCTAGAACTTCCACCAATGGTTTCTCAAAACTCAAGCCAGTTTCATACAGCTTTCACAGTAACTATTGAAGCAGCTCAGGGTGTTACTACAGGTGTTTCTGCTAAAGACCGTGTTACTACCATTCAAACTGCAATTAAAGATGGTGCTGTCCCAAGTGATCTTAACCGTCCGGGCCATGTTTTTCCTTTACGTGCACGTAGTGGTGGAGTGCTTACTCGCCGAGGTCATACTGAGGGAACAATTGATCTAGCAAGACTAGCTGGGCTTAAGCCTGCTGGCGTATTATGTGAATTAACCAATCCAGATGGCACCATGGCATCAGGTATTCAAGTTTTGGCATATGCCCAAACTCATCATTTAACCGTGATTACGATTGAAGAACTCGTTCAATACCGCCAACAACACGGTATTTAAATAAAAAAGGTTTGGCTCTTATTTAAAGCCAAACCTTCAAATTAAATTTAATAATATTTAAGATACTTTCTTTTGCGTTGCTTGATCTTCAACATATTCTAAAAGTTCAGAGAATTGTGCAATCATTGCTTTAGGCTGTGCTTGTTCAATTTCCTCTGGCGTTCCATAACCATAAGTCACTGCTACTGCCTCAATACCATTATGACGAGCACCCAAAATGTCATATTGTCGATCACCTACCATTAAACATTCTTCTGGATTTAGCTGCTCATGCTCAAGGATATAATGAATGAGTTCAGCTTTATTGGTCCGCTCACCTGTAAGCTCACTACCATAAATATGTACAAAATATTGACTTAAATCAAAATGATCTAAAATTCGTTTTGCATAAATCGTTGGTTTAGCTGTTGCAACGAACAAACGATACCCTTCTTTTTTCAATGCATTAAGTGTTTCTGCAACAGATGGGTATACTTCATTTTCAAATAAGCCCGTAACTGAAAAACGCTCACGATAAGCGAGTAAAGCTTGTTCAGCTAAAGCATCATCTTGAGTAGCTAATAATTTTGCTAGTGATGGTTTTAATGGCGGGCCAATCGTCCAGTCAATATTTAAATCGGCAGCCAATGGATAGCCTAACTTATCCATTGCATAGCGAATTGAAGTATGGATACCAACTTTGGGGTCTGTTAGGGTTCCATCTAAATCAATCAAAATATGTTTTATAGCCATTCAATCACTAACCCAGTAAAGTATTTAATTCAATTGGTCGAGAGTTTAATCAAACTCTCTTATACTAACGTAAATTTAAATTGAAAAGGAAATAACCGTGCGTCCAACCGTACTTTGTTTCTCGGGTTTAGACCCCTCAGGTGGTGCAGGTTTACAAGCTGATATTGAAGCGATTGGACAAAGTGGTGCCCATGCAGCAATTGCATGTACAGCTCTCACCATTCAAAATTCACAAAAAGTATTTGGCTTCGAAGCAACCTCAAAAGAACTATTATTAGCTCAAGCAAATGCTGTTGTAGGTGATTTACCAATTAAATGCGTTAAGTCAGGCATGCTTGGTACTACAGATAATATTGCTGCTCTAGCGGAGTTTCTTCGTGCACATCCTGACTATCAATATGTACTTGATCCTGTTTTGGTAGCAAACAGCGGTGGTTCTTTAGGTGATCAAGCAACTCTTGTCAAAGCTTTCGTTGAGCTTATTCCCCTAGCTACTATTATTACCCCAAATACAGTCGAGTTACGTGCTCTAACGGGTGTTAATGACCTAGAAGAAGCAACCAAAAAACTTTTCGAAATGGGTGCTAAAGCTGTATTAGTCAAAGGTGGACACGAAGATACACCAGATCACATTAAAAATAGCTTATATATTAATGGTGAACTTGTTGCGAGTAGTAGCTGCCCCCGTTTAGACGGTGAGTACCATGGTTCAGGTTGTTCTTTAGCAAGTTTTATTGCTGGTCGCTTGGCTTTAGATGACTCTTTAAAAATTGCAGTTCAGCATGCTGAAACATGGTTATTTGGAGTTTTAAAGAACGCTGAGACTCCAGTACCAAATGGGCAAAAAATACCAAAAAGGTTTTAAAAAGAAAAAAAGGCGCTAAAAGCGCCTTTTTTTATTACCCTCAATTATTGAGGAATACGTAAAACCTGACCAGGGAAAATTTCATCTGGATCTTTTAGCATTGGTTTATTTGCTTCAAAGATTTTTGGATACTGATTTGCATCACCGTAAAATTCTTTCGCAATTTTTGAAAGATTATCACCAGATTTTACTGTATAAAATTTGCTTTCCGGTTCAGGAGTAGCAACCGTCATCTGATCATCTACTTGGGCAACATGGTCTACATTACCAACAATAAGAATAATTTTTTCTTTATCCGCTTGGCTTTGTACTTGACCATTAATAGTCGCAGTATCAGTTGAGCCATTATAGGTTACAGATAAACCTTCCACCCCTAGACCTAGGCTTTTAATTAAACCTAATAATTTATTTGCGATTTCTTGTGCAGAAGGTTCTGCTGGTGTAGCTGGAGCTGCTTGTGGTTCTGCTGGTGCGGTATTTTTCTTACCAATACCTTTTACAAAATCAAAAAGACCCATTTTTAGTCCTCATCTTATTGTTTATAGTAAAGTCATTAAACTGACCCTTATTGTTATACTTGAAAAAAGAGACACCTCTGCTATCAATTGGGATTGATCTTGTAAAAATATGTATCTCTATCAATTATTTTACTCAAATAAAAAAAGCCACCTTGCGGTGGCCTTCTTTTTAATCAGCAATATGCGAATTAACCAAGTTTTTTAGTTACATAGTCAATTGCAGATTGAACTGTAGTGATTTCGTTTGAATCTTCATCAGGGATAGTGATGTCGAAGTCGTTTTCGAAAGACATTACAAGTTCAACTAAATCTAAAGAGTCAGCACCTAAGTCATCCATAAAAGATGCTTCGTTTTTAATCTCTTCAGCTTTAAGACCAAGTTGTTCTGCAACTGCTTGTTTAACGCGTAGTTCGATATCGCTCACAGGAATTCTCCTCATTGCTTGTGGCGTTTGATTTGCCACTAGTTTAATTGAATATAAAAATTTTTTAAAGTTTATACATCAGCCTTAAGCCATGTATAAACCACCATTTACATGTAATACCGTACCGGTAATGTAACCTGCTTTATCACTTGCAAGGAAACTCACCGCATTTGCGATATCTTGTGGCTCACCTAAGCGATTTAAAGCCACTTGATCACTCATTTTTTTGCGAATGTCTTCACTAAGTGCATCTGTCATTTCTGTTGCAATGAAACCTGGTGCCACACTATTCACAGTGATTTGGCGGCTACCCATTTCTTTTGCAAGACTACGGCTAAACGCTTCAATACCTGCTTTTGCAGCAGAGTAGTTCGCTTGACCTGGGTTTGCAAAGTGCGCAACAACAGAACTAATATTAATAATGCGGCCAAAGCGCGCTTTTGTCATACCTTTAAGCACACGTTTAGATAAACGATATACAGCTTTGAGGTGAATGTTGAGAATATCATCCCAATCATCTTCTGACATGCGCAGCAATAAATTGTCTTTCGTGATACCCGCATTATTAACCAAAATAAGCACAGGGCCATAGTTTTGTTCAATATGAGAAACGACTGCTTCAATCTCTTCGAGATTACGCACATCGAGAGCTAAACCTGCCCCTTGCTCACCAAAGCTTTCACTTAACTTTTGTGCGCCAGATTCAGATGTCGCAGTACCTACAACAAAATAACCGTCTTGAATAAGTTGCTGGGCAATTGCAGCGCCAATGCCCCGACTCGCGCCCGTTACTAATGCAACTTTGCGTTCTTGTGTCATGCAATTTTTCCTTCTGCCACTAAAACAGCATTTAGGGCATCTTCCATTTTACTCTTGCTATCAATAGCAAAAGCTTTTTCTATATTTGGTAAACGCTTCGCAAGATTACTCAATACTGTACCAGGGCCACACTCAACAACGTAGTGAATACCTTGGTCTTGTAAAAACTGCATCGTGTCTGTCCATTGTACAGATTGGTACAATTGAGCAGTTAATGCCTGACGCAATTGAGCAACATCGGTAGCTATTCCCGCGTTGACATTTTGTATTACAGGAATGGTAGGCAGCTCAATGGCAGTTTGTTCCAAAGCTTCTGCAAATTTTTCAGCAGCAGGTTTCATCAATGAACAATGCGAAGGAACTGACACAGGTAAAGCAATTGCCTTAGCAGACTGCTCTTTTGCCAAAGCCATCACTTGTTGTACAGATGCTGTACTTCCAGCAATCACGACTTGGCCTTGTGAATTATAGTTTGCAGCTTCTACTGAGCCTTGACCTTCAGCATTCACGATTTGGCAAAGTTCAACCACTTTTTCATCAGCCAAACCAAGGATTGCAGCCATAGCTCCTTCCCCTTGAGGAACAGCGCTTTGCATGAGTTTGCCACGCAAATTCACGAGTTTCACTGCATCTGCCAAGCTCATAGATCCTGCAGCAACCAAGGCGCTGTATTCACCTAGAGAATGTCCTGCAAGGTACTTAGGTGCCAGACCACCTAAATCAAGCCATACACGCCATAGAGCGATACTGGCAGTTAATAACACAGGTTGGGTATTTTCTGTTTGGTTGAGGCCTTCACCACTTTGCGCAATATGCCACAGATCGAATCCAAGTGCATCCGAAGCTTCAGCAAAGGTTTGCCCAACCCCACTAAACTGTTCTGCTAGTTCAGCAAGCATACCGACTTTTTGTGAACCTTGACCCGGAAACACAAACGCAGTTTTTGTGGCTAAAGCTACTTGTTCAAGACGTTTAGCAGACATAAGAAATCCTTTTTTGGGTTTTCACTCATTTCTGGAGCGGAAATTTAACATGTTATTTATATTTTTATAATTGCGAAAAACAACAAAAAAAGGGAGCTTTCGCTCCCATTTTTTCTATACTTAAGCATCACGCTTAATGCATATCATACAATTATTCAGCATCAGCTGCTTTAGCGAATAATTGACGACCACGGTAGAAACCGTCTTTAGTCACGTGGTGACGACGATGAGTTTCACCAGTTGCTTGGTCTACTGTTAATGCATTCTCGGTTAAAGCGTCATGTGAACGGCGCATGTCACGGCGAGAGCGACTTTTACGGTTTTGCTGAACGGCCATGATGGCTCCTTACAAAGATCGAAAAAATGGATCAGAACAAATTCAGTTGTCTTATCTCACAATTATATCACAAATTATGAGTTAAGTTTACCCTTCAAACCTGCCAAAACATCAAACGGATTATCCCGTTTTTCTTCAACAACATTTTGAACGGTAGGTTGATGTTTATTTTCACAAGCATCATGCTTGGGAGATAAAGGCACCAACAATAACAGTTCATCTTCTAGTAATGCGAGCAAGTTAATCGAGGCAGGCGTATCATAATCACCTTTCGTCGAAGACTCACTTTCACCTAAAACGATGAAATCAGCATCCTCATCCAAGCGCTCTATCAGTGACTCATCATCCACTAATGCAATATGGAAGTCTAAGACAAGAGGTATTTCAACAGGTTCCAAACAACGTTGGCACTCCATTGGAACTATCGTGTCTATATGACCATCCATCCACACAATGCGATGATATGCATCCATTGATAGCTTACAGTCTATGTTGACCAATTGATTATCAATTGATCCAACAGCTTCACGAGCGATACGAGCAAAGCGAGACAAGGGCAGTTGACCTGACCATGTAAAGCCTTGTTCAGCCCATTTAAACGGCTCAATCTGTGCCGGAAAGGTATTTGCTGACATAATTAAGGCGGCAATTCTACAAATTCATCGGTACTCTGTCAAAGATTAAGATACAATTTTGCACTTCTTTAGACAGAACTCGGGGTAAATTAAGCAATGCACCTGTTGCAGCCGCAACCTGAAGTTAACACTTCATTACTCGTTTGCACCCATTCAACGCATCAGAACATCTTTGTACCTGACATAGTGCAACTCTCACCATGGTCAAGCTCAAAATCGGAGTCTGAGCAAGTTGATTGGCTTATTTTACACTTTAATCACTGGTTTTCCCACCATAATGTGACATTAGTTCGTGGAGATTTTGAACCAGAATATTTCCCGGCAACAAATCAGGGTCCAGCTAAAATCCAATTCGCCCATGGTTTTTTGAACAGCGCCTTGCATGAAATCAGTCATTGGTCGATTGCTGGTGAAAAACGCCGCTTACTACCTGATCTGGGATATTGGTATGCACCCGATGGCCGTACTCAAGAACAGCAAAGCCTATTTGAACAAGTAGAAATTAAGCCACAAGCAATTGAATGGTTGTTTGCACAGTCTTTTGGTAGAAAGTTTAGAGTCTCGCTTGATAACCTCACAGGTGATGGCGGAGATGGCAAAATATTTAAAGATAATGTTTATGCTCAAGTACAACGTTACTTTTCAGGTGAAGCCAAGTTGCCACGTGATGCAGCTGCATTTATTGGTTTTATTTGCCAATGTACACGCCCAGACATAGCATTACAATCAAATGAATTTAAACGTGAACTCCTTGATTAATTGACAAAAAAACCACGTTAATTACTTGCATAGGTTGTTTAAAAAGCCTAATAATTATTTTAACACTGGCGTGATGGAGTCTCTAAAATATGATGCATTTACATGTACATCCTGAAAATCCACAGCAACGCCTCATTAGCCAAGCGGTTGAACGCATTCGTGCCGGAGATGTTGTGGTCTACCCTACCGATGCTGCCTATGCAATTGGCTGTCAAATTGGTAATAAAAATGCCATGGAGCGTATTGCACAGATTCGTGGTTTGGGGCCTAAGCATCAATATGCCATTATGTGCTGCGACTTATCAGATATTGCTACTTATGCAAAAGTTGATAATGCGACATATCGTTTATTGAAAGCGAATACACCTGCTATTACGACCTTCATTTTACCTGCAACCAGTGAAGTTCCTCGTAGATTGATGCACCCTAAAAAGAAAACCATTGGCTTACGTATTCCAAGTAACCCAATTTGTCAGGCTCTATTAAAAGAACTTGGTGAACCCTTACTCACCAGTACATTAATTTTACCGGGACAACAAGATCCCCTAGATGATCCTTACGATATTGAAAATCAGTTAGATAAACGAATCGATGTATTTATTGACGGTGGTTTCGGCACTTTAACAAGTACAAGTATTGTCGACTTATCGGGTGAACATCCTGAAATTATCCGCCGTGGTGTTGGTGATGTAAGTGCTTTTGAATAAGTACTTACATTTTTTACCAATAGTTTTAAAAAATGTATTATCACTCAAAAAAATACTCTTTATTTATTTTGGATTTTTTTTACACTTTAGTCGTTAAGTAATTTATTAAAAGACACAATTCATTTAGAATGATTTCCACTATCTGCTGTTCTTCTATTTACAGCTCTCTTTGACTTGAATAACAAGTCTCATGCTTTTGAAAATTCGCGTGGCTTATAATCGTAATGAATCAATCACTTCATCAATCCATGGAAGACGCTCCACACATCCGTGTTTTAGATGAGTGGCATGACAAGATTCCTGAAGATCTCTATATACCTCCTGCTGCATTTGAGATTTTGCTCGAACAGTTTGAAGGTCCACTAGATTTTTTAATTTATCTGATTCAAAAAAACGGTTTTGATTTAATTCAAGTCGATATTGCTCCCATAGCAACTCAATATTTAACCTATATGGATAGTATGAAGTCCTTAAATATTGAGCTAACAGCAGATTATATGGTGATGGCAGCTTTGTTGGCTGATTTAAAGTCTCGCTTACTTTTACCAAAGCCAACCATTATCAGTATTGAAAAAGATCCTAAGCAGGAACTTATTGATCGACTTGAAACCTATTTACGTATTAAGCAAGCAGCTGAGCGTTTAGGTCAAATGCCAATTCTTGAGCGTGATACATTCAGTGCTAATGTAAGCTTAGGTCATATCGCTCCTATTTATGAGGGCTATGATATCTCAGTATTACATGATGCTTTGTTCTGTGTATTTAACCGTCCAGAACCTGTTACGCATGTCGTGGCTCAAGAACCTGTATTACTAGAAGAACGCATTGCATATATTGAAGAGAAATTAGAGTCTGGTGACGTGTTAAGTTTTAAAGAATTACTCAATCCTCTGCAAGGTCGCATGGGAATGGTTGTTACATTTATGGCTGTTTTAGAATTAACCCGACAACAGCGAGTTAAAATTATTGCCTCTGGTATTGAAGCTCCTTTAGCAATTCAAGGATCTTCACTATGAGTTTTGAACAAAATAATAGTGATTTGTCATTAGCTGACATTCACCACGAAGTCTTATTACAACTTGAAGCAATTATTTTTGCCAGTGAAGCACCCGTTTCAATTGCCCGTTTAAAAGAAGCTTTCAATAATCAGTATAATAAACAGCAGCTTCGTCAACTTTTACAACAGCTCGCGCTCTTACAACATGGCCGATCTATTGAGTTGATTGAAACAGCACAAGGGTTTCGCTTTCAGGTAAGATCTAAATATCGTAGTATTATTGCGCAAATTTGGCCCGAGCGACCAACAAAACTGTCGCCTTCATTGCTAGAAACACTGGCTGTCATTGCTTATCATCAACCAGTTACCCGTGCTGATATTGAACAAATTCGTGGTGTATCTAATAATAGTCAGATTCTTAGAACACTATTTGACTGGAACTGGATTAAAGAAGCCGGTTTTAGAGATTTACCCGGAAGACCTGCGTTGCTAATTACAACGCCTCAGTTTCTGAATGCTTTTGGTCTAGCCTCGCTAGGCCAATTGCCTCCCCTACAGAACGCCAAGGAAGCCTTTATGGCTCTCGATGCAAATGCACCGAAATCATAAAGAGGTGGACTGTTGATCATTATGTCTAAGGTTGTGCTGTCATGAGTGAAAAATTGCAAAAAGTATTAGCGCGAATCGGATTAGGTTCCCGCCGATATATGGAAGAGGTTATTGCCGCAGGACGCGTGAGTGTAAACGGTCGTGTTGCCCAAGTGGGTGAGCGCATTGAACCAGGCGATGAATTACGCATTGATGGCCGCAAAGTTCAGTTTCAAATTGAAGATGAAATTCGTCGTCGTGTTTTGATTTACTATAAACCAGAAGGCGAAATTTGTTCACGTAATGATCCTGAAAAACGCCCAACCGTATTTGATCATTTACCACAAATTGCAAATGACCGCTGGGTAATGGTAGGCCGTCTGGATATTAACAGTACTGGTTTATTATTATTTACAAATGATGGTGAGCTTGCTAACCGCTTAATGCATCCATCAAATGAAATTGAACGTGAATATGCCGTTCGAGTGATGGGTGAAGTAACGCCTAAAATACGCCAAAAAATGGTAACTGGTGTTGAGCTTGAAGATGGTCCAGCTAAATTTGAGTCTTTCTCGGAAATTGGTGGTGAAGGTATTAACCGCTGGTATCAAGTGGTAGTGAAAGAAGGTCGTAACCGTGAGGTTCGTCGTATTTTTGAATCACAAGAACTTAAAGTAAGCCGCTTATTACGTACACGCTACGGTACAGTTATTTTACCACGCGAATTACGTACTGGCCGCTGGATGGAACTCGATAAAACTGATATCGACAATCTAGCAAAATCTGTTGAGTTAAAACCACGCCAAGGCACAGGCTTATTTGGTATGGCAAAACGTCGTACAGACCGTATGACCGAAAAACCAATGGCAGCTCGTCGTGGCGGTTTCTTGCGTCAACAACGTCGTGATGATGAAAAAGAAGCTCCTGTTAACACTGGAAACCAACGTAAATCAACTGGTTTTAACCGTGGTTCTAAAAAGTTCTAAAAACATTCAGTAGTAATAAAAAAACCGCTCTAATTTGAGCGGTTTTTTTATTACTACTTTGGCTTTAATTCATCTTAGCCAACTCAATCCACTCTGCTTCAGGGAAGTGAACCGCCAAGTAATCCTTCAGATAATTTGAGGTATCTTGAGAAATTAATGGATCTTTAGATTCATCTTTTAAGTTATAAACCAAAGCTTTTAATTTAAGCCCACGAGACTTAAGTGCTTCAAGACTAAGTAACGTATGGTTGATACTTCCTAAACGCCCAGAAGTCACTAAAATGACAGGAAACTGATGCTGAGCGACATAATCAATAGTGAGCAGATGAGTGGTTAATGGAACCATCAAACCACCTGCACCTTCTAACAATACAACGTCAAAACGCTCGGCCAATGTTTGAGTCGCATTCTCAATTTTTTGAAAATCAATTTCTCGGTTATCTAGGCGTGTTGCTAGATGAGGTGAAGCAGGATAGCTAAAAATTTCCGGCATGGTGAGCTTATCATGATCTTCTTGAAACCAACCCTGCCCCATAATTTCACGATGCTTTTCAATATCTTCAGAAATATCAGCATTACCTGTCTGAATGAGTTTTTGGGTAATTACTTTTTTACCTTGTTCAGTCCATAATTTTGCTAAGAACCCAGTGGCATAGGTTTTACCAATTTCGGTATCAATTCCACTCACAAAATAAATCTGACCGCTCATTTAACTCTCCGGGCAATACAATAAATCGGATGATATGTTAAGGAATAACCCCCGGCATGTTTAAACCGTTCATAATCATGATAAAACTGCTGTAAAGTCTGCTTATTCCAACGATGCCGTGCTGTGGCTGTTACACCTGTTGATTTTAAATGCTGCAATACTGTTTTAGGGGAGTCAAAATAGAGCTGGGTCTCTGACTCTGACAAATGCAAAATCTCAAAACCAGCCTGAGTTAAGGCACTATTCCAATTTTCGATAGACCAATAACTTAAGCCTTGACCCGTGAGCTCTTTAATTTCAATTAAATTTTTTGGCCCAAAAGTTGAAAAACATAACCAGCCTTGATCAACTAAAGATTCATTACAACGTTCGAGCAAGCGTGGTAAATCTTGCATCCATTGCAAAGCTGAACCAGAAACAATCATGTCGAGCTGCTCTGGAAGCTTTAACGTTTCAACATCCCCAATTAACCATTCTAACTTTTCTTGATGAGTAAAATGTTGCTGCACATCTACATATAAATCATTTAAAACTAAATGCTCAAGCTGAAAGTACGCTGTGATCAAATGCGTTAGATTACCCGACCCACAACCAATTTCAAAAACACGTGGCATATTTACAGAGCAAAATTGCTGAAGTAACCCCATTAAATTTTGACAAATTTGTTTTTGAACAATGGCGTGCTCTGAATAACTCTGCCCCGCTTTAGCGAACCGCTCAGCAACTAAGGTTTTATTCAAACTCACAGGAAACTCACCAATGTTTCAAGCTCATGCTGCTGCACCATTGACGTTAAAGAAATACGCAAACGAGAACTATTTTGAGGAACGGTTGGTGGACGTACAGGCATGGCATAAAAACCATTTTCTTGAACCTGCTTTGCTTTTTCTATTGCAGCCTGACTTTCGCCCACAATAATTGGAATAATATGGCTTGTTGATGGACTAATGTAACCCTTTTGCACAACAGCATATTGAAGATACTGACTAATAGTTTGTAAATGTTCACGTTGGGGCTGAGCTTGTAATACTTTTTGGAACACAAAGTTTGCCCATGCCATAACAATTGGCGGTTGGGCAGTACTAAAAATAAGTGGGCGCATTTTATTAATTAAATAGTCTTTAATAATTGGATGACAAATAACGTAGCCACCCACTGCTGCCAATGCTTTACCTAATGTTCCCACTAGAAAATCAATATCTTGAATGACATTGTATTGCTCAGCACATCCTAAACCTTGTTGTCCACGTACACCGATTGAATGCGCTTCATCTACATAGAGCATAGTTTTGGCAAAACGTTTTTTTAGTTGCACCAAAGCAGCTAAATCAGTTTCATCCCCATCCATGCTAAAAATACTTTCAGTCACCACAATAATGCGTTCAATCTTGTCGTCATCATGATATTTTTGCAAAAGTTGCTCTAGATGCTTTAAGTCATTATGGCGATAACGTACATACTGAGCACCAGACAAACGTATTCCATCAATCATGCTTGCATGAACTAACTTATCTGCCAAGATTAAGGTTTTTCCATCAGCAACAGCAGGTAAAATACCAATATTCATATGGTAACCACTATTAAATAGTAAAGCTGCCCGACCACCAAATGCTTTGCTTAGGCTATTTTCCAACTGTTCATATTCATCAAAGTTACCCGTCAATAAACGGGCCGATGAAGAACTAAAATAGCTCCGCTCTAACGGCAAGCTATCTAAAAATTCTTGACGAAGATTGATATCAGCCGCCAGTCCAAGATAATCATTTGAAGCTAAGTTCAGCATTGTTTTATTTTGAATTGTAATAAAACGGCCATGCTGCACATTTTGGGTAAATTGTCTGAAATTACCTTGTTGTTTTAACTCATCTAACTCGGTAGCAAAATGATCAAGCAATGACATCTTAATGCGCTCCCTGCAATTTTTTAACAACTTCAACCAATTGTTCAAGCAAATTACTTAGCTCTTGTTGAGTGATGACATAAGGCGGCATCACATAAACTAGTTTGCCAAAAGGTCGAATCCAGATTCCCCGATCTACAAACTGTTTCTGTAAAGTTTTCATATCAACATTAAAGGTGAGTTCTACTACACCAATAGCACCTAGCACTCGCACATCAGCAATGTAATCAAGCTCACTTAAAGGTGTCAAATATTGAGTAAGCTGTTGTTCAATTCGTTTAATGTTGGCTTGCCAATCTTGTTCAATTAACAATTGAGTACTTTTTAAAGCAACCGCGCAAGCAAGCGGATTGGCCATAAAGGTTGGGCCATGCATAAATACCCCAGCCTCACCCTGACTAATCGTTTCTGCAACATGTTTTGTCGTTAAAGTCGCAGACAAAGTCATATAGCCACCTGTTAAGCCTTTACCTATACACATAATATCAGGCTCAACTTGTGCATGTTCCCACGCAAAAAGCTTACCAGTGCGACCAAAGCCTGTGGCAATTTCATCAAAAATTAAAAGCAGGTTATATTTTTCACAAAGTGCTTTGGCCTGACGCAAATATTCAGGATGATAAAAACGCATGCCTCCTGCACCTTGTACAATCGGCTCAATAATGAGGGCAGCTAAATTTTCATGATTTAATTGAATTGCATTTTCTAACTCTGCAATATCTTTTGGATTCCACTCTTCATGAAATTTGACTTGAGGCGCAGTAACAAAAAGGCGGTTTGGTAAACTCGTACCAAAAATCTGATGCATGCCTGTGACTGGATCACACACAGACATCGCATTCCATGTATCACCGTGATAGCCCGAACGCGTTGTAATAAAGTTGGTTTTCTGCGGTTGACCTTGAGCAGTCCAAAATTGCACAGCCATTTTTAAGGCTACTTCAACAGCAACAGAACCTGAATCTGCATAAAAAATTTTATCGAGACTTGGTGGGGTAATTTTTAAAAGAATTTTACCAAGCTCAATGGCAGGATCATGAGTTAATCCACCAAACATGATATGAGACATGTTTTGTAATTGATCCGTGACCGCCTGATTGAGCTCAGGATGATTGTAACCATGAATAGCACACCACCATGAAGACATCCCATCAATGAGAGTTCGCCCATCATCTAATTCAATTGTCGCACCATAAGCACGCTTAACTTTAAATGTAGGTAACGGATTGGTCATGGAAGTATAAGGATGCCAAATATGTTCCAAATCAAAATTATCGGTCATCCTAGTTACCCTTTACAGCAATCAAATCTTTCATTTAGCACATGTTAAACCTGTTAATAATGAAAGAAAATTGCGAGATCAATCAAAGCTTATTAACTTTGCTGATGATTTGTTAAAAATTGGCAGATTTCTTCAATTGTGCGTTCGACCTGTAGGTAAGGAAAAGCATGGGTCGCGTCTTTTAATAGCTTATATTCTATCTTTTCTGTCGCTATATTTTGGAGATTCAACTCAATTTTGCAAGGAATGACACCATCTTGCTCGGCCAACAAATGAAGTTGTAAGCCAGGATAATTTTTCAAGTTATCTACTAAGTTTAGTTGCTCTAACATTTCTAAACCTTGTAACAATAGTTCTTGAGGTTGATCATTTATTAAATTTTGTAAGGTTAACCAATCTTGTTTTGCTTGTGCTGAACCTTGAGTAATTAAATAACAAAAACGCTTTAAAGTTGCTTGCGGATCTTCTGTAAAAGACTGCTTAAAACGTTTAAATACTTGTGATGGCATAGCAGTATGCCAAGAATCATTAGCCACAAAGCATGGATTTGACGCCAGTGTAATTAGGGTTTTAGCCTTTCCAGTGCTTTGATAAAAACGTTCAACCAGTACAGTAGAGAGCTGACCTCCTAGAGACCAGCCTATTACAGTATCGATGTCATTTAGAGAATTAAGCTGAGTTTGAAAACTATTATCTAAAACATTAAAAATATTAATGAGTTGAGTTTCATATCCCTTCTGTTCTAAATGCAATTTTAATGATTGTAAAGGTTCAATGCCTACTCCCCACCCCGTAATCAGTAAAATTTTATTTTGTAACTTCATATTCGTACTCATGCCGCATTTTGTGAGGATTATATATTAATCTATAGAAAAAATATCTTTTAAAATCAAAACGGATTATCAAGACTTCGAAGTTAAATCAACTATTTAAAATTTATTAATATTATGAAACATATTAAAAAGTAAGAAGTATAATATTTATATGAACTATACAAAAAATTAATTATCTAAACATTGAAGCCACTGAAAAAACAACATACTCCACACTTTGCCTATAAATCTATTATGCAATGTAATTAATGTTAATACTTATGTTTTTTTATTAAAAAAAATGACTCATCAATTCATTTTAATGTTAGAAGATTAATTATTGATCAAATAAATATTAGGTAATCTAAATGAAGACTCAAAATTCATTATCTGATGGGAGAGTAAAAGATACATTTTTTGTTACACCTAGTGATATTATCAACACTTTAGCTGTTGATAAAAATTACTGCTTATTTTTAGATATTGATGGAACCTTATCTCCCTTTCAAATTAATCCAGAGCAAAGTTTTATTCCTAATTCAACATTAGAAATAATTAAAGAAGTAATTGAATTAAATATACCTGTCGTTGCTGTCACAGGCCGCGATGTAGCAACTGCTCAAAAGCTTTTAAAGCCTATTGAAATTCCTATTGCTGGTTTACATGGTCTAGATATTCATGTTGATTCGAATACTACCATTCGACCAGACTTAACTGATATTAATTTTAAAAAATTAAAACAAGATATTATACAAGCTTGCAAAACATATCCTGAATTATTAATTGAGGATAAAGGATATTCTGTAGCTTTACATTATAGAGAAAACCCTGAATTAGAAAATAATGCGATTTATATTATGCAGCAGATTAAGTATTTTTATCCTCAACTAAAAATCAGTAAAGGTAAATATGTTATTGAGTTAATACCTAAACAAGCAGATAAAGGTCAAGCAATTCAAACTATATTAAATCACTTTAATTCACCATTATCTCACCCTATTTTTATTGGAGATGATTTAACCGATGAATCAGGTTTTATTTTTACTAATCAAAAATCAGGTATTTCAATTAAGGTAGGTTCTGGTGAAACAGAAGCTAAATACAGATTAAAAGATATTAATAATGTCGCTAATTTTCTTTTTTTATTTCAAGACAGAATAAAAAAATTATATGTCAAAAATAGCCAAAATCAGAATGGAGAACAATTATGTCTAAATTAATCGTGTTATCAAATCGAATAAGTATGCCTTCTGGTAAATCTTCGGCTGGTGGCCTCGCTGTAGCTGTACAAGATGCATTAAATGATAGCAATGGCATCTGGTTAGGCTGGAATGGACAGCAAATTACCGATAGCGAAGCTCCAGAATTTGAACAGGCCTACTCTCAGGGAATTGATTACATTACCTGCCCTCTTACTCATCAGCAATATGCACAATATTACTGTGGATTTGCGAATAAAGTTCTGTGGCCAGCGATGCATAGTCGTGATGATCTGATTGAATATGATGCCCAAGAATATAATACGTATCAAAAGGTCAACCGATTATTTGCTCAAAAGCTAAAACAGCTTGCTCAACCTGAAGATCTTATTTGGGTACATGATTACCACTTTTTTAGTGTGGCACGTTATTGCCGTGAATTAGGCATGCAAAATAAAATTGGTTTCTTTTTACATATTCCTTTTGCAAGCCTGAATATTTGGCGCAAAGTTCCAGTGGCACTCGAGCTAATCCAAGATTTGAGCCAATATGATGTGATCGGTTTACAGACCCAAACTGACCAAAATGCATGTATGCGAACATGTATTAGTTTACTGGAAGCCCAAAAAATACAATCTAACCGTATTAGCTACAAGAAACGCCAAGTACTGATTAAGTCATATCCGATTGGCGTTCAACCTGAGCTTATTCAACAACAAGCTCAAAAGAGTGCTCATGCCCCTTCTATATTCAATTTTGAAGAAATACCTCGGCAAAAAACAATTATCGGGGTTGACCGAATTGATTATTCAAAAGGTTTACTTGAACGTTTTAATGCATTTGCCACTTTCTTAGAAATCAACCCTGAATATCATGGACTCGTTCGGCATATTCAAGTAGCAACACCCTCTCGCACCGACATTCCAGTTTATCAACGCTTACATCAACGTTTTAAAACGAAGCTTGAGTTGATTAATGAAGAGTTTGCGCATGAAGATTGGAGACCTGTAGATTGTTGCTATGACACTGTTCAACATCACAGCCTCATGCATATTTATCGTAATTCAGATATTTGCTGGATCAGTTCACTACGAGATGGTATGAATCTAGTCGCTAAAGAATATATTGCTGCCCAAGATCCAGAAAATCCAGGTGTTCTCATTTTATCTAAATATGCTGGTGCTGCTGAGCAAATGTCTCAAGCACTGATTGTTGACCCACAAGATAGGGCTGCCATGATAGATACCTTAAAAATGGCTTTAGAGATGTCTAAAGCAGAACGTATCAATCGTTATCAACAATTGATAGAAGGTTTAACTGCTTGTGATTTGACCCATTGGCGGAATAATTTCTTGGATGATCTCGAAAACGTTTCGACTTCAATGATGAAACCGCAACAATCATTGCAAGAGAAATATCAATCGATCTATCAGGTCTTATAAATCTAAATAAAAAAACATCGAGAAGCTTAGCTTCTCGATGTTCTATAGATTGATTTTTAATCTATAAATTAACTCGCCTTTATTACCGTAAAGCGGTTAAGTAAAGCAATAATAAACAATAGGACCGCTACGCCTGTTAAAACAGTGCTTAAACTGGTCCATTCACCGATTAAACCAATTAAAGCAGGCCCACTTAGTGAACCTGTATAAGCAATAGTAGATACCAAGGATAATGCTGTCGCCTTAGGCATATCATTTTGTCGACCCACGCGAGAAAACATGACTGGTACAATATTAGAACAGCCTAATCCGAGAAGAGCGTAGCCTAATATAACCACCTGCCAAATTGGAGCAGTCACAATAACAACCATCCCAATTGCTGCGCCAATCGCACTATAAGTCACAATACTTTTTTCACCCCATTGCTTAAGCAAGATATGACCTGCGAAACGCCCTGTGGTCAAGCTAAGTGCAAAAAAGGTATAGGCTAGCCCTGCAAAAGCAGGATTAAGTTGATATTTACTTGTTAAATAAATACCACCCCAATCCATTGCCGCACCTTCTGATAAAAAGGCAATAAAACACATCATACCAATAAGCATAATAATGCCATTCGGTCGATAATGTTTTTTAGGCTTATCAATCATTTCTTCATCTGGCCGCTCATCTTGTTCAAAACTCGTTAAACAAGAAGGAATTGCTATTCCCCCAATAACGAGCAGAATCATCACAACCGACAATGTACTCATTAAAGGAGAAAGACCTACTGCCAATAAACCAGTTACGAGCATAGCGCCTGTTAAGCCCCCCAGACTACACATGCCATGAAAACTAGACATCAAAGCACGCAAGCTATGCTTTTCAACCACTACAGCTTGTAAATTTATTGCTACACCAAGACATCCTGCTGCTGAACCAAAAATAAATAGTGCTACAGCCATCATTACAATGCTATTCCACATTGTTAGGCTCGGTAATAAAACCATGAGTAGCATTAATGCTAATGCAATTAATGGACGACATCCCCAGCGCTTTACTAAAGCACCAGTAGCTGGCATCGCAATCATCGATCCAATTCCCATACACAAGAGAAGTAAACCGAAATCTGCATGATTTAGGTTTAAACGCTGCTGTGCAAAAGGAATAAGTGGTGCCCAAGCTGCCGTCGCAAAGCCTAAACTAAAAAAGCTAAGACGTGTTGCGAGACGTTGTGTGCTTAGGAGAGTAGCTGTATCTAAAACAGCAGGTTTGGTAAATAACATATTTTACAAGCTCACCATAAAATCATTGGCGATCCATACCAACCGATTTTCCATAGAAAAACCCTTGCCTTATTAAATTTCCAGGCAAGGGTTTTATTGGCGAAATTATATCCAATTCCATAAAAAAAACAGGGGGTGTGATACAATTTTTCTGACTTTTTTGTAACTACCAAAGCCTTATGTAGTAAGGCTTTGAATATGTTCATTTTGGATAAAATTAGTTTTTTATAAATTTAATTTATTCTAAAACATTTAATAAAAAACCCAGCTAAAGCTGGGTCTTCTAAATCAAATTTGAGATTGAATATAATTTTGCAAACCAATCAACTCAATTAAACGTAATTGCTTTTCTAACCAATATGTATGGTCTTCTTCAGTGTCAGATAATTGTTGACGTAACATATCACGGCTAATGTAATCGCCCTTCTCTTCACAAAGCTTGATACCTGTCGCTAACTTTTCACGAACGTGATATTCAAGTGCCAAATCAGCTTTTAAGCAAGATACAACGTCAGTACCAACATTAATATCTTCACGATGCATGTTTGGTTTAGCGCCTAAGAACAATACACGGCGAATGATCGCATCAGCATGAGAAGCTTCTTCTTGCATCTCATGGTCGATACGTTCATAAATTTTATTTAAGCCCCAATCTTCATACATACGAGAATGGATTAGATATTGATCACGGGCAGCCAACTCTCCGCCAATGAGCATATTTAAATAGTCTATGACTTCTGGATTGCCACGCATAATAAATCTCCTATCGTATGAGTCCATTATGGTCAATCTTAAAAATGAATGCAAAGCAAAAATTAGTTAAGTTTATGATTTTTATAAAATTAAAATGAGAAACATACGCATTTACAGTTTAAGTTATTTTAATTTCCCCTGCAAAAATAAACGCTTGTCTGATTTATATGCTCAGACAAGTGTTTTAATATGCCTAAAACCACCAGTTTATTAATTTGTAACTAAAAACAATGGTTCTTATTTCGCAGAGCGTATTAGCTCAAAGTCTGTCCATAACCAGCCATAAGTGATAAAAAGTCAGTTTCATTCATGACTGTAATACCTAGTTTTGCGGCTTTTTCTAATTTTGAACCTGCTTTTTCACCTGCCACTACACATTTAGTTTTGCTCGATACACTCCCACTCACACGTGCACCCAATGCTTGCAACATCTGGGTAGCCTGATCACGTGTCATTTGCTCGAGTGTGCCTGTTAACACCCAGCTCTCGCCATTTAAGGGTTGGCGTGTTGGTGCTGTCGGTGCATCCCAATGAATTCCTGCTGCAATTAAGCGATCAAGCACTTCAATGTTGTGCGGTGCCAAGAAAAAGTCAGCAATCCACTCTGCAGTAATATCACCCACATCTGGTGTTTTCTTTAAAGCTTCAACATCTGCTGCTTTAAGTGCGTCTAAGGTTTGGAAAGTATTGGCTAGCATTCTGGCAGTAGTTTCACCTACCCCACGAATTCCCAAAGCATAAATAAAACGTGCAAGAGTTGTCTTTTTACTGGCTTCAATGGCATCAATCAGATTTTGTACCGATTTCTCGCCCATTTTTTCAATGCCAAGTAACGTTTCTCGGTGTTCATGCAAATGATAGATGTCAGCAACATCTTTAAGTAAATCGAGATGTAATAAAGACTCTACCCAACGATCACCTAAACCTTCAATGTCGAGAGCTTTACGTGACACAAAATGACGAATGGCTTCAATTCGCTGAGCAGCACAATAAAGCCCGCCAGAACAACGCGCTAAAGCTTCACCTTCTGGCATCACAACAGGTGAGGCACAAACAGGACAGCTTTCAGGTAAGTGTACAATTTCAGCATCAGCCGAGCGGAATTCTGGCCAGACTTTTTCTACTTTAGGAATAACATCGCCAGTACGATAAACACTCACCGTATCGCCAACACGCACATCAAGACGATGGATTTCACCAATGTTGTGTAAAGTTACATTAGAAACTGTCACCCCACCCACAAATACAGGGTTTAAGCGTGCTACTGGGGTCAAAGTTCCAGTACGCCCTACTTGCCAATCAATTTGATCAACTGTAGTTAATGCAGCTTGTGCAGGGAATTTATAGGCAGTCGCCCAACGAGGTTCACGGCTTAAAAATCCAAGTTGCTGTTGCTGTTTTAAATCATCAACCTTTACGACCATCCCATCAATTTCAACTTGCAGGTTTGGACGCTCTTGCTGAATTTGTTCATAGCGCTGCTGTACTTCTTGAATTGAATCACACAAATATTGACGTTCTGCAATTTCAAATCCAAGTTTTGTGAGCCATTGTAGGCTGTCATGCATGGTGGTTAAACCATGATTTGGTTCACACTGTGCAATACCATAGGCATAAAAGGCTAAAGGCCTGCCAGCAGCAATATTAGGATCGAGTTGTCTTAAACTACCAGCTGCTGCATTACGTGGGTTCGCAAATGTTTTGTCCCCTTTTGCCTCTTGATCGGCATTGAGTTTTTCAAAGCCAGACTTTGGCATAAGGACTTCACCACGGACTTCAAGCAACCGTGGAATTTCAAGATGATCTGAATGTAACACTTTAGGTAAATTGCGAATGGTTTTGACATTTTGGGTAATGTCTTCTCCAGTTTCTCCGTCACCACGTGTAACTCCACGTGTTAACACCCCATTTTCATACCAAAGCGAAATCGCAAGACCATCAAGTTTTAGTTCGACTTCATATTGTACTTTTTGATTAGGCAAACGCTCTTCAACGCGACGTGCAAATGCAAACAAATCTTCCTCATTAAAAACATTCCCCAAAGAAAGCATAGGAACCACATGGGTCACGCTTTGAAATTTAGAGAGCGCTTGTCCACCTACTTTTGTAGTTGGCGAATCAGATTGGAGCAATTCAGGATATTGCTCTTCTAAAGCTTTTAACTGGTGAAATAAATGATCATATTCACTGTCCGAGATTGTCGGCTGATCCATGACGTAATATGCATGGTTATGCTTTGCAATCAGTTGAATAAGCTGACGCATCTGTTCGATCACGGAAGTTGTTGCCATTATGTTATTCACCATAAAAAAAGGTGGAAATTTATCCACCCTGAGCTGCGACTAAATTTGTTGCAATTATCGCAACGAACGTAAAAAATTAAAACTAGGCAGTCGCCTGTGCCGGACGATAATCAATCACATGATGACGCCAGTGCTCTTTTAACTGTGGTGTAAATTCAAGATTATTCTCATCATAAACTTTGCCATCAATTTCACGAGCAATTAGACCTGCTATGCTGGCCATCATGTCAAAACCAGTAACGGCCTTACTACTTGGAAGTGCGAGGAAAAATGCCAATCCTTGAACCTGTTCACTAGATAAGGTTTCAAGATCAAATCCGGCTGGGCCATTATCAGTCATGCGCAGTACTGAGAACATAAGTACACTTGGTTCGTCGGTATTTTCATAGCGATGGAAACATGACATTTCGCCATAACGTAAACCATATTTCAGCAGTACTTTAAGCGCTTTATCACCCGATAGGGCACGGCGAGGGTTAGGATAAACATTGAGTGCAATAATCTGTTCAGCCATAGCTAATGCACTTTCATCGTCATAGCGTTGCTGCTCATGCAAATGCACATCAAGAATATTACTCTCACCTTCAAACTCAGCAATTTCGGCAGTTTCAATATTCGGGTTTAAACTCAGCTCTGGCTCAGCTTTTTCGTTTTCAAGTTCCAAGTTTACTTCTGACGCAGTTTCACCTTCTGGTTGAACAGAAACTGTATCAGCTAACTCAACTGAACTATTAGTATGAATGCTAGGGTTCGCTACAGTTTCTTCAGATTTGATTTCTTCTACTACAGAAGTATGTTCAACAGAAGTTTGAGTTTGCTCAGATGAAGTCGTTGGAGTGGATTCTGTAACGGATCCTTTTACTTGAGCTGTTTCACTGACTTGTGGTTCTACTGATTCATTTAAGGTCGGTTCAACTCGCGCTGCCACAGACCCTACGGCTGCTTCAGGCTGTTCAAGCTGATTTCGTACATGACGAGGTATAACCGGCTGATTACTATCAGGATTAATATGTAAATCACTGTCTAATGAGGGTTCAGCATGGTTTGGCTTTTTTAAAATCATTTTTAAGCCAATTAGCATAATAACAATGGCAACAACGATGCCAATAATCGTATTGATTTCCATTCTATGACTCCGAAACTAACCCGTATTCTTTTGCCTGTTCTAAATTGACAGTGACTAATTTTGATGTGCCCGGTTCAGGCATGGTCACACCCAACAAATCAGTTGCCATGGTCATCGCCAGCTTATTATGTGTAATGTAAATGAATTGTACATGTTCAGAAAGCTCTTTTACCAAATTACAATATCTCTGAACATTCGCATCATCAAGTGGTGCGTCCACTTCATCTAATACACAAAACGGGGCCGGATTTAATCTAAAAATAGCAAATACCAATGCTAACGCTGTTAAAGCCTTTTCTCCACCGGAAAGTAATGCTAGAGAACTGTTTTTTTTGCCCGGTGGTCTTGCCATCAGTTTAACACCAGATTGCCAGTCGTCTTCAAGACTTAAACTCGCTTCACCGCCGTTAAATACCTTTGGAAACAGATTCTGCAACTCTTCATTAATCTGATCGAACGTTGTCATAAACAACTTACGGGTTTCTTGATCAATGCTCTTCATCGCATCTTTCAATTGAGTTACCGTATTTTCTAAATCTTGAATCTGGTGACTCAACTCATCAAAACGTTGAGAAACTTCCTCAAACTCTTGTGAAGCAGCAAGGTTAACAGCCCCTATTTTTTCAAACTGCTGTTGAGCTTTTTCTAACTTTTGTTGGTGCTGAACCAAATCAAGTTGTAAACCACTTTGAATTTCAGCATTTAATTCTTTGAGTTGTTCCTGATAATGATCACGGTCTGACTTAGCAGCTTGCCATGCTAAACGCTTTGCTTCAAGTTGTTCTCTGAGTTGCTCGTCTTTTTGTTGATATTGATGACGCTGATCCGTCAGGGTTTGTTGTTTTTCTTGCACACTATTTAATTCGAGCTGCCATTCATTCCAATTCTTTTGTAATTTTTCAGTCTGAGCAAACTGTTGCTGAAACTCTGACTCAAGATTTGGCAATTCTAGCTGGATAGGATCCACGAATTTTCTTGCTTGCTCCATTTGAGCTGCAATTTGTTGATATTGGTTTTGCAAAAATGAAATATCTTTTTCAAGTAACTCAACCTGCTGAGTCGTTTGCGTACTATTACGACGTAAAATTTCACGTTCTTGCTGCTGCCGTTGTAACTCTTGCTGCTGTTCATCGAGCTGTTCAGTGAGTTCTTCTACCCGAAATTGCAAAGTTTTATAGTCAGGTAAAATCGTTTCAAGCTTTATTGCGAGCGCATGCAAATCAATTTCCAGATCATCTTTTTGCATTGCATCTTCTTCAAGCTGCACATCCAACTGAGCT
Organism: Acinetobacter calcoaceticus; assembly: GCF_016508255.1. Taxonomy (GTDB): domain Bacteria; phylum Pseudomonadota; class Gammaproteobacteria; order Pseudomonadales; family Moraxellaceae; genus Acinetobacter; species Acinetobacter calcoaceticus_E. Next base: position 96,525 of record NZ_JADVKT010000008.1, on the reverse strand, counting down.
AACTGATCTTTTAATTGTTGTTTTTGCAATAAAAAGGCTTGGGCTGCGGTTTGCTGTTTAGCAATTTGTACATCTAGCTGTTGTAGCTCTTTTTGTTTTTGTTTAATTACTTGCTGTTTTTGTTGAACATCAGACTGCAACTTTCCTAGCTCATCTTTTTGCTGAACTATCATTTGATCTAATGTTTGTAATTCAGGTTGTTGCTTTTCAAGAGCTTGTTCAATTTCATCTAGACGAATGCGGTGACTTAACATTCCTTGTGCACTTTGACTCTCGTCATCATACATCAGGGCAATAACCCAATCCTGCCCAACATGATAACCATCTAAAGTCAAAATAGACTGACCATGTTGCAGTTGGCTTTGCTCATTTAAAGCATGAGTCAAATCTTGTGCAATCGCTACATTCGAAAATATTGAGAGCTGTGGAGATACAATCCATTCATTTAAACAAGGTAAATCTATAGCAAATTTTCCAGTTTGTTCTGAAGGCTTTAGCTGACGAGGAATGCTTTCTTGAAATACTTGTTCAACGTCAAGAATATGAGCATGCAACCATTTTGCTAAAAACTTCTCAACAATCTGTGCATGAGGTTTCCCCTGCTCTGTTAATTGCAGAGCCTGCATTAAACGTAAAGCATCTTGATGCTGTGTTGGGCTTTGCTTAGCAACAAGCTGGCTTAAATTTTTCTGCTCAGACAATAAAACCTGTATTTCTGTTTTCAGAATTTGCTGCTGATTTTTACTTGTTTGATGCGCTTGTTGAGCCTGCTCTAAATGTTGTACCTGTTGCTCGATTTCGACTTCAAGTGCTGAAATTTCGGTGCGTAACTGCTGTTGCAATTGTTCAAGATCACCTTGCTCATCTTCATGAACATGCGCTTGAATCTGGTTTGCCTGATGTTGTAACGTTTCTTTTTGCTGCTCAATTCTTAGAACATTCTTACCCAACTGCTCAATTTGAGCAGACATCTGCATTTTTTGCTGGTGTTGTCTTTCGACTTGCGATTTTAGCTGCTCAAACTGTTGTTGTGCTTGTTTGTGCTGAGACTGTAAATCTGTAAATCTGTGCTCGGCTTCGGTAGCAGTCTGCTCAATTGTAGTTAAGGCTTCGGTTTGTTCTTCTAACTGGCTATTTAACGTTTCAAGTTGCAATTCAGAAAGCTGTAAACGTTCTTTAGTTTGGAATTTTTGCTGTTCTAATTGAACGAGAGTCGTACTGTTTTGCTGGTATAAACTCTGTTTTTGTTCCAGAGTCATTTTCAGTTCAGATAGTTTTTTTTCAGCTTGCTGCCATTCTTGTTGCAATGGAGAAGATTGTTGAATGAGTCGCTGAAATAAAGCACTAGTTGCTTCTAAATCATGTTCAATCGTACTTAACTCAGAACGAACCAATTTAAAGGTTTCACCCAGTTCATTCATTTGAACAGTATATTCTTCTTGTAAGCGTACGCTTTTTTCTGCCTGAAAAGACAAAATTTCAATTTTCAGCGTCCGAATCTGACCTTCTAGATTTTTATATTGAACCGCAGCTTCTGACTGACGCTTGAGTGTTTTAAGCTGTGATTTTAACTCTAAAGCGATATCTTCTAACCGTGAAAGATTTTGCTCAGTATGTTCAAGGTGCTGTAAAGTCTCGCGTCGACGGGCTTGATAACGAGAAACACCCGCAGCCTCTTCAATAAAAACACGCATTTCTTCAGGCTTAGCATCAACCAAGCGGTTAATCATGCCCTGTTCGATCACAGCATAAGAGCGTGGCCCTAAGCCTGTTCCCAAGAAAATGTCGGTAATATCACGACGGCGGCAACGTGTACCATTTAAGAAATATTCAGACTTACCCTCACGAGTCACCTGACGGCGAACGGCTAACTCATTATAGGCATTATAAGATCCGCCCAATTTGCCATAGGTATTATCAAAGCGTAGTTCTACACTGGCCACGCCAACTGGCTTACGTTTGACGGTTCCTGTAAAAATAACATCTTGCATGCTACCACCACGGAGCTGACGAGCGTTTGATTCACCCATCACCCAGCGAATAGCATCAATAACATTGGATTTGCCACAACCATTTGGACCAACCACTGCTGTGCGGTTAGCCTTAAAATTTAAAGTTGTACTATCTGCAAAAGATTTAAAGCCGGAAAGTTTTAAACTGCTTAAACGCATAATGCCCTAACTAGCGGCGTGAGCGTCTAGCCCAAGCCAATTCAATCTGTTTCATTCGTGTCAGCGATTCCAACACAAGGTTACGTAAGTGTCGACAAAAATCTTCCATAAATAAAGCGGCTTGTTGTGATTTTCGGATCAAAATTGCATCAGTCACGAGTTTAAATAATGCAAATGCTTCTTGTAGTTCCCGCTTAGAGGTATTTAGGGTCAAAAAGTAACTGCGACGTAATGAAGGTAGTAACTCTTTATAAAACTTCATTAGATAAGGATTACCGACCATATCTTGCTGTTCAGCTAGATATTGGAAAACACCATCATAAAATTTTTCGATATCGCCTGCTTTTACATGCTCAAAAAGTTGTTCTAACAATAACTGCAATTGATCTGCTTCATGTGCACGCCATGTTTCACTTATTCGTTGAACAATATGCCCCAACAACATCATATTTGTGTCAAACAAGGCTTTAACCTGCTGTGCAGACATTTCTGAAACAATGGCGCCACGGCGTGGAAAAATCTCAATTAAATGAGTACGCTCTAATAATAACAATGCTTCACGAACTGACCCTCGGCTCACGTCAAGCTCTTTGGCAATACGCAATTCTTGAATACGCTCGCCTTCAACCAGCTCGCCACTAATGATCTGTTCGCTAATATATTTGACAATTTGCTCAGAAAGACTATCGGTCTCTTCGAGATTCATAAATCACCCGCTACTTTTTATATGCATTAATCCATGCTTTTCTTTCGCATCCTTGTTTTTAACTGATCCTATCGATTAAAAACTATGTCATTGTCTGACAATTTCATTGCATTTTAAGCCAACCCATTTAAAAACAACACCCAAATCGGATGAATAAAAGCCACAAATGTTCTTATATTATTGAATAAAAAAAGCTCGAATTTCTAAAAATTCAAGCTTTTACACGATAGTCTTACCAAGGTTAATATTTTATTCTCTAGTGCATAATCCCTTTATAAATAAAATAACTACCAACCACGACTAACAAACAGGCAAAGCATTTTTTCAACATTTGTGGTGACAATGCATGAGCCACTTTTGCTCCAAACTTGGCTGTAATAAAACTCATGACACTAATGCCAATAAAAGCATAAATGTGCACATAACCAATCGTGTTAGGTACAGAGATATGTTCCTTCGCACCAAACCACATAAAACCAATTGCACCCGCTACAGCAATAGGTAAACCACAAGCGGCAGAGGTTGCAACTGCTTTTTGCATGACTACACCATGACGGTTTAAATACGGAACAGTTAAGCTACCGCCCCCAATGCCAAAAATTGCAGATGCAATACCAATGCCACCACCTGCCATAAATTGCATAGGTGTCGAAGGAAGCTTACTGTTTGGATCGACCATAACATGAGCCCCCTTAAACATACGATAAGCCATAAAAACAGCAAAAACACCAATAAGAAGTTGCAAATGCTGCCCAGACATCAAGTCCGCAATACCAGCCCCCAAAAATGAGCCAATAATGAGTCCCGGGGCTAAGTTACGAAAAACAGGCCAGAGTACTGCACCCTTTTTATGATGGGCAGACACCGAACTAAAAGACGTTACGATAATGGTTGCAAGTGATGTTCCTACTGCAATATGCATAATTACCGCAGGGTCATAGTTCAACTGGGTAAAAACAACATAGAGGATTGGTACAATAATTAGTCCACCGCCAACACCAAACAATCCGGCAGTAAAACCAGCAATTGCGCCAATGAGTAAATATATGATTAACTCCATAAATGTTTTACCACTCTGCTCATATTCAACATGGATTTAGAGACTCGCCAACTACAACAACTTTTAAGCGCAAAAAACCAGCTTCCAGAAGTGGTTTTATTAAAAGCAACCACAACTTCGACCAATGATGATATTCGTGAAATTGCCCAAAAAGGCATTACAACAGGCTTGGTTTGCAGTGCTCAACAAACTCAAGGGCGAGGTCAACATCAACGGCAATGGATTTCACCTGAAGGAAACATTTATTTAAGCACATTGGTGCAAACTCGAACACCCATAGATGGACGCTTAGCACTTGAAGTTGCATTAAATATTTTGCAAATCGCACAGTTACAGCCTTTAAGCTTACAAGTAAAATGGCCAAATGATTTGTATAGTACGCAAGGCAAATGGGGTGGAATTTTAGTTGAGCCGCTTTCCCAACATCAGGCTATTGTGGGTGTAGGTATTAATTTAAAAACACCACCAGTGACTGATAGTGATCAACCGATTACATCTCTAGAGGATTTAGGCCTAGAACAAATGAGTCGTCTTGAACTCATTTCAGAGCTTTATGTCGCAATTCAAAATGCAGCTCGCTGGTTTGATCATGGTTGCTACAACTTGGCTGGACGTTTTAATCACCACGCTGCATGGCTTAATCAGTTAGTGCAGTTCGAACATAGTCAGGGACTGGTTCATGGTCGTTTCGTAGGAATTTCCAATGAAGGTGCAGTAATTCTTGAGACTCCTGAACCTCAGCAGTTTTATCAAGGTCGCTTAAGACCCCAAGACAATCAGTAAACAGGTGTTCTTCCATGAAAAGTTTATGGCTTGATATCGGGAACACCCGTTTAAAGTATTGGATTACTGAAAATCAGCAGATTATTGAACATGCTGCAGAGCTGCACTTACAGTCTCCTGCCGATTTATTATTGGGTTTAATTCAACACTTTAAACATCAAGGTCTGCATCGCATTGGGATTTCTTCAGTACTGGATACCGAGAACAACCAACGTATTCAGCAGATTTTAAAATGGCTTGAAATTCCTGTTGTTTTTGCCAAAGTGCATGCTGAATATGCTGAGTTAAAGTGTGGCTATGAGGTACCGAGTCAGCTCGGGATTGACCGTTGGTTACAAGTACTCGCTGTGGCTCAAGCTAATGAGAACTATTGTATTATTGGTTGTGGAACTGCCTTAACTATTGATTTAACTCAAGGTAAACAGCATTTAGGTGGTTATATTTTACCTAACCTTTATTTGCAGCGTGATGCACTCATTCAAAATACCAAAGGTATTAAAATTCCAGATTCAGCTTTTGATAACCTGAACCCAGGTAATAACACCGTAGATGCAGTCCATCACGGTATTTTACTTGGCTTGATCAGTACGATCGAAAGCATTATGCAGCAATCTCCTAAAAAGTTGCTACTGACTGGTGGAGATGCTTCTCTTTTTGCCAAGTTTTTGAAAAAATATAATCCAGTTGTAGAAACTGATCTCTTACTTAAAGGGTTACAGCAATATATTGCTCATTATCCAAAAGACTAAAAAAGAGAGCAAAATGAAAAGGCGCATTAAGCGCCTTTTTATTTTATGAACTTATTTCTTTTGGTCGTTGTTGCCAAAGAGTGGTCCCATTCCGCCACCACCGCCGCCGCCAAATTGTTTTTGCATATTGCCTAATGAACGCATCATTTTGCTCATACCAGATGGATTGGCAAACTTCTTCATCATTTTGGCCATTTGCGCCTGTTGCTTAATGAGTTTATTCACTTCAGCAACATCCATTCCACAACCTGCCGCAATACGTTTTTTGCGACTCGGGTTCATCAGGTCCGGATTACGGCGCTCTTTAACAGTCATCGACTGGATAATTGCTTCCATCTTCTTGACTTGTTTTTCAGGATTCGCTTGCTCAATCGCTTGCTGGATTCCTGCACCGCTCATGCCAGGCAACTTATCCAAGAAGCCCATCATGCCGCCCATGTTTTTCATTTGCTCAAATTGCATCAGCATATCTTCAAAGTTGAAGCTACCACCTTTTTGCAATTTTTTAGCCATTTTCTCGGCTTTTTCTTTGTCGATTTTACGTTCAACTTCCTCGACTAAAGAAAGTACGTCACCCATACCTAAAATACGTTGGGCAACACGGTCAGGATGGAATGGTTCTAAAGCATCAAGCTTCTCACCCATACCCAAGAACTTGATTGGCTTACCAGTAATGGCACGTACAGAAAGTGCCGCACCACCACGTGCATCACCATCAGTTTTGGTGAGGATAACACCCGTGAGTGCCAATGCATCATTAAAGGCTTTTGCTGTATTCGCAGCATCCTGACCTGTCATGGCGTCAACCACAAACAAGGTTTCAGTTGGCTTAACGGCAGCATGTAATTCTTTAATTTCGTCCATCATGTCTTCATCGACATGTAAACGACCTGCTGTATCGACAATCAACACATCAGCAAATTGGATTTTTGCCTGTTCAATTGCACGATTAACAATATCAATTGGCTTTTCAGAAGCATCTGATGGAATAAAGCCTGCACCAACTTCTGCTGACACAGTTTCCAACTGCTTAATCGCTGCCGGACGGTAAACGTCGGCAGAGACAGTCATGACTTTTTTCTTTTGACGTTCTTTTAAGAAACGTGCCAATTTTGCTGCTGTAGTTGTTTTACCTGCACCTTGTAAACCGGCAAGTAATACAACAACAGGAGGTTTAGCACTTAAATCAAGTGTTTCATTCGCCTCACCCATCATCTTGGTGAGTTCGTCATAGACAATCTTTACAAATGCCTGGCCTGGTGATAACTGAGTCATCACTTCTTGGCCCAATGCCTCTTCCTTAACTTTCGCGATAAATTCACGAGTTACAGGTAACGCGACATCGGCTTCAAGAAGTGCCATACGTACTTCACGTAAGGTGTCTTTAATATTGTCTTCGGTCAGCTGCCCTGAGCCAGTAACATTTCTTAAACTCTGTGTGAGTCGTTCTGTTAAGGTATCAAACATTGCAAAATCCGCTTAAAATGGCTAGTTGCAAAAAAATCTTTCTCGAAATAGAAAATTTATGCATAGAATGCTATAGGATACTTTAGTTCGCAGCGAATTTATATCTTATATAGATGAATTAATCCTGAAAAAGGTTTGACATGATTAGCCTCCCCTTGGTTTATACAATTTTGGCACTCATCGCATATACCACTTCTTTCTGGTATCTGTTCATTCGTTTAATGTCAAAACGTGAACCAAACCCATGGTTATTTGCTCTTGTTGCGACTTTGGCACTCCTGTTACACGGTACAGTTTTATGCCATGGCATGCTGACTCCAGCTGGAATTAACTACGATGTTTTTAATTTAGTATCTTTTACATCGTGGCTTATGTTGTTGTTAAGTTTAATTTTTAGTATTTTTCGCCCCATTGTACCGTTGAACTTGTTAGGCATTCCTGTAGCTGCTATTGGTCTAATTTTAGGTTTTGCATTCAGCCGACCAGATCAATTTATTGAGCAACATTCGTTAGGCCTTGATACCCATATTATTCTTTCACTTTCTGCCTATGCAGTTTTACTGATGGCAACTATTCACGCTATTTTGCTATGGTTCCAAAATCGTGAACTCAAAAAGAAACAAAAAAAACGCTTTTGGGTCAATTTACTTCCTCCAATTCAAGCGATGGAGTCTTTATTATTCGACCTCATCATTACTGGTTTTATTTTATTAACGATAGCACTCACCTTCGGATTCTTAACTGTCGATAGCTTCTTTGCACAGCACCTCGCTCATAAAACAGTATTTAGTATTATTTCTTGGTTTATCTATGGATCATTATTGATTGGTCATTACAAACTTGGCTGGCGTGGCCAAAAAGCCATTCGTTTTACCCTAATTGGTTTTGTACTATTAGCCATTGGTTTTATTGGTAGTAAATTTGTGCTTGAAATGATCTTGGGTCGTTAAATAAATTAAAATTTCATCGATACTAGACAGCGTTATACATATCCCGTATAACGCTGTTTTCTTTTTGCTCAGGTGACACAGACTGTGAAACTCATACTCGCTCCAATGGAAGGTTTAACTGACCCGATCATGCGGGATACGCTCACATCTGTTGGTCATTTCGACTGGTGTGTAACCGAGTTTATTCGAGTTACAGACAGCATTTTGCCCGACCATATTTACTATAGCTTTTGTCCTGAATTAAAAAATGACGGTAAAACAGCAGCTGGTACACCTGTACATGTGCAGTTCTTAGGTAATAATCCAGATATGCTCGCAGCAAATGCAGCAAAAGTTGTTGAACTGGGCGCACCTGCAATCGACCTTAATTTCGGTTGCCCTGCAAAGACTGTAAACCGACACCGAGGTGGTTCGGTACTTCTCGATGAACCTGATGTCGTACATATGCTGATTAAAGCTGTAAGAGATGCTGTGCCCGCACATATTCCTGTTTCAGCAAAAATGCGTTTGGGTTATCTAGATGAAAACCATACTATGGAAAATGCCCATGCTGTTGAAGATGCAGGTGCAAGTTGGTTGACGGTTCATGCACGTACTAAAGCAGATGGCTACACTCCGCCCGCTTATTGGGAAAAAATTCTACCCATTAAAGAAGCTTTAAAAATTAATGTAATTGCCAACGGTGAAATCTGGACCAATGCCGATGCTAGAGCCTGTCAGCAACAATCTGGCTGTGAAGACTTAATGATTGGCCGTGGTGCTGTGACTACACCCGACTTAACACAATGTATTCGTGAAAATATGGACGAAGCACTATTTAGCTGGGAACAATTGGTTGACTTACAAATCCGTTTTTTAAACGGTCAAGCAAAAACAGAAATTGGTATGGTTGGTCGTTATAAGCAATGGTTAGGAATGATGACGAAAGCCTATCCACAAGCTAAAAACTTATGGGACCAAGTTAAACGTATTAAAGCTTTGGATGAAATTGTTCAACAGTTAGAACAAACTAAATCAGTAAATATTTAACGCAGTCTAGTCATAAAAAAAGAGGGCGATTGTTTTCACAACCGCCCTCTTTCGTATTTCAGGTTAAGTTATTAATTTTTAAAAACCACTTACTTTCATTTTTAGGTCAGTTACAGAAGCACCAGTAATGCCAAAACTCCCCATAGAACCATTAGGTAAGTTATTAAATGTCGTTGTATTTTGGGTTCCCATATTTCCTAAAGTGACGTTGTTAAGTGAAGCATCAAACTTACTCGATACGCCTGTATTCCCAAAAGTTAATCCTGTTGGATCAACACCTGCATAAAAACCATCTAACACAAAACCAGTTGAAGTATTTGTTCCTGCAAACTTAAATCCAAATGTAGCACCCGTATTATCGGACACTAAGGTAATTGGACAACCATCAGCAGCAGAACAAATAGATTGGATTGCACCACCGAATTTAACCATAACAGACTGGGCAGCATGCCCCAACTGAATATTTAAACGAGGTTTATTGGTTTGTACAAAGTTAATATCTAGATTTCCAGTAGAACGAATCAGTTCTTTTACGCCAGTATTTACGATTGTTCCCGAACTAAAAATTGATTGGGGGGCATAACTTGTCACTGCATAATTGGATGGACTAGATAAAGATGCACTTGGGGCCATATAGACTGAAAATGGTAAAAGTCGAATACCGTTTACATCACTCCCCATCGATACAGCTAAATTTAAAAAAGGATTTCCACCACCTGCATCTGTATCCATTACGATATTAAAAGAAGGATTACTCGATACGGCAGCTTTAATAAATTCAATACCAGGAACTGGATTAGTAGAATTCCCTGCAATGACAAAACCAGCCTTACTGCTATATGAAGTTGAAGCAATACCGTTTGTATCAATGAGTGCGACTTGATTAAATTGAACTTTATCAGCCTGAATACCTAGTGTTAAGCCATTTTGGCCTGTTGTAGCGGCAAGACTTTGATCATCCAAAGGCTGCATTGCAAAAACACTTGAACTACTGGCAAGTAACAACCAGCACCCTATATTTTTATTTTTCATGTCGCTCTAATCCTTAAGAGACAAACGTTTATTATTTGTTCAGACTAGCAGAATAATATTCAACTACAAAGCTATTATCCCTTTAACCCGACGAATGCAAATCCAATCACACTAAAATAAAATTTATATAAAAAAGTGACGATAATCGTCACTTTTATTCATTAGTTAAAAGCACCATTTCTAGGCACAATACTAAAGCTGCTATTTAAACGTCCACCAGTAATTGCAAGCTCACCTAAACGTGCACCTGCACCAGTTGATGGCGGATAGAAATTAATATCTTTAACACGTAATGCGCCATCAATACTCTTATCTGGATTAAAATAAACTGATGTATTTACGCCGACCTTACCCAATCCACTTGCAGTATCTTTACCCACAACTAACGCAGAGTTAAACGCTAGTTTACCAGTCATATTCTCAAAACCAATTGCAGAACCATCAATCGGATCACTAATCTGGACTGAGTTTCCAGTTGCTGTAGTAGGCATTGTAAAATCGCCTAAGACAGTTAAAGCACTACCATCAGCAATTGAACTGTTTGGCACAACTGATAAGTTAAGATCTCCACCTAAACGCAGTTTCAAACCAAATAAGACATCATTGTTTCTGGCAAAATTGTCGATTGGAGAAGTACATGAACCAGTAGCGGGACAAGTTTTATATTTAGCCCCTGGTAAATAACCTGCTGCAATTTCTGTTGATAAAGCAAGCAGCATCTCTTTTAAACTAATGTTGAGACTACCATTTTCTAAACCAATACTTCCATTGCCTTTAACGAACATATCAATGTTACGTAATCCCATGTAATAATCGGTAGGACTACCCCCATTATTGGCATTTGGAGAACCATCAATTAATAAAATTGAGGTCGTTTTGGTTCCAGTCGCATCACGTCCGGTAGTTCCGGCAGCAATACCAAAACCTAAACGCGAAGTCGTTCCAGTTGTAGCAACAACATTCTGAACAGGCTTGCCATTGGCATCTTTTGTATAGTAATAAGCACTATTTGAAGGGGCATCTAAACCATAAACAGCAGCATTTGCATTTAAGTTATAAAAAGGTAAGGCTAAACCCCACTGGTTAGTTAAACCATTGTCTGAAAACTGGTTTGCAGCAGCGACATTCGCACTTGTAGTAAATCGACCGCGTCTTGAAAATGCTTGAAACTCAGCACCACGCATAGCAAGAATTAAACTAAATGGATTAGTAACCGTATCACGGTGAATATTATGCTGATAATCAGCAGCTGTCGTTAGAGTACCGCTACCTAAACGAATTCCATTTAAGGTCGCATTGGTTGGCATTAATAAGGTTTTCGTATCTGCAAGATTTAGATAAATATTCCCACTATCGAAATAACCACGTGTAGCAGAGTTAAGTCCTGTTAAATTACCAAATTCGAAACCGTAAGCATTCAGACCAGCCCCCCCAATTTCTAAGGTAGTTGCTTTACCATCTGAGCCTAGCATTGAGTCATTATCTTTAGTGAATTCACCTTTCATACGAAAGGCAACACCAGAGTTACCCAAAATACTATTACTTGAACCTGTACCCGAAGCTGTATTTGCAGTGCCTAAAGTGGTAGTGTCTGCCGTACCATCTAACCCACGAAGTTGTAGATAACCATTGACCATTCGGCCACTTGCCCCTAAACGAATTAAGCCTTTCGCATTTTGCGGGCTATTGGTTGCATCTAGAGTATAAGGGTTAGATTTATCTACATTAGAGCTGAGCATGACCTCAATATTTAGGCCTGAATTTGTTACTTTTCCGCTACTGTCTACATAGGTACCTGCTGTTAAACCCGAAGCTGAATCTGCTACGCGGTTAAAATCAACATAACCATAGGTGCTGTTCGGACTTTGCCCTACACTAGCAATGTTTGTTCCCGTATTTGTCTGTAAAACTACACCACGGGATGGATCTACAAACATCACTCCTTTACCAACAAAATTAAAGTTAAAGTTTTTTAAAATTAGTTGGTTTAACTGACTGCGAGCATCTAATTGCCCTAAATAAATATTGGCATTATTAATACCAAGCGTCATGCTAGATTGGCTATTGGGGTTAAATAAACCATCTTGGGTAGTGATTGCTAAATTTAAAGGAGAAGTCGTTTGAATCGCTAATTGCCCTAAAGTTGGCGAACATGTAGCTGAACTATTACAAACTTTGAAGCTATTTACGGTAATAAGAGAAGGACTACTCTGCATAGAAAAATCTATGCCTGCTTTACCTGTAGTTGTATTACTCCCAACATCTAAACGGTAATTAGTACTTAAGGGTTGATTAGATGCATTACTTTTTTGGACTTTTACACCACTTGCTTGAGCTCTTAAGACCTGATCAGCACTTGTTGGTGTGCCTGCATGGTCATCCCAATAAGCATTATCAATATTGATTTCGTTAAACGTAGTTTGAATAGAGATCCCATCTTGTCCATTGACGGCACTCAAATCAGCATCTGTTAAAGCTTCTAAAGCATAGATTTGTCCACTCACTAACAACATGCTGGTTGCTAATGTATTTAAAATAAACTTTGAGCTGTGATTTTCTTTATTTTTTTTCATCACTTCAGTTCCTTTGAAATCTACATTAACCCTTAACAACGAGGATGGCTACCATCACAACTAAAGACCATGACTTTTCCTTGAATAGCTAAGTTTCCGTTCATCATCAAGCCCATAAAACCAGTTTCACGTCCATAGTCATAGGCTGATGGAGTTGCTGTAGCAACTTGCTGACTCCCACTATTAGCAGTCGCCGCATATGTTGTTTTTTTGAAATATGCATAATCATACATATTTGCACTCGAGCCTTGCGTAGTTGTTGAGCTCGTAAAGTTATCTTGCTCAATTGATAAAGCATTAAAACCAAAATTACGGAATAAAATCGGTTGAGCTGAACTAAAACTAAGCTGAATAGCAGGCTTAATTATCTCGGTATTACTTTTATCTAGATATTTTAAATCAGCGCCATCAAGCCCCATTTTCTGAATATTCAATGTGCCTTGTATACCCTTAAAAACTAACCAAAGTTTATTACCACTATCGCTATTTTCAGCCCAACCACTTGGTTTAGTCGCATCAGCTTGCACAAACCGTTTGTTAATCGCTAAACCTAAATGACAGAACTCTACGTTCTCACAGACACCACCACTACCATTATCAAATATACCGTTACTCGTCTGGTTTAAATTAAGCATCAAAGATAAATCAGCACCAGCCTGTCCATTAATCGCCTGCAATGCATCATTATCTAAAGTTTGTAGTTCCGCATGAGTAACTGTTGCACAAAGAGCGAGGATTAAAGTACTTAATTTTTTCATATCATTATCCTCCTCTTATAAGCCTTTAGTGGTGAGTTTCAAATGTTGGATTAATACACCATCAATTACAGCTGAACCCATGTTATTGGTAATTGCAGAACTGATCTGCGCTCCCGATAACTTATAGGTGTTTAAATCTGCATTTGGAGTAGTGGTAGACCAACGTCCATTGTTATAAACTGCATCTGGTAGAGGTGTGCCATTTGGTACAACAAACTGAGCGCTATTCCCTGCATCAGCTAAGGTATATCCTGTATTATTTACCGTAGGATTATAATAAGCCGTGCTATCTACATTTGCCCAGTTAGCACTTTGAGAGTCAAATTTCAAACCTGAGCCTGCATTTCCAGTCCAGCCTGTTGCTGTACGGTACTGCCAAGTATCATAACAAGTACTTAAGTTCAAAAATCCACAACTATAACTACCTGCACGGCGCTCCTGATTTTGCAATTGATAGAAATTGCTAGTCTGCGTTATAGCCGCCACAGTGCCTGTAGGCAACTTACCAAATGAAATACCGACCGCATCTTGTGTGCTGTTCCCTTTAAATGCTTCTAAAGTATTATTCGTTGCATTATAAACGGTTGAACCAATTGAAATACTGCTATGCGTTGCACTAGAACCTTGGTAAGTTTTACCACCTAATGTTACATTCGTACCACATTGGTAAATATTACAAGTTGAACCTAAATAACTCGTATCGGCACCACTATAATCTGTATAAATTTTCTTATAAATTTCTGGTTTATTCGGAATACGAGCAAGTTCTAAACTAAAGTTTTTACCATCTGAGCTTAAAACCAGTGGCTGATATAAAGATCCCAAAACAAGGTTAATATTTGGGTTATAGAGATATAAACCTTCATTCGCATCAAAAGTTGGAGCAAGCCCACCATTAATTGCAGGTGTGAGCAGATTTCCGGTATCACTCGTTTCTCTAGTACTCAACCGTAATACATTATTCATAGCACTATCAGTTGGCGCGGTCCATGAACCTGTAGAAGTAACGGTCGTAGTTTGACTACGAATCCGATATAACCAATCCGAGCTTGGAGAGTTATTACTTGGCGCACCAGTATATTGGGTACTATAGCGATTTACCCATGGTCCTACCGTAGATGTTGGAGTATTTGAAGTAATTGTTGCTCTTAAATTAGATGCATCACCGCTGTTTAAACGAATAACTCCTGCTAAACCTAAAGTATTATTATAAAAAGGACTCATTCCACCAGCAGATGTTGCACCTCCTAATGTTTGGAAAAGCTGTAAACGGCTGCCATTTAAGCTAAAATTATTCCAAACCCCTTGTAAACGAAGGCGATTTGCACGACTTGCATCGGTACTAGTGCCAATTAAACCATTTGAATCGCCATAATTAAATTGATCTGCTGCACCATCTATTTTATTTGGATTCCGGACAAAAATATCTGACCACAAACCTAATTTCAGTTTATAAGCATCTATACCTATAGAATCCTTCGTTCCAACTTCATACAAAGGAGCTTCCAAAGCTAAATAGGTTACTTGGCAAGTTGGGTCCGTCGCACCACTACAATTTGCTGCACTGAAATTAGGTACCGAATTTTCTGTCGCGACTTTAAAAATCCATGGGTTAACAGCAGTACCCCAACTTGAGATTGCAGCAGCCGCATCAGTAGAAGCAATACGGGTATTTGTATCATTATCAGATTTAGAAAGCGCTAAGCCATAAAGAAAAATATCTGCTTTACCAACCGCGCGGTCACCCGAATCAATCGAGCCATTTTTATTGGTATCTGCCGCTGTCATACTTAAAGGACCAACAGGCACATAATTGATATAACCAGTGTCTTTAGTCCGATCAGTTAATATCTGATTAGAGGTTTCATTAGGACCTGCACCACGAAATACCATATAAGCACTCTGTGGCAAGATAGCAATACCTTCACCTGTAGTTTCACTTAAGCCCGCATCAGAAAGTTCTTCGAGTGCGAAACTAGCTTGGCTTATACAAAGCCCAATTAAACTTGCCAAAACGGTTTTTTGAAACCTTACCGTATAATTAAGTGTAGTCATCTTGACCTTCCTGTTTTATACGATGCCGCGCACCATATTTATTTTTCTTTAACAATCCTTGATGTCAGGTGAATCTATCCTTTTCACCTTAGACGAAGGGGCATATCTAAAAGATATTGCCAACCTTTCCACATTTCTATTATGCGGAATATTTGCACAAATGCAAAAAAAAGCATGTAAAAAATTACTTTTCCGATGAATGCAAAGCACCAACTACTAAATTCTTTTTAAGATTAACAGAACTTTAAGTTTCCATAGCAGTTAGGAGCAAAACTCTGGTTTTTTAAGACTAAATTCGTCAAATTCATAGGAACTGATTGACCAGATAAATCAATATTTCCTGTATTGATACTCCCTGCCAAACAAGAAATTGCGAGCAAGCCGCAGTTGACTGCATTTTCATCTTTTCCTAAATATGCACTGACTTTACCTAGAGCGGCTTTAACAACATCATCGGTAATGACTACTTGTGACTGTGGGGTTACGTCACCAATATCAATTGGATTCGAAAGTTCTAACCACCACCCTGCTTGAGAAACTGACTTAGCCCCTGTCCATTGTAAATTTTGCCCTTGTAAGGAAAGAGAGGCCGCTGTGCCATTCAAATTAACTTTATGGAAGTAACCTAGATCTTCATTTACAGCAACATTTACACCTAAATTGTTAATCACACCTGTTAAATTACCTGATAAAGGAATTGTTAAACCAAGATCGAGTTTCGCATCTGCTGAAATAGTTCCAGATAAATTAATACCACTTACATTAGCAGTACCAGTCAAATTCGCAGTAGTAATACGTTTGCCAGAAATGACTTGTGAAGGCAAAGTTAAACTACCAGACGCACTACTTAAACCTAAATCATAAGCTGTAGATTTAAAATTAGCCCAGATTAAACCATCAGAACTTCGTGCTCGACCAGTAATTACTGTCCCTAAATTAGTTTGAGTTAAACCAGAGCCTGGAGAGCGAGCAAATGTATTTACAGTTCCTCCAGTCCCTTGAGTTACCATATACCCACTAAAAGAGTTAATACCATTTTTTGTAGCCGTATTTTCCGAACCAAAAGTAAGTAAGCCCTGAATAGATTCAGCACTTAGTCTTACCCCAGCCACTTGGCGAGTTGATGCACTGTTAGGATTTTTAATCGCAAACTCAATAAACGGATTGGTTAGTTTTGCCGAAGAGCTCGCACGACCATCGTTAGTATCTGAAAGACCACTTAGACTTAAGTTATCGATATCAATATCACATGCGCCCGCACCATTCGCTCCACCGCACCCAAGCTGCAATTTTTTAATGTTCGCATTCAGTTCTAAATCAGCATCTAAGCCCAATTTATAGAAACCTACATTACTACTACTATCACGTAATTTTTCTAAGTTTGCAGAGTCAGTAGGTGCAATATAAGACATGCTCATCAAAGCCTGACCACGAGTTGCAGATAGTTCCGAATCAGACATAGGGACTAATGTAGAGGTTGCATACGCTGAAGAAAAGCATAAGCTTCCAATTGCTATCGCTGCATGAAGAGACGTAAACTGTCGCATGGCCGACCTCCGTATCCTTGGGGGCATAATCCTGTTTAATTTCTTTTTATTTGGCCTGTCCGAATTCAGTAGATATCTAAGTCATCACTACTAAAAAGGTAACCTATATCCAATACATTTGTTTTTCAATACTGTGATGCAGAACAAAAAAACAAATCAATTATTGATCATATTATATTATTTTTTACAAAAGGAAACTGTCATTTATCACTATTCCGATAAACGTAGCTCAACTTAATTTTATCCATAAAATTGGGCCGCCTAAGCGACCCATTATTTTAAGACTTTTCTTTATCTAAGAAAAATTATGTTTTAGGAAGTGTCACACCAGTTTGACCTTGGTATTTACCACCACGGTCTTTATAAGATGTTTCACATACTTCATCACTTTCAAAGAATAGCATTTGTGCTACACCTTCCCCTGCATAAATACGGGCAGGTAGATTAGTGGTGTTTGAAAACTCTAAAGTTACATGACCTTCCCATTCAGGTTCTAACGGCGTCACGTTCACAATGATACCGCAGCGAGCGTAGGTAGATTTGCCTAAACATACGGTCAATACATTACGAGGAATACGGAAATATTCAATTGTACGTGCTAGAGCGAATGAGTTCGGCGGAATAATACAAACATCTGATTCAATGTCGATAAAACTTTTGTCATCAAAATTCTTTGGGTCGACAATTGCAGAATGTACGTTAGTAAAAACCTTGAATTCACGGGCACAGCGTACATCATAACCATAGCTAGAGACCCCGTAGGAAATCAACTTTTCACCATTTTTATCAAAACGGACTTGATTCTCTGCATAAGGTTCAATCATGCCGTGTTTTTCGCTCATCTCGCGAATCCAACGATCAGACTTAATAGCCATGTATTTTCTATCCAAAAGGTAATTTCATTGATTTCGACGTACTTTAACTTAAAAAAGCAATTATGAAAACAATGCAGAGCTACTCAAGTAAATAAGAATAGCTCGGTAGTACTTTTAAAGGCTAAGTAAAGCAGAATAACTGATAGGAATTGAAAAACTAACTAAAACGAGTGAAGCTGTTTTTTGCAAATTAGTCTGATTTAACCACGTAACTTTCTTAGACGCTAAAAGTGATCCTAGGAAAATCCAGAATAAGGCAATTGGCGTAATAAGTGCTAAGTAAGCCATCATATGAATCAAATAAATATGAAAATCACTCCATGCAACCACAGGAAAAATTGCTGAAGCAAAGAGCAAGGCTTTAGGATTCAATAAGGTTGCACAAAATAATTCACGAGTACGAATCGTAGGCTGATTTAATTCAACTTCTTGATTTGCCGTATGCCATAACTTAATGGCTAAGAAAATAATATAGCAAGCACTCAATAACTTAAGAATAGGCGGCAGCAATGGCAATGTGGTGGACACTTTCCCAATCAGCATTCCCCATGCAGAAATAGAGATCACATAACCCAAAACTTCTGCTGGAATAAGTTTTACTGACTTCCGTAGTCCGACTTGCACGCCTGAAGAAGCGAGTAAAGTATTCGTTGGACCAGGTGTAAGTAAAATTGTGGCTACTAAGCCAATAAAAAGCCATGAAATCATTGAATGACCTCACAATATCGTCATCTCAGATTAATGGATATCCTGTCACATGGCAAAGGGTAATTGTAAGACAAAATTTTTTAAATCATTTTTTAATTTAAAATAAAAATATTAAAAACAAATACTTATATAACTACCACAAAAAATAATAAAGAAAACTTTAGAGTCAGTTGTTAAGCTTTGCATGCTAAATTCTCTTAAGTAATATAAGTATTTTTATTTTAAATCTATTTCTGTGCCGAAAAGATCTATAATAAGTGATCACTGCAGTAAGTTTAATTTTTAAGCTTTTAATAAGTTTCAATTAATATATTGTTTTTTTGTGTTTATATGAGTCTCCGCGCTCTACTATCCTATGATTATGGCAAAGCAATTTTTTCAATCTTGGCTTCCCTCACCCGAGAAAGTCTCAAATATGAAATTTCTAAGGATTTTTGGTAAAAAGACCCTTAATCCTGTGCTTTGGTATGTCAATCGGAAATCAATTACCCGAGCTGTTTTTGTTGGAACTTTTTTTGGTCTACTGCCTATCCCTTTTCACAGTATATTTATTGTGATGGCGGTCTTACTATTCGAAGTAAATTTACCAATTAGCTTAATGCTAGCTTGGTTAAGTAATCCTCTTACTCTAGTTCCTATTCTATATATAGGTTTTTGGTTTGGTGCACATATTTTTCATGTGCATATGATCAACAAAGAAATGCTGTTAGGTGTATTACACCAAATTTCCCGCTGGATTACTCATTTAGGCCATGGGCACATTGATTTTAGCCTTGCTAAAATTTTAATGTCAGGACTTATTGTTGAAGCATTTGTATTTGCAATCATATTATATATTGTGACCGAGATTTTCTGGCGCTGGATGGTCATCCGAAATTGGAAAAGCAGACCTGGTCATAAAAAACAAGAAGAGGCTCTGTAAGAATCCATCTTCTTGCCTATATTTAAATTATTATTTTGGTAGTTTTGATTTCATATATTCTTCGGCCACATTGAGTACATACTCTTGGCACGCTTCTCCTGTACCAGGGTCATAAGCTCCATTATTAGTAATATTATTAGATAAGATTCGAATTCCTAAAAAAGGAACATTTAATTGACTTGCGATTTGTGCAACTGACGCTGCTTCCATTTCTTCAACAGAAGTTCCATAACGTTGATGGAAGAATTGAATACGATCAAGCTCATTATTCCAAACATCTGCTGAACCAATAGTTCCTTCAACCACCTCACCTTTCTCATAACGGACTTTATGTGCTGCCATTAATAATTCTTGGTCACCTTCAAATTTACGAATTGCAATAGGTTCCGGATCAGACTCATCTGTTGGCAACACATCAAAGGCTTCAACCCACGTAAGTGAGTTTGAACCAGCACCTAATGGCTGTTTAGGTGTTCTAAATGCACCAATATTGATCGCATATTTGCCTAAAACAATATCGTAAACGTGTAGATTTGGGTCGTGCCCACCTGCTGTTCCCTGATTAATAATTGCTATCGGTTTATAACGTTCAATAGCTAAAGCAGTTGCGGCAGCCGAGTTACTCATGCCCATGCGTGTTTTAGAGATAATCATTGGATAGCCATTGTGAGTCCCCTTCCAGAATGTCCATCCACCTATAGTTTCAACAGTCACATTCTGTAATTTGGCTGCCAACTGTTGTGACTCTACAGGTAACGCACCCTGAATAATAATCGGCTGTAATTTTTGTTTTTGTTCCTGAACTGTTGGTGTTTGAGAGACAGATGAATCACCATTATTGCACCCGACTAAAAATAGAGCGCTGCATAAACTGATTACGCTAAAAGCACATTTAAATTGCATTTTTTACCCTTTCTTTTTAAAAAGTGTAAAGTAGCAATCTATATGCCAATTTCAAGTTTAGCTTTGTTATTAAAATTCAGTACTTTAAATTTTTCTTTTAACCAAACAATAAAAAACCCGATTTAAAATCGGGTCTTAATGAATTAGAAAATACGTTTATCATCACGTGTACGTTGAGGAATTTTCTCAATCTGTTCCCACAGAGCTTTAGCAATATCAATATAACTATCAGCCGCATCATCCATTGCTACAACGCTCGGTTTGCCCTGATCAGCATGCTCACGGATCTGAGCATTTAAAGGTAAACGCCCTAATAATGGAATATGATACTGTTCAGAGAGCTTGTCACCACCACCAATACCAAAAATTTGCTCTTCATGCCCACAGTTAGAGCAAATATGGGTCGACATATTTTCAACAACACCTAATACAGGAATGCCAACTTTATTAAATAGCTCAATTCCTTTAGTAGCATCTAGTAAGGCAACATTTTGTGGTGTAGTCACAATGATTGAACCTGTAACTGGAATACGCTGAGCAAGCGTGAGTTGAATATCTCCAGTACCTGGTGGCATATCAATCATTAATACATCTAAATCAGGCCAAAGCGTTTGATTAAATAATTGCATTAAAGCGCCCGTTGCCTTTGGGCCACGCCATGCGACAGGTGTGTTGTTATCGCCAGTTAAATGTCCAATCGATAACACCGCCATACCATAGGCATCTAAAGGCACAAAGTTTTCACTTTCAATCAGCGGAGTTTTGCCAGCATTGCCTAGCATTGTCGGAATACTTGGACCATAAATATCGGCATCCAACACCCCAACCTGAAGTCCCATCTTTTGCAAGGCAAGTGCCAAATTGACAGTAGTTGTCGATTTACCAACGCCGCCTTTACCTGATGAAACTAAAATAACATGCTTAATACGCGGATGAAGTGGCACATCTCTTTGTTGCGGAGCGGCTTTTTGAATAGGGGGATTATTTGGGTCTGGTTCTGATTTAGGTGAAGCATCGAACACAGGGGGTAAATTTGAACTATCTTGTGCAGGGCGCTTCTGTTGAACCACATGTAGGTTTAGTTCTTCAATGCCACACTTTTCTAAAGCCCCAGCCAAATCATCATGAATTTGCTGCAAGTGCTCTTTTTCATCAGGAAAGGTATTAATAGTGAGTTGTAATACTCGACCTTGCACTTGAAGCTGACTAATGCGCTCTTTTAAAGCATCTTTTGAATGCGGTAGTAAATAATTTTGGAGTACGGTTTGGATTTCATCTTCTTTCACTTCTTGGGCGGGTGAAAAAACAGACTTTAATGAAGAAAGCCAAGACATATTGTTTACTCCAAAAACAGATCATTACAGCTTAATGGAGATAGTGTAACAGTATTGGTCCGCACTCGCTCACCTTGGGATGAATAATTACTAACTTCCAATCTCATCTTTTAGGTAAGGAGTGCAGATTTTAGTTAAATAAACTTATTCAGCAGAATCATGGTTCTTCAATTTATTTAACTTATCAGTTGCCGTTTTCTTCAACTCATCAATTTTTGCTGTTGCTTGAGTTTTCAACTCATCAAATTTTGTTGCAGCCTCATCTTTTAGCTCTGCTGCCTTAGCTTTGGCATCATCAAGTTTATGGCTTGCTTCAGTACGTAAATGATCGAACTTGTCTTGGAGACTGTGCTGAGCATCCTCAAGTTTGCCTTTCAAATTATTTGCTTTATCTTCAACTGCCGCTTTACCAGCAGCTTCTTTAGCTTTTACGTTTTCCTTTAAATCACCTAAAGCTTTTTCGCCTTTTACTTTTGCATCTGCCGCTTTTGCCTTTAACTCATCTACTTTATCTTCAATCGCTTCTTTACCAGCAGCTTCTTTAGCTTTTACGTTTTCCTTTAAATCGTCCAAAGCTTTTTCACCTTGTACTTTTGCATCTGCGACTTTTGCCTTTAATTCATCTACTTTATCTTCAACTGCTTCTTTACCAGCAGTTTCTTTAGCTTTTACGTTTTCCTTTAAATCATCCAAAGCTTTTTCACCTTGTACTTTTGCATCTGCCGCTTTTGCCTTTAATTGATCTAATTTATTTTCAGTAGTCATCGTTGTTATCCTCGTAGTTAATTAAAAAATTACCTGAATAAGTTATTAGTTATACATCTTTATGGCTTATTTTCTGAACGTAACTGCAATTTGAAACAAAGACAATACAGGAAGATTCAAATATTTTTTGATTTGTTTATCTGTTCTAAAGAGAAACAAATTCTGGTTTCAAATCTATTTTTATAGACACCTTTCGTGCTCCCCCAAATATTATTAATCTTTCTTGTGCCATAAATATATGGCTTATCCTCTACTCGAACTTAGTTCTCGTCTTGTAGTCAGATAAAGCGTTGCTTTGTTTTTCCTCCTTCATCAGTTAAAATCTTTCACCTTATAAATACGAATGAGAGAATGAAATCCGTGCGTAAAATTTTAGTCACTAATGCCCTCCCTTATGCTAATGGTCCAATTCATATGGGTCATTTACTCGGTTACATCCAGGCAGATATCTGGGTTCGTGCCATGCGGGCAATGGGCCATGACGTGACTTATGTATGTGCGGATGATGCTCATGGTACTGCCATCATGCTACGTGCCGAGGCAAACGGTATTAGCCCAGAAGAGCAAATTGCGAACGTTCAAAAAGAACATATTCGTGATTTTGATGGCTTCGGTGTACATTTCGATCACTATGATTCAACGCATAGCGATGCAAATAAAGCACGTTCAACAGATATCTATATTAAAAACCGTGAAGCTGGAAATATTGCAGTTCGCCCTGTAACTCAATTATTTGACCCAGAAAAAGGCATGTTCTTGTCTGACCGCTTCATTAAAGGGACATGCCCAAAATGTAAGTCAGAAGATCAATATGGCGACTCATGTGAAGTTTGTGGTACGACCTATAATGCAACTGAATTGCTTAACCCACGTTCAACGTTAAGTGGTGCAACACCAGTTGAAAAATCTTCAGATCATTATTTCTTTAAACTACCTAACTTTGCTGAGTATTTACAGAAATGGACCCGTGATGAAGGTCGCTTACCTGTTTCGATTGCAAACAAACTCGATGAATGGTTTGAGTCGGGTTTAACTGATTGGGATATTTCTCGTGATGCGCCTTATTTTGGTTTTGAAATTCCAGATGCGCCAAATAAATATTTCTATGTTTGGGTAGATGCACCAATTGGTTATATGTCTAGTTTTGAAAATTACATCAAAACTAAACGCCCAGATTTAAGTTTTGATGATTTTTGGAAAAAAGACAGTCAAAACGATGTTTACCATTTCATTGGTAAAGACATTGTTTATTTCCACGCATTGTTCTGGCCTGCAATGTTAGATGGTGCAAACTATCGCACTCCGACAGGCTTATTTGTAAATGGTTTCTTGACTGTGAACGGACAAAAAATGTCTAAGTCTCGCGGTACATTTATTAAAGCTGAAACTTATTTACAGCATTTAAATCCAGAATATTTACGCTACTACTTTGCATCTAAACTTTCAGATAAAGTGGAAGACTCTGACTTAAACCTTGATGATTTTATTCAAAAAGTAAATTCTGACTTAGTCGGTAAAGTCGTCAATATTGCTAGCCGTTGCGCTAAATTTATCAACAGTAGCTTTGACAATACTTTATCTGCTGAATGTGCAGAACCTGAATTGGTACAAAGTTTTATTGATGCAGGTGATTCAATCGCTAGCGCGTATGAAGCACGTGAATTCTCAATGGCTATTCGTGAAATTATGGCGCTTGCTGATCGTGCAAACCAATATATTGACGAGAAAAAACCGTGGGCACTTGCGAAACAAGAAGGTCAAGAACAACAAGTTCTTGAAGTGTGCTCAGTTGGCATCAACTTGTTCCGTCAATTAGCCGTATATTTAGCTCCAGTTCTTCCAACTTTGGTTGAGCAAGTTCAAGGTTTCTTAAAACTTGAGAGCTTCAATTTCGAGTCACGTAAACAAATTCTTGTAAGCCATGAGATTGCGCAGTTCCAACCGCTTATGCAACGTGTTGATCCAAAAGCTGTTGCCGCAATGGTGGATGCATCTAAAGAGTCTTTAGGTGCTCCTGCTCCAGAAGCAACTAAAGCGACGGCGAAAAAGGATAAAGCTGCCGAGAAAAAGGCGGCTCCTACTCCAGCAGTTGGTGAAGCAGAAATCATTGGTATTGAAGACTTCTTAAAAGTTGACTTACGTGTTGCTCAAGTAATTGAAGCAGGTACGGTTGAAGGTTCAGATAAATTACTTCAACTGACGTTAGATGTTGGTGAAGCTGAACCACGTAATGTATTTAGTGGCATTCGTAGCCAATACGCACCAGAGGATTTAAAAGGCAAACTCGTAGTCATGGTTGCTAATCTTGCACCGCGTAAAATGCGTTTCGGTATTTCAAACGGAATGGTACTTGCTGCTGGAAATGATGAAGGTATTTTCATTATTTCTCCAGATACAGGCGCGAAACCAGGCGATAAAGTTTCTTAATCTGTCTTAATAAAAAAGCTTCCTAAATTGGAAGCTTTTTTTTATTTTAAAAATGTCAGAACTGAGTGAACCAAAATATCAAATAAATTTAGAAAGCAATTGCTTTCAAATTACAACCATGGCCACCCTTCACAAGGGTTATTAAATAAAACATGTATGTTTCCAAACTCCTCATCTTTTAAATAATCATTCTTATTTTCATCTAAATAATGAAATAGCTCTGTTTGCTTGTTTTCGCCTTGAAAACATTTCTTGCTAGGTCACTTATAAAGATGAAAAACAATCAACTCATTGAAATTCTTTTAGACTCTATATTCCATTATGATTTAAATCATATTTTTCCTGAAAAGCTGCCAATCTAAAGAAGCAGCTTCACATGCATTTACCATATTTAAAATACAGTAACTGGCAATTCCAGCAAATCACTTAATAGTTAGATTGCTCATGATTATTGGCTTGGATATCAGAAATTTTATAATCCTTTTCATGAACAGGAGTCCCAACAATACTCATGGTTCGCTCATTTGCGGGTGGTTGCTTACTCATCGTTCTCATCTCACATCCTGTAGTTAAGATGAGAAAAACTACAGAAATGCTCACCATTAGTTTTTTCATAACGTGATCCTCATTTCTTTTTGTTTTATTTATTAAGTTACCACTTTTTAAATGTTTAAGTGCTAAAAAGATATTTCAATTTGTATATATTTTGCGCAAAAATAAAGCCAGACTATCAATAGCTGGCTTTGGATTTTTTAGATATTTTAATTAAAGACTTATCACTTGAAGAAAATTAACTTTAAACCCAATAAGCTAACAATGCTTCCAGCCACTCGGTCAACACCTGTTTTTGCCTTTAAATACATGTTTCTCGGCTTCTCTGAAGATAACAGCATTGCAACACATGAGTACCAACCTGCATCAATCACAAAACAAATTACAGGTAAGGCCACATAGTAATAATGTGGAATTTCTTTTGGCAACAAAGCAGTAAAAACACTTGCTAACACGACAGCAATTTTTGGATTGCTCAACTGGGTAATCAAACCATATCGATAGGCTTGCTTATAAGTCATTTTCGATTTTGAATCATTTTCAACTGCGATTGGTTCTTTGGCATGTTTAATAATTTTAAAAGCAAGCCAAAGTAAATAAAGTCCACCACCAATTTTTAAAATTAAATATGCAGAAGGCACGGCTAATAAAACGGCTTGTAACCCCATAACTGCTAATAGGCCAAACAGAGCTGCGCCTGTTCCAGTTCCTAATGCTGTAAACAAACCATGTTTACGTGATTTAGAAATTGAATTTTGTGCCACGTAAATAAAGCTTGGCCCAGGACTTATTGCTCCAAGCATCAATGCCATCGCAATTGAAAAAAGAGGAATAAGGGACTCAAACATTGTATTGACCTAGCATCACGCAATTGCGCGGTATTCTAGCAGCTTTTTATGATACATATAAAAATGCGTGAAGATATAAATTATAGAAATTGAATTTTCATGTTTTTACAATTTATATCTTCACAACGGACAAAAATGTCCGTTAAATATATAACCTCTAAAATTCCCTAAGCGATGACATGAGTAAACGTCAAAAAATTGCTGCCCATAATCGGGATGAATTACTCAATGCAGCCGAAGAATGCTTTCGTATTCATGGTATTAATGCTCCCTTACAAGTTGTGATTGACCACGCTGGTGTAGGCAGAGCAACGTTTTATCGTAACTTCGGCGATCGCAAAGCTTTAATTAGCGCGCTTTTAGAACGTGCGATTACACAGCTAGAGCAAAAAGCAGCTCATTTTCAACAATTCGAGGACGGTTTATTTCGTTTAATTGAAGGACATATTGGGCAACTTCCCAAGCTCGCAATTTTGCAAGATTTTTGGAGAGTAATTGATCGACAAGACCCAATTATGTTAAAAATTTATGAACGACGAAATAATGCACTTAATCCACTGATTGAAAATGCAATAGAACAAAAATTGTGCCGAGCTGATCTAACCGCCAATGACTATGCAATGGTCACAGCAATGTTGGGTTCTTCATTTCAAGGACATGAGCCAGAAGAACAGACTCGCTTAGCAAAACGAGCAATTGAATTACTATTTCATGGTATTCAAATACAAAAAATTCGAGGGATAGAATGAGTAAAACGCCTCGTTATTTAGAAACACCACCTGACTGGACACCAGAAGAGCAACCGACTCTACCTGGTTCACCGGCAGCTATTGCACACTCAATACCTAAGCGGTTTATTTACTTTTTTATCGGTTTATTTGTCGCGCTTTCCGCAAGCTTAAGCAATGGTTTTATTACGGCAAATTTACCTTTAATTCAAGGTGAATATGGACTAACCCCTTCTGAAGCTGCTTGGCTCCCTGCCGCCTATGTTATGGCAAATGTCAGCTCAAACCTGATTTTGTTTAAAGCCAGACAACAGTATGGCTTGAGAGTATTTTCAGAAATAGGGCTTGTCATTTTTATTGTTGTGCTGGTTTTACATATTTTTGTACATACCTACGAAATGGCTCTATTCGCTCGAGTTGTCGCAGGTTTAGCTGGTGCACCACTGAGCTCATTAGGTATGTATTACACCATGCAAGCCTTCAAAAAAGCAGACATGGCAAAAGGAATATATATCGCCTTCGGCTTTCAGCAACTCGGCGTACCATTGGCTTGGATTATTTCTCCATTTCTTGTCAGTACAGACAGTTGGTCTGTTCTTTACACCTTTGAGCTCGGTTTAGCACTTTGTTGTTTAGCGATGGTCGTTTCATTGAAATTGCCACGTAGCTTAAGAATTTATGTTTTTGAGAAGCAAGATTTGTTCACCTTTGCTTTACTGGCTCCAGGTTTTGCATGTTTATGTATTGTGCTGACGCAAGGTCCAATTTTATGGTGGTTTAATAGTGAATGGCTTGCTTATGTATTAATTGCAGGTTTTAGCTTAGTTGTTCTAGGTTTACTCTACGAACACTATCGCGCTAACCCATTAATTATGACACGCTGGTTAGGTACTTCTTCTACCCTACGTTTCATTTTTGGTGCTTTTGCAATTCGACTTTTAATGTCGGAACAAAGCTATGCTGCTGTTAACTTCTTAAAAACCATGGGAATGGGTCCTGATCAATTTGTTCCACTCTATGTGGTCATATTGGTGGGAATTTTAAGCGGAACACTTTTTAGCGCACTTACTTTTTCACGTGAAAGAATTATCTTCCACTTACTATTTGCAGAGTTTTTGATTCTGGTTGCATGTGGACTAGATTATCACTTAACCAGTGATGTCCGGCCTATAAATTTCTTTGCAAGTCAATTCTTAGTGGGCTTTGCTGGTGGTTTATTTATTGGGCCATTACTTCTTATTGGCTTTGCGCAAACACTTGCTAAAGGTCCCTCATATGTGGTGACTTTTATCGTTTTGTTCTCTGCAACCCAAACCTTCGGTGGTCTTGTCGGATCATCTTTCTTCTCGACCTATCAACAACATCGTACACAAAACTATCAAGCCGAGATTATTAAAGATTTAGAACAAGCCGACCCATTAGTTGCTCAACGGCTATCAACTTATCAACGCAGTGCAGCCATCACAACGAATGATCCAGCGTTACAAACAGCTCAATCTATACGCTCACTCAATCAAGTGGTCACTCGTGAGGCTCAAGTGCGGGCCTACAATGATGTCATTGCTTTAAATGGTATTTTTGCCGTCGCGCTGCTCTTATGGGGTGGATTTAATATTGCACGTAGTAAATACCTACAACGCAGAGGAATTAGCCGTCCTTAATGGCTTTCGTTATTGATGAAATAGAAATTGAGATTGATATATGTCAGATGATCAAAACAAACCGGAACAAACGCCTGCTCAGGCACCTGTTAACGAGCCTGCGCCTGCAAGTAAACTGATTCCAACAAAACACTCAACCCTATTATGGATGTTGGGTGTTCTTATTGTCGGTATCTTAGTGATTTTATGGGCATGGCGAATTGGACCTTTTGCAACGAGCGTTCAGCAAACTGACAATAGTTATGTCAAAGGTAAAACCACAATTTTATCATCACAAATTAATGGCTACGTTAAAGATGTATTAGTTAAAGACTTTGACCATGTCAAAAAGGGTCAGGTGCTCATGCATATTGATGCAACCACTTACGACCAAAAAGTAACTCAAGCAGCTTCTGGGGTTGAACAAGCTAAAAATACATTAGCTAATCAAACTCAATCAATTGCTCAGAAACAAGCTGATATTGTGGCAGCCCAAGCCAAAGTAGATCAAGCTAAAGCTCAATATGAACTCTCTTTAGCACAACTTAGACGCTATCAGCAGTTAGGCAATAGTGGAGCAGCATCTAAATCTGAACAAGATAAAGCCGCGGCAGATGCGGAAAATAACCTTGCAGCGCTTAAACAGGCAGAAGCCAATGTGTTAGTTGCAAATGAAGCGCTTAAAACAGCACAAGTTGCAGAAGCTGGCTTAGAAGCACAAGTTTCAAGTGCCAAAGCACAATTAGACCAAGCACAAACCACTAAAGACTATAGCGTTATAGTTGCTCCGATGGATGGTCAACTTGGTGAAGTGAACCCTCGTATTGGGCAATATGTAGCAGCAGGGTCACAATTACTCTATCTCATTCCACAACAAACTTGGGTGATTGCCAATTTCAAAGAAACCCAAATTGCCAATATGCGGATTGGCCAAAAGGCATGGTTTACAGTCGATGCTATGCAACACAAAAAATTTACAGGACATGTTGAGCAGATCTCACCTGCTGCGGGTTCCGAGTTCAGTGTGTTAAAACCTGACAATGCAACAGGAAACTTTACCAAAGTGGTTCAACGGATTGCTGTACGCATCACCATTGACCCAAATCAGGAAGGAATGGAACATTTACGTCCAGGTATGTCAGTAGTTACTTCTGTCGATACAAATTCGTAAACAGCTTTTTAAAGTTCTATTTTAAAAGTTACAATGTGATCAATCATTATTTCCTCAATTTCTAATGTTTGATCACATTGCTCAATCAGTTCCTTATCAACATATTCAATTACCCTATCCCCTGCATCTCGACATTAAGCGGTTAGACTTAATTCACCCTCAAATCTCGGGTAATAAATTTTTCAAACTAAAATACAATTTGCTTGCCGCAAAACAAAAAGAGTTATCACGCGTTTTGACTTTTGGTGGGGCTTATTCAAATCACATTGCCGCAACTGCGTATGCAGCTCATCTTTTTGGCTTTAAAAGTGTAGGCATTATTCGTGGAGAAGAATTAGCTAGCAAACCTCTCAATGCAACTTTAGCAAAAGCTCAAAGTTTAGGAATGCATTTACATTTTGTATCGCGCTCTGAATACCGTTTAAAAGATGATGAAAAGTATCTTCAACATCTGCACAAGCAATTTCCTGAAACTTTCATTATTCCTGAAGGCGGCTCTAATGAGCTAGCAGTACAAGGATGTCAGGAAATTCTCAGCCAAAGTGATTTGCAAAACTATGATGTCATTTGCTGTGCAGTCGGAACTGGAGGAACTATTTCAGGACTGATTGAACGAAGTGCACCACATCAAAAGGTTTTAGGATTTTCAGCATTAAAAGGCGACTTTCTACAACAAGAGATTCAGCAATGGACTAAAAAACAGAATTGGTCACTGACAGATGCCTACTGCTGTGGTGGTTACGCTAAAACTTCACCTGAGCTATTCGCATTTATCCAAAATTTTGAAGAGCAATACGTTGTACCACTTGAACCGATCTATACTGGCAAAATGATGTTCGGTCTGTTTGACCTTATAAAAAATAATTACTTCGCTGAAAATTCCCGTATTTTAGTGATTCATTCTGGTGGCTTACAGGCTGATATAAGAAAGAAATTAAAGTAATGCTTCTTTAATTTCTTAGATGAGCTTGCCTGCCATGGCAGTAAATGACTTTGGCATGAGTAGGTGTTGGCATGGTAGTATATGCCCCTTTTTAATTTTCACGATTAATCGAGAATCTCTTATGTCTAACAGTCATGTCGATGTCATTGTCTTAGGTGCAGGCGCTTCTGGACTCATGTTGGCCGCACATGCTGCTAAACGAGGCCGCTCGGTTTTAATTTTGGAAAAAGCCAATAAAATTGGTAAAAAGATTTTAATGTCAGGTGGCGGTAAGTGTAACTTTACCAACCTCTATGTAGAGCCTGATAACTATATTTCTCATAATCCACACTTCGTTATTTCGGCCCTGTCACGTTATAGCAACTGGGACTTTATCGGTTTGGTGTGTGATTATAAAATTGCCTATGAAGAACGTAAACATGGGCAATTATTTACGCTAAACGGCGCTAAAGAAATTTTAGAAATGCTGGTGAGTGAGTGTAATAAAACTAAACATGTGGATATTCAAACCCATTGCGAAGTTGGACAAATTACACCCTTGGAAAAAGGTGGGTTTTCACTAAACACCAATCAAGGACATTACACTTGTGATTCTTTAGTGATTGCTACAGGCGGCTTATCTATTCCAACTCTCGGTGGTTCTGGTTTTGGCTATGAACTGGCACAGAAGTTTGGACATCAGGTTTTTCCAACTCGTGCAGGCCTAGTTCCCTTTACCTTTTCCGATCACATTAAAGAAGTAACCACACGCTTAAGCGGGAATGCCTTAGATGTGACTTTAAGCAACTCAAAAAATAGCTTTACTGAAGCATTATTATTTACCCATCGTGGCTTGAGTGGACCAAGTTCTTTGCAGCTTTCTAATTATTGGAACAGCGGAGAAAGTTTTAAAATTGACTTTTTCCCAAGCCAAGATCTAGGAACTTATTTAAAAGATAAAAAGAAAACGCAGCCTAAAGTTTTATTACGTACCCTTCTTAATGAGTTTACTGCCAAAAGTATCATCCAAGAGTTACAACAACTCATATGGACAGAACAGAGCGAAATAG
Source organism: Acinetobacter calcoaceticus (assembly GCF_016508255.1). Classification (GTDB taxonomy): domain Bacteria; phylum Pseudomonadota; class Gammaproteobacteria; order Pseudomonadales; family Moraxellaceae; genus Acinetobacter; species Acinetobacter calcoaceticus_E. The sequence goes on along the minus strand of NZ_JADVKT010000008.1, from coordinate 64,780 downwards.
CGATTGGTAATATCAGTGATGCACAGCTAGATCATATTGCCGAGCAGTTACATGGTTTTGCAGTTAAACCATCTGGAACAGAAGGATATCGTACCGCTGAAGTGACTTTAGGCGGCATAGATACAACAGAAGTATCTTCCAAAACCATGGAAAGTAAAAAGCAGAAAGGACTGTTTTTTGTTGGCGAAGTACTCGATGTGACTGGCCATTTAGGAGGTTATAACTTCCAGTGGGCGTGGTCTTCTGCCTATGCTGCTGCCCAATATGTATAAGTTTAATTTGAGTTTTTCGAACTATTTGAAGCGTTTTGGGCATCTTGTGGCTGAGAGGTAGCCTGTTTTGAGCTTTCCGACTTACTAAATACAAATTTATAAGCGCTTGCTAAAAAACCTACCGTAATTCCGGCAATGACAATCGGTGCTAAAAAACGACCTGGTTTCTTCATCGTATTTTCCTCACTTATTTGTTTTTATAACGGCCAAAAAAGAACGACCACTCAATATAGAGTGGTCGAACTTATCACAAAAATCAAAGATTTTTTGTACTGTTTATCTGAAATTTAATTTAATTCCTTTAAATTTCATCATTTTCGCCCGTAGAACCAAACGGCTTATTCACTGGGGGATGCGCTGGATTCACCTGTACAGAATCTGCTGGTTTTGCATCAGATGAAACTGTTGAAGGTGGAGTCGTTGGCGTAGATGTAGGTCTGGCTGGAGCCGTACTACTCGTACTAGAAGGTGGTTGATAAAGAGGATTTGGTTGATTCGCTTCTTTTTTAGCTTTATCTAGCAAATCAGTCAAAAGTCGTTCTGCTGGTTGGCGACCACCTAAACCGAATGCAAGAGCGAAAGCCACTGCAACCGCACCTAGAGTCAGACCAAATGCAAGATTAACGATTGAATCCGCAATACCCATCGCTCTTAAACCAAGCGCAAGTACTAGACCAATAATTAAGACACGAACTAAACTACCTAACCAACGCGAGCTATTATATTCACCACGTTGAACCACATTCGCTACAATATTAGCTAGCCAGAAACCAATCACTAGAATTACAGCACCCAATAGAATGTTTGCACCGAAATGGATGAACATTGCAATTAGACCACTGATTTGATCAAAACCAAGACGATTCGCTGCTTCAGATACTGCAAAAAGCATGGTAAAGAATACGATTAGACAACCGACAGCACTAGATACTTTAGTTTGACCTAGAAAACGTTGTACATCTAATTTAGCAGGAATTTCATCAACACCCGTTCCAGCAATTAACTCTGCAACCAAACGTCCAACAAAACGAGAAACAATATAAGCAACCAGTAAAATTAAGCCAGCCGCAATAATGTTTGGAATTGCCTGTAAGATCTCATTCAGCATTGCTGTCGCTGGCTGAGAAATTGTCTGAATGCCTAAAGCTTCAAACGCTACAATCAATGTGGTAATGATAATGATGGCAAAAACAAATGAACCTAAGAATTTGCCTACATTAGAGCTTTTAAAAAGACCAATTTTTTCCGCTTGAGCTTGAACACCTAAGCTATTAATTAAGCCTTCAACAATACCGCGTACAATTTTTGCCAAGATATAACCAACAAAAACGATAACGCCAGCAATAAAGATATTTGGTAAGAAGGCAATTGCCTCATTCACCATATTCTGCACAGGAATAAGTAAGCCTGTTAACCCTAAGATTGAAAGAACAATCGGAAGGAAAAGTAACAATACAAGCCAGTAAAGAATTTCACCAATATTTTGACTAATTCCCCCTACACCTACTTCACTACTGAGTTTGTCATCGAGTTGCGTTCTCGAGAGCACATTAGTAATCCCTGCCCGCACCAGTCGAGCAACGATCCAACCAATAAAACCCACCACCGCAGCAGCAATAATATTTGGAATATAGACGAGTACCTGATTCACCATATTACTGAACGGGCCACTCACTCCACTAATGTTGAGCACATTTAAAGCAGCAACAACAGCAAGAATCAGAATAAACCAGAATATGACTTTAGAGACGAGGCCTTCTATATTTGGAGCACGTCCTGTAGCCGAAGATAATTTGGCATTGGTATTTAATTTTTGCAGAAGTTTTTTTACACCCGCCGCAACCAATAAAGCGATTATCCAGCCCACCAGTAAGATGACAATTGCAGCTAAAATAGGATGAAACTGATCCCAGTAATACATCGCGTCAAACTGAGCGCCGCGAGGCCCATTAAAAAATTCATTCATATTGTTATGTCCTCAATTGTTATGTTCTTTTCAGTGTTATCAGTAAATGAAAAACACCAGTTCGTTGTAAAAAATGACGATAAATGCGGTCTATGTCACCTTATGTTTTGAATATTTTTCAATCAACATACTTCTGCATAAATACAACAAATTGATGCAAAAGATTGCAAAAAAAGCCTTTAGGTCACATCCCAAAGGCTTTTTATCACGATATACTGGTGGGCTTACTATCCTTTGTAAGTTTTCAAATCAGAAGTACTCATCATGACATGTGGTGCAGTCTCATTTTGAAATGCTCCTTCTTGTTTAGGAGTCTGGTTGTGGTCAGCAACCATATAGACAATAAGCGCAAGAAGAAAAAGCCCAACAATAATTAAAATATAAACTGGCAATCTTCTTTTTTTCGCAGTTTCTTCAGGACTCGTCACATGAGGTGGTTTTGAAAAATCATGCATCTTCTTTCCCCTCTTCTATTATCATTAACTTTATATTCATCATAGCAATTTGCTTTGTTGCATTGTGTGAAAAAGCATTATGCGAAGGTGTCTGTGATTGCAAAACTCTACTTTTAAAATAATAAAAATAGTATAAAATTTGCACACATTAATTTAGACAATCAAAAATAATTTCTAGTTATTCACGAACTTCGTCTATGTCCCATTTGTAATACAATATGTTTTAGCGCTTACTTTTTAGAAAATAGGCTATAATAAGCCCCCTTGTTTTAAAGCTGCTCTATTTTATGATGTATCGTCAGCAAAACGTAACTCTTGATCTCGACACTGACGTCACACATCAATGTTATCTACACCAGACAAGAGATGAACATCTCATTGGTATTATTGAATTTAATAAACCAAGTTATGAACTCAAATGGGGTGATTTAGAGTATTTTCGTCGTCGCACTGAAGAGTTTTCAGTCATGCCATTTCCTGACTGCATTAACGCGATGATTGTTGATATTCGTAATATCAATATTTTTTTGGACAATGAAGTTCCGATTTTACCTTGGCGTCTACTTGAAGAAGATTGTCCTGTTCGCTTAGTTGTTCCCCAAGACCGTTTAGAACATTATGCAGGCCTTTTTGAACCTACTTGGCTTTCAAGCGACGTAGACAGTGCAATTGCAGAAATTCGTGAATTTATGGATATGTTTGTCCATTAATAAACATATCCATAAAAATAATTTTAAAGTTCTTTTAATTGTCGTTTGTTACCAGTAATTTTCTACTGCAATATTCCCCTCACCTCGACGATTCATCGTCAAACCACGGCGTTTTAAAGCCTCTTTCGTATCATCCACCATTTCTGGGTTTCCACAAAGCATGACATGGCTTGTTGCAGGGCTCAATTCTATACCAGCAACTTTTTCTAATTCACCGTTTTCAATCAAAACTGGTAAACGGTCATGTAGCTGCGCTGATGGGTCACGAGTGATAATTGGAATAAATTTAAAACCGACGTGCCCTTCTCCAAAGGTTTCAGCAATCTCTTGAATACGATCGACATAAGCTAACTCAGCTGCAGTACGTACACTGTAAACCAAATTGATCTTTTGATATTTAGACCATGTGTCGAAGTCTTGTAGCATCGACAAAAACGGAGCCAAACCTGTACCCGTTGCTAATAACCATAAATCATGCGGTAAAGGCTGTTGATAGCGAGCTAAAGTAAGATAACCATAAGGTATTTTTTCTAAATAAAGCTCGTCTCCTACCCTCAAATATTGAAGATTTGATGTAAATGCACCATCAGGTACCACAATCGAGAAAAATTCTAGCGTTTCATCAAATGGAGAAGACACCACCGAATAGGCACGAACAACAAGTTCCTCTCCAACTTTCAATCCAATACGTGCAAACTGCCCAGCGGTGAATTTAAAATGTGCAGGGCGGGTCATAGTGAAACTGAAAAGAGTTGGTGTCCAGCGGTGTACAGATAAAACTTTTTCTACGCTAAATTTTTCAATTGACATGATTTCAACGTGGCATGAAATAGTGCGCTCATGTTAGCATGACAGCCGAAATAATGAATACTTTTAAACGTTAAGGCTTTTTAAACATGCGCATGACATTACGCCAGTTGGCTGTTTTTGTAGCAGTCGCTCAAGAAGGAACTGTCACCAAAGCCAGTGATGCGGTCAGACTGACGCAAAGTGCAGCAAGTATGGCTTTAGCCGATTTAGAGGATGGTCTTGGTGCTCCTCTATTTGACCGTTTAGGTAAACGACTACAACTTAATGATCTTGGTCGCTTTTTATTGCCACAAGCGCTAGAAATATTAGGTCGCTGTGAAGCTTTTGAGCAAGCTGCAAAAGGTGAGTTACAAAGCATTGATTTACGTATTGGGGCAACTCTAACGATCAGTGATTACCTCATGCCAGATTTAATGGCGAACTTTTTACAACATCACCCTAAAGCACATTTGCAATTACAGGTAGGCAACACACGCCAAATGATTGAAGCAGTCAATCAGTTTCAGCTTGATTTAGCACTAATTGAAGGCTCATGTCACCTACCTCAACTCCAATGTATTCACTGGCGAGATGATGAGCTTGCAGTATGCTGCTCCCCTAGTCACCCTCTAGCACGTTTAAACCGACCTTTAACTGCACACGATTTTTATCAAGCCGAATGGATTTTACGTGAGGAAGGTTCGGGAACTCGTGAAGTGTTTGATAATGCTATTTTGCAAGACCTACCAGACGCAAATATTCGCCTAACCCTCGGTCACAATGAAGCAATCTTGAAAATCGTTGCAGGTGGTTTAGGAATGTCTTGTATCTCTAAACTCGCTATTGAACCTTTAATTGAAAAAGGACAACTCGTTATTTTAGATACGCCATTCTGGCAACTGACTCGCCCGCTTTACATGTTGGTACACCGTCAAAAATATCAAGGCCCTGGCCTCAAAGCATTTTTACAATTCTGTGAAGATCAGATTTAAAACCTGATCTTCTAGTGCCATCTTGAGTCATTCTCACATGGCTCACCATCAAGATCGCCATCCATTTTAGTGTTTGGGCAATTTCGTACGAACCAACGTGCTTCTTCTAAAGAGCTCATTTGGGTACAGTACATCCGACCATCACAATGAAAAGCTAATGTTTCATGATTTACCCGTTCTGGGACTTTTTCTGATGTAAGTGCTAAAGCCTTTTTCGTTCTTTCAGAAAGTTGAACATCTGGTAATTTACCCAAAGCTGCACGCTGTGCTTCAACAATTTGTTTTTGTTGCTGTATTAATAGTTGCACTTTTTCTTGTGAAGCACGTTGCTGAACCTGCTGATGAGAGCGTAATCCCATAAAAGTAACAGATGCAACAATAACCAAAATACCAACAATAAATAGACTTATATACTCACTTGAATTTAGCTTGGATTTGCCGCGTTTAATTTTTCCCCGTTGTAACATACATCCCCATTCTTTTCATTTTATTATTTATTGCTTAAGAAGATTAAGGGAAGCTAACACCTCCCTTAATTTTGTATTACTTACTCATTCCACACGCAATCACAAATCTTCTCTGCTGGCCTCATAAACTCAGTACCAAGATAGCGCTGAAGATTGAGAACACGATTAGCGTCGGAAATGTGATAACAACTCTGTTGTAATCGCTTTATTATGATCGGTGATTTGAGTTTTTTTGGTTTTAGACGGATTAGGATCGATACGCTCAATCTTTACAGCCTTAAATTTCCCCTGATTATCTACAGCAAGAAATTTCACTTTTTCATTTCTTTTCGGTTCCCCTTCCGATGCAGGAAAATCCGAAATATGAAAGAAAATATCTCCCTCAGCCGTGCCAATAAAACCAAATCCTTTTTCAGGATCATATTGTTTAACTTTTCCGGTATAAAATTCTTGCTTCATGATCTTTATCCTACTTTTCCAATACTGTCATTACAGCAGAAAATTAAAAAGAGACTTTCAATCCGCCCTCAAAACACTACGGTTTGATTAAGTCTCTTTTTATCGTTATTTCAAAAATTAGTCTTTTTGGACACTACCAAAAATTTTATCGCCGGCATCACCTAAACCAGGAACAATATATCCTTGTTCATTTAAGCCATTATCAATAGATGCTGTATAAATCAGTACATCTGGATGAGCTGCTTCAACTTTAGCAACGCCTTCTGGAGCAGCAACTAGCACCATAACACGTATATCTTTACAGCCACTCGCCTTTAGTACATCAATGGCAGCAACTAATGAGTTACCAGTTGCCAACATTGGATCGATAATCATTGCAAGACGATTAGCGACATCTGGAACCAATTTTTTATAATAAGTGCGAACTTCTAATGTTTCTTCATTACGCTCAAGACCTAAAACACTCACTTTTGCACTTGGGATTAAATTAAGTACGCCATCTAGCATACCAATGCCTGCACGTAAAATCGGTACAACCGTTATTTTTTTACCAGCAATACGCTGTGTAGTAACGGTTCCAGCCCATCCATCAATTTCACAATCCACAACTGGTAAATCTTTTGTTGCTTCATAAGTCAACAACATAGTCACTTCCTGAGCAAGCTCACGGAAATTTTTAGTACTGATGTCAGAACGACGCAACAAACCTAATTTATGACGAATAAGTGGGTGACGAATTTCTTGAATGGCCACAGATGTTACCTAAAAATATAAAAACGTATTTATTATAATCTTTTTTTAATGCCCAATAAAAAAAAGCCTCCAGATTTGGAGGCTTTTTTGTACACTAGAATTATTGTTGTTGTGAAAGCATGAAATGTAATGGAGATAAAATTTCTGCTTTTAATGCCAAATTAATCATTGGATCTGGGTAAACACCCAAAATAATAACTAATGCAGCAGCAGCCAATACCATTAAACCACCTACTTTTTGACCCCAATGAGCATCTGCATCAATACGAGGAGTCTCTGGTGGAGTCATATACATGACAACCATCACACGTAAGTAATAGTACAAACCAATACCACTACCCACAATAACCATTGCAGCCAAGAACCAGTGTTGAGTTGTTACAGCAGCCATTACCACCAAGAACTTACCAATGAAGCCTGCTGTTAATGGAATACCAGCCAAAGATAACATCATGACTGTTAAAGTTGCTGTAAGTACCGGACGACGCCAGAACAAACCACGGTAGTCGGCAAGACTTTGTGCTTCATCTACGTTGTTATATGGGCTAGACATTAACGCTACCGCACCAAAAGCACCGATAGTTGTTAATACATAAGACACCACATATACAGTTACACTACCCAAGCTCGCATAAGTCATGCTAATTAAAGCAATTAACAAATAACCAAAATGAGCAATAGATGAATAACCAAGAATACGTTTTAAGTTAACTTGACGAACAGCGAGTAAGTTACCAACTAAAATCGACAATACAGCAATGATTGTCAAAATAGTGACTAACGAATCCACCATAATTGCGCCTGAAGCAAGCATATAGCGCACGAACAAACCAATTGTTGCAACTTTAGCAGCGGTTGCCAAGAAAGTTGCCATTGGCGCTGGTGCACCTGCATATACATCTGGTGTCCATTTATGGAACGGCGCAAGCGATAATTTAAATGCAACAGCAAAGATAATGAGTGCTAAACCTAATAACACCATTGGCTGTTTGATTGCACCAAATAACGCCTGTACAGAATCATAGAATGAAAGTGAACCAGTATATGCATAGATATATGCCATACCCATCAACAGCATTGCAGAAGCTGTCGCTGAAAGTACAAGATATTTAATACCAGCTTCAAGTGAACTACTACGTTGATAAGTATAAGCAAGTAAGCCATATACAGGGATCGACATTAACTCAAGGCTAATGAAGAACGATGCATAGTGAGAACTTGCAACCATCAACATTGCACCTGCTACTGAAGCAAGTAACAAAAGATAGAGCTCTTCGCGGTTGTCTTTATAGGTTTCGATGTAAGCGTGAGACAAAGTACAACAAGCCAACGCCGCGATCAAAATCATAAATTGATAGAACATGGTAAATGGATCAACCATAAACATGCCCATCACATTTGCCGGTACAAACTTACCGCCAAATACTTCAAATAAAATATAAAGTGCAGCGAGGTTTAAACCAACAACAGAAGTTGTTGCGATTAAATTATGATTACGCTTAATTGAAATTAACAGCATGACGACGACTGTTGTCAAAGCAACAATCATCACAGGAGCTAAAGGCATAAGCGTAGCGAATGATACTGTGAAGTTCATGATTATTGGATCTCCACATGGTCAAGTTGAGTAGCTGTTTGCTGAACAGTTTCAACGACTTCTTGAACTGGCACATAACTATTGACAAACCACTGCATGCTTGAATGAGATACATCCAAGAATGTTTGTGGGTAGATACCAAGCCAAACGAGACCAATCGCACAAATCATCAAAATACCAACTTCACGAGCAGATAAGTCTTTTAGTGGACTAGTGTAGTGTTGCTTTTGTTCAGGATTTGGTTCACCAAATAAAGTACGGTGAATCAAAATCAAGCCATATAAGCCTGCAAATACAAGGCTGATAGAAGCAAGAATCGTGAATACAGGATATTTATTAAATGAACCCATCAAGATCAGGAATTCACCAATAAAGTTACCTAAACCTGGCACACCAACAAGAGCAGCAACGAAGAACATCAAGAAAAATGGCAAGTACTGAAGTTGGCCACGAAGACCACCCATTAAACGCAAGTCACGTGTATGTAAACGTTCGTAGATTTGACCAGACATAATGAACAATGCAGCTGATGACAAACCATGTGCCAACATCATGATCATTAGACCTTGGAAGGTCAAAATGTTACCTGCGTAGATTGCAAGTAAAATAAAGCCCATGTGTGAAATCGACGTATACGCAAGTAAACGTTTCATGTCAGTTTGCTGGTAAGCACACCATGCGCCGTAGAAAATACCAATCAAACCGAAAATAATCGCAATATCTGCAAACTGTGCAGAAGCTGCTGGGAAGAATGGAATAACAAAACGAAGCAAGCCATACGCAGCTGTTTTAATCAAGATACCCGCTAAGTCTACAGAACCTGCTGTAGGTGCTTGAGCATGCGCATCTGGCAACCAACCATGTAATGGGAATACTGGTAACTTCACCGCAAAACCGATGAAGAAACAGATCATGAAACCATACGCTAAGCTAGGCGGTAAGTGGTTAGCTACAGCTAATAAATAGTTGTAATCAAAACCGATCATTCCGGTCATCATGTAGCCATAAACTACAAGACCAAGAATACCGATTAACATCACTAAACCAGCGATTTGCGTGTAAAGGAAGAACTTAGTAGCTGCGTAAACACGTGAACGACCGTTTGAACCTTTATGACCCCATAACGCAATCAGGAAGTAGATTGGTACAAGCATCATCTCCCAGAAGAAGAAGAACAAGAACAGGTCAATCGCTAAGAATACACCGATAACGCCACCTAAACTCCATAAGAGGTTTAAATGGAAGAAACCAACATTCTTTTGAATTTCGCCCCATGAACAACCAACAGCAAGCACACCAAGTAATGCTGTTAATAACACCATGAGTAAAGATAAGCCATCTACAGCAAGGTGGATGCCGATACCGAGGGATTGAATCCACGGTAAATAGAACTCAGCAGACCAAGTTGGGATTTTTGAACCCATCTCATAGCTATAAGTTCCATTTTGCCAAAGTGCAAGACCTAAGCCCAAAGTAATGAGCATACCAATTAAGGCAATCCAACGTGGCAAAGTTTTGTCGAGCTTATCGACTAACCAACAAATAAAACCAGCAATGAACGGAACAAGAATCAGCGCGGGTAAAATTAAATTGTTTTCCATTTTATTTCCCCACTACCTGAATAACGATCAAGATCATCAATAACACCACTACACCGAGTGACATACTTGATGCGTATTCACGCAATGAACCGGTTTGACGTGAGCTTGTAAAACTATTTCCGCCTTTCACAAGTGCAGGAAGAACTAACCACAAACTGTCAATCGGGTCACGGCCAAAGATTTTGGCGAAGAATAAATAAGGTTTAACAAAAACGATGTCATACAATGCATCAAAACCAAAAGCGGTACGGCAAATATGTGCCAAACCTGAACCCAAACTTGTTTGAGCAAATGATTTCACTGCACCATAAGCAAATGTAAATAATGCTATACCAACAACTAGACCCACTAGCGCAATTCCTACTGCTAAATGCTCTGCCCCATGCATGCCTTCTACAAATTGTTCAGCTACATGGAATTCAGGAATTTTTGCAGTATTCAGAATACCAGCTACAGGTGCTTTTAATACGGCACCAACAAAAGTAGACAGTACAGCTAAAATACCCAATGGAGCCCAGTAAGTTGCGCCTTTAATTTCATGGTAAGGCGTGTTTTCTTGACCAAAGAATACAACCCAGATTAAACGGAATGTATAGATTGAAGTCAGGAATGCACCTGCTACACCCACCCAATATAAGGTGTGGTATAGAGCAACTGATTGACCTTGTACCCAAACTTCACCAAGAATCGCATCTTTAGAGAAGAAGCCAATCGTCAAGAATGGAATAGCTGCTAATGCACCGCCACCAATCGCGAAACAAGCAAATAGGAATTTGTTACGTTTGAACAAACCACCCATTTTGAAGATGTTTTGCTCGTGATGGTAAGCAAGAATCACCGCACCAGAAGACAAGAACAATAAAGCTTTGAAGAATGCGTGAGCCAACATGTGGAACAAGCCAGCTTGATAAGCTTCCGCACCTACAGCCATAAACATATAACCAAGCTGACTCATTGTTGAGTAAGCCAAGATACGTTTGATGTCTGTTTGAACAAGTGCAGCAAAACCTGCAACTAACAAAGTCACGGCGCCTGTTACCGAAATGAATTGCATCACTTCAGGCGCAAGTTCAAATACACTAAATAGACGGCAGCATAAATACACACCAGCCGTTACCATTGTTGCTGCGTGGATTAATGCAGAAACAGGTGTTGGACCTGCCATCGCGTCTGCTAACCATGTTTGCAATGGAATTTGAGCAGATTTACCAGCAGCACCCAAGAACAACATTAATGCAGTCCAGATGGTAAGTGACGAACTCTTCGTCATTACTTCTGCTGCATGTTCAACGATGTACTGAGTATTAAGCGTACCAAATTGTTGGTAAAGCAAGAATAAAGCGATCAGTAAGAATACATCACCTACGCGGGTAACTGTAAATGCTTTGATCGCAGCCCAACCATTTGCAGGGTTTGCATAATAGAAACCGATAAGCAAATAAGAGCAAAGACCTACGCCTTCCCAACCTAAGAATAACAACGCCAAGTTGTCACCCAGTACAAGCACAAGCATGCTGGCAACAAACAGGTTGAAATAAGAGAAGAAACGCGCATAACCTTCTTCACCACGCATGTACCATGATGCAAAGATGTGGATTAGGAAACCAACACCTGTAACCATGCCCATCATGAGTAAAGATAAGCCATCTAAATGTAAGCTAATGCCCGGTGCAAAACCACCAACATTGAACCATGTCCACAGGTTTTGAACAAAAACTTGCTGACCACTAGTAGTAAATGCCATTCCAGCAATCAGTGCAAATAATGCAGATAAACCTACAGAACCCACACCAATAATTGCTGCAACGTTTTCAGAGAGCTTGTCTCGTCCTGCCGCCAATAAAATAAAACCGATTAGCGGAAATAATACTGTTAGATATAAATAACTCATCCGCGCATCTCACTAGCAGCATCCACATCCAAATGATGGAAGCGATGATAGAACTGAAGGACAATCGCAAGACCGATACATGCCTCTGCTGCCGCAAGGGTCAAAATCAGAATGAACATCACTTGTCCATCTGGTTGTGCCCATACGCTACCCGCAAGAACAAATGCCAATGCAGCAGCATTCATCATGACCTCAAGGCTCATTAACATAAATAATAGGTTGCGTCGCACCATTACACCGTAAAAACCGAGTGCAAAAAGGATGGTTGCAACAATCAAACCATGTTCTAAAGGAATCTGGCCCATTATTCTTTTTCCTCTTCTGCACCTGGTTCACGTTTACCTAAGTGGTATGCTGCAACAAGGGCTGCTAGCAATAACATCGCGGCAACTTCAACCAATAGTAAATAGTGAGTAAAGAGTGCTTGACCAACTACTTTTGGTCCAATCACTTGTGCCCCAAGTGGTGCTGAAATTGTGGTGTATTCACCACCAAGCATCCAAACCAAAAGCAAGCCGAGTAAGAAACTCATGAGTGCTGGATATGCCCAAGCATCTGAAGAAAGCCATTTACGTTCTTGTTCTACAGTGTGTTGACCTAAATTTAGCATCATCACCACGAAGACAAACAGAACCATAATTGCTCCGGCATAAACAATGATTTCAAGAGCACCTGCAAAAGGCGCCCCCACGATCATGAAAATACCAGCAACAGCAAGCAATGAAACAATTAGACTAAGTAAAGCGTGTACAGGGTTCGTGTTAGTCACTACACGAACCGTAGAAACGATGGCCACGAGTGCCATCAAATAAAACGGCCACATCATGGTAATAGACTCCGTACATCGATTGGTGCACTTTCTTTTTGCGCCTGACCTTTCTCTTTACCGTTAATTGCCATACCAGCTACACGGTAGAAGTTGTAGTCTGGGTATTTACCCGGACCTGAAATGAGTAAGTTTTCTTTCTCATAAACCAAGTCTTGACGTACATATTCACCAAGTTCGAAATCTGGTGTCATCTGAATCGCAGTTGTTGGACAAGCTTCTTCACACATACCGCAGAAAATACAGCGTGAAAAGTTGATGCGGAAAAATTCCGGATACCAACGTCCATCTTCTGTTTCTGCTTTTTGTAATGAGATACAGCCAACCGGACACGCAACCGCACATAGGTTACATGCCACACAACGCTCTTCCCCATCTGGGTCACGCGTCAACACAATACGACCACGAAAGCGTGGCGGCACAATCTGTTCAGCCGGTACTTCTGGATATAAAATCGTGTCACGTTTACGCGTTACATGGCTAAATACCATAAATAACGAACGTACAATCGATCCGAATCCAGCTAGAAATTTATACATTTTGTACTCCCTGCTGTCCTAGGCCTGATTCATCAGAATCACAGCACCAGTCACTAACAAGTTGACCAACGCCAATGGCAAACAAATTTTCCAACCAAAGTTCATGACTTGGTCATAACGTGGACGCATTAAAGAACCACGAGCCAAAACAAACATCATTACAAAGAATGCTGTTTTAATCACAAACCAGAATACTGGCGGAACAAATGGAATTTCTAAATTGAATGGTGCTAACCAGCCACCGAAGAATAAAGTCACGATCAATGCAGAAATAAGTACTACGTTGACATATTCAGCAACGAAGAACATACCCCATTTCATACCACCATATTCAACATGGTAACCTTCAGCCAATTCTTGTTCTGCTTCTGGTTGGTCAAATGGATGACGGTGAGTTACCGCGACACCAGCAACCACAAAAATTAAGAAACCTAAGAATTGTGGAATAACGAACCAAACATCGCGTTGTGCTTCAACAATTTCACGAAGGTTAAATGAGCCTGCAATTGCAACCACACCCATCAATGAGATACCCAAGAACACTTCGTAAGAAATGGTTTGAGCAGCTGAACGTAAACCACCAAGCAATGAGTATTTGTTATTTGAAGCCCAGCCACCAAATAATACTGCATAGACTGCAATACCAGCCATTGCCATGAAGAACAACAAACCGATACTCATATCGGCAACACCCAGTGAAGGACTCACCGGGATTACCATGAATGAAAGAACCGCTGTTGCCATTGCAACAGCTGGTGCTAAACGGAATGTAAGTTTGTCAGCAAATTTTGGTGTCCAGTCTTCTTTGAACATGATCTTGAGCATGTCGGCAACGATCTGGAACATACCACCAGGACCAACACGGTTTGGACCATAACGGTCTTGCCACCAAGCAAGCAAACGACGTTCAATAAAAGACATCAACGCTGCAACTAAAACAACAACAAGCAAAATCACAACTGCTTGAACTACAGCGTAGGCAATTGGCCAGTTCTCAGCCCAAAGTGGCGTTTGACGTATAATTTCTTGATTCATGAATTACACTCCTAAAGCCACTGAAACAGGCTCAGCTAGTGACACCATTGGTGCTAAACCAACTGGGTAACCAATATAACCTGTAGGTAAATATTCAATTACTTGTACAGGCAAGCTCACACTGGTTTCACCTGCTTTTACTGTAATACGTTGACCATCTTGAAGGTTCAAACGAGTTGCATCTTGTTCACCCACTGCAAACATCGCTTCTGGAATACGAGTTTCCATTGCAGGTGTTTTAATTGTGAATTCACCTGAACCAAAAATATGATGCATTGGTACTAAGCGGAAACTTTCAGGGTTTGCAACTACAGGCACTGGAGCAACATAGCTACGTGCAGGACGTTTTGCTAAGCGATCAAATAAACGAACACCAGAATCACCACCTTTTAAGTGACCACCCACTTCATCTTGGTATTTGTTCCAAGATTGCGGAGAGTTCCAGCCCGGAGCCCACGCAAATGGTACTAATGATGATGCTTTTTGCGGACCAACATAACCTTCCATTGAGAATGTTAATGCTGAATCTAGATCGGTAGGCTGTTTAGGTTCATGAACTGATAACGGCGCACGCATTGCAGTACGGCCTGAATAACGACGTGGTTCACGTGCAATTTTCAAACCATGTACACGGTAACCTGCATCAGGTGCCACATCTTGAATAGCTTCAAGTACTGGTACATTTCTTACGATGCTTTCAATTACATCATCAAGCAATGTCCAATCTACAGCCTTACCTTTAATGCCAGTTTCAATGGCATGTAACCAACGCCATGATTCTTTAATTGCATATTCAGGTTTGTAGTAACTTGGATCGTAAACTTGGTAGAAACGTTGTGCACGACCTTCTTGGCTTACAACAGTACCGTCACCTTCAGCAAAGCTTGCTGCTGAAAGTACAATATCAGCCTGTTTCACAGTTTCAGTTTCACTGTGATCAAGTACAATTACTGTTTCAGCTTTATCTAGTGCAGCTTTTACTTGAGCAGCAGGTAAGCGACGGAACAAGTCATTTTCAACAATAACAAGTGTGTCGTAGTCTTGAGCAAATGCTTGTTCAAGGCTTAAGCCACCAAACAATGCCAAGCCCATAGAGTTCACTTCAGGAACTACAAGACTTAAACCAGCTTTAGCACCTAAGTTCTGAGTCAACTCAGTCGCAGCTTCCATAATAGAAGCATCTTGCAAACTTGTGCCTGCAATGATTAATGGTTTGTTTGCTGCTTTTAAAGTGTCAGCAATGGTTTGAGCAAATGCTTTTGCATCGTCATCTAAACCATTTACTACATCACCTTTCACTGCTGCTGCTACGGCAAAGCCTAAACGTGCAATGTCATTTGGAGAAGCAACAACTTCACCAGTTGCAACGTCGGCAAGACGAGTCTGAGTTGCAGCCAAGATATAGATCGGAGATTTTGCTTCTTGTCCAATACGTTGTACAGGTTCAGCCAACCAGTCTGGGGTACGCGCTTTTGCAGCCATTTCGCGAGCTTTGTTTTTCGCAGCTTGGCGAACAGACAAAGCCATACGTGGTGCAGTTTGAGTCAGGTCTTCACCTAAAATCAGAACAGCATCATAGCTTTCAATTTCACGCATGTTCGGGTTGTAAATACCCTCGGTTTGCATGATAGATGCAGCAAGTTCAACAAGGTTTTGCTCTTTTTGCGCAACACCAGTTGAGTAATTTGCCTGACCTACAAGCTCACGTAATGCGTAGTTTGATTCCAAGCTTGCGCGTGGAGAACCAATACCCAAAACTTTTTTGCCTTGAAGCTTCGCAATCGTTTGATCTAGAGCTTGATCGACAGAAACAGTTGCAACAGTTTCACCGTTACGGAACTGAGGCTGACGTGGACGGTCTGCACGGTTTACATAACCTGTGCCAAAACGACCTTTATCACAAAGGAAGTATTGGTTAACTGAACCATTGAAACGGTTTTCTACGCGACGGATTTCACCATAACGTTCACCCGGAGAAATGTTACAACCAGAAGAACAGCCTTGACACACGCTTGGTGCATACTGCATGTCCCACTTACGGTTATAACGCTCTGAATGAGTCTTATCAGTGAATACACCTGTTGGACATACTTCAGTCAAGTTACCTGAGAATTCAGATTCTAAAGTACCTGATTCTGGACGACCAAAGTAAACACGAGATGCATTGGCATATACACCAAAATCTGTACCGCCAGCGTAGTCTTTGTAGTAACGAACACAACGATAACAAGCAATACAACGGTTCATTTCATGTGCAATGAATGAGCCGAGTTCTTGGTTGTAATGCGTACGTTTTGTAAAGCGATAACGACGACGGTCATGACCAGTCATCACAGTCATATCTTGTAAATGACAGTGACCACCCTCTTCACAGACTGGACAGTCGTGTGGGTGATTCGTCATCAAAAATTCAACAATAGATGCACGGAAATCCGTTGCTTCTTTGTCTTCAATTGAGATATAGGTATTGTCAGATGCTGGTGTCATGCATGACATGACCAAACGACCACGCGTATCTTCTGGATTCGCATATTGCGTAACAGCACATTGACGGCAAGAACCAACCGAACCTAAGGATGGATGCCAACAAAAATATGGGATGTCGATGCCCAGACTCAAACATGCTTGTAGCAAGTTTTCCGAGCCGTTGACTTCATACGATTTTCCATCGACATGAATTGTAGCCATAGTCGAATTCCTTAAGCTTGTTCTACGTTGCTGGTTTGCACGACAGGACGAGTCGTCACTTTCGCTTCAAACTCACCACGGAAATGTTTTAGTGCGCCCATAAGCGGCTCCATCGCACCTGGTGCGTGGGCACAGAAAGTTTTACCGATCCATAATTTACGAGTCAATTCTTGTAAATGGTCGATATCTTCTTTCTTACCTTCGCCTGCTTCAAGTGCTTTAAGCGCTTTAACAGCCCATGGCAAACCATCACGACATGGTGTACAGAAACCACATGATTCACGCGCAAAGAATTCTTCTAAGTTACGAGTGAGTGATACCATGCACTGTGTTTCATCTACGACCATCAATAAACATGTTCCCAAACGAGAACCTGCTTTCATAATCGTGTCTGCATCCATTGGTAAATCAATGGTATCTGCTGGTAAAAAGTCAGTTGAAGCACCGCCCGGTAACCATGCTTTGAGCTTTAAGCCTTCTCGCATACCACCAGCATGATCTTCAATCACTTCACGTGCAGTTGTACCAAATGGCAATTCCCAAAGACCCGGGAATTTTACTTTTCCTGACGCACCATAAATCTTAGTGCCTGGGTCTTTTGATTTACCTGCTGATAGGCCGATATACCACTCTGGACCACGAAGCATAATTGCTGGCAAGTTGTTATAAGTTTCAACGTTGTTCACAATTGTTGGACGGCCCCATGCCCCTGCAACTTGCGGGAACGGTGGCTTAGTACGAGGGTTAGCACGACGGCCTTCAAGCGAGTTAATCAATGCAGTTTCTTCACCACAGATATAACGCCCTGCACCCGTATGTACATGCAACTCAAAATTCCAGCCAGAATCTAAAATATTTTCGCCTAAATAACCTTTAGCACGAATCTGTTCTAGGGCTTCATTTAGATATTGAGCTGCCTCGATGTATTCACCACGGATAAAGATATAACCATGAGTTGCCTCTAAGGTATAACCCGCAATTAACATCCCTTCGATCAATTGATGTGGAAGTTTTTCCATCAACAAACGGTCTTTAAAAGTACCGGGTTCCATTTCGTCGGCATTACAGATCAAATAACGTGGACCACCATCATTTGGTGCCATTAATGACCATTTAATACCCGCGGGGAAACCCGCACCACCACGACCTTTTACGGTTGCAGCTTTAATGACATCTAACACTTCAGCAGGTTTCATGCCTAATGCTTTTTTAAAGCCAGCATAACCTTCAAGTGCTTCGTAATCATCAGCACCACGAACTTCGTCACGTTTACTTAAACGCCAAGTTAGTGGGTGAGTTTCTGGATTACCGTCGCCATAAATTGGTTTTGGTTCAGTATTCATACATACTTCTCCAATAACTGTTTGACCGATGTCACTTCAACTAAACCGTGAGTATCTTCATCAATCATTAAAGTTGGGCCTTTGTCACAGTTGCCTAGACAGCAAATTGGAAGCAGCGTAAAACGACCATCTGCTGTCGTTTGACCAAACTGAATACCTAATTCGCGTTGGAATGCTTCAGCAAGTGTTTCAGCACCCATCAAGAAGCAAGCAATTGAGTCACAAAGCAAAATTACGTGACGACCTACCGGTTGGCGATAGATACGGTTGTAAAATGTTGCAACACCTTCCAAATCAGCAACACTCATCGACAATAACTGTGCGATGGCATTCATTTGAGCGTCATCTACCCAACCATTACGGCGCTGTACACACTTCAATGCATCCAAAGAGGCTGCACGAGGGTATGGATAGTGACCAATGTGATGTTCGATATCGTGAATTTCTTCCGCAGTCAAAATTCCTTCAACATTCACACGTGGCTTTTTATCAGTCAAAATCATCATTATGTGTTACCTCTTAGCGATCCACGTCAGCCATAACCACGTCAATGGTCGCCAGATAAATGATTAAGTCAGATACCAAACTGCCGTTAATCACTGCAGGCATTTGCTGTAAGTGAGTAAAGGTCGGTGTACGAATACGAGTACGATAACTCATCGTCGATTTATCTGAAGTCAAGTAATACGTACTTGCACCTTTAACCACTTCAGTCATAAATGATGACTCGCCCGCTGGCATGACAGGACCCCATGAAACGCTCAAGAAGTGCGTAATCAAGGTTTCAATATCTTGTAATGTCTTATCTTTCGGTGGTGGAACAGCCAATGGATGATCCGCTTTATATGGACCAGAAGGCATGTTATCCAAACACTGTTGAATAATTTTTAACGACTCAGTAATTTCACGGAAGTGAACGAGTACACGTGCATATGCATCGCCTTCATACTCAACTGGCACATCAAAATCGAAGTTTTCATAGCCACTGTATGGACGATATTTACGAACGTCAAAATCGATACCTGTTGCACGTAAACCAGTACCAGTCACACCCCATGCGAGTGCAGACTTAGCATCGTACTGTGCAACGTTACGCGTACGACCAATAAACACAGAGTTTTTCAATGCTGCTGTGTAGTATTCGTTTAAGCGTTTAGGCATCCACTCTAGCAATTCTTTAACAAGTTTTTGCCAGTTATTTGGAAGATCGTGTGCTGTACCACCAATACGGAACCATGCTGGATGCATACGGTAACCCGTGATTGCTTCAACAATGTCGTAAACTTTTTGACGGTCTGCGAACATATAGAATACTGGTGTCATACCACCGGCATCCTGAATTGCTGTACCACAGAACAACAAGTGGTTATTAATACGGAACAATTCGTTCAACATGACACGAATGACCTGAGCACGTTCAGGAACTTTAATTCCTGCCATTTGCTCTACAGCCATGACATACGGCATATTTTGAGCACAACCACCTAAGTAGTCGACACGGTCAGTATAAGGAATGAAAGAATGCCATGTTTGACGTTCAGCCATCTTTTCCACACCACGGTGGTGATAACCGATATCAGGAACACAGTCCTTCACTTCTTCACCATCTAACTGCAATACAACACGGAACGCACCATGTGCAGATGGATGGTTAGGACCCAAGTTCAGGAACATAAAGTCTTCGTCAGCGTTACCACGCTTAAGACCCCAGTCTTCTGGCACAAAACGTAAGTGCTCTTGTTCAAAGTCTTGTTTCGCTTTGTCTTGCATGTACGGCGTATATTCTGTCGCACGTGCTGAATATTCCTTACGTAACGGATGACCTTCCCAATACGTTGGCAACAAAATACGACGGAGCATTGGATGCCCTTCGAAATTGATACCGAACATATCGTAAGCTTCACGTTCATACCAGTTGGCATTTGGCCAGATATTGGTCGCTGTCGGAAGGTTAAGATCATTTTCGTTCAAGGCAACCTTGATACGAATGTCACTATTACGCTCAAGCGATAATAAATGATAGAACACAGTGAAGTCAGATGCTGGTAAACCATCACGATGAACACGTAAACGTTCATCCATCGCAGATAAGTCAAACAACATTACATATGGACGTTCCACTTTACGTAGGAACATAAGGACTTCTTGCACGCGTGCGCGCTCAACCCAGACTGTTGGAAACTCTTCAAAAGTCGCCTGCACGTAAAAGTTCTCACCAAATTTGGTTTTGAGTTCTTCTACGATTGCAAATGCTGGGCGTGAATCAACTGGTGTTGACTCTGGCATAGCAATGTCAGTTTCAGCCATTGGCTTGGCTTCCTATTTAATACAAATTCTGTCAATTTTCTCGATGAACATATCGGTTAGATATGTCAAAGCACCGTCAAAAAATTATTTAATCTCATCCATAGAGCGTAAGTTTTTAACGGCAATACGCTGCGCATTCTTACGGTCACGTTCTGGCATCATCTTTGGCTTATACACTGGCTGAAGATCATCACCGATCACGGCAGAAAGCGGGCGTCGCTCTAATTGAATCTGGTCTTGTAAAAGCATTAAAGCTTGAATTAATGCTTCAGGACGAGGCGGACAACCTGGGACGTACACGTCAACAGGAATAATTTTGTCTACACCTTGAACTACTGAATAGATGTCGTACATACCTCCAGAGTTTGCACAAGCACCCATCGAGATGACCCATTTAGGCTCTAACATCTGTTCATATAGACGCTGAATAACTGGTGCCATTTTTACGAAACAGGTCCCTGCAACAATCATCAAATCAGCTTGACGAGGTGAAGCACGGATAACCTCTGCGCCGAAACGTGACAAGTCATGCACACCTGTTAGGGTGGTTGCATACTCGACGTAACAACATGAGGTACCAAAGTTAAATGGCCACAAGGAGTTTTTACGCCCCCAGTTTACTGCTGTATGCAAGACATCCTCTAAACGAGTCATGAATACGTTTTTATTCACTTCCTCTTCTAATGGATCTGTCACGATTTGACGTTCTTGCAATGGGTATTGATCAGCATCCGGATTCGCGCGGGTCAGAGTATATTTCATCCCGACTTACTCCTTTTCAGATGACAATGCAGGTGTAGTTTTTGACTTAACACGACCTGATGATTGAGCTGGAATCTGGCCTGTAGGGTCAGTTACGAGCTCTTCAATAGAGTTAAAGCGTGTAATTTCAGCAATGTTCATTGTTGGTGAACCGATTTTAATCGTCTCACCTGCTGATTTACGGCGATCTGCTGGTGACCAACTTAAAGCACCTACAGAGAAGGCATAAACAAGCGCAATCAATAAATCAACGACAAAGATCACGACAGTGGTATATCCCAACCACCCTACTTCACGCACAGAAGTAGACCATGCATAGAGGTAAAGTGCCTCTAAGTCGAAGACAACAAAGAAAATTGCAACTAAATAGAACTTTGCAGACAGGCGAATGCGAGCGCCACCAGCACTCACGACACCCGATTCAAACTGCTCTTGCTTAGCACGCCCCCACGATTTCCCCCCGAGGAGTAAGGGAACTGTGAGCATAAAGACGCAAAGAAATGTAACGCCGATCACGAAGGCGATAATCGCCCAGTCGTATGGAGTAATGGCACTCATGCGGGGATAACTCCTGGCAGGCCTATTATTTAACAAAGAATGTATGTATTGGCCTTCAAATACACCAAACACAAAATTAATCCCGCCAATTGTACCTGATTTCTAATTTCGCATGCTAGTTGAAGCGTCTTAGTCTTTCGGATGATTTTCTAGGTAAAACTATTCTTCTATGGGTTGTAAGGGGGGTTTCACCGCACATAATCGGTTTATTTAATAGTTTTTTTGTTTATGATGATTTTTTTCATTTTTTAATTTTAGATTAATTACACAGTTCTTCGACTATTAAGTTTTTATAACTTACTTTTTTATAATATTAGTTTGTTTTTTATTGTATTCAACTTCCCCTCTGAATTATGATGAATGTTTAGTCATGCATAATATTTTATTACTCTTGGATAAGAGTGTTTATCATTAAGGGCAGCTGATGCCATACTCACTTCGTGAATTTTCATTTCTCTCTTCTTTAAAAATTTTTCTCCTTTTTGGCTTCATTATTACGGTATGTTGTTTTATTGGTATCGCCTCTCGACCGCTGAGTTTTCTCGCGT
The DNA here is from genome assembly GCF_016508255.1 of Acinetobacter calcoaceticus. GTDB lineage: Bacteria > Pseudomonadota > Gammaproteobacteria > Pseudomonadales > Moraxellaceae > Acinetobacter > Acinetobacter calcoaceticus_E. The sequence goes on along the minus strand of NZ_JADVKT010000008.1, from coordinate 42,222 downwards.
TTTTTTGGCCTGCCAACTCTGTTTTACTCGGTTTACTTATTCGCTTTCCCAGTACTCGGCGGCCAAGCACTTTTTTAGGTGCTTACGCAGGCTATGTCCTTGCCGACCTAATTCAGGGCACACCCTTTGCTCTTACACTGATTTTAACCACATCTAACTTTATTTATGTGGTTACCACTTTCGCACTGTATATGTTTTTTAACCAGCATATTAAAGCTGCGTATCGAGGTTATTCTTATCTTTTTTTATTTGGCCTGTGCGGAATTGGTAGCTTAATCGGCGCATTATTTGCAGCAACCTTCGTGCCTATGTTTAACACAAAATTTATGCTCGGCAATTTGTGGGATGAGTTTGGCTACTGGTTTACCTCTGAGTTGCAAAATGCCCTACTTCTTTTGCCGATCATATTAAACCTCCCCTACTATAGTCAGATGAAGCAGTATTTTTCAAGAAATCGTGGTTTGCAATTTATCGACATATTACCTTTCTTGGCAGTCATTATCTCTATAGCAGCCAGTTATTATGACTCTGGTCCAGGTTCCTTGCTTTACCCGATTGCAGCACTCATCTGGTGCGCTATTCGCTACAAACCAATTATTGTTGCACTCATTACGACCTTTACCAGTGCCTATATTATCTATCATGTTTCTGGACACTACCTTTTACTCTATCCAAACGAATATTTAAGCAATACCATCTCAATCCGTATTGGGTTAATCATGATGACGATTGCCCCTCTTACCGTCTCTAGCATTAGTGTTTTGCATTCAGATTTAATTCAGAAACTTCAACATGCCATTGCACATGATGAGTTAACGTCTAGCCTTACTCGGCGTCAGTTTTTACAGTCAGTCAGACTCCTTCAAGAAAAGGTATATAAGGAAAATAAAACCTCTGCTTTTTTCATGCTTGATGTAGACCATTTCAAACAAGTTAATGACAACTATGGGCACCAAATAGGTGACCGTGCACTACAAACCTGTGTCACCACCATTCAAAATATTTTGCACCCTCATGACTTGTTAGGCCGCTTTGGAGGTGAAGAGTTTGCAATTTTCATTGCAGATACAACCAAGGAGAGTGCCTTTGACCTTGCAGAACAAATACGAATTAAAATTAGTCAGCAACCGATTTATATTTATGGAAAATTACCAATTTTCATACAAGTCAGTATTGGCATAAGTTTATATTCCCCATCTTCTCATAGAGCGATTGAAAGTTTATTTAAAGAAGCAGATGACGCGTTATATCAAGCAAAACGCCAAGGGCGCAATCGGGTTTTTATATCTTTATAGGTTTCCATTTAATCATCTAGTGTAATGAATTTTATACAATATCCTATATTTTGCCATGTATGCTAATAACAGATAATAAGGAGAAAAATGCATGACTCTAGAATATACGCACAAACCAAACTACTACTTGTTTGCACAACTACTGGTGCGACATATAGAAAGCTATATTCACAAACATCCAGATGCTAACAATGCAATTTTTGACTTGCGAGATGTCTATGAAATATTTAGGCAGGATTTTGCGTCAACCACAACAAACCTAGAAGGTATTTTGCATATTGCGGATGAATATAAAATAGAAACGATTAATGGAGATCAACCTCTTATTCAAAAATACCAGATTGATGCAAAAAATAATTCATTACTGATCGACTTTAATTCCGATGCGTTAACCAGCTTAAGAAGTGGAAAACCTATTTTGGAACCAGATGCGACTCAATTATAAATAATGCAATAAAAAAGCACCTTATAGAGGTGCTTTTTTATTGGCTTTTAAAGGAGGTTCTTTAAAGCGTTTTGCAGGCCATGTCATAATGAAGCGGGCTCCACCTAAAGTAGGACTTTCATCTACTTTAATTTCACCGCCGAACCAGTAAGCAATACGACTTACGATAGATAATCCTAAACCATAGCCACCCGACGCACGTGTACGGCTATCATCTAAACGTGCAAAGGCTTCAAATACTCTTTGACGATCTTGTTCCGGAATTCCGGCACCATCATCTTCAACACAAACAAAGGCCATGCCATCGCTGTGAATACCACCTGTAATTCGAACTTTGTTATCACAATAACGAACAGCATTACCTACTAGATTTTGAACAACCCGATGTAAATAACGACGCTCTGCATCCACCTTCACATAAAGAGGAGGAGCAACAAGTTCAATTTCTTTTTGCGTTTTTAAGGCTTCAGTTTCTACAGCCACCTGATCTAATACATCAAATAAAATAATTTCAGCAAAATCTAATGAAGGTGTACCCTGCTCTAGTTTTGCATAAGTCATGATTTCATCAATTAAGGTATTAAGCGCCTCAATGTCTTTATCAATCATATCGACCTGATGCATACGATGATTGTAATCATCTTCTTCTGCCAACATCTCTGTACCAAAGCGGATACGGGCAACTGGCGTTCTTAGTTCATGAGATACCGCTCTCATCAACTCGCGCTGAGCCTCGATTAAACGCTGAATATGATCAGACATATTGTTATAACTTGATGCCAAGTTTGCCATTTCATCACTTCCTTCAATAGGAACACGCAATGACAAATCGCCAGACTTCATTCGGTTTAACGCATAACGCACTTGGCGAATTTTACGTTCTAACGGCAAGATCAACCCATAAACACCTAAACTCAGTAAGAATAGGCTAAATAAGGTAATTCCGGCAGAAAGCTGTAGCGGCATCCAGTTAAACATTGGAACCGGTCCAAGCACTAGAACTTGCGCAGGATGATTTGGTATTGGAGATACGATTGAAATGGTTGTGCCACGCATTGTTGCACTATCTTTGTACAACATGACACTTTGGTCTTGGCGTAACCGGCCAATTTGTTCAGAGTCCAGATTAACATCTTGAATATTGTAGATATTAATTGGATATGAGAAATGCTTTTGAATCTTAGCAAGATATTCTTGTTCTTGCCCCGGATAAAACATTAAATAATCAAGTACAAAAATAGGAAGAGCCTTCATTTGGCGCTCACTAATTTTGTCCACTTTTATTGATAAAAAGTGCTGAGGATCATCACGTAAGCCAATAATAATATACGCAATACTATTACTGGCATCGTAACGGACAACAGACTTTTGAGCTTCGATCCGTTTTTTCTCGGTACGAGATAACTCAACCTTGCTCGCATCAGTATAGTAGATTGGAAGTTCTAATAAATCTGATGCATCTGAAACCCAGTCTATTTTCTGTTGCTTCCCCGGTTGTCGAGCGACTCCCTCACTAATGACATAAGAAATACCATCAGTTAAAGATTCTCGGTATTCTTGTGCCCGTTGATAGTTGATAATTTGTACAAGCAAATAACCAAAAACGGCAACCAAAACAACAAGAATTACCAATCCCGCATATATTCGCAGGAATATGCTGTGTTTAAACACTCGACCAACCTTATAGGAAGTTTATGCAGATCTTATAACCCATTGGTTTCTTTAACGAACAAGTAACCTTTACTACGTACTGTTTTAATACGCTTTGGATTTTCAGGATCATCGCCAATTTTTGGACGAATACGTGAGATACGGACATCGATTGAACGGTCCTGACCATCGTATTCAATACCGCGTAAACGCTCGAAGATATCTTCACGCGATAAGATACGGCCAGCATTCGATGCAAGCAACCATAATAGGTCATATTCTGCGCTAGTGAAATCAACAAGCTCACCATGCAGCGTTACTGAACGGCCGCCATTATCAATCACAAGGTCATCAAACTCGATACGTTGTGCAACTTCGTCTTCTACAGTTTTATCTGTACGACGTAATAACGCACGGATACGGGCTAAAAGTACACGTGGCTGAACTGGTTTAGCGACATAGTCATCCGCTCCCATTTCAAGGCCAAGTACCTGATCCATATCTTCTGTACGTGCAGTCAACATAAGAATCGGTTGATGATAATGTGGACGAACTTCACGGCAAACGGTTAAGCCATCGGCACCCGGCAACATGACATCCAAGACCACTAGGTCTGGTTGTTCACTAATAATACGACGAATTGCACGGTTACCATCAGTTTCTACACCAACTTCCAAGCCGTTGCGGATTAAATACTCTTGAGTTAATCGTGCTAAACGCTCGTCGTCTTCAACGATCAGAATCTTTGGTAACTTTTCTTCTTGGCTCATATCATTGCCCCTATAAATCTCATTACATGCATCTTAAAAATCTTGCAGATACATTCGCTTATAATTTGCAATATACACACGTTTACATTGTAAACAAGTAGGCGTTCACCAAACTGATACATGACAACCATGTTTTGTTTCATTTTATTAATCTTTGAATTTTCACGTGTTTTTAACATTTAGTTATTGTTATTAAATTTAATATTCTATTCATATTTCCAATGTATGAATATTAAACAAATTATTTCTTTAACGACTTTAATTGTATTTAAGTGCTTGTTTTTTGAGTTATCCACAAAGTTATCTATAAGTGTTTTATAATAGCTTTGCTATGCTATCTCCCATCAAATCATACAGATAAAAAATTACTAAAAAGTCAAGATTGATCTACTATGAAAAATCCCGTATCTTGTGTTCAAAATAAACTTTAACTACTAAGTCTTGTGTTTATCCCTCAAACATCGTGGCATACTTTTTGCTCGGTTCAAACGGTCTATAAACATAACAAAAGTGACAATGGAGCTATGCTGGCATGAGCGTAATTACTTCGACTCCCGGTCAAATTCAGGTGATCAAACGCACTGGAGATGTTGCTGCATTTGATGCAGAGAAAATTTCTGTTGCGATTGGTAAAGCTTTTCTTGCTGTGGAAGGTCAACAGAGTTCGGATTCAAGCCGTATTCACGACCGTATTACCCAACTAACGGAAATGGTATTCAACACTTTCGCCCGTCGTTTACCATCGGGCGGTACGATTCATATTGAAGAAATTCAAGATCAGGTTGAACTTGCTTTAATGCGTACGGGAGAACAGAAAGTTGCCCGCGCTTACGTGATTTACCGCGAACAACGTACTACTGCTCGTCAGCAAACGAACTCAAACCACCATCCTACGTTACAAGTGACCGATGCAAACGGTCAGCTTCAACCACTTGATTTAAGTGCATTGCAAGCAACTGTAGCTAAAGCAGCTGAAGGCTTGGAAGGTATTGACGTTCAGGCTATTGTCGATGAAACCGTTAAAAACTTATATAACGGCGTAAAAGAGACTGATATTGCTACCACAATGATGATGGCAACACGTACTCGTATTGAACAAGAACCAAACTACACTTACGTGACTGCACGTTTGCTCTCAAGTGAATTAGTGAGCACAGGTTTAGCGTTCTTAGGCTTACCTACAGATACTCCTGAAAACACTGCACTCGAAGCCTTTTTGAAAAAAGGTGTTGAGCTTGACTTGCTTTCACCGGACTTACTTGATTTCGATTTAGAGAAACTGGCAGCAGCAATTCAGCCAGAACGCTCTAATCAGTTTACCTATTTAGGTTTACAGACTTTATTTGACCGTTACTTCATTCACTCAAACGGCGTTCGCTTCGAATTACCACAATTATTCTTCATGCGTGTGTCGATGGGTCTTGCTTTAAATGAGCAAAATAAAGAAGAACGTGCAATCGAGTTCTATAACTTATTGTCTAGCTTCGACTACATGGCTTCTACGCCTACCCTGTTTAACTCAGGTACATTACGTCCACAGCTTTCTAGTTGTTACTTAACAACTATTGGCGATGACCTCTATGACATTTATGGCGCAATGCGTGACAACGCAATGCTTTCTAAATGGGCTGGTGGTTTAGGTAATGACTGGACACCTGTACGTGCCTTGAACTCTTACATTAAGGGTACAAACGGTAAGTCTCAGGGTGTAGTTCCATTCTTGAAAGTTGCGAACGATACAGCCGTTGCAGTAAACCAAGGTGGTAAGCGTAAAGGTGCAGTTTGTGCATACTTAGAAACTTGGCACTTAGACATCGAAGAGTTTTTAGAACTTCGTAAAAACACAGGTGATGACCGCCGCCGTACACACGACATGAACACTGCGAACTGGGTTCCAGACTTGTTTATGCAACGTGTATTTGAAGATGGTGAATGGACATTATTTACCCCTTCTGAAACTCCAGACTTGCACGACTTAACTGGTGCTGAATTTGCTGAGCGTTATGCTTACTATGAGTCTGTAGCGAAAGAAACAAACATGCTACACAAGAAAGTACGTGCTAAAGACTTATGGCGCAAAATGCTTTCTATGTTGTTCGAAACTGGTCACCCGTGGATTACATTCAAAGATGTATGTAACTTACGTTCGCCACAACAACATGTTGGTGTAGTTCACTCATCTAACTTATGTACTGAAATTACCTTGAATACAAATCAAGACGAAATTGCAGTATGTAACTTGGGCTCGATCAACCTTGTACAACACGTTCAAGGTGGTGTGTTAGACCGTGAGAAGTTAGCTCGCACAATTAAGACAGCAGTGCGTATGCTCGATAACGTAATCGACATTAACTACTACGCTGTACCACAAGCGAAAAACTCTAACTTGAAACACCGCCCTGTGGGTATGGGTATCATGGGCTTCCAAGATGCTCTATATGAAATGAACATGGCTTACGGTTCAGACGCTGCTATTGATTTTGCTGATGAATCAATGGAAGTGATTAGCTACTACGCAATTGAAACTTCAAGTAACTTGGCTGTTGAACGTGGTGCTTACTCAACATTCAAAGGTTCATTATGGGATCAAGGTATCCTTCCAATCGACTCTTTGGAAATTGTTGCGAAATCTCGTCCAGAACGTATGTTCGAAGTTGACCGTACTCAACGTTTAGACTGGGACACGTTACGTGCCAAAGTTCAAAAAGACGGTATGCGTAACTCAAACGTGATGGCTATTGCTCCTACTGCAACCATCTCTAACATTTGTGGTGTTTCTCAGTCTATTGAGCCAACATTCCAGAACTTATATGTGAAATCTAACTTGTCTGGTGAGTTCACTGTCATTAACCCTTACCTCGTTCGTGCATTAAAAGATCGTGGTCTTTGGGACACAGTGATGGTTAATGACTTGAAACACTTTGAAGGTTCAGTACAAAAAATTGCTCGTATTCCTGAAGAATTAAAAGCAATCTTTGCTACTGCGTTTGAAGTAGATACACGTTGGATCGTTGATGCTGCATCACGCCGTCAAAAATGGATTGATCAAGCTCAGTCGCTTAACCTTTACATCGCTGGTGCGAATGGTAAGAAACTTGACATCACTTACAAGATGGCATGGTTACGTGGTCTTAAGACGACTTATTACCTCCGAGCTTTAGGCGCAACTTCTGCTGAAAAATCTACAATCAACACAGGTGCTTTAAACGCAGTTAAACCTGCGACTGTTGAAGCGGCTCCGGTTGCTGCTCCTGTTGTAGAAGCGAAAAAACCAGAAGCTGTTGAAGAAGATGGTTTTACCCAAGCAGCTCCAGTTCCAATGGCTTGTTCAATCGACAACCCTGATTGTGAAGCTTGCCAATAACATTCAATAAAACTGCTCTTTTTCACTAAAGAGCAGTTTTAAAAGAGGTAAAGATTATGCTTTCTCATCTCAGCCATAACTATATGCTTGGTGTTGGAGTTTTAATCTTTGCCTTTCTTTTCTTTTATATACCATTGATTTACGCATTTTTCACAATACGTAAGCAACAGCGTAAGCAAAATAAGTTGTAGGGAGTAGAGACCAGAGGCACAAAATTTGGTCATACATCAATAAAACTTAATTTTGTTTACACATTAAAAGCGTATAGTAGCGACATCTTCGTTTTAGAGATGTCAAATATAGATATACACAACGAAGAGAGAACAAAAATGTCTATCCTTAGTTGGGACGATTTTGAAGATGATTCGCAAAAACCGGCTGCACCTGAACACAAGTCTACGTCCGTCCAATCGGAAAAAACGACTACTTCGCAGAATGTATCTTCTGCGGAGTCATCATCGCAGAGCTTGGCAACTTCACAATCCGCTGGAACCCATTCCGTCCGACCAACAGTTGCCTCCGATACGGTGGCTAGAGCCTCTGCAGCCTTAGAACATTTAGATGTTGCTCCTGGCCTTGAAGAGCTAGAAATGGGCGCACAACGTGTTCAAGTTGACGACAAAGCCATGATTAACTGTCGTGCAGACTTGAATCAGCTTGTTCCATTTAAATATGAGTGGGCTTGGCAGAAATATCTTGACGGGTGTGCAAACCACTGGATGCCGCAAGAAGTAAACATGAACCTCGACATCGCGCTTTGGAAGTCTGAAAACGGCTTAACTGAAGATGAGCGTACGATCGTTATGCGTTCTTTAGGCTTCTTCTCGACTGCTGACTCTTTGGTTGCAAACAACTTGGTATTGGCAATTTACCGCCACATTACTAACCCTGAATGCCGTCAGTACATCTTACGTCAAGCATTTGAAGAAGCGATTCACACTCACGCTTACCAATACTGTATCGAATCTTTAGGTATGGACGAAGGCGAAGTCTTCAACATGTACCGTGAAGTTCCATCTGTTGCGCGTAAAGCAGCATGGGGATTGAAATATACTCAATCTTTAACAGATCCTAATTTCCACACAGGCACACCTGAAAACGACCAACGTTTACTTCGTAACTTGATCGCGTTCTACTGTGTTCTTGAAGGGATCTTCTTCTACTGTGGCTTTACTCAAATTTTGAGTATGGGTCGTCGTAACAAGATGAACGGTGTTGCTGAGCAGTTCCAATACATCTTGCGTGATGAGTCTATGCACTTGAACTTTGGTATCGACATGATTAACCAAATCAAGATTGAGAACCCTCACCTTTGGAGCGCTGAGTTCCAACAAGAAGTGGTTCAAATGATTGTTGAAGGCACAATGCTTGAAATCGAATATGCGCGTGACACTATGCCACGTGGTGTATTAGGTATGAACGCAAGCATGATGGAAGAATATTTGAAATTCATCTGTAACCGTCGTTTAGCGCAGCTTGGTTTACCAGAGCAATTTGCTGGTGTAACCAACCCATTTGCGTGGATGTCTGAGATGATGGACTTGCGTAAAGAGAAGAACTTCTTCGAAACTCGCGTAACTGACTACCAAACTGGTGGTGCGTTAAGCTGGTAAGTTTAAGCATTATCATCAAGTGACACATAAAGTGTCATTGATAAAAAAACCGCCACAAGTTGGCGGTTTTTCTTTACTTGAGTTTTAAAATATTCCTACACTTCAACACCACACCTAGTTTTTTATTTCACAGCCTGATTCTAATATTATGATAAAAATGTAATTTTTTGCCTGATGGTTTTCTAGTTAAAATGGTAATCTAATAATATATATATACATATAACGAACAGGAAATAAAAATGAATTTATGTGATAAAAATTACTTAAGCAATGTTATGACTGTCGTTGATAGTATTTATCAAAAAATTAATGATAAAACTGTAATTTATCTTGAAGGTGGACATTTTAGTCATAATTTTGGTGCAGATGATTTTGCAATTAATACATTAAATGATGCCATAGCACTTGGCTCAATGATTATAAAAAAATATCAAAGAGACATTAAGCTCACTTATGGCATTTTAATTGATGATCTGGGTTTAGCTTGTTCAGAAGAGAGTTGTACAATTTTACCAACAGAAACTAAGCAAGATTCAACAAGATCAGAATTACCTAGCGAACTGGAATCTATTTTATCGAATAGCAAACTGATTAAACGAGATAAAGTACTTATTTTTTCTGAACGAACCAGTAAAAACAGAGCAATTGATAGTATCAAAAAAATAATTAAAAAAGATGAGAGTCCTTTTATTTTCAATGAAGAAGAAACCCATACTGAAATTAAATTAATAGATCAAAATCATTCGTTTGTTATGGCACGTCGCCAAGGGCATACATTTACAGCAAAATGTCCTGCCATTATGTCTCAACACTACAAAGATGTTCTGACTAAAGTTAAACAACGATTTTCTGATGTGACCAATATTATCATTATTGATTGGTCTGATCTTTCAGACAAAACCAAGGTGACCCAAGGGCGCTTTGCACTTTCTGCAATCAAAGATTGTAATCAAGACATCAATCATTCAATTATTAATATATTTTTTGGTGATGATACGGGGGAAATTGCAGAAGTAAATCACGAAATTCATCTTATCTAAAAAATACCTAAATCAAAATATATAAAGCTTGAGTATAACAATGATTTATCTTGACTATAATGCGACAACGCCGATTGATCCCGACGTTTTGTCAACAATGACAGCTTGCTTTCACGACTACTTTGCAAACTCTGCTTCTGTCAGTCATCACGAGGGAATCAAAGCATATCATCATTTAGAAAAATGTAGAGCCACAGTTGCTCAAATGATTGATGCTGACCCAAATCACATTATATTTAACTCAGGTGCATCTGAGGCAAACAACACTGTTATTCGCGCTGTTGTGGATTATTATAAACCTCAAGGGACTGTGCATATTATTACAAGCAGCATAGAACATAAATGTCTGATTAATATTTGCGAACACCTCAAGCAACGTGAGGATGTAGAAGTTACTTACTTACCTGTTGATAAATCTGGAAAAGTTTGTATTCAAGCATTGAAAACAGCTTTACAACCCAATACACGCCTCATTTCTATCATGGCTGCAAATAACGAAACAGGAACGCTTCAGCCGCTTCAAGAAATCAGCCAAATTGCACATGACCATCATATTTTATTTCATACCGATGCGGCTCAATGGATTGGAAAACTCCCCTTTTCTGTTAAAGATATTAAACCTAATTTCGTAAGTATTTCAGCACATAAGTTTTATGGCCCTAAAGGTGTGGGCGTGTTGTACTGTAATCAGCAGGATATCATTTTGAATTCTCCACTTATTCATGGTGGCGGACAAGAATCGGGTATGCGAAGTGGAACAGCCAATTTACCTGGAATAGCAGGTATGGCAAAAGCGGCTGAACTCTTTATTGCTTTACATGAAGACAATATTGCACAGCAAAGACAGCTCAAAACATATCTTCTTAAAAAATTGCGACAGTTTTTTCCTTATGCCATTGTGAATGGCTGTGAAAAACAAAGCCTTCCTAATACAATTAATTTTTCTTTGCCAATGGTTAAATCAAGTACATTACTCAAAAAACTCAAAATGAAAGTTGCTTTAAGTAGTGCATCGGCCTGTCTTTCATCTGAGCAAAAGCCTAGTCATGTACTTAGTGCTATGGGGCTTGATGATGAAATTAGTCAAAGCGCAATTCGTTTAAGTTTTGGAAATAGGACAACTTTAGAAGATCTAGATACCGCTTTAGATTTAATCTACACCACATATGAAAGATTAAAAGAGCACTAAGTGATTAAAAATAAAAAAATTGTTGCTGAGCTCTTATTATTAACTGTTGCTGCTGGATGGGGAATTGGCTTTCCTGTCATGAAATTAGCCATCAATGAATATCCAGTTTCTACAGTTTTGGCATTACGGTTTATTTTAGCTGCAATTTTACTATTTCCTTTTGCAATGAAAGACCTTTCAAGAATTGAAACTAAAACACTTTTTTCAGGTATATTTTTGGGTTTTCTTTTAAGTCTTTCTTTTATTTTTTTAATATTTGGTCTAGAGCTCACGACTGCATCAAATACCGGTTTTCTGGCGGGGTTAAGTGTAATCTGGGTATTAATTTTAACAAGCATTATTGCTTATAAACTCCCCTCATTGGAGATTGTTATAGCCACACTACTTGGTCTTATCGGGATATATGTGATGTCCGATATGCAAGACTGGGTATTACAAAAGGGAGAACTTCTAGTTATTTTAGGTTCTATTTTTTCAGCTATACATATTATTGCCATTGATAAAATTCAATCCCAGCAGCAAAACAGTGTGGTATTGACAATTTTGCAGCTTATTACAACCGCAGTTGTGATGTCATGTGTTGTTAATTTTACAGGTCATAATATTATTCCCACCACATGGAATTTTAATTTAATTACTGCTTTATTTATTACAGCGATTTTCTCAACCATAATTGCTTTTTGGGTACAAACCAATTATCAATCTTACACTACCCCTAATAGAGCCGTATTAATCTATAACCTAGAACCAGTGTTTGCAGCAATTTTTGCAATGTGGTTACTTCAAGAACAGTTACATTTTAATATGATAGTGGGTGGTTCTCTGATTTTAGTTGGTATGTGTTTACCTGTTTTTATAAAACAAAATAGATTATTAACCTAAATTCTAAATAAATGATGATGTAATCAAAAAACACTACAAATATAGTGAATGACAACGACACCACCAATAATGGCAATACTTCAGGAAACCAGTTAACTAACCAACTTTTAAATGCTTTACCAACAGTCTAATTTATTGGTAAATACCTCAGTGGTTTAGAAGGCACCTTTCAAATCTTGTATTTGCAAGATGTTTTTATTTAGAGAACATTTCACGGTAATACTTAAAAACACTCATATTTATAGATCATTAAGCTAGTAAGCTTAAGTATTGTATTCCTTTTTAAAGTAACTGAAAGCCATAAAAAATGATCTCTTCATTACTCGCAAGACGTCACAATTTCTTAAATAGAATCAATCTTTTCCCGAGTACAAAACTGAGCCAACTAAAACCGCTTGCCCTGCAATGCTGACATGTAATATTGAATTTATTTTCTCAACTGTCACTAAAACCCGCCCCGGTTTTTGTATTGCGAGGCCTTGATAACCCCAATAAGTTACTTTCTGGTCACATTCGATTAAATCATGGTGAACAAGGTACGCTCCCGCTGGACCATTTGCATTACCAGTTACAGGATCTTCATTAATACCGATTGCAGGTGCGAACATTCGACCATAAGTAATAGGTTCTTGCTTACTACCTTCCAAGACAAATGGGAAAAAACCATTGCAACCTATTTCAGCGCTAATCGCTTTCAATTTTTCATTGTTTGGAATTAATCCATCAAGCTTACTTCTGCTCAGCATGGGCACCATCACCTTGGAATGCCCAGTCGTGACAACTTGTATTGGCAAGTCAGCAAAATCACTTTCTCTCACACCCAGCGCATTTGCAAGTTCAGTCCGTTGACTCGCATTAAAAGGTGGTAAAAACTCTACGCGACCTTGAGTCATTTTCACCAATAACTCTTCAGGACTTCCAAATATTGAAACGGGTAAATCACCAGCCCCCGTTTTTGCGATTAATGGATAGTCTGAGTGGTGACCTGTAGTTGCACGTAAAAAATGAGTAGCAATCGTCGCATGCCCACAGATAGGGACTTCATTTGTAGGGGTAAAATATCGAACATGTATGTCATGACTTTGATCTTTTGGTGATAAAACAAAGGCAGTTTCTGAATACCCTGCGAATGCAGCAATATCTTGCATCTCTTGAGTTGTAAGATGGTCAGCCTCTAAAACAACTCCCGCTCGATTTCCTGTATTTGGTCTGGTGGTAAATGCATCAACCACATAAATGGTCGTCATGGCCCAACTCCTTTGTTATTAACATTGTGATCTTAGAAATAGCTCCCGCCATAACCAGAAAATCTTATTTAATTGCAGCAACACATATCACAGCTCTAAAAAGTTTATAGTCGCCTCATATAATGAGTTTTGAGTCCCTGTAGTGGTTGTTTGAATTGTATAAATCTAAACATCGGGGATACTATAGTTTTTATTGCAAACGCATTTTTTAAATATGGAAAGGTATGAACTGGGACGATACTAAAATTTTATTAGCTATAGGGCGGACTAGTGGGTTGAGCCGCAGTGCAAAATTGCTTGGTATTAGTGTTTCTACCGTACATCGCAGAGCCGCTGAACTGGAGAAAAGTCTTAATGCGATTCTTTTTTCTCGAGACAGTGATGGCTATACACTCACCCACGTTGGAAAACATTTTTTTTCTTTGGCTGAAAAAGCAGAAGAGCATTTAATAGCGATGGAGCGTTACAACGATCAAGGACAACAATCACTGTTCCGCATTGCTTTACCTGAGTTAATCGGGCAGCAGTTGCTTCAGTCAAAGCTAACAGCATTGCAATTGAAGCATCCAGATTTACAATTAGAAATCTCAACGAGTGTCGTTCCTGTTGATTTTTCCCGACGGGAAGCTGACATTATTCTTCGACTTGTTCGTCCAGAAAGTGGGCGCTACATTATTCGACGTCTTGGCCAATTAGAGTATGGGCTTTATTGTAGTAAAGATTATCTCGCCAGTTTCACAGAGCGGGCTGAAATGGATGAGGATTTACTGAATCATCGTATAATTGGTTGGGACAGAAGTCTTCAATATACTTTCTTAGCACAATGGATGCGTGAACTCACTCAAGATGCAGCTCCTGCTTTGTCTTTTGATAACATGCACTCGCAACTACGAGCAGTCATTGAAGGACAAGGAGTTACAGCCCTGCCTTGTTTTGTTGCAAAGGCTTCGGGTTTAGTACCAATACCTGAGCAAACTTTAAAACAAGATGTGTGGTTAATGCGTCATTTAGATACTAAGGATAGTGACTATTCAACGTTGATTAGTGAAACGATTGAAAAAGAACTACAAGAATATCTGTTGTGATAAAAATTATCTTTTATTCTAATCTTTAAGTTAAATCCAAATAACCAAATACAGCTTTTTCAACGCGCTGCTGTAAATAATTTAAATCATTTTCCCCTGCTATGCCTGCCGCGTTAATCATCCCTTTACTTAAAGCAATCACATCTTGTGCGGCTGTCTGTGCATGTGAAATGCCAGAACGTATAAAAAGATCAGAAATTATGGTTTCAAGTTCGTGTTGAAGCTCATTTTCTTCAATGTCTTTTCCAATCAGTTCAGAAGAAAATTCTAATGTTCGAGCTAACTGCGGACGGCTCAATTGATGTTGCACAGCAGCTTGGATGATGAGCTTTAGTTTTTCTTTTAAGTCTGCGGCTTCATGTTGCTGTATGGCTTCAACTATACGTTTTGAAAGCTCAGCTCGCTCACGTCGAATTAACTCGACTATTAAGGCATCTTTAGAGGGAAAGTATTGATATAGGCTACCAATGCTTACGCCAGCAAGCTCGGCCACGGCATTTGTGTTAAATCCAGCAAAGCCTAATGACTCTAAAATGCGAGCAGCCGCCTCTAAAATAGCTTCAAATGTAGCAACTGAGCGGGCTTGACGCGGGCGTTTTCGTGGGTCTGGAAGAGTTTCTGACATGAGCTGAAATGCGAGTACTTAATGTGAGTAATCACTCATATACTGAATGAGTCATATTGATATGACAAGCAAATACTGTCTTTTTCAGTTGAGCTTCAACTCGGCTCAGTCATGGAGTGGTTATGTCTAGAACCTATACTTTTTTTGTTCACTTAAGAGCTTTACCTGCTTGGTTGGCTTTAGCTCGTGAAAAGCGGGCTGAGTTTAGTGCACAGAAGCTTGAACCTATTTTTGAGAAGTACTCGACTGTAAAAGTTCGTTGGTATGACGTTGAAGCGTTTAGCACTAAAGCGAGTGATATTGCTGTGTTTGAGACCACATCTCTGCAAGATTATTATTTTGTGATTGATGCGATTCGAGACTCTGAGTTTTGTACAGTGCCCTACTTTGAGTTTGTAGAGATTATTCCTGCAATTGAAGATGGGTATGTGGAGTATGAAGGTTCTTTATAGAAGTTGTGGCGATTTTATTTAGATTTACACAGCCAATATAAAAAATAGTCACGAAATAAAAATAAATCTTTTTATTAGGCTACTCTCTATTTTAAAAAAAACATCTTGGATCAACAGTAATGGCACAATAAATAAAAAAAGTAATAACTAAGCCAACTATACCCACCAAGTTAATAGTATTTAATATTTTCTTTTGGGTACTTATACGGTTAAATACATCTTCAAAGGGAGATTTCCCTTCTCTTACAATCTTTTTATATACAACGGGACTATCAATTTTAAATTTATTGTCTTTTCTTACTATCTCGGTTTCTAAACCCATTAATGATTCTTTCTGATTTTTTATTAAAAACCACAAAATAACTACAAAAATTAAAACTCCAATAAAAATACCAGTATTTAAGCAAAACTGATAAATTGCATTATAGTCAACCTGCTTTTGAGTTTTAAATTGTGTAGCCACAATTACAGTTGCTATAGGAATTCCTAATATTTGATTCTGGATATCGGTAATAACTTTATGTATTTTTACTTGCTCTTCAAGTTTAGCATTCTCAATCTCATTTCTTAATTTCTCATATGAAAAATCTGATGAAAATACTGCATAATCATGATCCAGTGTTTCAAAGATATTCTTTAATCCACTCAAAAGTTTTTCGAATCTAAATTTTTCTGTTTCATTTTTACAATAATTAACGATAGCTTTAGAAAAAATTGTCCGCTTTTGGGTTTCATGGATATTTTCTATAATAAAACTTTCAATTTTATTTATACTGGCAACATCTAAACTTCTTAAAACAGTAGAATTATAGAAAACTTCTAACTCCATATTTTCTGGTTGCAAAAAAAGAAATCTTGAAAATGATGAATCTACAAAAGCTGCTGACTTTCCTAATAGCTCCAGAAATCTTAGAAGAGCTTCATAATTTTTTATTATTTCAGGTTTATTAGCATCACTTGAGTCAAATTTCAAATCTATAATAAAATACTTTTTAGTATTTCTAGATTTAAAAAAGCTATTACTACAGAGTTGATCTATATTATTAAAAATATGACCAAAGTCAATCGAACGTGGTAAACGATGATAAAATTTATAGGTTTGATTTAGAATAACAGGCTCAATCCCTATTTGAGACCAGCCTGTATTTTCAGAATCAAATGCTAGTATTAAACTTTGAACGAGCGAAGGCGAATCAACCGTAATTTGACCTTTAGAAAAATTTTCTTGGAAAAAAGCTTTCTTATATAAATCTATAAGTTGTGCCCGATTAATCTGGCTCATGATCGTCTATACCTTGCACCTCTTTTGCAAATTTTTCCTTTTCCAAAGGATCAGTAATTTCAATTATTAATTGTCCTCTTTCAACATTATAGTCGACACCATGCCTAAAAGCTTCTCTTGATAACTTTAAGTTCCAATAAGGTGTTTTAGACTGAATTTCAACGAGTTTTTTTAATGTTCTACCATCAGGAATGAAACCGTCATTTATCTTAAAATCATCAGAAACCAAATAACCTCTCAACTTTTCAGGCTCTTCTGGCATTAAATGATTAGCGAGATGTTCTAGAAAAATCGGAGTCTTAGCTTTCGAAGCTGACTGTAAGAAATCAAATGCTTTAGAAGTTGTTTCATTTCTTGCTTCATAGTTAAAATTTTCAACTTCCAAAAATGCATTGATAGCAGATATAAGTTTATTACTTTCATCTACATTTGAGTTTGTATATTCACAACCAAGAAATTCTTTAAAGTATGTAGATTCTCTAGCAGCTCTAATAAAGCTAACATATTTATCTTTGCTATCTTTCCATTGCGTTAGATTTATACGACCAGCATGACGTAATTTAGTTAGATCAATATATACAGATGGTTTGACCTGAAATGTTTCATCAATTGAAGCGCCTGTAATTTCATTTACTACAGCGACAGCAAAGTTAAGGTTATTGTTATAATTATATAAACACATAACAACCCAACCTTCAGTTGCAGAAGTATTTTTTGCTTTTGCAACTAAATGATCTAGTACTCTTATTGATAAATCATAGAAACCAGATTGATCATTGATAATATCTGTCTCATCTAAGTAACGTGAAATAGGATAATTATCCTGATCTTCAGAAAAATTACCAAAAGTTCTTCCACCCTGATCCACATAACGTTTGTTTAAAGTATCCATTAGTTTCTGAATAGAATCATTAATTTCTAGAAGTGCATTCCCTTCTTCTTTTTCTAATTTTTTATCATCTCCTGTTCTAATTAATTTATGAACAATAAAAGCCAATATTTCACACGACATAAAAATTTCCTCAAAAAATATATAATTTTAAAGTTTTCTAAATTGTAGAAAAATTCTAGCAATCAATAAATACAAATCCATAGAGAAGCGACAGCTTGTGACGCTGCAGTTGTTTGGCAACAAACTCTAGATTTACTGATATCTCAATACAGCAAGAATTATACTAAAATTTAATTAAAAAACAAAATGTTATAAATAAATTAAAATTTAAAAAAACATTTTCAGTTATATAAATATATTCTAATTTGAATCAATCATTATTAAAAACAATAATATTTATGCAGATAAAGCTTATTAAAATCTATAGATGGATATTTTAAAATTTATTTTACATCCCAATTAAAATATTATATTACAATAAATAATTCAATTTAAAATCCAAAAATTGACAAATACTTATAAAAATAGCGAGTAATAATAGATTAAATTATTGCCATATAGTTTAATTTATTATTAAATACTCTTTTAATTAAAAATATCGATACAATGAAAGTTAATACAACATTATACCCTCAGTATTTAGCAAGTGAATTTATCGTAGCATTTATATCATCAATATTTACATTATCAATTACATATTACTTTGATGGATCATCTGGAGTGATAAAAATTTTAGATAGTGCCAATGGAAAATATAGTTTTACCAATCTTATAGCTTTAGGTATTTTATTTATTATTAGTATTATACTTTTTGTGATATATCGCTTATTTAATCCTTGGAATAAACCTATTTATAAGAGAGTCGGAAATAGTTTATATGATCTTAATTTGAGCCTCCTGCGAGTAGGAGGAGGTTTTCTAGTAGCCTTTCCTTTTCTATATATATTTACAGATGGCTTTGACTCAGCATTAATTAAATTCTTCTTTTTTGGCTTTTGCGCTTTAGCTGAGGCTGCAGGCTTTTCTTTAGTTAGAGATAGCATTGAGCCACGTTTAGATAGACCTATCCAATATAGAAAATAAATATAT
This sequence comes from Acinetobacter calcoaceticus, assembly GCF_016508255.1. Classification (GTDB taxonomy): domain Bacteria; phylum Pseudomonadota; class Gammaproteobacteria; order Pseudomonadales; family Moraxellaceae; genus Acinetobacter; species Acinetobacter calcoaceticus_E. The sequence continues at coordinate 23,302 of NZ_JADVKT010000008.1, read as the reverse complement.
TAAATAAGAGGCTCTGTCCTCTTATTTAACTTTCATCCTAAAGAATAAAACTTCTATCCCCCCAAAACCTTTCCAACACCACATCCCGTTCATCCAAACTGTTAGAGCTTAGAACCTGTAGCATCAAGCCATCAATTAGGTTTAAAACCATGTTGGCATCGAGATTAAATGCATTGGTTTCCAGACTAAAGACCAGATCAAAAAGCTCTCGAAGTAGCCATTTTCGATATTCAACGGCCACGCGGTAAGCGCTTGGATAAAGCTGTTTTATTTCAAAAATAGCCTTAAACAATAGATGGTAAAGGCTATTTACATCGACATGTAAGCGCACAATTTCTTTGAGTTTATCGCTTGGTTTTGAGTAACGGTGTGAATAGACAATTGCGAGTACTTCTTCTTTCAGTCGGCTTTTTTGAAAGCTTATGCATGTTTCAACAAGGCGTTCTTTTGAGTGAAAGTAGTTATAAAGCGTGGCTTTGGGAATTTTAGTTTCTTTGGCAATCAGGTCTACGCCTGCATTATGGAACCCATGCGTCGTAAAGAGTTGGATGGCAGTTTGAACAACCTGTAATTTTTTTGAAGCCGTTTCTAAAGTTGGCATAGTTTTACCTTTTTAAATTCTTGTTGTTTCTAAATGAGATAAAAAGCCTGTGCCCTTTCTGGGAGAAAAAAAGGCACAGCAAAGCCGTAAGACGGTGCTTGGCACATCTCAAGTTTTGTTATTGCTAAGTTTTAAGTAAAAATGACTTAAAGCCTGAAAACCTTATGGTATTCAAGCTGCTTTAAATTTTTAAGTGGTGTCGTTATAGCTTTTGGCAATGAGTGCCAAGAAATGATGGATGTGCATAGCCAACTCCTGATTTTGGGAGTTCTGCCAGAGCATTCATTTGGAATTATGGTGGCAGAACGAAAGAGGGTTGACAGACTGGCTTCAAGAACCCAGCACGCACGAAGGCGTCCCCCTTCCGTCCTACCGCTACAAAAGAGGGACGAGTGGGTCTACATCAAAAAAACAAGTTTTTTCAATGTACTTGAAGATCAGCCTGTCAAAGCCGGCTGGCAATGTGGCCAGCACGCAAAGCATAATCTGAGAGTTTAGATGTGTCAATGTAGCTTTTATACCAAGCTTTTAAATTTCTTATTGTTTTTCATTAGATTAACTTAATTATTATTTTATATATTATATTTAATGGTATTTTTATAATTAAATGACAAACTTATTCTGCTTATTATTCATTTTCATGTTTAAGTTTTAAAATGACAGTACAAAACGGAAAGTCGGTTTAAGCGATTTCCGTCTGTCCCACTTGGTGATAAGCACGGTTAAAGTAAACCAAACTTTGGTCATGCTCACTTTGTTTAATCGCCACAATCGGACAAATAAGAATGGTGTGTGTGCCGACTTGTTGAATTTGTTCAATCTCGCAATCGAAACTGACCAAAGCATCGTCTAGCACAGGTGAACCTGTTTCTAACTCAATCCATTCGCCATGATTAAAGCGTTCTTCTGGTGTGAGCTTAGATGAAAATGCTTTTGAAATATGTTCGTGGTGGGCGCCCAAAACATTCACAGTTAAGATTTTGTTATCTAGAAAATGTGCATGTGAACTCGCAGATTGGTTCATACAGACCAATAATGTTGGCGGTGTGTCTGTCACACTACAAACAGCAGAGGCAGTAAATCCAAAACGACCAGTCATGCCTGCCGTGGTCACAACGCTAACTGCACTTGTGAGTAAAGACATTGCATTTCTAAAGTCTGTTGCTTGAACCATGACATTATTCCTAAATTTGAACCGTACCTTTTCCTGTGTGTTTTGCTCTACCGCCCAACTCCATCAGGAAGGTACTGTCTCGACATGCGTTCTATGTAGAACGACATGTACCAAGTAAAATGAGGGTTACTGGTTTGATTATCAATAGCTATCAAAAAAGTAACCCTTTATACCACTTATTGGTAAATATTAAGCAGTAAGTTCCAAACCAGTCAGTTCTCTACGAACAATTTCTGCACCAGCACTTAACGCATTTAACTTGCCACGTGCCACTTCACGAGAAAGAGGTGCCATACCGCAGTTTGTGCAAGGGTAAAGCTTGTCGGCATCTACAAATTGAAGCGCTTTACGTAGTGTGTTGGCTACTTCTTCGGGTGTTTCAATCTGGTTAGATGCAACATCAATTGCGCCGACCATAACTTTTTTACCGCGAATGAGTTCAAGTAAATCGATTGGAACACGTGAGTTGTGACATTCTAACGAGATAATATCGATATTAGATTGTTGCAACTTTGGAAAAGCTTCTTCGTATTGACGCCATTCAGAACCTAAAGTCTTTTTCCAGTCAGTGTTGGCTTTAATGCCGTAACCATAGCAAATGTGTACCGCAGTTTCGCACTTAAGACCTTCAATTGCACGTTCTAAAGTCGCAATACCCCAGTCATTTACTTCGTCAAAGAATACGTTAAATGCAGGTTCATCAAACTGAATAATATCTACACCAGCAGCTTCTAATTCACGTGCTTCTTGGTTCAAAATTTTAGCAAATTCCCAAGCAAGTTTTTCACGGCTCTTGTAGTGACCATCGTAAAGCGTATCAATCATGGTCATTGGGCCAGGTAATGCCCACTTAATAGGTTGATTGGTTTGCTGACGTAAGAACTTAGCATCTTCAACAAACACAGGCTTTTGACGAGACACCGCACCGACTACAGACGGTACGCTTGCGTCGTAACGGTCACGAATTCGAACTGTTTCGCGCTTCTCAAAATCTACACCATTTAAATGTTCAATGAACGTGGTCACAAAGTGTTGGCGGGTTTGTTCACCATCGCTCACAATGTCGATGCCAGCAAGGCGCTGTTCGTGCAACGCTAAACGTAAAGCATCTTTTTTACCTTCAAGCAGACCTTCGTTTTCGAGTTTCCAAGGCGACCAAAGCTTTTCAGGTTCTGCAAGCCAAGACGGTTTAGGTAAGCTGCCAGCAGTTGAAGTTGGTAATAATTTTTTCATGATCAATGACCTATATGTTAATTAATTAAGAGCGTAATTAGCAGACCACTGCTCAAGAATCGCTTGGTATGGTTTGATAAATTGCTCTTCAACAAACTTCCCTTGCTCAATAGCGAGGCGGCTACGTTCTTCACGGTCATACACAATTCGAGTAAGTGAGTAATCTTGGTTCTTTAAGCTTGGCTGATAAGATTGTCCAGCAACTGAATTTGCGTTGTAAATTTCAGGGCGGTAAATCTTTTGGAACGATTCCATGGTGCTGATGGTGCTGATCAACTCAAGGTTGGTGTAATCACTCAGCAAATCACCCGTAAAATAGAACGCCAAAGGTGCAGCACTGTTTTTAGGCATGAAATAGCGAACTTTTAAGCCCATTTTTTGGAAATATTCATCAGTGAGTGAATAATCTTCTTGCTTGTATTCCACACCTAAAACTGGATGTTCGTTTTCAGTACGGTGATACTCTTTAGTGGTTGAAACGCTTAAGCAAATCACAGGTGCTTTTTTAAAGTTGGCTTTGTAAGTCTCAGAGTTAATAAAGCTCTTAAACAAGTTACCGTGCAATTCACCAAACTTTTCTGGCGTGCTAAAAGTAGACTTGTTTTTGTTGTGATCTAACAACAGCACACTAAAGTCATAGTCACGTACATAAGACGAGAAGTTATTGCCAACAATACCTTCGATGCGTTCATTGGTCTTTTTATCAACAATATTGGTTTTCAATATTTCGATTAAAGGAAGCCCGCTTGCACGGTTTTCGGCATCAATATTCATTTCAACTGAAATGATTTCAAGTTCAACGCCGTAGCGGTCACCTTTAGGGTTGTCCCAATGAGCTAAGGCATTAAAACGATTGTCGATCATCTGTAAAGTGTTGCGCAGATTCTCTTCACGGCTCATCCCTCTCGCTAAGTTAGCAAAGTTGGTTGTAATACGCGTATTGTCTGCTGGACGATAGTTTTCATCGAAACAAATACTCTTAATCGTAAATGTAAATTCTTTACTCATTTTGATCAGTACCCTAATTTCTGAGATAAACCTAAAAAATCTTTTGCTCTTTTTAAACTTTCCAGCCTTGTCAGATTTGTGCCTTATGGTCTTATCAAAAGTGAATTACTGGAATGTCTCAGAGCGTGAATAGATTTATACCGCAATCAGAACATGAATAAAAATGATTTAGTCTCATTCAAAACTGAGTGAAATTCATGTTTAAGGTTTAATAAAGAAGTATGAAGTTAAATATTTTTCATCTTTGGGAATTTTAGACAGCAGAAATTCAGTATATGGCGCTCGCAAATCACCTTTACAAATTCAAATATTTATTATTATTTTCAAATACTTAACAAGAAAAATCCAAGTTAAAACGAATAAGCTTAAAGTAATTTGTGCTGACTCTCATTCATCTCTGCTTTTAGCCATTCTAAAAATATAATCTTCCGTGGATCTTCCTCAAAAGCACTATGAGAAAGTAAAAAATAGGCCGAATTATCTTGTACAACAGGTGAATTTTTTTGCAGTAAATTCCACTCAAGCTCTTTTTCAATCATATAAATTGAGATGACCGTTGCCCCAAGTCCAGCCAAGCAGCCTTCTAAACATAGATAAAAATGTTCGAGTTCAACTTTAGCGTACCCTTTTAAACTCTGTTTTAATTCAGCAATGCGGCTAATGCTTTTGAAAAAATTTGGTCTAGAGGTCGAAATAAGCAAATCTTTGGTTTCAGACGGCTTGGTTGCTTGAATGATTGCGATGTATTCATCGGCAATTTTCTCGCTAAAGATATGCTCTCCCCAATCAAAATCATTTCTGCGAATCGCAATATCAATATTATCTTTTTCAAAATCGACCACGCCGCCTGCGGTGAGTAGCACAACCTCAAAATTGTGACCAAGCTTTTTAAATTTTGATAAGCGCGGTATGAGCCATTTCATGGAAAGGGTTGGTTCACACGACAAGATCAATTGTTTGCTGTAAATCTTAGGCTGGCTGAGTTGTATTAAACATTCATCAAGTTGACCAAACACCTGCTGGCAACAACTCAATAAGATTTCACCCTGCTCGGTCATCACCAGTGTTTTATTTTTACGGTCAAACAAAGTGGTATTTAAAGCTTCTTCTAAATTATAAATCTGTTTACTAACGGCGCTTTGCGTCACAAACAATTTCTTTGCAGCTAAAGTGACGCTGCCATACTTCGCCACAAAATAGAAAAATTTTAATGAATTCAGCGATATTCTTTCAATCATTCCAAAAACTCATAGATGTGTAGTCGTTTTTATCGATTTTTATTTCTAAGTTTCTGTTCAAAATAAAAATCATCTTTATTAAACCCCATTTTAGATGATGAAAAACATATTGAATATCGATATCTATCTTCGAAAACCTGAAGCTCTGACATTTCTCACGAAAAGCATAGCTGCTTTGGGGAACAGATTCACCCTCTTACATACATTCCAAAAAGTACAGATAGATTCTCTCGTTTTCAGTGAGGCCACAAGATAATGGCAGAGTTCATTGCAGTTATTTTAATTACGATTTTGGCAGTAGTAAGCCCCGGCGCTGACTTTGCGATCGTCACGAAAAATAGTTATCTGTACGGTAGAAAAATAGGTGTATTCACTTCACTCGGAATATCGCTTGGCGTGTTGGTACATGTGACCTACACATTAATTGCCGTTGCCTTCGTCATGGCCTATACGCCGCAAATTTTGAATATTGTTAAGTATATTGGCGCGCTTTACCTGATCTATATTGGCTATAAAACCTTTACGCAAAAACCAGTTTTAGACTCTACTGCCTTAACTTCTATAGGTACTTTTCAAGCGATAAAATATGGCTTTTTTACCAATGCTTTAAACCCTAAAACCACGCTATTTGTAATTAGCACTTATACGCAAATTGTGAGTTTAACCACGCCTAAAACCATTCTTTTGGCTTATGGCTTTTTTATGTCTTTTGCCCATTTCGTATGGTTTTCACTGGTGGCTGTGCTTTTCTCATCAATGCTATTGAGACAGAAAATGTTAGCCAAACAAGTCAAAATTAATAAGGTGATCGGTTCTATTTTATGTGTATTGGGTGTGATTCTGCTTTTCACCAAGTTTCAGTAGGGTCACTTAATTTTTAAGAGCTTTTTTATGTATTGCTGCTAATATTAAAGTGCATGATAGATTTTCAAATCCTTCATATTTCTATAAATCAAGGATGATGAGCGAATACATTTATTATGGAAATCAAACAAATAAAGTATTTTTTGACGGTGGTTGAAGCAGGCAGCATTGGTAAAGCCGCTCAAAAACTCGATGTTGGCGCTTCGGCAATCAGTCAACAAATTAGTAAGCTAGAACAAGAGTTAAGCATTCGCCTATTACAGCGTAATGCTTTTGGTGTGACTCCGACCCCAGCAGGTCTTGCCTTTTTAAAACACTCTCAACTGATTTTGCGTCAAATTAATTTTGCAGTAGATGCCGCACATTCTGCACGACTCTCAGGCCATGTGAGTCTTGGTTTTCCACCAACCATTACGGCTTTAATTGGCATCCCTTTAATGAAATTAATGTCTGAGCGCTACCCAGACATTCGCCTCGAAATTGTCGAGACGCTTTCGGGCAACCTTATTCAGTCAATTAATTCGCGTCAGCTTGATATTGCCATTATTTTTACCAATGAAATTGATAAACAGTGGTCAATACAACCCTTAGTACGCGAACAAATGTATTTAATGGCACGCAAAGAAGTGCTCGAAAAATATGGTCTTGCCGACTGTATCAAAAGTGGGATTATTCAGTCCCAACAAATCGGTGACATTCCTTTAGTGCTGCCACGCCAGCGCCATAGTTTAAGAAAACTGCTTGAGCACAAGATTGGACAGCTTAATGTCGTCTATGAAATTGATGGCCTACACTTGCTCATGGACAGTCTTATTCACCTTGACCTTGCCAGTGTTCGCCCCGGAAGTGCTTGTCTACAAGAATACAAACATCAACTTCAATTACTAAAATTAATCGACCCTGAAGTTGAGCGAATCAATTACTTGGTGAGCCTTGCCGAAGAAGAGTTATCGCCTGCTGCACTCGCTGCAAAGTCAGCAATTAAGGCTTGCGTAAAAGAGCTCATCCAAAATCAAATCTGGCCGTGTTCTGAAATTATTTTATAAAGGGTCATTAGTTTTATTAAAGACCTAATTAATTTTGCCCTCTCACTCCCTCCTGCTTTTTAAGATTACATTTTCTATCGAATGATAAGTGAATTTATGTTTATCGAAATATAGACGTGTAGTTTGAACTGGAAACAAGGCATCACATTTTCTACGAAGGACCTCATTAAATCTCATCTCTAACCTATTTTTTATGTGGGTTTAGTGAATGAATCGGCTGAAGTCCAATATTAAAGATCGTGAATGTTTCCATTTTGTCAGACCAAGGAGGTCTCCAATGGATGTCGTGAATAACCGTAGGGCTACTTTTAAAAAAATATTAAATGTAACGAGTGGCAACTTTTTAGAACAGTACGATTTTTTTCTTTTTGGTTTCTATGCCACTTATATCGCAGCAAAATTTTTCCACTCTGAAAATGAATATGTCTCTTTAATGATGACATTTACCGTATTTGCTGCGGGTTTTCTTATGCGTCCTCTCGGCGCTATTTTCTTAGGTGCCTATGTCGACAGAATTGGTCGTCGTAAAGGTTTGATTGTGACTTTAAGCCTTATGGCTATTGGTACCATCTTAATCACCTTTGTACCGGGTTATGACACTATTGGTATTATGGCCCCAATTTTGGTGGTGATTGGACGTCTACTACAAGGCTTCTCGGCAGGTGTTGAAACTGGCGGTGTATCGGTTTATCTCGCAGAGATTGCAACCGATAAAAACCGTGGATTTATCACAAGCTGGCAGTCTGGCAGCCAACAAATTGCGGTTGTGTTTGCAGCACTACTTGGCTACTGGCTCAACACCATCTTAACTCATGCACAAGTAAGTGAATGGGGCTGGCGTATTCCGTTCTTAATTGGTTGTTTGATTATTCCATTAATTTTCTGGTTCCGTCGTACTTTAGAGGAAACTGAAGCTTTTAAAGCACAAAAAACTCATCCATCAACCAAAGAAATTTTCAGCATACTGGCGAGCAATTGGCGCATTGTACTTGCGGGCATGATGATGAGTGCCATGACCACAACAACGTTTTACTTCATTACGGTTTACACCACGGTGTATGCAAAACGTACTTTAGAAATGTCGGTAACCGATAGCCTTTTAGCGACTGTGTTTGTTGGTTTTTCGAATTTCTTCTGGTTACCAATGGGCGGCTTACTATCTGACAAAATTGGTCGTCGTCCAGTTTTAGTTGGCATTACGACACTTGCCATTTTTACGACATATCCGGTTTTAAGCTGGTTGGTAAGTAACATTAGTTTCACAAATCTGATTATTACGCTTGCTTACTTCTCGTTCTTCTTTGGTATGTACAACGGCACCATGGTCGCAACGCTTGCAGAGGTTATGCCGAAACGTGTACGTACAGTCGGTTTCTCTTTAGCGTTTAGCCTTGCAGCCGCTATTTTTGGTGGTATGACTCCAATGGCTTGTACGTACCTTGTGGAAAACACAGGTAACGCAAGTACTCCAGCTTTCTGGCTCATGTTAGCTGCGGTATGTAGTCTCATCTCAAGCCTGTATTTATGTCGTGGTTCAAACCAGAAAAAAACTGACCCAATTGCGGAACCTGCAAAGGTTAGCGCTTAAAACAACGAACTCCTTAACCTGAAATTTTAATGAACAGTACGGCGCATGTTGCAGCCGTGCTGTGCTCTCCTGTCATTAAAAAGTGAGATACTATGAAAAAGTCCCCTATCTTCATGACCATTTGCCTAGCTGGTGCTGGCTTAGGTTCAACCCTTGCTAATGCTGATACGCTCGAAGTGATTAGCTCTGGTGGTTTTTATTCATCTATGGAAAAACTGATTCCTATATTTGAAAAACAAACTGGTCATACGGTTCATCTATCCTCTGGTTCATCAATGGGCGCATCGCCAACTGCAATCCCAAACCGCCTTGATCGTGGTGAACATTTTGATTTGGTGGTGTTAGCCGCGCCTGAACTGAATAAGCTCGCAGATAAAGGTTATGTAGAGCCAAACTCACAACGTGCTTTAGTCAATTCAAGCATTGGGATGGCAGTTCCAAAAGGTGCGCCAAAACCAGATATTAGCTCTGCGGCAAAATTCGAAAAAGTTTTATTAAATGCAAAACACATCGGCTATTCAGCAAGTGCAAGCGGTACGCATCTTGAAAAAGATGTTTTCCCAAGCTTTCCGCCTGTCGAGTACAAAGTGATTTCTGGTAAAGCAGAAAAAGTGGTAGGTGACCGCGTTGCAAAACGTATTGCTGAAGGACAATTTGATATTGGGTTCCAGCAAATTAGTGAAATCAAACCTTTTACTGGCCAATATGGTCAAGTTGATTTGGTCGGTCCAATTCCAGCGCCTTATCAAAAAGTTACGGTGTTTGCAGCGGGCATTGGTAAAAACTCTGAACATGAAAAAGTCGCAAAAGAGCTCATTCAGTTTGTGAAATCACCGCAAGCGACACAGATTATTGAAGAACAGGGTCTTGAGCAGGTTAAACAATAAAAGCTCTAAAAGGCAACGTCTTGAGGTGATGTTGCCTTTACTCTTTGGGCAGTTTACGCAGCACAACAGAACAAAATCTATAGAGATAAACCAGTGTAGAATAATTAACAAAGGACAATGTAGTATTTGCCGTGGAACTCAAACAATTAAAGTATTTTATTGCGGTGATCGAGTCGGGAAGCTTAGGTAAAGCTGCAAAAAATCTCGATATTGGAACTTCTGCATTAAGTCAGCAAATCTCAAAATTAGAAAGCGAACTTTCCATTCGCCTTTTACAGCGCACCGCCCTTGGCACGGTTCCCACCCCTGCGGGTTTAGCTTTTTTTCAACAGGTTCAACTGGCGCTTAGGCATCTAGATCATGCCGTAGATTCTGCTCATTCTTCACGTTTAAGTGGACATGTTACCGTCGGTTTTTCGCCGAGTGTTGCAGCGGTTATTGGCACGCACTTTTTAAAACTCATGAGAAACCGTTATCCCGACATTAAAGTACGTTTAATTGAAGGCTTATCTGGTGATCTCAAAGCCTTGGTTAATGCAAGACAGCTCGATGTTGCAATCATCTTTAGTGATGATGTCGACCCACAATGGGCGATACAGCCTTTAGTCAAAGAACAGATGTTTTTAATTTCGCCTAAAGAAGTGCTGAGCCAGTACCACCTTGAAAGCTGTATCGACACTCAAACCATTACCCATCCACAACTAAAAGAACTTCCACTGATTTTACCGAGCCAACGACATGGGCTGCGTTTGTTGCTCGAACAAAAAATTCATCAGCTTAAAGTGGCCTATGAAATTGATGGGCTACATTTGCTAATGGAAAGCATTAGCCAACTTGAAATGGCAACCATCCAACCTGCGGGTGCAGCATTAAACTCTCGGCAAGACTTATGTTTACTGCGCGTTGTAGAACCTGCCATTGAGCGTATTAACTATTTAATTAGTTTGTCTGAAGAAGAGCTCTCACCTGCTACTTTAGCCACCAAAGTAGTGATTCGTGCTTGTGTGGCTAACTTAATTAATGAAAAGCGCTGGCCCGGTGCGGAACTCATAAACACTTAAGCGCTTAGTGTTTATTTTTACTAAACACCCATTCAAACCCAGCCTCTCACTACACCCTCTCTTTTAAAGCTACATTAGCCCGAGCTGAGAAAGGGAGAAATCCATGCATGATGTGATTGTAATTGGTGGTGGGAATGCCGCACTGTGTGCCGCGCTCACGGCAAAAGAAAGTGGCGCGTCTGTGCTAGTAATAGAAGCAGCACCTAAAGAATGGCGTGGTGGTAACTCACAACACACTCGTAACCTTCGCTGCATGCATGATGCTCCTCAAGATGTATTAGTCGATGCCTATCCCGAAGAAGAATATTGGCAAGACCTACTTAAAGTGACCGCCGGAAAAACCAATGAACACTTAGCTCGTCTGGTGATTCGTAGCACGGCGACCTGCCGCGACTGGATGCGTAAACATGGTGTGAATTTTCAGCCGCCACTATCGGGTGCTTTGCATGTTGCACGTACCAATGCCTTTTTTATGGGTGGCGGTAAAGCCCTCATTAATGCGTACTACCGTAGTGCACAAGAACTTGGTATTGAGATTTTATATAACACAAAAATTAAAAATCTAAAGTTAAACCAAGGACATTTTGAAGCCGCAATTGCAGAAGATGGTCGTGTGTTTAAAGCAAAAAGCTGTGTATTGGCCGCAGGTGGTTTTGAATCAAATTTGGAATGGTTAAGAGAAGCATGGGGACAAAATGAAAACGGCGAATGGCCTGCCGATAATTTCATTATTCGCGGAACCCGCTTTAATCAAGGTAACTTACTCAAATTTATGATAGATCAAGGCGCCGATATTATTGGTGACCCATCACAATCTCATTGCGTCGCTGTAGATGCACGAGCACCGCTATATGACGGCGGTATCTGCACCCGTATTGACTGCGTTTCACTAGGGATTGTGGTCAATAATAAAGCCGAGCGTTTTTACGATGAAGGCGAAGACTTCTGGCCAAAACGCTATGCGATTTGGGGCCGTCTTGTTGCCAAGCAACCGCAGCAAATTGCCTATTCCATTATTGATTCAAAAGCCATTGGTCGCTTTATGCCGCCTGTGTTTGCGGGTGTAAAAGCAAATAGCATTCAAGAGTTAGCCGAAAAAATCGGATTAGATGCAAAAAACTTATGTCACACGGTAGAAGAATTTAACCAAGCCTGTGTGCAAGGCACCTTTAACCATACCGTTTTAGATGACTGCACTACCGAAAATATTGTTCCCAATAAGACCCACTGGGCTGTTCCTCTCGATCAGCCACCCTTCTATGCCTACGCCCTTAAACCCGGCATTACCTTTACCTATTTAGGTTTAAAAGTCGAAGACGATGCTGCTGTACGTTTTAACAATAAAGCCAGCCGCAACTTGTTTGTGGCAGGTGAAATGATGGCAGGTAACGTACTCGGTCAGGGTTATACCGCGGGCGTTGGCATGTCGATTGGAACAACCTTTGGACGCATTGCCGGAAAAAATGCAGCCCACTATGCAGTTTCACAAGGAGTTGAACATGAATGCTAGTACTAAAGCCCTGATTCCAGTTGTTCAACTCTCTGATCATGAGCAAGAAGTTCAAAGAGCCTTACAGATTTGTAATGCTTGTCGTTACTGTGAGTCGTTTTGTGCTGTATTTGCGGCGATGACTAAGCGCCTTGAATTTAATCAAGCCGATATTCATTACCTCGCAAACCTGTGCCATAACTGTGGTGCTTGTCTACACGCTTGCCAATATGCCCCGCCACATGAGTTTGGTGTAAACATTCCAAAAGCCATGGCGCAAGTACGTTTGGAAACTTACCAAGAGTTTGCGACACCTCAACCACTAGGCAGACTTTATAAATCGGTGGGCATTCCTTTTGTCTCAGCATTATCAGCTATTTTCTTTTTATGCATGTTAGCTGTGGTGTGGTACAAAGGCACCGACCTGTTTGCAGGCTATCAAGGTAATTTCTATGCGATTTTCCCGCATAACTTTTTAGCGCTACTGTTTGGAGCGACCTTTACAGTTGCGATTGTTCTGCTCGGCATTGGAATTAGTAAATTCTGGCGACAGACGTCTAAAGTTATTCACGGCAAAGTTGAGAAACCAGACCTTATACAAGCCTCTCAAAATGTATTAACGCTTAAATATTTAGACGGTGGACATGGCAAAGGCTGTAATGAACAAGATGACCGTTACACACAAATCCGCCGTGTGTTTCATCATCTGACGTTTTATGGCTTCATGCTTTGCTTTGTAGCCACAGGCGTAGCGACTTTATATCACTATTTCCTTGACCTACATGCGCCTTACCCTATCTTTAGCTTGCCTGTTATTTTGGGTACTTTGGGTGGACTTGGCTTAGTCATCGGGCCATCTGGCTTGCTCTATTTAAATCTTAAACGCCATCCATTACATGGTGACCGCGAGCAAAAACCTGTAGATCGAGGCTTTATTTTCCTTTTAATTTTAGTCAGTGCTTCAGGGTTAGCCCTCATGGCATTTCGCAATACTCCATACATGGCACTTTTACTGATTTTCCATTTAGCTACAGTCATGACGTTCTTTATTACCATGCCTTTTGGAAAGTTCGCACATGGTTTTTACCGTAGTGCTTCTTTACTCAAATTTGCCATCGAAGAACGTATTTCCAAGAAGTCGTAAGTTCACTCAAAAGTATTCACTACCTGCGTAGTGAATACTTTTATTATTTTTAATCTTGAAACACTTCATCCCTTACCTACTTTTTTACTATTTAAAATTCCTAAACCATACATCGGCCACTTTGTATTTGCTTTAATATTATTAATCAGCATCGCCACCAAAACTAAAGACACTGCGCCGACCAAAACAGGAAAAATCAAAAAACTCCACTCGTAATGTATGGTGTTCGCGGTCAGTAAAATAACCAGTGGATTGGCTCCAGCAGGTGGATGAATACACTTAAAAATTTGCATGAGCGCAATGGCGCAGCCCACTGAAAATGCAATTGTAAAAATCGAAACACCCACAAATTTTAGAAAAAACAAACCTACAAAAGCCGAAATAAGATGCCCAAATATAATATTTCTTGGCTGTGCCAAAGGTGATTGCGACACGGTATAGAGCAATACACAGGTGGCACCAAACGGCGCCATGATAAATATATTGTGGGTGAGCTTACTCAACCACAAAAGTATAAAAATGCTGATCGTGCCTCCAATAAGGCTTCGTAAAATATCAATTTTATTGGGCGATGGGGCCAGTTTTTCTTTGCCATAGAATATCGAGAACATGATTTTTATTCCTTAAACAGAAGTTGCTTTTTAAAAAGCATATAGATAAAATTAAAAATAGTACAGATCTGTACTATTTTATTTTTTGGAAAAGTTTTATGTCAAAATCTGCCTTAAAAATATTAGATACAGCCGAAAAGTTATTTAATGAAAATAGTTTTGTCGGGGTGGGTGTTGACCTAATTCGCGATGAATCTGGCTGCTCTAAAACCACCATGTACACCTACTACAAAAATAAAAATCAACTAGTTAAGTCGGTGCTGATCGCTCGTGATGAACGGTTTAAGCAAAGCCTTTTAGGTTGTGTGGGAGATTCAACAGGGTTAGAAGCCATCAATAAAATTCTGGATTGGCACACCAATTGGTTTAGGCAAGATTTTTTTAAAGGCTGTTTATTTGTAAGAGCAGTCGCTGAATCTAACCAAGATGATCAAGACATTATTTCTATTTCTAAAGCCCATAAACAATGGATTAAAGTATTGATTGCACAAAACTGCAATATACCGAATGGTGAAGCTTTATCTGAGCTGATCTATACGGTGATTGAAGGGCTAATTAGCCGCTTTTTAGTCGATGGTTTCGATGAAACACTTGCGGCAAACATGAAAAATTCTATTAATCAATTATTTAATATTCATCAACATTAGCATGAGAACTTAAAATGGAAGTGGACCATATTTTTATTTGTGTACAATCAGGCGCTCCAGAAGCTGAAACTTTAAAAAAATTCGGTCTAACAGAAGGTTCATCCAACAAGCACCCGGGTCAAGGTACCGAAAACAGACGCTTTTTCTTTAAAAATAGCTTTATCGAATTAATTTTTTTAAATAATCCAGAAGAAGCTTCAAGTGATCTCACAAAACCGACTCTGCTTTTTGAGCGACTAAATACTCAAAATAATATCGCGTCCCCTTTTGGTATTTGTTTTCGCCCTAAAAATAAAGATGATAACGGTGCAAAATTTCCTAATTGGGTTTACAAGCCAAGCTATTTACCTGCCAGCTTAGAAGTAAATGTTGCCAAAGATTCTGTTGTATCTGAGCCAATGTGGTTCTTCCTCTCATTTGCTTCACGACCAGACCTTGCTGCGAAAGAAAAACAACAACCGCTTGTGCATAGCAAAGATTTATCAGAAATCACCGCAATTAAAGTTTCTATTCCAAACCTGAAGCAGCACCCTACTTCATTACTGTTCAATACACTCGATCATTTTGAAGTGACTGATGGAACGGAGCATTTAATGGAAATTAGTTTTGATCATGAGCCTCAAGGAATAGTTCATGATTTTAGACCAGAGCTACCGCTCATTTTTAAATATTAAGACTTATATTTTCAAATAAAGAAACTGTGATTTATTGCAAATCACAGTTTCGATTTAAATTGAATCATATTAAAAACGGCAATGCCCTAAGCAATTTTTCCATCAATAATGCCTTTCTCTTTTAACGTAGCAAGCTCTTCTGCTGTTTTAAATCTTGATAGGATTTGAGCGGTATGTTCACCTAACTCTGGCGGTGCGTGATGGTATTCAACAGGGGTATCAGACAACTTGATGGGTGAACCAATGGTTTGGAAGTTTTCATTTAAATGATGAGGAATATTCACCACCAAATTACGATGTACAATTTGTGGTTCAGCCAACGCATCTTCAATTGAGTTGATGACGCCCACTGGTACTTTTAAAGCATGAATCATCTCAACCCATTCTTTAGCAGTTTTCTGCAAAAAATGCTCCGACAATAAAGGAATCAGTTCATCTCGATACTTTACACGGTCTTGATTACGCACAAACTTTTCATTTTCGAGTAACTCTGGATAACCAATTGCAACACACAAATCTTTAAATTGTTTATCGTTACCGCAAGCAATAATAAATTCTTTATCTTTGGCCTTAAAAGTTTGATACGGCACAATACTCGGGTGTTGATTACCCATACGTTGTGGGGCCTTCCCTGAGGCTAAATAGTTCATTCCCTGATTTGCCAGTGCTGCGACCTGCACATCAAGTAAAGACATATCAATATATTGTCCACGTCCCGTATGCGAGCGTGCAATCAAGGCCGCCTGAATCGCAATGGTTGAATACAAACCAGTTTGAATGTCTACAACAGCCACACCAACCTTTTGTGCACCCCCACCTGCCACATCATCAGGCTCACCGGTAATACTCATTAAGCCAGACATACCTTGAATAATAAAATCATAACCGGGTTCTTCTGCACGTGGGCCATCTTGCCCAAACCCAGTAATCGAGCAATACACAATGTTCGGGTTTAACTCACTTAAAGAGGCGTAATCCAAACCATACTTAGCCAAAGACCCTGTCTTATAATTTTCAATCACCACGTCGGCAGTTTTGGCAATTTCATAAATTAAGGCCTGACCTTCTGGCGTCGTAATATCGACCGCAACAGAATATTTATTGCGGTTGGTACACTGAAAGTAGCCAGATTCACATGTCATGTTTCCATCTTGATCGGGCATCCACGGTGGTCCCCACATACGGGTGTCATCACCTACTCGAGGACGTTCAATTTTAATGACTTCCGCGCCAAGATCTGCCAAGATTTGCCCGCACCATGGCCCTGCAAGTACACGACTTAAATCTAAAACTCGAATTCCTTGTAATGCACCCATAACGATACCCTTATCTTTTAGAAGGTGCTCATTGCACCTCCCTATCATTGTTTATGATTGTTTTTGCGGATCGTACTGACGATCTTTAATAAATAAACCCGGCAATACACCTGCAACAAAATACGCAGCACCCATCACAATAAAGGCCATGGCAAACGTACCGCCCGATGCCAAGAAACCAATGGTTGCTGGCGCAATCGCTGCCCCAACACGACCTATGTTATAGGCACCACCAATAGCTGTTCCTCGCACATCAGTTGAAAAGCTCTCAGCCATATAAGTCGCGTTCACACCATATGGAATGCCATATAGGAAGCCAAAAGTGATTAATAAATACAAAATATTGTCAGGGGTATTAAAGAAAATAATGATGGGTAAAAACACGGCGCTGGCAATTGTACCAAATACAAAAACAGCACGGCGGTTAAATTTGTCTGCAAGATAACCCGCTAAAATTTTACCTAAAATCATTGCAGTATATGAACCCACCATATAACTGGTTAAGTTTTTAAAGTTCATATGTACTTCTGTTTCTAAATAACTTGGCATCCAGTTGTTAATGCCGTAGTAACCAAACTGCAAGAAGAATGCTGTAGTCATCCACAACAAAAACATCTTGCGGTGCTTAAAGTTATTAAAGATTTGTTTGTAGATACTGCCACTTTTAGGCTTTTCAGCCACGGCTATTTCTTTTGGCTGTCTATTGCCTTGTAAGCTTTCAATTCTGGTGAGCTGCCAAGATTTTGGCTCCGGCACAAATCGTTGTAGAAAAATATTTACAAAAGCGGGCACTACGGTCAGGAAGAATAAAATACGCCAGCCATGATCTGGAATAATCGCCCCTGCTAATAGCGTCGCGGCAATATAACCTACGGTCTGACCAGTCTGTAACGTGCCCAATACTGTTGTACGGTAAGTGGTTGGCACATATTCAGCCATTAAAGTATTACAGGCCATATAGAGTGCTCCAATACCCAAAGCACCAATAAAGCGTAAGGCCATAAATTGCTCGAAGCTTTGCGTAAAGCCCAATAAACAAGTCGCTACCGAAAAGAAGGTCACCGAGTTGGCAATGGTTCGTACACGACCGAACTTGTCACATGCCCAACCACCCAAAATGCCGCCAATCCCCATGCCTGCCAAAGAAGCACTGCCTAATGCCCCAGCTTGAAAAGTACTTAAACCAAACTCTGCTTTTAAACTGGTCAAGCTATACGACAGCAGCATAATATCAATGCCATCGACCACCATCGCAAAATAGGCAAATAACAACGCCCACTTCCATGTATTAGGGCCAATCTTTTCATATGTTCCAAGGTTACTTGGAAATGTAGATCTTAACTCTTTCGATATTACTTGAACGTCATTGTTCATCTTTAGTTCCTCATTTTCCCAAATGAGTCATCGACAGCCTACTTATGTTTTCTGTATGACTTAATTTTTATATTTTTCAAAATGCTATATTCAAATTTAAGTACACAGAGATGCAGCTTTACATGAGCATCTTTACGATGAATCCTTTCATTTTCATAAATTTTTGCGTAGAAATCCCTAAAGGTGCTCCCGAAAGAACACCTATATTTTTTAAAAATTGAATTAGTTACTAAATGCTGCGATACCTGTTTGCGCACGACCTAAAATTAAGGCATGAACGTCATGTGTACCTTCATAGGTATTCACGACTTCAAGGTTAACCAAATGACGTGCCACACCAAACTCATCACTAATACCGTTTCCACCCATCATGTCACGTGCCATGCGAGCAATATCAAGCGCCTTTCCACAGTTGTTCCGCTTAATTAAGGATGTACCTTCAACAGAGGCAATGCCTTCATCTTTCATACGACCAAAACGTAAAGCCACTTGCAAACCTAATGCAATTTCAGTTTGCATATCAGCCAGTTTCTTTTGAATCAATTGATTTGCAGCTAACGGACGGCCAAATTGTTTACGGTCCATGGTGTATCGATGTGCTGTATGCCAACAGAACTCGGCAGCTCCCATTGCACCCCATGCAATGCCATAACGAGCACTGTTGAGACAGGTAAATGGACCACGTAATCCTCGAATTTCAGGGAAGGCATTTTCTTCAGGTACAAAAACGTTATCCATCACAATTTCACCCGTAATCGATGCACGTAAACCGACCTTGCCATGAATTGCTGGTGCAGATAAACCTTCCCAGCCTTTTTCTAAAATAAAGCCTCGAATCTCTCCGACATTACCTTCAGCAGAAACTTCTTTTGCCCAGACGACAAATACATCGGCAATTGGACTGTTGGTAATCCACATTTTAGCGCCACTTAAACGGTAACCACCGTCAACTTTTTTAGCTCGGGTAATCATACTGCCCGGGTCTGAGCCATGGTCAGGTTCGGTCAAACCGAAACAACCAATGTATTCACCAGTTGCCAGTTTCGGTAAATACTTCTGCTTTTGCTCTTCAGTACCAAATTCATGAATTGGAACCATCACCAATGAGCTTTGCACGCTCGCCATAGAACGATAACCCGAATCGACATATTCAATTTCACGCGCAACCAAACCATAACTCACATAGTTCAAACCCGCACCGCCATATTGCTCTGGAATGGTTGGACCCAGTAAGCCGAGCTCTCCCATTTCACGAAAAATAGAAGGATCTGTTTTTTCATGACGAAATTGTTCAAGTACTCGGGGTTGCAAACGTTCTTGGCAATAGGCATGAGCTGCATCACGAATCATGCGCTCATCTGGGCTAAGCTGTTGCTCAATTAAAAATGGATCTTGCCAGTTAAATTGAACTTTTGCTTTTTTAGTCGTAACCATGTGATTCATCGCATCCTCTGCTTGATTTGATCTTCTTTCTTTAACTCGATGCTATGCGTGAAAAATGCAGTAATCAAACGTTAAATCTTCATGCAGATATGCAACTTACGCATATTTAAAATAAGTCACATTAAATTTAGATATTTAATTCGTTGTATTTCATTAAAAATGGCTTATTTTTATACTAAACTTCGATATCTGCATTTAGATCATATGTCGTTTTGAAATATGACAAAAATAAAAGGATTTTATTTATGCGAAGAAGCATCCCGTCTATTCAGGGTCTAATTTGCTTTGAAAGTGCAGCAAAACATCTAAGCTATACCTATGCAGCACAAGAGTTATGTATTACCCAAAGTGCGGTGTCTCGCCAAATTCAGCAGTTAGAAGATTTCTTGGGCGTCGAATTATTTATACGTACTCGGCATGGCGTCGAGCTGACCATTGCTGGCCAACAATATTTTAAAAGTATTAAGCCTTACTTGTTAGGTTTAGAGAAATGTACGGCCGATGTGATTTCTCATAAAGGTTTAGGCGGCACACTAAAATTAGGGGTTGTTCCTACTTTTGCAACACGCTGGTTGTTACCCAAGCTCCATCTTTTAAATCAAAAATACCCCGAAATTACGGTTCATTTAGAAACCAGCACCAAACCTTTTTTATTTAATGACAATATTTTTGATGCTGCTATTTTTGCAGGGACGCAGCAGCAAATTGACCACTGGCCCGGCATACAAGCCCATTATTTAATGGATGAAGAAATAGTACCTGTTTGCTCCCCAAAGCTAATCGAAAAGTATTTTCCTGATGCCATCATGATTAATGAAAATACCTATGATTTAAGCTGCGAGGATTTACTGAAAATTCCCTTACTTCAACAAACCACTCGGCCTAGCATTTGGCAAGAATGGTTTCTCACTCATCAGAT
The DNA here is from genome assembly GCF_016508255.1 of Acinetobacter calcoaceticus. Taxonomy (GTDB): domain Bacteria; phylum Pseudomonadota; class Gammaproteobacteria; order Pseudomonadales; family Moraxellaceae; genus Acinetobacter; species Acinetobacter calcoaceticus_E. Next base: position 2,985 of record NZ_JADVKT010000008.1, on the reverse strand, counting down.
GCAGCACCCTAAACCCTTTGATGGTCAGCGCCATGAGTTATTTTCAATGCTTGCGGTTGCTGCTAGCCATGACATGGGAATGGCTTTAATTCCGCAAATGTTGATTGAGTCTGAACTACAAAAAAAAGAACTGGTGATTGTTTCCAACAAAAAACTAAAAGGCAGCCGAAAGTACTATCTCATCCATTCGAGCCAAGATATAACCCCGACTATTCAAAAATTTGTTGAGTGGATTTATCAAGAACTAGAACAACTAAAGACCAATACAAATTAGCCCAGCGGCTTTTTTCCAAATATTGCGATCTCTACTCATAAAAAAAAGATTGTGATTAATCAAATCACAACCTTTTTAGTTGAGCATAAATGGCTTTGAATTAATGACTCATCAATTGAATATCTGCACCACTACGTTTCGGGTCAATCAAGATTTTGGCATGCTGCTCAGGGTCACGTAATGCTTCAAATGCATTGGTAACGCCCTCTAAACCAACAACGCCCGTAATCAGTGGAGAGCAATTCACTTTACCCTCAGCAATCATGTGTAAGGCATCTCTAAACTCAAGCGGTGTATAGCCCAACACGAACTGAATTTCTAGCTCTTTATTAATCGCAAGTGCAGGTTCTATTTTGTCACTTTGCATGCAGACACCCACCCCAACAATTCGGGAAAATAAAGGTGCACCTTCAATAATTTGCTGTAAGACACCTGGTACACCCACACATTCAAAAATAACAGGGCGTTTTGGCAGAGCACCTAACTTATCAATCATGCGCCATCCATGCCACCACGGTAAGCGTGTCGCTTGTAACTTATCAAACAGCCCCATACCCATATTAATGGCATCAGATACATTGCCAAGCAAACCAAACTCTTTCCAATTTGCAAATGGTGATGTTTCTTTAGGGTCTACCACAATATCAGCACCGCATTGCTCTGCAAGCTTACGACGGTTTGGTGAAAAGTCACTGGCAACTACAGTTTTAACTCCAGCCGCTTTAAGCATTAATATGACACCCAACCCGACAGGACCGCAGCCAATTACAATCGCAGGTTCACCAGTTTTCACACGGCTACGGCGAACAGCATGCAATGCAACCGCCATAGGTTCAGTCATGGCAGCACTATCTGCATCTAGACCGTTAGGTACTTCAAACATCAAGCTTGATTGAGCCAATACTTGCTCGGCATAACCACCAGATGCATTTGGTGAAAGCCCTGTAGACAAATAACCATGCTGATCTATATTTAAAAGCGGCATTGCACAAACGAGTGTATCGGCTTTAAATTTATGGCGTGTCTTTGGACCGTAGTCTAAAATCTTGCCACAAAACTCATGTCCCAGTACAAAAGGATCTGTCGACTTGGCTAAACCATGAAACCCTACACGTGCTGCTAAATCATGCATGTGATCGCAATAATGCTGCATATGTAAATCAGAACCACAAATCCCGCATCGAACCACCTCTAATAACACTTGCCCTTTTGCAGGGGTTAATTTCGGTTGGTCCACCACTTGTAATGTTGCTTGATGACAAAGTACCGATTTCATTTGAGCGCTTCCTATTTCTTCTTTTTCATTTACTTGCTAGAAATAGATTTCTACAGATAAATTAATCGCCTTATCAGTTTAGTCTTTAGCAAGCCTTTACCCATATTTACAACTAAAAAGCAAAATACCAATGACCATTCTTCAGCCAATCCATTATTGAATAGTCAACAAAAACTGGCTTAGCGAAATTAAAAACAATAAAAATCTTAGTGCTTGTATCTTACACAGACTGCGTTATCTTCTTAGGCCAGAACAATGTCATCAAAATTAAAACTTATACAAATATAGTAAGTTCAAAAAACTTAACTCAATGCTTTTCACAAAAACATAGCAAATCCAAACTTTTATCGGCAGCTTCAAACAGGCATGATGAATCAATACAGACAGATAAGAAGAAACTTATGATTATAAAAACGCTTCCCCTTACAGATATACACCGCCACCTTGATGGCAACATCCGCATTCAAACCATTTTAGACTTGGGGCAACAATATCATTTAGATTTACCTGCCTACGATATTGAAACTTTGCGCCCACACGTACAAGTGATGGATAACCAACCTGACTTATTAAGTTTTTTATCGAAGCTCGATTGGGGTGTAAAAGTATTAGCCAGTTTAGATGCCTGCAAACGCATTGCTTTTGAAAATATGCAAGATGCAGCACAACAAGGCTTAGATTATGTAGAACTGCGTTTTTCACCAGGTTATATGGGAATGACACATCAACTTCCACTTGAAGGTGTGGTTGAAGCAGTTATTGCTGGTGTAAAAGAAGGTAGTCAAGCTTACGGGGTAAAAGCGAATTTAATCGGCATTATGAGTCGTACTTTTGGTCAAGAAGCTTGCGAAAAAGAATTAAATGCCCTGCTTGCCCATAAAAATGATATTAAAGCGTTGGATCTCGCTGGAGATGAGCTTGGCTTTCCGGGCAATTTATTTATTGATCACTTTAAAAAAGCACGTGATGCAGGTTGGCACATTACTGTGCATGCAGGTGAAGCTGCAGGTCCAGAAAGTATTTGGCAAGCCATTGAAGAATTAGGTGCTGAACGAATTGGACATGGTGTTAAAGCGGTTCAAGATTTAAAACTTTTAGACTATTTAGCTAAACATAAAATTGGTATTGAGTCTTGTCTCACCTCAAACATTCAAACCAACACAGTGCCTTCTTTAGCAGAACATCCATTAAAGACTTTTTTAGAACATGGTGTGCTTGCCACTATCAACACAGATGACCCGGCGGTAGAAGGTATTGAGATACAACATGAATATTTAACTGCTGCCCCATTGGCAGGTTTAAGTCCTGAGCAAATTTATACAGCTCAAGAAAATGGACTTAAAATCGCATTTTTATCAGATCAAGAAAAAGATGAGTTAAGACATAAATATCAATAACAGAGAACAGAGAACAGAGAACAGAGAACAGAGAACAG
>NZ_JADVKT010000007.1 GCF_016508255.1 Acinetobacter calcoaceticus | reverse complement strand
CTTATCTGCATCACCGCCGATGGATGTGCATTATAGAGCATTATTCTACCTTGGCAAGCGAAAATTAGAAACTTATGACTTGAGCGTTCACTTTTAAATCAACAACCAGTTTAACCTATTGTTTTATATAAATAATTATTTTGATTATTTATTTTTGACCTAAATAAGCCAGTATCATGCTCGACAATTCTCGCTTAAGTTGTTGTTCTGATATAAGAAAATTATTCTGACTCACATATCGCATCATTGTAAAAAGCGTACTATTAATAATTACAAAGGATTTATGCTTCACCTGTTCGAAGTCCCACTGATGAGGATTTCTGCTAAATGTATATAGCCCTACTTCAAAAAAATGCTTTTCTAAAATCTGAGCAGCTTGCGAATGGCTATAGTTATGCCAATGTTTTAGTACTTCTATAAAAAATCCATGATCAGCTTTTAATGCATTAAACCCTAGTTCTATCGCCAAGGGGATGAGCAGGTCTAAAGGAATATTTCCTTGCTGCATAACCAGCTCTTTAAGTTGATGTCCTAATAGTTCGCTTTTACGACGTAATAGTTCTTCTATGATTTGATCTTTATTCTCAAAGTATTGGTAAATCGAACCCACACTTACTCCAGATTTCTCTGCAATTTTAGGTGTCGTCGTATGTAGTAATCCATACTGGGCAATACAGTGCTGTGTTGCCTCTAAAATATGGTCAACAATAATTTTTGAACGCTGTTGCTGTGGGACTTTTCTCATCAGTTTTTATTCGTTAAATGCGAATTGAATGCGAATAATTATTCATATTAGCCTATTTATTATTCAGTTCAATAAATAAGTAACGATATGCAAACGATTAGCCCAACTCGACTTGCTTCTTTTAATGACATGCAAGACAGTAACTTCTTTACCCAGTTTTTAAATATTTGTTGTGAAAATCCAGCACAGCCAAACTATACGGAATATGTGTCCTTACAGAGTGCTCTTTGTGAAGGGGATATTGAAATGGATAAGATGATTGATTGGGTTATAAAAAATCCCAAAGATAACCGCATGATTTTTGAGAAAGTATTATTTAAAGGTCGCGATGACCTATCTGAGCCTATACCTAGTGAGTTAGAAAATTTCTTTAATTACATTGAACAAAAGCCTGAATGGTTAGACCAGCACCAAATTGATGAGGCTGTTAAATTTACTCATCGTTTAGGAGTAAATAATGGTTTTATTCTTAGAGATTTATCTTTAATGGCGGGATATTTATACCCGGGATTTAATCAACCTCTAATTTTAACGGGTGCGTTGAAGAAACAGGCAGGTACTCGTTTAGCAGAAACCACAAAATGGTGGGTTGATATTACTGAACCTCAGGGACTTTCTCGTTTAAGCGCAGGTTTCACGTCAACCATTTATGTCCGCTTTATTCATGCCTTTGTTCGCCGACAATTGAAAAACTCTAATCGTTGGGATAGCGAAGTTTGGGGCGCTCCTCTTAATCAGTTTGATTTAGCAATGACTAATTTGGCTTTTAGCAGCGTGGTTTTACTCGGTATTCGAGCTTTAGGTGTGTGGCCAACGAAACAAGAAGCTAAGAGTTTTTTACATTTTTGGCGTTATGTTGGCTGGTTGATGGGTATTAATGAAAAATGGCTGATTCAATCTGAAACAGAAGGCTGGCGGTTACTTTACTGGATGCAATTTGCTCACCCTCAATCGGACAGCAGCAGTATTGAATTAGGATTAAGTCTCTCTAAAGAGCCGTTTGAAAGAAAATATCTGCATTTACGCTCTTTGCAGCAGAAGCTCGCTTACCGACAGCACTTAGAACTTACCCAATTTTTTATTGGTAAGAAAAGAATGCAATTGCTCGGATTGCCTAAACAATCTGCCTCATGGTTTGCTTATTATCTGATTGTGCGTAATTCACTACTTTACAACGGCGCGAAGCTTTCACCCAAAGTTGAAAAGTTTTTATCCAAATCAGGCCGCAACATACAAAAGCTTGGCTTAAGGCTTTATCAAAATCAAGGTAAGGCAAAAACCTTAGCGAGTATGCATCAATAACTTTTAAAACCTAAAAATAAAAAAATGGAAGCCCTTTAGCCAGACTTCCATTTTCAAATATTAAGGAGCTTATTGAGCTGATGAACTGTTCATGTGCATTTCAGCGTGGTTCATTTGCTCAGGCGACTCCATCATCTGCTTATTTTTTTGACTTGGCATGTAGTCAGGCTCATTATTGATCGCCAAATAAAAAATGATCATAAATAATAGACTCAAGATAGAAGCCACAATAAGTAACTTCCATCCCCACCAAGACTGTTCAGGCGATAATTTATTTGTCATTTCATTTCTCTCGTTAAATTAAGTTTTTCAGTTCATTTCATTCGCTACAGCTTATTAAAACTTCATGCTCATACGAACCCAGTAATTTCTTCCGATATTGTTGAACTGCTCTTCACTTGCAAATCCAAAGCCTGCACTTCCCGCTTTGTTTAAGTGTTCGGTGTAGGCCTTATCTAATACGTTGTCGATACCAACAGAGACATCAATATCTTTACGAAGGTTGTAGCTTCCGTTTAAAGAAAGGGTTGAAAAACCTTTGCTTGGTTTTAGGTCATATCCCACGATATTACCTTGATGTAGACTCACGCGGTTTTGCTCGGCAACCGCTCTCCACAACAGACCTAAATTATATTTGTCCGCTACATAACGGATATTTAAGCGACCTTCTAAAGGTGAAATTTGAGGTAGTGGTTTGTCATCTGTGGTGTTTTTACCCCATGCATACATCGCACTCAAATCTGCCTGAATATGGTCAGTAAATTGATATCCAATACCCGCTTCCGCGCCTGCGATGGTTGCATCGACATTTTTAGCGCCCGCAGTAATATCATGGCTCATATCATGTCCATCCATTCCCATACTTGGGTGGTGGTGATAACTCATTAAAATGTAGTCATCTACTAAGCCCGCATAAGCAGAAGCCCATGTATTTAAAGCACCGTGTTTTTGCTGAAAGCCCAGATCCAACTGCAGTGTTTTCTCAGGATTCACCCCGTTAAAAGTATTGGTTGAGCCAGCATTCCCATGTTTAGGCGAGAAAAGCTCCCAATAATCAGGCATACGCTCTACATAACCTAAACCTATATAGCTTTTTAGATCATGTTCAGGATGTTGATTTTCCCAGCGGACAAATGCGCTTGGTAAAGTCTTTTCAAGTTTCGTATTAAAGCCTTGCGCTTTGGAATCAGCACGCTCATCTTCAACTGTGACTCGATCTAAACGTACACCTGTAACCAGTTTATTAAGATCATTCCACTGGTAACCAAGTTCACCAAAAGCGCCATATGACTGAAAACGCATATCTTGACGATATGGAACATTCATAGAAGGCATGGTTGGCGATGACATGCTACCGCCATGTTTATTGAATTGAGAATCTACACCTGTGATTAGGCTCCATTTATTCCATTCAGAAGTCATGGCCAAACGTGAGTTGAGTGTACGGCGCGTTACTTGCATTGCCATCGCGTTCGGCATCAACATGGTCATACCACCATGGTTCATTTCAACTAATGGCGGTGTGCGTAAGCTAAAGTTATCCATAATATGGTCGTTATAGCTGTAGTTCACCTGCCCTTCGATTTTCTTGATCACATCAGTGATATTTTTCTTTTCAAAACGAAGCCCTAAGCTTTCACGCGCAAACTGAGAACCATCCATTGAACGTCCAGCATAAAGCGATTCACCATCTGATTTTCCACCAGTGAGTTCGACCCACGTATTTTCATCTGGAGTGAAACCAAGCGCTACATCAGCATTCCACTTTTTCCATGCTGACGGCACAGTATTACCATCGCCATCTTGGTAACTATTCGACTCTGAACGGTTTGCATTTAAACGAATATATTTCTTCTCATCACCAATTGCAGCTTCAACATTATGGTCAATACGCCCATATGAACCTAACAAGACACTCGCTTGCCCACGATAAGGTTTTTCCGAGGTGAGCTTTTCAGGTTGACGTTCAAAAAGTACGGTCGCGGCCGAACCTGTATTGGCATATTGAACTGTTTGTGGACCTTTAATCACAGAAATACGGTCATAACTTTCTGGCGAAATATAAGAGGTCGGTGCATCCATACGGTTTGGACAGGCACCTAAGTTTTCAGTTCCATCTGTCAAAATTTTAATGCGTGAACCAAACATACCACGGAATGTTACATCACCATTTGTTCCACCGCTTTGTATTGAGTTAAACCCCATAATACTTTGTAAGTAGTCTGCACCATCTGTAGCAGGTACAGGCTGAATGGGCTGCTTTGGGTCTGCATGTACGATTAGACCATTTGCATCATTGCCTTGCTGTGCCGTAACAACGATGGGTGCCAATGAGTGAAATGATTTTGTATCGGCATCATTTTTTTGGAAATCAGCAAAAGCTAGACCAGAATGAGAGACAGCAAACATCGCAACCCATAAAGGTTGTAATAAAAATTTAGAATGTGGCATTTTTATACGCTCTAAAACATAAATAAAGTGATATTGAAGTCAATGAAGACCCCAACAAAAAACTGTTCTTATTTATGCAAATAGAGGTGGAGCACGCCCTTGCGGGAGTAGGAAAAGTCGCTGTAGCGCAAAATAAACATGTCGAAATGCTTGTTGATAGGCGACTAAGCGAACTTGTATGCGAACTAAAACTTCTTTTACGCCGAATTCAGGTGGTAAAACCAGATTGGCATAGACAGTACAATATTGACACTGATGGTTTGCATCATGATGGTCATGTTGTACAGCCTGTTCAACATGATGATCATGATGCATATGCATGGAATGTGACATAGCTTCCGTCTGTGCTTTAGGTTTAAGCAAAGCACGGGTAATAGTTTCACAGACCGGAGCAATTTGATATTGCTTCGGTAATAGCGGCTGTAGAAATACCGCGACCTGTAAAAATACTGCTGCACATGCAAGCAACAGACCACTACGAAAAACCAAAAATCACATCCACACTATATTAATATTTCAAGAATAGAAATTTTTAACGTTTTACTGCAACTTTTTCACGCTCACGTTGACGAACAACTTTTTCGACTTTTTCTCGAGCACGCTGACGTTTAAGTGGCGACAAATAATCCACAAATAATTTGCCATTTAAGTGATCCATTTCATGTTGGATACAAACAGCGAGAAGTCCATCAGCTTCTATCTCAAATGCTTGACCTTCAAGGTTAATTGCCTCAATTTTCACACGTGACGAGCGATCAACTTTGTCGTATATTTGTGGCACCGATAGGCAGCCTTCTTCGTATTGCTGCTTCTCTTCAGTCAGTGGAGTGATTTTGGGGTTAATAAAAACCAAAGGTTCATCTTTAGATTCAGACAAATCCATGACGATAAGCTGAATATGACGATCGACCTGTGAAGCTGCTAAACCAATACCAGGTGCGGCATACATGGTTTCAAACATATCTGCTGCAAGTTGACGAATTTCATCAGTAACTTCTTCAACAGGCTTAGCAATGGTACGAAGACGGGGATCAGGAAAACTTAAAATAGGTAATAAGGCCATACTGACGTCCTCACTTATGCCATTGATTGAAAAACCAAATGAAGGAAATACTTCATCGAAAAATTGTGTGTTAGCCGCCTATTATAACGCATCTGCACGCATAATTTTTAGGAATTATCATAATGAAAAAGGTTTTTAACGGCATGGTTGAATTTCATGCTTTGGGGATAAAAAAGCATTTACTTGCTTTCGCACTTTTTACAGGGGTTGCAATGGGTACAGTAGTAGAAGTTCATGCTGCTAGTCCGAACCATAATCCACCCTCTCTTAAAAGTAATGCGCCACATGTCTACGTTGTAAAACGAGGAGATACGCTATGGGATATTTCCGGCCATTTTCTGAGTAAACCTTGGCGCTGGCCAGAAATCTGGGCAAATAATCAGCATGTCAAAAATCCACACTGGATTTATCCCGGTGACAGATTACTGTTATGCAGTTTAGCTGGCCGACCATTGATAGGTAAAGATGAGGGAGATGGTTGTGTTGGCATTATTCGTCGCTACACAGGCCAAATGACAAACTTGCAACCACAAGTTCGTGTGGAGTCACTCAACGACAACGTGCCTGTTATTCCACTTGAACATATCAAACAGTGGTTAGAACACAGTACAATTTTGCCAACCGATGCAATTGAACATACCCCATATGTAGTGGGAACTGCCGATCAGCGCGTACTTGCGGCAAAAGGTCAAACTATTTATGCGCGTGGACAAGGTTTAATTGATGGTCAACGTTATGCGGTCTACCGTGAAGGTGAACCTTACTATTTCACAGACAGTAAAGGTAAAAAGCACAGTCTAGGTCTTGAACTACAACAAGTTGCATCAGGGATTGCTATCTCTTCTGAAAAGGACATCACAACGCTTGAGTTAACTGATAGCTACAATTCCGAAGTACGTCGTGGTGATCGGGTTATGCCTGAAGAAGAAGCAACCTTACCTACTTTATTTTATCCAGTAGATGCCAAACAAGTTACAGAGGGCGGCAAAATTATTCGTGTAATGGGTTCAATTGGTAGAGCGGCAAAAAATAGTGTAGTGACTTTGGACCGTGGTACAGCACAAGGGATTCAGGTGGGGCAAGTTTTTGATATCAATCAACAAGGTGAAACCATTCGAGACCCTAAGACCAAAGAACCAATACAGTTACCTGGACAGCAAATTGGTAGTCTGATGGTTTTTAGAACCTTTGATCAACTTAGCTACGCCTATGTATTAGAAAGTGACTTACCTATTAAAGTAGGTTCAAGTATTCAGCCACCTCGTTTTGATGATTAACGCTGGATATACACTTTACAATGCTCACTCAACTTTCTTCACACCATTACCACACGCTTAAAGTGTGGTATTTGGTGCAGCACTCTTTAGTTAGTTTCAAAAAAATTGTCGATTATTTTGGTAGCTGTGAAAAGGCGGTCCAACCTACGGGGTTGTCCGAATGGCGCAATCTCGGATTACATGTTAATCATTTAAAACGTGTAGATGAATTTCAAACTGCTCAGGGTCAAGCTCAATTTGAAAAACTGATTCAGCAGATCCAGCAACATACGGACTTTATTTTAACCTCAGATGATTCTGGCTATCCTACGCAATTACTACCGTATACAGACCATCCACCCATCATTTTTGGAAAAGGCCAAGCTCAAGCTTTGTTGCAACCACAAATTGCTATTGTGGGGAGTCGAAAACCAAGCCCGCATGGCCGTCAGGTTGCTTATGATTTTGCCTATTACTTAAGTGAAAAGGGATTTTATGTAAGTAGTGGCTTAGCATATGGGATTGACGAAGCTGCTCATCAAGGAGCTTCAGCACATCAACGTACTATTGCAGTAACGGGAACAGGTTTAGATAGTACCTACCCTGCTCAAAATAAAAAACTTGCAGAACAGATCTTGGCTCAAAACGGCGCCATCATTACTGAGTTTTTGCCAGGTACGCCGCCCTTACAACAGCATTTCCCTCGCAGGAACCGAATTGTTAGTGGTCTGAGTTTAGGTGTGTTAGTGGTAGAAGCGACTTTAAAAAGTGGTTCTCTCATTACTGCCAACAAAGCTGCCGAGCAAGGTAAAACAGTATTTGCTATTCCTGGCCATATTTATAGTGAGTTTCATCAGGGCTGTCATCAGCTCATTCGTGAGGGAGCCATTTTAGTCGATCATCCTGAACAGATTGTTGAGGATCTTGCCCTTCCAACCCAATGGCAAAGCCAACAACAAAACTCAACTGAGGAGGTAGTCGTTGCTTGCGCCCCAGAAATTCCTGAGCATTTAATTAACCTTTATCAGTCTTTAGACTGGGTTGGACAAAATATTGATCAGCTTGTCTTACACCATTCTCAGTCTGTGGCAGAACTCACCTCTTCACTCATGGAACTAGAACTACTTGGTTTATGTATGCAACAATCAGGGCTGTATTTACGTTGTCGCTCTTAGTATTGGAGCGCACAATAGCAATTCTGTCTGATTGAAAGGAAGAGTATTACCATGATTACCACCTCAGTTACCGAAGCAGCCGAAAGTTTACATCAAGGTCAAGTCTTGGCGTATCCGACTGAGGCAGTTTGGGGGCTAGGTTGCGACCCTTTTAATGAAAAAGCTTTTCAGAAAATTCTAGAGCTGAAACAAAGACCTATTGAAAAAGGGGTCATTTTATTAGCAGGTCATATTAGTCAAGTTGAACACCTATTGACCTCTTTACCTCAAACAACCCAACATGAAATTATTGATTGTTGGACGAATCATCAACCTTCGGAAAGAGCCACAACTTGGCTATTACCTGCTGGTGAACATATTCCTTCATGGATTAAAGGTGGACATCCACTTGTTGCCGTTCGAGTGACCACGCATCCTTTATGTGTAGCATTATGCAATGCTTTTCATGGTTTTATTGTCTCGACTAGTGCTAATCCAAGTGGACAAGAACCTGCTCATTCACTACAAGATGCCTGCCAATACTTTGGTTCACAATTAAACTATCTCAATGGTGATTTAGGCCAAAGTCAGCAGCCAAGTAGAATTATTAATGCTCTCACAGGAGAGATTATCCGCGCCTAATTTCAGACAAAAAAAAGCTCAGTTATATAGGGATAACTGAGCATAAAAAAGGATGGGTATATACCGCATCCAGAGGGTTTGGATATCTCTGCAACGAAAGATAATTTGCACAAAACAGTGTCTTTCGTAGTGGTCGCTATTATGTGGTAAGTGATCAAATGAGAGAAATATATTATTTCTCTAAAAAAAGCATGAAAAGTGTAGGGAATTTACGGTTTTTCGCTTAAAAATTAAAATTATATTAATATTTTTATTCGGCTTTTTTAATATTTATATTTCAACCTATTTTTATAAACTATTTATAAATCATATAGAAAAACTTTAACTAAGAAGAAAATGGCATATTTTCATCAGTTTTTTTCAAAATATGCCATAGTTTTTTAGTCGCTTTAGTTTTGCTCTTGTATGAGTTGGCTCTTTTTAGGACTCACCTTCTTTTGAGCCATAACAATACCAATTAAAATTATTACACCACCTAGGGTGTGATAAATGGTCCACTGCTCAGACAACCAGATGCTTGCAATAGTTGCTGTAAACACAGGAACTAGGTTCATGAAAATACTTGTTCTATTAGGACCTAATTGCTGAACAGCCAACATCCAAACTAAAGGTGCAATGAGTGAAGCAAATACCCCTGCATAAATAGCACTCGGAGCATTTTGTGCATTTAAAGCATCTAGTCCGAACCAGAAAATTAAAGGAAGGTGGAACACTACAGAAAAACCAATCTGAACATACAAGCTCGTCATAATTGGGAGAGGCAACTGCCACTTCTTAAGAAATACCCCATAAAATGCATAAAAGAATACAGCAATAATCATTAATGCATCGCCAAGATGTCCACCAGAACTTAATAAGTGGCTAATATTTCCTTGAGACATGACATATAGCAACCCTGCGAAAGATAAAATACTGCCAAAAACTGCATATCGATTAGGCACATCTTTCAAAATGGCAAGAGAAACAAAAATAGTAAAAATGGGAATGAACGCATTGACAATACCCATGTTGGTTGCGGTCGTATAGTGCGCAGCTGTATAAGCAAGTCCTTGATAAAGCACCATTCCAAATGCACTTAAAACTGCAAGCTTAGGTAGGTATGGTTTTATTAGATGTCGCTGCTTCCAAACGGGTAACAGCATAAATGGGGTTAAAATAATAAATGCGATTAACCATCGGTAAAAACTGATACTGACAGGCGAGATATACTCCGAAACATAACGGGTAACTACAATGTTTAAAGACCAAATCAGTACTGCCAAAATGGGAAATATAAATGCCCATTTGTGATATTTCATGACCTGACTCATAGTAATATGCCATCTGTAAAGGAGATTTTATTTTGAAGAATGTCTTAATAAATTGAAATATCGAATTTCCGACATTGATATTGAACTTAGGACATCATCTTTTTTAGAACCTAGAATAATGCCCAAGTCTTCACCGCATGTCCCACAACTTTATGCAATTGCTCGCTACTCACGCCATCTCTAGCTTGAATAGTAAGCCCTTGAATGACAGTGGTATAAAAATCAGTCATTTCCTGCAAGGGAGCATTGGCTGGTAAATCACCCTGCTCTACACCTTGCTTAAGGCGTTTTAATAATTTTTCTTTAGTCTTTATGCGCTTATCTAATAGATTTTGCTGTACATCTTGAGTTGCATCAGAGCAATTCATGGCAGCAACGACCACCATACAACCTGCGGGCTTATTCGGTTGAACCAACCTTTTAACAATGTCATAAAGATATAACTCAACAGCAATTTTTGCAGTTTTCGCTTCCACAAATATAGTGTCAATCGGACATCCTTCATGAGCTAAATAGTAATCAACACTTCTGTAAAAGAGCCCTTCTTTGTCGCCAAAGGCACTGTATAAGCTCGGGGCTGTAATTTCCAAAGCCTGCGTTAAATCACTAATAGACGTTGCTTCATAGCCATGCTCCCAAAAGAGCAACATTGCTTTTTGTAAAACTTGTTGTTCATCAAAGCATTTAGGACGCCCACGCTTCTTTTTCAGCGTGTCTTCTACAACGGTTATGTTTGTTTCATGCCTATTTGTCATAAAGATCACATCTATTTTTATAACAATCGTTATTAAATTAATTGACGTTCGATTTTTTATCAACTATTTTATTTTCATAATGATCGTTAGTTAATTAATAAATTGCCTTTGTTTCCTCCAAATTTAGCCAAGTAAGGGTTTCCTATGGACCAATCTTCTACCTCTAAAGCGCGACCCACGACCTCCTCTCAAGGAAGCTGGTTTGCCATTTTGGCCGTTGCTATTACAGCATTTGCATTAGTAACAAGTGAATTTTTACCTGTTGGTGTTTTAAATAGTGTTGCAACAGATTTAAATATTTCTGTGGGCACAGCAGGTCTGATTATTACTGTTCCCGGCATTATGGCAGCGATTGCCGCTCCCCTATTGCCTGTTTCAGTAAAACAGCTTGACCGACGTTATGTACTCATTTTACTGACAGCAATTATGGTAATTGCCAATACCATTACTGCCTTTGCTGAAAACTTTCATATTTTATTGCTCAGCCGCTTAATTCTAGGAATTTCAATTGGGGGATTCTGGGCGACAGCAATTGCTTTGAGTGGGAAGTTAGCTCCCTCACATCTTCCTATTGCAAAAGCAACGGCTGTTGTAATGGCAGGTGTAACGTTTGCTACAGTTTTAGGTGTTCCTATTGGAACATGGTTAAGTGAATTTTATGGTTGGCGTAGTGCTTTTGGAATTACGGCAGGAATTGGCTCAATTGTCTTAATTTTACAGTTAATCTTTCTACCTAAACTTGTTCCAGACTCACCAATCCATATGAGGGACTTACCAGCATTATTACGCACGCCTAAAGCACGTAGCGGCATGCTTATTGTTCTACTTATCGGCCTCGCTCATTTTTGTGCATATAGCTATTTAGCTCCTTTCTTCAAAAATATTGCGGGCTTTAATGGTACAACGATTAGTTCATTATTATTGCTGTATGGAATTGCAGGTATTTTTGGAAATGCATTTGCTGGCTATAGCGGTAATTTAAATGTCCGATATACACTTGCTTTTGTTAGTGCTTGTTTTGCAATTGTATTTTTTGGATTCCCACTTTTTGCCATTCATGAATTTGGTGCTATTGTCTTAACGGCTTTATGGGGATTCGCATTTGGTGCTTTCCCAACTTCAGCAAATATCTGGATGTTTATACATGCGCCAAATGAAGTTGAAAAAGGTATGCCTCTTTTTGTAGGTATGTTTCAGGTCATGATTGCCACAGGTTCATTATTAGGAGGATATGTGGTTGATCATTTCAATGAAAATACTTTAATTTATGGCGTATTAAGCTTTGTTGCTTTAGCACTGGTCAGTACATTTACCTTAGCAAAAGGCTTAAACAACCCTAAAGTAACCTGTGAAAATTAAAATATCAATTCGAGTACATAAATGAACAATGAGGACCAACAATTTTCTTTATTGAACGCAATAGAAGTTCATGAATTTCTATATCAAAAAGAAGATATTGTTCGTCCTCATGCCTCTCTCTGGGGAGATTTTAATTTCAGCCTAAATGGAATTTTAGAAATGCAGGTTGAAGAACAAATATATCTATCACCACCTAGCTATGGTCTTTGGATTCCTCCCCAAACTGTTCATCAATCCACTGATATTGACCATGAAATTCATTACATCTGTATTCGTCTACATCCCCGCCTTTGTTCTATTTTAGGAGATATATGTCGCTGCTTTAGTATTCAACCCTTTTTTCGTACATTGGTACTTCAAATCTTAGAACAACAAAAGCAAACTAAAAAACCTGAATATTTAGAACACCTGCTACAAGTTTTATTTGATCAATTACAACAAGCTCCAGCTTATTCACATTATTTACCCCAAACACGCCATCCTGTTTTATTGCCTATTTTAGAAAAGCTCTCAGATCCATTGCTTTTTGATCACTCTTTACAGCAATTACTCCAAAATTTCTCGGTCAGTGATCGCCACTTATTACGTTTGAGTCAACAAGAGCTTCAACTTTCTTTATCCGAATGGAGAAATCGGGCCAAAATTATTTATGCGATTCAACAGATTCGGCAAGGGACATCCATTAAACGATTAGCATATAATTTAGGTTATCAACACAGCTCAAGCTTTATTGAGTTTTTTAAACGCTATACAGGTCAAACCCCTATTCAAATTAGAAACAATTAAACTTCCCTCTCACTTTTAAAATCTTTTTCTTTTTTCAACACGAATATTATTGCACTGCCCCTCAATAGCAGTTAAAACAAATGCGTTACTTGATATCAATTACAATCTTTAGGAAAGACTCATGACACAATCTGTATATCACATTCCAGTAAAAGCCATTTCAGGTGAAACGGTTGACCTTGAACAATATAAAGGTAAGGTTTTACTTATCGTAAATACTGCTTCTAAATGTGGTTTAACTCCACAATACGAAGGCTTAGAAAAGCTTTATCAAGCGAAAAAAGATCAAGGCCTGGAAATTTTAGGTTTCCCTGCAAACAACTTTAAAGAACAAGAACCTGGTTCAGATGAAGAAATTCAGCAATTCTGTTCTTTAAATTACGATGTTCACTTCCCTTTATTTTCTAAAGTGTCTGTTGCAGGTGCAGATAAGCACCCACTTTATGAAACTTTGACAGCAGCTCAACCAGAACGTACAGGTGAAGGACCTTTCCGTGAACGTTTAGAAGGCTTAGGTATTCCAACTAATCCAGCTCCAGAAGTTTTATGGAACTTCGAAAAATTCTTAATTAATAAAAATGGTGAAGTAGTGGCTCGTTTTGCTCCAAATCTACCTGCGGATGATGAACAAATTGTTAAAGCAGTTGAAGCAGAGTTAGCAAAATAACGTTTTTAAAAAACGTGAAAAAGAGCGTTTTGTACGCTCTTTTTTATTCTCTCATCAAAGTGTTGTTTGTTTGCAAAAATACAATCTTTCTCCATATTTTATGCCTATAGTAGATATTTGCTTTATTTGATGTTGTTTGTAGTTATGAAAAAAGTTTTACAAGGTGCATTTCTTCCTTTTGTAATTTTTGCCTCAGGCATGCTTTTACTTGGATGTGATCAGGCACGAGATCATACTACAGACCAAGAAAATACTGAGATAACAGAACAGACATCGGACCAAACAATAGAACAAAAAGAAGAGAATACTACACCTAGCAAAACTGAACTAAAAAGTGGCAACATTTTTTACATGGTCCGTGATGCCGCTAATTTACAAATTAAAGCTGGTGACTATGTCGAGCAGCTAAAAGAAACTCAACTTGATGTTGAACAAGCTATTCAAGATAAAGATCAAAGTGAATTAAAAACAACGGTCTCAACTTTAAAGCAGCAATTGCAGGGCTTAAACCATGCTCTTCTCACCTTAGATATCAAAAGTCAGGAAATTGAGAATATTCGCCAAAGTTTATTACAAGCCAATCAACAAGCTTTAAGCATGCCATTACTCAATGGAAAATTAGATCAAATCAATTTTGACCAAATTGAAAAACAGCTTAATACTATTCAAATGGATATGGTGAAGCTTGCGGCTATGGTTATGGCTGGAGATGATAAAACAGATTCAAAAACTGACTCTTAACCTAAAATCTATATCATAAAAAAAGCCACCTTACGGTGGCTTTTTTTATCTCAAACCGACACTTAGAGAGCGCGATTTTTGATTTTACGGATAGTTTCAAGCTGTGCAGCTGTTTCTGCCAAGGCAGCCAACGCAGCAGCTGAGTCCAAATCACTCTTTTGATTTGCTAGCAATTGTTCAGCATGTTTACGTGCTTCTAAAATTGCAGCTTCATCCAAATTGTCTGCACGGATTGCAGTATCTGCAAGAACCGTTACAACATGAGGTTGAACTTCTAAAACACCGCCAGATACATAGACGATTTCTTCTGTACCATTTTCCAACTGAACACGAATCGGGCCCGGTTGAAGCAAGGTTACCAGTGGAGCGTGTCCTGGCAAAATACCAAGCTCACCACCAGCACCTTTCGCGATTAACATCGTCACTGCGCCAGAGTAAATAGACTCTTTAACACTTACGACATCACATTGCATAGTCGCCATGAGATGATCTCCTTAAATTAGAGTTTCTCAGCTTTAGCAATCACTTCGTCAATACCACCAACCATATAGAACGCTTGTTCTGGGATGTGATCGTATTCACCAGCTAATAGACCTTTAAAGCCACGAATCGTTTCTTTAAGCGATACTAATTTACCAGGAGCACCAGTAAACACTTCAGCTACGTGGAATGGTTGAGAGAAGAAACGTTGGATTTTACGCGCGCGGTAAACAACCAATTTATCTTCTTCAGCTAACTCATCCATACCCAAGATTGCGATAATGTCTTTAAGCTCTTTATAACGTTGCAAAATGTTCTGTACAGAACGTGCAATTTCATAATGCTCTTGACCAACAACTAATGGGTCTAACTGACGTGAAGTTGAGTCAAGTGGATCGATCGCTGGATAGATACCAGAAGATGCGATGTCACGGCTCAATACTACTGTTGCATCTAAGTGAGCAAATGTAGTTGCAGGCGATGGATCTGTTAAGTCATCGGCAGGTACGTATACTGCTTGGATTGATGTGATCGAACCAGATTTAGTAGACGTAATACGCTCTTGAAGAACACCCATTTCTTCTGCAAGTGTAGGTTGGTAACCTACCGCAGATGGCATACGACCTAACAATGCCGATACTTCAGTACCTGCAAGTGTATAACGGTAGATGTTGTCGACGAACAATAATACGTCACGACCTTTACCATTTTCGTCTTTTTGATCACGGAAATATTCAGCCATAGTCAAACCAGTTAACGCTACGCGTAAACGGTTCCCTGGTGGCTCGTTCATCTGACCGTAGACCATTGCTACTTTGTCAAGAACGTTAGAATCTTTCATTTCGTGATAGAAGTCGTTACCTTCACGAGTACGTTCACCAACACCAGCAAACACAGATAAACCTGAGTGAGCTTTCGCGATGTTGTTGATCAACTCCATCATGTTAACGGTTTTACCAACACCAGCACCACCGAATAAACCAACTTTACCACCTTTTGCAAACGGGCAAAGTAAGTCAATTACTTTAATACCAGTTTCTAAAAGATCAGTAGAAGCCGCTTGTTCAGCATAAGAAGGTGCTTGACGGTGAATCGGCAAACGTTCTTCAGTCGCTACAGGACCTGCTTCATCAATTGGGCGACCCAAAACGTCCATGATACGACCAAGCGTAGCTGGACCTACTGGAACAGAAATCGGTGCATTTGTGCTGGTTACGTTAAGGCCACGTTTAAGACCTTCTGTAGAACCCATTGCGATGGTACGAACAACACCATCGCCAAGCTGTTGCTGAACTTCTAATGTAGTTTCAGTACCGTCAACTTGGAGAGCGTCATAGATCTTAGGAACGCTATTGCGCTCAAACTCGACGTCGATAACCGCGCCGATGATCTGAATGATACGACCGCTACTCATTGCTGTCTCCTCAATTCAAACTTAATAATGTTAAACGGCAGCGGCACCGCCAACGATCTCGGAAATTTCCTGAGTAATCGCGGCTTGACGCAGCTTGTTGTAAATGAGTTGTAGGTCTTTAATCAGTTGTCCTGCGTTGTCTGTCGCTGCTTTCATCGCGACCATACGAGCTGACTGCTCACATGCAACGTTTTCAATCACACCTTGATAAACCATAGACTCGATATAGCGAACCAACAAACCATTTAACAATTCTTCTGCTTCTGGTTCGTAGATATAGTCCCAACCATAAGTACGGTTGAGATCATCGCCTTCTTCTGCTGGTGCTAAAGGAACAAGTTGTTCTACTTTAGGCTGCTGAGTCATCGCATTAATGAAGCCATTTGATACGAGGTAGATACGATCTAATTCGCCCTTATCAAATGCATCAAGCATAACTTGGACTGAGCCAGTTAACTGTTCCAAACTCGGCGCATCGCCAAGTTGGGTAGTTGCACCAAGCACTTTACCGCCGTAATTCTTAAAAAACGAAACCGCTTTTTGACCAATTAAAGCAAATTCAACTTCAATTGACTGCTGTTGTTGTGCTTTGACATGCTGCACAACTTTCTTGAACAAGTTAATGTTCAAGCCACCTGCCAAACCACGATCTGAAGACACTACAATATAACCAACGCGCTTAACTGGGCGGTCAACCATATAACGGTGTTTGTATTCAGGGTTTGCTTGGACTAAGTGAGCAATTACACGGCGCATATTATCGGCATACGGACGGCCCTGAGCCATGCGCTCTTGCGCACGACGCATTTTAGAAGCAGCTACCATTTGCATCGCGCGAGTAATCTTTTGCGTGCTCTTGATACTAGCTACTTTGGCGCGAATTTCTTTTAAATTTGCCATACGCTTAACCTAGTATTCGAAAGCTCTTTCGAGCTTCCGAAGGTTGATCCGTGAACCAAACTTAACTAAAACTGAACTTAGTAAGTTTGAGTCGCTTTAAAGCTTTCAATACCTGCTTTGATTGCTGCTTCGATGTCTTTGTTGTAATCACCAGTTTCATCGATTTGTTTCATCAACGGAGCATATTCTGAGCGGAAGTAAGAGATTAACGCAGCATCAAAGTCTACGATTTTCTTAACTTCTACGTCAGCCATATAGCCTTCGTTAGATGCATAAACAGAAACAGCCTGGTCAGCAATTGAGTAAGGAGCATATTGCTTTTGCTTCATTAACTCAGTTACACGTTGACCATGTTCAAGTTGTTTACGAGTTGCTTCATCAAGGTCAGAAGCGAACTGAGCAAACGCAGCCAATTCACGGTATTGTGCTAAAGCAGTACGAATACCACCAGACAATTTTTTGATGATCTTAGTTTGAGCAGAACCACCAACACGAGATACAGAGATACCCGCGTTCACAGCAGGACGAATACCTGCGTTGAATAATGATGTTTCTAAGAAGATCTGACCGTCAGTAATCGAAATTACGTTCGTTGGCACGAATGCAGATACGTCACCTGCTTGAGTTTCAATAATTGGCAATGCAGTTAAAGAACCAGTTTTACCAGTTACTGCACCATTAGTGAATTTCTCAACGTAGTCAGCAGATACACGAGAAGCACGTTCAAGAAGACGTGAGTGAAGATAGAATACGTCACCCGGATACGCTTCACGACCTGGTGGACGACGTAAAAGTAATGAAATTTGACGGTAAGCAACTGCTTGCTTAGACAAATCATCATAAATAATAAGAGCGTCTTCACCGCGGTCACGGAAGTATTCACCCATTGTACAGCCAGAGTACGGAGCTAAGTACTGCATTGCAGCAGGATCAGCAGCCGCAGCAGCGACAACAGTTGTATACGCCATAGCGCCAGTTTCTTCTAGCTTACGTACAACGTTTGCAATTGTTGATTGTTTTTGACCAATCGCAACGTATACGCATTTAATGCCAGAATTTTTCTGAGCGATAATCGCATCGATCGCCATCGCTGTTTTACCAGTTTGACGGTCACCAATAATCAACTCACGCTGACCACGACCCACAGGAATCATGGTATCAACTGATTTATAACCAGTTTGAACAGGTTCGTCTACAGATTGACGCCAAATTACGCCTGGTGCTACTTTTTCAACAGCATCAGTTAATTTTGCATCAATTGGGCCTTTACCATCAATTGGGTTACCCAAAGCGTCGACAACACGGCCAAGAAGTTCCGGACCAACTGGAACTTCAAGTACACGACCTGTACAACGAGCTTTTTGACCTTCTTGAAGGCTTAAGTAGTTACCTAAGACAACGGCACCCACTGAATCCTGTTCTAGGTTCAGTGCCATACCAAATAAGCCGCCGTCAAATTCGATCATTTCACCGTACATTGCATCAGCAAGACCGTGAATGCGCACGATACCGTCGGATACCATAACAATGGTACCTTCGTTTTTAGCGGTCGCGCTGGTGTCCAGATCGCTGATACGCTGTTTAATGAGCGCACTGATCTCGGATGGATTCAGTTGTTGCATTGCGCTATTCCTCAATCTTTTATTAGTTCAGTCTTCATCATTTGCATTATGCAAGAAGACGAGTACGCATTTTTTCAAGCTTGTTAAGCGCAGAATCATCTATCACTTGATCGCCTGCACGAATTACAACACCTGCAATAAGCTCAGGTTTAACTTCAACTGAAACAGTTACAGTACTGTTGAAACGCTTTTCTAAAGCAGATTTCAACAATTGCTCTTGGTCAGCAGTTAATGGGAAAGCCGATTCAATCACGACATCCACATTGTTGTTATTCTGTGATTTAAGCTGTTCATATTCTGCTTCAATTTCAGGTAACAACATTAAACGATCGTTATCTGCAAGAAGTGTCAGGAAGTTAGACACTGCTTGAGACTGATCTTCACCTAAAACTTTAGCAAAAAGCTTCACTTGCTCCACAGGAGTAAGTTCAGGGCGATTTAAATAAGCGGAAAATGCTTCGTCTTGCACCGCAGCACTGAGCACTTGTAACGCATTCGACCAATTGTCTGTTGCACCTTGCTCAGAAGCATAAGCAAATGCTGCTTTGGCATACGGACGTGCCAACGTCAAGAGTTCAGCCATGATTCGCCTCTCTTAAAGTTTAGCAGCCAGCTGAGACAGCATGGCACTATGAGCTTCTGCGTCAACTTGCTGGTTCAGGATTTTTTCTGCGCCAGTTACTGCTAAAGCAGCTACTTGTTGACGTAATTCTTCGCGAGCAGAATTGATTTCTTGATCAACAGCTTCTTTAGCCTGTTGACGAATACGCTCACCTTCAGCCGCAGCTTGAGTACGAGCTTCTTCGATCAATTGTGCTGCACGACGGTTCGCTTGTTCGATCAATTGAGCCGCTTGTGCTTTAGCTGCATCAAGCTCTTGCTTTACTTGCGATTGTGCATCGGCAAGGTCAGCTTTCGCTTTTTCTGCTGCATTTAAGCCATCAGCAATTTTACGCTGACGCTCACTAATCGCATTGATTAGTGGTGGCCAAACAAACTTCATGCAGAATGCAACAAAGAATGCAAACGCAATCGCTTGACCAATCAATGTGAGGTTGATATTCATTGCAATTCCTCAAATAGTGGATTTAGGAATTAAGATGATTAACCTACAAATGGATTAGCGAAGATGAAGAACAAGCCAATACCAACACCGATCATAGGCACAGCATCAAGAAGACCCGCGATTAAGAACATACGAGTTTGAAGTTGTGGAGCCAATTCTGGTTGACGAGCAACAGCTTCTAGAAAGCGACCACCCAAAAGACCAAAACCAATCGCAGTACCTAAAGCACCGAAAGCGATCAAGATAGCAGATGCAATTGCAACTAGACCTAAAGTGAGTTCCATGAAAAATTCCTCAGAGGTTAGGTTATTACCAAATTAAATTAAAAAAATTCAGCCCAACCATCGTTTGATAGTTAGGCAATACCATTAATGTTTTTCGCTTGCCATGCTCAAGTAAACGATGGTAAGCATCATAAAGATGAATGCCTGCAACGTGATTACAAGAATGTGGAAGATCGCCCAAGGCACAGATAACGCCCATTGAATCCAAAACGGCAATAAAGCAATTAGGATAAAGATCAGCTCACCAGCATACATGTTACCGAATAGTCGGAGAGCTAATGAAATAGGACGAGCAAGGAATGTTACCAATTCCAAAATCAAGTTCACTGGAATAAGCAACGCTTTTGCAACTGGATTACTTGGGTTAAATGGGTTAAGTGCCAACTCGCCAACGAAACCACTAACACCCTTTTCGCGGATGCTGTAGAACAAGATAAGTACAAATACAGATAAAGACATACCTAAGGTAATGTTTGGATCTGTAGATGGAACGATCTTGAAGTAAACGTGGTGAGGGTTCATACCAAATACGTTTGCACCCACGAATGCTGCAACTTGAGGAATCCAGTCAACTGGGAACAAGTCCATTAAGTTCATGAGGAAAATCCACACGAAAATAGTTAATGCAAGCGGAGCGATTAAACGTGATTTGCCATGAAAGGTGTCACGGACACTTGAGTCAACAAACTCGATGATCATTTCAATTGCAGACTGAAATTTAGTTGGAACACCTGCATTTGCAGCTTTCGCAACCATCCAGAATAACAAACAGAAAATAACACCAAGGCCAATTGACCAACCCATTGAATCCAAGTGAATTGCAGTGAACCCCATCGAATGAGCTTCTTCAGCAGTCTCAGCCAATTTCCATGTACCATCTGGCATTTTGCCATAGGTCATATTGGTCAAGTGATGCTTGATATACTCTGTCGAAGTGAGGGCATGTTCTTCAGCAGCCATAAATCACACCTGGTCAATGTCAATTACTAAAAAGAAGGGTTACGAACATCGGCGTACTGTCGATATCTCGCCACCCTCCAAAAAATCTTCAATTCTTCTTGTTTCTACACCCGTTTTTCTAGACGTGACACCCAAAACGGAGCGACCCACGACATTGCCTGAACGAGAATAAAACCAAACAGCAATGCTAACGGTGATAAAGGTTTAACATTGCTCAAAATCAAAATAAATCCAACGATCATGATTGCAAATTTGCCTAACATGCCCCTATACATGTTAGACAGCACTTGTTTTGATGCTCTCGCACCTGCTGTTCTGAAGGATTGCCACGAGAAATAACTCATAGCAAGCCAGCAAACCAGTGCACCAAGTGCCGCACTTAATGCTGCTGTCATGTCTTTTATGCTCCACGCCACAAGGGCGGAAACAGGGATCATACATGCTTGTAAGAAGACCAAAGCTTTTGCTAATCGTCGGTCAATCAAGCGACTAGTTCGGCTCATTATTTATCCACTCACAGCATAAATGCTTGACAAGTTTAGCTTATGATCGCTTTTAATCGCAGGCATTATAGAGTTACACCCCTGAACATGCAATCTTTTCCCGACTTTAGTCGGGGTTTTTCATGACAGGTGGTGCTGACGCTACAGTCAGCCTTTGTTTATTTTTTATCTTACTTTTGCGTACTTAATACACATTTATCTGTTTTTATAGCGAGTTTCTTCCATGCAGTGACGAAATCATCCTCGTTATTCATGCTCTCGTCTACGGGTTGAAAAGTAATGTTACCTAATTTTTGATACTGACTTTTAGTGGTAAAACTTTCTGCCAACAAACACATCTGATTTTTTGGTCTATTATCATTAAGATACTTAATTTGGGCTGCTGTGGGTGCAACATGTGGATCATCTGTCAAAGCGCCTGCAAATTTTAAATTTAAAGAGCGCTCTAAATATTGATAGGCATCGTGATATGACCAATATGGCTTACCATTACTTGTACTGTCATAAGCTTGTGCTGCTTGCAACATCTTACGAGCAAAGCTATTAGCATTATTCCAATATTTAGTCTTGTCTTCAGGGTGCTGCTGAGAACGTAAAGCAGCAATAAAGAAACCGATTCGAACTGCATTGTTTGGCTCTAACCATACATGGGTGTCTACCGTATTGGGTAAAGCCACCCCGCGCGTACTACGCAAAGGTAAAACAGAAACTATGCCACTATCTAATAATGCAATTGCTTTCTTGTTATTACCTAATAATTTATTTAGAGGTGCTTCATGAGCCTTACCCAACCAGATTACTAAAGATGCATCATTAATTGCTTTACGGTGAGCCGGAGTCAACTGTACATCATGACCTGTCTGACCTTTAAGTAAAAGCTGAGGTTCCTCAACACCCTGAGTGATTTCTTTTGCAATCAGATAAATCGGGTGTGTAGAAACCACCAAACCCTGACTCCACCCTAACGTACTCAAAAGAGAGAACATACTGAAAACAAAAAAACGGAACATGCTAGACCATCAATTTAAATTAGCTCGAAGCATGTTATAATATAACAAAGTTACAAAAATACCTAAGATTAATCGAATGAAGCATCGCTTCATGCTAATATTCCGTTAAAAATTCGAGGTTATTTCTATGAGTTCCTGCTCGCATGGACATCATGATTCTTTGCATGGTGTGCATGATCACCATAATGTCGCAAACCGTTTAGCTGAAGCAGAAAATTTATGTTCTGCGACTGGCGCACGACTTACACCTTTGCGCAAAGAGGTTTTGGAACTCATTTTAAATGCTTCAGGCCCAATGGGCGCATATGACTTACTCGCACGTATAAAAAGTCAAACTGACCGCCCGGCTGCTCCTCCAACTGTATATAGAACTTTAGATTTTTTATTAGAAAAAGGTTTGATTCATCGTCTAACTTCTATTAATGCCTATATTCCTTGTTGCCACCCACGTGAAGGCCATCAAGCAGCATTCCTGATTTGTACCGAATGCCACATGGTTAAAGAAGCCTCTTCTCAAGGTTTAACTCAGCAGCTTGACCAACTTGCAGCGTCAGATGAGTTCGTGGCTCAACACAGCATTATTGAAATTTCGGGGAAATGCCAACAGTGCCGCACAACTCGTTAAATCCTATTTTAATTCAGCTTGAGCAGGTTTCTGTTCATCGTGATGATCGGGATATTTTAAAAAAAGTTGATTTTGCTCTACATCAAAATGAAATTGTGTCTTTGATTGGCCCGAATGGTGCAGGTAAATCAACACTTATTAAGGTTCTACTCGGTATTCTCCAGCCGAGTAGTGGCCGCATT
Organism: Acinetobacter calcoaceticus; assembly: GCF_016508255.1. Classification (GTDB taxonomy): domain Bacteria; phylum Pseudomonadota; class Gammaproteobacteria; order Pseudomonadales; family Moraxellaceae; genus Acinetobacter; species Acinetobacter calcoaceticus_E. The sequence goes on along the minus strand of NZ_JADVKT010000007.1, from coordinate 151,408 downwards.
ATTAGTGATAAGAAACTTAAAATGGCTTATGTGCCACAAAAGTTCAATCCTTCACACAGTCTGCCTTTGCGTGTTCAGGATCTACTTGATTTAGAAAAATGTAGCCCTGCCCTGCGTCAGGAAATTATTCAAGACACCGGCATTTCCAAGTTACAACAGTCAAAAGTACAACAACTTTCCGGTGGTGAGCGCCAACGAGTATTACTCGCCCGTGCGCTACTTCGTCAGCCAGATATTTTAGTTCTTGATGAACCCATGCAAGGCTTAGATATTCAGTCAGAGGCTGAACTTTATGAGTATGTACGCAGTTTGCCAGAACGATATGGTTGTGCGATCTTAATTGTTTCCCATGACTTACAATGGGTGATGGAAGGAACACACCGTGTAGTGTGTTTAAATAAACATATTTGCTGTAGCGGGTTACCCGAGAACATTCAACAACATCCTGAATATCAGGCTATCTTTGGAACTCAACGGGTTTTCTATCAACATCATCATGATCATTGTGCTCACGGTGATGCTGCACACCCCTGCCCTCATAATGACCGCCCTCACATCCACCCAGAACCGGAAGCTTAAGCCATGATGGAATGGTTACAATTATTGTTGCCCGCATGGATTATGGGAACTTTGTTGGTGTTTTTGACCGCACCCCTTGGCTGTCTAATGCTTTGGAGACGAATGTCTTTTTTTGCTGATACTATGGCACACGGTACACTACTCGGAGTTGCTATAGCAGGTGCTTTAAGTCTTCCTCTTTGGCTTGGTGTTGCAGGTACTGCGGTTTTATTGGTCGCAATTTTATGGGCCCTACATGACAATCGCTTACCCAATGATGCTCTCTTAGCCTTATGTTCAGCGACATTGCTCTGTAGTGGTTTATTGTTTATTCAACATGTACCAAGTTTAAGACCAGAGCTTTTAAGTTATTTATTTGGTGATTTGCTCAGCATTGATTGGCCCGACTTACCTGTTTTCACTTTAATTATTGCGATATCACTCGTAATTCTTTACCGCTTTTGGCAACCGCAAATACAATTTGCAATTGATCCAGATATTGCCATTAGTGAAGGGGTGAATGCGAATTGGCAACGTCTTATTTTCATGCTTTTATTGGCTTTATTTACTGTCTTAGCCTTGCGCGCTGTAGGTTCTTTGCTTATGGGTGCATTACTCGTGATACCGGCTTTAAGCGCTCGCTTACTAGCAAACTCACCAAAGCAAATGGTCATTTGGGCATTCGTGTTAGCCCAGCTTGGGGTTAGCGTCGGATTATGGTCAAGCGCAGCACTCAATATCTCTACAGGCTTGAGTATTGTTTTATGTATGGCCTTAACTTTTGCCATTATTTTTATAACTCAAAAGCTAAAAAATCAAACACAGGCGGCCTAAATTAGGACGCCTGATGAACTGTGCTCAATAATAAAGCCGCACAACTAAACATAACGGCAAAACCCCGATTCAAATATTTTTGCTGTTTAGGAGAGCGAAGTAATCTTAAAACCTTTGATGCTAGCCCTGTATATCCAGCCATTACGACCAAATCAATACTAATCATTGTTACTGCCATAATCAGGTACTGTATCCATTGTGGCTTACCCAAATCTAAAAATTGCGGTAAAACAGCCAATAGAAATACAATCGCTTTGGGATTACTGATATTGACTACAAAGCCATTTAGCAATAGCGCAAATACAGATTTATCTCTTTTTTCTTGTTGAATTTCTATATCTTTTACAGGTGCTGTCCATTGTAAATAAGCAAGATATAACAAATAAATCACACCAAACCATTTAACAAACTGAAATGCTAAAGGCGTCGTTGCAAATAAAACTCCAACACCAGCTGCCACCACCATAATTTGAAGTATCAAAGCAATTTGCAACCCAATTGCATTCCAATAACCATGTCTAAAACCATAGTTTAGACCACTCGACATTGAAGCAATTGCTCCCGCACCCGGTGAGATACTAATTACCCAACAGGCCAACATATAAGCGAACCAAACTTGCAAAGACATAGCGAAAAATAGACTACAAAAGTGGAATTATACTGTTTTATAAAGCCATCTTGATGAGAATTCAAACAATAAAATCAAGAAATAGACTACTAACAGCTCTTCGCATCAGGCACAATAATTAAAGCTCATACTAAATTATAATTGAGGAGATACCTTCCAATGACTGCTCAATCTGTCATTTTGCCATTGCCATCAGACCATGCTCGTTTCATTGTTCTTCGTTTAAAAGACTTATCAATTGATGAATTAAAAAAACAAATTGAAGCTTTATTTGAAGCACGCGACCGCCTCATGACTCAGCATTCTGATGCTCAAATTAAAACAGCAGTCGCTTTTGGCCCCGAACTATGGAAACAGCTCTACTCACAAGTTCCTGCAGGATTTAAACAACTTGAGCCAGAACAAGGTGCATTCAATATGCCGGCTGTGCCAGCAGATGTACTCATTCATATTGCCAGCATGCGATCTGATATTTGTTTTGCATTAAGCCAAGCATTTTTTGAAGGTATTAAAGATAAAGTCAAAGTTCTTGATGAACGTGTTTGCTTCCGCTATTTCGATGGTCGAGATATGACAGGTTTTATAGACGGTACGGAAAATCCTCAGTTTCCAGATGACCGAGCAGAAACAGCTCTTCTACCCGAAGAGGCTGGAGTATTTGCCGATAGCAGTTTCATATTTGCACAACGCTATGCTCATGACTTAGAAAAATGGAAAAAATTAAAAGTTGATGCGCAAGAAAATGTTATGGGCCGCACCAAACTTGAGTCAATTGAACTTGATGATGACGTTAAACCAGAAAACGCCCATGTTGCCCGCACTGTTGTTGAAGATGATGAAGGTGAAGAAATGGAAATCTTGCGTCATAGCCTCCCTTATGGAGATGGCCGAGGCGATCAGGGTCTATTTTTCATTGCCTACACTCAAGACCTCAACATTATTGATGCTATGTTAAAGCGCATGTTCGGCACAAGTGGAGATGGCATTCATGACCGTCTATTGCATTTCGTGACACCACTTGATGGCGCTTATTACTTTGCACCAAGTGAAGAATTACTAGAAGAAATTCTGGAAGGGTAAAATGAAAGAAGTAACTATCTAGGTAGTTACTTCTTTTTTATTTGGTTCTAAATAAAACTAAAATAAAGACATTATGCTTTACCTTCATAAATTAATAAAAATTACTCTTAAACACAAACTTAAGGCCCATTAGCATTTCTTATCTCAAGCACGTCATTACAATCTTTAGAAGTTGAATAAACGAAAATTCGTTTATCTTGATTTTCTAGCAAAATGGCATCTTTATTTTCACCAAAGGCATTTTTAGAAATATCACACTTATAAGCTGACAGTTGAAAATTCTTTACGACTTCACATTTAGACTCAACAATATTGTCATTGAAACCATACCATTGTGTAATATTTGGATTTGAACAAGAGATTTGCCCTACTTGATCAGCTTCTTTTGTTTTAACCGTCTTATCCGCACTTTCTTTCTTTTCATTTGCAGCAGAGGCTGATTTATTTATCTCCGCCTGCACTACATCAGATTCATGATTAGAATCATTTTGCGTTTTATGCGGACCTTTATCACTACAAGCCACTAAAGCGCCTATAAAAATTAAAATATAAATATTCTTCATGAAAAAGTTCTCATAATTATGTGTTATTTAAACTGAGATATATTAATAAAAAAAGAGGAGCTTAAGCTCCTCTTTTTACACTCTCATTTTTAGAAAGGAATACGCTTATATTTGCGGTATTCAGGTTTCCAGAATGATTGATCAATTTTCTGTTTCAGCAAATCATCGCTAATCGTTACAGCCACACCATCAGCCATAGCTGCTTTCGCAACTTCAAACGCAATAATTCTAGAAACTTGTTGAATTTCACCCAACGGTGGTAACAAATCAGCTTGTGGATCTTTAAGCAATGGAGAACAATTTGCTAAAGCACTACTTGATGCCATTAACATATTTTCTGTAACACGCTTAGCACCCGATGCCACAACACCCAAACCAATGCCTGGGAAAATGTACGAGTTATTACACTGCGAAATATTGTAAAGTTTGCCATGATGATTCACAGGAGCAAACGGACTACCTGTTGCAATTAATGCTTTGCCTTCAGTCCACTCCACAATATCAGCAGGTACAGCTTCAACACGTGAAGTCGGATTAGACAATGGCATGACAATTGGTCGTTCACAATTTGCAGCTAAGGTCTTAATGATTTCTTCTGTGAATAAGCCAGGCTGACCAGACACACCAATTAACACTGTAGGCTTAGCATTTTTAACAACATCAAGTAGTGAAATCACTTCTTCAATATTGCCCCACTGATCAACCACCTCAGCTTTTTGTGCCAACTTACGCTGGAAGTCGAGCAAGTTTGGTTGATTCTCAGTGATCAAACCAAAACGGTCTACCATATAAACGCGAGCACGAGCTTCTGCATCGGTTAGACCTTCTGCAATCATTTGTGCAACAATTTGTTCTGCAATACCACAACCTGCCGAACCCGCACCCAAGAAAGCAATTTTTTGATCTTTTAATTGCTTGCCCGCTGCACGGCTCGCAGCAATCAAGCTACCAACAGATACTGCTGCTGTTCCTTGAATATCATCATTAAAACAGCAAATTTTATCGCGATATTTTTCTAAAAGTGGCATCGCATTTTTTTGTGCGAAATCTTCAAATTGAATTAATGCTTTTGGCCAACGACGCTTCACAGCATCAATCACCATATCTACAAATGCATAATATTCATCACCGCTAATACGCGGCTGACGCCAACCCATATAAATTGGATCGTTTAACAGTTGCGGATTATTCGTACCTACATCAATTGTGATTGGCAATGTATAGGCTGGACTAATTCCACCACAAGCTGTGTAAAGCGAAAGTTTCCCAATAGGAATTCCCATTCCGCCAATACCTTGGTCACCAAGACCCAAAATACGTTCACCATCTGTAATCACGATAACTTTTACATTATTTTTATTTACGTTTTGCAAAATATCATCAATCACATCACGGTCTGGATATGAAATAAAAACACCACGATGACGACGATAGATATCAGAGAAACGCTGACATGCCTCACCTACAGTTGGGGTGTAAATAATCGGCATCATTTCTTCAAGATGATTTTCGATTAAATGATAGAACAAGGTTTCGTTGGTATCTTGGATATTACGCAAATAGATATGTCGGTTGATGTCATCAGTAAAAGCGCAATATTGCTGATAAGAGCGCTGGCTCTGCTCTTCAATAGTTTCAATAATATGGGGAAGTAAACCATGTAAGTTAAAGTTACTTCTTTCTTCTTCAGTGAAAGCCGAACCTTTATTTAGAAGTGGTAACTCTAAAAGTGTAAAACCTGCATATGGGATATAAAGGGGATGTTTACTTGGGTGTCCTGATATCATTGCCTATCTCATTTTCCAGCTTAGAGTAGAGAAAAACACGTTTTGTATGGTCTCTAAAACTCTTTGTGCGTATAAGCTTAAGGCCATTTACTTCGAAATTGGTATTTTAAAACGTGATGTTAAAATTAAAGACTATTTAGTTAAAACATACACAAAAATAAACAATAAATATCAACATCTTAATAATTTTATATTTTTAAAAATACTTTTATTATCTTAAAATTAAAAGCCTAAACTATATATTTTAATACTATCAGATATTTTCACAGAAAATAGTAGTAGATTTACAGCCTAGTTTACTGATTAAAAACTCTCAGAAAGCTTGTATTTGTTTGTTTTTAGAATAGTGAACTAATCCACACCATAATATTCATTTAAAAAATAATCCTCAGTAAGTTGCACAAAAAGAATTACCGGAATATTAAATCCACTCCCCTAACTCACAGGAAATTTGCTATATTTGACGTTTTTCTGCGACATCTATTTTCGATTGATATGAATACGGCAATACAAGCAGCTCTCGACCATGCAGTGCAAATTCTTCAACAAGAAGGGGTGCTTCCTTCCGACTGGAATAACACAAGCAACTTAACACGCACCAAAGACCGAAGCCATGGCGACTTTGCTTCTAATATTGCCATGATCGGCTCGAAAGCTGCTGGTATGAAACCACGTGATTTAGCTGAGAAAGTTCTAGCTGCACTACCAGAAGTTGCAGATATCAGCAAAGCTGAAATTGCAGGCCCTGGTTTTATTAACTTCTTTTTAAATGCAGATCAGCGCTTTGCTATTCTTGACCAGATTCAAGCACAAAAAGAAATTTTTGGTCGCAGTCAGGCAAACGCAGCGAAAAAGATCCAAGTCGAATTTGTTTCTGCAAACCCAACGTCTAGCCTACACGTAGGCCATGGCCGTGGCGCTGCATATGGTATGACTGTTGCCAAATTACTTGAAGCAACGGGCGCTAAAGTTGACCGCGAATATTATGTAAATGATGCTGGTCGTCAAATGGATATTTTGGCGACTTCTACTTATTTACGTTATTTAGAATTACTTGGTCAAAACCTTGTATTTCCTAAAAATGCTTATCAAGGCGATTACGTTAAAGAAATAGCACAGACTATTATTGATAAAGATGGCGACGCTTACCTTCGTGAAGTAGCTGATGTCTATAAAGATGTACCAGAAGACGTGCAATATGCAGAAGAATTAGATAGCGAAGGCAATAAAGTTGTTTTATCTGGAGACAAAGAAAAGCATATTGATGGTCTTATTGCCAACTCACAACAATTGTTAGGTGAAGGCTACCGTGTATTCCATCAAGCTGCTCTTCATGCCATTTTAGATGATATTAAAGATGACCTTGCTGACTTTGGCGTAACCTTTAATCAATGGTTTAGTGAAGCATCTCTTAGTGCAAAAATTGACGAAGCTTTAGAAACGCTTGATCAACGTGGCTTCCTTTATGAAAAAGATGGCAACATCTGGTTTAAATCGACTGAATTTGGCGATGAAAAAGACCGTGTTGTTAAACGTCGTAATGGCCAAACTACATACTTTGCATCAGACATTGCATACCACTTAAATAAACTACAACGTGGTTATACCGACCTAATCGATATTTGGGGTTCTGACCACCACGGCTATATTTCTCGCGTAAAAGCGGCAATTGATGCGATGGGTTACGACTCTAAAAAATTAACTGTACTTTTGGTTCAGTTCGTAAGTTTATGGCGTGGCGGCGAAATGGTTCAAATGTCATCTCGTTCGGGTCAGTTCGTGACTTTACGTGACTTGCGGAAAGAAGTGGGCAATGACGCGGCTCGTTTTTACTACGTAATGCGTAAGAGCGAACAACACATTGACTTCGACCTTGACCTTGCTGTGTCACAAAGTAAAGACAATGCTGTGTACTATATTCAATATGCACATGCACGTATTTGCCGTATGTTAGAAAAAGCAGCAAGCACAGGCTTACAATTTGATGTAAATGCTGCACGCACACATGCTACTCGCCTATCTCTTGATGCTGAAACCGAGATTCTTGCTAAACTGGCCGCTTATCCAGACGCTGTGTTACGAGCTGCCAATGCGTATGAACCACATCAGGTTGGTAACTACTTAAAAGAGTTAGCTGCTTTGTTCCACGGTTGGTACAATGAACATAAAGTATTAAGCGATGACGCTGAGCTTACACAGGCGCGTTTATTACTTTCAATCAATGTACAACAAGTGTTGCACAATGGTTTAGAATTGCTTGGTGTATCTGCACCAGAATCTATGTAAAAATTATATTGCATGGCACTAAAATAAAGGTTATGCAATATATAGTAAGCAGTGGTTTGTAGAGTTAAAATAGCTGATACGAACCACTGTTTCAGCATCGTAATACGAGAATCAAACTCGAATTAAAACAATCAAAATACAGAGGAATAATCTACGTGTTTGGCAAAACGCAACGCGGTGTATCTGAAAGACCTAATAAGCCTAAAAAACCCGTAATTCCCAAATGGTTAGGGACACTTGTCGCTATTTTAGCGGTCTTATGTATCGCTGTAATGCTTATGCTTTGGAAACCTTGGCAACCTGTTCCTGCAAAAAATCAGATTACCTCTGATCACTATAAAGAAGAAGATACTAATAAAGACTATCGTTTTTACGACCTATTACCCCAACAGCAAGTCACTCCTATTCCGGAACAAGCGATTCCTGAAAGTAAAAATCAAGGCACAGCCATGATTGTTGAGGCTCCAAGCGCAGCTCAACCAGCAGCTTCAGACAGTGCAGGAATTGATACCAATTCATCAGCCACTACTCCTCAGCAGCCTACTTATATTTTACAGGTTCGTAGCTATAATGACCCCGATCAGGCTGATGCTCGCCGTGCAGAAATCATTTTAAATGGCTTATCTGCAGATGTAGTTAAGAGTACTGAAAATGGGCAAACATGGTACCGCGTTATTTCAGGACCTTATGACACCCAAGATGCAGCATTGGCTGCTCAACAGACCTTACAACATAGCGGTATTGACTCTATCGTGATCAAACGCAAGTAAACTGCAAATAAAAAAGGAACAAATCATTGTTCCTTTTCTTTTAAATATCAGCACAATCCCTTTCATTAGAACCCATTCCCTTTTGTTTCGCTTTCTGAAACGCAGGCCTTTGCTGAATACGTTGTAAAAAAGCCTGAATATGAGGGTATTTCCCTTGTAAGCGTGATTGCAAGGCTTCTAGAGGAAAGCTCATTTGAATATCAGCAAATGAAAAATCGCCTGCAAAATATTTATGCTCTGCCAAATAGTTTTCTAAAAAACTAATATGATCTTTCATACGTGGGCGCACAAAATTTGCCTTCACCCCTTCCGTGATTTTTTTTGCTACGGGTTGAATTAACCATGGCACATGCTTATTTACACTATTCATGACCAAAGTCATAACTAAGAGTGGCATTAGTGAGCCTTCTGCATAGTGCATCCAGTAAATATACTGCTGTAAATCCTGAGCTTTTGAGGGTTTGAATTGATGTTTCTGATCATAACGCTGTTGTAGATATTCCAAAATTACAGCAGATTCTGCGATGACTTGCTCATCATCTGTCAAAATTGGAGCTTTACCTAAAGGATGAATACATTTCAATGTTTCTGGAGCAGAATAGTTAGGTAAGCGTTGATAATAATGAATATCATAATCTAAGCCTAATTCCTCTAAAGCCCATAAAATTCGAAACGATCGCGAACATTCCAGGTGGTGTAAACTAATCATGCTATTGCCTGCTTTTATTTTTCTTTTTACATAAAAAACAGCATGTGAACATGCTGTTTTATTCCATTTGTGGGATGGATATAAAATCATCCACCTTAACAAAATAGCATTTTTAGACTGTAACAAGCACAGTATGAATGTCTAAACTACGTAACAAAGTTTTAGTAACCGGAGTTTTACTACATACCGTTAAGATTTTTTGTTGCAGCTCTTCATCTGGTAAGTCTTTAAAAACTATACGACGTTCAATATGTTCTTCATGCTCTCTATTGGTATGAAAATCAATTTCAACCGAGAACTCACCAAAATCATAACCTTTATGCTTCGCATACATTCTTAAAGTAATGAGCGTACAAGCGGCTAAACTTCCAGTAAGCAAGTCATAAGGCGCTGGGCCTTGATCTTGCCCTTCTAGCTTTTCAGGCTCATCACAAAAATATTGATGGCGACCACTGGTAATCTCACCCTTCCATTGCTCAGCAAGGGGCTTTGCTTTACTACTTGCGATTACTGCTGTCATTTTGATGCTCTCATTTGATCTGGAAGAACAGGGGCTTCTAAACGTGCACCAACATAATCTGGAATTTCACCAAAACGTACATCATGGTTAATCCATTGCTCGCGGGCTTCTTTTAAATCATCCATTGTGCGCGCAACAAAATTCCACCAGAGCAAAATTGGTGTTTCAAACGGTTCACCGCCAATCAAGAGAATACGATTGCCTTTTTTTACTTCAATTTCGATTTCACTAAGACCAGTATCTAATACCACCATGTTGTCAGCAGTTAACTCATGGCCATTCACATGAGCTATGCCATCAAGTGCCATAAAACCATATTCATAATTAGCATTTAGTGGAATACGCGTTTTAGTATCTTGGGTAGCAATTAGGTCAACACCAACTAAAGGTGTATGTACCACTACTGGAGATGTGGTTGCTAAATATTCACCCACAAGAACAGTAAATTCCAGGCCATCTTTTTCAACAATAGGTAGTTCAGGGTAATGTTCAAATTTCGGATCCATATCGCGCTTATGATCTGGCAAAGCAATCCAGAGCTGAGCAGCATGCATTTGAGTTTCAGTATCAGGTGCAACCTCTGTATGAGAAATGCCGTGACCTGCCGTCATCAAGTTGACTTGCTTAGGACGAATCAGCTGTTTTGAACCTAAACTATCGGTATGCATCATGGTCCCTTCAATCATCCAAGTGAAGGTTTGCAAACCAATATGAGGATGAGGACCAACATCTAGACCATCACCCGCTGGAAAAGACACTGGACCTGCATGATCTAGAAAACACCACGCACCAATCATTCGCTTTTGTCGGCTAGGTAAAGCCCGCTTAATGACTGTCCCCTGTCCAATTTCAGCAGAGCGAATTGGAAATTCCTGAATAAACTGATTGGCAAATTTCTCGCAATCCTTTGAATCAGAAATATCGTAATCATTATTATTGCTCATGATATTACTCTCTTTTACCTATGCTTTTGCAATGAGTTGTTTTACTGATCTTAACAATACACTCATTATTCAATATAGTCTTTTAGTAATACACAGGGTGTTATGAATGAGACAATGCATTTTTAAAGAACTGATTATTAGTTTGCCTAACATTAACATAATACAGCTTATGCAAAATTAAGTTTAAATTTCTAGTAAAAATCAAATGGTTAAGACTTTAATTTCATTATATAAACAGCAAAAAGCCGACTTTTCCAAGTCGGCTTTTTATTAAACTAGAAATATCACCCTACCGCAGGCATAGCCCTTATCGTAATTCAGGCAAGAAGCACTGCTCCTTGAAATCCCTCTGCCGCGAGCACAGCTCTTGGCGTAAAATTGGCAAAATGCGTTGCATTTTGAAACCCCAATTTTACTCCCACTCAATCGTTGCTGGCGGTTTAGATGACACGTCGTATACAACACGTGATACATCTTTAATTTCATTCATAATACGTGTTGAGATTTTATCAACTAGTTCGTATGGTAAATGTGCAAAACGAGCTGTCATAAAGTCAACTGTTTCAACTGCACGAAGTGCGATTACCCATGCATAACGACGGCCATCACCTACAACACCAACTGACTTAACAGGTTGGAACACAGCAAATGCTTGAGCAGTTTTGTCATACCAACCGCTGTCGCGAAGCTCTTGCATAAAGATGTCATCAGCAAGACGAAGAATATCTGCATATTCTTTTTTCACTTCACCCAAAATACGAACACCTAAACCTGGGCCCGGGAATGGGTGACGGTAAATCATGCTGTGTGGCAAGCCAAGTGTCGTACCTAATTTACGAACTTCATCTTTAAATAAGTCTCGTAAAGGCTCAACCAATTCAAACTCTAAATCGTCTGGTAAACCACCCACATTGTGGTGAGATTTAATAACGTGTGCTTTACCTTGTTTGCTTGCAGCAGATTCGATTACGTCTGGGTAAATCGTACCTTGCGCCAAGAATTTCACGCCATCAAGTTTACGTGCTTCTTCAGCAAAGACTTCAATAAACTCACGGCCAATGATTTTACGTTTTTTCTCTGGATCAACTTCACCAGCTAATGCATTTAAGAAGCGATCTTCAGCATCTGCACGAATAACACGAATACCCATGTTTTCAGCAAACATTTGCATCACTTGGTCACCTTCGTTTAAACGAAGTAAACCATTGTCAACAAATACACATGTTAACTGGTCGCCAATTGCTTTATGTAAAAGCGCAGCAACGACAGATGAGTCAACACCACCAGAAAGACCTAAAAGAACTTTTTCATCACCAATTTGTTTACGTAGTTGTTCTACACGTAAGTCAATGATGTGTTCAGGTGTCCAAAGGCCACCACATCCACAAATTTTATGAACAAAATTTGCAAGTAATTCTTCACCTTTTGCCGTGTGCGTTACTTCTGGGTGGAATTGCACACCATAGAAACGGCGTGTTTCGTCACTTACAGCAGCAACAGGACAACTTGGTGTGCTTGCAGTAATGCTAAAACCTTCTGGAATCTGGCTCACTTTGTCGCCATGGCTCATCCAGACATGAAGCTGGTCTTCGCGGTCTTGTAAGTTGCCAATCAGTTGGTCACGTTTAACGATATCAACTTCGGCATAACCAAACTCATGTACAGTACCTGGCTCAACTTTACCGCCCAACTGTTCAGACATGGTTTGCAAACCATAGCAAATACCCAATACTGGAACACCCAACTCAAACACCACTTGCGGTGCACGCGGGCTGCCTTCTTCATGCACACTCTCAGGTCCACCTGACAAAATAATGCCATTTGGCTTAAAAGCGCGAACGTCTTCTTCAGACATATCAAAAGCATACATTTCAGAGTAAACGCCGGCTTCACGTACACGACGTGCAATGAGCTGGCTATATTGAGAGCCGAAATCCAGAATCAGGATACGATCTTCAGTAATTTGAGTATTGGTAGTCATGACAAACCACTAAATGGCAAAAGAATTAAGCGCGCCATTTTAACATTTTTCACGCTTCGGCGCACCGCAAATCATCATATATCTTATTTTTTTCATTTCTGAATCATTTCTACAGTTAAATTCTTTGATATAAATCAAAATTTAATTATATTTATCAAACACCTGAATCAATCTTAAAAACTTCACATGTATTGATAAATTCATCACATTCTATGTAACATCACCATGAATTTGATGATAAGATTACCCGATAAAACAGGCATTACCACGGAAAGGTAAATACCATAAGCGATATTTGTCTGTGCTTAAACAATTATCCATTTTTATGGCTTGTTGCCCCCTATCAAAATCAATAGAAATCTAAGGAACAACAATGCTTCAAACTATGATTGCAGATTTCCAGCAACATTTTTGGTTGTATATCTCTATTCCTTTTATGAGTGGTTTAATTGGCTACATCACCAAGGTGATTGCCATTCAGATGATGTTTTCGCCACTTGAATTTAAAGGCATTAAACCATTTCTAGGTTGGCAAGGAATTGTCCCACGCAAAGCCGAGAAAATGGCAACAATTGCTGTTGAGCTCATGACAGCCAAACTGATTAAACCTGAAGAAATTTTTGCACGCCTAGATCCTAAACGTATTGCCAAAGAAATAGAAAAACCACTGCTTGCCGCAGCTGAAGATATTACTCGTGATGTTGCACAAGAATATCAACCCGGGTTATGGGAAGGCATGCCAGAGTTTGCCCGTCAAAGACTCATTCGTCGTGTGCAATCAAAAGCACCTGAGATTGTTGAACACATCATGAGTGAAGTGCAACGCGATGTGAACCGATATTTTGATATTAAACATCTTGTTATTAGCAACTTGCTTAAAGACAAACGTCTACTCAACAATATTTTTAAACGAGTGGGCAAACAAGAATTTAAATTTTTTAGTAATGTCGGATTTTTCTTCGGTTTCGGTATTGGTGTAATCCAAATGCTGTGCTGGATTATCACTCAAGGTAAATATCCTTGGATGCTGCCAATGTTTGGCGGCTTTGTGGGTTTTTTCAGTGACTGGATTGCATTACAAATGATGTTTAGACCACTTTATCCTAAGAAAATATTGGGTTATACATGGCAAGGTTTGTTTATTAAGCGTCAAAATGAAGTTGCAGCCGACTACGCAGCATTAATTTCAAAACAGCTTTTGACCTCACGCCATATGATGGAAGAATTATTTTCTGGTACACATTCTGCTCGTGTTATTGATCTGGTTAACCGTCATGTAAAACAAGAAATTGATATGCAAGCAGGCGTCATTCGCCCGTTGGTCGTATACGCAATTGGCGGTGAGAAATATCAGGATATGAAATCGCAAGTTGCTGAACGCATTCTGCAACGCCTTCCAGAGACGATGAAATACGTAGAATCTTATGCGGAAGATGCAATGAATATTCGCAGTACTTTAATTGAACGTATGCAGAAATTAACACCTTCTGAATTTGAAGGTATGTTACGCCCTGCGTTCAAAGAAGACGAGTGGGCACTCATTGCAGTAGGTGCTGTACTTGGTTTTGTTGTTGGGGAATTACAAATCCAGTTCATGCTCTAATCTTACGATCATAGAAATAAAAAACCGGATGAATTGATCATCCGGTTTTTATTTTGTCTTGAATATTATTTCTCGATTGCATGATCTAGGCTAATACGTCCAGCACCATGAAGCATCAGGAAGAATAAACCACCTGCCATTGCAAGGTTTTTCATAAAATGGATGCCATTGTTATATTGTGCCGCTGCATCAGCACCACCTTGGTGGAATATAAATGCAGTAAGAATACTAAAGATCCCAAGCCCAAAAGCCGCAAAGCGTGCCTGGAAACCAAATAACAAGGCTAAACCACCACCAAACTCAACCAAAATAACCAAAGGAAGAATTCCAGCTGGAACCCCCATTGCTTCCATATATCCAGCAGTTGCTGCATAACCGGTAATTTTCCCCCAGCCAGCAACAAGGAAGATATAGGCTATAAGAAGACGCGCAACAAGGCTGATAAAACTATCTGCGCCTGATTGCGTTACGATATTTTTGACCACTACATTTGGATTAAACATATTGCCACCTTTATTTAAATGCTTATTTATTGATGAACTCATTCTAGGTTTGGGACATTGATAATTAAATACTCAAAATCCATATATATCGTTGCATAAACGAGATGATCAATTTGTATTTTTTTGATGTTTTATACTGACTTTCTATAAGCTCACTGCTACGATTTGAGCACGGTTTACCACTTAGTCATCTCATGGAACTTCTTGATTTTATTCTACACGTTGATCAGCATCTTGCCGAATTTATTACAAATTATGGGGTGTGGGTTTATGGCATTTTATTTTTAATTATTTTTGTCGAAACTGGTTTGGTGGTTATGCCGTTCTTACCAGGAGATAGTTTATTATTCGCTGCTGGGGCTTTAGCAGCATCTACAGGTGCGATGAATCCATGGTTATTGGGCACTCTACTCTTCATTGCTGCCGTTTTAGGTGACACGGTAAACTATCATATTGGACGTTTTATCGGTCCACGTGTGTTTGAAATGAATTCTCGACTCATTAATAAACAGCACTTAGTTAAAACTCAAGAATTCTTTGCTCGCCATGGCGGCAAGACGATTATTTTTGCTCGTTTCGTTCCGTTTGCCCGTACTTTTGCACCTTTTGTTGCTGGGGCCGGTAGCATGAACTATAAGTTCTTCTTAACTTATAATCTGATTGGAGCATTATGTTGGGTCGCTTCTTTTGTAACTTTAGGCTACCTATTTGGAAATATGCCAATCGTTAAAGATAACTTTACCCATCTTATTTTTGGCATCATTATCATTAGCGTTTTACCAGGCATCATCGGATTTATACGTGAAAAACTAAAAAACCGAAAAGCCAACGTTCAAAATTAATTTAGAAGAACCGGAATACCACCGGAAGCATACATAAAATAAGTAACATGGCCGATCCTTTATATAAATGATCGGCTTTTAATTTTTTTATTGGACCGGTTAATAAAGCACGACCAAAAATCATCCAGAAACTTGCTGCTGGAATTAAGATCAAAGTAAAAGCACCAAATACGATGAGAAAATTTTCAGGCGAATTCCATGCTTCAGCAGGAAAGATACCCGCTGCAAACAGCAAAGCTTTCGGATTCTTTAAGGTTGATAAGAATAATTGACGTGGTCGAATATTACGATGACTTTGACTGAACTGTTGTAAATGCGTGTTCTTCCATAAGTGAAAAGCAAGCCAGAATACATAAAGTACACTCGTAATATGCAAAATGAGCAGTAGTGCTGGCCAAATTGGAGCAGCTAAATGAATAAATACAGCCCAGAAGCTAATACCGTAGGCATAGCCTAACCATTCCATTGGGATAAGCCAGAATGCTTTAGATAAACCTTGAGAATGAGCAGCGGTTGCAAGTAAAGCATTTGTCGGCCCAGGAATGAGCAAAACAGCCAACATTGCCAATACAAAAAACCAACTCTCAATCATAAAATTTCCACAACATCCAAGATGGGGCCACCTTAAACGAAATAGGCAAAATATAGCAAGTTTGTGAGGGCTTTTGATTATAGAAAATACAGAATTTATTAAGCTTTAAAATTTAAAATGCATTGATTTATATTAATTTTATCATGAAACATTTTGCTAAACTTTATTCACCACAATATGCCTTAATTAGCATATTGTGATGCAAAATCGACTATTAATTGGTCTTTTTTCGAACAATAATCGGGCAATTTTTAAACTGAGCAGCCTGAACTATTGCTTCTTGCTGACCTAAAACACGTGAAAGTTCGGTATTTTTCGTTGAAGAAGATTGTCCCATATTTACAGAGATAGATGGACCGAATCCCCATCCTCCTCGTCCCCAGCCACCGCCGAGTCCAAGTCCAACACCCATACCGGTACTTTTCGGAGTTTGTACGCCATTATCGATATATTGTTGGATACGGTTATATTCACTTTGTAGCTGCTGACAGCCCAAAGATTGATATTGAGTCGGAGACACGTAAGTCGGTTTTACCGTCGTAGCACAAGCGCCAAGTAATAAAGTGGCTGCCATCAAAGGCGCAATATATAAGCCTTTCATCATTTTTCTCTTATCGTTTTGGCTCAATTTCACCAAACAATGTCTCATAAGCTTGAGTCAATTTATGTTCTGGTGCCAAATGAGCCAAAGGTAAATTTTTCTGATGTGATTCTTTCATTAAAACTGAAGGCGGTAACATGCTAATAAGTACAGGCAACCCTTCATCTTTCAACTGCTGAACCACTTCCCGAGGTAATTTTGCTTGAGCTTGAAATTGATTGACGACAATTCCTTCAATTTCCAAGCGATCATTATGATCATCTTGCGTTTCGAGAACATTTTCAATCAATGTTTGTAACGCGCGCTTTGAAAAGACATCACAATCGAAGGGAATTAAGACTTTATCTGCTGCTATTAGCGCCGACAAAGTAAAAAAGTTAAATGCAGGTGGTGTGTCTATATAGATACGATCATATCGTCCAATTAAGTTTTGAATTGAATCACGTAATTTATAAATTTTATGTTTACTTTCAAGTGCATGCTCAAGAGCACCCAGTGTTGGACTTGCAGGAAGTACGTCTAATTTTGCAAAGGGAGTTGAGTGTACAAAGCTATCAATATCTTTATTTCGTGGAGCTTTTAAAATCGAACCTAACGCATTACCGATTAAACCCTTTTGTTGATTGTTCCCCAACACATCATCAAAGAAATTTTCGATATTTGGTTCTAAAATTGATTTTTCAGCAGAATAAGTTGCGTCATCCCCTAAAAGGTACTGACTAGAGTTGGCTTGAGGATCAAGATCAATGACCAATGTCCTGAAGCCATGCTTGGCACTAATTGCGGCCAAATTTACAGTAATACTTGATTTCCCTACACCGCCTTTTTGGTTAAACACCACACGAGTTAACATGTTTCCCTCTGCATATTTTTTTTACTGTACGCAGTTTAACCTAGAGCTTAAGCAAAAAGGCAAAGAATGTAGAACAATTAAGCAAAAACCGGTTTCACAATCACTAAAATAATGATGGCAATAAATGCGATTGCACTGATGAGTAAACCCGCACGGCGCTGTGCCAATAAAATAGTGTCATCCTTTTTAAAGGCTTTCATTAACGATGATAACAGCACTAAAAATAAGATAATTTTAGCGTAAAACCACGGCTGTACTTGAAAGTTTTTCATAACCAATAAAATTGCACCGGTAATGAAAACCACAGTAAATGACAAATGTTGTAAAGCCACTAATGCTTTACGGCCTACTGGATTTGGCTGTCCACCCTTCACACCCACAAATAGTGTTGAAGCGCGTAATACAAAAACCATAAGTGCAGCCGCTACCGCAGTCATGTGAATAATTTTAGTCAGTAAATGTGCATCCATGAAATTAACCCTTAGCTTTTAGGTGCGTGGGCACATTCTGGGCTAGCGGGTGCGTGACCCTGCCATTCACTTGGCAAATAAGCATGGATTGCTAAAGCGTGGATTTGCCCTGGATTCATTAAATCAGAAGCTAAGGCATAAACCTTCTGATGACGTTGAACCAAACGTAACCCATTAAATTCATCGCTTACAACAATCACTTTGAAATGCGACTCTTTACCGGGGAAATAACCACCATGCCCAGCAGACTCGTTGATGACCTCTAAATGGCTAGGTGCAAGAGTTTGTAACCGTTCAATCAATTGTTGTTCAAGGCTCATAGCTTTTCCTTTTACAAATATTTGTATGTCTGGGCTTAAGTATACCCTGTCTACGCACAAACAAAAGTTGCTCTTGTACGCTTTGGCTTCAAACAAAATGTCTATTTATTCGGCAACTTATCAATAAAAACATGCCTAAATGTTCATTTCTGATTTTATTTTATGCAATCAGCATATTTATTTGCATAAAGTTGTTGACCCATGTTTCGCTTAATGTATTATAAGCGGCACGCGGGAATAGCTCAGTTGGTAGAGCATAACCTTGCCAAGGTTGGGGTCGCGAGTTCGAGTCTCGTTTCCCGCTCCAAATTGGTTTTTTTTGAGAAAGTTTTCGTAAAAACTGCTTATATATGCGGGAATAGCTCAGTTGGTAGAGCATAACCTTGCCAAGGTTGGGGTCGCGAGTTCGAGTCTCGTTTCCCGCTCCAAATTTAAAAGGCCCTAGTCGAAAGACTGGGGCTTTTTTCTTTCTAATGATTCATAATTTTTACGGATCATCGATACACCGTATACTTTATTGAGAATAACTCGGCTTAACGCCAAATATAGATTTGCTACTTCATACCAGATTCAGATTTTAAGTCGTCAATCATAACGATTTAGCCTAGTGATATGTACACGGTACTGGAGTTATCTGATGCTGCGATATACAAGGTAATAATTGAAAACAATCCAAGTTAAAGCTTTCTAAGCTTTGTCCCTGCTGTAAGCATATAGAAAAGATAAAATTGCCATCATAAATATAACTTTGAAAATGATACTGCTCTGCATTTTGAGAATTCTTGGTTGAATCTGAAAACTGTATATGTTCAGGCGACACATGAAAGTTGAGCTTCTTTAAATGACTGCTCATCCCATGACCCGTACATTTAATATAGGCTTCCTTTAAAGTCCATATTTGAAAAAATCGCTGATATATACTGAATGGATCAATCAGTTCATTCCCCTTAATCCATTCAATTTCACTTAGGTCTAACACACTATCGACACGCATCCATTCGAACTCATGATCTACTCGTTCAACATCAACTCCTATTTCCCCTTCTTCAGTCACAGCAAGAATAATAACGTCTGCTGAGTGACTAAGGTTAAAATAAACAGCCTTGTTGCCTTGCACAAAAGGCTTCCCGTTAGAATGTAATTGAATGTTGACCTCGTGAGCTAAGATGCCTAGCTTATCCGCCAAGACAATTTTAACTAGCACACGAGAGATTAAGAAAAGACGAGCTGCTTTAGGGTGATATTGATCATATCTCAGCTTTTCCACCGCAGTGAGAAAGCCAAGATAATGACTCAATATCAAGTGATCTTGTGGTACTCGTGAAATTGGGCAGACATAAACCTGTACTTGGGTACTATCAAACATTAGGAAGCTGTAGCGCTAATGTACTTCGTCAGAACTGGTGCGAGGTAGTCATAAACCACGTCTACATGTGTGACGTGTGGATTATGGCCTGCGCCAGCGATGATATGTACAGGGATATCAGGATTTATTGCCGTAACCATCGGATTGTTCTCTCCCACTATGATTTCAACTTTAGATCGAAACTCATTTAACAAAGCTGT
Organism: Acinetobacter calcoaceticus; assembly: GCF_016508255.1. Classification (GTDB taxonomy): domain Bacteria; phylum Pseudomonadota; class Gammaproteobacteria; order Pseudomonadales; family Moraxellaceae; genus Acinetobacter; species Acinetobacter calcoaceticus_E. The sequence continues at coordinate 131,398 of NZ_JADVKT010000007.1, read as the reverse complement.
CTGAGTTGATCGCTGTTCTGGCAAACTAATGCGGTGCATATACTCACTAATATGCTTGGCTACAGATACCCGACGCAGTGAATCCATCGCATAACCAATAGACAAATTCTTTTGTCCATCTGGATGCAAATCTTTAGCAATCACATCTTTCGGTACAAAACGGAAAATCAGATTGGATAGGGTTTGTATTCGAAACATCTTAGCGGCTGGTGCCTGAACAAAATAAGGCGATATTAGGATAAGACGTGCAACTTTATCTGGATATTTCTTTGCAAGATTCAACGCAAAAAGACACCCTAAAGAATGTGCAATAACAACACTATTTGGCGCTAAAAGCTTTGAAGCAGCCTCGACAAACTGACGATTGTTATCTTCCATCACCTCATAACTACCTGAACGCCCAAGTCCAGGCAGGTCCATCATAGCGATCTGATCAGATGTAATTCTATTGATGATTGGAGACCAGCATGCACTATCAAATGGAATCCCATGTAAAAATAATGCAGAAGATTTTTCCGAGCCAACTGGCTGTTTAGTATAAATTTCTGTCCAGTATCGATTTTGATAGCTAAAAGAACTAGGTGTCGATACTTGCATACGACCAAAGCGTGTAAGCACTAGACGATCAATCCAATGAGAGAAATATGGACTAGTATTGATCAGGTCTGCGATGCCCATCTTCGCTGCCATCATCTCTGTATCAGCGACATGGTAGTGCTCATTAGAAATGAAAGCGAGTTGCTCTTTAGAGCCATCAAGCAATATCTCGGGTAATTTCTCGAGCAGAACTTTAGGTAGTTGTAAATGCGGTGTGCTGACTCCCAGATGCTCAGCAGCAAGGTGAACTAGGGTATGAAACTTAGGCGTCGCAGGATCAAGCAACATATACTCCTGAGCAATGGTCTCAGGATAAAACATTGTTCGGATAAGAAAGCTAACAATATATTGCATATTGCACAGTGGTAGGAATGTGTCATGTCCACCTGGCAGTGCCAGCAAGCGACCCTGATATAACTTATCAATCATGTCGGCGATACCTATATACTGCATATCGCCATACGTATAGAAACCATCAATGACTGTAGCAGGATGTATTGCAGTCCATGGCACATTTAAACGCTTGCAGGCCTCAATGAATGCTTGATGACCCAAAAGTTTCGAAGCCTCATAACCACCGTATTTGCGATACAAATCATCAGCCGATCCTTGCGGCGGAGTAGCCATGCGATATCCACCGATCCAGATGAATCGCTCAAGCTGCTTCAATGTCGCTGCCCACTCAATCAAGGCAAGACCTGATTTGACATTCGTAAGATGAGCTTCAGCTTTACCAATACCCCAATTAAATGATGCAGCAAGATGATAAACAACATGGATCTTTGCCTTAGCATCTGATAGTAAAGAGTCCAGCTCAAAGTCCCGACTCAAATCATATTCGATAAAAGAAATAGATGGATTAGCCACCCCTTGTGTTGCAATGAAACCTAACAGTTTGTTTTTCTTGGTTGCAGCATTACGCAGTGCAGCAATCACTTGATGACCTTCACGTAAAAGTTCAACGATCAGTCTGCTGCCAATAAACCCTGCTGCACCTGTTACTAATATGGTCTTCTGTGAAAAATTATCTTTTTTTGCGTTATTTAAATTATCCATACATCACCTTATTAGGGACTGCGAACTCCAACATTGCTTTGGAGCGAATTATCTTAAAAATTGTATCGAACCTGTGCGTACACCAAACTGTTATCTTTAAATTGTCCAAACACCGTATCATTCCTTCCCCAAAAACGGTCACCACCTGCATTCAACTGCCAGTGATCATTGAGGTTGTAATTAATACGTACTCGGAGCATTTCATTAGGTTCTGGTGCAAAATAGAACCCTGTTACTTCTAATTTCAGATTGTCATTTAGTAGGTTAAGTGCATAGCGCAGCATAGCTCCATACTGATTCTGCTGATATTGATCACTGATCGTTTGCTGATAACGGTAAACTTCTCTCAATAATGGATCTGTTAAGCTGTCGGCAGACCTTACATCTTCCGTATACTTGTAGACACCTACCAAACTCAGTGTGGAATTCTTTAATGACAACTCTGGGCCCATGACCACAGTCAGATTATTTTTTTTGTGCGTAATATCTTCACTGCCATCCGAGTCAGTCTTTGTATACGCAGCTTCACCTCGCCACACGATATCGTTATGGTTATAACTGAAATCAACTCCGTAGACAGACATAGGATTATTTTTCAGCTGTAATGTTGCTCCTGTTGTAGACAACGATTGCAGTGACAAATCAGGCATGTGATCCAAACCTGAAAAATACGATGCCCCAACATCTAGACCATCCACAGAATAATCCCAACGTACTGCAAATGCAGGACGGCTGTTATGATCTATTTCATACTGGACACCCTCAACCTGACGCAACGGAATCACATCTGAACGGCTACGCGGATACCATAATGCTGTCCATTTATTGGTTCCAGATTCAGGAATATACGTCAATTTGAGTGCATCATTTCCAAGACGTTGATCCGTCTCATCAGGCACTAGACGCGTATAGTCACGGGGCGATAGATTATCAGTTGGATTAATCCCATCAGCTCTACCCCAGATTACAATCTGACGACCAACGTCGAGATAGAACGTCTGATCCCAATTATAAGAGGCGTACAACTCACGTAAGTTGCGATTCACCTTACTCACATGATCTGGGTTTACAGTATGGTCCGTTTCATCTCCAATATTTATGTCGTAATGGATCTTAAACGCAGGATTAAACTTGAGCGTACCATTGGACCAGAAACTTGCTTGTCCAATGTTTTTTAACGAACTTAAATCACGATCTGATGACCACACATCGAGTCTGGCCGAGTTCTGACTCACAAAACTAATTTCGCTGTCATCTGCATAAGCATGCTGCAGTAGCATAAAGCTACTGCAGCATGCAAATACCCAAGAGGTACTTTGCATCATTTTTCAAGACTCTGCGGTGAGAAAAGCTTATCAGATAAGGTTTTCTCCGCGACAAAATCATTAACGATCACTTGCGTCATATGTTGAGTTTGCAAATTTTTCGCCATAGATTTCATGGCCTGCCATCTTGGTTTCACTTTGCCGTAAGGACGGATATCGGTGAACTCAATGTGTTTTAAAGGCTTACCTGCAGTATCCCAAATGTCGATGGTTGCTGTAACGAAGTTGTCTTTCATTATGCACATGCGACGTTTGCTATAACCAAAGTCACTTTTCACAGTATTATTAATTGGTGTTGCTTCAATCATGTAGCAATCTTTGCCATTAAATTTGCCATCTGCCAGTTTCGTATACTTCCAGTCACTGAGCTTATAGCCAAGTACATCACCATAACTAAAGTCCGTACCAATAAAAGCATCACCCTTATTCGCTGATGCAAGACGACGTACTTTTTTCAATGCAGGCAAATAGACAAACATGCTATCACTGCCTTTTGCATTCTCAATCAATAGCGTCGTGGTTCCTTGTACATCTGCAGGCGAGATGAACTCGGTTAAACGCATATTGTTCTGCGTATTCCCAGCCAACTTGGTCATGTTTTTAGTCAACCGCACACGTTGCTCGCCATTTTTAGAGGTCAAAATAAATTTGGCACTAGCGGTTGAGGACAGGAACTTGGAAGCATCATCACTACGACTCACAATGTCTTGAACTTCATCTGCATAAGATGTTTTAGGCATTGACATTGTGAGCGCCGTACCCAGCAAAAGGCTTGTCACAACAGTTTGTGTAACGGTAATGTTCTTCTTCTTTGAAGGAAAGATAAAACGAGGTTTCAATATTAGAATCATTGTAGGTACCATAATTAAGGTTGCAAATACACTGAAAAGCATCGCAATCACAATAAACATCGCGAGCCATTGATGCACATGGAAGCCCTGTGATAAGGCCAGCACGCCATAACCACCAGCAACAGCAGTCGCGACAAAAAGCGAAGCCTTACCAGCAGTACTTAAGGTTTTACGAATAGCATCTTTGATATCGCTCTCTTCATCGCGCAAAATTTCACGCAAGCGATAGAGGAAGTAAATGGCATAATCTGCGCCAATACCTACGGCCATGGCCGAGATCAGGGAATTTGGAATATTGAGCGGAATGTCGAGCCAGCCCATCACGCCAAAGATCGCAAGAATTGAAAACAAAAGTGGTGTCAGGACAATCAGTCCCGCTGAAACCGAACGGAAGACCAGCGCTGAAATAAAGAATACGGCAAATGAAATCTGTAGAATGTTCATAAGCTTGCCGTGGACCATTGTTTCAGTTAAAGCAATAGTCTGGGTAACATCACCACCAAAACTCACTACAGCTTTATCACCCAACTGACCCGCCATATACGTTTTCAGCGACTCAAGGATTTCTTTGATACGATGATTACTACCTGTTTTCAGCAGAATCGTGATCTTGGCATAGCGCTGAGTCGTATCAATGTATGATTCAAAATCAGTCGGTTCACCAGACATGGAATACAACAGCAGATACTGCGCAACAACATCTTTCGTTGCAGGGACCTGAAATGCCTGTGGCTGATCGGCATTCATTGCCTGATTCATCCGTTTGATATAGTCCACGATCGAGATTGTTTTACCGACCTCTGGAATCGAATTCGCGAACTTTTCTGTATTATCAATCGCTTTTAGGATCTCGGGGTTTTCAATACCATCACGAACTTTAGTATCGACCATAATGTAAAGGCTATTTGTGCCACCAAGAGACTGATTCAAAAATCTGTCATCCTGCTGCATCGGTAGGTCACGCGAGAAGAAGTTGCGGCTATCGTTATCCACCACAATACGACTCGTGCCAATAGCAAGAAGGACACCCACTGCTGCAATCGCAGTCATTAACATCATTCGCGGACGAACTGACAGGATGACATCACCAATACGGTTTGGAATCCAATCCCAGATCGGCAACCCTTTGCGTTTAACCTTAGTAGCCGAAGGCGGTGGCAACATCGAACGCAGTGCCGGAATGAAAGTCATCTCAATCACCAGCGTACTGATGATCCCGATTCCTGTAAAAATACCGAATGAACGAATAGTCGGAATATTAAAGGTCAACAGCGAGAAGAATCCTGCCGCTGCAATTCCGCCAGCCAATACCATAACTGGACCAACACGGACCAAAGACTGGACCACAGCTTCGCTATTCGCAGCTTTAGGCTCCATACCTTGGGCAATCAGACGATCAAAGTCTTCATAGTAGCGTTTGAGCAACTGCACGGCGTGCCCTGCCGCAATGGCCAGAATCAGAATTGGTGTAGGGGAGTTAAAAATATCCATTGGCTGTTTGAACAGGCCCATCATGCCCATACCCCATGCCACAGACAATAAAGCTGTAACTAATGGCAGGATCAAACCTTGCTTGCTGCGGAACGCTTCGAAGTGCAATAACCCAATCACCAGCACGGCAATCGGGAACAAAATATTGATACGCTTAGAGTAATCTTCAGCTTTATCCAGATAAACCGGGTTACCACCGACACTGATGGTCATATCCTTAGACTGTTCAGCCGCTACGATTTTGTTGATCGGGCCCATCATTTTTTGGAAGCCCTCTGGACTTTCCTCAAGCTCAAGCAAAATAGCAGCAGTTTTCTGATCTTTAGATACTACCGAATTCATGTAAATTGGATTCAGTGCAAGCAGTTTTTTCAGGTGATCGACATCACTCTCGGTCACAGAACTGTTCGGTAGTAGTTTCTTGGCATCAAATCCATCTGAATTGGCGGTGATTCCCTTGGCCTGACGTGCAGCCAGACTCATTAGAGTGGATCGAACAACGCCCGGTGCATTATCAACTTCTTCAGTAATACGTTTGACTTTTTCCAACACTTGCGGCTGATAAATATCACCCTGCTTCGGCGTAATGCCAATCACGACCATGTACTTGGAGCCGAATTTTTTTTCGATCAGCTTGGTCGAGGTGATATAAGGATGTCCATTAGGTGCAAGTGCACCTGGATCAATAATAATTTTTACGCCAGATGCGAGATATGCCAAGGCAATTGTCAAGAGCATCACTACCGTCAGCACAATACGGCGATGTCTGAGAATCCAACGCGCATATTGCTCCATCAGAGGAGGAGCACCATCAACATACTCTTGTTCTTCGGCATCATGTGTATATTGCTCCATCACTGGAGGAGTATTTTGAATTGGCTTTTCTATCTCTTGGGATGGTGCTTCAATTTCTTGCGTTTGCTGACTCACTGCCTCATAGGTTCCGCCCTTCTGAGCCAATGCTTCGAGATTAGTAAGATCTTTCTTGAACTGGGCGAGAACCATCTTTTTTAGCAGTGCATCAGGAAATACACCAAAAAAGCCGCCTGGTTCTGCCACAAAGAGCCACTCAATCCATGTACCTTCAGGATGCGGTTTAAAGCGGTAAGTACCCTTATAAATAAAAGGTCCTTCTAGCACTTGAAAGGCATACAATTCGTTCGGTACAAGATGTGTAATTTCACCTTTAAAGGCCAACTCACGACCCGCAAAACTCAAACCGATTTCATACTTGCTGCCCACATGCGGAGTATTATCTAACAGTTCAGAATGCTTACATGACAATTGCCAGCTTGCATCATTACCCGGATTTGCAAGATATTTAAAAACCTTATCAATTTCGCCTGGTATGAGGAAAGCATGTTCTATGGTCACCATAGTGGTTCTACCTTCTTATATTTTTTATGCAGGGATTGGATACATCTGATCAATTGTCTGAGCCACAGCTACGACGTTCTCAGCGAACATAATCGATGAGTGGTCACCAGGCAGATCCACCTGTGTAAGCGTATCTTTGATCAGTTGATCCCAACCTAGGCTTTCACCAAAATCTTCCAGCTCATCTTTAGCTTTAACCAAGAGAATCGGGAAATCCTCAGGATCTGGGAAATAGGTCTGGAGTGCGACGCCATTCGCCAAATAAGTATCAAAGTAAAGTCGGAAATCTGATGGGTTGGCATCCAGAGGTATGACATTGATAGCCTTAGCTTCTTTAAGCACATGATCAAACATGTGATCTGGACTCAATTCACGCAAGTATTGCGCTGGTATCGTCAGCTTTTTGCCATAAGGCACAGCAAGATCACGAGCGAACCAAGATAAAAGCATGGCATCATCGGCATCTTCAGGCACATTCTCTTGAATTGGAGCACGAGTATCGATCATGACAATGCCTGTTACCTGCTGCCCCATTTGACGCAACTGACGACTGATCTCGTATGCAATCGCACCGCCAAAGCACCAACCACCAAGGAAATAAGGCCCCTGAGGCTGCATCTTTTGCATTTCACCAATATAGAGCGTCGCCATTTCCTCAATCGCCACTTCAGCCGCATCTGCTTCAATTAGACCAGGAGACTGAATAGCACGTAAGGTACGGCTTGGATTGAGATGACGCGAGAGTTCCATATAACAGAAGGTACTGCCACCAATCGGATGGAACAGCCACAGCGGTTGCTCATAGGTTCCACGACGTAGTTCGATTACGATGGAAGGTTTGATTTCTTTATTTTCGCGGATGATCTCACCCAAACTCTCTACGGTAGAGTACTGTGCCAGTAAGGCAACTGATAATTCGGTACCAAATATCTTCTTGAGATGATTGACAAGCTTCACAGCCAGTAACGAATGCCCGCCTAACTCAAAGAAATCATCATGTATACCAACTCGCTTTACCGACAGGATCTGTTCAAAGGTAGTACAGAGCTCGATTTCGATCGAATCGCGTGGTGCAACATAATCACTGCTCTGCTCAAACACTGGCTCAGGAAATGCCTTACGATCTAACTTATTGTTAGCCGTCATTGGAAACTCATCCAATCGAATAAACGTACTTGGCACCATATAAGCTGGGAGATGGATTTGCAGGGTCTTTTTCAAACTAGTCATGTCAATCTCATGCCCAGTCACATAAGCCACTAGTTTCTGATCGTTGTCCGCTGTGGTCTTAACCAAGACTACTGCATCTGTAATACCGTCGATCTGTTTGAGAACATTCTCTATTTCGCCCAGTTCAATACGGAATCCACGGATCTTGACTTGGAAATCCAGACGTCCATGATGAGTCAAACGTCCATCCATCCGCAGACAGACTTTATCTCCAGTGCGATAGAGTCGACCAGCATTTGGCAGGGATGGTAAGGTTCTAAACTGCGCATCCGTCAGCTCAGGTCGATGCCAATAATCGACTGCCAGACCATCGCCTCCAATCCAGAGCTCTCCCATAACGCCCCGTGGAACCAACCGCTGTTGTTCATCAAGAACATAAAGCTGGGTGTTCGCCATTGGTTCGCCTAAATCAATATATTTTGCATCGGTGATGTGGGCTGCACTGGACCACACAGTGGTTTCTGTCGGGCCGTAGACATTCCATAGACAGCTGACTTTACTCAGCAGCTTTTCTGCCAGTATAGGATCCAGCGCTTCGCCTCCGCTAAGTGCGGTCAGATATGGGATGCCATTCCACTCACTGTCCAAAAGCATTTTCCAAGAGGACGGTGTCGCCTGCATAACATTGATCGACTTTGTCTGCATGTAGTCCACCAGAAGGTTACCATCTAGTGATACTTCACGTGGACACACATGCACCACACCGCCGTACATCAACGGAATCAGTAGCTCAACAACTGAAATATCAAATGCATAAGTGGTGATCGCTAACAACTGAGTCTCAGTCGTTGCTTGCAGCCTATCATTCACAGACAACAAGAAATTGGCTATTGAAGGATGTCCAATACGCACGCCTTTAGGTTTGCCTGTCGAACCTGAGGTGTACATCACATAAGCGGTATCACCAAAGGCAAGTGTCTCACGCACTTGCTCAAGGGCTACAACACCAGCTTGATTGATATCCAGACGTGGTACAGGAGCTGTGAGAGCATCCATCAGCTCAGTTTGGGTCAAGATCACTTTAGGTGCAGCATCTTCTACGATGTTATGTAGACGTTCTCTTGGAAAACTAGGATCCAACGGTACATATGCTGCCCCTGCCGCCCAGATTCCGAGGATTGCCGCTGGCAATAGCGCCGTACGCTCTACCATCAGACCTACACGATCACCATTGGTAATACCGTGTGCACGCAAATATTCAGCGATACCAGCGATATGCTGACCTAACTCATGATAGCTAACCGCATGATCTCTAGAAGTCATAGCGTAGCTGTCACCACGCTCATCGATCTGCTTCAGAATCATTGATAGTAGATCATGTCTAGGATAGTCAGTAACCTGACCAAGTAGGTAGCCTAGCTGGATGCCATTCGCATAATCAGGTGCGATATCTAACTCAACGATCTTACATTCAGGATGAGCTACCATCTCTGATAGTACGACTTGCAGCAGTTGCACCATGTTCTCTGCAGACTCCGCAGAAAATAGCTCGGAGTTATATTTCAGTACGCCAACCAGTTCACCCTGATATTCACCACCCATTTCCAGCATAATATCTAATTGACCTTCTTGCTGGCGAACCGGAAAACTTCCTAACGTCAGGTCTTGACCAACTAAAGTAGCTGGATTTTGGATTGGCAAAAGTAGTTCTTTAAACTCATCCATACCACCTAGACGTTCCCAGAACATTCCCACCTGAGCCAATGGATTAATACTGCCATCACGCTTTGGTGAGACAGCCTCAACCACTCTGGAAAAAGCAACTTTTTGATGCTTGAGGCTCAGTTTTAATTGTTCCTGCACCTGCTGTGTAAATTGACGTAAAGTCTGATCAGCATCGATGTCCATGTGAAGAGCAATTGTATTGACAAACTGCCCTAACGCATTGCGCAAAGAACGTTCAAGTCTACCGGCTACTGCTGTGGCAATGACTAAATTATTTTCATTCGATAGTTTATTCAGCAGGATATAGAAACCAGACAATACAAGACCGAATAATGTGATCTCATAGTCTTTCGCCAAGTTCACAAGACCAGACGATACTGACTCAGGCACACGAAAAATTACCGAGCTGCCTTTATGTTGCTGCACAGCTGGACGCGGATAATCAAGCGGAATGCTATGAACATGTGGAGCATGCTTTAACGCATTTTTCCAGAAGAGTAGGCTTTCATCAGAATCATCGATCGCGTTGCTCTTCTGCTTATCAGCATACTGTGCAAACTCGATTCCGTTCACTACATTTGACTCTGTTACCAGTCCAAAACGCTTGCAGACATCACGTAGTAATAGACCAATCGACCAAAAATCCATTAAGGCATGATGAATCACAACTGCAATCACATAGTGATTCTGACCACGTTCATAACAATGAATACGCCACAATGGTGGATGAGTTAGGTCAAATGGTTGCTTGGTATCCTGTTCAACCAATTGGGTCAAATCAGAAGCTTCAACATGACGAGTATCAGAGAAAATGATATTAGGATATACGCGATCCCAAATGAATTGCTCAATCCCCTGATCATTGGCAGGCATGCTTACACGTAATAACGGATAATCATGCATCACCGCTTCCAAAATCTCCATCGGCTTATTGCCTAATGGTTGGTTAACCTTTACATCAAAAGCCACCACCATATTGTAGGCACTGCAAGTTGGCTCAAGACGTTGAATATACCAAATACCAAGCTGCTCTGCAGAAATCGCATGACGCGACAGAATTTTTGGTTCTAGGTGTGCAATGTTGTTCATGAAGCAACTCCCTGTTGCAACTCAGAAACAAGATATTCAGCCAACTCATTGATTGTTGGATAATCCCATAGTAATGTCGGTTCAAGTTCCAGTTTGGTCAGATCTTCTAAATCCCCAGACACAGACAAAGCAACGATCGAATCAAGACCATAACTCGTAAATTTTTGTTCTGGATCAATCATCTCAGGCTCTACACGCATTTCTTTAGCTACGAGCTTACGAATGATCGCGCTCCAGTAAGCTTTATCCTTATTCATGGGGTAATCTCCTCTTTAACTGGTTTGGCATCACGTGGTGCCAATGCAAAATCGATAACAGATAACATATGGTTGGTTGAAATTCGGTCCAGCAGATCTGCCAATGTGCTTTCACGTAGTGATGTCTTAGGAGGGAATGCCTGCCCTTCAGCAGCATTTAAAAAAATGATCAGCCATGCACCATCCTGCAAAGCAGGTCTTAAGCCATGACGGTTAAAGACCCAAAAACCCAGCACAGCAATGCGGGAAAACAACTCGGCGTAGTTACGGGCGAGACTGAAACGCAACGTTTCAAACTCTTTGCTTTGCTCTGAATTTGAGAAGTAATCCTGAATTTTTTGATCCAATGAACGCTGTTCAACAAGAAGCTGGTCCACTCGCTCACGTAGCGTAGATAGTGTTTCAGCAGATAATCCTGCTGTGACATCGGCATCGTTGAGCATTTCGATGATTGTCCCTAGTGACTCCATCACCAAGTCACCATCTCGGTTGAAAATCTCAAGCTCACGAAAATCAATAGCATCTGTCTCCACCAGTAAGTCATACAACTGGCGATAACGTGCTTTAGCTTCGGCTTGATTGAGATGATCGACTTTTTTGCTACGCCCTTTATTGGCAGATTTGAGCTGAAAACTCAGGCTGTCTAAACAGACGGTGCTACTGCCGTCAAACACACTAACGATCAGATGATCTCTGAAGGCTTTTTGGTACATGCCATCCGCATATGCATTTCTTAAGAAAAAACGTGACCCAAGTACTGAAGAAGTAATCTTGGCAAGTGACTCTACATATTCAGGCACTAGTACTTTGACGATCGGTGACCATGTACTGAACTGATTGATACAGACATGTAGCCCGCGTGCACCAACGAGTGATAACACCTCAGCCGCAAGCAAATAGGCATAGGCTGTAGCAAGTTGCTCACGCACTAGAGCGATATTAATAACTTTTTTGTTATACAACTCGCGTTCAATAGCAAACTCGGTCGCAATGCGCAGCATCGTATCGCCAGCACCCAAAGAGAAACTACTGCAATAAGCACGCGTCACCTGTAGCGTCTTAAGCCCAAGCTCTAACCCTTGGCCTTCTTCACCAATCAGGGCATCTTTGTGAATTTCGGCATTGTTAAAGCCAATACCGCTGATATCTAACCCACGCATACCAACTGTTGGTAAGCGGTTCAGGCTATACGTTCCTTTAGAAGCCATGTGACGCTTATCAAGCCAGAATGCACTCAGGCTACGGGGTCCACGGTCTTCCGATGTTTTGGCAATCAGACTTAGGGAATCTCCCAAAGTGGCACGATTGATTGACCATTTTTCGCCATTTAAAATGTACTTGCTCTCGCCAGGCTGTGCAGTCACTTCACTGGATAAGAGATCGGCACCATGCGCCTTCTCGCTATAAGCCAGCGCTGGTGCGGCACCGCTTAGAATTCGACTAGCGATGTTTTGGCATTGATTAGGATTACCACCGATCCATACAATCACAGACCAAGCATTCGTGCTATAGGTCGAGTTGATGGTTAGATCACGTCGTGCCAGCACGCGATGTAGATATAGCAACTCTTCACCAATTTCCATGCGACCTCCAAGCTCTGAAGGTACATAAAAACGGTTCATGCCTACAGCATTCAGAAAATCAACAGCACGCTGAGGATACTGCTCTTTCTCATCACGTTCGATGGCAGCGGACCAAGAAAAATCATTATTGGTATCGTGTACGGAGCCTAAAATTTGCTCCAGACGAGCAGCAGACTGAAACTGCCGCAAATTGGACGTAAGTGACATGAGTTTTCGCTCAAATGATTAAAGGGTAAGGATTAAAACAAAGCACTTTTCAATCGATTAAAAATGAGCGCGCGCACTTCTCGTTCCTTGATCATTGAGTTGAGTAGATTGGAGCTATAACGAATCAGCTGCCCTCGCTGCTCACGATCACGGATAACGTCTAAACCGTTCTTGACATAGTTTCGAGCAATCGCTGTTCTACGGTTTGGATGGGTTAAACAGACCAGTTGACCGCGCTCGATCTGCTCTTTAATTTTTCTTCTTCTGATTTTGCCGCTGGTGGTCTTGTTGATTCGACCTTGATGCAGCAAATAAACACCTTCTACAGGTAAACCGATATCAGCCGCCACTTGCTCTTTAACCTGAGTTCTGATGGTTTCAAAATTAAGAGTCTTATCTAGCGACTTCTTTTTGATCTCAAGTACAACCGTAACACCTTCAGAATTACCGAAATTCACTGCTGCGACACAACCTTTACGCACAGCAGGATGCGCTACTTCGACTGAGCACTCGATATCTTGTGGATAATAATTTTTACCACGAATAATGATCACATCCTTAAGGCGACCAGTTACATAAAGGTCTCCATTTTTGATAAAGCCCATATCACCGGTTCTCAAGTAATGCACTTGACCAGACTTACCTGCTTTATCGAGGATGGTTGCAGCAAAGGTTTCCTGATTGACCTCTGGTTTCTGCCAGTACCCTGCAGTGACACTCTTGCCTGCTAGCCAGATTTCACCAACTTCATGAGCTCCCACCTCTTTGTGGGTGTGTGGATTGACGATACGACAATCAATGTGTGCAGAGATCTTGCCACAACTCACCACTTGAACGGATGTCTGATCTTGATTGGTCTGTACCAAATTGGCATTCAACTTTTCACGGTCTATCGAAATAGCATTGAGAGGCCCGGTCACACCACTGACTAAGAGCGTAACTTCTGCCAAGCCATAGCACGGCAAGAAAGTGTCTAGTCTCAATTTCGACTGAGTATTGAACTTTTCCATGAAGCGCTGCATGACGTTAGCCTTGATTGGCTCAGCACCGTTGAACATCACACGCACACGGCTCAGATCAAGCGATGCAGCGTCCTCATCCGAAATGCGATGCAAACACAATTCATAGGCAAAATTTGGCCCACCACTAATCGTGACCCCTTTTTCACTAATGAATTGCAGCCACTTAAAAGGTTTACGGATAAAATCCAGTGGCGACATTACATAGCAGGTTAGCCCCACATATACGGTCTGTAAAACCGAACCGATCAATCCCATGTCGTGATAGACAGGTAACCATGTAAGGCCAATATCATCAGGCTGTGTGCCAAAAGCTTCAGCAATCATTACTTCGTTTGCCATAATATTTTTATGGGTAACAATCACACCTTTAGGCCAACCAGTTGAACCTGAAGTGTATTGAAGGAAGCAAACATCATCTTCATCAATGCGCGGAAAATCTTTTTCCACCAAGTCACGCTGTAATTCGGCATTGACAGCATGCAATATTAAATTTTCATTTTGAGCTTTTAATGTGATAAGACCTGATAGCTCAAGAATCTTTTGAGTTGTGAGTACTATCTTTGGCTCACAGTCATTCATAATATTCAAAATATTAGAAAAACCATTACGATTAAAAGGCAAGCTGACTGGCACTGCAATAATTTTAGCTTTCAAACAGGCAAAGAAAGATACGATAAAGTCCAGCCCAGGCTCGAACAACAACACGGCACGATCGCCACTGTCTACAAGGTTCATTAATATTTGGGCTTGATGTTGAACCCGTGCGTTCAAATCTTCATACGTCAGAGATTGAATACCACCGGATTGCCGACCCAAATACTCGAAAGCAACCTTAGCTCCATTTAAATTTGCGTGGGATTCCAATGTTGCAATGATATTGTCCGTACCCATTACAGCCATAACTTACTCCGATTAATTATAATTCCCCCTTAAAACTCGCTAATTCAGAAACTAAACTTCTAGCTGGGGCTTTTAATAAAAATGAATATACTTTTTTTGTTTAAAATATAAATTCACATTATATTTTATGTGCGACTGTTTTTTATTACACCTGTAAGGGTTTACAGGTTAGCCTGTATTTATTGAAAATTAAGACACTAGATTTCTTTCGTAAATTATTTTTATTCAGTTCAATATTGTGAACCCTGAAAATTAAATTAAATCTTAAACCCAATATTTTGCTTCTATTTCAACAATATTCAGCAAGGTTTCTAAAGATTTTTAGCCTGCCCACTCTATGCCCAGTTGTTATTCTTATTTTGTTAAACCTCTTGATTGTAGATCTTGTATTCAAAAAAAATCCCTAATAGCCTTTATCTACAAGGATAAAAATCCTAAAAAAATTTGCTTTAAATAGCCTTTGAATAGCTCAAAATCATACACAATACCGTGATCAAGATATCACCTTAAAATCGATGTATATTATCTATATATCATGTATAAAATATAAGTTCTCAATATTATAAAATATATCAATAAAATAAAATTTTATTTTTATAAAAACTATTATTTACTTTATTATCAATATTAAAAATTATCTTATTTTTAAAAAATTTCCAAAAACAATTGCACTATAAAAACCATATTTCAATCAAATCCAAGAATACTCCCAAATAACTCATTATTTTTTATTTTAAATATAAATCAAATAATTATTTTCTTTATTAAAATACAACATTTAATTTCTCTATTATTTGTATGTGTATTCTTACAAAATCCCCAACATCACAGCCCGAATAGCTGCTGAGATTTTATTATTCACATTTAGTTTCTGCATTGAGTTACAGAGATGAAAATTTACAGTTCTTTCAGTAACCCCGAGAATCTGAGCAATCTCTGCTGATGTTTTACCCTCAGCAGTCCAACGCAGAACCTCTTTTTCACGGTTCGTTAAATAAAGATTAAACTGAGCAAATTCTACGTCATTCACAATTTTAGCAATGCTTGAATGCACTGTTTGAGTCAACCAGTACATATTTGTATATTGTGCTTTTTGCTCTTTTTCTGATAATTGGTCAGTGGATCTTGCTAGTGTTAACATCCCTCTTGTACCAATAAAATCACGGCTTGACTGCGCCCAACCAACATTTAAACCATAAGAACGCGCCTCCTCCCAGAAATCTTTTTGAGATTGTGTCTTTGGAGATTGGCTCGACCAGACAAGAGGTTGCAGTGACACCATACAATGCCGCACCGTTGGATCTATCTCCACGTACTGCTGTTCCACATAACGCTTCTGCCATGCTTGTGGATAATTATTCAACATAATCGTTTTTGGTTCAGCAATAGATAATGGCGCCTGCATACCATAAGCACAATAATCAAATCCGAGCTTTAAAGCTGTAGATTTTACAATCTCAAAAAGCTGGTATTCATTTTTTGCTATAAGAGATGCTGATATTAGATCTTCTTGCCAATTTTCCATTTCTCCTCTTAAACCTCGTTCATAAATCATTTTTGTTCAGTTGTATATTGTGAATCCCAGCAATCAACTTTTAGAGCAGGGCTAATTTTCACTCCTATTTCAATAATGTGCCGCGAGAATCTAAAAGGTTTTTAGACGGCCAAATACATTTTCAACACCTACTCTTCTTTTATTGTTTTCTCGATTACAGATTTCGAATTCATCATCCAATTACCCACACCTTTAGCCTTAGATGATCGTAAATTATTCGGATAAAATAATTTTCAAAAATCTTTTTTAAGTTGTTATATTCCATGTAAAGATTATGCTTGAGAATCTTAAATTTACAGGATGCATTTTATTCCAAAAAATGAGTATTTTTATTTATTTTTAATTGCATTTTTCTATTAATTTAACTAAAGAATACCTATCATTAACGATAAAAACTGTATAATTTTCCTATTTATTATATAGAGAAGCTAAAAACAATTATATTCGTGTCACAAAATCTTATTTTAATAATAGAGATAGATATTATTTAAAATGTATATAAAAAATATGCCCTTTTTATAATTTTAAAGAATGGTATTTTTCATATTAAAGCTAAAAAATGCTCAATTTCCACATAGGTAAACCTCACGATTTGAAGTACCTTCTAAAGAACAGCTTAACGCTGTATATCGCCAGACTAAAGTTGACCTGTTAAACATAACAGTATTTTGTTGGCAATAATTTATGTTATTTATCTATGGAACTGCAATTCAAGTCACTTGAACAGGTAGCATGCTCACAATGCCCCCTTATTTTTCAATCTCAATAGATGGTTTTATTCGGATGAACGAAAACCAGCTTATGAGCTATCCTCTCCAACACATTACTTCTATGGTTGAATCAACACACTTTGAAGAGTCTCAAATTCTCTATTATGGTTTTACTGAATGGGCAACGTCACTTACTCCAGCTTTAAGTACTGGATGGGACTGGGAGTTCATTGAGCAAAATGGCATTGCTACCTTAAAGCGAATTGGTCTACCTCGCAGCAATATAATGATTGTTGATGTGTCTGGTACAGATATTGGATTTGATGTTACTGAAACACTGATCGAAAAAAAAATAGATACTTTGTTTTGGGAGCAGTTCATTTATGCTCAAATCAATACAGCGCAAACAAAGATTAAATTAAGTCCAAACTTCTCTTAGAAACCTGTAAATTCTTACAGTTACCACCTTTCCAGCTGTCGAGTAAAGTCGCCTGAAAAATAAGTGGAAGCGCTTGTAATGAATGTTATTGTTGGATTCCAAAACAATTTTTCAGAAGGCCTATATACCAAATTTAAAAGTTACCGCTACAGGGTATTTGTTGAACATTTGGGTTGGGAGTTAAACTGTCCAAACAATGAAGAACTAGATCAATTTGATAAAGTCGATACAGCTTATGTCGTCGCTCAAGATAGAGAATCTAATATTATCGGCTGCGCTAGACTTTTACCCACCACTCAACCCTATTTACTCGGTGAAATATTTCCTCAATTAATGAATGGAATGCCTATTCCTTGCTCACCAGAAATTTGGGAATTATCAAGATTTTCAGCCGTAGATTTTTCGAATCCACCTTCTTCTGCTAGTCAAGCAGTATCATCACCCGTCTCAATTGCAATTCTGAAAGAAGCAATTAACTTTGCAAGAGAACAAGGTGCAAAACAACTCATTACGACCTCACCTATTGGAGTAGAGCGGTTATTACGCGCTGCGGGTTTTCGTGCTCATCGTGCAGGACCACCAATGACTATCGATGGATATGCTATGTTTGCATGCTTGATTGATGTGTAGTCCTTTATGGGACGCGCCCTAATGAACGCCTCTCAAAATGACCTACTCTTATTTAATAGGACACCACACAACTATAAATAATTTAATCTTTAAAATTTCGATAACTTTACCAAGATTAGGGTCACGAGTTTGAGTCTCATTCCCCATTCCAAATTTAAAAAGCCCTAGTCGAAAGACTAGGGCTTTTTCTATCTAAACTTTTTACATTAAGAATGCTCAGTAATCTTGGTTTTCAAATTTAATTCTGATTTCTTATGATAAGCCTCATCAGTTTTAGTCTGCCAATCACGTGGCATAAATGAAGTCGATATAATCGCAACGACAGCCATAGACCCAATGTAAATCATAATTAAGTAAGGATTACCCTGCCCGATACTTAAAAGTTTCGTCGCAATTAACGGGGCTAAACCACCACCAAGTACCCCAGCCAACTGTACCGAAATTGAGATTCCGCTATAACGGATTTCTGCTGGAAATTGACGCGCAAAAAGCTGAGCTTGTGGCGCATACATAATCGGAAAAACCACACCAATTGCTAAAACTATTGCGGTCCAAACCAATACTGGGTCTTTCGTGTTGAGCATGGTAAAAAATGGATAGCAATAAATTGCTAAAACGCATAGGCCAAACATAAACATATTGCGTTGACCCACTTTATCTGACAGATGTCCACAGAATGGAGTCATAAATAGAATGACCACCGCACCGCAAATGGTGGCAAACAAAATATCTTGGCGTGCGATCCCAAGTTGAGCAGTGGTATAGGCCAATGTAAAGGTTGAAGCAATATAGAACCATGCATTCTCGGCAGCACGAGCTAAAATAATTGTTATAAGTTGCTTCGGATGATTTTTAAAAACTTGAAAGGCAGGAACTTTAACTTCTTCAGACTGCTGTTTTACTTTTTCAAAATCTGGTGACTCAGGCACTTTCACTCGAATGTACCAACCTACTGCCAGTAAAATAATGCTGGCAAGAAATGGTAGACGCCAACCCCAGCTAAACAGGGCCTGTTCAGGCAATAACGACACCAGTCCAAGTGCGATTGAGGCGAGCATTAAGCCGCCACCCGTGCTGGCTTGAGGCAGACTTCCCCAAAACCCTTTACCGCCTTCGGGCGCATGTTCAACGGCCATAAGCACAGCACCGCCCCATTCACCGCCCATTGCCATGCCTTGAATAAATCGTAAGATGACCAAACCGATTGCAGCCCAATATCCAATAGATTCATAAGTCGGTAACAGGCCAATCAATACGGTCGGAATCCCCATTAACATGAGTGTTAGCAACAACATCGATTTACGACCAATCTTGTCACCAAAATGCCCAAAGACCAACCCGCCTAATGGTCTTCCAATGAACCCAACGGCATACGTCGCAAATGCTGCAAGTACACCAGTAAGTGGATCAAGATTTGGAAAAAATAACTTATTAAAGATGAGAGCCGCGGCCGCGCCGTAAACAAAAAAGTCATACCACTCAATGGTGGTACCAACCATGCTAGAGATGCCTGCTAATCGATGTGATGACTTTTTAGAATTTGAACCATTTCCTTGTATTGTTTGCATCGCAATTTCCTTTTTTGGATTTTCTTGTTTTATCTTTTTTATGCTTATGACCAGCCCTGACCATAAGCATTTTCAGGTCTCGCTTTATCTCCTTAAGCTTTTATATTTTTGTAATGCGGTTTAGCTCAGTTTTTCTAAAATTTGCTCTAGCTCCGTATTACGTTCTTGCCACTGTGGTTGTTTGTCTTTATCGACAATGAGTGCACGAACACCCTCAATAAAGTCACCATGCTCAAACCAGATGTCTTGTAAGTCGCGTTCAAGCTGCATACATTGCTGTAAAGACAGCCCACGGCCTAAATGTTGTAGCTTCAAGCTCGTCTGTTTGGCAATAAATGAACGCTGTTGCAAAATGCTGAGCATCTTGTTTGCCCAAGTCTTTAAGTTCTCATCTTGTTCATTTTCAAGACTTTGCTCGATTTCATCTAAATGCTGAAATCCGAAATGTTTACGAATACCTTCGGCGAGTTGTTTTAACTCACTTTCAGCAGGACGAGTAATAAATCTGGTAATGATGTGTTCAATTCTCTCTTTGCTTAAACTTGGCGCTTCAGCAAGAGCATCTTGTAAAGTTTGTAATTGCTCGCTTGGCACATGGTAATCAATTAAGTCGAGATAGAGTGCATCACTGCTGCTGATCTGCTCGCCCGTAATTGCCAAATAAACACCGATATCATCGAGTCGAGAAAGGAAATGCGTTGCGCCAACGTCTGGGAAAAAACCAATAGCGGTTTCAGGCATGGCAAATCTAGACTTTTCGCTGCTCACAACAATGTGACAAGCCTGAGCCAAACCAAAACCACCACCTAATACATAGCCATCGAGCACAACCACAACTGGTTTTTCATATTCACGCAGTGTAGTCAGCATTTTATATTCGGCACTGAAATAACCTTTATGATCAGCTGTGCCATTTTTATAACTGTCGTAGAGATAGCGAATATCTCCACCTGCACAAAAGGCTTTTGGACTGTTCGATTTAATCAAAATAGCCTGAACAGCAGCATCATTTCGCCATAATTCTAACTGGGCACCAATGCCTTCAATCATGTCTAGCGACAATGCATTGAGATGAGTCACGCGATCTAAGGTAATCAGGCCCAACTTACCTTGTTGCTCAATCATTAAGTGATTTTCTGTATTCATTTTATTGATCTCTTATTGATTTTTAAAATTTGCCTGCCGTTTTTCAACGAAGGCCTGCATTCCTTCTTTTTGGTCAGATGTTGCAAAAATTGAATGGAACATACGTCTTTCAAAACGCAAGCCTTCGGTAAGGTTCACTTCAAAAGCTCGGTTAATCGTTTCTTTGAGCATCATGTTTGCAGTCAAAGATCTTGCAGCGATTTTCTCTGCTGCTTGCAGGGTTTGTTCAAGTAATTCTTCTTTGCTAAACACACGTGCAACCAAACCACTTTGCTCTGCTTCTACCGCGCCCATTTGTCGTGCGGTAAAACACATTTCCATGGCTTTGGCTTTACCAATCGCATGGGTTAAGCGCTGTGTCCCACCAATACCCGGAATTACGCCTAAAGTGACTTCAGGTAAGCCGAACTTGGCATTGTCAGCACAATAAATAAAGTCACACATGAGTGCCAATTCACAACCACCACCTAACGCATAGCCGCTCACAGCAGCAATTAAAGGTTTACGGCGCTGTGCGATACGGTCTGCAAGATGAAAAAAGTCATCAAAATAAATATCAGGAAATGCCAAATCGGCCATTTCTTTAATGTCGGCACCTGCAGCAAAAGCCTTTTCAGAGCCTGCCAACACCATGCAACCAATTTCGCGGTCTTTTTCGAGCTGATCTAATGCCTGATTAATCTCACTAATTAATTCGCTGTTTAAAGCATTGAGCGCTTGAGGGCGATTTAATGTAATCAGTCCAACCCCATTACGCTTTTCTAATAAAATACTTTGCCACTGCATTATTTATTCCTTGTTCTGGTTTTATAGACTACGGGCGATGACTAAACGTTGAATATCGCTTGTACCTTCATAAATTTGACAAATACGGGCATCGCGGTAGATACGTTCGATCGGGAAGTCTTTGAGATAACCATAACCACCAAACACCTGTAAGGCATTTGAGCACACACGCTCTGTCATTTCCGAAGCAAACAACTTGGCCATTGAAGCTTCATTTAGACATGGCTGACCTGCTTCTTTGAGACGTGCAGCATAGTGAACCAGTTGTCTGGCTGCTTCAATTTCGGTTGCCATACTAGCAAGGCGAAATGCGATGGCTTGGTGCTCAAAAATTGGTTTTCCAAAAGTAATACGCTCTTTTGCATATCGAGTTGCTTCTTCAAGTGCTGCACGCGCTAGACCCACTGCTTGCGCAGCAATACCAATACGACCACCTTCTAAATTTGCAAGTGCGATTTTTAAACCTTCACCTTCTTTGCCCAACATGAGGCTTTTATGAATACGCACATCTGTCAGGGCAATCTGGCAAGTATCAGAAGCATGCAGGCCTAGTTTTTCTTCAACACGAATAACCTCGTAACCCAATGTATCGCGTGGGACTAAAAAGGCACTAATGCCCTTTTTGCCTGCACTCGGGTCAGTCACTGCAAACACAATAATCACACCTGCATTATGACCAGAGGTAATAAACTGCTTGGCTCCATTTAAAATGTAATCATCGCCATCTTTAACCGCACGAGTTTTTAGAGCTGCTGCATCTGACCCTGTATGTGGTTCAGTTAAGGCAAAAGCGCCGATCATTTCACCTTGTGCCAACGGTTTTAAAAACCGTTCTTTTTGCTCATCGGTACCAAATTTTAAAATGGGCACACAGCCAACCGAGTTATGTACGCTCATGATGGTCGAGGTTGCACCATCGGCTGCTGCAACTTCTTCAAGCGCAAGCACATATGCTAAGTTGCCCGTGTCTGAACCGCCCCATTGCTCTGAAACGAGCATTCCCATAAAACCGAGTTGCCCCATTTGGGTCAAAGTCTCTTTCGGAAACGTTCCGTCTCTATCCCAATCACTGGCATTGGGCTTGATTTGTTCTTGGGCGAAACTTTTTGCCATATCACGAATAAGTAATTGTTCTTCTGTAAGTTGCATTGTTATTTCCTTTACCCTGCTTTAGCTTGTTGTTTAGCAATTTCTTGATTACGCAATAAAAAGCGTTGAATTTTGCCACTTGGAGTTTTAGGTAATTCACTCACAAATTCAACTAAACGTGGGTAAGCATGTGCAGAAAGTCGTCGTTTAACAAATTGGCTGAGTTGTTCGGCAAGTACATCTGAAGGTTGAACACCCGCAGCTAAAATTACAAATGCTTTAACCACTTCGGTACGCTCTGGGTCAGGTACACCAATGACTGCCGCCTCAATCACAGCATCATGTTCAAGTAAGGCACTTTCTACATCAAAAGGTCCAATACGGTAGCCCGATGTGGTGATCACATCATCACTACGCCCAACAAAGCTCATGCTGCCATCTGCATGTAGCTCGGCAGTGTCACCAGTTAAATAGTAATGACCAACAAACGGTGATTTTCGGGTTTCTTTATAGCCACCAAACCACATCATTGGAGACTGGCTAATGTCGACTGCTAAAATTCCCGGTGTATCTGGCGGAAGCTCTTCCCCTTGTTCATTGACAATGGCAACGCGATAGCCCGGACTTGGGAAGCCTGCTGAACCAGCATGAATTTCATGTTTTAAACCATGATGATTACACACCACCATTCCCACCTCGGTTTGTCCATAGTGGTCATAAATCGGAGCATCAAGCACTTGTTTAAACCAGCGAATTACTTCTGGGTTAAGCGGTTCGCCTGCACTGCTAACAACACGGAACTGGCCTTTTAGGGGTGCCATTTGTGCAGGATTAGCCGCCATCATCATGCGGTAGGCAGTCGGTGCACCTGCCAAATTGTTAATTTTATAATCCTTCACAATTTGGCATAGG
The DNA here is from genome assembly GCF_016508255.1 of Acinetobacter calcoaceticus. GTDB lineage: Bacteria > Pseudomonadota > Gammaproteobacteria > Pseudomonadales > Moraxellaceae > Acinetobacter > Acinetobacter calcoaceticus_E. The sequence continues at coordinate 107,913 of NZ_JADVKT010000007.1, read as the reverse complement.
CTATCTGTACTGAAACCACCTTCATAGAACAATGTGGCGTGGCCTAAGAATAACGGCCCAGTAATCGCATAGTACAAACCATACGCCCAACCCGGATCGGCAATGTTCCAAAACGAATCTTCTTCGGTTAAACCAATGGCATCTTGCATATATCGCCCAAAGGCAATCAGTGCTTTTAAGGGCACTTCCAATGGTTTGGCAGGCCCTGTAGTACCTGAAGTAAACATAAGTAAGAAAGGATCTTGGATGCTACGCATGACCAAATCGCATTGATCGGACTGCTGCTTCACTTCATTCCAAAAGTTAAAATCACCTACTTTAAGCAGAGTACCTTGTGCGTCGGCCACCGTCACAATTGCAGGGCAATTCTCAATTTCATCAAGCTTACTGCGGTTACCTACATCAGTCACCACTAGCTTACTTTGTGCAAGCTGAATACGGTGTTCAATCGCTTTAGGACCAAATGCAGTAAATAACGGTTGATACACGGCACCAATTCGCCACGCCGCAAAAATGGTCACAATTAGTTCAGGTGTTCTCGGTAATAGACCTGAAATACGGTCGCCTGCTTTCACACCTTGTGATTTTAAGAAGTTGGCAAATTGACTGGACCATTCCTTCAACTCACGGAAGGTATATTGCTCTTTGCGACCGTCTTTTCCTTGCCAATACAAAGCAACTTTATCGCCATCAGCATGGCGGTCACAGCATTCATAACAAGCATTTAATGCATCGAGTGAACCTGACAACATGTGTTTTGCAGTGCTTTCCAAATCGAAAACTTGCGCAGCATTTTGATAATCCATCATATCTTTTCCCTCAGTCTGGATTTGTTATTCACGACAGGGTTTCATTTGTTTAAAGCCATCCTTTGGCTTTACCGTTATGCTTCTTGTGGCAGGTATTGATGAATAATGCTCGAAAAATCAAGATGAGCATTACCACGCATGCACATTTGCTGATAGAGCTGCTGTACCATGCCACCTAATACAACTGGCTGTTTGACTTGGCCCGCGGCCTCAACAGCGAGTCCTAAATCTTTCAGCATCAGCTGAGTCGCAAAACCGTCTTGATAACCTCGAGATGCTGGCGCATTTTCATTAATATGCGGCCATGGGTTACACACATCCGAGCTCCAGCAACGACCGCTTGAGGTGTTAATGACGCCTGCCAATGCTTGTGGGTCAATGCCTAACTTCACACCGAGTGCCATACCTTCGGCAACAGCAGCCATTGAAATACCTAAAATCAGGTTATTGCAGATTTTGGCAATTTGACCTGCACCAACCTCGCCACAATGAACAATATTTTTGCCCATGTAACTTAGAACAGGTTTCACTTCATTAAAGGTTTGCTCATCGGCACCCACCATAAAGGTTAAGGTTCCTGCTTGAGCACCAATGGTTCCACCTGAAACTGGCGCATCACAGACTTTAATATTTTTACTCTGTGCAACAGCGGCAATATCTTTAATGGTTTGCGGGTCAATGGTACTGCTATCAATGCATAAGCTACCTGCTTTTAGCACTTCTAAAACACCATTTTCGCCTAAGTAAACCTCTTTTACATGTTTTGCCGCAGGCAACATGCTAATGACCACATCCGCGTGTTTCGCTGCTGCCTGAGGGCTATCACACACCACACCACCTGCCTCGGCAAAGTGCTGAATCGCCACTTCACTGAGGTCATAACCATAAACTTTGATTCCGGCTTTAAGTAAGTTCTGGGCCATTCTGCCGCCCATATTTCCTAGACCGATAAAGGCGATATTCATCCATGATCCCCTTAACGTAAATTAATTGTTGTATTTACACCGCCAACTTCATGGCTATCTTCAAACCAACGACTGGTAATCGTTTTAGTTTGGGTATAGAACTGCACAGCTTGTTTGCCATATGGTCCCAAATCACCAAGTTTTGAGCCTCTTGAACCCGTAAAACTAAAGAAAGGTACTGGTACAGGAATTGGAATATTGATACCAACCTGACCAATATCAATCATGTTTTGGAAAGTACGTGCAATCGCACCGCTTTGTGTAAATAGACCTACACCGTTACCAAATGGATTGGCATTGATGAGCGCAATCGCTTCCTCAAGTGTGTCTACACAAATAATTGAAAGTACAGGTCCAAAGACTTCTTCTTTATAAATGCGCATGTCGGTAGTTACGCCACTAAAAATTGTCGCACCAACAAAGTTGCCCGATTCATAGCCTTGAACTTGCACATCACGACCATCGAGTAGCAACTCAGCACCTTGCTCGACACCGCTATTAATTAAATCAAGCACACGCGCTTTGGCACGTTTTGAAATAACTGGACCAATGTCAGTATTTGGCTCATGGCCCGCATTTACTTTTAAGGTTTTCGCTTTTTCGACTAATTCTTGAATCCACTGTTTGCTTTCACCCACCATGACTGCAACCGACAATGCCATACAGCGTTGCCCAGCAGCACCAAATGCAGCACCGACCAAAGCATTTAAGGTTTGTTCTTTATTGGCATCTGGCATAACAGCCACATGGTTTTTTGCACCCATCATCGACTGCACGCGTTTGCCATGTTGCCCAGCAAGGTTATAAACATGCGTTCCAACCGCAGTTGAGCCAACAAATGAAATGGCTTTAATGTCTTTATGGGTACACAAACGGTCAACCACTTCTTTACCACCATGCACAACATTCAGCACACCTGCCGGAATACCTGCTTGAATCGCAAGTTCAACGAGCATCATGGTCGATAACGGGTCTTGTTCTGATGGTTTTAAAACGAAGGTGTTGCCACAAACGATCGCCATTGGGAACATCCACAGCGGAATCATCGCTGGAAAGTTAAACGGCGTAATCCCAGCACACACACCCAAAGGTTGCTGCAAGGTATAAGTGTCTACACCACGTGCCACACCCTCGACATATTCACCCATTTGTAGAGTACCGATTGAACAAGCATGTTCCACCACTTCTAAACCACGTTGAATATCGCCTTCAGCATCTGCCAAGGTTTTGCCTTGTTCAGCCGTCAGTACTTGCGCAATTTCCTTCATGTTGGCACGAATCAAATCTTGCAGTTTAAGCATGATGCGCATGCGTGCCTGAATTGGGGTTTGACGCCAAGAAGCAAAAGCATCTTGTGCAGCTTGAATAGCAGCATCGACTTCTTGAACCGTTGCAAATGGTACACGACCAATCACTTCCTGAGTTGCAGGGTTAACAATGTCTTGCCATTCCTGTGTTTCAGATTCGATAAAATTTCCGTTAATGAGTAATTTAGCGGTTTCCAATTCGATTTTTTGGATTGTGTTCATAACCTCTCCGTAGGCCATATTTTTATTGTGTTCACTTATTAGAAAATACCCATGTGCGGGATTTTCTTTATTTCAGTTTCATTTGAGACTAACAAAGAAACCTTTGACCACCAATGCAAATTCATGCACGATTGTTGTGCAAATATGCACAGGGACAATAACAAAAATGAAAATGGATTGGGATCATCTACAATTTTTTCTGGTTTTAGCACGTACAAAAACTTTAACCAATGCCGCACGTATTATTGGCGTTGAGCATAGTACGGTGGCTAGACGAATTCAGGCTCTAGAACTCGCTTTAGGCACCACGTTATTTAAGCGTGAGGCAACGGGGTATGAATTGACTTTAGAAGGCATGGCACTTGTTCCTCGAGTTGAGCAAATGGAACAAGCTTTCTTACAAATTGAAAAACCACATCAACCCTTGCAAGGACGTGTGCGAATTGGCACACCAGAAGGTTTTGGTACTGCGTTTTTAGCCCGCTTACTGGCTGAGTTCTCCATCCAGTATCCATTGCTCACCATCGACCTGATTCCAGTGCCTAAAATGATTAAGCTTTCGCACCGTGAAGCAGATATTGTGGTGACGATTGATCGTCCAACGTCTGGTCCCTACATCATTACGCGGCTATCTGACTATTGTTTAAAAATTTATGGCAGCCAAAACTATCTGGCGCAGAATCCGCCCATTCGTGGTTTAGAAGATTTAACCCAACACCGCTTTGTGAACTATATTGATGATCTGGTGTATAGCCCAGAGTTGTACTGTTTAGAACGCTTACCCTTGAAGCTGAATGCCAACTTCCGTAGCAGTAGTATTTTGGCTCAACAAATTGCGGTGAGTGCTGGTGCAGGCCTTGCGATTTTGCCCAAGTTTTTAGCAGATGATAAACCAGAACTGGACGTTGTTTTAGAGCAGCAAGTTCGCTTTACTCATACCTTCTGGATGCTGACTTTTGTTGATTTACAGCATGAACCGCGCATTAAGTTGGTTTGGGACTATTTGCGTAAACAAGCCGATAAATATCAGCATTTATTGGTTGATTAGAGAGTGTAAATAAAAAAGCCAATCACGGATGATTGGCTTTTTTGAAATTAGTAATAATTAATCAAAACTTTCTTGGCCTAGTTTTTTCATGCGTGGTTTATAAAACACATGATAGCTAACACCTAAAACAACTAGCCACAAGGGACTCACATAGAGTGCTTTCAAAGTATCTGGCTCTAGTGCCAAAATCACTAAAGTGAACAAGAAAAATGCAATGACAACATACGCCATTAAGACGCCACCCGGCATTTTAAAGGTTGATGCTGCGTGAAGCTCAGGACTCAACTTACGGTAACGTAAATAGCATGCCATGATCAGAAGCCATACACTAATAAAGAGAATCACACAGAGGGAACTTGCCAAGGTAAATGCTTCCATTGTGTTTGGAACAAAGTACTGAAGCACAGCTCCACCCATAATGAAAATACATGAGAAAATCAAACCATTTGAAGGTACTGCACGTTTTGATAAACGGCTAAATGCACCCGGTGCCTGACCATCTTTTGATAAACCGAACAGCATACGACTGGTTGAAAACACACCGCTGTTCATTGAAGACATCACTGAAGATAGCACCACCAAGTTCATGATGATTGCAGAAACCGGAATACCCGCATTTAAGAACAACTCAACAAATGGGCTTTTATCTGCACGAATATGATCCCATGGTGTCACGGACATCACCACAAAAAGTGCCAACACATAAAATAGGATAATACGCACTGGAATCGCGTTAATTGCTTTCGGTAGATTTTTCTCTGGATCTTTCGTTTCAGCAGCTGTTGTACCAATCAGTTCAACGCCAATAAACGCAAACACGGCAATCTGGAAACCTGCCAAAAATCCACTTACGCCTTTTGGAAATATACCACCGTGCGACCACACGTTACTTACACTCACAACCTCACCATGCGGAGCTTGAAAATGAGTGAGGATCATGTAGCCACCGACTCCAATCAGGCCAATAATGGCCAAAATCTTAATGAGTGCAAACCAGAATTCAACTTCACCAAACAACTTCACCGTAAGAAGGTTAAGCCCTAAAATGAATAGTACACAGCCTGCACTAATCATGGCCTGTTGTATTGGTGAGAAACTGGCGCCTTCGGGAAGCCAGAAACTTAAATAGTTAATGACCGCAGACAAATCAGCAATACCGACCAGTACCCAGCCTAACCAATAAGTCCAGCCTATATAATAGCCAGCCCATGGACCAATCAAATCATATGCCATGTCCACAAATGATTTGTAATGTAAGTTAGCGAGCAGTAGTTCACCTAATGCACGCATTAGAAAAAAGAACATGCCACCAATTAACATGTAAATCACGAGAATTGAAGGACCAGCGAGGGAGATGGTTTTGCCCGAGCCCATAAATAAGCCGGTTCCAATTGCACCGCCAATTGCAATCATTTGTAGATGGCGATTATTTAATTTCCGTTGTAAATGATCAGGGGAGCCTGCCTCATCTGGATGATGAACCATTGTCATATTTGAAGTCCTTTTTATATTTTGCTTAACTTAAATCAGCAACCTATAGGGAGAAAAACGAACCGTATATCGTGGGTTGCTGAGTCTATACCTCAGGACAAGATGTTCAAGTATATTTTTCCTTAATTGATAAATCGTTTGTCCTGTTTTTTTAAGTCACATTATTTATGTAATGCCTTCACGGCAATTTTAATTAACATATCCGGATTCTCCAGATTAGCCGGAGTGTAGCATGCGATAATGCTAGATGTCGCTTTTACGCCCCCCTCTAAACTTCTCTATTGATTCAAAAATAAACAACATTATTCCGATAAAAAATTCAAAAAATATGAAAAAAGCCAATCATGATTGATTGGCTTTTTAATAAAACTTAATGATCGTTGACGAGTTCACGTCCTAGTTTTTTCAAGCGCGGTTTATAGAGCACATGATAGGTGACCCCTAAAATGGCCAACCAGACTGGACTGACATACAGTGCTTTTAATGTATCTGGCTCAAGTGCCAAGATGACTAAAGTGAACAGCATAAATGCCAGAACCACATAGCTCATCCAAACACCACCTGGCATTTTAAAAGTCGATTTTTCATGTAATTCAGGGCGTAATTTACGGTAGCGTAAATAACACACCATGATGAGACTCCAGACACTAATGAATAGAATCACACAGAGGGAACTTGCCAAGGTAAATGCTTCCATTGTGTTTGGAACAAAGTACTGAAGCACAGCTCCACCCATAATGAAAATACATGAGAAAATCAAACCATTTGAAGGTACTGCACGTTTTGATAAACGGCTAAATGCACCCGGTGCCTGACCATCTTTTGATAAACCGAACAGCATACGACTGGTTGAAAACACACCGCTGTTCATTGAAGACATCACCGAAGATAGGACCACCAAATTCATAATGATGGCAGAAACCGGAATACCCGCATTTAAGAATAACTCAACAAACGGGCTTTTATCTGCGCGAATGTGATCCCATGGTGTTACTGACATCACAATAAAGAGCGCTAATACATAGAACAAAATAATACGTATCGGAATCGCGTTAATTGCCTTCGGTAAATTCTTCTCTGGATCTTTAGTTTCAGCAGCCGTTGTACCTACAAGTTCAACTCCGACAAAAGCAAACACGGCAATCTGGAAACCAGCCAAGAAGCCTTCAGTACCTTTCGGGAATAAACCACCATGCGACCAAACATTACTCATGCTTGCTACAGCACCTTGAGGAGCTTGGAAATGGCTGAAAATCATGTAACCACCCACTCCGATCAGGCCAATAATCGCCAAGATCTTAATGAGTGCAAACCAAAATTCAATTTCACCAAATAAACGTACTGTCAGAAGGTTAAGTCCCATCACAAACAACACACAGCCTGCACTAATCATGGCTTGTTGTGTTGGAGAAAAGCTCGCACCATCGGGCAGCCAGAAACCTAAATAGTTGATGACCGCTGAAAGGTCCGCAATACCCACCAGCACCCAACCTAACCAATAGGTCCAGCCCAAATAATAACCAGCCCAAGGACCAATCAGGTCATGAGCCATATCCACAAAAGATTTGTAATGCAGATTTGCAAGGAGCAACTCGCCCATTGCACGCATTAAGAAAAAGAACATTCCTCCAATGATCATATAGATCAAAAGGATTGAAGGACCTGCAAGGGAGATGGTTTTACCCGAGCCCATAAATAGGCCGGTTCCAATTGCACCGCCAATTGCAATCAGTTGTAAATGACGGTTAGACAGTTTTCGTTGCAGATGATCAGGAGAATTTTCCGTATCTGAATGACGAGCCGTTGTCATATTAAAATTCCTTTTTGAATTCCTTTGTTAAGATCAGCAACCTATGGCGAAAATCGAACCGTATGCCATAGGTCACTGAACCTGTTCACCAAAAAATGACTGGATAAACCGTACCTATCTTCCTTCTGTTAGATACATCATCATTTTTGGAGTAAAAACGAATTACTTTTGTGCTGCCGTCACGGCAATTTCAATGAGCCAGTCTGGATTAACCAAATCGGCCTGAATTGTGGCACGCGATGGAGCAACACACCCTTTTAACCAGTCAACCCAAATGGCATTTACGGTTGAAAAGTCAGAAAGATTTTTTAAATAGAGCTGCGCAGAGAGCAAGCGAGATTTATCAGTATCGGCAAGCGCCAAAAGTTCATCAATCGTTGCAAGAATTTCACGAGTTTGGCCTGCCACGTCTTGCTCGGTATTTTTAGGTACCTGACCTGACAAATAAACCACTTTGTTAAAAACAGTCACGGCGCTCATGACTTCGTTAGTGTTAATCTTTTGTATATCTGAATTAGACATTCGGATTTCCTTATACCTGATTAATAAATTGAACACGGGCGGTGACGGCACACATCAGTTCATAGCCCACCGTACCGGATGAAACTGCGACATCATCAATAGGCAAAACGACGCCTGTACTAGATTGGCCCCAAAGCACGACCTCACTACCGACTTTGGCATTTTCAATATGTGTTAAATCGACTGCCAACATATCCATGCTGACTCGACCAATTGTACGAGTGCGTACCGAGTCCACTAAAACTGGTGTACCTGTCGGTGAAATACGCTGATAACCATCGGCATAGCCACAAGCCACAATTCCAATCGTCATGGGTTGCTCTGAGACAAAGTTTGAGCCATAACCTACGCTTTCATTCGGTTCTAAATGCTGAACGGAAATAATTTCGCTGCGTAAGCTCATGGTCGGTTGTAAGCCCCAGTCCTCAATACTATGCGTCGGGTAGTCTGGCGAGCTGCCATAAAGCATGATGCCGCTACGTGCATAGTCTGATTTGAGCTGGTCTTGATAGCGCAGAATTGCCGCACTATTACTTACCGATCTTTCACCCGGTAAATCCTTAATAATGTCTTCAAATGCAGTGATTTGATAATCAATACCTTGCTGGCCAAAACGATCGCCATCTGCATCTGAAAAATGCATCATGTGCGTAATCTTGGAGACGTTTGCTAAATTATTTAAACGTTCCCATACCTGAACATAGTGCTGTGGTTTAAAACCAAGACGGTTCATGCCACTGTTCATTTTTAGGCAAACATCAAATTGTGCCTGATAAGGATGCTTTTGAACCCACTCAATTTGCTCTTCACTATGAATGGTGAAACTGAGTTGATACTGCACACAATCAAATAAGTCTTGAGGAGAAAAAATCCCTTCGAGCAACAAAATTGGACCTGTCCAACCTAGAGCACGAATTCGTTTTGCTTCATCAAGATCAAGTAAGGCAAAGCCATCTGCTGCTTTAAATGCTTCATAGACACGTTCAATTCCATGTCCATAAGCATTTGCTTTTACAACGGCAAAGACCTTACTGTTTGGCATAGCCTTGCGTACTACTGCCAAGTTGTTTTGTAAGGCTTGACGGTGGATGACTGCGGTAATAGGACGAGGCATGATTAATTTCCTAACGTCCGTTATGCAGCATGTGCATGAGAATAGCGCTGAATTGAAAGACCATCTGTACTGATTTCAGTCTTATGATTCAATACGATGTCGCTGATTAATTTTCCTGAACCACACGCCATTGTCCAACCTAAAGTACCGTGACCTGTATTCAAGAACAGATTTTTAAAGCGAGTCGCACCAATAATTGGGGTACTGTCTGGCGTCATTGGACGTAAACCAGTCCAGAAAGATGCCTGTGCCATATCACCGCCCGGGAACAAGTCCTGAGTCACCATTTGCAAGGTTGCACGGCGGTCGTCGTTAAGACCTAAATTGAAACCACTTAACTCAGCCATTCCACCTACACGAATACGTTGGTCAAAACGAGTAATCGCAATTTTGTAAGTTTCATCAAGCACGGTAGATTGTGGAGCAAAAGCTGGATCAACAATTGGAATCGTCAACGAGTAACCTTTCACAGGATATACAGGTAACTGTAAATCGAGTGGTTTCAAGAAATCACGTGAATAACTACCAAACGCTAAAACATAACGATCTGCGGTTAAAACTTTACCATTGACTTGAACGCCCTTAATTTCATCGCCTTCAACAATCAATTTTTCTACGTTCTGGTTGAACTGGAAGTTAACACCTAATTCTTTAGCAATTTGAGCTAAAGCATTGGTAAATAAATAACAGTCACCTGTCTCGTCATTTGGTAAATGCAAACCACCAACCAGTTTATCTTGTGTATTTGCTAAAGCTGGCTCTACACGACCAAGCTCATTGCCATTTAATAATTCGTAACTTACGCCACACTCTTGTAGAACACTAATGTCGCGTTGAACCGCTTCCATTTGCGCTTCTTTACGGAATAACTGCAAAGTGCCTTTCGCACGGTTTTCGTAATTAATACCTGTATCTTTTCTTAATTCACGTAAGCAGTCACGGCTGTATTCAGCCACACGCATCATACGTTCTTTGTTGACTGCATAACTTTGTGGATTACAGTTTTTTAGCATTTGCGCCATCCACTGTAATTGCCACATGCTGCCATCTAAATTAATAGCAAGCGGTGCATGGTGTTGGAACATCCACTTCACAGCTTTAAAAGGAATTCCTGGTGCTGCCCAAGGGGTTGAATACCCTGGCGAAATTTGACCTGCATTACCAAAACTTGTTTCTTCAGCAGGACCTGTCTGGCGATCAAGAACAGTGACCTCAGCCCCTTGTTGAGCCAGATAATAGGCACTTGCCACTCCAATAACGCCGCTACCTAATACAATTACGCGCATTTCCATTCCCTCACGCACACCAGTTTATTTAACTAGTATATTTCTGCATCAATAGTTTATTTCACTGTTTTTCAGGGTATAATCTAGGTAAATTAATGTTTTTCTCGCGAGAATTTAAAAAAAAGAGGAAATATCTATGCGCCCCTTAGATCGTATAGATCGCATGATTCTGGACATTTTGCAGCGTGAAGGACGAATTGCGATTAGTGAGTTGGCATCGAGAGTCAACCTGTCTACCACCCCCTGTTCAGAGCGTGTAAAACGCCTTGAACGCGATGGCATTATCATGGGTTATTACGCCCGTCTAAACCCAGCCCATGTAGACCGTAACCTGCTTGTCTTTTTAGAAATTAAGCTCTCTGCCAAATCAGGCGATGTATTTGATCAGGTGGCCAGAGACTTGGTCGAAATTCCTGAAGTATTGGAATGTCACCTCATTTCAGGTGAGTTTGACTACCTTGTAAAAGCCCGTTTAAAGGAAATGAGCGCATACCGCAGATTGTTGGGTGATCTATTAAAGAAACTCCCCGCTTCGGCATCTTCACATAGTTATGTGGTCATGGAAGAAGTCAAAGAAACCCTATATTTAGATGTGAGCAAGTAAAGCGAGTTCTCTCTAAACTCGCTTTACCCACATTTTGAAAATTAGAAATATTTTAAAATCGAAATATGTTTATTTTGATGTTTGAATTTTGAGAACCATTTAACCGCTGGATAAAGTGCAAAAGTCAGCACAATTGTGATTAACCACAGCATCCATACATGGTTAACCGATAAATAATTCCCGTAGTTGGCTCCCCACACACTTAGCGCAAACATATACATCAGTTTCAACACATATAAATGCAATAAATAAAAGAACATAGGCACCGAACCAAACACCACCAATGGTTTTAGAAACGAATAGTGCTGCACACGTTCAAAAGCAACGAGCACAATTAAGCCAATACCAACATTCAGCAAAATAAACAATAAAGACGGCGGATACTTGGTGAGGTTAAAAAAGCTCATGAGGCTCAGTTGTAATGACTCAAAATGTTGCCAAGGCTGGTCGCCATAGATATTGATAAAGCGTAGTAAAACAAATAACCCAATACTTGCTAAACCAAGACTGAATAAAGTGCGGCTTCTTTGCTTTGCTGTATATTTTGAACTAAAGAACTGACCTAAAACGTAGCCTAATAAAATCAGGCCAATCCACGGTAAAACTGGATAACTTGTGCGAAGCTTTATGCCCGCGAACTCAAGCCAGCCACGGTCATGTAAAACGAACCATATATTTTGTAAGACGCCTTGTGAAAAGTGCACCGAATCTAATAAGTTGTGCCCAAAAATAATAACCAAAGCTGCTCCAGCAAGGACAGGCAAAGGCAACCCCACACAACCGGCTAACACCACCATGCTAATACCAATCGCCCAAATCACCTGTAAGTAAATGACTTCGGGAGGAAAAGTTGCCGTCCATGCAAAATTCACAAGGGTGAGCTCTAGCACAATCAAAAATAAGCCGCGCTTTAATAAAAAAGCACGAGTTTGTTGTAAATCTTGTTTTTTTGAGTGAAATAAAAATGCAGAAATTCCAGTTAAAAGCACAAAAACTGGCGCGCAAATATGTGCCAATAACCGACTTCCAAATAAAGCTGGTTCTGTTAATGTTACGTCCATTGGATCTGTAACCTGCTTATGCAAATAGAAAGTTTCTCTTACATGGTCGAGTAACATAATCATGATGACTAAACCACGCAATGCATCAATCGACTGTAAACGTTCAATATTTTTTTCTAAAGACATAGCAGTAATCAACAAAATAATGTAACGTTATATTATTACATTAAACTTCTTTTGTCTTTTATGGCTGATAATTTATGCAACACAAATTAGGATTGTTGTCTTCACTAGGACTATCATTTATATCAACATTCATTTGGGCAGAAGAAACGTCAACGGTACTTGAGACCATACGCGTTCAGGCTGAAAGTACCCAAGAAAATGTGAGTCAAAATAGCTCAGCGACTAAGTTTTCTCACGATGTTTTAGATGTTCCTTTTAACCATGCTTTTGTTTCCAAGCAAATGATGGAACAACAAGACGTTCAGCGAATTGACGATGCATTAAACTTAGTAAGCGGGGTTTTTCATCAAAATAGTTTTGGTGGTGGCTTTTGGGATAATTACTCTTTCCGTGGTTTTAGTACCGACCCCAATTTAGGTGCCTCTATGATCCGTAATGGTTTGAGTGTAAACCGAGGGATCAGTGCTCCTAAAGATGTAGTCAATATTGAATCTTTAGAGTTTTTAAAAGGGCCAATGGCGGCTTTATATGGTCGTGGGGAAACAGGCGGTTTGCTCAACCTAAACAGTAAAAAACCACAATGGGAAAGCGGAAGTGAACTTAACCTACGTGCCAATAGCCAAGAACAATATCGAATTAGTCTGGAACACACCGCCCCTATTAACGATGAACTCGCTTATCGTGTAGCAGTCGCTCATGAAGATAATCAAAGCTTCCGTGATCATGTCAGCAGTGAACTCTGGTTCTTTTCACCACAGCTCACATGGAAAATTTCAGACCAAACGCAACTCGATTTTGACAGTGAATTTACAGAGCATAAAGGGACCTTTGACCGTGGTGTAAGCACAGTCAACCACCAGTTTGTGATGGACCCGAAAACCTTTACAGGTGAGCCTGACGATGGCGATTTGAAAATAAAAGATTACTTTTATCAATTACGTCTGAGTCACGAGTTTAACCCTGACTGGAAACTAAATAGTGCAGTCAGCTATAAAGACGCCAAAATGGTCGGCTTTGCAACCGAACCTCGTCGTATGCAAGCCGATGGCCGTACTTTAGAACGTCAACGTCGCTATCGTGATTATACGAGTGAAGATGTTCTGGCTCAGACAGAGTTACTTGGCAAGGTTGATACGTCGTGGGCTCGCCATGAAATTTTACTTTCAACCGAGCTTGGTCAACTTGACTATAAGCAAAATCAGCTTCGTCGCAATCACAGTTCAGGCATGCCTAACACAATTGATATTTACCAACCTGAATATGGCAAATATTTACCAAATTTAGCCCCGTTCACCAACACCAAAGAACAGCAGCGTTACTTTGCGCTTAATGTACAAGACCAGATCTTTTTTAATGATCAGTGGAGCGTGTTATTCGGCAACCGTTTTGATCAGGTCGAACAAGACTTTAAAAATCACCTGACTCAGACTGAAAGCAACCAGACGCTTCACCAGAATAGTCCACGTTTCGGAGTAAATTTTAAAGCCTCTGACCAATGGGCTTTTTATAGCAACTATGGTCGCTCATTTGCCATGAATAGTGGTATGAACCGAAATGGTCAGACTTTTGCTCCTGAAAAAGGTGAAAGCTATGAGATTGGTACTAAATATAAAATGAATGACCAAAGTGTGCTTAGTCTCGCTTTGTTTAAAATGAAAAAGCAGAATGTTCTAACAACCGATCCAATCGATAGTAACTTTCAAACCGCAGCAGGCGAAGTCAGCAGTAAAGGCGTTGAGTTTGACTTAAATAGTCAGATCAATGACCGATGGTTCGTCAATGCCAACTATAGTTACACCGATGCTCAAATTGAAAAAGACCAAGACTTGGCAAAAGGCGCACGTCTGAGCAATGTTCCAAAACACCAAGGTGCTGTGAGCACCAATTATGAATTTCTGCAAGAAGGCCCACGAAAAGCAGGTGTAGGTGCTAACCTGACCTATGGCGGTGAGCGCAGTGGTCATAACCTTGATAATGGCTTTAATTTACCAAGTTATACGCTGGTTAATTTAAATGGCTACTATGCCCCATCTGACCGATTACGTTATCAGCTCAATGTGAATAATCTGTTTGATAAAACCTATTATGTTTCAAGCTATAGCGATTTGTGGGTTCAACCAGGTGAACCACTCAACGCCTCAATTTCGGCACAGTGGAAATTCTGATTAATCCATAAATAAAAAAGCCCGAATCATTTTCGGGCTTTTCATTAAAACATACCATTTTCATTGACGAGTGGATCGGGCTGTATTTGACCCACATCCCAAAACTCAGCAATTTTTCCATTCTCGAAACGGCAAATATGAACCACAGCTAAGATGCTTAGCTTGTCATTCATTTGCATTTCAAGTTTAGAATGCACAGCAACTAAAGCACCATCTTCAATGACATGTTGAACGTCAAAAGCTTTGTTTGGCGTTTCAATCGCGCTTTCACGCATTCCTTCCTTCAAAGAAGTCGCATCACCTGCATAATAAGGGTTGTGATGCTTGAAGTTTGGAGCAGTATAATTGCTATAGGCTTCATCAACTTCGCCAGCAGCGGCAAGTTCTAAAAATCGTACTGCAATTTCTTTTTGAGATAAGATCATTTTAAAGCTCCCGTCCCAATGTTAGAGATTACTGCAAAATATCATCTTCTTCGCTATCTTCATCAAAGACATAGGCCATGCAACCCCATCCATCATATTCACCCTGAAATTTTTCAGCGATGCTGGAAAACCATTGCTCTAAGTCAACAATATCCGAATACTCTGGTTCCATGTTAACAAAGACAGTAATAACCCATTCATTTGGCTCAACAGAATCATCTTGAAAAAGTGAAACTTTTTGTTCTTGGTAAAGTAAATAGATCGCACATTGCTCTGCATTCTTTTGATCTTGAAAAGCAATAGAAAATTCAATTTCATGCAAGTCGGTTAAATCATCCCCGTCTTCAACCATTTGCCAAAGTACATTGCCATTGTCGTCATCTGGAAATTGTTCGTAGTCACGAGTCATAATATGATCCTTGTTGTTGTCGCCGTATTAATATTATTCGACATTAAGAATACCCGACTTTTATTGCAGTTTGGGTATATATTCCGTTCCCAATTGCATCAAATTAATTTTTTTAATTATATAAATTTTAAAAAGGGACCAGCGACTCAATCACCACATCCCTGCCATTTAATGGATGCTTGAAAGCCAAATAGGCTGCATGTAACGCCATTCGGTTTAAGTGAAATTGCTTAGGTTCAGGGTGATATAACTTATCCCCCATAATCGGATGTCCAATATGCATCATGTGAACACGTAGCTGATGCGAACGCCCTGTCACTGGCTCTAGTAATACACGGCTTTGATCTGTTTGAGCATCATAAACGAGAGGTTGAAATAAGGTTTTAGCATGTTTACCCAATTCAAAATGTACTATTTGTCTTGGCCGATTTTCCCAATCGGTAATTAAAGGAACTTCAACACTACCCTCTTCTGCAACTTGGCCTTGAACCAAAGCAATATAGTGCTTTTTGACCGTTCTAGCCTGAAACATTTTACTCACCGCAACTTCTGCATCACGATGCTTGGCAAACATAAGCAAACCCGAAGTCGCCATATCTAAACGATGAGTCACTTTGGCTAAAGGGAACTTTTCAAGCACCCGTAAATAAGCACTGTCATGATGCTCAGGCAACCGCCCCATAACCGACAATAAGCCCGCTGGCTTATCAACCACAATCAAGTCATCATCTTCAAATAAAATTGAAAGAGGGTCTTGTGGCGGAGAATAAACAAAGTTGTCGTTTAAAGGCATGGTCGTAGAAACAGCAATGGAGCATGGCGGCAGATCATAAAGAAATTTCCGATTTACCGCAAAATATTCTATACAGCTCATCATGTTCCACGTGAAACTCAGATTCAGTTTTTACCGTTTTTTATTCATTTCAGATAAAAGATCGAGCTGAATTTCTTGAATATGTGCAAGTCTTTCCCATTGATGTGATAAAAGATGATCCATTTTTTCATGTAAATGGCGAATCTCAAGCTCAGCTTTTAGATTAATTTGATAGTCATGTTGAGAACGTAAGCGATCTTTTGCCTCTTGACGATTTTGACTCATCATAATGACAGGTGCCTGAATTGCAGCTAAGCACGACAACACCAGATTAAGCAAAATAAAAGGATAAGGATCGACAGGATGCACTACCATCACTACGGTATTAAAAAGGATCCAAACCACTAAAAATAGCCCAAAACAAGTTAAAAAGACCCAACTTCCACCAAATGAAGCTATTTTATCTGCCAGTTTTTCCCCCAAAGTCCAATTTTGATCGAACTCTGTCTCTGTATTACGAGTAATCAGTTCATGCCGTTGCATACTGCCAATCACTTCATTCTCCAAAGTTGTTAACTCACCCTTTTCTGAACGCAATAGTGATTGCACATATTTAATACGGTAGACCGCCAAATCATTGCGACAAATAAAGGTTGAAAAAGACCACTCTGGATAATCTTTCAAGATTTCTTCACCAATTACATCTCGAATGACTTCACCAGAGACCAGATCTTTTAAGGGAAAATTTTTTCCACAAACGGTGCATTGGCGACACTGGTTTTTATTGTCCATATTATTCAGCCCATTATTATGATAATAAGATTAGTATATAAACGATTTCAACAGATAACATCGTAAATAAAAATAGTGCTCTAACCCAATATCTGTAAAGTGGCTGGTACTATTTTTCGGTGGGCAGGAATCACTGGCAACATATAAAGCCGACCAAGCCAATTTTTAATATGTACCACAGTGGTTATGGTCAATACTTGGGTCTTTTCATTCTTATAAACAGATAAAGTTACATTCAAATGCTTATCATCGTCTCCAATCACTAACTCATTTTCGGTACGTTGTCGCAAGGTAAAAATTCCAATTCGGTCGCCTATAACATACTCATTTTCTTTTTTATCCGAATCAATTTGCTTAAAACTTCCTAAGTCTTTAAGCCCAATCTTTGAAGTAATTTTATTACGCATATTCATGCTCCACTCTATCCAATGCGGAGTATGCTGGAACATTTTAATAAGCTGCTCAAATACATTCAGGTCGGGCTGACCCAGCACAATACTCCACGAGTCGTGGAAGTAGGCATTGTGCAATTGAGATGAGATTTGACTGTCAGGAGGTAGCGCAGAAAGATAAGGCTTATTCATGAATTATATTCTTGTAAAATATTGTTTTTATTATAGAGAATTTTTTAGGGTGTCAAGGGAAAACATCTATGGTTTACTTCAACAATCATAACTTTGTAAGTCATAACCTTGTGCCTATAAACTTTTGATCTATAGCGTCCTAAGCCGAATCGAGACCTTTTGGGTGAGTACACACTAACGTTATACGTTTTGGTGCATGCTACTCTTTTCGATCCCTATCACACCCTTGAGATATAGTTTAGCTAGCACCCTGCGGGATTGTTTTTCTAAGAACAGCTAATTTTAAATATTATTGGTAATTTTTACGCGATAAATCAAATTAAAAAGAATTTATTCCCATTTAAGAATAATTAGTTAAATTTAAATTCCAATTTATTTATATTTTACGGTTTATTTTTCCAATTCAATAACTGTTTTTAGCAACACTGCATCAGACTATAAAAAGATTTTGCCCTTCACTTTTATTCATGAAGGGCAAAATCTTTTATGAAGAGATAAAACTATGTTTACGGGCATGGTAAACGGTACATAACACAATAAAGGCAAAAGCCAGCATAAACCATGGAAAAGAAGCTGCCCCAAAACTTTCAAGCAGTCCCCCACCAATCATTCCACCGAATGCGATAGCGAGATTAAAAACTGTCACTAACATGGACTGAGCGACATCTGCCTCGTGACCCGCAGTATTTGCTAAAGCTGTTTGTAATAATGTTGGAGCGCCACCAAAGGTTATTCCCCATAACACTACACCCGTGAGCACGACAAAACTTGAAGAACTATAAACACCTAATAGTGCTGTTGCGATTGCAAAGATAAATAAACTTAAAAGCATTATTTTTCTTAATGAACGATCGATAAACATTCCCGTAATTACGATGCCTATAATCGAAGAAATACCAAATAAAAAAAGAATGGTCTCAACTTTGTATGCATGCCCTGTCGAGGCCAAAAAAGGTGAAATATAGGTATAAAGAATGCTATGAGCCAATATCCAAAGGAAGACGACTGCTAAAATAGCTCTAATACCCGGCATTAAAAGAACTTTAAAAATAGGCAACCTTTTTTGTGCTGACTGCCCCGCAAAATCAGGAACACTAAAACGAATCCAGACAAATAAAATCAATGCCAGTAAAGACATGATCCAAAATACGCCACGCCACTCAAACAACGTTCCCAACCATGCACCCAAAGGAACACCTATCGCCAAAGCAATTGGCTGACCAATCCCAGCAATTGTTAAAGCTCGTCCTTGATACGATGCTGGGACCATGCGTCTTACATAACCCGCTAAAAGCCCCCATATAACACCCGCTGCCATACCTGCAATAAAACGAACAATCAATGTCAGAATATAATCATTTGATAAGGCAGTAATCGCATTAAATAAAAGTAAACCTGCAATAGCACTGAGTAATAAAGGTCTCCGATTCCAACTACGGGTAAGACTAATCAGAGGTATTGCCGCTAAAACCGAACCTAAGGCATACACTGCTATCAACTGCCCTGCATAAGCTTCTGAAATATGTAGCCCTTGACTGATTTGGGGCAACAGACCTGCTGGCATGGTTTCTGTCATGATGGTCAGAAAGCCCGCAACTGTAAAAGCCAACAATTTCCAAATCGGTAAAGCAGAGAATTCGTCAGTTAACTGGTGAGTTGTTTCATCACACTTAATATTCATAAAGCTTTACTCTCAAATTCGCTTGCAGCGTACTTACTCTGCTCTGCATTGCTATATGCTTGTTTTATAAGGTTAGGATGGGAAGACATTTGTTCTCCATGTAAACTAAAAATTACCATTTAGGAATGATCGTTCCAATTCAAGTTAAATAAAAACCTTAACTATTCAGATCAACCATAGTTAAGGTTTAAATGAGTTTTATAAAACGGTTAAAGCAACCTCGACCACATCCATTAAAGCTTGCTTTCTTTGTTCAAGCGGACTGCCTTTCCCCAGAACACGTAAACCTTGAATAGTATTTACAAAAAAACTCGCTAATGCACGTGGGTTTTGGGTAGAAGCAATTTCACCAGATTGTTTAGCCTTAATGAACAAATTCTCTAAAGCATGCTGTATTTTTTGCAGGTTACTTATAACAAATTCGGCGACCTCTTCATCATGTCCAGCCAGTTCTAAACAGGCATTTGCGACCAAGCAGCCTTTGTGTTCTGGATCACTTAGCTCATCTTCAACAATATTGAGAAGTAATTGTCGAATGAGTGCTTTTGGAGAGCCTGAACCAGCCAACAACTCTACATTTTTAAGTGTGGTTAAAAGTTCATAGCGTTGTAATGCCTTTTGATAAAGCCCCTGCTTACTTTGAAAGGTACTGTAAAGGCTACTTCTAGATAGTCCCGTACCATCTACTAAATCTTGAACCGAAGTAGCAGCATATCCACGGCGCCAAAAAACCTGCATGGCTGCATCAGCAATTTCATCGGTTTCAAATTCTTTGGTTCGCATAAATATACCCAACAGGAACGATCGTTCCAATTAATTTATGATAGGAAGATTGAGAAGTCAAATTAAAAAGTTATTTCATCAATAAACATTTTTTTAACTTGAAAACCACCACTCTAGGTTTTTCATGAAGGCGAAATTTTAGTAACCGTTATTCTATCTACCATTCAAACCAAACTGACTGATTACTGTTTTTCATATTTTTGTCTTGTTCTTTCTGCATTATTTTTAGATTTAATTTTTTCGCTTGAATACATTATAAAAACATATTATAAACTATTTCTAACCAAATAATTGGTTTCTTTGGAACTTTATAATGAACAACAATATTATAATTTTTGGTTATGGAACAGGTATTTCCAAAGCCGTAGCACATAAATTTGGTAAAGAAGGCTATAAAATCGGTTTAGTGGCACGTAATGCTGAAAAACTCGAACAGGCCATTTTAGAACTTAAAACACAAGGTATTGAAGCTTACGCTTTTACATGTGATTTAGCCGTTCTTGAAAACATACCAAATCTTATTAAACATATTAAAGATCAATTAGGAGAGATTAAAAATATTCATTGGAATGCGTTCCATGATATCGAAGGCAATATATTAGAAACCCCTCCACTAGAGCTCACCAAAAGCTTTCATATTCGCGTTTCGAGCTATATTGCTACAGTACAAGCTTGCTTACGTGATTTAGAAAAGAATCACGGCAGTATTTTATCGACCAATGGAATTTTCGCATTCGATGCAGTGGGCATAGATTTGGTTGCCAAAGAATATTCATCTTTAGCCATTACCGCTGCCGCCCAATATAAAACCACTAACTTACTTGCTCATAGTCTCGCTGACTCAAATGTTTACGTGAGCCAAGTCATTGTTAACGGTTTCGTAGATGGAACACCGGGTACAGAAGATAAGAGCTACACGGTACATCCAAAAACCATTGCGGAGCAGTTCTGGTACCTACACCAACATAAACAAGAAACTGTTTCTCTTTGTGGAGAAGCCATTCAAGCTGCTTAAATCATTTCTTATGAGAGAAGGAGCATAATTTATTATGCTCCTAACAGTTTATTTTACATAAGGCCAAATGTCTGGGTCTATATAGCTCTCATCTATATGATAACCCTCTTTTTTCATATTATTTTCTTCAGTTTTACGTGCTTTCTTATTATTGGCAACTTCAGCTTCAAATGCTTGCTTTAACTGCTCTAAATTCATCTTATCTGAATCAGAGATAGCATTTCGACCTGCATATTTAAAGTTCTCAAAGCTATACCTCACCATATACTGTTCTTTTTTATCATCTTTATAGGTCTGTCGAAGACTAATACCCAACTCTACATCTCCATTATATAAGTTAAATACCAACCTATTTGTTTTCGAAAGAACATCCTGCCATTCTTTAAAACTTAAGATATAAGTTGGATCTATAACCTCACCCATGGTTTCATTCATATGCTTTAAATTATCTTGTTTATCAATTCGAGCACTAAAAGGTAAAAAATACTGTTTCCATTGTTTGTCATTAATCTGATGCACTAATTTAGTATAAGCAGTATAAGCCTCTTGGCTCGTGGTATATTCATTTGGATGTAAGCTAGCATTAATGTCCATGATTTGAATACCATCATTGCTTCGTCGAGCTACTTGTGTACCTAGCACACTGATCACATTTTCTATTTCTAAATTACTCTTTTCACTAAATATACGTACTCGACCTAGTTTTGGTGGAGTCCAATCTAATGATAAAAAATTCATCCCTGCAGGCTGACGATCAACTGGCGTAGTACTATTTTTACTAAAATCCTGCATGCCTTGTTCACCAAAATGAAGGGCTATTACATCTTGATTTTGGTTCATCGACTTATTTCCTTGGGTAGTGTTATTTGCGGGCTTACAAGAAGTTAAAAAGATGCATGTAATAATGCAGATAAATAAAGATAAATAGTTTTTCATGATAAGTTTCCAGCCTTGTCTAGCATCACACCTTCCCTTCATTACTACTTGAATGTATTTTAAAATCGGCTTTACTATTTCCCCATTTAGAAATGGTTTTCAATTCTTGTTGTAAAAATGGCCGACCTTTTTCATCAAGCATTAAACGGTGATATTTTTCAGCTGCTTTACCAATCCATTTCATACGACTATCATAATCTTCAGCAATCGTATCCTTGAGAGGAGCAATGTAAACATCCTCTTTTAACTCTACTAATTGATCAGCTTTACTACCTGTATAATTACCAAACCAATTCTTTTTTACCGCGTCTACACTATAATCACTTGATAGAACAAGTGTGGCATCTGGCATACCTATAAACCAACGTTGCATCCACGCGCCAAATTTAACTGATGTATTTTCCCAAACAACGACTTGAAGAATATTATGTTGTTCCTGTACTGCAATAGCCATCATATGATCGAATAGATTTTGACTCGCTTTTCTATATTTACTTTTCTCATCACTTCCATTCAAAAAAGCTTTCTCAATGGCAGGTAATAGAGTAAAAGCATCATTAATTTCTTTCGTCACATTTAAATTATTAATACTAGGTAAACACGATGACCATGGCAAATTCATTAATGCTGGTTTAACAAATTTGAATGTACTAGTATCTCGCGTACCTTTACAACTCTTAAAAGATTCTGAAGATGCACTCCACGCTAAATGCCAAGGGGCAATATCCATAAACAACCACAAATTACCACGAGCAAAAAGATTTATAGCCTCTTGCACACCGACATTATAGCCAAGCAGACTCCCCCAATGCTTGAATATAGTTGCAACAGTTTTTGAGGCAAAAGCTCCTAAGCCCATCCAATAATATCGTCCTAGAAGATTTTTATTCCCACCGAGCTCTATTTCTAAAAATATTTTGGCATATACTGAGGCGATTCTTCTTGCTCTTGCCTCATATCCTGGCTCAAGTTTATAGTTATTCGCTTTTTGTAAGTTAGATAATCTCTTGATCGCTTCTTGCTGATATATTTCCCAAAATGTTAAACAATCACAGTGAGCATCCTTACAACTATGTTCACTTATGTTTGTTTTACTGTTCCAATCTAAACTACTAGACATTTTTACTTCCTTGCGCTGGATCTACCCAAATTTCAGTCTCATCTACTGTTTCTAGATCCAACCATAACAAATCGAGTTTAAGCCCCTGTTCTTTAGGACTATGTATTTCTTTGGTTTGTCCTTTCTTATCTGAATTAGCAAAAATTTCTTTACCTTCAGAAGATATCTTGTAATCAACAAATGAAAGTGGTTCACCTGACGGCAAGAACATCTTGAATCTCTCATTATAGGTTTCATAAGCGGGTAACCCTTGAAGGTTCATACCTACCTCAGCGCCCCCCATAAACTTATGCTGCCCTGCCTTCACCTCAAACTTGCCGCCCGTAGTCATAAAAATACCAGAACCGGTAATTCTGACTTGAGAGCCGCCTGCGGTAAGTACAATTTCCTTGGCGGCGGTCGCTTCAATTTTGTCTTCGGTCGAAATCACCTGAACAGCTTTACGGGCAATTAAATCTGCTCCGTCACCTTGTGCTTGTATTTCGACTTTACCTTTGCCTGCATAGAGTCTCGCCCCTTCTTGCGCGGCAAAAAGGCTGATTTTGTTTTGGGCATGTGCGATCAGGTTCTTTTGGGTCGATAGGTTAATGCTGTCGCCCGCAGTTTGGTTGAGCTGCCCATCTGCACTTAAGTGAATGTCTTCGTTACTGCTCAGCGCGATGCTATTTGGGCTTGCCAGTAACATGATCGCCTCTTTAAAGGTTTTGGCTTTTGCGTTGTCTTGCTGCTCAAGTTTTTCAATAAACGATTTTAGGTTTTCTAAATTTTCTAACGGGTCAGTTTGCTGATTTTTGGCAACTTCACTGAGTGCCTTGGCATTGTTAAGGCCGCCTTCGATTTGTTGCTTGGCTTCATTTGCATCAAGGTGTACGCCTTGAGCTTGGTCTTGTTTGTGGGTACTAATAAGTAAGCCACTGCCAGCTCGTACCGCACCCCACTGGTCAGTTCTGAGTTCAAAACCTTCACCTCGGCCCTCGCTTTCCGCCTTGTCTTTTGGGTGGCTTAAGTTACCCAAGTTGAGCTGGCTGGCTGCATGACTACTTTGTAGCTGGGCACTGATTTGGCCTGTCGTGTCATCAAATCGAAGCTGGTTAAAGCCTTTGCCGTCGACTTCTTCTGAGCGAATGCCGCTAAGTTTTTTAGTATCAGGTAGCTGACCTTTTTGGTCGAACTGGGTTGGGTGACGTTCGGCTTCGTGAATACGTCCCACCACAAATGGGCGGTCAATGTTGCCGTCAAAGAAATCGATCACTACGATCTCACCCACGCGAGGCAAGAAGCGCGCACCATAACCGGCACCTGCCCATGGGGTTAGTACGTCCACCCAAGCCGAGTCAGTGTCATTGTCGTTACTGCCTGCTCCACCATCATGGCTATGGTCGTCGGCTCGGGTAAACAGGAAGCGGACTTTAATGCGTCCCCACTGGTCGACATGAATGCTTTCGCCTTCCAAGCCCACCACTTTAGCGCGCTGCGGGTAAGCTTCCGGACGGTGCTGTAGCGGATTATATTCTGGGACAGCTTTAATGTTGCGTCGAATGACATTGAGTTCAGCAAAGTGGCGCTGCTCAGGGTTTTGTGTGTCGAGTTCGGCTGCCTTGAGTTTGTTTTGTGGTAATAGGCGCTCAAGCTGCTGTTGTAATTCTTTCGGTAAATTATTCTGGTTATAGTAGTGCTTGCTTAAGATCAAGAACTCTTTATCGGCACTGTCATGCTGGTCGAGTTCTGGGTGGTCATTCAGCTCAAACCAGTAACCCACCTGCGCATCACGGACGTTACCTGAAACGGTAAATTGTTTTGAAGTCAGGTGATGGTAGGCATTAATGTTCTGATTGAACTGTTCAATCTGACTATTGCCTGAAGCGGTGGCTTGGTCTTCACCTTTTAAGTCCTGCATCCATGCAGGGCTAACATGCCATGCATCTTCAAGATTCAGACTGGCATTGTCATAGTGTTCGCTGTGTTTCTGCGTACCTTGTACGCTGCCACTGCCTTCTTCTTGTTGAAGGGCATCGGCTTGCCAGCGTT
Source organism: Acinetobacter calcoaceticus (assembly GCF_016508255.1). GTDB lineage: Bacteria > Pseudomonadota > Gammaproteobacteria > Pseudomonadales > Moraxellaceae > Acinetobacter > Acinetobacter calcoaceticus_E. Next base: position 82,796 of record NZ_JADVKT010000007.1, on the reverse strand, counting down.
GCACATGAACCGACGTCGGCTGTAAGCTACGCTCTGCCTTGACTTGGGTAATGGTATCGAACTGTTCTGTCGCGCTGCTGCGTTGGTAGCGTAAGTTACGGCGTTCAAGGGCTTTATAATTTTGATTCTCGTCAATTAAACGTAAGACTTGCGGCTGGATAGAAACATTCGAGTCAGCGACTAAAAGTTGTGATTCATCGACTAACCAGTTAATGCCTTCGCTACGCCAAAGTCGAGTTAAAAAGTCATAATCGCTTTCATTAGACTGCATCACAAATGGACGCACATCATAGTCTTTGCTTAAACCAGATGTATCAAGGGTTAAGCTTGAAGCAAACAGCGGGCTTTTGCCTTGCCATTCTTTAAACAAAATTTCGCCAATATCGCGCACGCTTTTATTCATAAACACGCGGCTGTTGCGGCGTTTATGCCAGAGTGCAGTTGGGTCTTTTAAAGTTAAATTATAAATGGTGAGTGAGCCGTCACTTTGACCTTGGCTCGCTTCGGTAATAATACCCGTCGTTCTAAAAAATTGGCCTGCATCCGTCACCTGATCGATGGCAACCTGACAGCCAATAAATTGTTTTAATGCAATATGTGCGTTGGTCGACAGGCACAGCAATTCAGCAACGCTGCCTTGGTTGAGCGTATGTTCGCCTTCAATACGTTGCAAGAAGACTTGCTGATTTAAAGACTGATTTGAGAACTGGATATGAACAGCACGATTTTGTGAAACAAGGCCTAAACGTTCCAATATACTCGACACACTCATCTGCATTTTTATTATCAATCAAACTTATATTTAAGCCTTATTTTAATTAAATAAAGACTAATCTGTCTACCTATACTCATTTTCAAAATGTAACTAGTCTCAATATGCAGTTTTACGTTGTTTTCTTATTAAGCAGGTATATCAAAAGTAAAATCAGATCATTTTAGTACGTTGTAAATTACGTGTAGACGTTTAAATGATATAGCTGGGCGTAGTATAATTAATGCTTATTGCAACTTAGCGTAAATCTATTTAAGCCATAAAATATTTTCATAAAAAACCAAATAATTTCAAACAACTACACACATAAAAATTAACAAATTTAAGAGTAAAAACATTCACTTCTACGTTGTTTGTGAGATAGCGTCTTTCATAAAGTAATTAATTCCCACCACTTATCAAAATGTATGCAAGACCTATTTTATTGTTTTTATCAGGCTCACATATTTTCGAGTTTAAATTATCCTTCCCATTTTCTAAAAACAAGACAGGTATTTACGCCACCAAAACCAAAGCTATTACTCATGACTGTTTTTAGTTCGGTTTCTCGGCTCGTTTGGACAATATCGAACTTTTTAGCTTCTTCGCGCAATTCGGTAATATTAATACTCGGCGCGATAAAGTTATTTTGCAGCATTAAAATAGAATAAATGGCTTCGTGTACGCCGGCTGCTCCTAAACTGTGCCCAGTCATAGACTTGGTTGAACTGAGCGGCGGTACTTTTTCACTGCCAAAAGCTCTTTCTATGGCTAATAGTTCGGGAATGTCGCCTGCTGGCGTTGAAGTGCCATGCGTGTTGATATAGTCGATGGTGTCTGAGCCGTTTTGCTTGGCTTCTGCGAGTGCCAGTTTGATGCAACGGGTCGCGCCTTCACCACTTGGGGCCACCATATCGGCACCGTCACTATTTGCAGCATAGGCAACCACTTCTGCCAAAATTTTTGCTCCGCGCTTTTGAGCATGACTTAAAGATTCCAAAACCACCATGCCGCCGCCGCCAGCGATTACAAAGCCATCGTTATCTTTTGAATATGGTCTTGAAGCTGTTTCAGGCGCATCGTTATATTTAGAGCATAAGGCGCCCATCGCATCGAATATTGCTGTTTGAGACCAGTGGTCTTCTTCGCCACCGCCTGCCAACATGAGGTCTTGTTTGCCAGAAGCAATGAGGTGAAATGCATATCCAATTGCATCTGCCGAAGTTGCACATGCACTGGCAATTGATTGAGAAATACCTTTTAGATTGAAAGCATTTGAAAGGTTAGAACTAATGGTATTTGTAAGATAACGTGAAGCTAAATAAGGAGATACTTCTCTTGCCCCTTGGTCTTTTAAGGTATAAAGCATCTCAACAATTGAAGCGGTCGAAGATCCGCCTGTTCCCCCAATAATTCCATATTTAGCGTTATTGGCAATATCACTCACATTGAGCTCGGCATGTCGCACGGCATCAACCGCAGAGTTGTAGGCATACATCGCGCAAACGCCCATGTGTTTTTTTAACTCTGGATCAATATTTTCAAAATCCATTTCGGCAGTGGCGCTCACGTGACTTCGAAAATTCAGTTTTTCATAGACATCGTTATAGTGAATGCCCGAGCGACCCGCTTTTAAGGACTCGGTTACTGTCTCTAATGTATTTCCAATACAAGAATTAATTCCCATACCTGTGATGACAACTCGTTCCATTCTTATCTCTATAAAAACGACAAAAATAGATCTTAACAATCAAGTTCTTTTTTGGAACTGGCAAAATATTTCTATATTTATTATTTTTTCTCATCGAATATAAATAAAAAGTTAATAATAATATTGTTATTTTAAAATCTATTTAGTTTTATTATTAAATCAAAAATATTTTAAATATTAAATTGACGTAATTAAAATCACCGATTATTATTTCGTTGCTGGCCTACATTGCCAGACGGTTTTGACAGACCGTAAGCTCATAGCGGATTGTAGTTCTACTATAATTCGTTAGACCCTTGCGTCCCCTTTCTTTGCGGTAGGACGGGAGGGGGACGCCCCGTGCGTGCTGGGTCTATGAGCTCCAGTCTGTCAACCCCCTTTCGTTCTACCACCATAATCAATTGACGGTGACTTGGTGGTAGGACTCCATTTTTTAAGGAGTTGACCATGGCATTTTTCAAACTCATTTTCTCTCTTATTTAACTATTTTATTGATTTAAAATTTGGGTTTTTACGCCTTATTTTTTTAAATTTATAAACTAATTTTATTTTAAAATTTTAATTATTTTATTTTCCTGTGTGTTTAGGAGGATTAATTATTATTTAAAAAATTATTTTAAATCTCAAAGTCATTATATTTTTATTTTAGTTAAAGACATAAATAATCATGAGAATAATATGAAAATTTATAAACCGCTTTTGGCTTTAAGTTTCATAGTTGGCAGCTACGGCGTTTCGGTTTACGACCCAGAGACCCATCAGGAGTTTGAAAAAATTTGCCTGTCAGGTGGACACACCAAGACCAGTTGTGACTGTATTTATCAGCGACTTGAACAAGCTTACTCCCCTAAGCTCATGCAACGCCTAGAACATGTCAGTTTGCAAAGTCCTGTTCTCCCACGGGACTTTGCCCCTACTTTTTTCAGCGTCATGCAGCGTTGTGACAAAAGTAGTCTGGGCTAAGCTGGCTTAGCTCTTTATCTCTGTGTCGCAATGGGGTTTTACTTTAAATCAGCGCAAAAAATTAAAGTCTGTTGTGGCACGGGGGCCAGAGTTGAATTCAAAATAAGATATATAAAAGGCGATCTTGTACGTTTTAACCTACAAACTTTTAGGGATTTTGCGGATTGGCGACTCCCTGCTTTTTTCCTATGATGAGTTCATACAGGAACAGGATGTTCCAGAACACAAAACAACAATAATAGGTTCATGCACTAGGAGCGTGAGATACGACAGGAGTCATATCTAGCAACCAAATACGAAAAAGCCCAACAGGATGTTGGGCTTTTTTTATACCTGAATATTGAGAAATTTTAGGGGTTAAATGGGTTAATTATTTCTCAATGTACGTTTTAACCTACAAACTTTTAGGGATTTTGCGGATTGGCGACACCCTACTTTTTCCCTAATATGAACTCATACAGGAACAGGATGTTCCAGAACATAAAACAATAATAATAGGTTCATGCACTAGGAGCGTGAGATACGACAGGAGTCATATCTAGTACCCAAATACGAAAAAGCCCAACAGGATGTTGGGCTTTTTTTATGGTCATTTAAAAATAATATTTACACTAAGCTATAGCGGGCTATGTACCTGTTCTTGCTTTTTCTTCTGTATCCAACGAACTGCCCAAATAACCGCAATCAGCACCACTATTGCAACAAGCGCGGGCACTAACATGGCCGAAACCGAAAGTAAGATTGCTCCAATCCACTCAACTGTCGCAACGATAAAATTCCCTAAGCCACCAGTGGTTGCAGTTGAAACACCACGTGCAGCAACGGTACTCATTTGCACCACGCCAGCCGTACCACCGCCCACAATAATCGCTGCTGCCCAACCTGCAAACTGCGACATTTCCCCACTGCTGACCGCCATCGTGGTGAGCGTGCCCGCGATCATCGCCGCAGGGGTCGCAATTGTGTCTAAGGCATTATCGACCCAAGGAATATAGTAGGCTGCAATTTCACACACCGTTGCCACAGCTAAAGCCAAACAAACCGATGGTAAAGCTAACCACTCGAAACCTTTCGATGGCTCAAACCATCCCATCATGGTTGCAATGCTCATAACCAGCAACGGCACAAACACACGAAAACCGCAGGCAGCGCTCAACCCCACGCCAATACATAAACCCAATATTGTTTCCATAACGGTTTCCTTTTCATGCCCATCACGGGTCTTGTTATGTAAGTCTTATTTTTAAACTAACAAAAAGCCCCATCGGGTGACAGGGCTTTTTGTTAAATGCGAACGCAAATATTATTTCATTCTTAACGTTTAAATTCGGTGCAATAGCATTTAGTGCACGGTGGTAAACGATCTGTATTAATTTCTAGAAACACTCTCTGGCCACATTGAGCGCAGAAATAGAAGCCTGTTCCGGGTTTTTCGCCAGCTGTTACCATGATTGTATTCCTATAATCGTATAGATATTAAACAGGAATATAACCCAGTTAGACTGATTGTCAATTGTCCATTTCGCCCGATGATGATGGCATAAATGCAAAAAATGTTATTTGTACGATATATCTTACAAAATCTATCTACCCCACCAATGAGAATTGTTCATGATAATGTGCATAATGTATGTGTTCTGAATTAAAACAGTTTTCAAATGCGCTCATCAATAAGGCTAAAAAAGTCTCCGAAGAACATTGAATTTTTCCTGCCTTAGTTGATGATTTCAACTTTGCACTTTTCAGCGTTACCAACCTATGTGCAGCAGAAAAATAGAAATGACCATTTAATAAATCTAGATAGTCTTTATTTAATGCATTTACTTTCTCTAATAATTCCGTCAATTCATCTTCATTTATTATCAAATGTATTTTTTCCAAATAGTTATCTATTTTTTCTGAACAAAGGAAAGCTGAGTTTTTAGATACCATAAATCTATCTGCATTTGTAGGAACCACAGAAACACCACTTTCTGTCAACTCATTATGGATTCCAAATAATATTAGTTTTTTTATTACGGAGTTAATGTTTAAAAGCCAATCATCAAATTCATTTCTTTCAATTTTTGAGTCAGGTAATAAACTCAGCTTTTTAACCACATAGAATAAAGTGTTTTTGTCTATTAGCGTATTTTCTATTGAATATCCAGCGGTTGTTAATACACTTTTACCATTTAGTCCTTTATCTAAAAAACTATCGTAGTCTAGATCCTTTGCAACAATAAAATCTACAGTTTCATGCTCAATTTTTTTGATATAAGGTTGAAGATTTTCCTTTCCACCAACATCCTCAATATAAATATTTAAATTAGTAAATTTTTTGAACAGAAATTCCCAAAAAGGAACGTCATCCTGACCTTCAACATAAATAACTTTATCAACTTGATGAAAGGCATTTAGAAGGTTAAGAGCATCAAGTGAATAATCTAGACTAGACATTAATCAATTTCTCCATATCAAAAATTGACTCTTTATATCTAGAAGCAACTTCTGGAGAATGAGTAGCAACAATTATTTGAGAATTCGGATTTATTTTTCTAATTGCAGGAATGATTTGACGTTGCCATGCAATATGTAAAGACAACTCTGGTTCATCAGCCATAAATATATGCTTATTCCCTTTTTGCAATAATGCTTCAATCATTAATATGATTAATTGTTTTTCTCCAGATGAAAGCTTTGAATGTTCAATAACTCCTAAACTATTTTCAATAATCAAACGCCCAGAAATGAAGCTAAATTTTTTATCTGGTATAAAATTTTGTATTATCGATAAAAACAAATTGATTTGAGAGTAAATAGATTGTGTTTTATCTTTGGCTGCTAGTGATAAATCAATGATTTTTCTTGTTTTACGAAGTGCTTCCAAAGACTTAATATCAATATTTTTTTCAGGTCTATTACTCTGAATTTCATCCATTGTCTCAGCAATACTAGATACATGGAATTTTATTTTTTTTCTAATAGCGGCATCATAAGAACTTAATTGTTCATAAGCTGAAATCAATCTCTCTTGTTCAGCTTCCTTATCAAAGTATAGATTCAAAGCTTTTTGCTTCGCATCTTCTTCACTATATAAAATTGATGCTAAAACATTTTTTTGTAGATCCTTAGCAACTATCTGAGCCTCTTCTGCTAATGCTAATTGGAATTCTGTTAATCCTGCTAAAGCTTGTGATAGTCTATAATCAACTGGTGATAAAAAAACAGCACCATGTCTATCTCTCACTTCGTATTCATCATCATTTCTTAGTCTATATACCGATAATGACGAAACTGAAGTTAAACTAAACATTTCATTTCGAACATCCATTGATTCCTCTGATATTCGACGTTTTTGCATCTGAGAAATTCTACGTTCATCCAAATTTATTAGTCTAAATTTATATTTTTTGTTTGAAATTTGGTATTCAATAATAGGGAAGTTAAAATGCTCGTCTTCAATTTTTTTAACGATGATTGTCTTTCTTTGTTTACTCTCATTTTTTAATAGTATTTTGGCAGATCCAAAATCATTCTCAACTAAACCAACGGGATCAACCGTTAAAATAGCATGGAGAATATTCATAAATGTAGTTTTTCCAGTACCATTTCTACCAATAATGATATTTACATCTTCATTAAACTCACAACCGACATCAAATCTATGCCAAAAATCGCTAATGTCCACACGTTCAATCTTATACATTCTTTAATCCATAACAATTATTATTAAAACCCCATAATCAAGATAGGGCCTTTTAGAATAATTTTCAATCAGTTATAGACTAAATATTAAGCCACTTAGCCTTCTAAAAAATATTCCAAAATTTCATTTTGTACGATTTATCTTACAAACTTTTAGGGATTTTGCGGATTGGCGACTCCCTACTTTTTTCCTATGATGAGTTCATACAGGAACAGGATGTTCCGGAACATAAAACAACAATAATAGGTTCATGCACTAGGAGCGTGAGATACGACAGGAGTCATATCTAGCAACCAAATACGAAAAAGCCCGACAGGATGTCGGGCTTTTTTTTATATAAAAAACTACTTTAAAAAAAATACATTCGAATCAAATTTCCCGCAATAAGCATAAGAATTAAAGCTGCTAAACCTGTCAACGAATTGAGTATTATTTTAGCGCTATCTGATAAGCTTGATTTATAAATTCTAAGATTTATACCATAAGCAATCCCAGCAAGAGCTCCGCCAATAGCACCTCCAACCAATATAAGTACGAATGGCCAGCCACATAATAGATGCGCTTTAATTGGTAACTTCTTCTCAGATTGATTATCTAGTTTATTTGTTGTTTCCAATTTTTGATCCTTTTTTATATGGATATTTTTCTAAAAAAACCTATTTTAAATGCAATTTTTTATGAGGCCATCAACTCTTTTTACACAATATATAGTAAAAAACCCCATCATCAAGATAGGGCTTTTTTTAAACAATATCAATTACTTTAAGATCAAAGTATTAAGCCACTTGACCTTCTAAAAAGTCTTGCGCAAAACGCTGTAATACACCGCCCGCTTCATATACAGAAACTTCTTCTTCTGTATCTAAACGGCAAGTCACAGGCACTTCCACAATCTCTTCTTTACCGTCCGCTGTAGCACGTTCAATCACTAAAGTTAAAGTCGAACGCGGCGCGATATTACCAATTACGCTATAAAGCTCTGTACCATCTAGTTTTAAAGTCTTGCGGTTTACACCCGCTTTAAACTCAAGTGGTAACACGCCCATACCCACCAAGTTAGTACGGTGAATACGCTCAAAACCTTCTGCCACAATTGCTTCAACACCTGCAAGGCGCACACCTTTCGCAGCCCAGTCACGACTTGAACCCTGACCGTAGTCAGCACCCGCAACAATGATTAATGGCTGCTTACGGTTCATGTAGGTTTCAATCGCTTCCCACATACGCATGACTTCGCCTTCTGGCTCTACACGCGCTTTTGAACCTTGTTTGATCGTACCGTCTGAACGAACTACCATTTCGTTATAGAGTTTCGGGTTAGCAAATGTTGCACGTTGTGCTGTCAAATGGTCACCACGATGCGTTGCGTATGAGTTGAAGTCTTCTTCTGGTAAACCCATTTTGTGAAGATATTCACCCGCAGCCGAGTCCATCAAAATCGCATTTGAAGGCGACAAATGGTCGGTGGTGATGTTGTCACCCAAAATTGCAAGCGGACGCATGTTCGCTAAAGTACGCGGTGCAGCCAACGCCCCTTCCCAATATGGTGGACGGCGAATGTAAGTACTTTGTGGACGCCAGTCATAAAGCGGACTTTCGGCCTCTACGGTTACGCCTAAATCAAACATTGGAATGTAGACTTTACGGAACTGTTCAGGCTTCACAGCTTGTTTTACTAATGCATCAATTTCAGCGTCTGATGGCCAGATGTCTTTGAGGTAAATCGGCTTACCTTCTTTGTCATGACCTAACGCATCTTTTTCGATGTCAAAACGAATCGTACCTGCAATTGCATACGCCACAACAAGCGGTGGAGATGCCAAGAACGCTTGTTTTGCATATGGATGGATACGACCATCGAAGTTACGGTTACCAGAGAGTACTGCTGTTGCGTACAAGTCACGGTCAATAATTTCTTGTTGAATGACTGGATCTAACGCACCCGACATACCGTTACACGTCGTACAAGCGTAAGCCACAATGCCAAAACCAAGTTGTTCTAAGTCTTTTAGAACACCTGCTTCTTCAAGGTAAAGTGCAGCCGCTTTTGAACCCGGTGCAAATGATGATTTCACCCAAGGTTTACGAACTAAACCTAGCTCATTTGCCTTACGTGCCAACAAGCCCGCCGCCACAGTGTTACGTGGGTTAGAAGTGTTGGTACATGAAGTAATTGCAGCAATAATGATTGCACCATCTGGCATTAAGCCATCAGAACGGTTTTCAACAACGCCTGCAATGCCTTTTTCTTTTAGGTCAGCAGTAGAAACACGCGCATGCGGGTTTGATGGACCAGCAATGTTACGTGTTACTTTTGATAGGTCAAAACGAAGTACACGTGGGTACTCTGCTTTGGTCATGTCAGTTGCCCAAAGGCCAATTTCTTTTGCGTACTGTTCAACCAGTGCCACTTGAGCATCTTCACGACCTGTTAGGCGCAAGTAGTCAATCGTGTTTTGGTCGATGTAGAACATCGCAGCCGTAGCACCATATTCTGGTGTCATGTTTGAAATGGTTGCACGGTCGCCCACAGACATGCTGTCAGCACCTTCACCAAAGAACTCAAGGTAAGCACCGACTACGCGCTCTTTACGCAAGAACTCAGTTAAAGCAAGTACGATATCTGTTGCTGTAATACCAGCCTGACGCTGCCCTACAAACTCAACACCAATAATGTCTGGCAGACGCATCCAAGACGCACGGCCTAACATCACGTTTTCAGCTTCCAAACCACCAACGCCCACAGAAATTACGCCCAAAGCGTCTGTATGTGGTGTGTGTGAGTCTGTACCAACGCAAGTGTCTGGGAATGCTACGCCATCACGCGCCTGAATCACCGGAGACATTTTCTCTAGGTTAATCTGGTGCATAATGCCGTTCCCCGCAGGGATCACGTCAACATTTTTAAATGCGGTTTTAGTCCACTCAATAAAGTGGAAACGGTCTTCGTTACGACGGTCTTCAACAGCACGGTTTTTTTCAAAAGCGTCTGGGTCAGCACCACCGAATTCCACGGCTAAAGAGTGGTCGACAATGAGCTGAGTCGGTACAACTGGGTTGACTTTAGATGGGTCACCGCCTTTGTCAGCAATCGCATCACGCAAACCTGCAAGGTCAACCAAAGCAGTTTGGCCTAGGATGTCATGACACACCACGCGCGCTGGGTACCAAGGAAAGTCCAAGTCCTGACGGCTTTCAATTAACTGCGTTAAATAGGCAGTTAAGTTCTCAGCATCGGCACGGCGTACCAATTGCTCTGCAAGTACTTTAGACGTGTAAGGCAGTTTTTCGTATGCGCCTGGCTGAATATCTTCAACGGCTTGACGCACGTCGTAATATTCAAGCTGGGTTCCTGCCAGCGGTTTACGGTATTTTGTGTTCATTAACCACGCTCCGCCAATGGTTTGAATTTGAGGTTTTCAGGGCCTGTGTAGTTCGCGCTTGGACGAATGATTTTGCCGTCTTGGCGTTGTTCAATCACGTGAGCTGACCACCCTGCTGTACGTGCAATCACGAATAATGGTGTGAACATTGCGGTTGGAACACCCATTAAGTGATAGCTCACAGCACTGAACCAGTCGAGGTTCGGGAACATGTTTTTCGCATCTTTCATCACTGCTTCTAAGCGTTCAGCGATTAAGTACATCTTGGTGTTCTCTTGTGCTTGTGCCAAGTCATGTGCCACTTTTTTGATGACTTCGTTACGTGGGTCAGAAATTGTATAGACTGGGTGACCAAAACCAATCACGACTTCTTTATTTTCAACACGTTTACGAATGTCTGCTTCTGCTTCGTCTGCGTTGTCATAACGTTGTTGAATCACGAATGCAACTTCGTTTGCACCACCGTGTTTAGGTCCGCGAAGCGCGCCAATACCACCCGTAATTGCCGAGTACATGTCAGAGCCTGTACCTGCAACCACACGTGATGTAAATGTTGATGCGTTGAACTCGTGCTCAGCATACAAAATAAGCGATGTATGCATTGCTTCAATCCACTCTTCAGATGGTTTTTTGCCATGAAGTAAGTGTAAGAAATGCGCTGCAATTGAGTCGTCATCAGTTTCAGTTTCAATACGACGACCGTTGTTGCTGAAGTGATACCAATAGAGCAACATTGAGCCTAAGCTTGCCATTAATTTATCAGCAATATCTTTTGCGCCCGCTTCGTTGTGGTCTTCGTGCTCTGGTGTTAAACAACCTAAAACTGAAACACCTGTACGCATTACATCCATTGGGTGTGCAGATGGCGGAAGTTGCTCAAGTGCAGTTTTAAGTGCTGCTGGTAAGCCACGAAGCGCTTTTAATTTTGCTTTATAGGCTTTGAGTTCAGCTTTGTTTGGTAATTTGCCATGTACGAGCAAGTGCGCAACTTCTTCAAACTGGCTACCCGCTGCAAGGTCAAGAATGTCATAGCCACGATAGTGCAAGTCGTTACCGCTACGTCCTACGGTACAAAGTGCTGTGTTGCCTGCAACTTGTCCGCTAAGTGCAACTGATTTTTTTGGTTTGAAGCCTGTTGTTGTTTCATTTGAGCTCATAAGATTGTCCTTTCCTATCTATCTGAATTTATTTATTAAACACGACGGAGTCGTACCATTTTCACTTCTTATTTCAGGATTAACCACTTCGTCTTGCGCCTCGTCAAAGCTTTAACCGCTTTGACTTGCTCAGGTTCGCCTTACTTTTCACGGATGAAAAGTAAGCAAAAATCCTTGTTGGCCTCACGATAGCCAAGACCATCGCTTCTCCTTCGTTTAAAAGAGGGCTTGTTTATTTCTTTTTAGCAAATGCGTTGTCTAAGTAGTCTTCAAACGCATAGTAATTAATGCGTTCATATAACTCTTTACGCGTTTGCATAATATCAACCACGTTCTTTTGTGTGCCTTCTTTACGCAAGGTTTCATACACAGTTTCGGCTGCTTTGTTCATGGCACGGAAAGCAGAAAGCGGATAAAGCGCAAGGCTTACATCGGCAGATGCTAACTCTTCAGTGGTAAACAGTGGTGTAGAACCAAACTCTGTGATGTTTGCCAAAATTGGTGCGCCAGTTGTTTGAGCAAATTGCTTGTACATATCAAGCTCAGTAATCGCTTCAGGGAACAACATATCTGCACCTGCTTCAATGTAGGCACCTGCACGGTCAATTGCAGCTTGCAAACCGTCTACAGCCAAGGCATCGGTACGTGCCATAATCACGAAACTATCATCACCACGCGCATCAACCGCTGCTTTAATACGGTCAACCATTTCTTCTTGAGTCACAATGGCTTTGTTCGGACGGTGACCACAACGTTTTGCGCCCACTTGGTCTTCAATGTGCATTGCCGCAGCACCAAACTTGATGAGTGCTTTTGTTGTACGGGCAATGTTAAATGCAGAAGCACCAAAACCGGTGTCAGCATCGACCAATAATGGAAGATCACATACATCGGTGATACGGCGTACATCGGTCAACACATCATCAAGGTTACTGATTCCCAAATCAGGTAAGCCTAAAGAACCAGCGGCTACACCACCACCTGATAAGTAAATCGCTTTATAACCTGCACGTTTTGCCAAAAGTGCATGATTGGCGTTGATGGTTCCAACCACTTGTAATGGCTTTTCTTGGGCTACTGCATCGCGAAATAGCTGACCTGCGGATTGTTTAGCCATTGTTATGTTCTCCTTGTGCTTGTAGCAGTGTTTGCTCAATAATTTTGTAAGAAGCATTGATATGTCGATGCATGAGCAGCTCGGCAAGTTCACCATCGCCTTCTGCAATTGCATCTAAAATACGGATGTGTTCGTCCCAAGCTTTGCTCGGTCGATCGGGTGTGTTTGAAAACTGAATTCGGTACATGCGAATGAGGTGATAAAGCTCATCACATAGCATTTTTTCTAAGGTTTTATTGCCACTACTTTTGATAATGCAGTAGTGAAAATCATCCTGCCCTTCTTGCAAGTAATATCCTTTACCTGCTTTAAAATTTTCATCTTCAGCATGCATACGTAAGACATCACGTAGCGCCAAAATTTGCTTTTTATCAATATGCTGTGCAGCAAGTTTGCAAGCTAAACCTTCTAAAGACGCTCGAATCTGGTAAAGCTCTTTAAACTGTTGCAGTGAGAGCGAAACCACTCTTGCTCCCACATGTGCAGTGCGCTCAACGAGTTTTTGACCTTCAAGACGATGAATCGCTTCACGCAAAGGCCCACGGCTAATACCATAAGTCCGTGCCAGTTCAGGTTCAGATATTTTGCTACCTGCCGGAATTTGACCCAAAACAATAGCCGTCTGTATTTGTTTAAATACATTCTCGGTCAGTGTTCTACCCTGACTTTGTAGAGGCTCTGGTGCGAAGGTCAAATCTTGCATATTGTCGACAATTTTTAATCAATTATGGCTTTTATAGCGGTATGAATGAAAAAAATCAAGGTGATTGTTGACACTTTAGAGAACGCACTAGGTCAATTTTTATAGATTAGCCTCTTATTTCACCTTATATCTAAACTATTACACCCCTTGCCAATTAGTGTTTATAAAACAGTTGCTTAATATTATTTTATCTATAGATTTATGGCGCTTTCTCTGTTGCTTTTCGGCCGCTAATCTTTTGTTTCAAACTTTAGTCTACAACCAATGTATTACAGCAAGATTGTAGACAATCTGCTTGAATGAAAGCATGAGTTATAAATTAGTATCTATTTACCGTAATTTCTTTTAAATCTTTTTATCATTTTCATCCAGAAAATATCGATATTAGTGAAATTATCAGGTGCTTCACGGTAGCTTTATTGGTACATTATTGAGCATCGACATAGTTGTGACGTATTTTTCGAAACAGAAAAAACCGAACACTATGCATATTGTTGAATGAAAGGACTTTTTTAATGTTTCAACATATCCCCCCATACGCAGGCGACCCAATTTTATCTTTAATGGAACAGTTCAATGCTGATACTCGTTCTGAAAAAGTAAACTTGAGTATTGGTCTTTACTATAACGAAGACAGTATTGTTCCTCAGTTAGAGACCATTATTGAGGCGCAAAAGCGTATTGAGCCGAAGAACGGTAAAACCAAACTTTATTTGCCAATGGAAGGCTTCAAACCTTACCGTGAAGCAATTCAAGCACTTTTATTTGGTGCAAACAGCCCAGCAGTTAAAGCTGGCCGTGCTGTAACCATCCAAACACTTGGTGGTTCAGGCGCATTGAAAGTTGGTGCTGACTTCTTAAAAACTTATTTCCCAAATTCAGACGTTTGGGTAAGCCAACCAACTTGGGATAACCACGTTGCGATTTTCAATGGCGCTGGCATCAAGACGCATTTCTACCCATATTTCGATAACGAAACTCGTGGTGTAGATTTTGACGGTATGTTGTCTACGCTTAAAACTTTGCCTGAGCAAAGCATTGTTTTATTGCACCCATGCTGCCATAACCCAACTGGTGCTGACTTAAACCCAGCGCAATGGGATCAAGTGATTGCAGTATTAAAAGATCGTAACCTTATTCCTTTCCTAGACATCGCTTACCAAGGTTTTGGTGACGGTATGGAAGAAGATGCGTATGCAATCCGTGCTTTAGACCAAGCGGGTCTAAACTTCATTGTGAGCAACTCATTCTCTAAAATCTTCTCTTTATATGGTGAGCGTGTTGGCGGCTTAACTTTCGTATGTGACGATGCAGAAGCTGCTCAGTGCACATTCGGTCAGTTAAAAGCGACTGTACGCCGTATTTACTCTAGCCCTCCTACAACAGGCGCTTGGTTAGTTGATGAAGTGTTAAATGACGCTGAACTTAACCAACAATGGCAAGGCGAAGTGAAAGAGATGCGTGAGCGTATTATTAAAATGCGTAGCATCTTGAAAGACGAACTTACTAAAGCGTTACCAGACCGTGACTTTAGCTACCTTGTAAACCAAAAAGGTATGTTCAGCTACACAGGTTTAACTGCTGAGCAAGTGGATATCTTGCGTGAAGAATATGCAATCTACTTAGTACGTAGTGGTCGTATTTGTGTAGCAGGTTTAAACATGAACAATGTTTACACCGTTGCTAAAGCAGTTGCAGAAGTGCTTGCTAAATCAACAGAAGCTGCATAAAACCTCTATTAAAAAAGGCGCTTCGGCGCCTTTTTTTATATCTCGATATTAAGATTTTGCTTTGCCCCAATACTTAAGTTTTGAGGTATGCCCAATCCCCACATTAAAGCTGTTGGTTGGGTCTAGTTTTTGGTAAAAATTCGCTAAAGCAGGTTTAGCAATATACAGATGCCCAACATTATGCTCTGCCGGATATTCAGCACGGCGCGCATCCAGCAACTTCCACATTTGATGTTCCATTTCTAACGGATCATTGCCCTTTTTAAGAATATAGTCTTGATGGAAAACATGACAAAAGAAATGCCCGTAATAGAGTTTATGGATAATATTTTTTTCCATCTCGGCTGGCAATTGCTCTACCCATTCTCTGTCATTACGACGTAACGCAATATCAAGCGCAACAATATCTTCAACTTCACTACGGTGTGTATCGCGATAACGAATTGCCGCCCCTGCAATCGCAAAGCGGTGTAAGAATGCTTTTCGACCTTCTTCTTCACTACATACGAAATAGCTACCTGACTGATGCACTGCAAAATATTCTTTTAAAAACTGCTCGGTCTGAGCTTTTGAATTATTTTCAACACGCAGCACTAAATGGTGCTCATAAAGGTCTCGATATTCCGTCATACGCTTTGGCAAGTGGCTCGGTAAAAAGAACGTAATGGCCTGTAAAATATGATCAGTTAAGCCTTTTATTTTAAATCTTTCTAAAAAGCCATCGACTTTATCTTTCATTGCAAAAGCTTTTGGAACATTGGCTGTGCCGAACTTTTCAATAAACAAAAAGGTGTCTTTTCCGTACTTTTCACCAATCAGATAAGCATCTCGGTGAATATATTCACCCGCAATCGGTAAGCTTGGCAGTGAAGTGAGTAAATAACGGCGAATGGCTGTTAAATCATCTGCATCATTACTACCAATATAAAACACATTACTTTCTACTTTTTCATAAGTATCAAGGCGCACAGCAAACACACAGACTTTACCTGCCGAACCCGAAGCCTCAAATAAACGTGACGGGTCTGCATTAAAACGCGCAGGTGTATCTTCATCGACCTGAGTCACATCGTGTGCATAACGATGGTCCGATGCCTGCTTTTCACCATCATCTAAAATATCTACAGCTTGGTATTGCTGCTTCTCTAAGCACGTCAAGATTTCTTCAGGAGTCGAACCTAAATTCACACCTAAATGATTCACCAGTTCTAATTGACCGACAGAATTCACCTGAGCATATAACGCCAGTTCCGTATACGCAGGGCCACGGCGTACCAATGCACCGCCCGAGTTATTACACACACCGCCAAGTACTGATGCACCAATACAGGATGAACCAATCACCGAATGCGGTTCACGGTCGTAGCCTTTTAAAATTTGCTCTAAATTATCTAAAGTCGCACCCGGTAAACAAATCACTTGCTTAGCGTCTTGAATCACTTGAATGCCCTTTAAACGGCGCGTACTCATGACCAACACAGGACGATCATAATCATCGCCATAAGGTGTTGAACCACCAGTGAGGCCTGTATTGGCTGCCTGCATAATCACAATACAGTCTGCATCAACTGCAGCTTGAAGCACCTGCCATTGCTCTAGCAATGTGCCCGGCACCACCACAGCAAGTACTTTCCCCTCACCAAAACGACGACCTTGGCGGTACTGACGTGTACTTTGATCATCGGTCAAAACATGAGAGCGCCCTACAATATTCTGTAAACGTTCAATCACTACTTGAGGAGAAAATATTTGCATGATGGTTTCCTTTTGGTCATCCATTTATCAAATTAGACCAATACGACGGAGTCTTACCGTTTGTAATTTATAATTTAATTAGCTCATTCTCTAATTCGAATCAGCCCTATATTTACTATCGTGGGGCGGCAGGGATGCCGCCTGTTGAGCAACTGTACAAGGAAGTACTGTTTGCTCAACAAAAGGTTTTTGGTTACTTTTGACCTTTCAAAAGTGACAAATGCCTATACCTAAAACATTAGCAAATCACCAAATTTTGAGGCTGTGCTTACTGCTTCACTTAAAAAATTATTTATTAAAAGCCTTGCTTCATCGCCTGTACTAAACAATCCGCATTAATATCCTGAATCGACTTAGCACCCGTGAGCGTCATCGCAACACGCATTTCCTTATCAATCAAATCAAGTAAGTTCGACACACCTTGCCCACCTGCTGCTGCCAAGGCATATACAAACGCACGACCAAGTAAAACAGTATCAGCACCGAGCGCCAACATACGTACCACATCTAAACCATTACGAATGCCTGAGTCAGCCAAAATCGCCAAATCACCTTTAACTGCATCAGCAATTGCAGGCAATGCACGAGCAGATGACATCACACCATCTAACTGACGACCACCGTGATTTGACACCACAATGCCATCTGCACCAAAACGCACAGCATCTTTAGCATCTTCAGGGTCTAAAATGCCTTTAATCACCATCGGGCCATCCCAAAATTCACGGATCCACTCAAGGTCTTTCCATGAAATCGATGGGTCAAAGTTCGAACCCAACCAACCAATATAGTCTTCAAGTCCAGTCGGTTTACCTAAATATTTGGAGATATTGCCCAAGTCGTGCGGACGTCCCATTAATCCCACATTCCATGACCAATGCGGATGGAACATGGACTGCATATAACGGCGCATCGCAGCATTTGGCCCACTCATTCCCGAATGTGCATCACGGTAACGTGCACCTGGCACAGGCATATCTACAGTAAACACCAGTGTTGAACAACCTGCCGCTTTTGCACGCTCCAAAGCATTACGCATAAAACCACGGTCGCGTAATACATAAAGCTGGAACCACATTGGACGATTAATTGCAGGTGCAACTTCTTCAATCGGACAAACCGAAACCGTTGAAAGTGTAAATGGAATACCCTTTTTATCGGCTGCCATCGCGGCCTGAACTTCACCGCGGCGCGCATACATGCCTGTTAAACCGACAGGAGCCAATGCAACCGGCATCGACAATGTTTCATTAAACAGTTTTGTCTCTAAACTTAACGCTGACATGTCATTGAGCACACGTTGACGCAATGCAATTTCTGACAAATCTTGTACGTTACGCTTTAAGGTATGTTCCGAATACGCTCCACCATCAATGTAATGAAATAAAAACGGGGGTAAGCGACGCTGTGCCGCAGCACGATAATCATTGCCAGAAGAAATAATCATTTTGAATCAACTCTATTTAAACGGTTTGCACGTTTCTGACGAGCTTCGTCTTCATTCAGAGAACGCACATGATTAATCACAAATTCAATATGACCGCAGACAGCTTGGCGTGCGGCCTCGGGATCTTTACGATCGATCGCATCCATGACCTGAAAATGCTGCTCACTCAGCAAGTCACTATTTATTGGATCGTTATAAACTTTTTTACGTCCCAATAAGACGTTGTATTGCAGTAAATCAAACAGACTACGCATCATTTGAATCAGCACCACATTGTGCGATGCTTCTGCAATCGCCAAGTGGAATTCAGCATCCGCGACCGCAGCCTGAGCTGAGTCACCCGCATTTTGGTGGCGACTAATTTCATTAAAATAATGATGAATTTTGGCGCGGTCTTCGGGTGTTGAGCGTAATGCGGCATACCACGCAGTACCCCCCTCAAGTAATAACCGCGCCTCTTGTACATCAAAACGGTACAGCGGATCTTCTTCAATCAGATTGCTAATCGGGTTCACAATGAGTTGCTGTGGCCACTGTTCAGGTAACTGCTGAATATAAGTACCATCACCCCGACGGCTAGTGAGTACACCTTGACTATTGAGCTGCTGAATCGCTTCACGCAAAGAAGGACGAGAAACTCCCAAGCTTATTGCAAGCTGGCGTTCGGCAGGCAAACGGTCACCTTTTCTCATGTGACGTTCTTCAATTAATGCCTGCAATTTCATGACCACTTGATCGGAGATTCTCATCGCGTTTCCTTCACTCGAGTTATGGAATCATCCACGGAACCAGATAAGCCTGAACCGTAATAATGATGCCAACAAAGACCGTGAATATGATGCTATGTTTTACCGTGAAACGGAACAAGTCAGATTCTTTTCCAACCAAGCCTACTGCTGCACAAGCAATTGCAATTGACTGTGGAGAAATCATCTTCCCTGTCACACCACCACTGGTATTCGCTGCTACAAGCAATACTTCCGGAATACCAATCTGCTGAGCAGTGGTCGCTTGTAATGCGGAGAACAAAGCATTTGAAGATGTATCTGAACCCGTAAGGAACACACCAAGCCAACCTAAAAATGGCGAGAAGAAAGTAAAAGCATGACCCGTATGCGATAGAGCCAAAGCTAAAGTTGCAGATAAACCTGAATAGTTCGCAATAAAAGCAAAAGCCAACACCATACCAATGGAGTAAATCGGTGTTTTTAACTCATTTAGTGTTTCACCAAAGGTCGTTACTGCCTCACTCGCTTTCATTTTCAAGAAAATAGCAGTGATGATTGCAGCAATAAAAATTGCAGTACCTGTCGCAGAGAACCAGTCAAACTTATAAATCGCTTCATATGGTTTCATCTCTGACACAATCGGCGGCATTTTTTCGACCAATTTATGCAAGTACGGCACTTCAAGTTTAAAAATTAAATGTTCCAGTGCCCCATCTTTTGCAAATAATGCTTTAAACGGCTTAACACTCCAGATGGTTACCATGACCGTTAAGATTGCAAATGGAGACCACGCCTTAGCAATTTTCCCAATGCTATAACGCTGAATTATTGTAGGTTGCTGAGCTAGAGTTTGACCAGCTTCGGGTTCAAAGCGGAAAATATGTTTTGGTTGCCAGAAACGGAACAACACAGTCAGGCTGATCAATGAAGCAATTGCCGCAGTAATGTCAGGTAACTCAGGGCCAATAAAGTTAGATGTAAGATATTGGGCAATCGCAAAAGCACCACCACCAACGACGACCGCAGGCCAAGTTTCCTTAACACCACGCCAGCCATCCATAATCGCCATGATCCAGAACAGCACAATTAGCGTTAAAAACGGCAACTGACGACCCACCATCTGGCTAATTTCCATGGTATCTACACCAGAAACCTGCCCTGCCACAATAATTGGAATACCCATTGCGCCAAATGCCACTGGTGCAGTATTTACAATCAAACATAAACCGGCAGCATAAAGAGGTTTGAAACCTAAACCGACAAGCAATGCAGCAGTAATTGCAACAGGAGCACCAAAACCTGCCGCCCCTTCAAGGAAAGTACCAAAGGCAAAACCAACAAGTAACATTTGTAGTCGCTGGTCTTCAGTAATCGACAAAATGCTTGAGCGAATAACCTCAAACTGGCCTGTTTTTACCGAAATTTTGTATAAAAAAACTGCCCCAATAATGATCCATGAAATTGGCCATAAACCATAGAAGAAACCATAAATAATAGAAGCAAAGGCCATTTGACCCGGCATTTGATAGAAAAAGAGAGCAATCAATAATGCAATAATAACTGTGCCCGTACCCGCGATACTGCCTTTTAGACGGAAAACAGCCAATGCCAAAAAGAAGAAAATAATCGGGATTAATGCAACTGCACTGGACAGCCAAATATTATTTAAAGGGTCATAAAGTTGTTGCCACATATTGAGCATTGTCATCTCCTTGAAATGCTGGGGCGAATTTTTTTGTACCTTAAATTTTTAAACATTTAACACAATTGGTATGACCAATTAAAATTAAAGTGCAAATGTCATTCCTCAAAACACAGGATGCATCATAAACACACAATATAACAAGATCAACTATTAAATAAACACCAAAATTGGTATTACCAATTACACTAAGCAAAATCAAGCCATTCCGAACTAATGGATTGATTGATTAGACTAAAGTCGTAAAAAACTTTTCTTATAAATTTAAACTTGGTCTACAGAAATTAAGTGAAAAATTTGAATATAAAAACTATAAACATACCTGTTTCATGATCTATGTATAATGTGCGCACAACTCAAACCACATGTATTGAATTGAATAATGACTACTCTAACGTGTTTTAAAGCTTATGATATCCGAGGCAAACTCGGCACCGAATTGAATGAAGAAATCGCCTATAAAATTGGCCGCGCTTACGGACAAATCTATAAACCAAAGACAGTAGTTGTCGGTTGTGATATTCGTCTAAGCAGCGAGGCTTTAAAACAAGCGACCATCCGCGGCTTAAATGATGCCGGTATCAATGTGCTTGATTTAGGCATGACTGGTACTGAAGAAGTCTACTTCGCCGCTTTCCATTTAGATGTACAAGGTGGTATTGAAGTTACTGCTAGTCATAACCCAATGGACTATAACGGTATGAAATTGGTTCGAGAAAATGCTCGTCCAATTAGTGCAGATACGGGTTTAAAAGAAATTCAAGCCTTAACAGAAACCAATATCTTTGAAGAAGTTAGCCAAAAAGGTACAACTCAAAGTTATAACATTTTGCCTGAGTTCGTTGATCACTTAATTACCTATATTGAACCGAAAAAAATCCGTCCATTAAAGTTAGTGGTAAACGCGGGTAATGGTGCAGCTGGGCATGTGATTGATGCCATTGAAGAAAAATTTAAAGCGCTTAACGTACCAGTTGAATTTATTAAAATTCACCATGAAGCAGATGGTACTTTCCCAAATGGGATTCCTAACCCAATTTTAATTGAAAACCGTAACAGTACCCAAAATGCTGTACTTGAGCATAAAGCAGATATGGGAATTGCATGGGACGGCGACTTTGACCGCTGTTTCTTGTTCGATGAAAAGGGTCAGTTCATTGAAGGCTACTATATTGTTGGTCTATTGGCTCAAGCTTTCTTGATTAAACAATCAGGCGAGAAAATTGTTCATGACCCACGTTTAGTGTGGAATACATTTGATATCGTCGATGAATACAAAGGCATTGCCGTACAATCAAAATCTGGTCATGCCTTTATTAAAGATGTCATGCGCGAACAAAATGCCGTATATGGCGGCGAAATGAGTGCCCATCACTATTTCCGTGACTTTGCTTACTGCGACAGCGGTATGATTCCTTGGTTACTCACCGTTGCCCTCCTCTCTGAAACTGGACAATCTCTATCAACTCTAGTCGAGAATATGATTACCAAGTTTCCTTGCAGCGGCGAAATCAACTTTAAGGTAGCGGATACACAGATCACTATTCAAAAGATTTTCGATTTCTATGCCGATCAAAAGCCTGAAATTGACCGTACCGATGGTGTAAGCCTCGACTTTGGTGCATGGCGTTTTAATGTACGTGCTTCAAATACTGAGCCTTTACTACGCCTCAATATTGAAAGCCGTGCAGACCGCCAAGCTCAGCCAATGCAGCATTATGTAGATGAATTAACTGGATTAATTCAGTCTTAATAACTTCTATACACCAGAGATGGAAAATTATTTTTCCATCTCTTCTTGGGTATTTTGCATAATTTTATAAGTATGATTATGCCCATCCAATACATCCTTATTTAGATTTTCATAACCTTTTAACAGCGCTTTCTTATCAAAATTACATGTTTGATTTTCATTGATAAATTTTTGATGAATAGCACTATAACAACTCGATACATCATCAACAAATTGATAGTAATCTGACAACGGCAGCCCTGCTAGCTTTAATAGTTTTGGAGCAACAAAACTTGCAGCAATATACGGTTGCTTTAAAGGCTTCTTATCTAATTTATAATTGCTCCACACTACAAATGGCGTCTGGTAGTTTTTTAGATTTTTCCGCTCAGGATCATCTTTAAAAAATCCATAACTATCGTAGACCTCTTGTAAATTAGGTAAATGATCGCCAAAAGCCACTAAAATTGTTGGTCGATCTACTGTCTTTAAATATGCAGCAAGCTCTTGCAATTTTTGGTTAGCACGCGCAGTTCCAGCGGTATACGTACTTAACTTTTGCTTTTCAGTTTCAGACAGTTCTTTATTCAATTTATAATTTTGCTTACCAAATCGATCATCGTTATACATCGGATGATTTTCAACAGTAATCGCATAAATAAACTTTGGCTGTTGATCACTCTCTTCTAAAGTATACTTAATCGAATCAAAAATAAGATCATCTGTAGCCCATCCCCCTAAGTTAAATACGTTAGTCCGATCTTTTTGAGCAATCATATTTTCAAGCGATATAAATTTATCAAACCCTAGGTCTGGATATACCTTATTACGATTATAATAATATCCATAGTTATTATGCATTGCTACTGTCTGATAACCAATTGAATTTAAATAATAAGGAAGAGCATAAATTGGCTTTTTCAGCTTAGAGACATATAACAATTCATTTGGGAAAAAAGTCGTATTCATACTTGTCAGGACTTCAAATTCTACGTTAGCAGTCCCCCCACCAAAAGAAGGTGACAATAAATTAGAGACCTGATTTTGATGAACAAAGGACAATAAATCTTTCGAAAGACCATCATCTAATTTATGAGAATCCCAGAAAGACTCTTCCATAATGACAACAATATTCGGATATTCCTTCTCATTCTCTGCTAAAGGTTGAACAAAATGATGTTGCTGCAAAATTTGCATGATGTCTTGTTCAGACACTTTACGGTTAGGTAACAATACACTCGTTACATTATCAAGTACTTTAGAAACGTAAAAAGTCACAAAACCATAATCCTGAATCTTTCGGTAGTCACCAATCCAGTCGTTTCTAGTATTTGGAAACTCCTGCAAGCTGGCACAAATCATAGGTTTGTTTTCAGAGAAACAAGCTCCAGCAGGATTTTTAATAAAGTTTAAATAAATTAAGCCGCTACCAAGTAACCCAAAAATAATAATATTGGGAACATAGGTATGAAAAGTCGCTTTACTTTCTTTACGTACAGCAATTAAAAGCACAATAAGGAAGAAAATAATAAGAGTAAAAAAGATAATTTGTAAATGCCAAGGCGTTGCCTTCATTGCCTCGGGAAGTAAAAAAATATCTTCGGGGCTTAAATTACTAAAGAGATATTGCTGCTTCTTTTTATTAATAAAATTTAAAAATATAACGAATAATTGGCTTAAAAAGAGTGCAGTATATTTACGGCCTAAGACAATAAAAAATAGCTGAATTACGGCATAGTTAAAGAGAATTGAAAAAATAGCTTTTTCTGAAATCAAATAGGTATAAAACTTATGCCATGTCAGGTTCATATCCCATGCAACATATACGCCTACACAGGTGGATAAAAAGGCAATAAAAATAAATAACAGTTGTTGACGCAGAAAAACCATGACGACAAAAAGAGGCTAACAGGAGATTGTAGCGAATACTAGCATGAAAGTATTCACTACAACTGTAGCCTCTTTTTTAGAAAAGAGCTTTATCTCAATTCAATAAAGATAGATAACTGATATTTAGAAAAATTAAATAATCAATTTTTATATCCGGTCGGATTTTGTTTTTGCCAATTCCAACTATCTTTTAACATATCTTCTAAGCCGTATTGTGGTTTCCAACCCAGCTCAGCAACAGCACGAGCATTATCTGCAAAAGAAGTTGCAACATCTCCTGCTCGGCGTGGTGCAAATTCGAAAGCAACAGCTATTCCATTGACCTGTTCAAAGGTGTTTTTAACCTGTAAAACAGAAGAACCATTGCCCGTTCCAATGTTCCATGCACGGCAACCATTCGCTTTTAAGCGATTATTTAGAGCGCATAAATGTGCATTCGCTAAATCAACAACATGGATATAATCACGTACGCCTGTGCCATCTACTGTGTCATAGTCATTGCCATAAATAGAAAGTTTTTCACGGCGGCCCACAGCAACCTGTGTAACGTAAGGCATTAAATTATTTGGAATACCTTGTGGATCTTCACCAATACGACCACTTTTATGTGCACCTACTGGATTAAAATAACGAAGTAAAGCAATCGACCATTTAGAATTTGAAACAGATAGTTTTTGTAATAATTGCTCAACGATTAATTTAGTGTAACCGTAATTATTACTAGGCATACCTGTAGGCATTTCTTCATTTAGTGGAGAAGTATTCGCTTCATCATATACTGTCGCAGATGAGCTAAACACGAGTGTATAAACACCTGCTTTCTCCATTGACTTAACCAGTTGAATGCTGCCTGCAATATTATTATCGAAATAAATAAGCGGTTTTTCTTGGCTTTCACCAACTGCTTTTAAACCTGCGAAATGAATAACCGCGTCGATTGTATGATTTAGAAATACACGATCAAGCTCATCTGTATTTCTAATATCACCCTCTACAAAAGTTAAACTTTTTTGGGTGATTTCTTGGACCCTCTTTAAAGGTTCTTCTGAACTATTTGAAAGATTATCAAAAACAATAACTTCATGACCTGCTTGTAAAAGCTCTACACAAGTATGTGAACCAATATAGCCAGCACCACCAGTAACTAAAATTTTAGCCATCGACTTTTTCTAATAACATTTGAATTAAACCGCGCGTTGAAGAATCGAGTGCTGAAAGATCATTTTGAACACCATTCAAAATTGGGAGTAATTGATCAGCAATTTGTTTACCCTTTTCAACACCCCATTGATCGAATGGGTTAATGTTCCAAATTACAGATTGTACAAATACTTTATGCTCATATAAAGCAATCAACATTCCTAAACTATAAGGATTAAGTTCCTTTAAAAGTAACGTTGAGCTTGGTTGGTTCCCTTCATATTGCTTATAGATAGGTAAATTTCCTAACTCTTTTGCATCTAAGGCTTCGTTACCAAAAGCCAATAACCGTGATTGCGCTAAACAGTTTGAAAGTGCAAGATGATGTTGTTCAATCAATGCCTCAGCATTTTCTACATAAGTGAAATGGTCAGCATTATAACGTTGTACAGGTGCGATAAAATCACAGCTTACAGCTTGTGTCCCCTGATGTAAGAGTTGATAAAATGCATGCTGGGCATTGGGTCCAACTTCACCCCATACGATCGGACAAGTATCTAATTCAACTTTCTGTCCATCACGTTGCACTGATTTACCATTAGACTCCATCTCAAGCTGTTGTAAATAGGCAGCAAAATATTTTAGACGCCCATCATAAGGTAATACAGCATGGGTCTGAATATTTAAAAAATTATTATTCCAGATTCCCAACAATGCCATGAGTACAGGAATGTTCTGCTCAAAACTTGTATTTTGAAAATGCTCATCGATAGCGTGAGCTCCAGCTAAAAGCTGCTGGAAACCATCAACACCAACTAGCAATGCGATAGGTAAACCAATACACGACCAAAGTGAATAACGTCCACCCACCCAATCCCAAAGCAGTAACTGATTTGCAGGAGCAATCCCCCACTCTGACATTTTGTCAGCTTTTGTAGAAACACCAATAAAATGGCTTTTTACCACCCTTTCATGTTTACCTAACGCTTTTTCAAGCCACTGCCGAACAGTTTGTGCATTCGATAAAGTATCAATCGTACCAAATGACTTAGAAGAAATAATAAATAAAGTCGTTTCTGGTCGTAGTTGATGAAGCAATTCCGATAACTGACTACCATCCATGGTCGATACAAAATGGACATTGAGGGGTTTGGCGGTTTTTACTTTAAAATCCGATAATGCATGAGTCACCATTTGGGGGCCTAAATCAGATCCGCCCACACCAATATTCACGACATCCTGAATGACTTCACCTGTGGCACCACGATATTGCCCAGCATGGATTTTTTCAACCAACGTGTACATGCGCTGTAGTTGGCTATGAACCTGTTTAGTTAATTCCGGAAATTTAGAATATTCTGATGGTAAACGTAAAGCCCAATGCATTGCTGCACGCTGCTCTGTACAATTGATTTTGTCTTTAGAAAATAACCGTTCAATCCAGGGAGTCAATTGTTTGGTCTTTGCTAAAGCCACCAACTGCTCTAAAACATTCTTAGTCACACGGTGCTTACTATAATCAAAAACCAATTGATCGAACTTTACAGAATATTGCTGAAAACGGTCCGACTCTGATACAAACAATTCTTTTATATGTAAATTTGAATTTTTCTCAACTAAAGAATGAAGCTGGGCAATAGGTGAAACTAGCTCTTTGGGAAACTTTTCGATAGATTTACTCATAATCGACCTACTCCTTCATAAGCAAAACCTTTAGATTTCACATATGCTGGATCATAAATATTACGTCCATCCAAAATAAGAGGATGCTGCATTAATTGTTGTAACTGTTTAAAGTCAGGACTCCAATATTGCTTCCATGCCGTAACTAGACATAAAGCATGTGATCCTTGTGCTGCTTCATATTGATCAGTGCATAAAACTAGGTCTTCACGACTACCATATAAAGCTACAATTTCATCAAGAGCTTGTGGATCATGTAAACGCACCTTTACACCTTGAGCCCATAACGCAGCCAATAAAATATGAATAGGTGAGTTATGTGTACTTGGAGTATTCTCTTTAAATGAAGCTCCCCAAATTGCGACGGTTTTTCCACTCAAATTACAATGATAATAGTTCCATAATTTACGGAATAAAATTTCTTTTTGTTGTTCATTAATTGCCCAAACTTGTTCTAAAAGCCGACTTTTCACACCTGTTTCAGAAACCGTACTGGAAAGTGTTAAAATATCATGCGAAAAGTTTTCACCGCCAAACCCAACGCCTGCCGATAAATAAGCTGCTCCAATACGTGTATCTGCAGCAATGCCATGCTTTACATTGGCTATATCAATACCCAACTTTTCAGCAACTAGGGCAAGGTCATTCATATAACTAATTCTAGTCGCCAACATGCCCGAAATACTGAGCTTGGTAAACTCGGCATCTAGAATCGGCATGAATAAATATTGATAGCTAAAACGGAAGAATGGACGCAATAACTCTTGCATCGTGTCTTGAGCATAGCTCGATTCAACACCAACAATGACATGTTTTACATTGAGTACACTATTAATCGCATTACCTTCTTGAATGACATCAGGAAAATAGACCCATTCGTCTTTTGGCAAATATTGCTTTAACTGATCAGTCCCATGTAAACCAAAAGTAGAACCATTTATCATGAGTCTAGGGTGAACGATAGGACGTTGACTCAACTTTTCAACTGTATTTAAAGCAAACTGAATTTGTGTAGGACTAAAACAAAATAAATAAACTTCAATATCTAAAGGAATTTGAGAAAACGGAGTCTCTGTTAAAAAACCTGCTTTTCTTTGTTTATTTAAATAATTATTAACTTCTTGGTCTTGATATGAAAGTACAGATATATTTTCTTCACAGGTGACACTTGTACACCAATAGATCTGATTACCATATTCAGCTAATAACGCTGCCATTACACCAGCGTGCAAGGTGGTTCCAAATACCGCGATTTTCATTGTACACCTGATTTTTAATATTCTATGGAATTCTCTTCCCATTACAGGAAGAGAATATATTGAACAGCTTACATATTCATTAATTTTTACAAATACTTAAGATGATCTACAAAAATTTATAATTTAAGTTCTTGAATTAACTTTTTAAAATCATTTCCCAATTTAGGATGCTCAATACCATAATGTAGAACAGCTTTTAGATAACCAAGTTTACTACCACAATCAAAGGTTTGCCCTTGCATACGATAGGCCTCAACTACATCAGTTTGTTGCAGCATCGCAATCGCATCGGTTAATTGAATTTCATTACCTGCACCTTTTGGTGTATTTTCAAGCAACTGCATAATTTTTGCAGGTAAAACATAACGACCAACAACAGATAAATTCGATGGTGCAGAACCTACAGCAGGTTTTTCGACAATCCCCTGCATGGCAATGCTTTCACCTTCATTTGGGCTTTGGGCAACATCAACAATACCATATTGATCCACCAAATGATCAGGTACTGCTTCAACCATAATTTGTGATGCTTTAGATGAATTAAAACGCTGAATCATACGAGCAAGATCATTTTCAGCACTATTTTCTTTTACCAATACATCTGGTAATAACACAGCAAAATCATCTTGCCCTACTACACTTTTCGCGCATAAAACAGCATGCCCTAAACCTAAAGGTTGAGGTTGTCTTACACTTACAACACTCACATGAGAAGGAACAATTTGCGTGATTTCTGCAAGCAAATCGAATTTGTTTTTTTGGTTTAATATAGTTTCTAGTTCAAAGTTTCGATCAAAATAATTTTCGATTGAAGACTTAGAAGAATGAGTTACCAAAATAATTTGTTCAATTCCTGCTTCTACCGCCTCACGCACCACATACTCAATAGCAGGACGGTCAACAACAGTAACCATTTCCTTAGGAATAGACTTACTTGCGGGTAAAAAACGTGTACCTAAACCGGCCACTGGTAGAACTGCTTTTTTAATCATGCGGCTTACTTTATAAATAACAATTAATACTGTACTTCATCTTTCTTTGGAGAACCAGAAAAACGACTTGCCCCCACTAACTGATCTGGTGCATTGATACCTTCTTTTTTAAGTATTACCAAAACAGTTTTAAACATAATTTTAAAATCTAACCAAATATTATGTTTCTCTACGTATTCTACATCCAACTCGAACTTCTCTTCCCAACTTAAATTATTTCGTCCATTTATTTGAGCAAGACCCGTCATTCCCGGTCTTACTTCATGTCGTCGCATTTGTCTTGAAGTATAATGTTGCATAAAATCAGTAAGCTGAGGACGAGGCCCCACAATACTCATATCACCTTTTAATACATTAAAAAGCTGGGGCATTTCGTCTAATGTTGTAGAACGAAGCTTGTGACCGAAAGGAGTAATTCTTTCTTCATCAGGTAACAGATTCCCATCTTGATCAATCGCATCCTTCATTGAACGAAACTTAATCATTTTAAAAATTTTACCATTTTTCCCTGGACGCTCTTGAAGGAAAAAAACTGGTGCGCCCAAATTTTTGCTTACCTTATAAGCAATTAAAATGAAAATTGGTGATAAAATAATTAAAGCTATCAAAGATATAAGGATATCTATTAGTCGTTTCATTGTTTGCTCTTATTTCTACTGTAAAGTACACGGAAGCTTAAAAGTTATCCACGAAGTATAGTGAAAGTAGATACGCATGCATTCTATCAGGTTTTCTAAATAGTTCTTTATACCTCAACAAAAAACTTATGTTTTTTTACAATTACCAACCTACTTAAGCTTTGCAGAAAAACAACACGATTACTAATATAAGCAAAAAATTATACAAACCCTTTTGTAACAGGGGATTATTACTTAGACTAAATGTCCGAATTCGCAATATTTAATAACTCTTCCAATCATTATTTTCTTCTCCAAAGAATATATCTTCTATCCATCCATCAATTGAACACTTATCATATAATTCTGATGTCAGTGGTTTATATTTCTTTAAGAAGAAATCTTTTTCAAGAACAAGTTCATCACGTGAGATTAGAAAAATATTGTCAGAATTATAAAAAGGATATTCTTTTATATTCGTGTTAGTTGTAATTAATTTTTTCCCTGCACCAATCGCTTCAAATGTCCGCATCGTTAATCCAGACTGACCAGGATGGCTGATATCTAAGATAACATTTGATTTTTTATAAAATTCAATAATTTGATCTAAACTTAAGCCTTGAAAGCTTAGTTTACTAAAATCAAAATCAAAAAATGTTTTATCAAAAAATTTCTTGTAAAAATATACTAATCTACCTTGCATATAATAATAACTATAGGTCTTTAAACCATTTCCTTTACACCAATCACTTACCTTATTACTAATAATGTAACGATCAGAGTGAGCAGTACCTAAAAATAAAACATCAATCTCTTTTTTAGAATCATGGTTATATATTTCTCTATATTTATCTGTAAAATATAAAGGTCTAAAACCAATATTATACTTTTCTGAATCTTTTTTATCAAAAGTAAATCGCTTATGAAAATAATTTAAAATTTTAAGACCATGGCTATGATTATGGAAACTATCCCAAGTATAAAATATACGAATAGATTGGGGTTGAAGTTCTATAAACTTCTCAAGAAAAAAAGACGGTACAACTTCTCCACGATTAACTAATAAATAATCAAATTTTTCATTTCTAATTTTTTTTAAAATATTATTATAATATTTATTGATTTTTCGCTGTAATAAGTCTCTTTTCAATCGAATTAAGCCCTTAACAAAATTATTGTTTTTTGGCCTTTCATCAAAATAGCTTACTTGAGCACCATGTTTTTCTAGTTGCTGAACAATCCCTTTTTCTAAGTCAAAAGCTTGTACACACAAAAATAATACTTTTTTACCTTCAAGGTGCTCAAGTTTTTTCATTTACTTATATAACCCTTTTTCTTTCATTTCATTGATAGATTGCTGATACCGGTCTTCTTGAATTTCTTGAGTATTCACCCATTTCGTAAATTCTGTTATGCCTTCTTCAAATGAAACTTTAGGTTCAAAGCCTAAATATTTCTTAATTTTTGATAGATCAGCATAATTATGACGAATATCTCCTAAGCGATAATTTCCTGAAATAGTAATAGGCACATCTATAGTGTAATTCTTAACAAGTTGATCAGCAACAGTTAAAACACTTGTTGCGATACCCGTTCCAACATTAAATACTTGATTATTTGCCTCTTCCTTTTCTAAGCCTAAAATTGTTGCTTCAACCACATCATCAATATAAACAAAGTCTCGGCTTTCTTTACCATCTTCAAAAATATTAATTTTATTTCCATTTTTAATTTGTGTAGAGAATATGGATAAAATACCTGTATATGGGTTCTTAAGTGATTGGCCAGGTCCATATACATTTTGATATCGAAATGCTACGCCAGCGATACCCATACTTGAACACACAGTTAATACCATTTGCTCCTGATTTTGTTTAGTGATTCCATATACTGAAGATGGGTGAATTTTCGACTCTTCATCTGTAGCAACTAGTCTTAATTCAGATGAACCATCATATTTTACTTCAAAATCTTTCTGATCCATATAGTCAGCAGTTCTTTGAGTAGGATAAACAACACCTAGTTCTTTACTGATGTACTTTCCTTCGCCATATATTGAACGAGAAGATGCTACAATTACTTTTTTAACTGGATAAGAGTTATTTACTAATAAATCCAACATCAAAGCAGTACCGTTAATATTTACATCAACATATTTCTGCACTTCGTACATAGACTGCCCAGTACCAGTTTCTGCAGCCAAATGAATAATAGCATCTTGATCTTTTAATGCTAATTCCCAATCAGATTTTTTAGTTACTGTTCCTAAGATAAATTTTACTTTATCTTTAATGCTTAGAAATAGTGGTGATGTCTCTTGAGGATTGTCACCATGAATTTGGGGAGATAAATTATCTAATATAGTAACATTATAACCTTTTGAAATAAGCTTTAATGCTAGATTGGAGCCAATAAAGCCCGCTCCGCCAGTTATTAATACATTTTTAAACATATTTTTCCCATTTCTGAGTATCAAAATTATAAAATTTAATAGGTTTCGCTGGTGATCCAACAGCTATGACATAAGAAGGTAAACTTTTACTTACCACAGAATTTGCACCTACAATAGTTCCTTCCCCAATAGCTACACCAGGTAAAACCGATACAAACTCACCAAGCCAAACGTTGTCTTGAATTTTAACTGATTTTACAGATAAAGGGCGATCTGTAGGGACTACTCTTGGATCACTATCATCGCTATTACCAATATAACTGCCATGTGAACAATCTGATATATAAATTTTACTAGCCATCAGCACATTATTGCCTATTTCAACTGAATGAGCTGCAGTAATATGGACATAATCATTTATTTGTACATTTTTACCAAATTTTAATAACTTATCATTTGTTGGCTTAATTGGAAAACATTCTATTCTACACCCAACACCAGTTGTAAGATTTACACCAAAATCTATATTTTTTTTATTCCGGATATCAATTGGGAAACGCACCAATCTCACTTTAGAAAAGAAAATCTTTGTTTTTAAAAAAAAATAGAAAATCTTGAAGGTACCTATTAATCCATAAGTCGAAATCATTTTTTGAATCCCACGATAAGAACTCGACGAATATATTTTAATTGCTCAACTGTTCGCGCTAATATATATTGACTTAAAGTAATTAAATTATTTTTATATGCAAATTTAAGATTTTTATTGAACCCTTTATGCATCTCTTTTAAGTTCGCACTTAAACCACTCACACCGAACCCAGATTTCCCATCACCATAATTAAGCACCTTAAAGTTACCAAAATAACAATTAAAAATATTAGCTACGCGTATAAAATAATTACCTTCTTCAGCATATTTTTGATCTTCATCAAAAAAACCTATCTTTATTAATACATCTTTTTTCATAATTACAGTAGAAGGCTGAAAATAGTTTTTATAAATAAGTTGCTCAAGATTAATTTTTAAAAGACTATCCTCAGGTAACTTATTTAGATACAAACCATCAAAAGCGCAGCCTAGAAAATCTATATCTGGATACTGTTTAATTAAATTAATTTGCTTTTCAATTTTATTACTAAACCACTCATCATCAGAATCAAGAAAAGCAATAAAATCACCTGTAGCAATACGTAATCCAGCATTTCTAGCTTTAGAAACACCACCATTATTCTGATCTAATAAAACAATATTAAATTTATTATTAATACTTTTTGGGATATAATTTTCAACAATAGATCGACTATTATCTGATGATCCATCATTAACAACCAAAACTTCATATTCACATTTATAACTCTGATTTTTTACTGAGTTTAATGCTCTTAATATCGTTTTTGAAGAATTATACATCGGTATTACTACTGAAATTTTCATAGTGTATACGGCCTTTGCTCTTCCCAGAAAAATTTATAAGGTAAATATGGTGACATATCCCCATCAACTGTGACATATATATTTTTTATAAATAAAATTATACCTATCAGACTTAACAGTATAAGAACATAAACGAACTTTCTGATATGATTAATATTTATAGCATCTATACTATGCTTCAAATACAGGATCATACAAAACATAAATACACCTTGGAACCTCAAACCAGCGTAAGTAAATTTTGCCATAATAAAAGAAAGAATTTCTAACAATAAAATTATATGGATTAATTTTGAAGAAAAATTATTTTTATTAAAATATAAAAATGCTGTATATAGAACTAAAACAATTAAAAGGGGTGCTAAACCAGAAAGTAAACTAGGAGAAAAAATTTCACTATATGCATCAGTTTTCCCTGAAATTCTATCAGTAAAAAGGCTAAATAAAGTTGGTGAAGTTAAATAAGCTAATACCAACAATGAAATAAAAATAAAAATATATCTCTTTTTTACTAAAGTTCCAACAAAAGGAAGTATTACTAAAGCTGCAGAATATTGCATACTAATAGCAATTACTGCCCACATTGTGGCAGAGCGATATTTCTTTAGATAAAGTTTATCGACAGCGATTGCAGCCAAGCTGAAACTTAAACCATATCGAATACCATTCATTGTAAAATCAAAAAAGTATAAAGGAAAAACTAATAACATTAGGACTAACATTTGGCGTTTAGATGCAGAAAATGACTTACATAAGAGCAAGGTCGTTATTAAACCAATTGATGCTAGCGCTATACGTGGTGACAAACCTAAATATATTAAAATCTTTCCTAAAAATTCAAAACCCGGCTCATATTTTGCAGCACTTTCACCATAATACATATAATCATCTAATAAAGCTAAATAATAATATGTATCTGTACCAACATTTCCCCTAAGGGCAAACACTAATACAGCAGGCATTAACAATACAAACATATACCATAATTTTATAGATTTCAGATTACTAAAATATAACAATAGTGAAAAAACTAAAATATACAAATAAGGAAATATATAATATATCATCTTTTACAGTCTTTTCTATATTGTTCGATAACTTCGGTTATATTCAATACACCCTCTACCTTAACTGATTTTTCCTTACCAATTAGTCCTTTCAAGGTACGAATACATTTATTTATTAAAATATAAATAGTAGCTAGAGTAAAAGAGAAAAATTTATTAAAAACCCCAACATGATGTTTAAATAATAATTCTTTATGCTTTTCTTTCATAATAGAAGAAATATACTTTCGATTATGAATCCATGCTTGAGCCATTAATCTATGCATATTAAACTTTTGAAGTAACTCCTCTTCATTAAGTTCTTCTAGAGCTTTAAGTCCAGACTCTGCCCAAATAGTATTTACAGAATAATATAGTGGTATTCTATCACTAAATACATAATTCGGCCGATTTTTTAAATGGGGAATTCCCTCAAGACTTCCAGAATGAAGTCCTTTAAAGTTGTCAGCTGTAGTACTTTGAGTACAGACACCAGCAATAGATAAAGGCTCATCAATTATAAAATGATTATTTGCAACACAAGAAATAGCTATTGAAGAATATAAATCTGGACTTAAACCACCATAATAATGACCAACTCTATTTTTTATCTCTTCCATTAAACTTCTTTTCACCAGCCCATGATAGGTTTTAGGCAATGGATATAAAAGATAAAGTTGCAGTCCATTTTCCAATAGAGCATTGAGGTGTTTTCTAAAATTAATTTTTGTAATTTTCCCAGTCGAAGGAGGAGTAATCATTACTCCATTTGGATACTCTTCTAAGACATTGGGCCAATAATATATTAAATTTTCATGTGAACAAACTGAGTCTATGTTGTTGTCTTTTGCCCACTGAGCTACTTCTACAACTTTAGGTAAAATAGAATCATCATCTCCAATCAACATAACATAATCACCACTCGTCAACTCGAGTGCACGATTAAAGTTATCAATAGAAGATACATTATCTTTACCATCATAAAAATATTTTACAAATGGGCTATTTAAATCTTCTACAAACTCTTGAATTTCACTAGTTGCACTATTATCTGCAATAGCAATTTCGATCTGGGAGTTATTATAAGCTAATATAGACTTTATTGCTTCTATACAATATTTTTGGCGATTTTTAGTTGCAATTGCTATACTTACTAAGGGCTTTTCCATTTTACACTCAATATCAAAAATTAATAAACCAAGGATTTAATATTGGATCCTATTTTAAAACAATCATGTAGCTAATATATGCATCTAAATAAACCTATCTATCTCTCAAAACTATTTAAAGAATAATTTATTCTTTAATATGATAAATCTATAGATAAATAAATTTAAAGTAAAACTCAAAAATCCAATAATTATTGATTTAAAAATAAATAAATAATTACTGATAATTGATTTGAAAGAAAATTCAACTATAGCAATCACAAACAATGTTACAATTATAGGGGTACATACATCCCATAATAGCCAATTATACACTTGTTTAGGTAAAAATTTGTTGACAATAAACATTCCAACAATAAAAAAAGTAGTTATGTTTATAAAAATCCATGGAAATGTTACACCTAGCATTCCATATTTTTGAATTGAAAAAATCATCAAAGGAATAGTAATAATTATCCCAATAATTCCTGAGTACAAATTTATACGTGTAAAACCATTAGCTAAAGCTAAGTAAAATGGAGTTAGCTGTAAGCATAAAAACAAACCACCAACAAGTAACATTTTAACAACATAGTTTATTTGTAATGCAATTTCTGGGCGTCCAGTCCATAGCGTAATGATCGAAATAGAGTATAAAGCAATACTAAATGCTAGTGGAGCTGCAATACTGGATGTTAAAAAAGAATATTTATGAAAATTATTTGTTACTTCTGTATTATTTTGTTGGGATACAAATTGAGATAATAAAGGGAAAACTGCAACAATAATGGGCATGACTACCATAGTAGGTAATTGAGCTAACGTACTAGCTATTGAATAATAGCCAAAGTCTTTCATTGAAAAATATTTACTAGTAACTAATTTATCAATTTGTATGTTAATTGCTGAAATAAATGCAATCCCCATCATTCCTAACGCATATTTCCCCGTAGATTTAACCAAATCTATTGAAAATATAGATTCTTTATTTGGCAGGAATAAATATAAAGATTTTCTAAGAACATATAAAAGAACTATGTTACATATTACTTGCCACCAAAAATATATATCTAATTTTGGATAGAAATAAATTGGAATTAAGACAACACCTGATCTAAATAAACTCCAAATAATTCTAATTTTATTAGTTAATACTTGCTGTTGTAGTCCATTTAAACCACCTTCATATAAAGTAGAAAATAATTGAATAGCAATTCCGACCCCTATTAACTTAATAAAATATGCAACGGAACTTGGAGTATATGTTGCCGAATGTAAAAAGTTATTTGCTATAAAGTTTGATGAAATTACAATAATGGAAGCAACTAAAATGCATATAAAGATATAAATTCTTTCAAAGGTATATACAAGATTAGATTTTTCTTGAATACTTATATCCCTAGCCAACTCTCTTGTTAATGTGGCTGTTAATCCTGCATCAGCAAATATAAGTAGACCCAATATTACTGTGTAAAAATTTATAATTGCATAAGATTCAACACCAAGTATATCAATATAAAATCGCACAAAAATAAATATGGAGGCAAAACCCCATAATTTACCCAAATAATTTGCGATAATATTTTTAGTTACCTTGTTCACTTCATAAAAACCTTTTAATCAACCTAAAAATTGCCTAAATAAAAATTAAAAGATTTCAATCTAGTGCACTGGTTTTGGATGCTCTTATAAATAAATAGTTTAAGATACTTATTGCTAGAAGAGGATTCCATCATACTCGATCAAAATTTTATTATCATAATTTACGTTGTATATCATAACCTCTAGTTTATCACCATTTATCTTATATTCTTCTGATGCTAGATCTTTCCAACCTAAGGAACGATAGAACTTTAATAATGGCTCTTTGCAAAATAACAATCCAACTTTATTTAATCGAATTATAGTCTCATTCACCTCTTTCATTAATTCAAAGCCAAAACCCTTTCCCTTTTCAATTGCACATACATTACCAATTCCAAAACCTTTTACTGCTATTTCCTCTACAAATAAATCAATATCAATTAAATTTAAATAAGCTACATTTCGCCCATCTAAAGATAGCAGTACATGAATATCTAAGTCCTTTATATTTTTCTTTATCCATTGTAATTGTTCATCATAACTATAATGCCATTGCGCAGATTTAATTCTTACAACTTCATTTAATTCATTTTCAGTTATTTCTTTGTGTGCTATCAACTTAATTTGATACATATTGGTAACCTATCTTTAAATTTTCTCTACCCACCAACCGCATGGTAAAGCTAAAAATTTACTCATAAATTCATTTACTCCATTTAAAGTTTCAAAATTATTAAAAACAGAATAAATATTATTATTGATATGAACACCTGTCGCATACCAATTCTCTTTACGAAAATTTTCCAATGCTTTTTCTTTATTCTCACATAAAACACCAAAAACCCAATAATTTGGCTTTGTACCAGACACTAAGCTTAGAGGTTTTATCGCTGACATTTCTTGAATTTTATTATTCCAATTTACAGCATTACTTCTCTGTTTATTCAACAAATTAGGCAAATTATCCATTTGTTTTAAACCAATATATGAATTAATTTCACTAAGCGTTGCGCCATATCCTTCTAATGAGATATCACAATTTGGATTAATTTCCCCCATAGAGGTTCTAAAGTTTTTCCGATCTATGCCATAATCGCGCATAAGAATAGCTTTCTCATATAACTCTTTAGATGAAAAACTTATTGCAGCACCATCTACCGTATTTGGCAATCGAACTGTTTGAAAAGAGAATACCGTTAGATCAGCGCCTAAATTTCCTGTTTTTTGAGCATTATGTTCTGTTCCAAAGGCTTCAATACAATCATCCACAACCCAAAGACCATGCTCTTTAGCTAGTTGATTTATTGCTATTACATCACCTAAATAACCACAGAAGTGATTATGGAATATCGCTTTGGTTTTTGAAGTGATTCTTTTTTTAACATCTTCAACACAAAGTGCCCCAGTGTTTGGATCAACATCGGCCCAAATCACGTTTAATCCTTTAATCACAAAAGGCTGATTCGAAGCCAAACAACTTACAGGGGAAGCAATTACTTCGTCCCCTGGATTTAAATTTAATATAGATAGAGCCAACAACATAGCTTGATTATAAGAGTTCACCGAGATTACATATGGGTTCCCTATAAACTTGGCTAATTCTGATTCAAATAATTTTCCATATTTTCCATATGCTAATTGACCAGAATATAGAATATTCTCTAATTCTGGTAAGATATCACTGGGCATATAGGGTTTAAAAATGGGAATCATTACCAACCTTTCCGAATCAATTCAATCATCTTATCGCAGTCATCTTTAGTGACCCACCATCCGCATGGAATATGCACCATCTTTTCATAAAACCGATCTAAATTTGGCAATTCTGTAGGATTGTCATTTAAATATTCATGTAAATCATTACGTTTATGAAGTTCAGAAGCAGCAATGCCATTCGCTTCCATCATTTTAATAAAGTTAGCTCTATTCTCAACCTTTAATGTGTATAACCAGTAAGATGGTTCTGAGTTATCATAATATTTAATTAACTCTACACCCGGTATATCTTTTAAATTTTGGTCAAGGTATTTACCATTCTCTATATACTTATCAACAATTTTATCGATTCCTTCCAATTGTAAAAGGCCAACGCAAGCATTCACATTGTTCATATGATACTTATAGCCTTGTTCTGTTATATTATTATCTAATCTTGTTTTCTTTTTATCTAACCCGAACCATCTTATAATTTTACCTCGCTCATAAAGAGCATCATCTTGAATCTGTAAAGCACCACCATCTATTGTTGTTAGATGTTTTATCGCTTGAAAAGAAAAAACAGTAAACGGAAAATGATTTCCTGTTTTTTTCCCATTAAATTTAGCACCTATTGCATGCGCAGCATCTTCAATGACTGGAATACCATACTTTTCAGAAATTTCCTGAATTCTCTTTACGTCAACAGGAATACCTGCATAGTCGACAACAATAATTGCCTTCGTTTTAGCATTGATTGCTTTCTCAATCGAGTCAGGTGATATATTACCAGTCTCATAATCGACATCAGCCCAACGAACTTTTGCCCCGACCATCTTAATTGCAACATTAGTCGGTTCAGCAGTCAATGCCGTACTAATTACTTCATCATCTTGCCCAACCCCAGCCAATATCAATGCGATATGTAATGCTGCAGTTCCTGAGTTTAATGACAGTGTATTTCCACTTCCAATATATTCTTCGAATTTTCTTTCAAAATTTTCAACAATCTCACCTTGGGCAATATAACCGCTATACAAAACTTCCTCTAAGCGAGGTATTAATAGCTCTCTTTCAGGCAAACTGGTTTTTATAAGTGGTAACATTTTATTATCCTTGATGTGATTTTAATTCATCTTGAACATACTCTAACGTGAGCAATAATTCTTTTAATTCCTCAACATTTAATCTATGCGTATTGTGTGAATTATATTCCTCATCTAATAAAGCAGGTGCATTCTCTTGCACATATTTACTGTAGTTTAGATCTCGAAAATCAGCAGGAATTCTATAAAAGTCTCCTAAATCATCTGCTTTCGCCATTTCTTCTTTTGAACAAAGAGTTTCAAATAGCTTCTCACCATGACGTTCGCCAATAATTTTGATCTCATTATCTGCGTTAAAGAGTTCTTTAAGTGCTTGAGCTAAAACCTCAATCGTTGCACCTGGTGATTTTTGTACTAAAATATCACCAGGATTACCTTGACTAAAAGCGAACAAAACTAGTTCGACAGAGTCTTGTAATGACATCATAAAACGAGTCATTTTAGGATTAGTAATAGTTAAAGGTAAGCCTTCTTTAATTTGTTTAATAAATAACGGGATAATTGATCCACGTGAACACATTACATTGCCATAACGTGTGGCTGTATAGACTGCATCTATATTTTTAACTCTAGTATCTCTGGCCTTCGAAACTGCTAGTTTCTCCATTAACGCCTTCGACATACCCATTGTATTAATTGGATAAACAGCTTTATCTGTACTTAAAACCACAACTCGTTGGACATTGTTTCTTGCTGCTGCTTCCAATACATTTTCTGCACCCAGAATATTCGTTTGAACAGCCTGCATTGGATAAAATTCACATGAAGGAACCTGCTTTAATGCAGCTGCATGAAAGACAAAATCTACCCCCATCATTGCTTGATTTATATCATTAAAATTTCGTATATCACCAATTATAAAGTTTAGTTTTTCATTTTTATAAGCAATACGCATATCTTCTTGTTTTTTTTCATCACGACTAAAAATTCTTATTTCTTTAAGATCTGAGTTTAAAAAACCCTTAATCATAGCATTACCAAAAGAGCCTGTGCCGCCTGTAATTAAAAGCGTTTTACCCTTTAACATATCAGTACTTTTTGGGGCTTTTTTAATTTCCATCTTTTCCTCTGTTCTGTTTCAATACATAAACTATTCCCAAAAGCTTTCTATAATCAATTTAGGGAACTGCTTATTTTAATTAGATTTGATCTTTACACATTTACTTTACGTCTTAACTAGGGCTTAGTTATTCACAAAAAACTCAGCCTCAAGATCTTTTTCACTCACCGACACCTCCACTACCCCATCTAGAGGCCAAGTAATTTTAAGTGTCGGATCATTCCAAATAATTGCTCTTTCACTTTGCTTATTATAGTAATTGGTAGCTTTATACAAAAATTGTGTATTATCTTCTAAAGCTATGAACCCATGAGCAAAGCCTTCCGGTATCCAAAACTGTTTATGGTTTTCAGCTGAAAGTTCAACACCGACCCACTGACCATATGTTGGCGAATTTACACGAATATCAACAGCAACATCCCATGCACGTCCTTGCACAACTCGGACCAGCTTACCTTGAGCATATGGAGTCAACTGATAATGCAATCCTCGTAAAACACCTTTTTGAGATAAAGAATGATTGTCTTGAACAAATTGTGGAACTTCTAAATCTCTCTCTTTTAGTGCTTGTTCAAAAGCTTTTTGATTAAAACTTTCCATGAACCAGCCACGGTCATCACCAAAAACTTTAGGTTCTAAAATTAGAAGACCCTTAATCTTCGTTTCAATTACGTTCATTTTTTATCTCTATACTTTAAAATATTCACAATCATCTACAAACTCTTACAAAAACATCATTTTTCCAAGTGTTCATTATGTAATTTAAATAAATATTGACCATACCCCGTTTTCTTAAAGAAATTTGCACGTTTAAGAAGTTGTTGTTCATCAATCCAACCATTATTAAATGCTATCTCTTCTAAACAAGCTATTTTTAGACCTTGGCGATGCTCGACTGTTTGAACAAACTGACTCGCCTCAAGTAGTGAATCATGCGTACCTGTATCTAACCATGCAAATCCACGGCCCAACAACTCGACATTTAAATGTTGTTGTTGAAGATATACATTATTTACATCAGTAATTTCTAGCTCACCACGGTGTGAGGGCTTAATATTTTTCGCAATATCAACTACTTTATTATCATAAAAATAAAGACCCGTAACTGCATAATGTGACTTTGGATATTCTGGTTTTTCTTCAATACTTAAAGCTTTTCCATTTTCATCAAAATCAACAACTCCGAAACGCTCTGGATCATTTACATAATAACCAAATACCGTTGCACCAGTCGCTTTTTCAGTTGCGCGCTTTAACTGCGTTCCAAAACTTTGACCATAGAAAATATTGTCACCTAGAACTAAACAAACATTATCTTCACCTATAAATTCTTCACCCAAGATAAATGCTTGAGCTA
Organism: Acinetobacter calcoaceticus; assembly: GCF_016508255.1. Classification (GTDB taxonomy): domain Bacteria; phylum Pseudomonadota; class Gammaproteobacteria; order Pseudomonadales; family Moraxellaceae; genus Acinetobacter; species Acinetobacter calcoaceticus_E. Next base: position 39,823 of record NZ_JADVKT010000007.1, on the reverse strand, counting down.
AACCATCAGGAGATGGCTGGATTTTATATGAAAGCTTTAGACCAATTTCCTCACCAGTACCTAAAAGTTTTTCATAATTAGGTAAGTCTTCTGGAGTGGAAATAATTAAAATCTCATTGATTCCTGCCAACATCAAAACAGACAATGGATAATAAATCATTGGTTTATCATAAATTGGCAATAATTGTTTTGATGTACCCATCGTGATTGGGTATAAACGAGTTCCTGAACCACCGGCAAGAATAATACCTTTACGTTTTACTTGGCTCATCAAATAATTTCCTCTAAAACTTGTGCTACACCTAACTTCCAATTCGGTAAGTGTATTTTAAAATTTGCTTGTAGTTTATTTGTATTTAAACGTGAATTTAAAGGTCGTTTAGCTGGAGTGGGGTATGCTATTGTTTCAATTGGATTTACTTTTTGAATTACTAAAGGTTGACCTTTTTGTTTTGCTAATTCAAAAACAAATTGTGCATAGTCGAACCACGAGCATTCACCAGCAGCAGCTAAATGATAATGCCCTAATAAATCTTTTTGTTGCTGAGCACCCATTAATGAATAATACTTTAATGCTTGTGCTGTTACATCCGCAATAAGAGCAGCCCCTGTTGGCGCACCAATCTGGTCATGAATAATACTTAGCTCTTCACGATTTGAAGCTAATTTCAACATCGTTTTTATAAAGTTATTACCATGCGAACCATAAACCCAACATGTTCTAAAGTTAATAAAAGCACAACTACTTTGCTCAAGTGCAATTTCACCAAGCCGCTTCGTATTTCCATACAAATTTACTGGATCCGTTAAGTCACTCTCAGACCATGCTTTTGTTCCTTCACCATTGAAAACATAATCCGTTGAATAGTGAATGAGTAAAATATGATGAGTTTGACAAAGTTCAGCTAGATTTTTGACAGCGAGATGATTAATTAAATCAGCATTTTCTTTATCAGATTCAGCCTTATCAACCGCGGTATATGCAGCTGCATTTACAATTATATTTGGCTGAACTTTTTCAATAGTCTGTTTAATTTGATCAAAATTAGCCAAATCACCATTTAAACCATCTAAACTTGTAGAACGATCAAGTGCAATCACCTCACCAAGTGGTTGCAAAGCGCGTTGTAACTCCCAACCAACTTGTCCATTTTTTCCAAGCAATAATATTTTCATGGTTATCACTCAAAATTTAGGCTTTTTTAGCCGGATATTGTTGTTGTACCCAGTTTTTATATTCACCGCTTTGTACGTTTTCAACCCATTCTTGGTTATTTAAATACCATTCAACTGTTTTACGAAGACCTGTTTCAAAACTTTCTTCTGGCACCCAACCTAAATCTTCTTTAATTTTCGTCGCATCAATTGCATAACGCAAATCATGACCAGGGCGATCTTTGACATAAGTAATTAAATCAACGTAATGGGCCACGCCTTCAGGTTTATTTGGGGCAAGTTCTTCAAGTAACTCGCAAATTGATTTTACGACATCGATATTTTTTTGTTCATTATGGCCGCCAATATTATAAGTTTCCCCCAATTTAGCTTCAGTAACAACTTTATAAAGTGCACGCGCATGATCTTCAACATATAGCCAGTCACGAATTTGGTCACCTTTACCATAAATTGGTAAAGGTTTCCCTTTTAATGCATTTAATATTACTAAAGGAATTAATTTTTCTGGGAAATGATATGGTCCATAGTTATTAGAACAATTCGTAATTACTACTGGTAAACCATAAGTACGATTCCAAGCGCGTACTAAATGATCCGAACTCGCCTTACTTGCAGAATATGGAGAACTTGGTGCATAAGATGTTGTTTCATGGAATAAATCTTCAGTGCCTTCAAGATCTCCATATACTTCATCAGTTGAGATATGATGAAAACGAAATGCTATTTTTCTATTGTCACTCAAATTATTCCAATAATGACGTGCAGCTTCTAATAACTGATATGTACCAATAATATTGGTTTCGATAAATGTAGCAGACCCAGTGATTGAGCGATCTACATGTGACTCTGCTGCCAAATGCATCACTAAATCTGGTTGAAACTCTTTAAATAAAACATCTAAAGCCTTTCGATCACAAATATCAGTTTGAGAAAATTGATATCTTGAATTTTGGTCAACTTCTTTGAGCGACTCTAGATTTCCAGCATATGTCAATTTATCAACATTAAGAATATTATTATTTGTATTTTGGATAATATGACGAATAACAGCAGAACCAATAAAACCAGCTCCACCTGTAACTAAAATTTTCATAAAATTCCTATGTTAGTAATTTTTACAGTCGAATATCACTTTGTTCTTTATCTAAAACATATTTTAAATCATATAAAACATGTTTTTCTTTGCCTAATGCAATGAGTTCTGCGCTAGACATCAATTTAAACTGATCATGTGCAACCGCAATGACGATAGCATCATACTGACCTTGTTTTAACTCCATAATTGGCGCTAAACCATACTCTGCTTCAACCTCAGCACTATCAACCCAGGGATCATATATATCAAGATCTAAATCGTATTCTTTTAGTGCTTTTACCATATCTACAATTTTGGTATTTCGAATATCTGGGCAATTCTCTTTAAAACTTAGACCTAAAACTAAAATACGGGCACCGACAACCTGTATGCGCTGCTTCACCATTTCTTTAATTAGTTGGGTTGCCACGTATTCACCCATACGATCATTTAAACGACGAGCTGCTAAAATAATCTCAGGGTGTAAACCAATTGACTCTGCTTTATGCGTTAAGTAGTACGGATCAACACCAATACAATGACCACCAACCAAACCTGGTCTAAATTTTAAAAAATTCCACTTTGTACCCGCTGCTTTAAGCACATCTTCGGTATCAATACCCATTTTATTAAAAATAAGAGCTAACTCATTGATTAATGCAATATTGACATCTCTTTGTGTATTTTCGATGACTTTTGCAGCCTCAGCAACTTTTATAGTTGGTGCTTTATGTGTCCCTACCTCAATAATTAGGTTATAAACTAGATCCACATAATCAGCTACTTGAGGAGTAGATCCCGATGTGATTTTCAAAATATTGGTCACACGTCGCTGTTTATCACCAGGATTAATGCGCTCAGGGCTATACCCCACAAAAAAATCTTGATTAAACTTTAAACCTGAATGTTTTTCTAACTCAGGTATACACACTTCTTCTGTAGCACCAGGATAAACAGTTGACTCATAAACAACGATATCGCCTTTTTTTAACACTTTAGCAATGCTTTGAGATGCTTTTATAAGAGGAGTTAGATCCGGTTGCTTGAAATCGTCGATTGGTGTTGGCACTGTGACAATAAAGAAATTTGAATTTTGTAAATGTTCAATATGCGCCGTATACGAAAGCTGCTGCACCTGCATTAGCTCATCTGAAGTGACCTCTAAAGTATGGTCGTACCCACCTTGCAACTCTAATATTCGTTTTTGGTCTATATCAAATCCTATTGTAGGTTTATGTTTACCAAACTCAACCGCCAAAGGTAATCCAACATACCCTAAGCCGATAATTGCTATTTTTAGTTGTTCAAGTTGAAACATATATAAAACCTAACCATTTAATTGTAAATGGGCAAACATCATGGATACGACCTACTACGTTAATATAGCAGACTTTAAACAAAATTTTCTCGAAATATACAATCTCTGCTCGGCAAATAAAGTATGATTTGGGTTAATTATAGACTACAATCCAATGTCTTCAATGCAAAGTATCATTGGATTACAAACAATAAAGGGTTTGAATGTGAAGCATCAAAGCACATTATTATTTTTAGCCATTTCACTTTCGTTTACAGGATGTGCTGTCACATCAGGCTTACAAACTTATGACTTACCTGAACAAGGGAGTTTTAAAACAGAACAAGGAGCTGAAGTTTCTGTTATCCAACTCACCCAAAATAATATTCCAGAAATCAGTTCTGAATCTTTGCGTCCGCAAGGAAATATAAGCGCCTTATTCAATACCCCTTTTTATCAATATCGCTTAAGCTCTGGGGATGTCTTATCAATTCAACTCTGGGCTTATCCTGAAATCACTCCACCTATTCAAGGTGCTTCTAGTGATATTAAAGCGTTTGGATATCCGATTGACTCTGCAGGAAATGTCCAACTACCACTTGTGGGGCAAGTTCATATTGCAGGGAAAACACTGGCTGAGACCAATAAATATTTACGAAGTCAATTTTCCAAATACTTAAAAACGCCTGACGTTGTAGTTCGAGTATTGTCTTACCAAGCCAAACGCTACTTTGTTAATGGTCAGGTCATGAAAAGTGGACAATATACTTTAGACGATCAACCCATTAGTATTTATACAGCCTTAAGTATGGCTGGTGGTGTAAATCAAGAATCTGGTGACAATACTGATATTCAACTCATTAGAAATGGTGAGGTTTATAACTTAAATGTCGTTGCGCTTGAAAAGCGAGGATACTCGCTACACAAATTATTGGTACAACCCAATGACACAATCTATGTAAATACCAAACAAAATCAAAAACTCTATGTTATGGGTGAGTCTAATAAAAGCTCAGCGATTCCATTACGAGATCAAGGTATGAGCTTAAGTGATGTACTAGGTGAAAGTGAAGGAGTTAATCCATATTCTGCAAGTGCCGCTCGTATTTATGTCATGCGTACAGATTTACAAACAAAAAGATCAACAATTTATCAGCTTAACTTGAGCAGTATTGGTAACCTTGCATTGTCCAATCAATTTCAAATGCAAAAAAATGATATTGTTTATATTGATGCAACCGGCCTAACTCGTTGGCAACGTATTATGAACCAAATTGTACCGTTCTCAAGTGCACTTTATACCTTTGATCAATTGGGTAAAAATTAGCATGCTATTACAAAATATTTTAGTAGTCTGTGTGGGTAATATCTGCCGCAGCCCAATGGCAGAGTACTTATTAAAAGATCAACACCCTACATTAAATATCTCATCAGCTGGTATTTCGGCTTTAGTAGGCCATGCTGCAGATGACAAAGCTATTTATTGTATGGATCAGTTGAGCATCGATATGCGCACTCATATTGCTCGTCAGATTAATGCAGAGTTGATTAAACAAAATGATTTAATTTTGGTGATGAGCAATAATCAACAAAAGCATATTGAACAAACTTGGCCCTTTGCTAAGGGAAAAATTTTTAGGCTTGGTCATTGGCAAGGACAAAATGTACCTGATCCTTATCAGCATGACCAAGCTTTTTTTGATCAGACTTGCCGCAACATTCAAAGCTATGTGCAAGATTGGCGCACTCAATTATAATTGTATATTAGTTGTAAATTTATGAACCAAAACTCTAAAACTAGCGAAGATAGCATCGATTTAAAAGAGTTATTCTTTTCATTGATTGCACAGTGGAAAATCATAGCATGCTGCGTGGTCTTAAGTTTAATTTGTGCCTTGCTATATTTGCGAATAACACCAGACACTTACGCTGTAGATGCGATGGTACAAGTTGAAGATAGTAAAGGTGCTGCCTCTGCTGCTCTGCTTGGGGATCTTTCTAAAGTCAGCGGAGGTCTATCTCAAAAATCACCGGCTGATCCTGAAATAGAGATTCTTCGTTCTAGAATGGTTTTAGGGCAAGTGATTCATAATCTCAATCTTGATATTAACATCAAAGATAACCAATCAGGATTGATCTCTAAGCTAATCTCACAAGAAAAGAGCAAACTTGACTATCATCATGATGCTTTAATTTATACTAATAAAAATAACAACTTAATAGTTAAACAACTTGTCATACCTGAATATTATCTAGATAAACCCCTAAAATTAGAGTTTAAAGATATCCATCAATTTACTCTAACTTATAAAGACCAAACTGTATTTAATGGTGTGCTAAACAAGAAAAATGTACTAAATACTGAAAAAGGGTTATGGCAAGTACAACTTAGTGCCCAAGGTGATTTGAAAAAACAAACATTCACATTAGCTAAGCTCGCCCTTCCAACAGCCGTTAAAAACTTTAATGATATCTATAATGTTGCTGAAAAAGGTAAGATGACTGGTGTTATTGGTTTAAGCTATTTAGGTCAAGATCCAGAACATATCACTCAAGTACTCAATAATGTTCTAAATGTTTATCATCAACAGAATATTGAGCGAAAGTCTCTAGAATCTAAACAAACTTTAGCTTTCCTAGAGAAACAGTTACCACTCCTTAGAAAGCAACTAGAAGATTCTGAAATCAAATTTAACCAATTCCGGGAAAAGTATAAAACAGTAGATGTGAACGCTGAATCTGAGCTATTACTTAAACAAAACATTGATCTAGAAAAGCTTAAGATTGAGTTGCAACAAAAACAAGCTGAGCTTTCAGCAAAATATACCAATGATCATCCATTAATCCGCCAAATTGATGCGCAAATTGCAGAAATTAATAAAAAGATTGCTGACCTCAACAATCGTTTAACACAACTCCCTGAAACACAACGTTTATATTTACAACTTTATCGTGATGTAAAAGTAAATACCGAGCTTTACACATCTTTGCTTAACTCTTATCAGCAGCTCAAAATTGCTAATGCAGGTGAAATTGGTAATGTCCGCATTATTGATACTGCTGTAGAACCCGTTAAACCAATTAAACCAAGAAGACTGATTGTATTAATTCTTTCTATTTTAGTTGGTGGGTTTATAGGCGTACTGATTGCGTTATTACGTAATATGATGCGTAGCGGCGTTAAAGATTCTGCCCAAATCGAAAATGAACTCGATCTCCCAGTATATGCGACCGTTCCACGTTCTCCGATTCAAGAAACTCGTATGAATATCTTGAAGAAGAAAAAGAGTATTCCTATTCTTGCGGTTAAAAATAGTGATGATATCGCAATTGAAAGTCTACGTAGTATCCGAACAGCGATTCACTTTGCATTAGCAAATGCAAAAAACAATATCATTATGATTGCTGGCCCGTCTCCAGAAGTCGGAAAATCATTTATTTCGACTAACCTTGCTACAATTTTTGCTCAAAGTAACAAACGTGTATTGCTTATTGATGCAGATATGCGTCGTGGTTATATGCATAAATATTTTGATGTCGATGTAAAACCAGGCCTTTCTGAATTATTGAGTGGACAAGCTGATTTGTCACAAATATTACATAAAACACAAGTTGCGAATCTTGATGTGATTACTCGTGGCAAGAGCCCAACCAATCCTTCGGAAATGTTGAGTTCTACGCAGTTCAAAGAATTACTTGAGCAACTACAGACTCAATATGATCATATCATCATTGATACTCCACCAGTGCTGGCTGTAACCGATGGTATTATTATTTCTCAATACACTGGCGTGAACTTAATTGTAGCTCGTTATATCAAGTCTCATATGAAAGAGCTTGAATTAACTGTTAACCGTTTTGAGCAAGCTGGCGTTAAAGTCAATGGCTTTATTCTTAACGACATTCAGCGTGCTAGCGGTGGTTATGGCTATAACTATGCTTACGCTTATAAGGCACAAAAAGAGGATTAATTTTAAATTCTCTAAAAAACCGGATCAAATGATCCGGTTTTTTATTTAAGCTTCTTTTAAGTATATCCCTACTAAAACTAACTAAAATATATAAAAAACCACTCGTTTTTTTTCTTAAACATTCTATGCTTAAGCATGCTAAGATCAAAGCAGCCTTTTAGACTCAAATGATTATTTTTGGAACCTTTTATGAGTAAAGCCTTACCCATTGCTGTCGCTGTAGTTTTAGGCGGTGCTGCACTTGTACCAGTATATTATGCAAGCCAACATCCGACCACAGAAGTCGGAAGCAAGGCAAATAAAAATGCCTCTCCAATTGAAAAAATCAGTTATGTTCTTGGATATGAAGTTGCTCAGCAAACTCCACCTGAGCTAGATACAAAAGCATTTGTGAAAGGCATCCATGATGCTCGCAGCAAGCAGCCAAGTGCCTATACTCAAGAAGAGTTAAAAGCTGCTGTAGCGGCTTATGAAAAAGAATTGCAGCAAAAAATGCAGCAACAGAATAAACCAGAACAAGCTGCTGGTACTGCTCCTGAGTCTGCAGATGCTCAATTCCTTGCAGAAAATAAAACAAAAGCTGGAGTAAAAACGACGGCGTCTGGCTTGCAATATATCATTACTAAAGAAGGTACAGGTAAGCAGCCTACTGCACAATCTATAGTTAAAGTACATTATGAAGGTCGTTTAATTAACGGTCAGGTTTTTGATAGTTCTTATAAACGCGGTCAGCCAGTTGAGTTCCCTCTTAATCAAGTAATTCCAGGCTGGACGGAAGGACTTCAATTGATGAAAGAAGGCGGTAAAGCAACGTTCTTTATTCCATCAAATCTTGCCTATGGCCCGCAGGAAATTCCTGGTATTCCAGCAAACAGTACACTGATTTTTGATGTAGAACTCATTTCAGTGAAATAACAACATTCAGGAGAGTAGAACACTACTCTCCTTTTTTTTGGAAAACAGCATGAAAAAAATTGGTTTAATTATTGCAACATCAACAATGAGTTTATCTGTTTTTGCTGCACCCTCGATAACAAATAAAAGTCCAGCAAAAGAACAGTTTAGCTATAGTTATGGCTATTTAATGGGTCGAAATAATACTGATGCATTAACAGATTTAAATCTTGATATCTTTTATCAAGGCCTTCAAGAAGGTGCACAGAAGAAAAGCGCTCGTTTGACAGACGAAGAAATGGCGAAAGCAATTAATGAGTATAAAAAAACTTTAGAAGCTAAACAGTTAGTCGAGTTTCAAAAATTAGGTCAACAAAATGCTCAGGCTGGCGCTGCATTTCTTGCAGAAAATGCTAAAAAATCAGGTGTGATTACGACCAAATCTGGTCTCCAATACCAAGTATTAAAAGAAGGTAATGGTCAAAAACCGAAAGCTACATCTCGTGTTAAAGTAAATTATGAAGGCCGTTTACTAGACGGGACTGTATTTGATAGTTCGATTGCTCGTAATCATCCAGTTGAGTTTCAGCTCAGTCAAGTGATTACAGGTTGGACAGAAGGTCTGCAAACCATGAAAGAAGGTGGGAAAACCCGTTTCTTTATTCCTGCAAATCTGGCTTATGGTGAAGTAGGTGCTGGTGATACTATTGGCCCAAACAATACTTTAATTTTTGATATTGAATTACTGCAAGTTTTACCAAAATAGATTCATTAGATATAAAAAAGCGATCATTTAAGATCGCTTTTTTTATTTTTAGTGTTTTAAGTCTCTAGGTCGAAAACCAGTAATGACTAGAGCGACCAGATAAGCAACTACGCCAACAACACATAATCCAACCACTTCGGCAATACGTAGCCACTGTGAAAGCTCACCGTTATACCAATTTAACCCAAACCAAAGTGCTGCAATCATGGCAAGGTTAGCCAAACCATATTGAAGTCCTAATTTTTTCCAATGCGAATCAAATCGGAAAATATTACGTTTATGTAAATAAAAATAGAGTAGACTCGCATTCACTAAAGCTGAGCCAGAAGATGCCAATGCAAGTGCCATATGCTCTGCATGCCAATCAATCAGCTTAAAGAAACCAATAAATACAACGTTTAAAATAGCATTCGCTGCGACTGAGATTAAACCGACACGTACAGGTGTTTTGGTATCTTGCTGTGCATAGAAACCAGGTGCAAAGACTTTAATCAGCATAAATGCAATCACGCCTGCACTCATACATTGCAGTGCTAGAGCTGTCATTTGTGTATCACGCAGATCAAACTCACCACGTTGGAATAATGCCTGAATAATCGGAGTAGAAAGCATAAATAAGGCAATACTTGCTGGTAAGCCAACTAATACAATAATTTTAGCAGCCCAGTCGATCATACCGCGGAACTTGGCTTGATCTTGTTCTGCATGACGGGCAGAAAGTGAAGGTAAAATTACGGTACCAATCGCAACGCCAATTAAGCCTAACGGCAATTCAGTCATACGCTCCGCACTGTAGAGCCAAGATACTGAACCATCTTGCATGAAAGATGCCCAAATCGTATTTAATAACAGGTTAATCTGGGTAACAGATACCCCAAATAATGCTGGAAGCATTAATTTTAAAATACGCTCTACACCTTCATGTTTAAAATCAACTTTAGGTGGAATCAGCAAGTTTTTACGCCATAGTTCCGGAATCTGCAAAGCTAACTGCAATACCCCTGCTACCACCACTGACCAGCCTAATGCTTTGATTGGTTCAGCCATATACGGCGTAAGCCACCATGCGCCTGCAATCATCGCAACATTCAGTAAAACTGGTGAAAAAGCTGGTGAAGCAAACGAACCATAACTATTTAAAATACTGCTGGCAAAAGCAGTCAGTGACATAAATAATAAATAAGGAATGGTCAACCGGAACATGCTGACTGCTAAATCGAACTTTTCAGGATCGCTATGGAAGCCAGGTGCGTACATATAAATGATAGCTGGTGCTAAAACCATAGCCACAAAAGTAAGTAAAGTCATGACTGTTAGCAAACAGCCAAATACCCGACTAATCAAGATCTGCACTTCAGCATGTGCTCGGCCTGTTTTATATTCAGTTAATACTGGAATAAAGGCCTGAGAAAAGGCACCTTCGGCAAACAATCGTCGAAAGAAGTTGGGAATACGAAAAGCGACGACGAAGGTATCAAAATCTTTACCTGCACCAAACACATTGAGCAATACGACGTCACGCACTAGTCCTAACACTCGTGACAACATCGTCATTGCACTGACAATAAAAGTCGATCGCCACAATGCCATCGTACTCACCTACAGCTATATTCGAAAGACGCTATTGTAATGAAACTAGAAAATCTTTTCGTTGTGAAATGATGAATGAACTCAACTTTTTTTCTGAAGCAACAATTGTCTAAAGTGCCGCCATTCAAAATAAGGTCCCGGATCAGTTTTTCGGCCGGGCGCAATGTCTGAATGCCCTGCAATATGGTTTTTAATTTCTGGATAAGCTTGGCGAATGGCAGTAGCAACGTCAGTTAAAGCTTCATATTGTACTTCTTCAAAAGGCAGGTCATCACTTCCTTCAAGTTCAATACCTATTGAGTAATCATTACATTCTACTTTGGCTAAATAACTCGAACGCCCTGCATGCCATGCTCGATCATTAAAATTAACAAACTGCAGTACTTCTCCAGTTCTTAAAATCAACAGATGTGTAGAAACTTGCATGCCTTCAATGGTCTGAAAGTAGGGATGAACCGACCAATCTAACTTATTTTGAAAAAACTGCTCAATATAGCCACCTCCAAATTGAGACGGCGGCAAACTAATATTATGAACTACAATCATTTGAATTTCGGTACCAGTCGGCCGCTGGTTAAAATTTGGAGAAGGGATTTGTCTCGCCCCTTTTAATTGTCCATCTACAACTTCATACGGTGTAATTTGTTTCATTGAAATGCCAATAAATTGCTTGCCAATTGTTTTAGTTTAAAGCAGTTACTAACTTTTCAAAGTAGTAAGCTCGATTGTTTATCGCGATTAATCTCATAAAACAGCTTATTTTTAAAGTCGACGGTGCTAATATATCGCAAGTTTTAGGGTCATCGACAAAATGGAAACCGTATGAGCATACCTCAGTCTTTGCTTGAACAATCAATTCAAATCAATATTCAACAAGCATTACAAGAAGATATTGGGGACGGTGACATTACCGCTATGCTCACACCTGAAGATGAGCAAGCAACCGCGACCATTATTAGCCGTGAAGATATGGTTTTAGCCGGACAGCCTTGGGTGAATGCACTCATTTCAGCCTATGACAATACGGTTCAGGTGACTTGGTTAAAACAAGAAGGTGATCGTGTTGCTGCAAACGAAGCATTTTTAAAACTGTCAGGTTCTGCACGCAGCTTACTTACTGTAGAGCGCCCTGCGTTGAATTTTATTCAAACTTTATCTGCTGTTGCCACTAAAACAGCCGAATATGTACAGCATCTCGAAGGACTAAACACCAAACTTCTTGATACGCGAAAAACCTTACCAGGCCTACGTATTGCACAAAAATATGCGGTAGCTATTGGTGGCGGACGAAACCATCGTCTCGGTTTATTTGATGCGTTCTTAATTAAAGAAAATCATATTATGGCAGCTGGCGGCATTGCTCAGGCAATTGCAAAAGCACATCAAATTGCGCCAGGCAAACCTGTTGAAGTCGAAGTTGAAACTTGGGATGAGCTAAACCAAGCGCTAGAAGCTGGTGCAGACATTGTCATGCTCGACAACTTCAGTCAACAGCAAATGATTGATGCGGTAAAACATGTTGCTGGTCGCTGTAAGCTAGAAGCATCAGGTAATATCACCATTGAAAACTTGCGCGAAGTTGCCACCACTGGCGTTGACTACATTTCTATGGGCGTACTGACTAAAGACGTTAGAGCTGTTGATTTATCAATGCGTTTTAATGCTTAAATAAAATCCACATCGTTATTCGTATGTTTTTGCGACTTGGTCATGTCTGCCGCTTGTGTTTTCTGCCATGCTGACTGAGTCGCTTGCGCCCCGTTATCTCGTGGGTCGGCAGCCATCAAAACAAATGTAACTACTGCTAATAATACAATAAAACCTTGTAGCATAAATTTTCCCCATTACTCTTTCAAAAAATTAAGGTCTTACAATAAAAGATAAATATGACAGAGCTTAGGAGGTTCCGTTACAAAACGTAGCCATATCCTCTTTTTTTTGTTGATCTATATGATTTTTCATAATTTTTAAAATGTGCAAGAAAGATAATACTCTCTTGCACATTCCTTCAAAGAACTTATGATTCAAGATAACCCATATATGGGTCAGAAATTGAATCTTCTTGGGTTTCTATACGGCCGGCAAAACGACGACTAAAAGTCACATCATCTGCCAAAGTCACAGTGAAGTCATACCACCCCCCAAATTCAGACATATCCCAAACTAGTTCTTTTTCAGAACTGTTCGTTTCTATATTCCAAGTCTTATTTGCAAGATAAGCATTTGCCTTGACCATTAGCTTGACTGACTTATTACCATCATGGCGAACTTTTAGATATAAATTCGCATCACACTCTTCAACACATACCCTAATTTCCGGTAGTGCTTGAGTCTGGTTAGCTTGGTTTAGATCTCCTTTAAACGCACGGTGGAAACCATTTGGCCCAAGTACCCACAAATCATATTCACCAGTTGGAGCATTCCACACATCATCAAGCTGTTTACCCGCCTCAACCATGTAACGACGTGGAGTTACGTTAAGATCTAATCGGTTATACACATGAAAAACGGCTGCTTGTTTGCCTGTGTTTGAGAACATCAGTTTTACAATCTTTTGTGCTGTATCAACTTTGGCACTGGTGTGCAAAATGTAAGGTAAAGCACGCGATGGTCTAATTCCCATTTCCTGTTGAGGAAATTGTTGCTGGCTTGGAACAGGAACTTGTGGCAATAAAGCTTGAGCAACACGAATCGCATCGGCTTCAGCTTTTGTTTTCTTGCCATCTAATTGGGCTATAGGCATGAGGTTTGGTGTTTTGAAGTTAAAAGCTGTCATTAAGTCACCGCATACGGCACGGCGATATGGACTAATATTCGGCTCTTGCACACCAAAGCGTTTTTCCAAGAATTGCAAAATAGAAGTATGGTCAAAGACTTGTGAATTCACCCAACCACCACGGCTCCACGGAGAAATCACATACATTGGAACGCGTACCCCTGGCCCATACACTCGACCATCTGGTTTAGGCTGAGATTTTGAGGCCGCTACTGCCGGATGGTTAAAGTATTCATAAGATGTTTGCTGATCAGTTAAAGTCGTTTTCCCGTATACAACACCATTCGCATCTTTAGACGGCGCACTTGGTGAAGGAGTATGGTCAAAGAAACCATCATTCTCATCAAAGTTCACTAATAAAACTGTCTGACTCCATAGCTCAGAATTCTCAGTTAATGCATTCAATACTTCTTGCATATACCAAGCACCCTGCACAGGGCTAGATGGTCCAGGGTGCTCACTATAATTTGCTGGAGCAACTAACCAGCTGACTTGAGGCAATTTACCTTGAGCGATATCTGCTTTAAAGCTACCCAAAAAACCACCGTCTGGCATGGTATTAGCAATACCTTTATAAAGTGGTTGATTTGCATCGATCTTTTCATCATATGCTGGGCATATTGGCGTATCATTACTTACAGGTTGACCAGATTGCTCATTTGCACGGCGATATTGTTTGAAACCAGCTAACGGGTTATCTGTAAAGTTATCAGGCATGTTTTGATAAACTTTCCATGTCACGCCAGCTTGTTGTAAGCGTTCAGGATAAGTCGTCCATTCATAACCTTCTGCTGATGATCCAATCCCATCAAATTCATTTACGACACTGGCAACACCTGCCCCTGTAGGGCCATTTGTTCCGGTCCAGATAAACTTACGGTTTGGATTAGTACCCGCATGCATAGCGCAGTGGTAAGCATCACAAATCGTAAAAGCATTGGCTAAGGCAAACTGGTATTCGACTTCCTGTTTTTTGTAGTAACCCATCGACTGCGGCTTTTTATATGCAACCCAGTCGCTCATGCGACCATTGTCCCAAGCAGCTTGACTATCGGACCATGAATGAGGCGTACCTGAAACGCGCTGTGCGTTTCCTAAACGGCTATCTAAATGGTAGGGCAATATTTTATTTTTCTTAGCATCATATTGCTCCCATACTTTTCGGCCTTCTGTCATTGGAATGGTAAAGCGATCACCAAAACCACGTACGCCTTTGAGTGTTCCGAAATAGTTATCAAAAGAACGGTTTTCCTGAGTCAAAATGACAATATGTTTAACATCTTGAATAGTTCCACTTTCAACTTTAGCATCGATTGCAAGCGCTTTTTGAATACTGAGTGGAAAACTCGCCAAAGCAGCTGTTCCAAACATGGTTTTTGTAGAATTTAAAAGAAATTCGCGACGATTCATTAGTTTTTTATCCTGAGTTCTTATTATGGCGCACAGTGCATTTTGCAATTACTGGTCGGCGGTGTTGTTGGCGATGAATTATCTGAGTCGTTATTATCGTTACAAGCACTGAGCAAAAGTGCTAAAGAAGTAATTAATAGAAGTGAAATTTTTCGCATTGGTTTTTTCCAAACGGTTTAAATGCGAACTACTAATAAAGTGAAAAAGTGACAAGCAAATGATGTTTTTATGTCGATTTGATGAAGGCATAAAAAAACGCATCCGAAGATGCGTTTTTTAGAAAGCGTAAAATTACCAGCCTAAAGCTTCTTGTTGCTTTTTAATGAGCTCGGCAATTCCCTTTTCAGCCATTTCTAACATGGCATTGCTTTGCGCACGGGTAAATGGTTTATCTTCGGCTGTACCTTGAATTTCAATGAACTCACCCGCTTGTGTCATCACCACGTTTAAGTCAGTTTGACAGTTCGAATCTTCTTCATAGCAAAGATCAAGTAAAACTTCATCTTGATAAATACCTACAGAAATTGCAGCAACTAATCCTTTAAGCGGATCATGCTTAATTTTCTTTTGAGATAACAAAACATTCATAGCATCAACCAATGCGACAGCCGCACCAGTAATTGAAGCAGTACGTGTACCACCATCTGCCTGAATCACATCACAGTCGATAGTAATCGTATTTTCACCAAGCTTTTTCAAATCAACCATAGCACGTAAGCTACGACCAATCAGACGTTGAATTTCCTGAGTACGACCAGTTTGCTTACCACGAGCAGCTTCACGATCACAACGTGAGTGTGTTGAGCGCGGCAACATGCCATATTCTGCTGTTACCCAGCCTTGGCCTTGGCCTTTTAAAAAGCGTGGCACTGAGTTATCAATGCTTGCAGTACAAAGGACTTTGGTGTGACCAAACTCGACCAGCACAGAACCTTCAGCATAACGGGTATAGTTTCGTGTAATTTTCACTTCACGTAATTGGTCTAATGCACGTTGGTCAATACGCATAATCCTTCCTAACTTCTCTTAAATACAAACTTGGGCATAGTATAGCAAAGGATTTTGACAGGTTGAGTTTATTCCCTACTTTCAAATGTAAGTCTGCACTTTTCATGACTCAAAAATAAAAATAGCCCCTTAAAAGGAGCTATTTTGAATACCTTAAACACTGCCTTATCTTTATTAAGCAGCTTTGCCAAACATGCCTTTCACTGCCTCAACAAAGGTCCGCTTGGTCGCCACTAAATGATCAACCACATTGTCAGGTAAAGAGTGAACAGCCAGACGTTTATACACACTCAAAATTTGAGATCCAAAGGGCGCGGTATTGTACTGTTGCCCGAACTCTGCACAGACTTCACGTACTTTAGGCGCCATCTCTTGATAGCGGTTGGCAGGTACATCAGGAAACAAGTGATGTTCAATTTGATGACTCAAGTTACCACTCAAGAAATGCATGATTTTACCGCCAGTAAAGTTTGCTGAACCACGAATCTGACGCAAGTACCACTCTGCTTTGGTTTCATTATCAATATTGTCAGTGATAATTTCAGAGTCTTCTGTGAAATGACCACAATAAATCACAGTCGATGCCCAGTAGTTACGGATCAAGTTAGCAAAAAAGTTACCAGCCAATACTGGCAAGAACATTGGTCCTGCAATGAGTGGGAACAGCACATAATCTTTACCAAACTGACGTACCATTTTTTTACGTAGATTTTTAGATTCTACATACACTTCTTTCCAAGTTTTGGTGCCATCAAACAACACTTTTTCCATCTCTAGACGTTGCAAAGCCAGTAGCCATTCAAAACCCGTCGATAATACAAAACCCATTGGCACGTTGAATAAAAAACGGGGTTCCCACTTTTGCTCACGGCTCATGCGCATCACACCATAACCGCTAATATCATGATCCATGCCAAACACATTAGTATAGGTATGATGCTTATAGTTATGGGTATATTTCCAGTCTTCACCAGTACACACCGTATCCCAGTCATAGGTTGCACCATTAAGCGTTGGGTCATTTAACCAGTCAAACTGACCATGCATCACATTATGACCGAGCTCCATGTTTTCAACGATTTTAGATATGCCTAGCATAGCCGTACCCAACAACCATACTGGTGGAATCCAACCACCAAACATCAACATGCCACGTGATGCAATTTCGGTGTAGCGTACAAAATTCCGTACTTTATAAATATATTTTGAATCTTCTTCCCCGAGATCTTTCATCACTTCAAGACGAATTTCTTCGATACGGCGACCAAAAGCTTCTGTTTGCTCTGGGGTTAAATGTGCCGATTTTGCGACTGCTTTAAGTTCTACTGCCATATTCATAATGGTATCCTCAAATCTCTTTTATGTTTGTTTTTATAGATCAATAGTGACTGGGCTAAGGGCTTGGTTCACGCATAACTTAATTGCGCGATTTGGTTGATCGTCAATTTCACCTGTTAATATGTTCTGGGTGACACCACTGACCTTGGTACACGTACATTGGTTGCATACACCCATACGACACCCATGCTGTGGACGTAAGCCAGCTTGCTCTGCACTGCTTAATAACGTTGTCGTGGCAATAAAGTTTTGTTGCGAACGACGGAATATGATTGGTTGTGCTTCTTTAGACTGTTCAATTTGAACAGGCATGAAAAACTCTTGATGGAAGTTTTCCAACACATCATGTTGCTTATAAATATCCTGTGCCTGACGCATCATGCCGTGATGACCACATGCATACATTTGTAGGTCTTTAAAGTTCGGGACAAGTTTCGCCAACAATTTCGCATCTAAATGCTGCTTTTGTTCGGTAGTATTAAAGAAATGATATTGAAGCTCTGGATGCTTTTCTGCCAAAGCTTTTAATTCAGCATGGAAAATTTCAGCACGATTAAAGTAAATGACATGAATCTGTTCAAGCTGCTGTTTCAACGCTTGCTGCAAAAGTGAATAAATTGCAGTAATACCACTACCTGACGCAATCAAAATCGCAGCTTGCTGGCCTTGGTGCAAAGTAAAATCACCTTGTGGCTGCGAAATCTCAATACTCTCCCCAACATGTAATCGTTGAGCGGCACTAGACACCAGACCTTGTACTTTAATTCCTAAAGAGATTTCACCTTGAGGAGTTACTTCAATAATTGAATAACTACGCTGTTGGTACACTCCATCTATAAGTAGCGTTAATAAAATACTTTGCCCAGCACGTACCTGATCAAATTTAAAATTACGATTCGGTTTAAGCTTGATAAGCACCATATCGGTATGAAGAGACTGAACCGCGGTAACTTCTGCAAGTACGCGTTTCCATGCCCAAGTCACGTTAATTTTCTGCAAAACAAAATCAACGAAATCTTCTCGAACCAAATGTGGCTGATAACTAAGTGTTGCGTTCATACGTTCCTCTTTTGTATCTGGCTATTTATTTGAGTGAACACATGTTCGTATAGTGAACATATGTACACTATATTTATAACTGTTCACTCAGTCAACACTTGTTCACTATTTTTTTTATGAAAATTTGCTCTTTTTTGTTAGACTCTGGCTCACGGTTTAAATAGGCTCTTTTAATGTCGATACGGGATGAACGAAAACAGCAAAGTCGTCAGGCACTTCTAGATGCAGCCTTGCATCTGAGCACGTCTGGGCGTTCGTTCAGTAGTATCAGTTTGCGTGAAGTTGCACGTGAAGTTGGTTTAGTACCAACAGCGTTCTATCGTCATTTTCAAGACATGGATGAACTCGGTAAGGAACTAGTTGACCAAGTTGCATTACATTTAAAAAGTGTTTTGCATCAACTGGGTCAAAGTTATTTACAACATAAATCGACCAAAACTCAGACCAGCATTGAGCTATTTGTTCAGGCGGTAAATCATAGCCCAAAGCAGTGGCAATTTATGATTTCCGAGCGTTGGGGTGGTTCAGAAACAGTTCGTGCAGCCATTGCCAGAGAGATCGAATTTCTGATTGAAGATTTAACAACTGATCTCACTAAACTCGAAAATTTTAAGCATATTCAACACCCTCAAGACTTAAATGTCTTATCGACTATTTTGACTAATATGTCATTTACATGGGCAATGACGTGGCTCAATCTATCTAAACAATATCAAGATGAGCAGCTCAAACAGCAACAAATCGCCTTTATTGAAAATGCCTCTACACAAGTTCGCTTACTCTTTAGAGGGATTGCAAACTGGGAACGATAGAAGCGGCAAATGACAAAAAATAGGTTATGTGGTAATACGTAAAGAGAGAAAGAAAAAGGCTAAAAATTTCGAGAAAAGTCTTTTTCTTTTTACAGGAAGTAAACTATTAGTTAGGCCAAACTGGTGTGGGAATACCTATGAATCTTGATCGTCATACACAGTTTTTGATGCGCAAAGAAAAAATTCTAAGCGTGGCAGAGAAATTGTTACTAGAAAACAATCAGGAAATTACTCTAGATGAGTTAGTGGCCGAGCTAGATATTGCTAAAGGTACACTTTATAAGCATTTTAGAAGCAAAAATGAGCTTCTACTTGAGCTCATTATTCAAAATGAAAAGCAAATTTTAGAAATTTCTAAAAAATATAATACAGATTTCAAAGAATATGCCCCTCATTACATGCTTCACCATTTGCTTACGCCAGGAAAAACCATTTTATTGCATCAACTTGAAGAAAATCTGACAATGACAGAGTCTAAGTTGAAGCATCTTTTTGAAGAGCTTTATGAAATCCGCCAACAGCGTATTTTAGCGATTAAAGATATTACAGAAAATTATTTAAAATCATTAAATTATGACATGTCGATTCGTGATTATTTGTCTTATATCTGGTCACTGACTTACGGCGCATCACTGCTTTTAAATTCTACGTATTATCAGCGATCTATTGGTTCTCGCCAAAAATTAATTAATTTATATATTAATCAGGCATTATCGCTGCCCACTCAAACTGTTAATTTTGATGTTTTAAATTTTCAAATTGAAGATGAAAACTCGCAAAATTAATTGAAATATTTCGTGATAATTAACGATAAATTAAATATAAAAATGGGCTTCGTACGAAGCCCATTTTTGAAGTAAAGCCTAAACAACTTATTTTGCTTTACGTTCTTTCTCAATTAAATAATTAAGAACTTGAGTAACTTTACCATCTTCACCCTGCACGATATATTTACCATTAACGACAACCGCAGGAACACCTGTTAATTGGTACTGTTGAGCAAGTTTATTTGACTCAGCAACTTTTGCAGTCACAGCAAATGAGTTGTAAGTACTATTAAATTTCTGTTCAGGCACGCCATAACGAGTAAAGAACTTAGCCGCAGAAGCCTGATCAAAAATTTGCTGACCATTGACCTGAATTGCATGGAATAATGGTAAATGAGTACGCTTACGTACACCTAATGCCTCAGATGTATAATAAGTACGTGCCCCTTGTTCCCATACTTTGTTCATAGCAGCCGGTGTACGGACGAAACGTATATCACTCGGAGCCTGTTTTAACCACGCTTGCATATGTGGTTCAAGTTTAAAACAGTGTGGACATCCATACCAAAAGAACTCTCGAACTTCGATTTTCCCCGGAACTTCCACTTTGCTTGGATTGGCAATCACGGTGTAGTCTTTACCAGCAACAAAATCTGCTGCCATTACACTACCCGATACGGCCATAATTGCTGCACTCAAAACACCCAAAACCAATTTTTTCATTGTTACAGCTTTTCCTCTAAGTTGTTATGCATTAGCTTATGCCCTAAATATAAAACAAATATGCTAAATTCGTTTTGCTTCTGTGAAGTTTTTTATTGGGTTTATCGCTTTTTTCCCAATAATCGCTACACTAACGGCGAACTATATCCAAAAAGATAACTCAAGTTTAGAGGTAGCACCATGTCGCAATTGAATGTTGACTTACAAGAAATCGCAAAGTTTGAAGCACTTGCTGCCAAATGGTGGGATCAACATTCTGAATTTCGCCCACTTCATCAAATTAATCCACTACGTTTAAACTGGATTGATGAACGTGTAGACGGTCTTGCTGATAAAAAAGTACTTGATGTTGGCTGTGGTGGCGGTATTTTGGCCGAGAGTATGGCTCGTCGTGGAGCAGATGTACTGGGCATTGATATGGGTGAAGCCCCTCTAGCTGTAGGTCGCTTGCATGCTCAACAAGAGAATGTTCAAAATATTGAATATCGCCAAATTCCTGTAGAAGAATTAGCACAAGAACAAGCAGGCCAATATGATGTGGTGACTTGCATGGAAATGATGGAACATGTTCCAGATCCTGCTTCTATTGTAAAAGCATGTCAGGCTTTGGTTAAACCGGGCGGCCACGTGTTCTTTTCGACCATTAACCGTAATCCAAAGTCATATTTATTTGCCATTATTGGTGCAGAATACGTACTACGTATGTTGCCAAAAGGCACTCACGATTATCATAAATTTATTCGCCCTTCTGAAATGGCTCATGATATTCGCAATGCAGGCCTCACTTTGAAAGAAATGACTGGGCTGCACTATAACCCAATTACCAAGCATTACTGGTTAGCGCCAAATGTCGATGTTAATTATATGGTTCACACCATAAATACAGGTGCATGATGAAAGCTGTTTTATTTGATTTAGATGGCACTCTTATTGATACGGCTGCTGACTTCATTCGTATTATTCAACAAATGTGTCTTGATGCAAGACGTCCCGTTGTTGAAGCAGATCTGATTCGTACTCAGGTTTCTGAAGGCGCTCGTGCGATGGTCAAATTGGTCTATCCAGAGATGGATGTTGCCAATCCAATTTTCTTGGCGCATCGACAAAACTTTCTAGATATTTACGGCAATAATATTGTGGTTGATACAGACTTATTTGAAGGGATGTATCAACTTCTAGAAGAGTTAGAAGCCGAGCAGATTCCATGGGGTATTGTGACCAATAAGCCCCGCGGTTTAAGTGAGTCGCTTTTAGAAAAGTTAAATCTGACCGAACGCTGTGCAGTTTTAGTTTGCCCTGAAGATGTCAGTAAAACGAAACCTGATCCTGAACCGATGTATCTGGCTGCTAAACAGCTAAATATTCCGGCAAATGAAATTATTTATGTGGGTGACCACCCACGTGATATTGATGCTGGTCGCAATGCCAATATGTATACTATTTTGGCTGCATACGGTTACCTGCCGATTGAACACCGCGATGATTTAGCTGCATGGCAAGCCGATTCGATTGTAAATACGGTGACAGAATTACACGATATGTTACGTCAAAAGCTTCCTGCTCTACAGAAGAATCAGCGTATGATAAGTTAACACTAGAGTTTTATAGGCTTTTTTAACGCTAATTGTTTTATCAATATAAAAAGAAGGAGGTTTACCAATGAAATATTCAGAATACCAACCTCGTCCGGATCTACTCAAAGATCGAATTATTTTAATCACTGGTGCTGGTGATGGAATTGGGCGAGCTGCAGCTCTGAGTTATGCCCTACATGGTGCAACCGTTGTACTGCATGGTAGAACCTTAAATAAACTTGAAGTTATTTATGATGAAATTGAAAGTCTGGGTGCACCGCAACCAGCGATTTTACCATTACAACTTTCGAGTGCTTCTGACCGTGATTATGATTTCTTAGTCAATACGCTGGAAAAGCAATTTGGGCGCCTTGATGGCATTTTGCATAATGCAGGTATTTTAGGTGAACGAGTGGAGCTAGCTCATTATCCAGCTGAAACTTGGGATGATGTGATGTCAGTTAACTTGCGTGCGCCTTTTGCCTTAACGCAAGCTCTCTTACCCCTTTTGCAAAAATCAGATAATGCCTCTGTTGTATTTACCAGTTCAGGTGTAGGTCGTGAAGCACGCGCCTTATGGGGAGCATACTCAGTCTCCAAAGTTGCAATTGAAGCAGTTAGTAAAATTTTTGCGGCGGAGCATACCTATCCTAACATCCGCTTTAACTGCATTAATCCAGGCGCAACACGTACCGCGATGCGTGCCAAAGCCTATCCAGAAGAAGATCCAAAAACATTACCAACACCAGAGTCAATCTTACCTGCTTATCTCTATTTAATGGGGGAAGATAGCTTGTCACTCAATGGTCAAAGTATTGATGCGCAGGATTAAAAAGTTGATGATGAAAAGCTAAATAAAATCACAGCCGATCATCACATCGGGCTTGCCTATACCTGAAAAGATATATCCAAGCCCTTTTTATTATTGATAAAAAACTCCGGATCTATCCGTAATTTTAATTGAATCATTAAATGATCTTCACAGTTTCTCTGCATTTTGCGCGTACAGTATTCAACATGAGAGACATCAGATGTAAACGAGGATGCATCATGAAAAAGTTGTTCACCATCTTAGCCCTATGTATAACCGTACTCACCACAAGTATGGCGAGTTTTGCTGACCCTCCTTTTGAACGTGGCCATGGCCAGAAAGGTCCTAAAGGTGGATCTAGGGGTGACTGGAATGACCGTGGGCCCGGATTTGGACGTGATCATGATGAAGACAGTATCCGTGATGAACGCCGTATGCGAGAAGAACGTGGCTTTGAACGCCTAAAACAGCACAGATGGCAGCCTGGCTATGTCATGCCTCAGCACTATCGTGGTAATGGCTATAAAGTCGATTATAAAGATAATGACTTGCCAAGACCTGGCCGTAACCAACAATGGTATAAAATCAACAATGACTATATTTTAGTCGACACTGATTCCAATAGTATTGTTAGCATCCGCGGTTTTTAAAGCGATAGACCCTCGTTATCGCTGAGCAAAAAGGATAAAACCTCATGGTTTTATCCTTTTTTATTATATATCAATATATTATTGAAAATTTATATTCTAGTTTTCTTCTTATTTCATAGAAATTTTTCACATTTATTGTTCTTAGTCTTCACGATTTATCTTTAATTGTTCACTAATCTTCAATTATCGAAATTAAATTGATCATTCGAGGTTTACAATGAAAAAACTAACAACAGCGATTGTTCTTTCAATGAGTGGATTAATCGCAACAACCGCAATGGCTGCTCCAAATGATCATGACCGTCATGGTAACTACCAAAATCATGAAGGCAGACCTGTTAAAGTAATTCACAAAGATGACCATGCGAATATCTGGCGAGAAGGTCAAGTTGTACCCCGTGAATATCAACACTCACGTTATGCAATTGACTACCGTTCACATGACAAATTGAACAAGCCAGGGCGTTTTCAAAAATGGTATAAAGTGAACGGAAATTATGTGCTTGTAAATGAACAAAGCCATAAAATCATTAGAGTGGTTCACTAATTTCAAAAAATTTAAACACCCAAACTTAGATTTGGGTGTTTTTTTATCTAAAACATGCGGCTTTAAGCTTTTTTGTTTAGAATCATCTTTATATCTTTTTGCTGTTGATTCGAGATCGGTATGCCAACTAAGTCTTTAGAGAAATCACATAATAACACCCAACATTATGTACATTGGTTCCGACATTCAGCACCCTATATCAATGCCCATCGCGATAAAACTTTTGTTTTAATGTTTGGCGGTGAAGCCGTGCGCGATCCTAATTTCGAACATATCATTCATGATATTGCTTTATTGCATTCGCTTGGTATCCGTTTAATTTTAGTACACGGCGCACGCCCACAAATTAATCAAAACCTTAAAGATAAAGGAATTGAAACCCCTTTTTATGACAACAGTCGTATTACAACACGTGAGTCATTAAGCTGTGTGATGAGTGCGGTGGGCTCTATTCGTTTAGAAATTGAAGCATTGTTATCTATGGGATTAGCTAACTCTCCAATGTACGGCGCTCGAATAGATGTTGTATCAGGTAATTTCGTAACAGCTAAACCCTATGGTATTCGTGATGGAATGGACTTTCAGCTTACTGGTGAAGTCCGTTCAATAGACACCGATGCGATTCAACGCCATCTTGATAACGACAATATTGTTTTACTTGGCCCGACTGGTTACTCGACCACAGGCGAAGTATTTAATTTAAGAGCTGAAGAAGTTGCGACCAAAACCGCGACGTATATGAAAGCAGATAAATTAATCTTTTTAGGTGAGCAACAAGGTTTGCTTAACGAAGAAGGACAGTTATTGCGTGAATTAAGCCCTCATCAACTGGACTACTATATTCAACAATATCAAACCAGCAGCCCAACCTTAACTCTACATTTACAAGAAGCAAAAAAAGCGTCCTTATCCGGTGTACACCGTGTCCATCTAATTTCTTATGCCTATGATGGTGCCCTTCTCGAAGAGTTATTTACTCGAGATGGCATAGGAACGATGATTACCGATGCGCATTATGAAGAAGTCCGCACAGCCCATATTAAAGATGTGGGTGGCTTAATGAATTTATTACGCCCTTTAGAAGAAGAAGGCATCTTGGTTTATCGTTCACGTGAACGTCTAGAGCAAGAAATCAGCCAATTTGCGGTCATTGAACGCGACGGTATGATTTTGGCCTGTGCTGCCCTTTATCCAATTCCAACCGAATTTAAAGAAACACGTTCAGCAGAAATTGCCTGTGTTGCAGTACATCCGAGCTATCGTAAATCAAACCGTGGTAGCCAGATTTTGCAGTTCCTTGAAGAAAAGGCCAAGCAACAAGGTATTCGTCAATTATTTGTTTTAACAACGCGTACCGCACATTGGTTTTTAGAACATGGTTTCCATCAAGTCAGTGTTGATGATTTACCTAATGCCCGTCAGGAACTATATAACTACCAAAGAAACTCTTTGGTCTTTAAGAAATTGCTTCCTTAGCTTTTGCTGTTTTTAAGATATTCTTATTTCAGCTAAGCTTAGCTAAAAAAGTATGACCATAAGCTCTATTATTTTATGGTTGTACTTTTTTTAAATCTTCATTTTTTAGCATTTTAATATTTTTTATTTTATTTACAAAAACTTAACGATAAATCAATAAATATTCTTCTATTTAACAAATCATTTTTTTGCATAAGTTTATAGCCTAATGTTTTTAGCTTTTTTTTGCATAAATAAAGACCGAATACTTATTTTTTATGAAATAAAAATCCCTTTAGGGTATCTGCTCATCCAATTATTTTTCTTTTTCTCTTTCGGGGAGCATAAAATCTCATGGCACTTTTTAAATCAACCTCATGGGCAAAATATACAGTTGTTGCAGCCAGCCTTGCGGGAGTGATGATGCTAGGAGGTTGTGCCAAAAAAGAGGAAAAAACCACCACAACTTTAAATATCGGCTATCAAAAATATGGCATCCTTCCTATTTTAAAAGCACGTGGTGACTTAGAAAAAGCATTAAAAGATCAAGGCGTGCAAGTGAAATGGGTGGAATTTCCTGCTGGTCCTCAATTACTTGAAGGCTTAAATGTAGGGAGCGTTTCACTCGGTGAAGCAGGTGAAGCACCACCTATTTTTGCTCAAGCCGCCAATCCAAATTTAGTCTATGTCGCAAACCAACCTGCTGCGCCAAAAGCCGAAGCATTATTGGTACAAAAAGACTCTCCAATTCAGTCTATTAAAGATTTAAAAGGCAAACGTGTTGCTCTTAATAAAGGTTCGAATGTTCATTATCTATTATTAAAAGTTCTAGAAGCGAACCACTTAACATTAAGTGATATTCAACCTGTTTATTTACCGCCATCCGACGCACGTGCTGCCTTTGAAAAAGGTGCTGTAGATGCATGGGTTATTTGGGATCCGTTCTTTGCAGCAGCTGAGCATCAAATTCAAGCTCGAGTTTTAGCAACAGGTGAAAATTTAGTAAGCAATCATCAGTTCTATCTAGCTGACCGTAAATTTGCAGAAAAGAATCCAAAAGTTTTAAACACCGTTGTCCAAACACTTAACCAGACAACTGAATGGGTCAGTTCGCATCAAGATGAAGCTGCAAAGCTACTCGAAAAACCTACAGCACTTGAGTTTGATGTACTTAAAACTTCCATTTCACGTATGGGTTTTGGAGTTCAGCCAATCTCTGACAAGGTGGCACAAGAACAACAATATGTTGCTGATGCCTTTTATGCGCAAAAGCTCATTCCAAACAAACTCACCATTCAAGATGCCATTTTAAAACTGAAATAAACCCAGCTTGGGCACAGCTTCAATAATCATATAAATGCTGTGCCTGACCTCAAGGGGAACAAGGATATGAATATGCAACACCAGTCATTATTTAATAAGGGTCAATGGACTCAATTAGTTAAGCGCTTTAGCGCAGTCGCTGTATTAGGTTTAACAATTGCCGCACCCGCTTGGGCAATTGACCCTACTGTAAAAGAACTTCGTATCGGTTTTCAAAAAAGCTCGATTAACTTTGCAATTGCCAAACAGCAAAAATTATTTGAACAAGAATTTCCAAATGCCAAAATCACTTGGAATGAGTTCCCTGCGGGCCCTCAAATTTTAGAAGCTTTGGCTGTCGGTTCACTTGATGTAGGCGTTACTGGGGACACCCCTCCGGTCTATGCTCAAGCAGCTGGCAAGCCTTTATATTACATTGCCTATGAAGCAGCTAAGCCATTGGCATCGGCAATTTTAGTTCCTAAAAACTCACAGTTAACTCAACTTAAAGACCTGAAAGGCAAGCGTATTGCACTGCAAAAAGGTTCTAGCTCCCACTATTTACTCGTACAAGCAGTGCGTAAAGCAGGCCTAAAATGGAGCGATATTACTCCAATCTGGCTTACACCTGCCGATGCTCGTGCTGCATTTCAAAAAGGAGCTGTTGATGCATGGGCAATTTGGGATCCTTACTTCGCTTCAGCACAATTAGAAGATCAGGCTCGCATTCTTGCATCAGGTAAAGGCTTAAGCCCGAATTATACCTTTTACTTAGCCGCTCCAAATTTTGTTAAGCAATATCCTAAAGCTGTCTCAGGACTCATCAAACAAATTAATCAAGCCGACAAATGGGTTCAAAGCCATCAAGCAGAAACGGCAACTGCCATTGGTCAAAGTACAGGACTCAAACCTGCCACCAGTGACCTATTTATTAAACGCCGTCCACGCCCATCATCGGCAGCTCCGCTCAACAGCAAAGTTATTGCCGAGCAACAGCAGCTCGCTGACATCTTTACTCAACAAGGCATCATTCCAAAACCAATCAGCATCAAACAAGCTGTTTGGGTTGCCAAGTAATTTCAACATACATATAGGTAATGCACATGAAAATTTTCTGGTTTATTCCTACCCACGGTGATAGTCGCTATTTAGGTACAAGTAAAGGCGCTCGTCAGGTTGACCATGCCTATATGAAGCAAATTGCTGTGGCGGTAGATAATTTGGGTTATGAAGGCGTACTTATTCCAACTGGTCGTTCATGTGAAGATCCATGGATTACAGCGGCCAGCCTCATTGACGCAACTCAACACCTTAAGTTTTTAGTTGCCTTACGCCCAGGCGTAACTACACCAGCTTTAGCAGCACGTATGGCCGCAACATTTGACCGCTTGTCGAATGGTCGTGTGTTACTCAACTTAGTCACTGGTGGTGATGAAGCTGAACTACGCGGTGATGGTTTATATGAAGATCACTCAACACGTTATCAAACAGCCAATGAATATGTAAAAATCTGGCGTGAAATTTTGACACGCTCACATACCGGTGAAGCATTTACCTTCCACGGTGAACGTTTACAAGTAGATGACGCTAAACTGCTCTACCCACCTGTGCAAAAGCCTTATCCACCGCTATGGTTTGGTGGTTCTTCAGATGTTGCTGTCGACCTTGCAGCAGAACAAGTCGATACTTACCTCACTTGGGGTGAGCCTCCAGCGGCAGTCAAACAGAAGGTCGAACATGTTCGTGCTAAAGCTGAGGCAAAAGGCCGTAAATTAACTTATGGCATTCGTTTGCATGTGATTGTTCGCGAAACCAATGAACAAGCTTGGGCAGCTGCCAATGAGCTTATCCAATATCTTGATGATGCAACTATCGCTGCTGCACAGAAAAAATTTGCACAAATGGACTCTGTAGGCCAACAACGTATGGCGGCTCTACACGGCGGCAACCGAGACAAGCTTGAAGTATCTCCAAACCTTTGGGCCGGCATTGGCTTAGTCCGTGGTGGAGCTGGAACGGCGCTTGTAGGTGACCCAGAAACCGTTGCTGCCCGTATTCAGGAATATGCTGACTTAGGTATCGATACTTTTATTTTCTCAGGCTATCCGCATCTTGAAGAATCAATCCGTTTTGCAGAATTAGTATTCCCGTTATTACCAATCGAAACTCGCGCTAAACTTGCTCAGCCAAACCTGACTGGGCCATTTGGTGAAATTATTGCCAACAACTATGTTCCAGACGAGAAGAAGCAAAATAGTTCCGTCAAGGAGCCTGCATGAGCAAAGCTGAAAGCATTGTTTCACGTGGAACCAAGCAAATCGGGCAGCGTTTGCTGCCTTGGATTTTCCCTATTGTTCTATTGGTTATTTGGCAAATTGCCTCAAGCTCGGGTCTTTTAGAGAACCGTATTTTGCCTGCACCGACTGCTGTGGTTTCCGCTTTTTGGCATCTCCTCCTTAGTGGAGAATTATGGCATCACGTTAAAGTAAGTGCTGGTCGCGCTTTGATTGGTCTTTTGGTTGGTGGTGGTTTAGGTTTGCTATTAGGTCTGCTGAATGGGTCTTCACGTTTTGCATCTACCCTGCTCGATACGACCTTACAAATGATTCGTAATATTCCAGCTCTTGCGCTTATTCCGCTCGTAATTTTGTGGTTCGGGATTGATGAAACTGCCAAATTATTTTTAGTCGCTGTAGGTGTTTTTTTTCCGATTTATATCAACACTTATCACGGTATTCGGTCAGTTGACCCTCAGCTCATTGAAATGGGTAAAAGCTATGGCCTTTCTCGTTGGCAGCTTTATAAAGAAATCATTCTGCCCGGTGCAATGCCATCAATTTTAGTCGGTTTACGCTTTGCTTTAGGCTTGGTTTGGGTATTACTCATTGTTGCTGAAACCATTTCTGCTCAGGCAGGTATTGGCTATATGACCATGAATGCACGGGAATTTTTACAAACAGATGTAGTGCTAGTCGGTATTCTTCTTTATGCCCTATTAGGTAAGTTAGCAGATGTTTTAGCACAGATTTTAGAACGCTATTTACTACGTTGGCACTCTGGCTATCAAAAATAAGGGAGCTTAAAACATGACAAATCTGAATTTAAATATTAATCAGAATGATGTACAGCTTATTCCAGAAAACCCGCAAGAATCATCAGAACCAGTCTTTGGCGCAGAAATTCTTATTGAGCAACTTTATAAATTCTATGGCGAGGTAAAGGTCCTTGAAGATCTTGACTTACATATTCAGCCAGGTGAATTTTTGGCTATTGTGGGCCGAAGTGGGTGTGGTAAAAGTACTTTATTACGCTTAATTGCCCAACTTGAAAAAGCCAGCTTTGGAGAAATCAAATTTAAATCTGCCCGTCATTTGCGCGAAGGCATTACCAATGATGATATTCGGGTCATGTTCCAAGATCCTCGTTTGCTCCCTTGGAGAAATATTCTTCAAAATGTTCAACTCGGACTACCTAAAACCCAACATGCTTTGGCAGAAGAATTATTAGAAAAAGTAGGTTTAAAAGAAAAAGCTGGTCAATGGCCTTCCCAACTCTCTGGTGGGCAACGTCAACGTACCGCTTTAGCACGTGCACTTTCGCATACGCCACGTATTTTGTTGCTTGATGAGCCTTTGGGAGCATTAGACGCGCTAACTCGACTTGAGATGCAGAGCTTGATTGAACGCTTATGGAAAGAACAAGGTTTTACAGCCATTTTAGTGACACATGATGTGAGTGAAGCTGTTCAATTGGCTGACCGTATTATCTTATTAGATAAGGGCCAAATCGCTCAAAGTTTTCAAGTTAATTTGCCACGTCCCCGTAAAAAGAGTATTTCTTTTGCTCAGCTTGAGCAGCAAGTTCTTGATGCTGTTTTAGCCACTTAAGAACAATGATAGGAAAAATAATCATAGCTCATAAAAATGCCCACTTTTCGAGCAATAAAGCTGCTGTTTTATTGCTCTTTTTTAGGGCGAAATTTAAAAAATATTTTTAAGAATAACAATAAACTAGTGAATCTCTCTATTTTTTGCACAATAGTATATCTATTACGCAAATAACTAGCCGTTTTTTGATTAAAAAAGCAAGACACCTGTGCACAAATCAAACAATTTCCCTTACAATGGGAATATTATTTTTTTAATTATGCAGCAGATGGAACAAAAGAAGAGTACCCAAAAGCGCAATCAGCTTCTTGCTGCCGCCCTTGATGTGTTTTCACTATATGGGTTTACTGGCGCAAGTCTGGATGAAATTGCCCAACTCGCCGACATGCATAAGTCGAATATTTTCTATTACTACGAAAATAAAGAGTCTTTATACGTAGAAGTGCTCACAACTGTTTTACAAAAATGGTTGGCTCCCTTACAAACTTTAGAAGCTGAGTTAGAACCAGCCGAAGCCCTAACACATTACTTAATTCAAAAAATCGAACTTTCACGTAGCCAACCCAAAGCATCTAGATTATTTGCTTTAGAAATTATTCAGGGTGCGCCGCATATACTCCCTATTCTCAAAGGACCATTAAAAAAACTATTTAAACGTAAGGCTAAAGTGATCCAGACTTGGCAAGAGGAAGGAAAAATTTCACCAGATATCGATCCGGAATTATTAATCTTAAACATTTGGGGACTTACGCAAAACTATGCAGATTTTGCTACTCAAATGGAAATGGTTACCGGAAAAACGCTTCGCAACCGCAGTATGTTCCAACGCTCAATTGAGCATACAGTTCATCTGATGCTCTACGGCGTATTACCTCGTTAAAAATAAAAAGATCGGCAATTTTGCCGATCTTTTTTTAGAAATGATTTTGATAAAGTGCTAAGAGTTTTTGTGCACCTAATAATAAATTTTCTTCCCAATCCAGATGAGCCGTATCATCCGCTCCATCCGTAATATATTTCACCGAAATCAAGCGTACTCCTAACTTGTGGCAAACTTTTGCTAAAGCATAGCCTTCCATATCAACCACATTACACGCTACCTTTGGCTGCCCTGTTTCAAAAGAATCACCTGTTCCACAAACTGCTTTTGGCAAATTTGAAAAATGCGGTTGAAGATGAATCTCAGCGGCCAAATGATCATCTAACGGCGTTACACCAACTTCAAATCCTAAAGGTGAAACATCCATATCACGTTGCACAAAAGTTTCAACTTCGACTAAATCATGTCGATTAAATGCAGAGCTTCCCGCTGTACCTAAGTTAATTAAAGTTTTACAACCCGTTTTCTGAATAACTTCAAATGCTTTAAAAGCCGCATTAACTTTACCGATACCACTGTAATGGACTTCAATACCTGCTTGTTCAAATAAACCTTTAGATTCATTAGGAAGTGCCATAATTAAAGCAATATCAGTGTTCATTCAAAAAGCTCAAGTCAAAATCAATAAAATTAGAAAATAAGTATAAATCAGGTGCAAAAGCTTTTTGCACCTTTTCATTATTACTGCAATTTTTGTTGTAAAGCGATTAAGCATGGAGAAAAGAACAGTTGCCCACTATAAGCTCCTGCTAGCGTTTTCTTCATTACTACACTCCACATCACTAATAATAAAAGGCTCAATGCCACTGCAACGTATTGTAAAAATACAATTTCAACCTGATGCCCTAAATTAAAGAGTGCCAGAATAAATACGCCTAATGGAAAGGTTAAGCCCCACCAGCCCAAGTTGAATGGAATACCTGTCTTTGCATGACGAAGCGTTGTTAAAATCGCAAGACCGAGCCACCATAAGCCGAAACCAACAAGAACTAGACTCCCCACAATTCCTAAAGCTTGAAAGACATTCGCAAATTGATGAAATCCTACATGTGGAGCCACTCTTTGCGCCTGCTCACCTAGCAACAATAATCCTAAAGCACCTGTCCCGATAGGACCTAAAGAAAGCCAGCTAGAAATTGCGACTTCTTTTTCAGGTAACTGATGCAAAGCCATACGCAACATTAAAATCGTCAAAATGGCAAATGCGGGTAAGACAGAAATTCCCCACAGTACGTAGCCTACTAGCAATAAGTGAAAGCTATGCAAATCGGCTGGTAAATGTGCCACTAGCACCCCAGCAGAACTTGCTGCTACTTCACAAGCAACTACAGGTAAAAGCCAGATTGCTGTCATCGTGTGTAGCTGATGGTTCTGACGGCTAAACATACAAAATGGTACAATCCAAGCAATTACTAAAGCTAAAAATACATCGAAGTACCATAAGGCTTGAGCAATATGTATCGCAACTTCACCATACAATCCGACACCAAAGCTTAGAAAGCCATTGATTATAGTTGCGAGTCCCATTGGAATAGCACCTAAGAACAAGCTCATATTCGGATGATTAAATATTTGCTTCGCTTCATGAGGGAAAAGAAGCCACCGCAATAAATAAAGACCTGAAAAAACACTAAATAGGACAATATTAAATTGCCATAATAAAGTGGCCAGCATGAATAAAAATGATTGTGCAAATGGAAGCTGAATTAAAATCATACTTACCACACCAGTACCCATAGTCGCTGTAAACCAATTTGGGGTAAAATGTCGTATAACATCTTTACTTTGATTTAATTGGTAAAAGGGTCTTTTCATCTTAAGTCTCTAATCAAAGAGGGAATGGAGCTATAGTAGGCTAAATCAATAATAAGAAAAATTGATTTATTTTTATTTAATTCATCAATATTTTAGATATACAGATATTCATATTGAAAAATAACTGAGTAAAAACACAACAACAAGACGAATCTGTGAGATTATGGCAATATATAGCCCTTGCAAAAATAGCCATATTTTAAGTTCATGAAACTGCTTCGTCTTAATGCTTTATCGCCCAATTTTCAGTTACCCCAAACAGCGGTAACTATTGGTAATTTTGATGGTGTCCATTTAGGTCACCAAGCGATGATTGCTCAACTCAAAAAAATTGCTGCAGAACAAGGCTTAAAAATATTGGTCATGATTTTTGAGCCACAACCTCTTGAGTTCTTTAAAGGCTACGATGCTCCTCCTCGTATTAATTCATTACGAGAAAAAGTCGAATATCTAGCCGAGCTTGGGGTTGATTACATTGCCGTTGCTAAATTTGATCAGCATTTCCGTAGTATGAGCGCGTCTGCCTTTGCAGACTTATTAAAAGATAAATTAAACGCGCAGGCTTTAGTTCTCGGTGATGACTTTCATTTTGGCAAAGACCGTCAAGGCAACAGCGAATTTTTAAAAAATTACGGCTTTCAAGTCACAAATTTACATACGATTGAACTTGAAGGCGAACGCGTCAGTTCAACTCGTATTCGTCAGGTACTTCAGGCAGGAAATCTTGCCTTAGCAGCTAAATTATTAGGCCGTCCGTACAGTATTACCGGACGCGTCCAATATGGTGACCAGATTGGACGAACTCTGGATTTTCCAACGATTAACGTTCGTCTCAACCGCCATAAACCTTGTTTAAATGGTATTTATGGAGTTGAAGTCATTTGCGAAACAACGTCGCTAACTCAAAAAGTGCTTCAGGATGCTCCTGAAAAACCCGGAATTGCCGGATATCATGAAAACAGCCTATATGGCGCAGGGCATGTCGGTACCCGTCCAGCCATTCAGCAAGAACATCCAGAGTGGAGATTAGAAGTACATTTCCCTGATGTTTCTGCTAATCTGTATGGCTTATTTATGCGGGTGACTTTTCTTCACTATCTTCATGGTGAATTGAACTACCCTTCGCTTGAAGCACTTAAGGCAGGAATTGATAATGACGTGCAGCAGTTACGACAATATCGTAACGACACGACACAATTTCCTTTTTAATTCGAATTTTGATTGTAAAACATGTCGGCTCCCAAGCTGATTAAACTGGATGAAAACTTGCATGAGCGATAAGCAAACTCCTGAGAATGCAGTGGACTACAAAGCCACGCTAAACCTGCCGGATACTCAATTTGCAATGAAAGCAAATTTGGCAGTACGTGAAGTGAAATGGTTAGAAGAGTGGTATACCGACAACATTTATCAGCAGATTCGTGCATCGCGTATTGGCAAGAAAAAATATATTTTGCATGATGGCCCTCCATATGCGAACGGTACAATTCACTTGGGCCATGCTGTCAATAAAGTACTTAAAGACGTTATTGTAAAAAGCCGTACTTTGTCAGGTTTCGATGCACCTTATGTGCCGGGCTGGGACTGCCATGGGTTACCAATCGAGTTAAAAGTTGAAGAAAAAGTTGGTAAAGTTGGCGAAAAAGTTGACGCGGCTACTTTCCGTAAACTCTGCCGTGAATATGCGCTAAAACAAATTGATTTGCAGCGTACTGACTTTAAACGTCTAGGTATTTTAGGTGACTGGGATAATTCTTATCTCACCATGAATTACAAACAAGAAGCCGATATCGTTCGTGCTTTAGGTTTGATTCAGAAAAATGGTCATATCCAACCAGGATTAAAGCCAGTGAACTGGTGTATGGACTGTGGTTCTGCACTTGCTGAAGCTGAAGTTGAATATGAAGATAAAAAATCTGATGCAATCGACGTTGGTTTTGGTGTTGTAGATCTAAAAGATTTAAGTGCCCGTCTAAATGTAGACGTTCAAGATCCAACTGATATTGTGATCTGGACAACGACACCATGGACATTGCCTGCTAACCAAGCGGTTGCTTTACATGCCGAAATTGAATATCAATTGGTACAAGTAACTACAGAGCGCGGTAAGCAAAACTTCATTCTTGCTAAAG
Source organism: Acinetobacter calcoaceticus (assembly GCF_016508255.1). GTDB lineage: Bacteria > Pseudomonadota > Gammaproteobacteria > Pseudomonadales > Moraxellaceae > Acinetobacter > Acinetobacter calcoaceticus_E. The sequence continues at coordinate 4,108 of NZ_JADVKT010000007.1, read as the reverse complement.
ACTTAGTGGCTTCAGCAATTGAGCGCTATAAACTTGAAAATCCAGTAGTTTTAGCAGACTTTACTGGTAGCAAGCTTGAAAACCTCACATTACAACACCCACTACTCACTGAGCGTCAAGTTCCAGTGATTTTAGGTGAACACGTTATCGCAACAAGCGGTACTGGGGCAGTACATACAGCTCCTGGCCATGGTGCAGACGATTATAAAGTTGGTCTTCAATATAACCTTACCGTAGATAACCCAGTGGGTGGTAACGGTGTTTATTTACCAACTGCGCCAATCTTTGCTGGTGAACACATCTATAAAGCCAATCCAAAAATTATCGAAGCTTTGGGTGCTATGGGCCGTTTATGGGCGCATCAACCAATCAAACACAGCTATCCGCACTGCTGGCGTCATAAAACTCCTATTATTTTCCGTGCAACACCACAATGGTTTATTAGCATGGATCAAAAGGGTTTACGTGAAGGTGCCATTAATGCGATTGAAAACGATATTGAATTTGTCCCGAACTGGGGTAAAAATCGTATCGAATCAATGATTGAGGGACGCCCAGATTGGTGTATCTCACGTCAACGTACTTGGGGTGTGCCAATTCCATTTTTCGTTCATAAAGATACGAATGAATTACACCCGCGTACACCTGAATTAATCGAAGAAGTTGCTAAACTTATCGAACAAGAAGGTATTGAGGCATGGTTTAAACGTGAAGCGAAAGACTTTATCGGTGAAGATGCTGAACAATATAATGCTATTCGCGATACCCTCGATGTATGGTTCGACTCTGGCACAACACATTACGCTGTACTTGAACAACGTGAAGATTTAGAAAGCCCTGCTGACTTATATTTAGAAGGTTCAGACCAACACCGTGGCTGGTTCCAGTCTTCTTTATTAACCTCTATGGCAATTCATAATCGTGCGCCATATAAAGCATTGCTAACACATGGTTTTACGGTTGATGAAAACGGTCGTAAGCTGTCAAAATCTTTAGGCAACTATATTCCGCTTGAAGAAATCATCAAACAGCTTGGTGCTGATGGTTTACGTTTGTATGTAGCTTCTAGCGACTATCGCTATGAAATTGCAGCATCAAAAGAAATCTTTAGCCGTGTAAGTGATAGCTATCGTCGTATTCGTAATACCCTACGCTTCTTGCTTGCTAACTTAAATGGTTTTAAACCAAGCACAGATGCTCTAGCAGTAGATGATCTCATCGCTCTTGATCAATACATCTTGCAGCGTGCGAATGAAGTACAACAAACGATTATCACTGCCTATGAAGAAATGAACTTCCATGTGGTATGTAGTGCGTTAACAAGCTTTTGTATTAATGACTTAGGTGGTTTCTACCTAGACATCATCAAAGATCGTCAGTACACCACTAAAGCTGATTCTCAGGCACGCCGTTCTGCACAAACAGCGCTTTACCATATTGTTCAAGCATTTATTCGTTGGATGAGCCCGATCTTAAGCTTTACCGCTCAAGAAGCTTGGCCATTGATTCCAGAACAAACTGAAAAGTATGTATTTACTTCAGAATGGTATGACCTACCTGTTTCATCAAAAGCAAACTTGCTTTCTGAGGAAGATTGGCAAACATTGATTAGCGTAAAATCTGCAGTAAATAAACAGATTGAAGCAGCTCGTAACGCTAAACTTGTCGGCAGTAATCTTTCAGCCAAAGTTGAACTTTGGGCAAATGAATCATTACAAACAGTTTTAAACCAACTGGCTGATGAACTCCGTTTTGTTCTTATTACTTCAGAAGTAGTAGTACATCCGTTTGCTGAACAAGGTGAAGCAACTGAAATGGAAGGCTTACGTGTACAAATATCTGCAGCTGAAGGTGAAAAATGCGCACGTTGCTGGCATGTCCTTCCAGATGTAAATACACATGCCGATCATCCTGGTTTATGTGGTCGTTGTATTGTGAACGTCACTGGTCGTGGCGAAGTGAGAAAATATGCCTAATTCACAAGCTAAAAAAGGCTTATTCCAGTTTTATCCACACAACCTACTTTGGCTCGGACTTTCTGTCCTTGCCATTGTCTTGGATCAATGGACAAAATGGATTGCAAGTACACATCTGAATTATGCAGATCCAGTGCCTGTGCTTCCATTTTTAAACTGGACACTCTTACATAACTATGGTGCAGCCTTTAGCTTTTTATCTGATGCAGGAGGATGGCAACGCTATTTCTTCACATCTTTAGCAGGCTTAGTTTCAGTCCTTTTTGTATTTTGGTTGCTTCGTATGCCTAAAAAAATGGTGGTACTACCTGTAGCTATCGCTTTAATTTTAGGTGGAGCACTAGGCAATTTAATTGACCGCATTACTTTAGGATATGTCGTCGATTTCATCCATGTTTATTACCAAAATCATCACTTTCCAGCTTTTAATATTGCGGACAGTGCCATTACCTTAGGTACCATCTTGCTACTCATCGATACATTCTTCCTTGAGAAGCAACGCAACCAAAATTCGGATGCATAATATGACCGAAATTATTCAACCTAACGAAGAAATTCGTATTACAGACGGCTCTAAAGTCGACCTACACTTTTCTGTCGCCATTGAAAATGGTGTAGAAATCGATAACACACGTAATCGTGAAGAACCTGTTAGCCTGACCATTGGTGATGGAAACCTTTTACCGGGGTTTGAAAAAGCATTATTTGGTTTACGTGCAGGGGACCGTCGTACAGTGCATCTTCCACCAGAAGATGCATTTGGTCCGTGGAATCCAGAAAATATTCAAACTTTCGATACTGTTAAGTTTGAACAACGCCCTATTCCTGGTCATATGATTGAGTTTGAAGATAAGGCAAAAACAACTTTATTTGGTGTAGTGAAGTCGGTTAATGATGACATTACAGAAATTGATTTTAATCACCCTTTAGCTGGGAAGAACATTACCTTTGAAGTAGAAATATTTAAGGTAACTCCCGAAGGCCAACAAGGCATTAAACTCATGTAAATAAAAAGCCCTCTTTTAGAGGGCTTTTTATTATTCAGTGTTCTAAGTAAGATTTATCTAATAATAAGAATCCTTACAAATTCTATGTTCTCACCCTCACATATAATGAATTAAGTTATAGATATAAAAATCTCAGGACAAATACATGCTGGTCTATATTATCGTCGGAAGTGTTCGTGAAGGACGTACAGCAATTAAAATTGCCAATTGGCTAGAATCCACAATTCCAACATTGGGTCTAAATAATTTCCGAACCGAAGTAGTCGACTTAAAAGAATGGGATTTACCTCTATTTTCAGGATCTCACCCACCCGCTACCGGAATTTATGATCAACCTAAGCAACAAGAATGGGCAGATAAAATTGCTCAAGCTGATGCATTTATCTTTATTAGCCCAGAATACAACCATGGTTATAGTCCAGCGTTAAAAAATGCTCTCGACTATGTGGGTAAAGAATGGAGCGATAAACCTGCTGCATTTATTGGCTATGGTTCAACAAATGGTTCTCGCTCTATCAGCCAAATACGTCAAGTCACCTCAAGCTTAAGTATCATTGATCCAAATGCTGTAATAGAGATACGAGATATCTTTAAACGCAATAAAGATGAAAAATTCGAAGCTAATGAATTTGAAGTAAAAGGACTTCAATCAATTGTTGAGAAACTACAGAAATATCATTTATCTTAAATTTTTAAAAGGCCTCCTACCATTAAAATAAGAGGCCTTTTATTTTTTATAAGCTTTTTAAATAATTTACTACGTCCATATTACTAGCCATTTCTGCAAGCTGTAGTGCTGTATATTCGCTTTTATAAGCGACTTGAGCACCTTTTGCTACCAAGAGTTTAACTATCTCTAAATGATCATTTTCAGCAGCTGCTTGCAAAGCACTATAGCCTTCATCATCTGCCTGATTGGGATCTTGCCCTTCTAAAAGCAATTGCTCTACCTGATCTAGGTCCCCCAAAGAAGCCCAATAGACTAATTCAGGGAGAGAAAGTTCTTCATTATCCTCAGGTATTGAAGAGAAGGAGTTAATTTTCACGTAAACACCTAAAAATAAGAAACTTCATCATTATATTCATACAACATGGTTAATATGCAAATCTGATTTTGAATCTATA
>NZ_JADVKT010000006.1 GCF_016508255.1 Acinetobacter calcoaceticus | reverse complement strand
AGAAAAGAAATGGCTCTAGTTAATATTTTACTATTACACTAAAGCCTTATTTTTTTAATTTAAATTAAAAACATTTTTAATGTTTATTTAAAAATTATCTGGACTCTCAAAACGTTTTACTTCTTGTAACTTATTTGGGTCATGCATAGTCGCAATACCATCTTCAGTTTTTTGGTCTACAAGAATATCAGGATTAAAAACTGTAATCGTTTCTCTGCCTAAGGCATCTTCACCTACGACATACTGAAACCCTCTTCGATTCATTTTATGACATAGCCTTTGATAGAATCCTTTTAGACCTTCCGTTTCTTCATTAGGGTTATAATAAAAAGCATTCATGACAGCTGGTAAACCAAGACCACAGACTATGCCGGATAACAATACACTGATAAATGTATAACCAATCAAGATACTACTATAAGGACTCAGCGCCGGGATATTGGCAACCGCCAAAATCAATGCAAGTGAAATCCCCCCTCGCACTCCACCCCAAGATAAAATGGTCAGGCTACCATTATAACTTTTCATTTTCCGCATGTTCGGGAAAAAGGCAAAAGCCATAAAGTTGGCTGCAAAACGAGAGATATGAAGAATAAAGAACGCAACAATACCGCCTAAAATCAGGCTAAAGTTTAAATCAAGGATAAATAACTCAAGTCCAATTAAGGTAAACAGGAACGAATTGATAATACCTTCTACCGTATGCCAGAAATGATTAACTTCCTGAATCTCTCGTTCTTCACGTATTTCTTTCCACTTATTACCAACGATTAAACCGCCAATTACACAGGCAATTGGTGCAGATGCATGAGCAAAAAGTGCAACTAGATATGCTCCACTCGCAAGTAAAGCTGTAGTTAAAATGAGAGATTCCATTTCGTGTTTACCACGTAATAGACGTAACACCCCTACCCCAAAAGCCCAACCAATACCAACAGCGACAACAATCTCATAGAGCAAAGCTTCCAAAGTAGCCATCAATGAGAAATGTTCGCCTTGTAAAACGTTCAATAGAGTCATGAATAATGCAATACACATCGCATCATTAAATAATGACTCTCCTTCTAGTTTAACAATTAGATGATGTGGTGCACGAATTGAACTCAGTACACCTTTGATTCCGATCGGATCGGTTGCCCCTAAAGCTGCACCCAAGAGTAATAACACTAAAATCGGTACATGGTATCCAACAAGCAATTGGAACCCATAAAGCAAGCCACCAAATAAAACGGCGCAAATTACTAAGGCAATGGTGGCCAAAATACTAATTTGTTTCCAGTAACTTCTTAAATCTGAAATCTTAAATTTAAGTGCGGAAGAAGTTAGAATAAAGCAGATCACGCCATTAATTAAAAAATCATAAAAATCGATATGACGTACCGCTTCTTCAATATTATGAATATTAATGGTAATAAACTGATTACCGTTTAGGAGGCTAGCCCCCCACTGTAAGATAAAGACAAAAATTGCCGAAACCAAAGGAACACCAATGGCTTGAGGGAAACCCAAAATACGTTTATTAAAAATCGTGGTTGCTATTGATAGTGCAAAAACCACAGTAAATGCTTGTAGTAGAAAAAAATTACCCATGAATACCCTTCTTCTGGGTCAACGACCAAATAAGAAAATTTTGCTAGGTCGACCAAACTAAACAAAATGTAGGCATTAATAATGCCATGATCATAAAAAATGAAAATTCGGATGCAAGTTTAACGAATTAAATGAACAATCTATCGATCTGTTAAATTTCTTAACATTATTTATAGTCAAAAGGATGAGCTTGGTTAATCGTTACTTTTAACAAGCTCATCCTTGTAGGTTTAGATTGAATTATTAAAAGTATCACATTGATTGATATCACCAGACTTTAAGCCCACTTGAAACCAATGCATCCGCTGCTCACTCGTACCATGGGTAAAGCTATCAGGCACAACTTGTCCAGTCGAACGTTTCTGTAAATAATCATCGCCAATTTTTTGAGCTGCATCCATCGCTTCTTCAACATCTCCGGATTCTAAAAACTGAGTACGTTGTTGATTATGATTTGCCCATATACCCGCTAAACAGTCAGCTTGTAATTCTTGGCGAACAGATAGCTGGTTACCTTCTCTTTGACTGGCTTGTGCACGAGCTTGTTGCACTTGCGAAGAAATACCAAGCAACGTTTGAACATGATGGCCTACTTCATGAGCGACAACATAGGCTTGGGCAAAATCCCCTGCCTGATCTTGACGAGAAAGCTCTGATTTATTTTGCTCACCCGATATACCCATTTGCTCACGCATATCTTTAAAGAATTCAGTATCAATATAGACCTTTTGATCTGCAGGACAATAAAATGGTCCCATTGCAGATTGAGCAGTACCACAACCTGAACGAGTCATTCCACTAAATAAAACCAACTTTGGCGGCGTATAAGTTTTTCCTAACTGTTTAAATATAGGTGTCCACGTATCTTCTGTATCAGCCAATACAGTTCCAACAAAATCTGATGCTTCTTTTTGCTCAGGTGTTAAACTTTCTGGTGCAGTTGAATTTGACTGTTGTGAAGCAGTAACTTGCTGCGTTGCCTGATAAGCCATTTGTGGATCAACGCCAAAAAATTTCCATGCGACAAATGCTACGACCAAACCAATAATACTAATACCACCTGCTTTAACACCGCCCCCACCTCGACGGTCCTCAACATTGGTACTGACTCTACGATCTCTCCAACGCATAACTTCCCTCTTCTTTTCAAATGGCCTGATTAATCAGAAGCTTTTGGCCACATTTTCTGTATTAAACTCACCACAAGCAACACAACTGCACCAGCAATCATTCCAATCGCAAAGTTCATTAATGTCGGTGTTAAAGCACCAATAATATTTCCTACAGCAGGTATAGTTTCTACATGATCAACCGTATCTTCAGTAATATGATGAAGTAAAGGAATCGTATGGTTAATAATCCCTCCACCTACTAAAAACATTGCAATAGTTCCAACAATAGAAAGTAGCTTCATTAAAAGAGGAGCAAAAGCAAGTAAACCACGTCCCAAAGATTGCTTAAAAGAAGCAGCTTGTTTTGTTAAATATAATCCCAAATCATCAATCTTAACAATCACACCAACCAAGCCATAAACGCCAAGTGTCATCACAACTGCAATAATGCTGAGTACACTTACTTTAGTCACTAACGTAGCAGTAGCCACCGTCCCTAAGGAAATAACAACAATTTCAGCTGATAAAATAAAATCTGTTCGAATAGCTCCTTTTACTTTCTCTTTTTCAAAAGTTGCCAGATCTAACTCTTCATTATTAAATTCTTTTTCTGCTTCCTCAGAGGTCGAAGCTTTTCTATGCATAATCGTATGAAGAACTTTTTCCACGCCTTCATAACATAAAAATAAACCACCTAGCATCAATAACGGGTTAATCAGCCAAGGAGCAATAATACTAATTAATAATGCTAAAGGCACTAAAATAAGTTTATTAACTAAAGAACCTTTCGCGACTTTCCACACAATAGGTAATTCACGATCTGCACGTACGCCTGTTACTTGCTGAGCATTTAAAGCCAAATCATCACCCAAAACACCAGCAGTTTTCTTTGCTGCCATTTTGCTCATTAAAGCGACATCATCTAAAATTGTTGCAATATCATCTAGTAATAAAAGTAAGCCACTTGCCATTTCTTATCCAAGTTTGTATTTATCTGGCTATTGTAAGATGAAACTTTCCAATTTCTGTAATTTTACTGAATAAATTCACATTATTATTTTAAGAAAGTTTAACCAATTGCTGACGAAATTTTTTTATTTCCCGTACAATAATGCCAATCTTTTATATTACAGGGCTTACTATCCCTGATTAAGCCAATACGATAGTGGAATAAATAATGAGTAATGTTGATCAGCGTCCAATTATTTTGACAGGCGACCGCCCAACCGGACAACTTCATCTTGGGCATTTTGTCGGTTCTTTGCGTTCTCGTGTAGGTTTACAGGATAGCCATCATCAACATCTCTTATTGGCAGATGCGCAAGCATTAACAGACAATGCAGATAACCCAGATAAAGTCCGTCGCAATATTCTAGAAGTTGCTCTAGATTATTTAGCTGTAGGTATTGATCCAACCAAAACCACAATTTGTGTTCAATCATGCTTGCCAGCACTGAATGAGCTCACCATGCTCTATCTTAACTTCGTGACGGTTGCACGCTTAGAACGTAACCCGACCATTAAGTCTGAAATTCAAATGCGTGGTTTCGAGCGTGATATTCCGGCTGGTTTCCTCTGCTACCCTGTTGCACAAGCAGCTGACATTACTGCTTTCAAAGCAACGGTGGTTCCAGTGGGTGAAGATCAGATCCCAATGATTGAACAAACTAATGAAATTGTACGTCGAATCAACCGTCAAATGGGTCAAGATCTTTTACCTGAATGTAAAGCTTTACTTTCAAATATGGCACGTTTGCCTGGTTTTGATGGTAAGGCAAAAATGTCTAAATCATTAGGCAATACTATTGTTTTAAATGCTTCTGATAAAGACATCAAGAAAGCTGTAAATGCAATGTATACAGACCCAAATCATCTTCGTATTGAAGATCCAGGTCAGGTTGAAGGAAACATTGTATTTACCTACCTAGATGCATTTGATACAAATAAAGAAGAAGTTGAAGAATTAAAAGCACATTATCGTCGTGGCGGTCTAGGTGATGGAACAGTTAAAAAACGTCTTGAAGGTGTTTTAAAAGAGCTAATCACACCTATTCGTGAACGTCGCGAAGAACTTGCTAAAGATCCTGACTACATTATGGATGTTTTACGCCAAGGCACAGATAAATGCCGTCTTATCACTCAACAAACCTTAGATGAAGTTAAAGACGGTTTAGGATTATTTAAATTCTAATCTTTTTAAAAACTAAAAGCCCTTCGGGGCTTTTTTTATACTTATTTAATCCATCACATTAACTTTTTAGAATTACTAATGTGTCCATTGTTATTCACATGCTTTTACCCTATTAACGTGAAGTAACACTTATTAACGCTAATAGCGATGAAGAATTTCTTAACTATCTATATTATTCATTATGTAGGTTACATCATATGAACCTCACGACATTTCTCCTTAAACCGAAACTGTTTTTACAGATTCGTTGTTCTACGCAATGATAACCCCAATCATTGCGTATTTTTTTGCTTAAATATTTTGTTTTCTTTAGAAATTTTATTTTTTGATTACTTATTTTATTTAATAGATAAAAAAACACCGCATCATTTTCAGATGCGGTGTTTTTTAAGATTCAAGATAAAGCGATTAAGCTAAACCTTTCTCTTTTAGAACTTGCAACATTGTTGAACCAAGCTCAGCTGGGCTACGAGTGTAAGCCATTCCCGCGCGTTCAAATGCAGCGAATTTCTCTTCAGCAGTACCTTGACCACCAGAAATGATCGCACCAGCGTGACCCATACGCTTACCTTTAGGTGCAGTTACACCAGCAATGTAACCTACTACAGGCTTAGTCACGTTAGATTTGATGAATTCAGCAGCTTCTTCTTCCGCTGTACCACCGATCTCACCGATCATGATGATTGCATCAGTATCTGGATCGTCTTGGAACAATTGAAGAGCTTCGATTTGGTTCATACCTGGGATTGGGTCACCACCAATACCGATACAAGTAGACTGACCTAAACCAAGCTTAGTTGTTTGAGCAACAGCTTCATAAGTCAATGTACCTGAACGTGAGATGATACCAATACGACCTGGTTGGTGAATGTGACCAGGCATAATACCAATCTTACATTCACCTGGAGTGATCACGCCTGGGCAGTTAGGACCAACTAAACGAGTACCGTTACCGTTAGTTTCTAAGTAGCGTTTAGCTTTAAGCATGTCGATTGTTGGAACACCTTCAGTGATCACAACGATTAGACCAACACCTGAATCAACCGCTTCAACGATAGAATCTAAAACGAATGGAGCTGGTACATAAATTACAGATGCATCTGCATTTGTTTCACGTACAGCTTCTTTCATTGTGTTGAATACTGGCAAGTCAAGGTGAGTAGTACCACCTTTACCTGGAGTAACACCACCAACAACTTTTGTACCGTAGTCTAAAGCTTGTGCAGAGTGGAAAGTACCGTTTTTACCAGTAAAACCTTGTACCAATACTTTAGTGTCTTTATTAATTAATACGCTCATGATTGATACTCCCCTTACGCTTTAACTGCAGCTACAACTTTTTCTGCAGCATCAGACAAGCCGTTTGCAGAAATTAATTTCAAACCAGATTCATCAAGTAATTTAGCACCTAACTCAGCGTTGTTACCTTCTAAACGAACAACAACTGGAACAGTTACGTTTACTTCTTGAACCGCTGCAATAATTGCTTCAGCAATCATGTCACAACGTACGATACCGCCGAAGATGTTAATTAAAACACCTTGTACAGATGTATCAGCAAGGATGATTTTGAACGCTTCGATTACGCGCTCTTTAGTTGCACCGCCACCAACGTCAAGGAAGTTTGCAGGCTGACCACCATAAAGTTTAATGATGTCCATAGTTGCCATTGCAAGACCAGCACCGTTAACCATACAACCAATGTTACCTTCTAAAGCAACATAGTTAAGATCAAATTCAGATGCTTTTAACTCACGCTCATTCTCTTGAGATTTATCACGTAAAGCAGCAACTTTAGGTAAACGATAAAGCGCGTTAGAGTCGATACCAACTTTTGCATCTACACATAAAATATCGCCATTTTCACGAACTGAAAGTGGGTTAATTTCAAATAATGCAAAGTCATTTTCAACAAATGCTTGGTAAGCAGCAGCCATAATTTTAACAAACTGGCTGATTTGCTTGTCTTTCAAACCTAAAGCAAACGCAACTTCACGCGCTTGGAATGGTTGTAAGCCAACTAATGGATCAACTTCAACTTTGATAATTTTTTCTGGAGTTTCTTCTGCAACTTTCTCGATTTCTACACCACCTTCTGTAGAAGCCATGAAAGTAATACGACGGCTAGAACGGTCTACAACCGCGCCCAAGTAAAGCTCACGCTCAACTGGGTATACGTCTTCAGCAACAATAATGCTGTTTACTGGTTGACCATTTGCATCAGTTTGATACGTTACAAGACGAGTACCAATAATGTTATTTGCAAACTCGATAACATCTTCTTTAGATTTTGCAACTTTAACGCCACCAGCCTTACCACGACCACCAGCATGAACTTGCGCTTTCATTACCGCAAATTTACCACCAAGCTGTTCGAATGCAGCAACTGCTTCGTCTGCATTGGTTGCCAAGATACCTTCTTGTACCGGCATACCATATTCTTTCAATAACGCTTTAGCTTGATACTCATGTAAGTTCATTTAGTTACCTACTTAACTTTGTTTGTTGTCTTCAATTTGCACAACATTCTCATGTTGTATATGCAAATTGCTGTCTACTCTATCACCTTGATGTTTTTTTAATCACACCATCAAATGTGAAAAAGAGCGGAGAACCGCTCTTTATTTTATTTACGCTTACGTTGAATCGCGTGAATTGCACGACCATCTACAGCAAGTGCAGCTTCATGAACAACTTCAGAGAATGTTGGATGACCAAATGTCATTAACTGAAGATCTTCAACAGAAGATACAAATTCAAGTGCGATCATACCTTGGTGTACGATATCAGATGCAGCAGGTCCAATGACATGCATACCTAATAAACGGTCAGTTTTTGCATCAGCAACGAACTTAACGAAACCAGCACCTTCACCCGCAGCTAAAGCACGACCATTTACAGCAAAACCGAATTGACCAGTTTTAACTTCATGACCTTTTTCTTTAGCTTGTTCTTCAGTTAAACCAACCCATGCCGCTTCCGGATGTGTATAGATAACAGAAATGATTGTGTCATAGTTCACTTGAGCTGCATGACCGTGAATACGCTCAACAGCCATTACACCTTCTTCCATTGCTTTATGAGCAAGCATTGGACCACGAACTAAGTCACCAATTGCATATACACCTTCTACAGAAGTTGCACAGTAATCATTTACTTCAACAAGACCACGTTCAGTCAATTTAATGCCTGAATCATCAGCCAATAAACCTTCTGCATAAGCTTTACGGCCTACACAAACGATTAATTTATCAAAAGTCTGAGTTTTTTCTTCGCCACCTTGAGTGTATTTAACAGTCACTTCACGACCATTAACTTCAGTACCAGCAACTTTAGCGCCAATACGAATATCAAGACCTTGCTTAGTTAAAAGTTTTTGGTAGTCTTTTGCCAAAGCTTTATCAGCCATTGGTAAAAATGCATCCATTGCTTCAAATACAACAACTTCAGAACCAAGACGACGCCAAACAGAACCAAGCTCTAAACCGATTACACCAGCACCAATAACACCTAAACGTTTAGGTACTTCTGGGAAGTTCAATGCGCCAGTTGAATCAACAATAATATCTTGATCTACAGGAGCTACTGGAATATTTACAGGTACAGAACCAGATGCAAGAATCACATATTTAGGTTCTAAAACTTGAGTCTCACCTTCGTGTGAAACAAACTCAACTTTTTTACCAGCAAGTAATTTACCAGTACCTTTTAACCACCCAATACCATTGCCTTTAAGCAATTGATCGACACCGCCAGTTAATTGGTCAACAACTTTGTCTTTACGAGCAAGAAGCTTAGCAAGATCAAAATTCACTTCACCTGTAGTAATACCGTGATCAGCTAAATGATGCACTGTATCTTCATAACGATGTGAAGAGTCAAGTAATGCTTTAGAAGGAATACAACCTACGTTTAAGCATGTACCACCTAAAGATGGCTTACCGTTGTGAATACGTTTTTCGATACAAGCGACTTTAAAGCCTAGTTGAGCAGCACGAATTGCAGCTTCATAACCACCAGGACCACCGCCAATAACAACAAGATCAAATTGTTGAGACATTGTTTATCTCCATGGTCCGAGATAGAGGATCGCTCTATCTCGGTAATATTATTCGAAGAAATTAAAGATCAAGGATGAGTTTAGCTGGTTCTTCTAACAATTCTTTGATTGCTACCAAGAAACCTACTGCTTCTTTACCATCGATCATACGGTGGTCATAAGAAAGTGCTAAATACATCATTGGCAAGATTTCAACTTGACCATTTACAGCCATAGGACGCTCTTGGATTTTGTGCATACCCAAGATACCAGTTTGCGGCTGATTCAAAATTGGAGTTGAAAGTAATGAACCGAAAGTACCACCATTAGTGATAGTGAAAGTACCACCAGTCATTTCTTCGATAGATAATTTACCATCGCGCGCTTTAGCAGCATAAGCACCAATACCTGCTTCAACTTCTGCATAGCTCATACGATCAGTATCACGTAATACTGGAACAACAAGACCACGATCAGAAGATACTGCAACACCGATGTCATAGTAACCGTGATAAACAATATCATCGCCATCAATTGAAGCATTTACCGCAGGATAGCGCTTAAGTGCTTCAGTTACAGCTTTAACAAAGAATGACATGAAGCCTAAACGAGCACCATGGCGTTTTTCAAACGCATCTTTATATTGCTTACGCAATTCCATGATTGGCTTCATGTTAACTTCGTTAAATGTAGTTAACATTGCAGTTTCTTGAGTTGCAGAAAGAAGACGCTCAGCTACACGCTTACGTAAACGAGTCATTGGAACGCGTTTTTCGATACGCTCACCAACAGCTACGCTTAACGGAGTAACGTTAGCAGCTGGTTTAGTTTGATGGTTTGCCACATCTTCTTTAGTGATACGACCACCGCGACCAGTACCTTGTACGTCAGCAGCAGCAATACCAGTTTCAGACAAAGCTTTACGAACTGCAGGAGCTTGACCAGATACAGCTTCAGTGCGCTCAACAACAGGAGCTGCACCAGCTTGAGTTTGAGCAACTGCTTGCTCTACTGCAGGAGCAGCCGCTGCACCAGCACCAGCTTCAAACTGAGCAATCACTTCGTCAGAAAGAACTGTATCGCCTTCACCTTTAATGATTGCAACTAAGCTACCATCTGCAGGAGCAACCACTTCTAAAACAACTTTGTCGGTTTCAATATCACAGATTACTTCATCACGTGATACAGGTTCACCCACCTTTTTGTGCCAAGTTGCGATGGTTCCATCTGCAACAGACTCTGGGAATACCGGTGCTTTAATTTCGGTTGCCATTATTGAGAATCTCCTGATTGTTCAGCTTCGATTGCCAATGCATCATTAATTAGCTGAGCTTGTTGTTTTGCATGCAAGTACGGTGAGCCACAAGCTGGTGCAGCAGAAGCTTCACGACCTGCAAAACTGATACGGATTTGTTTGCCAGATTTTAAGATATCGTCGTATAAACGAGGTGCGATAAATAACCAAGCGCCTTGGTTCTTCGGCTCTTCTTGTGTCCAAACAAGTTCTTTCACGTTTGGATATGCAGCCAAGATTTCCGCAAGACGTTGTTCTGGATACGGATATAACTGTTCAATACGTACGATTGCGACGTTAGTTAAGTTTTGTTCACGACGTTTTTCGAGTAAGTCGTAATAAACTTTACCGCCACAAAGTACAAGACGAGTTACATCTGACTTGTTAATTTGATCGATTTCGTCAATTACAGTCTGGAATGAACCATTTGCAAGCTCTTCTAAAGTAGAAGTAGCAAGTTTATGACGAAGTAAAGATTTCGGTGACATCACGATCAATGGCTTACGAATTGGGCGTACAGCTTGACGACGTAATGCATGGAAAATCTGTGCAGGTGTCGTTGGAGTGATCACTTGCATGTTATCTTCAGCACATAACTGTAAGAAACGTTCTAAACGAGCTGACGAATGCTCTGGGCCTTGACCTTCGAAACCGTGAGGTAACAACATTGTCAAACCACAAACACGTTCCCACTTAGTCTCGCCAGAAGCAATAAACTGGTCAATTACAACCTGAGCACAGTTTACGAAGTCACCAAATTGTGCTTCCCAAATAATTAAGCTCTTAGGAATTGTAGTTGCATAACCATATTCAAATGCAAGAACAGCTTCTTCAGATAATAAAGAATCGTAAATTGCAAAACGAGGCTGGTTTTCTTTGACATTGCAAAGTGGAATATATGTTGAACCATCTACCTGATTATGCAATTTTGCATGACGGTGTGAGAATGTACCACGCCCAACGTCTTCACCAGTAATACGAACAAGGTAATCTTCATCGATCAAGGTTGCGTAAGCTAAAGTTTCAGCAGCGCCCCAGTTCAATGCAATTTCACCAGTTTGCATTTTCACACGATCTTCAATTACTTTTTGCACTTGACGCTGCATAACAAATCCTTCCGGAAGTTTGCTCATGCCCTCGCCTAATTCTTTTAAGCGATTTAAGTCAAATGAAGTATCCCAATCGTCTGTGTAGTCATGGCCCAAATATGGCGTCCAATCAACAAACATTTTCGTATTTGGTTCAAGTACTAAAGCATTTGCCACATGGTTTCCGGCTTCTAAATCTGCACGGTAATCTTCAACCATTTGGTCTGCTTCAGCACGATCAATTACTTTTTGTTGAACAAGCTGATCTGAATAGAGTGTACGAGTTGTTGCTTTTTTAGCAATCACTTGATACATCAATGGTTGTGTACCAGATGGCTCATCTGCTTCGTTATGACCACGACGACGGTAACAGAACAAGTCAAGCACAACATCTTTACGGAATTCGTGACGGAAATCATGTGCTAATTGAGTAGCAAAGATTACTGCTTCAGGATCATCGCCATTCACATGGAAGATTGGCGTCTGAATCATTTTTGCAACGTCAGTACAATATTCAGTAGAACGCGCATCACGTGGATCAGAAGTTGTAAAACCAACTTGGTTGTTCACGATAATGTGTACAGTACCACCAACCGTATAGCCACGAGTTTGTGACATCTGGAAGGTTTCCATGTTCACACCTTGACCTGCAAATGCAGCATCCCCATGAACAATTACTGGTAATACATCATCACCGCCGATGTCTCTACGACGCACTTGACGTGCACGTACAGAACCCTCAACTACAGGACCAACGATTTCCAAGTGAGATGGGTTAAATGCTAATGCCAAGTGAACTTCGCCACCTGGAGTCATTACATTACTTGAGAAACCTTGATGGTATTTAACGTCGCCAGAACCTTTCTTATGAATAGCTTTACCTTCAAACTCGCCAAACAAGTCTGCAGGGTTTTTACCCATAATATTAACAAGAAGATTTAAACGGCCACGGTGTGGCATACCAATAACAACTTCTTTACAACCAACAGCACCAGCACGTTGAATGATTTCATTCACCATAGGAATAAAAGATTCACCACCTTCTACACCAAAGCGTTTAGCACCAACGTATTTATTACCTAGGAATTTTTCAAGCCCTTCTGCAGCGGTTAAACGCTCCAAGAACCCTTTCTTTTGATCATTTGTAAAATTAAGCTGACCACGAACACTTTCAAGACGTTGTTGAATCCAACGTTTTTCTTTTGTATCCACGATATGCATATATTCAACACCGATTGAACCACAATAGATTGCTTCCATTGCTTCAATCATTTCAGCAAGCGTTGCTTCGCTTTTGCCAATCTCAAGATTGCCTGTGTTGAATACTGTGTCTAAATCTGATTTGGTTAAACCATGTGCTGAAAGATCTAAATCAGGAATATCTTCACGCTTAGCAAGACCTAATGGATCTAATTTAGCTTTTTGATGTCCACGATTACGATAAGCAGCAATAAGTTGTAAAACGCCAATTTGACGACGTTCATGCTCAGTACTTACCGTACTTTGTACAACAGGTTGAACACGATTAGCATTACGTCCTAGTAATAGGAATTGCTCACGCACAGCGCCGTGTGGTTGGTCACCCTTTGGATATTTATCGAAATATTGGCGCCAGTCCTCAGCTACAGAGGTTGGGGAAGACAGGTACTGCTCGTAAAGTTCTTCAATATACGCTGCACTATCAGCGGAAAGTTCAGTGTCAAGACGCAATGCGTCAGCAACTTCTTGCATTTGTGGACCCATTTCCTATTGCAAAAAATATTACAGGCTGCCTTTTAAGCACACCCATGATGCATAATGCCAAATTGGTAAAAAAGGCATTACTTACCCAACAGGTCTTTAAGACCATGGGGCGTCATACTACCTAGAGAGGAAACTCCATAGGTAATTAATGAATCACAACACCCTCAATGGCATCATCACTCACCTTATACTCGATTAAAACCGAGCAATTTTTTGCAAATCTTTTTAGAAAAATTAACTTTAAAATTAACTTTTCTAAAATGACTTTAACCATAAAAATTAAGCACAGATCTAAGATCGTGCTACTTAAATTAATTTCACTAGTATACGCTTTTTTCACCTATAACTTTGTGGCAAATCGTATCATGTTCTTAACGAACGATTGATTTTTTTGACACATACCACCTATAAACTGGCGAAATACATATGCGATTTTATCTTTTAATATATGGTGCAATATATAAAAACCTCATCTTTTTCGACCAAAGTCTAAAGTTTACATTATAAAGTTAAAAAAAAACGCACATCAAGGATGTGCGCTTTCTATTTGTGCAGAATTAACCCGCTTGATCTAATAGCATATTACGGATGTGACCGATTGCTTTTGTAGGATTTAGACCCTTAGGACATACTGACACACAGTTCATAATACCTTTACAACGGAACAAACTGAATGGATCGTCAAGACGAGACAAACGGTCTGCAGTAGCAGTATCACGAGAATCAATAATAAAACGGTATGCATTCAACAATGCTGAAGGACCCAAGAACTTGTCAGGGTTCCACCAGAATGATGGACATGAAGTTGAACAACATGCACAAAGAATACATTCATACAAACCATTTAAGTGTTCACGCTCTTCTGGAGATTGTAAACGCTCTTTAGGTGGAGCTGGTTGGTTATTGATCAAGAATGGCTGAATCTTGTCATATTGATCATAGAATTGGTTCATATCAACAACCAAATCTTTAACCACCGGCAAACCTGGTAATGGACGAATTACGATTTTCTCTGGTAAATCATTCAGGTTTTCTAAACAAGCCAAACCATTTTTACCATTGATATTCACACCATCCGAACCACAAATACCTTCACGGCAAGAGCGACGGAATGTTAACGTTTCGTCTTGAACTTTCAATGCAAGTAATGCATCAAGCAACATACGGTGCTTATCAGTCAATTCAAGCTTGAAAGTTTGCATGTACGGCGCTTTATCCTTATCAGGATCATAGCGGTAGATTTCGAATGTACGAGTACCTCTACTCATCTTTATACTCCCGATTAGAATGTACGTGGTGCTGGCGGAATTGCATCAACAGTCAACGGTTTGAAGCGCACTGGCTTATATTCCAAACGGTTATCTGATGAATACCATAACGTATGTTTCATCCACTCATCATCACGGCGACCGTATGAATAAGTTGGGTGATCAGCTGGTAATTCATAATCAACTACAGTATGCGCACCACGACACTCTTTACGCGCAGCAGCTGAAATCAGAGTTGCTTTTGCAACTTCATACAAGTTTTCAACTTCAAGTGCTTCAACACGTGCAGTGTTAAATACTCTAGATTTATCTTTCAAGTGAATATTACGCACACGTGGCTCAAGAGCAAGAATCTCTTTTACACCCTTATCAAGCAATGCTTGAGTACGGAATACACCAGCGTGATCTTGAACGATATCACGAATTGCATCAGCAACTTCTTGAGCATTTTCACCAGAAGTTGAGTCATCCAACTTACGTACACGAGCTAATGTTTGCCCCAATACATCTGTTGGAAGCGGTGCATATTCATCACCATGATGCTTAGTTACGTAATCGATAATGTGCTCACCAGCAGCTTTACCAAATACAACCAAGTCAAGAAGTGAGTTAGTACCTAAACGGTTTGCACCATGCACTGATACACAAGAACATTCGCCAATTGCATAGAAACCTTTTACAGGTTTAGTGTAGTTGTCTGTACCCACTTCAGGTAAACACACCTGACCATGCATATTCGTAGGAATACCACCCATTTGATAATGGATTGTTGGTACTACAGGAATCGCTTCTTTTGTGATATCAACGTTCGCGAATTTTTTACCAATCTCAAATACAGATGGTAAACGCTTCATGATTGTGTCAGCACCCAAGTGAGTCATATCAAGTAAGATATAATCACCTTTTGGACCACAACCACGACCTTCTTTAATTTCTTGGTCCATAGAACGTGAAACGAAATCACGTGGAGCCAAGTCTTTTAAAGTCGGTGCATAACGTTCCATGAACGGTTCGCCGTCTTTATTACGAAGGATTGCACCTTCACCACGACAACCTTCAGTCAACAATACACCAGCGCCCGCAACACCCGTTGGGTGGAATTGCCAGAACTCCATATCTTGCAATGGAATACCAGCACGAGCAGCCATACCAAGACCGTCACCAGTGTTGATATAAGCATTTGTTGATGCACGGTAAACACGACCAGCACCACCAGTAGCAAATAATGTCGCTTTTGCTTGGAATACTGAAATGTTACCAGTTTCTTGGTCAATCGCTGTTACACCAAGAACATCACCAGCTTCGTTACGGATCAAATCAAGAGCGATCCACTCAACGAAGAATTGAGTGCCCATTTTCACGTTGCTTTGATAAAGCGTGTGCAATAATGCATGACCTGTACGGTCGGCAGCTGCACAAGCACGTGGAACTGGTTTATCACCATAGTTAGCAGAGTGACCACCGAACGGACGTTGGTAAATTGTACCGTCCGCGTTACGGTCAAACGGCATACCCATGTGTTCAAGTTCATACACAACTTTTGGTGCTTCACGACACATAAATTCAATTGCGTCTTGGTCACCTAACCAGTCAGAACCTTTTACTGTATCGTAAAAATGGAAATGCCAGTTATCTTCTTGCATATTACCTAACGACGCACCGATACCACCTTGAGCAGCTACAGTGTGCGAACGTGTCGGGAAAACTTTAGTCAGTACTGCAACTTTCAAACCCGCTTGAGCGAGTTGGTAAGATGCACGCATACCAGAACCACCACCACCAACGATAACTGCATCGAAAGTGAGGTTTTGAATATTTGAATAATCTTCTTTAGGGGTTATCGCGCCCATGATGTCTTCCTATCAATTCGCCCAGAAAATCTGGATACCCCAGATTGCGTACACAAACACTGCAATAATGACAGCCGTCGTCAGTACAAGGCGTAAACCTTTCGCTGAAGGACCCATTTGACGAGTAGTGACATAGTCAGTAAAAACTTGCCACATACCAATCCATGCGTGTGCGATAAGCGATAAAATTGCCAATAAAGAAAAAATCTTCATTGGTAATGTCATCATGAAACCAGCCCATTGTTGATAGTCAAATCCGCCTTTGCAGAGAATCCAACCCAAAAGAACAACAGTATAGGCTGCTAGTACAACCGCACTTACACGCTGGATAAACCAATCACGAGAACCTGAACCAGTTAAACCTGTAGCACTTTTCATTAGAACATAATCCATACAAAGGCTGCGATAATGGCTACCACAGATAAGATCAATGAAATTGTCGCTGCAATACGACCACTTTGCAGTTCTTCAGCAAAACCTAAATCTGCAAGTAAGTGCTTCACTCCAGCAATAAAGTGGAATAATAAGCCGGCTACAAATACCCAAACGATAAAACGTACAAGGATATTTCCAAACACGACATTTTTAACGTAGTCAAATCCTTCTGGTGAAGATAATGATTTATCTAAAATCCATAATAGAACTGGTACTAATAAGAAAACGATGACACCTGATAAACGGTGTAAAATTGATGCAATAGCCACGGGTGAGCGTAAATTTACCGCTAACACCTGACCCATGGACAAATTGACAGGTCTGTTGCTTTTCACAGCGGGCATCCTGTAGGTAGAAACTCCGACCGGAGTTTGTTGAATTAATTCCAAGGAAAGCTGGCATTGTTAGGCAAGCACAGCTCATGCCTAACCTATAAACGACACTGAATTATAAAACGCGAAGTATCAAAATACAAACAATCAACTTTCCCATTTAAGCAAAAAACAATTAAATAAGAATCATTCACAATAATATCACCCTATTAACCCTATTAAAAAGGTATACATAGTTCCATCATGTTATTGTTTAAAATAACTTTTTATTTAATTTCATTTTTTCTGAAATTTCTTTTAAATAAGTAAGTTTTAGACTAAAGATAAAGTTATAAATTCATCATATAAATAGAAAAATGTTAGTAACTCCTCATATTTTCAATAAAAGCTACAATTCAAATAAGTAAACGTACTTATATTCAACCCAAATCAGTCAACCTAAAATACATTGGAGAAAGCAATTTTTACTAGAAATAAGAGTTTTTATTATTTTAATGCAGTTCAATTAGCTATTTTTTATACAATTAAACTTAAAAAAACAGCAATATTCTTTGTCACAACTCAATAAAAATAGAGTTTTTTTTGATTAGCAATTTGAAATTACACCATGAGTTTTATGATTTTTTTAATTGGATTGGCATTTTCTACCGACTTGTCATTTTTAATCTTAATTTAAAAATTTGCTTACAATTGTACTCATCCTTCATTTTTTTTCTGCACGTTCTTGTTGAATTGACTTATTATACGATCCCGATGCAGTGATTTTACTGACTTTTTTTGCTCGGGTCTGAATGACTAACTCTCTGTGGGATCGTCATTTTTTATCCATAAGTATAATTGACAAAATTTCAGTACTCACTAATCTTATAGCAAATTTTGACACCGTCTGATTCGCACATGAGAACATTAGGATTTCGGGTCAGATCAACATTCACCAGGACAGGAGATCTATTGAATGTCTGAAGCAAATGGCAAAAAAGCCGTATTACATCTTGATGGCAAAGAAATTGGATTACCAATCTACAGTGGCACTTTAGGTCCAGATGTAATTGATGTCAGCAGCATATTGAAAGAAGGTCATTTTACTTTCGATCCTGGTTTTATGGCGACAGCTGCATGCGAGTCTAAAATTACGTTCATTGATGGTGACAAAGGTATTTTATTACACCGCGGTTACCCAATTGATCAGTTAGCGACTCAAGCAGACTATCTTGAAACTTGTTATTTATTATTAAATGGCGAGCTCCCAACTGCTGAACAAAAAACAGAATTTGATGCCAAAGTTCGTGCTCATACTATGGTTCACGACCAAGTTAGCCGTTTCTTCAATGGTTTCCGTCGCGATGCTCACCCTATGGCAATCATGGTTGGTGTTGTTGGTGCATTATCTGCGTTCTATCACAACAACCTTGACATTGAAGACATCAATCACCGTGAGATCACTGCGATTCGTCTAATTGCAAAAATTCCAACACTTGCTGCTTGGAGTTACAAATACACAGTAGGTCAACCATTCATCTATCCACGTAATGACTTAAATTACGCGGAAAACTTCTTACATATGATGTTTGCTACCCCTGCTGACCGTGATTACAAAGTAAATCCTGTTCTTGCTCGCGCAATGGACCGTATCTTTACGCTTCATGCTGATCACGAACAAAATGCTTCTACGTCTACAGTACGTCTTGCTGGTTCTACTGGTGCAAACCCATACGCATGTATCTCTTCAGGTATTTCTGCACTTTGGGGACCTGCTCACGGTGGTGCAAACGAAGCAGTGCTTAAAATGCTTGATGAAATCGGTAGTGTAGAAAACGTTGCCGAGTTCATGGAAAAAGTAAAACGTAAAGAAGTTAAACTCATGGGCTTCGGTCACCGTGTGTACAAAAACTTCGACCCACGTGCTAAAGTCATGAAACAAACTTGTGACGAAGTTCTTGAGGCATTAAATATCAATGATCCTCAATTAGCGCTTGCTATGGAACTTGAACGCATTGCATTGAACGACCCGTACTTCGTTGAACGTAAACTTTACCCTAACGTAGACTTCTACTCAGGTATCATCCTTAAAGCGATTGGTATCCCAACAGAAATGTTTACGGTAATCTTTGCTCTTGCACGTACAGTTGGCTGGATCAGCCACTGGTTAGAAATGCACAGTGCACCATACAAAATCGGTCGTCCTCGCCAGCTTTATACTGGTCCGACTCAGCGTGATATCAAACGTTAATATTCGAAAGAAAATTAATGAAAAAAAGCTGCCTTCTGG
Source organism: Acinetobacter calcoaceticus (assembly GCF_016508255.1). Classification (GTDB taxonomy): domain Bacteria; phylum Pseudomonadota; class Gammaproteobacteria; order Pseudomonadales; family Moraxellaceae; genus Acinetobacter; species Acinetobacter calcoaceticus_E. The sequence continues at coordinate 239,140 of NZ_JADVKT010000006.1, read as the reverse complement.
CAGCTTTTTTATTGAGGTATATTCAATTCAATCTACAAACTTATTCTTCGTCAAACACACTTAATAAGTGATGACTAATTCCATCAGCTCGGAGCCAAGCCAACTCATAACTCGCTTTAGCCAAAGCTAAAACGCGCCTTTCAAATTCAACCCATATTATTTTAACTTGAGACTCTGAAATACCTAAACCACTTTCTGTTGCCAGATGCTTATTTTTCTCACATATTTTCAAGGCATGATAAAGTTTGCGACCTTTGCTCGCTCCTTCCATCAACCGAACACGTTTACTTAAAATAAAACCTTCTACATGCTGCAAATTTGCATGAGGCAACATAGGTACTAGAATTTGATTCAATTGATCATCTAAACGCTTCCATACAGCCAAACGTTGTTCTGCTGTATAAGTATTCCATTGAATCACCTCATGGTTAAAACGACGACAACCACGGCAAACCTGATCACCAAAAACTGTTGAACAACGCCCTGCACATGGGGTGAGAGAGAGCGTTCGATGATCACTACTCAAAACAGACTCCTTAAATAAACCATATACTTTTTATGGTTTTCTCGCTTATTACAAATTTTCGCGCTAAAATGTGCGCCTTAAATTTCTATCTTAATACATTTGGAGTTTTCCATGAACGCTACTGTAGAACAGCTTGCACCTGTAGAACAGCAAGCGACCGCAGATTGGGTTGTTGCAGCACTATATCAATTTAAAGAAGTTCAAGATCCTGCCGATCTTCAACAACGCTTATTAGACTTAGTGAAAACAATTAACCTTTGTGGAACTCTGATTGTAGCAGGTGAAGGAATTAATGGTACTGTTGCTGGCGACCGCGTAGCAATTGATAGTCTCTATCAATTTTTACTCAATGAAGGTTTTGCCTCTATGGAATACAAAGAATCCCATAGTTCTGACAAGCCTTTCCGTAAAATGAAAATTAAACTTAAAGAAGAGATTGTGACTTTAGGTGTTGAGGTTAAACCCCGCGATTTAGTGGGTCACTATCTCGATCCAAAAGAATGGAATGATTTAATTGCACGTGATGATGTAATTTTAATTGATACGCGTAATGACTATGAATATAAGGCGGGTACTTTCAAAGGTGCAATCGACCCTAAAACTGAGACATTCCGCGAGTTTCCAGAATATGTTAAAAAAGAGCTAGAGCAGCATAAAGACAAAAAAATTGCGATGTTCTGTACAGGCGGTATTCGCTGTGAAAAATCAACTTCTTTACTTCTTCAAGAAGGCTTCCAAGAGGTTTATCACCTCAAAGGCGGCATCCTTAAATATTTAGAAGAAACACCTGCCGAGGAAAGTTTATGGGAAGGTGAATGTTTTGTTTTTGATGGCCGGACTGCTGTAACTCACGGTGTTGAAGAAGGCGTAAATATTAAATGTCATGCTTGTGGTTGGCCATTAACGCCAGAAGAGTCTGCTTTAACAAGTTATGAACATGGTGTTTCTTGCGTGTATTGCATCGACAAAACGACTGAAAAACAAAAAGCTGGCTTCCGTATGCGCCAGTCACAAATTGCAGCGGCAAAGCGCAAACGATTATAAGTCACTATAACCAGTTTTCAAAAGGCACTTAGATTTCTAAGTGCCTTTTTTATCTTTATAAAATTAAATTTATTACAATAAAAAACGCCCTAGAAAGGACGTTATTTATTTAATTTTTTTAAAGCTTAATTTGGCGTATGATACATCAAGTATAATTCATTCAAATTATCTGGAATTTCTTCTGCCAGTTCATCCATTAGCTGTCCATTGCGACGGAAAGATTCCATCTGTGGATCTTCTTCATCAATTCCACTAAATACCATCATTGGTAAAGTTAAATCAATTAACTGTTCTTCATGTTCAGGAGCAAACCATGCCTCTTCATTTAAGAACATTGCATCAACAAATCCCACACTCCAGTCGCCTAAGCTAGATTCAACATCAGCTTCTTCAACTTCAAATGGAAATGCAATTCCATTTTCATTTGCTAAATCTTGTCGAATTGACTCTAACCACGCCTTGATTTGCTGAATAATTTCAGCAGGAACCTTCTTATGGTTATTATCAAATAGCTCATCTAACCAACGGTCAAACTGAGGGCCTACTGCAATTGCACACAGAAAACCATGAGTTGCAGCGAAATCTAGACCATACTCATTGTGGTCTCCATCTAGATATTCACTTAATTGGTCTAAATCTAACGCACTCATTGTGTTACCTGACTATAAAAAAGAAATCTACGATAGCATAGCATTTAAGCTGACGATGCCCTATTCAGATTTGATTAGTCTTCATCATCAAGATCATCATCGTCTAAATCATAATCAAAATCTTTCAACTCACGCTCTAAACGGCGTTGAGCTAATAGATCATCGATTAATCTACGTTTTTCTAATGATTCTTTCGCAGTGATTTTGCCTGATGACTCATCAAAACCGACATCATCATCATCACCGTAGTTATCATCTAGTTCAAAATCTGTAGAAGACACTAAAACTACCTCTAATGAAAAAATGTGAATGGGTCTAGGCGCTATTTATCTCTCTTACAGAATCATGTCAAGTTTTATTTATATTTTTTTCATTAAACTGCATATTTGTACTTTTTTTCACCCGAAAAATTGTGTATTTATAAAACTGAACTATTTTTTTGATCAAGAAAAAATTCTATGATCTTTTCGATGATTTAAGCTTGAAAAAAATGATTTTAGCCCAATATTCAAAAAACAGACGTGAATTCAAAGATATTTTTTATTTAACGGTTACCGATCAAAGCCAAAACATTTCAAGCAAATTGTGCTATCATGCACGGTTTTTCACTGCCACAGATTCAACGAAGAGTAAGCAAAGATGAGCGATATGCATTCCCCTACTTCTCAAGTAGCGGCTCTGATTAGCCGAGGCAAAGAACAAGGTTACTTAACTTACGCTGAGGTTAACGATCATCTGCCGGACTCGATTACTGAAAGCGAACAGATTGAAGACATTATTCAAATGCTTCAAGACGTTGGTATTCCTGTACACGAGCGTGCACCTGAATCTGACGATACCATGTTCGGTGAGTCAACTGACACAGCCGATGAAGTTGCTGAAGAAGAAGCTGCTGCCGTACTTGCATCGGTTGAAAATGAGCCTGGACGTACGACAGACCCTGTACGTATGTACATGCGTGAAATGGGTACAGTTGAACTGTTAACCCGTGAAGGTGAAATCAGCATTGCAAAACGTATTGAAGAAGGGATTCGTGATGTCCTTAATTCAATTGCGTATTGGCCAAATGCTGTTGAAGTTGTATTAAAAGAATATAATGATTTCTTGACTGGCGAACGTCGCCTTGCCGATATTTTATCTGGCTATCTTGACCCAGAAACTGACGAAGATATTCCTGAAGTTCTAGAAGAAGAAACAGAACTTGAGGAAGAAGAAACGCCAGCAACACCAGCAAAAGAAGTTAAGCTTGACGACGATGAAGAAGATGAAGAGTCTGAAAGCGATGATGATTCTGAAGGCGAGTCTGGTCCAGATCCTGAAGTTGCAAAAGTTCGCTTTAATGAACTTGAAGCAGCATGGACTAAAACCAAAGCTATTATTGAGAAACATGGTCGTAACAGCCCAGAAGCAGATGATGCTTTAGAAGCTTTAGCTACTGTGTTTATGATGTTTAAATTTACCCCACGTTTATTTGACATCATCTCTGAAATGATTCGTGGTACACATGAGCAAATTCGTGCCAACGAACGTGAAGTTATGCGTTATGCAGTACGTCGTGGCCGTATGGATCGTACTCAATTCCGTACCTCTTTCCCTAAGCAAGAATCTAATCCAGCTTGGTTAGATGAACAGATTGCTAAAGCTCCTGCTGAGATCAAGGCGCATTTAGAAAAGGTTCGTCCGGATGTTTTAGCATTCCAGCAAAAGATTGCAGATATTGAGAAAGAACTTAATTTAAGCGTTGCTGAAATTAAAGATATTTCTAAGCGTATGGCGATTGGCGAAGCAAAAGCACGCCGTGCTAAGAAAGAAATGGTAGAAGCCAACCTTCGTTTGGTAATTTCGATTGCGAAGAAATACACCAACCGTGGTTTACAGTTCCTTGACTTGATTCAAGAAGGGAACATTGGTTTGATGAAAGCTGTAGACAAGTTTGAATATCGTCGTGGTTATAAATTCTCGACTTATGCAACTTGGTGGATTCGTCAGGCGATTACCCGTTCGATTGCCGATCAGGCTCGTACAATCCGTATCCCTGTGCATATGATTGAAACGATTAACAAGATCAACCGTGTATCTCGTCAATTGTTACAAGAAATGGGCCGTGAACCAACACCTGAAGAATTAGGTGAACGTTTAGAAATGGACGAAGTTAAGGTTCGTAAGGTACTTAAAATTGCCAAAGAACCGATTTCAATGGAAACGCCTATTGGTGATGATGAAGATTCGCATCTTGGTGATTTCATTGAAGATCAAAACATCACTTCTCCAATTGATGCTGCGACTTCAGAAGGCTTAAAAGAAGCAACACGCGAAGTACTTGAAAACTTAACTGAACGTGAAGCAAAAGTATTGAAGATGCGTTTTGGTATTGATATGCCAACCGATCACACATTAGAAGAAGTGGGCAAGCAGTTTGACGTAACACGTGAACGTATTCGTCAGATTGAAGCGAAGGCGTTGCGTAAATTGCGCCACCCTTCTCGTTCTGAACACTTACGTTCTTTCTTGGAAAATGACTAAGTTTTGAAAGCTTGAAATTTCAAAACCAAGCCCCATTTAATAGAAAGAGCTATAAACGCCTGCGATAATGCAGGCGTTTCAAATCATGAGGTAACTTATGTTAGACCGCACTCCATCTCGCGAACTACAAGAACATCTTTGGGTATTTCCGATGGATTATCCAATTAAACTTATTGGCGATGCGGGTGAAGAATTACGTGTTGCTGTAGTTGATATTTTGGTAAAACATTTTCCAGACTTCGACCACTCAACACTAAAAGTTCAAGAATCTCGCACCGGCAAGTATCATTCTTTAACAGCACAATTACGCTTTGAAGAATTAGAACAAGTTCATGCACTTTATGCTGACTTGGCTGCTTGTCCGCAGATCAGAACTGCGCTTTAATTTTAAGTTCTTCAATCAATACCACAGTCAGACATTCTTACTGTGGTATTTTTTTGGAAATTTCTAAGCCAACCACCTTCGAAAAAACCATACAAATATTTAGAATTCCTCTTATAAAATCCTTTAAAATTACGAAGTTTTCGGCTTCTATCTTGCAGATATTAACTGGGCACCGCATAAACCAACTTATAGGAATATCTTGTGATGAGCCTTGATAAACCCAACTTGATCATTCGGCAATGGAACGATTTACAAGATTATCAAAGCAAATTTGAAACCATGAAACTCTTAACAAACGAGCGTGATCAAGATACGCCTGATGAGTTATGGTTACTTCAACATCATAATGTCTTAACACAAGGCCAAGCTGGCAAACCAGAACACATTCTCATTTCATCGGACATTCCGGTCGTTCAAACTGACCGCGGCGGGCAAGTGACTTGGCATGGACCAGGGCAATTTGTGGCTTACTTCATGTTTGATCTTAATCGGCTAAAATGGAACGTACGTACATTGGTCAGTTTTGCTGAACAATTTATGATAGATATTTTAAAAAAATATGGAATTGAAGCTTACGCCAAGCCCGATGCACCTGGTGTATATGTAGATGGTCGTAAGATTGGTTCCTTAGGCTTTAAAATTCGTCGTGGCCGTAGTTACCATGGATTAGCACTCAATCTAGATTGTGCATTAGATGGATTCCAGACCATCAATCCTTGCGGCTATGCAGGCTTAGAAATGGTACGCATACAAGATTTAGTGACTCCTTATCCATCATTTGGCCAACTTTGTCAGGACTTTATTGAGTATATTAAGGCCTCTGGTCACTTTAATGACCTTAAAGTCAGATTTGAATAAATGACTTTAAGATGGAATAAAAATAGATTAGAGTAAATACTCTAAAATTGCTTTTACATAATTTTAAGAAGGGATAGCAAGTGATTTCGACAAAAGCTGTAAAGCCCACTCTGCAACTTGCCTACGTTAAGCTTATGATGGATGTCATCGGACGTGGCTTAGTCATGGCAAGTCAGGTAGATAATGAAATACAAGAGGAAATCTCTAAATTTCCAGTTCACTTTGTAATTTCAATGAATGTTTTTCCGAATGGACCAGCATTTTTTGCACGAGTGACAGAAGATAAGCAATTAGAGCTACTTAAAAGACCTGAAAAAAAACCAGACTTAACTATTACCTTTAAGCATGTAACTCATGCATTTTTGGTTTTCTCTTTTCAGGAAAGTACAGCTCAAGCATATGCTCATGACCGTATGATTGCAGATGGAGATGTATCAGCAGGGATTCGCTTTGTTCGTTGCTTAAATAGAATGGAATCTCTTATTTTACCAAAATTGGTAGCATCACTCGCAGTTAAAGAATATCCAACCGAACTCACCCTAAAAGAAAAATTTAACGAAGCTGCCAATATTTATTTAAAAGTAGCCAAGTCTTACTTCAAGCGGAGCGCATAACATGGCCAAACCATATTACGAATTTTTTTGTCCTGTAAAAGTTATTGCTGGCAATACTGCGATAGAACATATTCCGTTTGAACTTGCGACATTAGGTGCAAAGCGTCCTCTTATCATTACTGATAAAGGCGTCCGTGCTAATGGTCTGCTAAACCCTATTGAAGCTGCATTTAGTACGACTGATGCTGTCATTGGCCATGTTTTTGATGATGTTCCGCCAGACTCAAGTCTTGAAGTAGTGCGACTTGCAGCAGAAGCTTATCGTACCAATAAATGTGACGCGATTATTGCTGTGGGTGGTGGCTCTGTTATCGACACCTCTAAAGCAACGAATATTTTAGTCTCAGAAGGTGGCGATGACCTTCTTCAATATTCTGGTGCACATAACTTACCAAAACCCTTAAAACCATTTTTCGTGATTCCAACAACTTCTGGCACAGGTTCAGAAGTTACAATGGTTGCGGTTGTTTCCGATACACAAAGGAATGTGAAGTTAGCTTTCACTTCTGCATATTTAATGCCACATGCTGCGATTTTAGATCCACGCATGACCCTTACCCTACCTCCGCATTTGACAGCAATGACAGGTATGGATGCTTTAACACATTGTGTAGAGGCTTATACATGCTTAGGTGCAAATCCAATAAGTGATGCCTATGCAAGTGCTGGAATTAAAAAGATCAGTGAAAATCTATTTGATGTTTTAGATAACCCAAGTGACTCACAAGGGCGTTTAGAGCTAGCGCAAGCTTCAACGATGGCAGGTATTGCATTTTCTAACTCAATGGTTGGCCTGGTCCACTCTCTAGGACATGCTTTAGGTGCTGTTGCTCACCTGCCCCACGGTTTATGCATGAATTTATTCTTACCTTACGTGCTTGAATATAACAAGCAAGTAAATGGTCAGAAAATTGGCGAGTTATTATTACCACTCGCTGGTGCAGATATTTATGCACAAACCCCAGCAAGCCAGCGCGCAGACAGAGCAATTGCGACCATATTAGCAATGCGTGATCGCTTGTTTACTTTAACGAAGTTACCACGCACTCTACGTGAAACAGGTAAAGTAACCGAAGCACAGCTTGATGAATTGGCAGAAAAAGCACTAAATGATGGCTCAATTATTTATAACCCGAAAGAAGCAAGCTTAAAAGATATCCGAGATATCTTAGAAAAAGCTTGGTAATTCGATAAGTTAAACTCCAAAAAATCTCATAAAGGTCTGATTTATATATTAAATCAGACCTTTTTTATGATTAAGAATTTTTATTCATTATTTTATTTGGAATATATGGCAAAAAATTTGCTAAAAAATAGATGAAAGTACTGACAATTTATATCAATTTAGGATAGATTGGCGCACTTTATCTTTTTCTGTAGGGGGGATCGTTCGTCTCAAACGATCCTTAACACCAAGCTGATCCTTGATCAACGATTATGAGGATAACGCCGTTGACAAATTTATCTGGGACTAAACCAACAGGCACGCTTCAAAAGAATCTTGTGCTTTGGCATATTGTTATTATTGGTTTAGCTTACATTCAGCCATTAACGTTATTTGATACTTTTGGTTTAGTGTCAGAACGCAGTAGCGGTCATGTACCAACTTCCTACATTTTTGCATTAGTCGCAATCTTATTAACATCGATCAGTTATGGACATATGATTAAGCGCTACCCTTCTTCTGGGTCGGCCTATACGTATGCTCAAAAATCAATTCACCCTAATGTTGGCTTTATGGTGGGTTGGTCTTCTTGGTTAGACTATCTACTGTCACCGCTTGTTAATATTATCTTGGCAGATATTTATCTAAGAGCTCTTTTTCCAGGAGTAAATAACTGGTTATGGGTGATTGGTTTAACAACACTTATGACTGTTATTAATTTATTTGGTGCACGGTTTGTTGCACGTTTTAACAGTACGATTGTTGTTATTCAGCTTGGCGTAATTTTTTATTTTGTTTATCAAGTATATACCTTACTTACTCAAGGTGTATATGCAGATGGAACTTTAAATCCAGATAAAGCAGCGTTGTGGTCATTAACTCCTTTTTGGAACGATATGACGTCTGTCAGTTCTTTAATTGCTGGTGCGACCGTACTCTGCTTCTCTTTTACGGGTTTTGATGCTTTATCTTCTCTTGCTGAAGAAACAAAAGATGCAGAAAAAACGTTACCAAAAGCTATTTTTTCTACAGCATTACTTGCAGGTATTATTTTCATTGTAAGTACTTACTTCATCCAATTATATTTTCCAAGTAACCCAAACACGTACTTTAAACCTTTAGATGAATCACAACCTGTAATGGTCGCTGCAATTGGTAGTCTAATGTTTAAAACTTTGGTTTTATATTTTGCTGTAGTCGCTGTAATGGCATCAGGTATTTCTGCCCATGCGGGTGTATCACGTTTAATGTATGTGATGGGACGCGACGGAGTCATTAACAAGAAATTATTTGGTCATATCAGCCCAAAATTACATACCCCAACTTACAACATTATTATTGTTGGTGTAGTTGCTTTATCTGCTGGCTTTTTAGATCTTGAGCATATTGTTAACTTGATTAGTTTTGGTGCTTTAACTGCTTTTAGTTTTGTTAACTTCTCTGTGATTTCTCGCTATGCATTAAGAGATGGCAAGAATAAAACGCTTAAAGACATTATTAATTATATTGCTATACCAACGCTTGGTTTTGCCAGTGTGTTTATGATGTGGTTAGAGATTGATAAGCTTGCCTTACAAATTGGCTTGGCTTGGGCCGTTATTGGTGTAGGTTATCTTGCCTACAAAACCAAAGGCTTCAAATATAATGCTCCGCAACATAACGAACATGAGTAATAAAAAAGGCGCTTTAAGCGCCTTTTTTATGTTCAAATTAACCAAAAATTTTATTCACAATACTTTGTACACGTTGAGCATAAAGTTTTGCTGTTTCAAGATCGCCTGTCGGAACTTCTTCCGCACTTGCATCTGAAGGCGATTGAACTAAAAGCCCTACTGAACCACCTAAGTTATTTACATCTTCACGTGTTGCGGTTTTTGTATTTGCTGGTAACAAACCAAGACTCACCCAAATCCCGCCATGCTGTGATGCTAAAGTTTGTAATTGGATAAGAGTTACTTGTTTATCCCCATTTAAACTCGCGCTGTTTGTGAAACCTGCAAATACTTTATCTTGCCAGCCACGTGTAAACCATACTTTTGAAGTTGCATCAGCAAACTTTTTAAACTGCCATGGCGCTGTTCCCATATAAGTTGGAGCACCAAAAACAATCCCCTTTGCATCATTTAATGTCTGCCAATCTTGATCAGTAATATTCCCTTCCTGATCAATCTGGATAATCTCAGCATTAATCTCGTTTGCAAACGTTTCAGCAACAACTTTTGTGTGACCATAACCAGAGAAATATACAACCGCGATATTAGAGTTAGACATGGGAGAAAACCTTTGTTTTATTAAATTCCACCTTATGATATATTTTAGAAACTAGGTGTCAATTAGTTACTAGTTGGTAACTAGTGTAATTTTTCAAAAAATTATAGGTAAATGGTATGAATGAATGTCTAAAATATAATATTTTTCAACAACATTGCCCTGCTCGTTTATTTTTTGAAAAAATTGCAGATAAATGGGTTCTATTAATTTTAAACGTTCTTGAAGAAGAAACTCAACACTTCAATTTGCTCAAAAAGAATATCCAAGGCATTTCACCTAAAGTCTTATCACAGAAGTTAAAAATGCTAGAGAGAGACGGTTTTATCGAGCGTAACATCCAAAATACATCTCCAATTCGCGTTGATTACTCACTCACCTCTTTAGGGCAAAATGTAGCTGCAATGGCGTTCCAATTAAAGGAATGGGCTGAAACAAACATTGAACAGGTTTTAGCAGCACAAATCATCTATGACGAAAAACTACCAGAATAAGCTTAAGTAAAATTAAACAAAAAAATAAGGCCATTAATGGCCTTATTTTTTTTAAAAATTTAATAACTTATCCCAAGTTTTTAAAACCTTGCTGACGCCATGCTTCATAAACAATGACGGCTGTTGCATTAGACAAATTTAAACTTCTTGAGTTTTCAGCCATCGGTAAACGAATCCATTGTTCTTGTGGAAACATTAGGCGAACATGCTCAGGCAAACCACGCGTTTCTGGTCCCATCAATAAAGCCACAGGTCGATTCAAATCGACTGTATGTGGAGTCGCTGAGCCTTTAGTGGTAAGTGGAAAAACATGCTCAACACCTTTAGCTTTTAAGTCTGCAAGGCATAGTTCAATATTGTCCCAAATTTGCATACGTGCCCATTCATGATAATCAAGGCCTGCTCTTTTGAGCTTTTTATCATCCAACTCAAAACCTAGAGGTTTGACTAAATGTAACTGCGCACCCGTATTAGCACATAAACGAATGATATTGCCTGTATTAGCAGGAATTTCAGGCTCGTATAGGACGACATGAATCACAAATTTTCTCGACTTTTAATAACAAACAATAAATTCAGATGAACTTATTGCCATTTTAACTGTTCACGTAAACTCACCACTTCACCAATAATGGTTAAAGTCGGTGCAACGATATGATGTTCAGACACTTTAGTCGCAATATCGGCTAATGTTCCAACGATAACTTTTTGTTCCGGTGTCGTTCCTTTAGAGATTAAGGCTACTGGCATATCAGCACGTTGACCATGAGCAATAAGTTGCTCACAAATGCGCTCCAAACCAACCAATCCCATATATAAAACTAAAGTTTGATTTTTATAAACCAGCTCATTCCAAGGCAGTTCAGGTGAACCTTCTTTTAAATGCCCAGTTAAGAAACGTACACTTTGTGCATAATCACGATGAGTTAATGGAATGCCTGCATAAGCTGAACAGCCTGATGCTGCGGTTATGCCCGGTACCACCTGAAAAGTAACATTCGCCTCAACTAGCTCTTGAATCTCTTCACCACCACGCCCAAAGATAAACGGATCACCACCCTTTAGACGACAAACACGCTTTCCTTTTTGAGCGTATTCAACCAGTAAAGCGTTAATGCCATCTTGTGGTACGGAGTGATTTGAACGTGCTTTCCCCACATAAATTTTGGTCGCATCACGACGGCAAAGCTCTAAGATGGGTGCAGACACCAAACGATCATAAATCACGACATCTGCTTGTTGCATAAGACGCAATGCTTTTAATGTTAGTAGCTCAGGGTCACCTGGTCCAGCCCCTACCAAGTAAACCTCACCTTTGGGTGCTGTCCACTCTGTTAAGGCTTGTTGAATCAAATCATTTGCCACGTCCAAATTGTCATTAAAAACTTGTTCTTTTAATGGACTGGCATATAAATTTTCCCAAAAGATCCGACGCTCGTCTGGATTCGAAATTTTTGCTTTTACCTGCTTACGCCATTGACCTGAAAATTCAGCCAATTTCCCCATGCCATGAGGAACAATCGTTTCTATTTGAGTACGAAGTTGTCTAGATAAAACTGGCGATGTGCCATTTGAAGCTACAGAAATAATTAATGGAGAACGGTCAATAATGGCAGGAACCATAAAACGACAGTGTGGGATATCATCAACACTATTTACCAATAAATTCCGTGCTTCACATTGTTCAAAAACCGTTTTATTCACTTCTGCATTATTAGTCGCAGCAATCACTAAGCGGTAAGGCGTATTTAACACCTTTTCAACAAAGGGCTCGGCAAAATATTGGCCTTCTGTCGTTTTGACTAATTGCAAAAGCGGCTCTTCAATTACTGGAGCAATAATATCGATTATCGCTCCAGCTTTAGCTAAAAGATTTGCTTTGCGCAATGCGATATGCCCACCACCCACAATCAGACAACGTTGCTGTTGCAACTTTAAAGAGATTGGAAAAATATCCACTTTAAACCTCTACATTAATCATCTGATTATGTTTAAGCAAAAACTATGCACAATTTAAATGCAAAGCTTAATCAATAAATGTTAAACCACCCATATATGGGCGTAATACTTCTGGAATCTCAATAGAACCATCTTCACGTTGGTAATTTTCCATTACAGCAAGCAAAGTACGTCCAACTGCAAGACCTGAACCATTTAATGTGTGCACTAATTCAGTCTTCTTTTGATCCATTCTGTAGCGCGCTTTCATGCGACGTGCCTGAAAATCACCCATATTAGAACAGCTTGAAATTTCACGGTAAGTATTTTGACTTGGAACCCAAACTTCTAAGTCGTAAGTTTTAGTCGCTCCGAAGCCCATATCACCACCGCAGAGCAAAATTTTGCGGTATGGCAAACCAAGTGCCTGCAAAATGCCCTCTGCATGTGCAGTAAGCTCTTCAAGCGCCTGCATAGAGGTTTCAGGTTTAACAATTTGCACCATCTCAACTTTATCAAACTGATGCTGACGAATTAAACCGCGTGTATCACGACCATAAGAACCTGCTTCACTACGGAAACATGGTGTATGCGCAGCATATTTTAAAGGCAAGCGCTCGGTATCAATAATCTCATCACGAACGAAGTTAGTAACAGGAACTTCTGCTGTAGGAATGAGGTAATATTCTTTCTCGCCTTGAAGTTTAAATAAGTCTTCTTCAAATTTTGGTAACTGACCAGTACCACGAAGTGAATCAGCATTTACCAAATAAGGTACATAAGCTTCTGTATAGCCATTCTTTAAAGTATGAGTGTCAAGCATGAACTGCGTTAACGCACGTTGTAAACGCGCTAAAGAGCCCTTTAACACGCTAAAACGTGAGCCAGTCAATTTAGTAGCAGTTTCAAACTCTAAACCGCCCATCCACTCGCCTAAATCAGTATGATCTTTGATTTCAAAATCAAACTGACGAGGTGTACCCCATTTTGAGATTTCAACGTTATCATCTTCATTTTTACCAGCAGGAACAGATTCATCTGGTAAGTTAGGGAGGCTAAGCGCTTTTTGCTCAATCTCGTTTTGTAGCTCTGACAAAGCAACTTCAGCAGCTTTGATTTCATCACCAATGGCTTGCATACGTGCCATGATTTCAGAAGCATCGCCACCAGATTTTTTAATCTGACCCACTTGTTTTGCACCGGCATTCCGTTCTGCCTGCAATTTTTCAGTTTTTGATTGCAAGTCTTTACGGCGAGTTTCTAAAGAAGCCCATTCTTGAACATCTAATTGAACACCACGTTTTGCCAAAGCCGCATTAACGGCTTCAATATTATTTCTGAGTAACTTAGGGTCGATCATAATCAATCATAATATGGGTAAAAAACTGGCTATAGTGTAAGGCCTTCACACTAAAAAATATAGTGATCATCTTCATAACGAATAGCTTTCACACAATTGTTAGAATAGATCACCTATTTTACAAGTTATAGTTTGGCACACTCGGCAAATACTCAGGTTTAATGAACTTAGCTGCCTCAGAATATGGCAATGTTAATTCAGTCATTCCTTCTGCATAAGAAGCCAACTCATAAATTGGATAGACAAAAACAATCCCATTTACGCCATAGTAGAAATTATCACTTAATTGCAGTTTTTCACGGTTAATATTGTGTTCTTGAAGCCAATTTGTATTCGCATCAAAAAGTGCATCAACCAACTGCTTTTCAACATCTGTTTTAATGAGCTCAGCAACAGTAATGTGCTTTTTATTTAATAAATCAAAAGTCACAAATTCTTGATGAGACATACCATGCGCTGCACCAGCAGAATAGGAATAGGTCTGTAATGCAAAAGTTGCAAGATTATAATTTTGTCCTAAATAGCGGACATAAATTGCGCTTTGACTCGACCGTGGCTCACCTTCAGGCACCTCTACAGGTTTATCAGCCAAGTTTGCAAAAGCATTCGGATCTGCTTTCTTTATACGATTGGTAAAATAATCATTAATCCACTTCTGATTGGTTTGTACTGTTTGGAAATCATACTCTGTACAACCATCCTCAAGACAAACTTTAGACTTTGGCAATTTTACTGGGATTACTTTTGCCTGAATTACAGGAACACCAACCTCTTTAGTTTCTTTAATCTTAACACTTGAAGCGACCTGCTCCTCTTTAGCTGCCGATTTTGGTTGGCAACCACTCACAATTGCTATTGCAGCCATTAATGGAAGAATACAAATAATTTTTTTATCGTAAAGTCGCATAATAATCCCCATGAATTTACCTCTATCACTATACAAAGCGTAAGAATAAGACGGGGTTAAAAAATGTATCTATCTCTCTAATATAAAAAAAGCTACCTTGAAAGGTAGCTTTTTAATGATGATTAATTACTGGTCAATAACATCTGTACCTTTTGGTGGCGTAAAGTTAAACACAGATGCTGGAATTGAAGCATTCACTTTCACGTTATTAAATTTCACATAAGTGGTTTGACCCAAAGAGTCTTGCAATACCATCAGGGTTGGCGCTTTGTTTGCACCAAAACTAATCGTTAAGCTTTGGAAAGCCCCATCTTCTTTTTTCGGGAACAAAGTGAAATATAATTTAGATTTATCCGGCTGAGTCACTCGGTAAGACTTCATGATTTGATTAGTATTACCAGAGAGTAATAAAGCAGGCGTATCTGCTACTTGTGAATCTAAGCTTTGGCGTACAGCTTGTTGTAGATCTGGGTCGTAAATCCAAACTGTTTTTCCGCTCGTTACAATCGTTTGTTTAGCCGGACTCACAGTTTCCCAATAAAATTTCCCTGGACGCTCAACTTTCATTGAACCTTTAAATGTCTGGTTCATATGCTGGGCACTTAGACCCTTTTTCTGTGCCACAGTTTTTGTATTGGCTTTAGTTGTTTGTTCAAAATCAGCAGTCAAACGCTGTAATCCTGATAACTGATTTACCAAGTTCCCAATAGCCTGTTGCTCCGGTGCTGCTACAGGCGCAGCAAACACTGTAGTACTCATTACAGGAGCAAGCACTGACGCGCTAAGTGTAATAGCACACATAGTTTTACGAAGCATATTCATGTCATCACCTTTTAGTTGCTGTAAGACAACTTGCTTTCTTTCAAAATTATGAAAATTAGCAAGCTCTTAATTCAAGACTCATATTAACCGACAAACTCGGTGCTAATCATTGAGAAAATAAGATATTTTGTTATGTTATTCATATTGTTTGTAGAATTTCATTCATCATGATGAAGGTAAATCAGATTAAATTCCATAAAAAAAGCCCACAAAATGTGGGCTTTTTTTGAAGCTAAAACTTATACAGTTTCAACTTTTACGTAGCGACGGCCAAATTGACCTTTCACTTCGAATTTTACTACGCCGTCAGCAGTAGCAAATAAAGTATGGTCACGGCCCATACCAACATTTGCACCAGCGTGGAACTCAGTACCACGTTGACGAACGATGATGTTACCAGCAGTTACAGCTTGACCGCCGTAAATTTTAACACCTAACATTTTTGGGTTTGAATCACGACCGTTCTTCGTCGATCCACCGGCTTTTTTAGTTGCCATGTCTCTTACTCCTCGTGATTAGCCTGAAATACCAGTAATTTTCAACTCAGTGAACCATTGACGGTGACCTTGTTGTTTACGGTAGTGTTTACGACGACGCATTTTGATAATGCGGATTTTGTCGTGACGACCATGACCAACCACTTCTGCAGTTACTTTAGCGCCAGCTATAACTGGAGCACCGATTTGAATGCTGTCACCGTTTACAACCATTAATACATCATCAAATGTAATAGTCGCGCCAGATTCAGCTTTCAATAATTCAACTTTAAGGGTTTCACCCTCAACTACACGGTGCTGTTTACCACCGCTTTGGATTACTGCGTACATAATGTACTCCAATTAGCCCGTGTCGTCGTGCCGATAAGGGATATATCGATCTTAAAACGTTCGCCACTGGGGTTATATAAGGGGACAGATTTTAAGTGAAATTTGATCAAACGACAAGTATTTTCTATTTATCAGTGATGCCTACTACCCTGTTTTTACAAAATCAACAGGCAGCTTAGGTGGGAATTTAGCAGTTTTCATTGATTCTGAATGAAAATTAAAATACAGTTCCAGACACAAATTGCGACAAGAACAAGTTGTATTAATGCTGATGTCATTAAATTTATTGTTTTGCCGGAAATATGATGTTTTGCTTAAATAAAGAACAAAGAACGCATAAAGACAATAGAAATGATTAATATCAGCCACTTGTTCACCTGTGCAACACGCCTTTAATTGTTACACTAATGCCACTTATCTACCAATACGGGGTTTTTCTTCATATGGTCATCGATTTCAAGCAAGACATTCTTGCGCCTGTTGCCTCAGACTTTGCTGCGATGGATCACTTGATTAATGAAGGAATTAGCTCAAAAGTCGGTTTAGTCATGTCTGTCAGCAAACATGTTGTTGAAGCTGGCGGAAAACGTATGCGCCCAATCATGTGTTTACTTGCAGCACGCGCTTGTGGTCTCGACAATATGCAAAACGCACAACGTCTGGCCGCAATCATTGAAATGTTGCATACCGCGACCTTAGTCCATGATGATGTTGTAGATGAATCTGGTCTTCGTCGTGGCCGACCTACAGCAAATGCGACATGGAACAATCAGACAGCCGTATTAGTTGGTGACTTCCTCATTGCACGTGCTTTCGATTTACTGGTCGATTTAAACAATATGACTTTATTGAAAGACTTTTCAACAGGTACATGTGAAATTGCTGAAGGTGAAGTATTACAACTTCAATCGCAACATCAGCCCGATACAACAGAAGAAACTTATTTAAAAATTATTCACGGTAAAACTTCTCGTCTGTTTGAACTCGCTACAGAAGGCGCTGCTATTTTAGCTGGACAAGAAACGTATCGCGAGCCATTGAGATTATTTGCCGGTCATTTTGGTAATGCATTCCAAATTATTGATGATATTTTAGACTACACTTCAGATGCTGAAACATTAGGTAAAAATATTGGTGATGATTTAATGGAAGGTAAACCAACTTTACCGTTAATTTCAGCATTAGCGCACTCAACAGATGAAGAGCATGCGATTCTTCGTCGCAGTATTGCAACTGGTGGCGTCGATCAATTATCTCAAATCATAGAAATTGTACAGAAGTCTGGCGCTTTAGATTATTGCCACCAACGTGCCCAAGAAGAAACAGAAGCCGCACTGCAAGCTTTATCAAAGCTACCCGATACACCATATCGTCAGGCTTTGATTAACTTAACTCAGCTTGCGTTACATCGAATACAATAGATATTATCTTGCCTATGCATATAAATTTCTCAGATCATTTTTTAAAAATACAGAAACAGCTTGAGGATACTCAAGCTGTCATTGACGAAAATCTACTCATTGAGTTAGTCAATGACATTCGCCCATCCGATCCTCATAATACGGATGAGATTAAGCAAAAAATACAGGCTTTAATTGAAAGCCTATTACGCACACCTACAGCCCCCTTTCTACTGCAAACTTTTTTATTACGTCTCATTAATCGTTATAAGCAAGTCAGCTTATATGCCGATAGCGGAATTTTGTCTTTAGATGGTTTCTGGAACCAACTGGGGCAAAGACTCGGAGCACATTTTTTACCGTTAATCGAAGATGCAAGCCAACTCAAAATATTAATTGGAAGAATTTTCTATTTAGAAAGTGACAAAATTTGGCTTAATAACATTGATGATGAAGATTGGGAAAATTTATTCAGTCTTATTGGACAAAGCCAAAGTAATGTAGACGAAAAGCTTGTCATTCAAAATGAAATGATTAAAGCAATTACCGTCTTATCTTATCGAATTAGTGGAATTGGCCTTTATCCTGAATTTATTAATGCCCAACCAGAATTAACTGAATATGAATCACCATTTTTAGTTCAGAACCGCGAAATTATTGAATTTATCGAAAAGTACAAAAAACAAGAACTCTCTGAACATGAAATTGCAGTTACTTCCCCTCCGGACGCATCACAAGCATTTGTTATGCTGGAACAGTGTCGGGATGTGGTTTTAAAGATTCGCCGTGCCACCAAAAGAATTGGTGTCAGCTTAAGTTTGACTTATTTATTATCTTTACTTGAGCAGTGTCTCGACCGAATTGAATTACTACTTTATTTGGTTGTAGATAACACTAAAGGAAAATATGTTTCTTTAGGGCATCTTATTTCCGATTTAACAAAAGCGCACTACAGTGAAAAAAGTGTTCGCTCTTTATTAAGTACGACAAGTGAACTTATTGCATTTCAAGTCACTGAAAATGCCAGCCGAACAGGTGAGCATTATGTAAGTACCGACACAAAAGGTTTCTGGGGCATGTATAAGGCTGCCGCTGGAGCGGGTGTCATTATTGCATGCATGGCATCTTTAAAAATTCTTGCAGCAAGAATGACGATGGCTCCGCTCATGCAAGCCTTTACTTTCAGTATGAATTATTCTTTAGGATTCATTCTAATTCATGTTCTGCATTTCACAGTTGCAACCAAACAACCTGCAATGACTGCTGCGGCCCTCGCTGCAACAGTACAACAGCGTAAAGGCTCTAAAACAGCTCAAATTGCAGAGTTAGCAGCCCTTATTATTAATATTATTCGAACACAATTCATTGCTATTTTAGGCAATATTTCAATTGCGATTCCTACTGCTGCACTCATTACTTTTGCTTGGCAGTTCTATCTTGACGAGCCTTTATTAACTCATACTAAAGCAACTTATTTGTTGCACAGCTTAAATCCTTTCACCTCTTTGGCAGTTCCGCATGCAGCCATCGCTGGAGTTTGCTTATTTTTGTCAGGTCTCATTGCTGGATACTTCGATAACATGGCTGTTTACCGCAAAGTCGGTCCCCGCCTAAAAGCACATCGCCGTTTAGCAAACTGGTTTGGACAAGATCGCCTCAACCGTTTTGCTGAATATATTGAGCGAAACTTAGGAGCTTTAGCCGGTAACTTCTTATTCGGGATTATGCTAGGCAGTATGGGTACCATAGGCTTTATTCTAGGTTTACCTTTGGATATCCGTCATATTGCTTTCGCCTCAGCTAACTTTATTCAAGGCTTAATGACAATTAACGGCAGCCCAGATATCGGATTGATTATCGTGTCCTTTCTAGGCGTATTATGTATTGGTCTGACTAACTTATTCGTTAGTTTCACCTTAACCATTATCGTGGCACTACGGGCACGTCGAGTTCGCTTCGAACAATGGAAACCTTTAGCCAAATTGGTAATGACTCATTTCCTCACTCGCCCAAGTGATTTTTTCTGGCCTCCAAAACAACCATTAGAACTTGAAGAAAACACTCAATCAAATGGTGGAAAAAAAGCAGAACATTGATTTTTTTGCTTTGTACACAAAATGTGAGTTCCGTCAATTTTGTTGTGATTGTTTTTCCAAATGTTAAAAAAAATTCAAAATGAATTTACGATGGTCTATCAGGCTTGAAAAAAAGTGTACTGGCAAGTACACTTTTAACGGCTTTCAGTAGTGGACACTGCTTGAATAAGCAAAGGTATATACATGCCCTATATATTGCTTTTTATTGGTTGTATTTTTTTAGGATTAGGTATTCTTGGTCTGTATGTACCAAGATTTCAATCTTTGGATCTTCTCGCTGTTCAAATTTTGAGTGAACATCGTTCAGATTATCTTAACCATATTACGATCTTTCTTGCACGTATAGGTGGTATGCCTTTTGTATGTTTTTTATCCTTTCTGGTATGTATATATTTAGCATGGTATAAAAAATATATTACTGTTATTTTCATTAGCATGGGGGTTATTGGCAGTATCACCATGGGTTGGCTGCTCAAGTGGTGTGTTGACCGACCAAGGCCTCCACAGGCATATCATATTGTCGAAAGTTATGGTGCATCGTTCCCAAGTGCACATAGTGTTTATGCATCAACACTAGCTTGTCTGGCAATATTAATTTTATGTCATAAACGCAACATTAACTCTCCTTACATCATTTTGATCTCCTGTTTTTGGTTTATCTGCATGGGACTTTCAAGAGTGTATGCTGGAGTTCATTTTCCAACAGATGTACTTGCCGGTTGGGGCATAGGTTTTATTTGGATTGCCCTGCTTTGGCTCTGGTTATCACAAACACAAAGTAGGTTAAATAGATAACAAATATATTTTTAGATTTTATCTAAACGAGGTGGAACAATGATGTCGGCTAAGCTTTGGGCTCCTGCCCTTACTGCTTGCGCATTAGCAACAAGTATCGCACTTGTTGGTTGTAGCAAAGGCTCCAATGAGAAACAGCAAGCTGCTGCTACTCAGAAAATGCCGCCTGCTGAGGTAGGTGTTATTGTTGCTCAACCACAAAGTGTTGAACAAAGTGTTGAACTTTCTGGTCGTACTTCAGCATATCAAATTTCTGAAGTTCGCCCTCAAACAAGTGGCGTGATTTTAAAACGCTTGTTTTCTGAAGGAAGTTATGTTCGCGAAGGTCAAGCTCTATATGAACTTGATTCACGAACTAACCGTGCAACGCTTGAAAATGCAAAAGCATCACTTTTACAACAACAGGCAAATCTAGCTTCACTACGTACTAAGCTAAACCGTTATAAGCAACTTGTTTCGAGTAACGCTGTATCAAGACAAGAATATGACGACTTACTTGGTCAGGTTAATGTTTCCGAAGCACAAGTTTCTGCTGCGAAAGCTCAAGTAACAAATGCAAATGTAGATCTTGGTTATTCTACAATTCGCTCACCAATTTCTGGTCAGTCTGGACGTTCTTCTGTAACAGCTGGTGCTTTAGTCACTGCAAACCAAACTGATCCTTTAGTGACAATTCAACAGTTAGATCCAATCTATGTTGACATTAACCAGTCTAGTGCCGAGTTATTACGCTTGCGTCAACAACTCAGCAAAGGCAGCTTGAACAACAGCAACAACACAAAAGTGAAGTTGAAACTTGAAGATGGTTCAACGTATCCGATTGAAGGTCAATTAGCTTTCTCTGATGCGTCTGTTAATCAGGATACAGGAACGATTACTTTACGTGCCGTGTTCTCAAACCCGAACCATTTGTTGCTTCCAGGCATGTACACAACTGCACAGATTGTTCAGGGTGTAGTTCCAAATGCTTATCTGATTCCTCAAGTAGCAATTACACGTTTACCGACAGGCCAAGCAATTGCTATGACTGTTAATGCAAAAGGTGCTGTTGAGAGCCGTCCTGTTGAAACTTCAGGTGTTCAAGGACAAAACTGGATTGTGACTAACGGTCTTAAAGCTGGTGATAAAGTTATTGTTGATGGTGTTGCCAAAGTTAAAGAAGGGCAAGGAGTCACAGCAAAACCTTACCAAGCTCAACCAGCAAACCCTCAAGGTGCAGCTCCAAATGCTACAAAACCGGCTCAATCAGGTAAACCTCAAGCAGAACAGAAAGCATCTTCAAATGCATAAGGGGTAGATTGAATGGCACAATTTTTTATTCATCGCCCCATTTTTGCGTGGGTGATTGCATTAGTCATTATGTTGGCGGGTATTCTCACGCTCACAAAAATGCCTATTGCGCAGTATCCAACGATTGCACCACCAACAGTTACAATTGCTGCAACTTATCCTGGTGCATCAGCTGAGACTGTTGAAAATACTGTAACCCAGATCATTGAACAACAAATGAATGGTCTAGATGGTTTACGTTATATTTCATCTAACAGTGCGGGTAACGGTCAAGCATCTATTCAATTAAACTTTGAACAAGGTATTGACCCAGATATTGCACAGGTTCAAGTTCAAAACAAACTTCAATCTGCAACTGCTCTTTTACCTCAAGACGTTCAACGTCAAGGTGTAACGGTTACAAAATCTGGTGCAAGCTTCTTGCAAGTTATTGCATTCTATTCGCCAGATAATAGCCTTTCAGACTCAGACATTAAAGATTATGTAAACTCGTCAATTAAAGAACCACTTAGCCGTGTTGCTGGTGTTGGTGAGGTAACGGTCTTTGGTGGTTCATACGCAATGCGTATCTGGCTTGACCCTGCAAAACTAACTAACTATCAGTTAACGCCAAGTGATATTGCGACTGCTTTACAAGCGCAAAACTCACAAGTTGCTGTAGGTCAATTAGGTGGAGCACCAGCGGTACAAGGTCAAGTGCTTAACGCAACAGTGAATGCACAAAGTTTGCTGCAAACACCTGAGCAATTTAAAAATATCTTCTTAAAGAACACAGCATCAGGTGCTGAGGTTCGTTTAAAAGATGTTGCTCGTGTAGAGTTAGGTTCTGATAACTATCAGTTCGATTCGAAGTTTAATGGTAAACCTGCGGGCGGTCTTGCAATTAAAATTGCAACTGGTGCTAACGCACTTGATACCGCTGATGCTGTTGAACACCGTTTAGCTGAATTACGTAAGAACTACCCTGCGGGTCTACAAGACAAACTGGCTTATGACACTACTCCATTTATTCGTCTTTCAATTGAAAGTGTTGTACACACATTAATTGAAGCGGTAATTTTAGTGTTCATTGTCATGTTCTTGTTCTTGCAGAACTGGCGTGCAACCATTATTCCTACACTTGCTGTACCTGTTGTTGTATTAGGTACATTTGCTGTCATTAATATCTTTGGATTCTCAATTAACACCTTAACCATGTTCGCCATGGTATTGGCAATTGGTCTTCTGGTCGATGACGCTATTGTTGTAGTGGAAAACGTTGAACGTGTTATGAGTGAAGAGCATACCGATCCGGTCACGGCCACTTCACGATCAATGCAACAGATTTCTGGCGCGTTAATTGGTATTACAAGCGTATTGACAGCGGTATTCGTACCGATGGCTTTCTTTGGTGGTACAACTGGTGTGATCTATCGTCAATTCTCGATTACCCTTGTAACAGCAATGGTCTTATCGTTAATTGTAGCGTTAACCTTCACCCCTGCACTTTGTGCAACAATTTTAAAACAGCATGATCCTAACAAAGAACCAAGCAATAATATTTTTGCTCGTTTCTTCAGAGGATTTAACAACGGTTTTGACCGCATGTCGCATAGCTACCAAAATGGTGTTAGCCGCATGCTTAAAGGCAAAATCTTCTCTGGTGTACTTTATGCTGTAGTAATTGGCCTATTAGTGTTTTTGTTCCAAAAACTCCCATCTTCATTCTTACCAGAAGAAGATCAGGGCGTGGTCATGACACTTGTTCAATTACCACCAAATGCAACGCTTGACCGTACAGGTAAAGTGATTGACACCATGACAAATTTCTTCATGAATGAAAAAGATACAGTGGAATCTATTTTCACCGTTTCAGGTTTCTCATTCACAGGTGTTGGTCAAAATGCTGGTATTGGCTTCGTTAAGTTGAAAGACTGGAGCAAGCGTACATCACCAGAAGCTCAAATTGGTGCATTAATCAAGCGTGGTATGGCATTAAACATGATCATTAAAGATGCATCATATGTTATGCCATTACAGCTTCCTGCAATGCCTGAATTAGGTGTAACTGCCGGATTTAACTTGCAGCTTAAAGATTCAAGTGGTCAAGGCCATGAGAAACTGATTGCCGCACGTAACACGATTTTAGGTTTGGCATCACAAGATAAACGTCTTGTTGGTGTACGTCCAAATGGTCAGGAAGATACGCCTCAGTATCAAATTAATGTAGATCAGGCTCAAGCTGGTGCCATGGGCGTTAGCATTGCAGACATTAACAACACTATGCGTATTGCATGGGGTGGTTCATACATTAACGACTTCATTGACCGTGGTCGTGTGAAAAAAGTTTATGTTCAAGGTGACTCGGGTAGCCGTATGATGCCTGAAGACTTAAACAAGTGGTATGTACGTAATAGCAAAGGTGAAATGGTACCGTTCTCTGCATTTGCTACTGGCAAATGGACCTATGGTTCTCCTCGTCTTGAACGTTATAACGGCGTGTCATCGGTTAACATTCAAGGTACACCTGCACCTGGTGTAAGTTCTGGTGACTCAATGAAAGCCATGGAAGAAATTGTTGCCAAGTTACCATCTATGGGCTTGCAAGGTTTCGACTATGAATGGACAGGTTTATCACTTGAAGAACGTGAATCTGGTGCTCAAGCTCCATTCCTCTATGCACTTTCATTGTTAATCGTTTTCCTTTGCTTGGCTGCATTGTATGAAAGCTGGTCTATTCCGTTCTCGGTTTTACTGGTGGTACCACTCGGTATTATTGGTGCAGTCGTATTAACTTACGTGGGTATGATTATTAAAGGAGATCCAAATCTCTCAAATAACATTTACTTCCAGGTAGCGATGATTGCGGTAATCGGTCTTTCTGCGAAAAATGCGATCTTGATCGTTGAATTTGCTAAAGAGCTTCAAGAGAAAGGTGAAGACCTACTTGATGCAACTTTACATGCTGCAAAAATGCGTTTACGTCCAATTATCATGACCACCCTTGCCTTCGGTTTCGGTGTACTTCCACTTGCCCTTTCAACAGGTGCTGGTGCCGGAAGTCAGCACTCAGTCGGCTTCGGTGTACTTGGTGGCGTACTCAGTGCAACGTTCTTAGGTATCTTCTTTATCCCTGTATTCTATGTGTGGATTCGTAGTATCTTTAAGTACAAACCAAAAACCATAAACACTCAGGAGCATAAATCGTGATGCAAAAAGTATGGTCTATTTCAGGTCGTAGCATTGCGGTATCTGCACTTGCGCTTGCTTTGGCAGCTTGTCAAAGCATGCGCGGCCCAGAACCAGTCGTGAAAACCGATATTCCACAGAGCTATGCATATAACAGCGCTTCTGGTACATCTATTGCTGAACAGGGCTATAAACAGTTCTTTGCTGACCCGCGTTTGCTTGAAGTAATTGACTTGGCTCTTGCCAATAACCGTGATTTACGTAAAGCAACGCTCAATATTGAACGTGCTCAAGAGCAATATCAGATTACGAAGAACAACCAGCTTCCAACAATCGGAGCAAGTGGTAGTGCAGTTCGTCAGGTTACGCCAAGCCGTGATCCGAATAACCCCTACTCTACTTATCAAGTAGGCTTGGGTGTAACTGCTTATGAGCTTGATTTCTGGGGTCGTGTTCGTAGTCTAAAAGATGCTGCTTTAGATAGTTACCTTTCAACACAAAGTGCGCGTGATTCGACTCAAATCAGTCTGATTAGCCAAGTTGCTCAAGCATGGTTAAATTACTCGTTCGCAACAGCGAATTTAAGACTTGCAGAGCAAACACTTAAAGCACAGCAAGATTCTTACAATCTAAACAAAAAACGTTTTGATGTGGGTATCGACAGTGAAGTTCCATTACGTCAGGCACAGATTTCAGTAGAAACTGCGCGTAATGATGTAGCGAACTACAAAACTCAAATTGCTCAAGCACAAAACTTGTTGAACTTGCTAGTAGGTCAACCAGTTACACAAAACTTGTTGCCAACACAACCTGTAAAACGCGTTGCTCAACAAAATGTGTTCACTGCTGGCTTACCGAGTGACCTGTTAAATAACCGTCCAGATGTAAAAGCAGCTGAATATAACTTAAGCGCTGCGGGTGCGAATATTGGTGCTGCAAAAGCGCGTTTATTCCCAACCATTAGCTTAACGGGTTCAGCTGGTTATGCATCAACTGACTTAAGTGATCTATTTAAGTCTGGTGGTTTTGCATGGTCAATTGGCCCAAGCTTAGATTTGCCAATCTTTGACTGGGGCACACGTCGTGCGAATGTAAAAATTTCTGAAACTGATCAGAAAATTGCATTGTCTGATTATGAAAAATCAGTTCAGTCTGCGTTCCGTGAAGTCAATGATGCGCTTGCAACTCGTGCCAATATTGGTGATCGTTTAACAGCACAGCAACGTCTGGTAGAAGCAACTAACCGCAACTACACACTTTCAAATGCCCGCTTCCGTGCAGGTATTGATAGTTACCTGACTGTTCTTGATGCACAGCGTTCATCTTATTCAGCAGAACAAGGTTTGTTATTGCTTCAACAAGCAAACTTAAACAACCAAATCGAGTTGTACAAAACTCTAGGTGGTGGTTTAAAAGCGAACTCTTCAGATACAGTGGTTAATCAACCATCAAGTGCTGAACTTAAAAAGCAATAAGTTTTAAATAAACTATTTATAAAAGCTCACTTCGGTGGGCTTTTTTTATTGCAACTCAACTAGATATTTTTTATCTTGGAACCTTAAGAAATGTAGATTGATAAAAAACAATGTTATTGAGTAATTTAGAAAGTGTTCCAGGCTATCAGATTTTAAAACAGCTAGATGTTGTTTATGGAAGTACAGTCCGTAGCAAACATATGGGCCGTGACCTCATGGCAAGTTTAAAAAATATTGTGGGTGGCGAACTTACAGGTTATACCGAGTTATTAGAAGAATCCCGCCAAGAAGCGATGGATCGCATGATTGCCAAAGCTCAGCAGCTTGGTGCTAATGCAATTGTCGGCATTCGTTTTTCAACTTCTAACATTGCCCAAGGTGCTTCTGAATTATTTGTATATGGCACAGCAGTGGTTGTACAGCCTCAAGCAACAAATCTACCCGACCCATTTAGTGCATAGGTAGAAAATGGAAAATCTTATTTTTCAGCTTGTTATTTTTCTAATTCTTTTCAGTATTGGTTGGGGTTTTGGACGCCATATTGAACAAAAACACTTGAAAGAACTTTTAGAAAAAGAGCAACAGTTGGCGCATATTAGAATTGATACGAATCGTTTTGCGAGGAGTGATCAACTGGGCCATTTCATTAGTGGTAATGTGGTCATTTCTCATGATTACTTTAAATATGTATTGGCATCCATTAAGAATGTTTTGGGTGGCCGCCTCACCAGTTATGAAAGTGTGGTTGAACGTGCTCGCCGTGAAGCCATTGTCCGTTTAAAACAACAAGCACAGACCGCAGGAGCTAACCATATTATGGGAGTTCGGCTGAGTACAACCGAACTTGGTATGCAAGGTGGAATGGTCGAAGTATTTGCCTACGGTACAGCGGTCAAAGATTAGCACTGCCCTATAGCAGAAAAATGAATGCGTGGATTGCCAATATTTTTAGTTAAATGTTGGCAAATTCCAGTAATTTTCCAACTGCCCTGTTGTTTTGCCAAAGTGAAGTAATAGCGGCCAAAAGAATGAAAATAATCATTTTCCGAAAAACGGTAAATTTGATAATTACATTCTAACCATGCTTGATCTTGTTCAATCCGAATAATTGGATTACTCAAATTATGCTGTAATCGTAAATGGGATAAAGCTTGCTGCCGAGAACCTTTATAGTCATGACAAGACACAACACACAAAGGCTCTCCTCTAAACTGAAAATAGTCCACCTCAAGTTGATCGGCCAATAACTCATCAAAAGCGTCCCAATTTTTCTGATCAAAGACCAATTGAAAACGCGTGATGACCTCTAAAATACGGTGATAATCTTGATCCATGGTGAACCTTCTATGTGGGTTTTTCCATCAATTTAGCACGGCGAAATCTCTTTTTTATTTCACTTTTGTTTTTCGTATCATTTTATAGAGTAATTTTGGTGACATCCGAGAAACCATCACACCCAATTTTTCCTTGGTCCCACCCACTACTATATATTCTTGTCCTTGCATTAACGCCTTAACTGACTGTTCTGCAAATACATCTGCCTCTAAACCATTCTCGATAGCCTCATCTTGATGACCTTGAGGTTGCCCAGCACCATTTAGCGCATTGAACGAAACGTTAGTTTTTACAAAGCCTGGGAAAATAACAGAAACTTCAACACCCTGATCTGCAACTTCTGCTCGTAAGCTATTAGCCCACATATGAATTGCAGCTTTAGCAGCCGAATAACTTGCACGGTATTGAGTACCTAATAGCCCTGCTACACTAGAGACAAATACAACTCGGCCAGACTTTTGTTTTAGCATGGTCGGAAGCACAGTTTTGGTTAATGCCACTTGTGAGAAATAGTCGACTTCCATAATGGCTCTTTCTGTTGCCATGGTGGTGTCTTCGATTAAAGCGCGTTGGCTCAAACCTGCATTATTAACGAGCCAGTCAATTCGCCCTTTTGCTTTTAAAATCTGCTCGTAAGCTTCTTGAACTTGCTTTTCATTAGTAATATCTGCAACCACAGACAAATGATGATCTGGGTTCAATAAACCAACCCGAACCTCTTCTAACTCTTCAAAACGACGCGAAGTCAAAATCACTTCTGCCCCTTGCAAAGCCAACTCACCAGCTAAGGCCTTACCCAGACCAGAAGATGCTCCCGTAATCCATACCACTTTATTTTGCAAAGTATCAAGTTTGGCCATGCTTTATGTTCCTATTATCTTTTTAAATTATGCTGCTTGATGCATGAAGGCCAAAAAGTGGTTGATATAATGAGTTGCTGTGGTCTGATCGACCTGTGTACCTAACTTTTCCAAACGTTTATAGCCCAAATGCGTCGTCATGTTGATCACCCCATTTAGGGTTTTATCGACAACTAAGTTAAATTTTAAACGTTTTTTAGGTTCACGTACTAGGCTTGTTACGCCTAAATCTACAATTTGTATTAAGGTTTCAAAAGCTGCCGCGATACTTTGCATATTACCATCACGAATTTGCTCCTTAAGGTTTTGAGCTTGTTGTACGAGCTGGAGGGTAACTGGATAGGTAATATAAATTTGCTGCCCTCGTTCTTTCATTAGGGCTGTCATGTAGTCAACTAAAGGTAAAAGACGCTCATTTCCAAAGAATGAAACCGACCAAGGCATATATTTACGAAAAGTCTCTAAAACCTGCTGAACCACTTTTTCAGATTCAGCCTGCTGTTTTGGAGACATGGTGGTACTTCCTTGTCCTTGCTGCAAAAGTACCGAAAAAACCTGCTCAATAATTTCACAAGAAAGATCAGAGAGTACATCGCCTAAGGGTTTTGCCTGACTTTGGCTTACTCCATCATGCAGTTTCTGCCGAATAGCCTCAAATTGTGTATAAGTTGAATCGGAAATTTTCAAAAAAACTTCATAACTCATGAGCAACATCCTTTTTCAATTCTTTTGTAATTTTTGTGCCGTGTGCATACACGATTAAATTGTGACCCATCTTTCATAAATCTACCGTTTTTTGAAAAAAATACAAAACCGTTTATCTGTTTTCAGCACATTAATTTCGAGGCATTTTTTTGCTACAATAGGTGCAATTTTTTATGCATATTCGATCTAAGCTACTATGACTGACGCTCAAACCGCTCAAAATATTGCGACCACGTACGATCCAACCGAGATCGAAAAGAAGTGGTACCAAACGTGGGAAGAACAAGGTTACTTCAAACCTTCTGGTCACGGTGAATCATTCTGTATCATGATTCCACCACCAAACGTCACAGGTAGTTTGCACATGGGCCATGGCTTTAACAATGCCATTATGGATGCCCTTACCCGTTATAACCGTATGATGGGTAAAAATACTTTGTGGCAACCGGGTACAGACCATGCGGGTATTGCAACTCAAATGGTTGTTGAGCGTCAACTTGGCTTACAAGGTGTAACTCGTCACGATTTAGGCCGTGAAAAGTTCATCGAAAAAGTTTGGGAATGGAAAGAACAATCTGGCGGCACGATTACTAAACAAATTCGTCGCTTAGGTTCTTCGGTAGACTGGTCACGTGAACGCTTCACGATGGATGAAGGTTTATCAAACGCAGTTAAAGAAGTCTTCGTTCGTTTGCACGAAGATGGTTTAATTTACCGTGGTAAGCGTCTTGTAAACTGGGACCCTAAACTTCAAACTGCTCTTTCTGACCTTGAAGTGGAAAGCAAAGAAGAAAAAGGCTCACTTTGGCACTTTAAATATTTCTTTGAAGACAAATCAGTTAAAACTCAAGATGGCAAAGACTATCTAGTTGTTGCAACGACTCGTCCTGAAACTTTACTTGGTGATACTGCGGTTGCTGTTCACCCTGAAGATGAGCGTTATGCACACCTTGTTGGTAAAAACATTGTATTGCCAATTACGGGCCGTTTAATTCCGATCGTTGCTGACGATTACGTTGAAAAAGACTTTGGTACTGGCTGTGTAAAAATTACCCCTGCTCATGACTTTAACGACTATGACCTAGGTAAACGCAATAGCTTGCCAATCATTAATATCTTCAACAAAAATGCCGAAGTTTTAGGTGAGTTTGAATATATTGCAAAAGCTGGCGAACAAATTTCTAAAACCATTACTGCACCTGCGGAATACGCTGGTTTAGAACGTTTTGCAGCACGTAAAAAGTTAGTTGCGGAAGCGGAAGCTGAAGGCTGGTTAGATCAAATCCAACCGTATGACTTAAAAGCTCCGCGTGGCGACCGTTCAGGCGTGATCATTGAGCCATTACTCACTGACCAATGGTACGTAAAAATTGCGCCTCTTGCTGAACCTGCAATTGAAGCAGTTCAAGATGGCCGTATTAAGTTTGTTCCAGAGCAGTACAGCAACATGTACATGGCGTGGATGCGTGACATTCAAGACTGGTGTATTTCACGTCAGCTTTGGTGGGGTCACCGTATTCCAGCTTGGTACGATGCAAATGGCAATATCTATGTAGGTCGTAACGAAGAAGAAGTTCGTACAAAAAACAACCTTGCTGCTGACGTTGAACTTAAACAAGACGAAGATGTTCTTGATACATGGTTCTCATCTGCACTTTGGACTTTCTCAACTTTGGGTTGGACTGGCGACGACAAAAAAGATGAACTAAATGATTTCCTTAAAACCTTCCACCCAACAGATGTGTTGGTGACTGGTTTTGACATCATTTTCTTCTGGGTTGCCCGCATGATCATGATGACCCTACACTTCATGAAAAATGAAGATGGTTCATCTCAAGTTCCATTTAAGACTGTTTACGTTCACGGCTTGGTACGTGATGGTGAAGGTCAAAAAATGTCGAAGTCTAAAGGTAACGTACTTGACCCATTAGACTTGATTGACGGTATTGATTTAGAAAGCTTAGTTGCTAAACGTACAACTGGCCTAATGAACCCGAAAGATGCAGCGAAGATTGAAAAATCAACGCGTAAAGAGTTCCCAGAAGGCATTAATGCTTATGGTACTGACGCAGTTCGTTTCACGTTCTGTGCACTTGCAAACACTGGCCGTGACATCAAGTTCGACTTAAAACGTGTTGAAGGCTACCGTAACTTCTGTAACAAAATCTGGAACGCAACTCGTTTCGTTCTGATGAATGTTGAAGGTCAAACTGTTGGTCAACAAGCGCGCCCAGATCTTTGGGAACTTCCAGAACAATGGATCATGAGCCGCCTACAAAAAGCTGAAGCTGCTGTACATCAAGCGTTTGCAACTTACCGTTTAGACCTTGCTGCTCAAGCGATTTATGATTTTATCTGGAATGAATACTGTGACTGGTACGTTGAGTTAACTAAACCAGTCCTTAACGATGCAGAAGTTGCAGAAGAGCGTAAAGCTGAAGTACGTCGTGTATTACTTGCAGTAATGGAGGCTTCATTACGTTTGGCTCATCCATTAATGCCCTATTTGACAGAAGAAATCTGGCAGACTCTTGCACCAATGCTTGGTCAAGGCGGCCCAACGATTATGACTGCTCAATACCCTATTCCTGAGCAAGCAAAAATCAACGAACAAGCTGAAGCAGATATGCAATGGCTTCAAGGTTTGATCGGTGCGGTACGTAACATTCGTGGTGAGTTGGGCTTAGGTAATGCGCGCTTGTTGCCAGTATTACTTCAAAACACGTCTGACGCTGAACGTGAACAAATCATTCGTATTGAAGCATTGTTCAAAGCTTTGGCTAAAGTTGAAAGCATTGAATTCTTGAATAAAGACCAAGAACCACCTTTGTCTTGCTCTAGCGTTGTTAGCCATGCATCGGTATTTGTACCAATGAAAGGCTTAATTGACCCTAAAGCTGAGCTTGCTCGTTTGCAAAAAGATTTAGACAAAATCCAAAAGCAACATGATCAAATCGCGGGCAAACTTGCAAACGAAGGCTTTGTATCTAAAGCACCAGCAGCGGTTGTTGAAGGTGAAAAAGCGAAGCTTGCTGAGTTTGCTGCTCAGTTAGAGAAAGTTAAAGCGAATATGGAACAAATTGCTGCACTTTAATGCAGTGATCTGATTCAAAAAATCCCCTCACTTGAGGGGATTTTTATTGGAAATAATTACAACTTAGTTCAGAAAGACATATATTTTCAAGCTTTGATATAAACCTATTAGATAACCAAGTCAAATATTGATCAAAAATATAAATTCAATAAAATCTTAACCTATTAATTTAATGTATTAAAAATATCAATCAATTTTATACACACTAAATAATAGTTTTCCATTTGCAGAGATTGCCCAATATAAGTGATCATTTTTCTGACTTTCTTCTAAAATAATAAATTTATCTTGCTGGCAAACTTGTTCAACTAAACCAATATTTTTTTCTGCACCATATACATTAAAAGAATCATGTCTTTCAAAATCATCATGATCCCTTAGCAATTCAGGTGGTTGAACATAATGAATGTTGGAGTTAAATGTTTTCCAACGTTTTTTTATAGTTGGCTTAATACATTCAACTGTTAAATAGGTAATTTTCTTCTGGCCTTGCAACTGCTTTTTAGATAAAAAATTTACTTTAGTTTTATTATCTAAGGGATAGACTACAATCCAATAACCATCGTCAGATGAATCTAGCCTTTGATAAAAAAATATTGATTCTGTCAGATTAGGAAAGATTTTATGATCATATAAAATACTATTTTTCAATCTTTTCTTATTTAAACTCTCTTCAAAAAAATTATCCGCCATACATACTAAAAAAATTATTACAATTAAAAAACTTACAATTGAAATAAAGACATAAATTACTAACATTAAAATTATACTTAAAAATTTTTTTAGCATAAAAACTCAACTTCAAAACTAGAAAAGGCCCCCATAGGCCTAATTTCTTACAGCTATATTTAAATAGCCCCCAATTTTTTAAAATTCCCCAAATCATCACTACTAATCTCACAGCACCATATAAATTCTGAAAGTTAATTATTGGTGTTATTAATTAATAATTTTAGAGAGTTTGCCAAAGAAACTAAAGCACCCCATGCCCCAACAACATCTCTACTCCACTCACTTTTTTCATGTGCTTTAAACGCTCCTTTTCCCACTTCAATTGCTGCTTTAACTCAGCGCAGTCCGCATCTACAGTTTTATAAACATCACTAATGTGTACATGTTCTACTTTTACAGTCTTCGCTAACTGAAAAGAATCCAAAATCTCAGCAATTTGGCTTTCAAGCTGCTGACTTTGTGCATCCAAAGCCAGTTTATAAAACCGCAACTGCTCAGTAGATAGTTCTTTAGCGCCTAGCCCTTTATTCTGTTCAAGCTGTAACTGGAGTTTCAGTAAGTAAAACAAATCCTGCTTTTCGTAGGCCTGACTTACTTGTTGAAACAACTCAGTTTTTTCCTGTTTCTTTATTTCTTCCTGCTCACGGTCTGGGTGAATCATCGCGGCAATTTTTAAATAGACTGTTTTGAGTGACTGGGCTGCCATTTGCTCAGCTTGTTCCCGTTTTTGTTGTTGTCTTTGCTGTTTGGCTTGTTCCCGCGCTTGTTGTTGCTCGGCAGCATACTGTTCAAAGTCTTCTTCTAACTCTGCACTTTCATCGTATTCAGATTTTATTGACTGAGCTTTTTTATTCTTTTTTACTGACTCCCCCGCATGTTGCTGATAAAAGGTATCGATCTGCTTCACTAACTCCAATTGTTCAGCAGACAGCATTTTGGAGCGCTTCAACATACGTGCAAGCTGGGCAATTTTTTCATCTAGTTGTTGCATATCCGCTTTGGAAAACTCATGGCTATGCAACATATTCCAAAGTTGATCCAACTGTTGAAATAAGACTTCATGTAAATCGCTATACACAGGCATCAGTTTTTGCCGAATGTGCTGTTGAATCTCAGCTTGTGCATTTTGCCATGTGCTCAGGCTAACTTTTTGCTGTTCTATTTTATCAATCAGGCGATTCAGTTTTTTCTGCTGTGCAGACGGTTCAGACCTTTGCTGCAAGCTCACTTTGAGATCAAAGGACATACCCATCCACCTGAAAAAGAAAAAAGTGTAGCAATAATCAGATAAGGAAGGTAGCAAAGCATTCCTTAACTCAGAATCAGCCTATTCATTTTTAGAATAGAATACGACTTATCTAAGTTATACCTTAAGAAATCCACCAAATCACTAATGGTAAAGTC
Source organism: Acinetobacter calcoaceticus (assembly GCF_016508255.1). Classification (GTDB taxonomy): domain Bacteria; phylum Pseudomonadota; class Gammaproteobacteria; order Pseudomonadales; family Moraxellaceae; genus Acinetobacter; species Acinetobacter calcoaceticus_E. The sequence continues at coordinate 204,405 of NZ_JADVKT010000006.1, read as the reverse complement.
ACGGCAGCACACAAGGTTTGAAAGCTAATCACGGCTGCCATGAGCTGACTATCGCCGCCCAAAACTTTAGTTAAAATGTATGAAGCTGAAGCAGTCGGTAGCGCAAAGAAAATGACTAAAATTTGTATTTGTAAGTTTGGTAAACCAAACCACATGCAGACCGCGTAAGCCAAAGCAGGCACTGCTAAAAGTCGTGCAAATGTGTCTGCTGCCAACACCACAATGTCTTTTTTAATTTGCATAAACTGTAAAGCTGCACCAACACATAACAAACCCAAGGGCAAACTAGACACTGAAAAAAGCTTAATAAACTGAGTAAAGCCTTCCCAAATCGGGATATGAAGCGCATTGACTGTTGCCCCGACTACACATGATGCAATTAAAGGGTTTTTAAGGAGTGCAATCAAAACAGGTTTAATTGCCATGTGTTCTTTAGAAGTTAAAGCAAGCACCGAAATAACGTTTACCAGTGGAATGCAAAGCGCCAATAAAATTGCCAGAATTGCCATTCCTTCACTTTTAAAAAGCGAAGTCACTAAAGCCAAACCAATATAAGTATTAAAACGAACCATACTTTGTACATGCACACCAAAACGTGCAGGTGGTATGTGCCAAAACATTCGGAGTATGTATAAAAAGACGGTTACAGCAAAAACCACAATCAACATCGCAATAATGGCTGTACTCAAACTTTGTAAGTCAATTTTCGCGGTTGATAGCGTACTGAAAAGTAAAGCGGGAAATAAAATATAGTAATTAAGCTTCTCTGCCCCCGCCCAAAACTCATCGCTAAAAAAACGATATTTTTTGAATAAGTATCCCGATGCAATTAATGCAACTAAAGGAAAAAGAGATAAAACAATGCTATTCATTTCTTTACTCGAGTTTTGTTGAGGCTTGCTGTTTGGCAACTACCTTGGCTTACTCATATATTAAAGATAATGAAAACTCATGATAAAATGAGTTTTTACTCATAATAAGTACAACATGACATTTACCCAGCTTGAAATTTTCGCACTTATTGCTGAACTAAAAAGCTTTACGGCTACTGCAGAAAAGCTGGGAATTTCACAGTCGGCAGTTTCTCATGCACTGAAGTCATTAGAACAACAATGGGGCATTAACCTCATTTCAAGAACTCAAAGTGATATTGAACTCACCACGACAGGTCAGCAGTTATTGACCCATGTAAAAGAACTATTGAGCATTTCCCATACTTTGGAAAAAGAAGTGGCTGCAATTCATGGTTTAAACGAAGGCACATTACATATTGGCTCTTTTAGGGCTTCATCCTCTATTTTTAGGAGGTACTAAGTAAAGAAAATTTTTAAAGCTAAAAAATTCCTATATTATCATTTATAATCAAACATTTACACCAAAAAATTCATTTATATTATCGAATAATTTTATATTTAATTTGGGGTTGCTGATAAAAAATTAGATTTTAAGGAGCAATTTGAGAGTGTGAAAAATACTAAGAGTAGAGAACTAAGTTAATTATTGACACTTGAACTACAGTCTGCCCCAATTTTTGACTAGCATTGCGCATTTCGTCAATATAAAGAAAAACTGCTTTAGTCTTGGTAACTTTATGAAACTGACTATATACTGCTTTAACTGTATTAGTTGTATAAATAGGTTTTTAATCACCATGAAATACTTGAAATAAGCTGATATATGTGTTTATTATGTGCTATAAATTTTTAAAACTAAAATATTATGAATTATAGACCAGATATAGATGGCTTAAGAACTCTAGCAGTATTACCTGTCATTTTTTTTTCATGCAGGATTAAATATTTTTAGTGGTGGATTTATCGGTGTAGATATTTTCTTTGTAATAAGCGGTTATTTAATAACAACAATTATTCTATCTGAACTTAAAAATGATAAATTTTCTATTATAAACTTTTATGATAGAAGAGCAAGAAGGATTTTACCCGCATTATTTTCTGTAATGTTACTTAGCTTAGTTACAGGATATTTTACAATGATGCCTGATGAGTATAAAAACTTTGGGCAATCTCTTGTAGCTACTACATTATTTTCAAATAATATTTTATTATCATTAACTAGTGGTTATTGGGATTTATCAAGTGAATTTAAACCACTACTTCATACTTGGAGTCTTGGCGTAGAAGAGCAGTATTACATTATAACTCCTATATTATATATATTCGCATGGAGGTTTTTTAAATACAAGATTCTTTGGATGTTTATATTAATATTTTTTAGTAGTCTTTTTTTTGCTGTTTGGTTTGTTAATAAATCTCCAAATATAGCTTTCTATATACTACCGACACGTGCTTGGGAAATAACCCTAGGAGGTAGCTTAACAATTCTACTTAATAAAAAAATAATTAACAATAAAAACTTTATCTCCTGCAACATATTAAGCTTTATAGGAATATCTCTTATATTAATATCAATATTTACATTTAATAATACAATTTTATCTCCTAGTTATTACCTTTTACTACCTACTATTGGGACTTGTTTAGTTATTGTTTTTTCAAAAGAAAATACTATAGTATATAAGTTATTAAGTCTTAAACCAATAGTATTTATTGGTTTATTAAGCTACAGCCTATACCTTTACCATCAACCAATTTTTTCATTATTAAGAATATATTCTATTAAAGAACCAAGCACATTAACCTTTGTGACTACTATATTCTTTATATTCTTTATATCTTATATATCTTTCAAATATATAGAAACTCCATTTAGAAATAAAAAAATCTTTTCACAGAATGTAGTTTTTTCACTAGCAATTATAGGAAGTCTTTTTTTTATAATTTCTGGAGTTATTTTAAATAAAAATTATGGAATTCCAGGTCGCATATTTGATCACAATATAAAAATAGAAGACCTTGATAAACGAATATACAATGAAAGAATATACTCATTTAAAAAGAAAATCTTTAGTAGTGATTCAAGGAAAAAATTATTAATTGTAGGTAATTCATTCGGCAGAGATTTCATCAACATAGTATTAGAAACATTCAAAACTAACAATGTTGAGATAATTTATAGAGATGACTTTCTTGAATGCATTAATCCATCTGAAAAACTATATTATCAAGCAAATATAATTGTTTTTTCTTTCAATCATGAATATTCTAAAAAATGTGTGGATTTAAATATTAAATATACTTATCAAAATCAGAAAAAATTATATTACATAGGGATTAAAGATTTTGGTTACAATTTAAATTGGTTGATCCGTTTACCTAAAGAAGATCTAGCAAATCAATATAATCCAATTTCAGAAAAATTTATTAAAATGGATAATGACATGAGTAATATAATTCCATCAGAAAATTACATTTCATTATTAAAACCCATATTAGTTGGAAATAAAATTCCAATTACAGATGACCAAGGTCTAATGTTAAGTACAGATAGAGCACATTTAACCAAATATGGTGCTATATATTTTGGAAACAATATTATAAAAAGCACCTCATTTGCAGATATATTCAATTAAATAAGCTTAATAAACTGAGTAAAGCCTTCCCAAATTGGGATATGAAGCGCATTGACTGTTGCCCCGACTACACATGATGCAATTAAAGGGTTTTTAAGGAGTGCAATCAAAACAGGTTTAATTGCCATGTGTTCTTTAGAAGTTAAAGCAAGCACCGAAATAACGTTTACCAGTGGAATGCAAAGCGCCAATAAAATTGCCAGAATTGCCATTCCTTCACTTTTAAAAAGCGAAGTCACTAAAGCCAAACCAATATAAGTATTAAAACGAACCATACTTTGTACATGCACACCAAAACGTGCAGGTGGTATGTGCCAAAACATTCGGAGTATGTATAAAAAGACGGTTACAGCAAAAACCACAATCAACATCGCAATAATGGCTGTACTCAAACTTTGTAAGTCAATTTTCGCGGTTGATAGCGTACTGAAAAGTAAAGCGGGAAATAAAATATAGTAATTAAGCTTCTCTGCCCCCGCCCAAAACTCATCGCTAAAAAAACGATATTTTTTGAATAAGTATCCCGATGCAATTAATGCAACTAAAGGAAAAAGAGATAAAACAATGCTATTCATTTCTTTACTCGAGTTTTGTTGAGGCTTGCTGTTTGGCAACTACCTTGGCTTACTCATATATTAAAGATAATGAAAACTCATGATAAAATGAGTTTTTACTCATAATAAGTACAACATGACATTTACCCAGCTTGAAATTTTCGCACTTATTGCTGAACTAAAAAGCTTTACGGCTACTGCAGAAAAGCTGGGAATTTCACAGTCGGCAGTTTCTCATGCACTGAAGTCATTAGAACAACAATGGGGCATTAACCTCATTTCAAGAACTCAAAGTGATATTGAACTCACCACGACAGGTCAGCAGTTATTGACCCATGTAAAAGAACTATTGAGCATTTCCCATACTTTGGAAAAAGAAGTGGCTGCAATTCATGGTTTAAACGAAGGTACGTTACGTATTGGGTCTTTTGGGGCATCATCATCCATTTATCTATTGCCTGAAATTTTAGAAATCTTTCGGCAGCGCTACCCTAAAATCGAAATTTATATTGATGAAGGTGAAGATAAAGAAGTTGCTCAGTGGTTATTAGAACGGCGCATAGAAGTCGGTTTTTTGATTATGCCAGATGAGCGATTCGATACGTTTCCCTTAATTGAAGACCGTTTTGTTGCCCTAATTCCGAGTAGTTACCCGCTCGCGCAACAACTCTATATTGATCCAGCACACCTAGAAAACTGCCCATTTATCATGACAATGGCGGGTAGTAGGCATCAGGTCGAATTAATTTTAAAAAACTTTAATGTGAAACCAGACATCAAATTTTATGTGTCACAAATTCTAAGCATCGTGAGCATGGTTCACAACCAGTTAGGGGTTTCAATTGTATCGGACATGGTGATTACCAAAGAATTACTCTCACTCTATCCAAACGTAGTTAAACGCCCTTTTAAACCGAATCTTAAACGTTCTATTGGACTCGCAGTAAAAAACAAGAAGCATATCAGTCCAGCCGTTAAAGCATTTATTGAAGTTGCTCAAGCAGTTTGGTCAGATCATTAAATGAATACGGATAATTTTTAGAAACTTAATAACGAGCCATTTCAGGTCATTTTATCGCCGCATTACATGACTTTTATTATAAAAAAGCTCTATAACTGCTCTATTTCGAACAAATTGATGCACCACCTATCATCAATGCTCACCATTTAACTCCAAATTGGTGCGCTTATTGCATATTCATTTTTATGCAATTGAGTTTGTTTCGACAAACTTAGGTTTTTAGATTCCTTAAGTCTATTTTGGTGCAATTTACAGACCCAGATTTGTTCCAAAATGGAATTTAGCACTTTTTTCGAGCATGCTATGCAAAATGTAGATCTATTTTTCTTATTACTTGGTGCAGTTTTGGTTCTTGCCATGCACGCAGGTTTTGCATTCTTGGAACTTGGTACGGTACGCCATAAAAATCAGGTGAACGCACTGAGTAAAATTCTGACTGATTTTGCCCTCTCTGCAATCGCATATTTCTTTGTTGGCTACTACATTTCTTATGGTCAGCATTTCTTCCATGATGGTACAAGCCTCGCAAGTGATCATGGCTACAACCTCATGCGTTGTTTCTTTTTACTCACATTTGCTGCGGCTATTCCTGCCATTATTTCGGGTGGTATTGCTGAACGTGCAAAAATGCGTTCTCAAGCCATCGCAACACTCGCTTTAGTTGGTCTGGTTTATCCATTTTTCGAAGGGATGGTCTGGAACGGTAACTACGGTCTGCAAAAATGGTTAGAAACGACCTTTGGCGCAGCTTTCCATGACTTTGCCGGTTCAGTCGTAGTACACGCGATGGGCGGTTGGATTGCACTTGCTGCAGTTATTTTATTAGGGGCACGTTCTGGTCGTTATAAGAAAGATGGTCGTGTAAGTGCTCACCCACCGTCTTCTATTCCATTTTTGGCACTTGGTTCATGGATTTTAATTGTTGGCTGGTTTGGCTTTAATGTCATGAGTGCTCAACGCCTTGATGCTATTTCTGGCCTAGTTGCGATTAACTCACTTATGGCAATGGTGGGTGGAACCATTACAGCAAATGCGATTGGAAAAAATGACCCCGGTTTCTTACACAACGGTCCACTTGCTGGTTTAGTGGCAATCTGTGCGGGTTCTGACATTGTTCATCCCATAAGTGCGCTTGTGATTGGAGGTGCAGCTGGAGCAATGTTTGTGTATCTATTTACCTACACACAAAACAAACTCAAAATTGATGATGTGTTAGGTGTATGGCCATTACATGGCGTATGTGGTGCATTCGGTGGTATTGCAGTGGGGCTATTCGGCCAAAAGTGGCTTGGCGGTTTAGGCGGTGTTTCATTCTTCTCGCAACTGATTGGTACATTACTCGCGATTTCCATTGCGCTCGCTGGTGGCTTTATTGTTTACGGCTTACTTAAAGCAACCATTGGCATTCGTTTATCTCAAGAAGATGAGTTTAGAGGTGCAGACTTATCTATTCATAAAATTTCTGCAAACTCTGAAGAAGGTATGTTCTAACTCAACAATTGATAAGCAGGATCAAAATATCCTGCTTATCAATACGCTCTATAAATAAAATTTTAAATAAAACACTTACTATTGATTAAAAAGTATGCTTTCAATTCGTTACTCAATCAATTTAGACTGCTGAAAAATATATTAATTTTAATATTATTTTAAGATTAACAAATAAAACCCTGTTTAGTTTAAGAACAGTTTAAGTTTTATTTTATGTAATGCCTTCAACTCACACTCAAATTGATGCTACATCGCAATGAACCACCAAAAACAATTTTTTCAACTTCAACTTATTTTTCTTACCCTTAGTTTTTTTATACTTTTATTTATATTTCCAGTAGGTGGGAAAATTGATATGTATCTCATCCATCCTTGGATGGATTCAACAGGTCATTTCTTTAATCGGGACAATTGGTATCTGGTAAGGGTTAACCATGAAATCATAAAACAAATCATCACCACTGTGTATGTCATCTTTTTAGGTCTGTGGATTGCGTCATTCAAAGTAGAAAAATTGAAGATTTATCGCTGGCAATATGGCTATATGTTTTTAGTGAGCATGATTGGTAGCGGTGTAGTTGGCCTATTAAAATCACAATCTGCACATGCTTGCCCTTGGAATATGGTTCATCCGACTGCTTTAAGTTATGTGTGGGATTTTACTGCTACCCATGGTCATTGCTTTCCAGGCGGTCATGCAAGCGCAGGCTTTATTTTAATGACAGGTTTTTTTGTTTATCGTCTTGAGCAACCTAAACGTGCTTATTTTTATCTCATTGCTGGCATCATCTTAGGCTTTATGATGGGCTGGGGACAAATGATGCGTGGCGCTCATTTCCTTAGCCACAATTTATGGACAGGTTGGGTGGTTTGGGCAGTAAATATCTTATTTTATAAGATTTGTATTCACCGCTTTGAGTTTGAAAAACGAATCAAACAAGAACTTGCTTAATCAAGTTCTTGTTTCATGAATATGTAGAACTTTAGGAAGTTTAACCAGAACAGAAAGTCCACCAAGTTCTAAACTTCTATCTAATGTCAAAGTTCCGCCTAAACGCTGAGTCGCTCGGTCAACAATAGATAAACCTAAGCCACTGCCTACTTCAAGGTGGTGGTGTACACGATAAAAACGTTTTAAAACTTTATCATAATGTTCAGGGTCAATACCCGCACCGCTATCTTCAATTTGTATACATGCATCGCCATCTATAGCAGTAAAAACTGAAATATTAATCATTCCTTCATGAGGGGTGTATTTGATTGCATTATCAATTAAGTTAAAAATAATCGAGTGTACTGTTGGCTCTACACTATGCATTTCAATAGGTTCATTACGAACAAATCCTAGGTCAATATCTTTTTGCATAGCTAAATTAACAAGCTGTTCAACACAATTTAAAGCGACATCATTGAGTTGAAAAGTTCTGGTCGGTTCAATCACACTTAAAGAAACATCTTGTTTAGCCAAAGCCAAAAGCTGTGTAACCAAATGCTGAATTCGTGCTAATCCTTTACTCAGGTTTTGTAACGATGCATGCTCAGGAAATTGACTGATTAGAATTTTAGTTTGTAAATTTAAAGCTGTAACAGGAGTTCTTAATTCATGAGCCGCATCTGCAATAAACTGTTTCTGTTCATTTTGAGCTTTCGAAATACGCTCAAACAAACGGTTCATTTCATCAATAGTAGGCAAAAGCTCTTGAGGATAGTCTACAACTTCAATTGGCGTTAATTCTTCCGAATCTCGTTCCTTCAACTCATTTTTAAAGTCATCTATCGGTTTTAGACCTCGACCAATAATTGCGGCTAAAGCAAAAATCGCAAATGGCAAAATAATTAAATACGGAATAAACATACTTCCTGCTAGCTCCAAAGCAAAAGCTTCACGAACATGCTCTTGTTGACTGACCTGAACCTGATAATCTTTTAAAGGCACAACATAAGTTCTCACCACACCTTGGCTAGTTGTATGCGAGTAAAAACCAGCTTGTGTGACGGGTGGAACTAATAAATGTAATTGGTGAGATAAATGGGCCTGATCTTTATAAGCCCAAATATCTAAGAATAAATCTTCTTCATGATAAGTTCTGTGTAAATCGAACTTACTACTTACTGTTTTTAAAGGGTATGCAGCTGTTCGCTCTGCTAAATACTGCATTTGAGTATCTAAAATTTCATCAACTTCTTGAAGTGCGACCTTATAGGCACTAAAAATTAATATACAACCTAAAATGACACTGAAAATTGAGGTGCCCCAAATCAGTCGTTTCTTTAATGAATAATGCACTTTATGAAGTTCCAAAATTTAAGCGAGAATTATCCTAAGCGGTAACCCAACCCTCTAATAGTTCGAATAAAGTCTTTCCCGAGTTTAGCCCTCAAGTGGTGTACATATACTTCAATCGTATTACTAGTCACTTCACTATCGAAGTCATATAACTTATCTTCAAGATTCGCTTTAGAAAAGATTTTATTTGGGTGGCTCATCAAAGGAATAAGAATCGCCCATTCACGATTCGACAAGTCGATCCGTTGGCCTTTAAAGGTTGCAATATGCTGTTCAACATTTAAAACCAGATCACCACTTTGTAAGAGTTGCTCATGGTTAGCAAGCTGAGCTTCTACCCCACTACGGCGCAATAGAGCATGAATACGAGCAAGTAATTCATCAAATTCGTATGGTTTAATTAAGTAATCATCTGCACCGTGGTTTAATCCATCTACACGATTTTGTAACTGGTCTCGTGCCGAAATGATTAAAACTGGAGTCACGGCTCTTTGACGAATCTGCTTTAAGACCTGCATGCCATCCATCATAGGCAAACCTAAGTCTAATAGAATGATATCAAACTTATTTTTAGCCAATTGAGCCAGACCATCTAAGCCATTATTGACCCACTCCACCTCAAATTGATGATATTGCAGCAACGTTATCGTTGACTCAGCAATCATAAAATCATCTTCAATCATCAGGATTTTTGTCATGTTCTAGGCTCGCTTTAATTCACATGGGCACAAGAGTGCAACATGTCCAGTTGAGGGTTGATGACCTGAGTTTTTACATCCAGCAGACTTAACAAACTTGGGAATAAATTATCCTGACTTAACTTTTGTTTTGTTTGTTGGTTTAAACAATTTACTTGAGCAAGATTCTGTTGTTTCCAACCATCAGAGAACCACATAATCATTGGTATATGTGTTTGTTGAGTCGGCGCGATTGAGTAAGGTGCACCATGTAAATACATACCATGCTCACCAGTTGACTCACCATGATCAGATAAATACCAGAAACCAGTTTGATAATTCGATACTTCTTTTAAAGTATTAATCATTTGGTTTAATACATGGTCTGTATATACGATTGTATTATCATAGCTATTCACTAATTCGGCTGGTGAACAACCCTGTATCGCATTAGTATCACAAGTTGGTTTAAATGGTTGATATCCCTGAGGTGCACGCTTGTAATATGCTGGTCCATGACTACCCATCTGATGCAATACTACTAAACGTGGACGCTTATCATCTGTCGGAATAGAAGCTAAATATTGCTTTAAGCTATCAATGAGAATGTCATCAAGACATTCACCATCTTTACACCACTTTTGCTTTAAATCTTCTGGAATTTGATATTGTTCAACGCGATCACATGCACCTTTACAACCCGAGTTATTATCAATCCAAGTGACCTGATAGCCTGCACGTTTTGCAATATCAAGTAATCCTTCGCGATGACTTGCTAAATGCTCGTCATAATCAGAACGTGGCATACCTGAGAACATACAAGGCACCGAAACTGCCGTTGCAGTACCACATGAACTCACTTGCGAGAAGTTTAAAATATCTTGTTTAGAAAGTTCAGGATTCGTATTTTTTGCATACCCATTGAGGGAGAAACTTTCAGCACGTGCAGTTTCACCAACCACAAGTACCATGAGTTTAGGTAAACCTTTTTGAGTTTGTTGAACTTGTTGAGCATCTTCACCATATTTCACAAGGGGAAGGTTTTTCTTTGGCGCTTTTTTACGATAATAAGACATAACCGAAGAAATAGTATTCTGCGGAGAAATCATGCCTTTTAAATCACGGTGCTCTCTAAAGATTGCTGCAAAATCAACATAATATGTAAATAACAAACCACCTATAACTGCAAACGCAATGGCAATTGAGAGTACCTTTTTAACTAAAAGCGGAAGTATTTTTTCTTGTTTGAATTTTACCTGTGTAATTAAAATAATAGGTAAAACGACAAAGAAAATAGTCCAGAATAGAAAACGCAAAGAGAGTAAATCTGTAGCTTCTGAGACATCTGTTTGTACAATATTTTGAATTTGGTCAGGTGAAACAATGACACCTAAAGTATTTACAAAGTACGAGCTAAAACCACCAATAAATACCAACAAAATGGCAAAAATTTTAGCCGTCCATTTCCAGTTTAGAATTTGTAAAATCGCATAATAAGCAGCAATGAGAATAACCACTGTAGCTGCTAGGAATAGACTTGCTTTAATACCTAAATATGGTGTCAACAGGTGAACTTTCTTATAAAAACCAATATTTAGAATTGCGCCTAACCAAACGGCTATAATGAAATTGAACATAAACAGGGAAATCTGCTTATTTCTTAATTTAGAAAAAAAACTCAGCATCTCTGGTTACTACGACCTTTTTTTATGATGTTCTAATGTAAAAATTGAAACTTAAAAATGACTTAAATAAAAAATGATCTATGACAGAAATCTTAAAAAATACTTATTTTAAAGTTTTTTATAACAAAAAGACGAGGTTAAATTTAACCTCGTCTTTTTTATTCTTAACTAAATATTGTTCTTAGAAACTATATTTAGCCATTAAACCAATACGGTTATCTTTATAAGACTGGCCAGCAAATGTTTCACGCTTACCATTTACATATTCAAGACCTAAATCAATTGGTTTAACAGGTGAATAGATGACGTTGATCCATGCTTGTTGAACTTTTTCATTGCCAGCTGTATATGCTTTAGCATAGTCAGTACCGTCATCAGCAAACTCTGCGCCATACGCTAAAGTTGAACGTAAGTTAGGTAAAATTTTATAAGTACCACCTACTTGCACAGCAACAAATTTATTTTGCTCAATGCTGTTGTTTACCAAAGTATAGGCAGCGTTACTACCATATAAATAGCTATTATCACCAACTACATATGATGCATCAGCAAACAGTTTTAAAGGATCAGAAACTTTAAAGTCTGTACCTGCAGCAATACCCCAACCAGTTTTATTATCCTTACCAGTTGGCGATTTATAATTTTCAACTAATGCACGAGCTGATGCAGAACCTTTACCATCTGCATAACCTTGAGTAATTTTAGCAGTCAATACAGGTAAACTATATTTAACGCTGTCATTTAACCAGTTACCACTTGTATCTTGTTTACCATTAAGAGCTGTACTATCACCTTTTTCAGCAGAAACAAACAATTGTGTAGTTGGTCCTAACTTGTAGTTATAACGTACTTGAGGCACACGTTTAGTACCACCACCAACGTTTGTCGAGAAGTCGATCATTTCTGGTGCATGGTTAGCCAAGAAGTTAGACGTTGTTTGACCAAATAACCAGTCGTTATAAGTTACATAAGCATGACGAATACGCAATGAGCCATTTGAATCTGTTGTAGAACCAGCAAAATCGACTTCGAGTTTACCACCTACTTTAGCATCGCCAACAGGCGTATTAAAATCTAAACCAAGGCGTGTAGTTTTAGCAGTCGCACGTAATTTATCTTTTGTTTTACCATCAGTCTTACTAACATCACCAAAATCATTATCCGCACCTTCGATAATGTAGTTAGCATCACCACGAACAAAACCATAAAGGTTCACATCAGCGCCCGCTTTAGATTTAAATCCTGCCAACGGTGAAACTGGTGCAGCAACTGGTTGCGCCTTAACTTCAGCGAGTTGAACTTGCTGTTGTTGCTGTACTTGCTGTTGTTGTTGCTGTACTTGGCTTTGTTGTTGAATTAAAGCTTTTAAAGCCTCAACTTCTTTACGAAGCTGTTGAATTTCCGCTTTATCGGAAGTTGCAGCATGTGCCCCACTCATCATTAAAGCTGTTACTGTAAGAGCTAAACTTTTAACAACGAAAGATTTACGATTAAGGAATAGATCCATCAAAAACTCCAAAAAATATATTTTATGTTGCTTATCCATGCCAAGTTGATTCGTGTGACCATTAAGCACTAAAGAATCAACCATCCTCCAAATTTGATTGCATTAATTTTATTACCGCAATCAAAACCAATTTTAACGCTGGGTAAGATTAAAAAATTCCAGACCAGAAGGATGAAAATATACTTTTGGTTACAGAAATTTTACCTTAGCTTCATGTTGTAACGAATCCTACACAACTCTCTTATCTTATAGAATCATTAAATCGTTATTTCATTATTCTTTTTTAGACTTTAGGCTAATATCCAATCTAATTGAACATTTTTTTGCCTGTCTAAGTTGATTCACATGATTTTTCTTGTTAACCAAATCCATTTTTTCTCCTTTTGGTCTCCATTTTCTCCCCAAACAAGATGGCATAATTAATAGAGCATTAAAATAGCTAAAAACATACATTTTTAAAAATATAGACAAAGGTATTAGATACAGCTTAGATCACTACTTAAGTGACATTAACCTTCTCTATTTCATTTAGTTAACATTATTTTTCTTGTAGTTTTGCATGTTTCCAGAGGTAAATAGGAAGCAAAGTAACAACGGCAATAATGACAATAGCTATCAAATAATGGAAATAACCAAACACATCTCCAAGCACACCACTAAAACTGTAAAGAAGCCCACTCACAGTCGCCATGACCGAAACCTGAAAGGTAAAGTCTGTACCCGCATATTCTTTTCGGCTGTAATGCATGACTAAGGTCAACATCACCACCAGTAGCATTGCCGAGAATGCATCCTCTAAAGCATTTATGATGTACACAATCCAGATATTTAACTGAATTTTCTGTTCGTAGGTGTAAGCTAAATAGGTATAAGCCACTAAGCTCATGATTTTAAATACTGAAAAAATAATTAATGCTGTTGGTCTCGAAAAATATTTAAGCATCCCGCCTGCTATGGCTGCACCAATTAATGCAGCAACAGCCCCAAGCATCGTGATATAAACACCAATTTGGGTAAAGCTTAATCCCATATCAACCATTAAAGGTTTGAGTAATGGTCCAGCAAAACCATCTGCAACTTTAAAAGTGACTAATACTACTAGCCAAGTGCGAAGTTCTTTATTTTGAGTGAAATAACTCAAGTAAGCTTTAATCTGGGTTAAAAGTTTCTGTGAATTACTCTGAGTAGGTAAATGTATTGGATGTGCCGGTTCATTAAAAAATAAAACTGGTAATGTGTTTAAAAAGACCAAAGCCGCTAATAGTAAAAAAGTAGATTGCCATGTCAACCAGTCTAAGCACCAAAGTACGGCACCACCTCCAACGATAAAACCTAGTCGGGAACCAACCACCTGAAATGTATTCCCCCAATGTTGCTGGTCATGTTGCAATAAATTAACCGCCAAAGCATCGGTCGCAATATCTTGAGTCGCTCCAGTTAGGTTCATTAAAAGAAGCGAAATAAAAAAGGCAAATAGATAAATGGGCTGGTCTAAAGCTTGAATAGGGAAAAAAGACAAAATGCAAAGTACAGCCACAGTCAAAAACTGAGTAGGAAGAATCCAACTACGGTAATGCCCTAATCTGGAAAGTGCATGGCGATCAACCCACGGCGCCCAAAATATCTTAATCGACCATGGCAGCATTAATAAACCAAAACCACCAATATGAGCCAGTGAAACACCTTGCGCTCTTAAAATGACGGGTAATGCATGCGTCATAAACCCTACAGGCAAACCTTGTGCCCAATACAAGGAAAAGAGCAAAAGATAAAGATTCTGCTGCCGAAACATATATACCTACTTTTTATTTCTTTAATAAGGAATAACATCAAATGTCATGTTGTTCTTACATTTTGCCAATGAAGCATATATTTCAAAAGACTAAGATAAAACAAGGATAAGTTAAAATTTAAAAAAATATGGATCAACATTTCCCTAACCTACCTCATTTGGTACCTCAACGCGGTACAGCGTTAAGCCGAGTACTATTTAAAAAACTTTTTTTAGCGCAAGGTTGGACCATTGAAGGCGAAGTTCCTAATTTTCCAAAAGCAGTTGCGATTATCTCACCTCATACTTCAAATATTGATGGATGGTATGGGTTTCTTGCTATTTTCGGATTAGGCATTCAAATTACGGTATTAGGTAAAGATGCTTTATTTAAGCCACTATTTAAACGAGTTTTAGATTGGGCAGGAGTCATTCCTGTTAAACGTGATACAGCAAATGGACTGACTGAACAAGTGGTTGCCACTATTCAAAAATATGACAAAATCTGGATTGGGATGGCACCAGAAGGTACACGCAAAAAAGCAAAAAAAATGAAAAGTGGTTTTTATCATATTGCTGCAAAGGCCCATATTCCTATTGTGATGTTTTCTTTTGATTATGATCATAAAACTATTCACTGCTTAGGCCATTTGGACCCAAGTGGAAATTATGATGAAGATCTACAAAAGATTTTTGATCGCTATGAAGGGAAAATTTCCCCAAAAAACCGTAATTGGCTTGCAGAACCTTTACAAAATCTAGTGAAAAAAACCTAGCAAAAATTGAGCGAATCTGGTCTTATGACCCCCTCTTAATTTATCTCGACATAGATTATTTTTAAAGATGAAAATTGCTCAATTTGCCACTATTGGATTTATCTCTCTAGCCCTATTCGGCTGTGATAAATTTAGCAAAACACCAACGCCGACTACCTCAATTAAAGCCCGTGAACCAGTAATTGCGCTTGCTTTAGGTGGCGGTGGAGCAAAAGGATTTTCACATATTGGTGTGATCAAGGTTTTAGAGTCTCATGGAATTAAGCCTAAAATTGTAACGGGTACTAGTGCTGGTAGCTTTGTTGGAAGTATCTATGCCAGTGGGCAAACACCTTATCAACTGCAAAGTCTGGCTTTGAAATTACAAGAGTCTGATATCCGTGATTTAACTCTTAACCGTCAGGGTATTATTCTCGGACAAAAGTTACAGGACTACGTTAACCGTAATGTGGGTAACAAACCGATTGAGAAGTTCCCAATCCGTTTTGCGGCAGTTGCAACTCGTCTTGATAATGGTCAAAAGGCAGACTTTATTAAAGGTAATGCAGGCCAAGCAGTACGTGCCTCTTGCAGCATTCCAAATGTATTCGTCCCAGCCACTATCGGCAATCAAAAATACATAGATGGCGGCTTAGTCAGTCCAATTCCTGTTAAAACAGCTCGGGATATGGGTGCAGATATTGTGATTGCAGTTGATATTTCTGCGCGTCCTGCAGGTAATCGCCCAGCCAATATGTGGGGTTTACTTGATCAAACCATTAATATTATGGGTCAACAAAGTATTAATGAAGAACTCAAGCAAGCCAATGTGGTTATTCAACCTAAAGTTGGGCATTTAGGTGCACTCGATTTGAAATCAAGCAATGAAGCTATTTTAGAAGGTGAAAAAGCTGCTCAGGCACAAATACGCCAAGTTGAAACCGCAATTGCGAACTTCAAAAAATCTCCAGCCGCATTCAAGCCAGCACCACGCCCTAAATTCTAATTGGGGTGGTTTTTTTCTATCCACATTTCCCTTCATCTGCTACAGTGGTAAAAGTGATATTGAGTCACTTTTACTCACATAAAGATATATAAAAGAGCAGATCTATGGAGTTTGTTGTACAACCTTGGCATTGGTTTGTATTGGGTATCTTACTTATTCTTTCTGAACTGATCCTCCCTGCCTTTGCGGCACTCTGGTTTGGTATTGCCGCCATTATTGTGTGCGTTCTCTATTGGTTATTTCCAGACATTAGCCTCACAACACAAATTGTATTGTGGATAATCCTATCAGTGCTATGCACTATTCTTTGGTTCAAATTTATTAAACCCTTATCGATTGATAAAACAAAAGCGGGATTACCCCGTGAAGCAACGATTGGTCAAATTGGAATGGTGATTCAAACTGGTCTAGACCATGATCAAATTATTGTTCGCTTTCCAATGCCTATTTTAGGGGCCGATGAGTGGAATTGTCGAAGCACCACTCCTGTTAAAGTGGGCGATCGAGTCAGAGTTATTGACATTTCGGGTAATGACTTAATTGTTCAAACCCACGGTACTTCATAAACATTAAAGATAAAGAGAGGGTATTATGCCAGTCGGTACTATTATTGTTTTAGCCTTTTTGGCTTTTGTTGCTGTTACTATTTTTAAAGGGGTCCGTATTGTTCCCCAGGGCTACAAATGGATTGTCCAACGTTTAGGTAAATATCACACCACCCTTAATCCGGGGCTTAATTTTGTGATTCCCTATATTGATGACGTGGCTTATAAAATTACCACCAAAGACATTGTGCTAGATATTCCATCACAAGAAGTAATCACACGTGACAACGCCGTATTACTCATGAATGCTGTGGCATATATTAACTTAACCACACCAGAAAAAGCAGTATATGGTATTGAAAACTATACATGGGCCATTCAAAACCTTGTACAAACCTCATTACGTTCTATTGTTGGTGAAATGGATCTAGATGATGCATTATCTTCACGCGATCACATTAAGGCTAAATTAAAAGCCGCTATTTCTGATGATATTTCAGACTGGGGCATTACCTTAAAAACAGTCGAAATTCAGGACATCCAACCTTCTCATACCATGCAAGCTGCCATGGAAGAACAGGCTGCTGCAGAACGTCAACGTCGTGCTGCTGTTACTAAAGCAGATGGTGAAAAACAGGCTGCTATTTTAAGTGCAGAAGGTCGTTTAGAAGCATCACGTCGTGACGCAGAAGCTCAAGTTGTTTTAGCTGAAGCATCTCAAAAAGCGATTTCAATGGTGACCAGCGCGGTGGGTGATAAAGAGATTCCGGTTGCTTACCTTTTGGGTGAACAATATGTTAAAGCGATGCAAGATATGGCGAAATCAAATAATGCCAAAACTGTGGTTTTACCAGCCGATGTCTTGAATACAATTCGCGGTATTATGGGAAAGCATAATTAATTTAATGACTTCAAATAAATAATTAAATTAAACGGTGAAGATCATGTCACCGTTTTTTTATGTTTTATATTATTGGTTTTTTAGTCTTTTCTGATCTTTCAAGGGTAGCTTCTTTACGACCAAATCATAAGAATCTTGAATTAAATCTTGAAGTAAATCACTTGTTAAATCCTTATGTGGTTTAATCGAAATCCAGTGTTTTTTATTCATGTGATAACCCGGAATAATAAATGAATAAAGCTCCTGATATTCCTGACTTTTATAAGGATCGCATTTGACATTAATCATTTTGACGCCTGCCACTTCCGTTGTCAGCATGAATATTTTTTCTAAGATTTTGAAAACTTCATACTCTGGCCCAAATGGATGGGTCTGTTGGCTAAATGGAAGGTTTCTCGCAATTTCAATTGCTTTTTGATGGAGTTGTTCACCATTCATTTTTTATCCCTTATTCATTTCACATGAATAGATGTTATGCATATTAATTTAATATTATTAGTTCGTGCGCGCTAAAAGAAACTGTGAAATCTCCACTAATTCTTTTGCATTATCACCAAAATGGGCTAAGGCCTCAAAAGCTTGATCATGCAATTCATTAGCATAGATTTGTGCTTGTTCCAGCCCCATTAAAGCTGGATACGTCGACTTTTGTACTTGCTCATCCTTACCTGCAGTTTTACCCAAGGCTTCAGTACTCGAAGTAATATCAAGAATATCGTCTAATACCTGAAAAGCTAAACCAATAGTCTGGCCATATTGGCGTAATTTTGGAATTGCTTGATCTGTTCCAGAAAAAATAGTGACTGCACCCATCATAATGGCAGCCTGAATGAGTGCACCAGTTTTATTACGATGAATATTTTCAAGTTCGTCTTGAGCAATTTGTTTAGCTTCAGCTTGTAAGTCTAAAACTTGCCCACACACCATTTTAGAAGTGGCTGTTGCTAGAATCTGGATTTGTTTTAATACAATAGCGGCATCGGTGCCCTGCCCTTGTTCATCGAACAAACGGCTACCTAAAACCTCAAAAGCCATTGATTGTAAAATATCACCTGCAAGCAAAGCAGTATCTTCACCAAACGCCACATGACAAGTTGGTTGTCCACGGCGAAGCAAATCATTGTCCATACAAGGCAAATCGTCATGAGCCAGTGAATAACAATGAATGAGTTCGACTGCAACCGCAGCACGACGTGCAGCAGCAAAATTTGGATTGGCTTGTAAAGAGGCAGTTGCATAACACAAAGCTGGACGTACACGTTTTCCACCAAGCATTACTGCATGATGTACTGCACTTTTTAAAGGCTCTGGAATTGAAAACGCGGCCAATGTCGTCAATAAATCTTGTTGAATACGTTGTTGAGCTTGTTTTAAAACATCCGCATTAACTTGAGAGAGTGATGACACAGTCGCCTCGATAAAATCAGTATAGAGAAATTTTATTGAATGTAATGAAGCATTCATGCGTTACATCATACACGATTCACTACGAAAAGTGGTTGATGAGTTTTTGAAGGCAACCGTAAAAAAGCCTCTACATGATTGAGAGGCTTTTTCTTTACTTAATGACTTTTAGAAACTGTCACCAGGAACACGTACCCAACCTTCCATTAACACACGCGCACTACGGCTCATAATAGCTTTTTTCACGACCCATTGATCATTAACAAATTCTGCTTGAGCACCAACACGCAATGTTCCAGATGGATGACCAAAACGTACCGCTTCACGTTCGCCACCACCTGCAGCTAAATTTACTAAAGTACCTGGAATAGCTGCTGCCGTACCGATCGCAACTGCTGCTGTTCCCATCATCGCATGATGTAATTTACCCATCGACAAAGCACGAACCAGTAAATCAACATCACCCTCTGAAACTGGCTTACCACTTGAAGCGGTATAGTTTTTAGGCTTAGAAACAAAAGCAATTTTGGGTGTGTGCTGACGCGCAGCTGCTTCCGAAATATCTTTAATTAGGCCCATCTGTACCGCACCATATGCACGAATTTTTTCAAAGCGTGCCAGTGCAGTTGCATCACTATTAATATGATCTTGTAATTCTGTGCCTTGGTAACCTAAATCTTCTGCATTTAAGAAAATAGTTGGAATTCCAGCATTAATAAATGTCGCTTCAAAACGACCAATATCAGGTACATCTAGTTCATCAACCACGTTCCCTGTAGGGAACATATCACCGCCGTCTTCGCCATCATCAGCCGGATCTAAAAACTCAATTTGAACTTCAGCGGCTGGAAAAGTTACTCCATCAAGCTCAAAATCACCTGTTTCTTGGACCTGACCATTTGTTATTGGCACATGAGCAATAATGGTTTTCTGGATATTCTTTTGCCAAATTCGAACAGTACATAAGCCATTTTCTGGAATACGATGTGCATCGACCAAGCCATTTGAAATCGCAAAAGAGCCAACAGCAGCAGTTAAATTACCGCAGTTACCACTCCAGTCTACAAAAGCCTGATCAATTGAAACCTGACCGAATAAATAATCTACATCATGCTCTGGCTGAGTACTTTTAGCGAGAATAACAGTTTTGCTGGTACTCGAAGTGGCTCCCCCCATCCCATCAATTTGTTTTCCATATGGGTCTGGACTACCAATTACACGTAATAAGAGCTGATCTCGTGCTTGTCCTGCAACTTGGGCTTTTTCCGGCAAATCATCAAGCTTAAAAAATACACCTTTACTGGTTCCACCACGCATATAAGTTGCTGGAATTTTAATTTGCGGTACTGAGCTCATATCAACTGTTATCCTTACTATTATGTTCTTCTATATCAAAACAAGCATTCTTGTTTTACCCTTCTCTTCATCTTAAATTGTTTTAAGGCCAAGAGATAGCGCTCTGCTTTATACATCAATCGTATTGACGAGAGCATATTTTGAGAATTTAGCAATATGCTTGCAATGACTTAATCTAAGCAAAATCTAAGAAAAAAAGTCTATATGAAATTATATTTTTTAGAACACTTTTCACTCTATATTGAAATATTAAAATCAAACCAATGATTTTAAACACATTTTAAGATTACCTTTTAGTCACTGCTTATTAATTTGTAGTCTAGGCTAAAATAACTCCATCTATTAGAATAATTTACTTATTCATTGTGAGTGAAGACCTTTGACCAACGAATCTTCTACACTGCAACGAGGACTAAAAAATCGACATATCCAATTAATTGCTATGGGTGGAGCAATTGGTACCGGATTATTTTTAGGCTCGGCGCAAGTGATTCAATCTGCGGGACCATCCATTATTTTAGGATATGCCATTGGCGGCTTAATCGCGTTTTTGATTATGCGTCACTTGGGAGAAATGATTGTTGAAGAACCTGTTGCAGGATCGTTCAGCCATTTTGCTTATAAATATTGGGGGAAATTTCCTGGATTTTTAGCTGGATGGAATTATTGGATACTCTATGTTCTGGTTGCGATGAGTGAACTCACCGCTGTTGCCAAATATATTAATTATTGGTGGCCCCATATCCCAGCATGGACTTCTGTCTTATTTTTCTTTGTCGTGATTACAGCCGTAAACTTAACTAACGTTAAATTTTATGGTGAATCTGAATTTTGGCTTGCCATTATTAAAGTAACTGCGGTCATCTCTATGATCATCTTTGGCCTTTATTTGTTGTTTACAGCAGATGTGGGTTCAAGCATTTCATTTAGCAACCTGTGGACACATGGCGGATTTTTTCCAAATGGCTTTAGTGGCCTGTTCTATATGTTAGCTTTCTTAATGTTCGCTTTTGGCGGCATTGAGCTAATTGGTATGGCAGCAGCGGAAGCAAAAGAGCCGAAAAAAACTATTCCAAAAGCAATCAACCAAGTTGTTTTTCGTATCTTGATTTTCTATATCGGTTCACTAACAATTTTGCTTTCATTAGTGCCATGGAACCAGTTAGATCTTGGTGGCCTCGACAAAAGCCCATTCGTCATGATTTTTAGCCAAATGGGAATTGGTTGGGCTGCGCATTTACTTAACTTTATTATTTTAACTGCTGCTTTATCTGTTTATAACAGTGGTATGTTCGCAAACAGCCGTATGCTATACGGTCTAGCTCAACAAGGTAACGCTCCAAAAGTTTTCAAAAAAGTAAACAAACAAGGTGTACCTGTTCCAGCTGTATTGCTTTCTGCATTATTAATTTTTGGCTGTGTACTGTTGAACTACTTTGTACCCGAAGATGCATTAAGTCACTTAATGTATATCGTCGTTGGTGCACTAGTATTGAACTGGGCAATGATTAGTTTGACTCACCTTAAATTCAGATCAGCAATGAAAGCAAAAGGTGAAACAACTCACTTCCCTGCACTTTGGGCACCATTTAGTAACTATTTGGTTTTAGGCTTTATTGCAGTTGTTCTCTACATTATGTGGAGCCAAGGGTTCAAAGAATCTGTAATGATGATTCCAATCTGGATCGTTCTCATGTTTGTACTATTTAAATTATTGAATTCTAAAAAACAATAATTCTATATTTCGTACTTAAACACTAAAAAGCCCCTATTTCGATAGGGGCTTTTTTGTTTATAATCAGAAAATTATGCGCCCTTAGCTTAACTGGATAGAGCAGTTGCCTCCTAAGCGACCGACGTGGGTTCGAGTCCCGCAGGGCGTACTATTTAATGTATTAATCGTTCACTTCTGCCAACAACGTTTCAGCTGCAAGTTTGCCTAAATTATTTGAAGCCAGCGGGCTATCCCCTTTTAATAGTTTACGGTCTCTATGACATTGACCTGTAATGCCCTTATTTAAAATCTCGACACCAAGTTTTTCAAGATTTTCACCCACTAGCCAAGGTAAAGCACCAGGCATATAGCCAATATCAATATTTGCACCTTTATCTAAAGCATCTGGGAATACACAAATTTGATAGCCTTTAAAAATATAATTTTCAGCGTCTTCATCTACAGCAGCGGCCAATAATGCAGCAGGTCCATGACATAAAGTAATAATAATGTAAGAGCCAGTTGTTATTTCTTACTCAATGTATAGGTGAGGTCATAGAACTGATGCAATCTGCCAATAGAATTTGGCAATATTTATAGAGAAATAGGCAGACTTTAAAATTATAAAATTTAGTTTAGGCAAACCTGTCGTTCACCTAAACTTTAGTTATTAAGAATTTACGCATTCATTTCTAAAACGATCTTTCCGATGTGATCACCTTGCTCCATACACGCATGGGCACTTTGTACATCTGAAAAAGCATACGTTTTATAGATTTGAGGTAAACACTTACCTTGTGCCAATAATGGCCACACATGCTTATGCAAAGCTTTTGCAATCTCTGCTTTTTCTTGGCTATTACGTGCACGCATCGTTGAACCAGTAATCGTGGCGCGTTTTAAAATCAATTTTTGTAAATCAAATTCTTTCGCGATTCGACCGCCCATGAAACCAATAATGACAAGTCGGCCATCACGTTTTAATAGATTCAAATTTTTCTGGAAATAAGATCCACCAACAATATCTAAGATAACATCAACACCTTGGTCTTGAGTTTGTTTCAAAATTTCTTGCTCAAAATCTTGGGTTTTATAGTTAATTGCTGTCGTAACACCAGCTAATGCCTTCACCTTATCATCACTACCCACGGTAGCAAAAGTTTTAATCCCTAAAGCTTGGCAAATGGCTAAAGCTGTGGTTCCAATACCACTTGCTCCACCATGAATCAGGGCAGTTTCATCTTTCTTCAAACGGCCAATATCAAATAGATTTGCCCAAACCGTGAAAAATGTTTCCGGAATCGCAGCAGCTTGAGTAAACGATAAATTTTCAGGTATTGGTAATACTTGAGTCGCAGTTACCGCGCAGTATTCTGCATAACCGCCTCCATTGGTTAAAGCACAAACTTTATCACCAACTTTGAATTGATCGACTTGTTCACCAACTGCAACCACCACACCAGCGACTTCAAGTCCCGGTATTTGAGTAACACCCTTTGGCATCGGATATAACCCCATACGCTGTAAGAGGTCAGGGCGGTTAATTCCAGCAGCCTTTACCTCAATTAAGACTTCACCTGCTTGAGGTACCGGAATATTCGCATCTTGAACTTTTAGAACCTCAGGTCCACCAGGAGCCGTAATTTCAATAATTTTCATGGTTGTTGGAAGGGTCATAAAATGCTCCATGTTTGATTTATATTTCAAAATACTAATCTACGTTAAATAATTGAGGACTTGGGTGGAACGCCAAACAGTCGGTTAAATTCTCAGCTGAATGGGGAAGCACTGACATACCCCACTTTATAGGCTGCTTGTGCTGGAGCCAAGTGCAAAAATACATTGACCAAATGTTCTGTAAGATGATTTTGCGGCATAGTTTTATTGTGAGAAGTAATCTAATAATCAATATAACAATGAACCTAAAATGAAAACATCTGTCTTACGTTTACTTTGTATAAAGAGGTAATTCAAATCAATTTTTAGGCATAAAAAAACCTAGAACGCTCTAGGTTTTTCACTTCATCAGATTATTTAAGGTGATAAATTAAAGAACATCGCTGCAATCAGAATAATTACACCTAATGCAATTCGGTACCAAGCAAATACACGTAACGTATGACGCTCTACAAAAAGTACCAATGCTTTTACAACAAACAAAGCTGCAATAAAAGCGGCAACAAAACCTACCCCAATATTAATCATATTATCGGCGGTCAGTACGTCAGCATTTTTAACCAAGTCAAAAGTTGCAGCACCCAACATTGTTGGCATAGCGAGGAAGAAAGAAAATTCTGTAGCAGCTTTACGTGATAAGCCCGCAAACATCCCCCCCACAATAGTCGCACCTGAACGTGAAGTTCCCGGAATCATGGCAACACATTGAGCGAGTCCAACTAGAAGTGCTTGTTTAAAAGTAATTTTGGTTGCATCGAGTGTCTTATGTTCAAATTGTCTAGATTCAACCCAGAAAATAATGAGAGCACCAACAATTAAGGCAACAGCAACCACAATTGGGCTGAATAAAACACTTTTAATAAAGTCTACTGCTAAAACCCCAATAATGACCGCTGGGAAAAATGCAATAAGTACACTTATAGCAAAATGGCGTGATTCCACATCACCACTAAAGAACCCCTTAATCAAGTTAACAATTTTTTGTCGGTATAACCAGCACACTGCTAAAATAGCACCTAACTGGATTACAACCTCAAATACACGACCGCCGTCTGAATGGAAATCGATAATATGACCAAATAAAATTAAATGGCCTGTACTCGAGATTGGTAAAAATTCAGTTAAGCCTTCGATAAAGCCTAAAAACAGTGCTTTTATAACTTCAAAATTTTCCATCACTTGCTCAAAAAGTTAATCACTAGAAAGGTCTAAAAATTTGTTTTATATCATGTATAAACCATAATTTTGGTCTAGTTCATGCTCAATATCAGATCATTTCTAGCATTTGTGGTTATTGCCCTTAACAAAAGGCAGTTTATTTGAAGTGGAATAATGTATCACATCATCATGACAATCTTGGGTTAACTATCGTAAAAAGATAAACTTGATTAAGAAATAAAAAAAAATCTCATTTTATAGATAAAGATTTTTATGCTTATTTACCCTATAAATGATCTTAAAAAGACATTACAAAAACATGATATTATTTTTCTTACATGCAACTCATATCAAAAATTCTATCTGAATGAAAAATACCAAAATTAATGCACGTCATCTCATTGTCGATTTGTTTCTTTCTTCAGCCTATTCTCAGCTCACCATCAAACAAATATTAATTGCAGCCAGACTCTTTAATATGAGTGAAAATGGTATTCGTGTTGCCACTACACGCTTGTTAAATGAAGGCATGATAGAAAGTGTCGAGCGCGGTATTTATCAACTTTCGCCATCAACAAAAGAATGGGCAAAAATCATTCTGAACCGTAAAAATGGTATTAAACAAACCAAAGAATGGCAACAGCAGTATCTTGCCGTATTTACAGGAACCTTGGGTCGTATAGATCGAACTGCTTTAAAAAAGAGAGAGCGAGCATTGCGTCAATTCGGCTTTAAAGAACTTGAAACTAGTATTTATATACGCCCAGATAATCTGGCCTATACTTTTGATAAGACATGTGAAGAGCTCGTTTTAGCTGGTTTAGAAAAAGAAGCTAAAATTTGTACGATTCAACATTTCGACTCAAAAAGCCTTCAGATAATCCTCTCTTTATGGGATACCCAACAACTTGAAAAAAATTATGAAGTGTATAGCCAAGATATTCAGCAATGGCTTTTTGAATATGCAAATTTACCGCTAAATGAAGCAGCAGCCCAAGCACTCCTTTTAGGTAGAGAAACCATTGCTTTACTTATGAATGATCCTTTATTGCCCGCCCCGTTTGTAAATGAAAAGGCCCGCAATCAATTTGCTAAAAATGTACAACAGCTTGACTCTATTGGTCAGAAGCTTTGGAAAAAAGTATATAAACAAGAACTAAAATATTAATGAGCTGATTTATTTTTTTACAAACAAATATTTCACTTTTTAAATTTTTATAATTATATTTGTAATATAAAAGACAAATACCAAAATTTGATTTGGGAGAATAAAAATGAATGCACAGGTAAGTGTTACCGATCTATTTAGCAGAGAAGAAATACAGGAACTCACACAACCCTCAGATGCATATGGTGCTTGGGCGGTTGTAAGTACATGGGCTGTTATTGGTGGAACATTTGCTAGCTTAATTTTGATGTGGGACTACTTACCGAGTTGGGGCAAACTACTTGCTTGTATGCTTGCCTTAGCAATCTTGGCGGGTCGCCAGTTATGCCTAGCAATTTTGATGCACGATGCATCACATAAAAGCTTATTCAAAAATAAGAAAATAAATGACTTTGTAGGCGAATGGCTATGCGCCCGCCCAATCTGGAATGATCTACAAAAATACCGCATACATCATGTTCGTCATCATGCAAAAACATCTACCCCAGATGACCCCGATCTTTCTTTAGTTTCCGGTTTTCCTGTAGGCAAAAAATCTCTTACTCGTAAATTCTTGCGCGATTTAAGTGGTATGACAGGTTTAAAATTTAGCTTAGGTCGAGTGTTAATGGATCTCGATCTAATGAAATGGACTGTTGCCAATGACCAAATCTGGTTAGACCGAAGCAATAAACATCTTATTGACTATGCAAAAAGTCTGGTAAAAAACAGTACAGGAGCCATTGCAACCAACGCGGTGCTATATGGTGTTTTAAGAGCTTTTGGTCAACAACGGTTTTATTGGTTATGGCCTTTAGCTTATTTAACACCCTTCCCTCTATTTCTCAGAATCCGTTCTATGGCAGAACATGCAGGTATGCAAACCAGTAGTACTGCACTAACCAATACCCGCACCACACGTGCAGGTTGGATTGCGAGAAGCTTTGTGGCGCCTATTCATGTGAATTACCACATGGAACACCATTTAATGGCTTCAGTACCCTACTTCAAATTGCCACGTATGCATCGTCTATTAAGAGATCGTGGACATGTTCCTGTCCCACCTAGCTATTTTGAAGTGATTGAATCACTTTCATCAAAACAAGAATCATCAAATTAAGTTATGGTTAGAAGACCACTTTCAAATTTGTGGTCTTCTTAATTATTCACTTAGATCTAAATTCTTTAGTTTTAACTGAGTTTGATAATACTTCGGTGTCACTCCCATCCAACGTTTAAATGCACGAGTGAAATGGGATGTATCGGCATAACCTAAACTCAAAGCCACAGCTTCAATCGATAATGATTTATTTTTTAAAAGATTATGTGCGTGTTGCTTTCTGGTTAAATCAACTAATGCTGAGAAGCTCGTATTTTCGGTTGCCAAATATCGTTGTAAGCTACGCTCTGACATATTCATCATTTGGGCGACTTGCTTAACTTTTAACATTTCCCCCTGATTATTCATCAATAATTTTTTAATTACTTGGCTAATTTCTGCTTTCCATCCACTGCGTAACTTCAATTTATCTATATCTTTTTTACATTGTGCTTTCAATAAAGATGCCAGCATAGGGTCAGCCGTTAGTATAGGCCGCGATAAATATTCTTTTGGAAAAATCCAGACATTATGTTTTTGATTAAATAAACAATCTACGCCCAATTCATCTTTTAATTTTGAAAAACCGACGGGTTTAGGCATATTCAGTTTAACGGTACCTAAAAATGATAGCCCCGTTAAATGTTTCACGATTTGAACAAAACCCAATAACAAAAAAATAGCAGCATCTGGACTCAACTGAAAAGCTTTCAAAGGCTGACGTATAGACCAGTGAATATAATCTTGGTCTTGTTTTAACTCTGGTTTAAACGCGTCACAACGCGACCCGATAAATTGTTCAAGTATTTTTAAGGCTTCCTCTAAATTTCCACAAACCATGGCCGCCATACCCACCGAACCATAACAAGATGCTTTCATTTCGAGGGCTAAATAACTCGCCAATGCTGGCTCATGAGTAAGCTTAATTGCACGTTCAAGTAGCTTATTTAAAGTGTGAAACTCAACATACCAATAGGGTTTTTCTAATTGTTCTAATGTGATACTACTTCCATCTAAAAGCTGTTCACCAGAAATATTCCAGCGCTTAACCATATCAGCTAACAAATTAATATAAGTTCCGGGCAATTCTGGATTCATGAGCGTCCTACCAGACATCGTAATTGTGGCGTTAAATGGTAAAAACTGTCAGTTCTTGAACTATGCCACGTTTTCAAATTCAGGCATAGTCATTCAAGGGAAACTTGCTTGATTGCATAAAAGCATATTGCTACCAACTTTATTTTGAAGAGTAAAAGTGCCTTATGAATATTCTGATTGTTCATGCTCACCCAGAGCCACAGTCTTTTACAGCATCATTGAAAACGACAGCTCAGCAGACCTTTAAAAAGTTTGGTCATCATGTAGAAGTTTCAGATTTATATGCAATGCAATTTAATCCTGTAGCTTCCAAAGAGGATTTTTTAGAACTCAACCAACCTGATTATTTTAACTATGCATTAGAGCAAAGAAATGCCAGTAAAAATCAATTTCTAGCTCCTGACATTCAAGCAGAAATTGAAAAGGTAAAAAAAGCTGATTTAGTTATTTTAAATTTTCCACTTTACTGGACATCTGTGCCAGCAATTTTAAAAGGCTGGATTGATCGAGTATTTGTTTCAGGGCTCTTTTACGGCGGCAAACGTTTCTATAACCACGGTGGAATGAGCGGTAAAAAAGCCATGCTGTGTTTAACACTTGGTGGTAGAACCCATATGTTTGGAGAAAATTCTATTCATGGCCCAATTGAACATTATCTCTCCCCTATTCAACGCGGTACTTTAGCATATGCTGGTTTTGAAGTTTTACCGCCATTTATTGCCTACCATGTACCCTATATTAGCCAAGAAGCACGAGAAACTATTCTTGATGATTATGTAACGTATCTTACTCACCTCGACCAGCTTGAACCTTTGAAGTTTCCAAAACTTGAAGAGTTTGATGAAAAGTTATACCCACTCTAACAATGTGTTTTAGCTCTAAAAGTAAAATAGCCGAATCTATCTTGATATTTTCCGTTATTCTCTCATAGCAACTCCCAAACAGGCAGACTCAAACCATCCAAAAAATAGATCAAATGGTAAAAAAATAAGCCTAATTTTCGCTATGTAATTAAGAATATAAAACTGAATCAATAATATACAGATGTAGAAGAAATGGACTTATCAAGTAAAACTGATAACCAACACTCACTTCATGATCAATCAATTCATATTTTTACAAAAAAATCTTTGACCATTTTTCTGGGATTTGTGACAAAAATGTCAGTACAACAGTCATCACAAATAATAGATTAAAAATATAAATATCAATTAATTAAAACAATTTAACAATGAAATTATTCTTTCATATTTCATTCATTATTGACACTATTTGTATAAAAAATGAGTACTCTTCAGTTCATATAACAGATTTACTCTTATTGTAATTATGCTATTTTTGTTACATGGAGTTATCAAAGCTTTGAAACTTGTAATTAAAAGCTTTGAAGGCAACACAGTTTAAACGGTTTAACTCTGTTAATTTTAAAAAAATGTCTTGAAGTTCAAGGAAAGATTAAAATGAAATTAAAACATCTGAGCACTGCAATAATTTTAGCAACGCTGCCTGCAACTGGGGTTTTCGCAGCGGCTTTGGATCGCTCTGGACAATCAATGTCCGCATTTTTGCAGCCTGGTAACTATTTTGAAGCAGGTATCACTGCTTTAGATCCAACTGTAGAAGGTAAAGAAGCAGGATCAAGCGCAACACGTCGTCATATTGATGACATGGGTAATGATTACTACTTCCCAAGTGCTGCATTAAAATTACAACTCAACGATAAATTCTCTTTCGGTCTACTCTATGACCAACCATTTGGAGCGGATGCAGAATATTCAGGTAATAATGTATTCGTATCTCATCCAGGTACTGATACTGTTTTATCTGCAGCAGCTGTCGATGGCCTCGTTACTAAAAAAGCAACAGCCGCTTTAGAAGCCCAAGGCTTACCTGTTAATGACCAAACTTTAGCTTTAGCAAAAGGGCAAGTTCTAGCAAGTCCACAATTTCAACAACTTGCTGGTGCTCTTTCTGCAGCAAATAATTATTTAGGTAATGGTGGAACTAAAGTTAAAGTTGATACTCAAAACTTATCTTTTGTTTTTGGTTACCAGCCAACTCAAAACTTCAATTTCTACGCAGGTCCTGTATTACAAACAGTTAAAGGTAATGTAAGCTTACGAGGTCAAGCTTATAGCCTTTATAACGGTTATGATGCAAATATTAAAGAAACGACAGGCGCAGGTTGGTTAGTAGGCGCAGCTTATCAAATTCCTGAAATTGCACTTAAAACATCTGTAACTTACCGTTCTGAAATTGATCATAAAGTGGATATTAATGAAAATCTATCTTTATTAAATTTCCCAGGTCTTACTTCAGTACTTGCTGGTTTAGATGTTCCAGCTTCTAAACTTCAAGCGATTAACTCATCTGGTAAAACTACAATTACCACACCACAGTCTGTTAACCTTGATTTCCAAACAGGTATCATGGCTAATACTGTTGCGTTCGCCAATGTACGCTGGGTGAACTGGAAAGACTTCTCAATTCAACCATATAAATTTGGTAAAGTTTCAGAAGCTGTAGGCGGTCTTGTTGGTCGTCCAAATGGTTTTAACTTAGTTGAATATGCTGATGATCAATGGTCAGTGAATGCTGGTGTCGGTCGTAAGCTTAATGATAAATGGGCTGGTAATGTCTCTGTAGGTTGGGACTCTGGCGCTGGTAACCCTATAACGACATTAGGTCCAACAGAAGGTTACTGGAACGTAGGATTAGGTGTTCAATACAGTCCTACTCCACAAACATTCATTGCTGGTGGTGTAAAATACTTCTGGTTAGGTGATGCTAAAGCTCAAACAGGTGCTCAAGCTGGTACCGATCAATATGTTGCTGAGTTTTCTGACAACAATGCGATCGCTTATGGTTTAAAACTTGGTTATAAATTCTAAGTTTAAAAATCACCTCAAATAAAAAAGGCGCTTAAAGCGCCTTTTTTATTATTTATTTTTTAAGCAGGGATGCTACGTTTCGAAACTGAACGGATTGCTTCTTTTAAAGCATCATAGCCATGAATTGCAGGGAACTGTGGAAATTCAGCAATTACGTTTGCAGGCGCATCAAATAAGAAACCATGGTCAGCTTCGCCAAGCATAGTTGTATCGTTATATGAGTCACCAGCGGCGATTACACGGAAATTTAAGCCATGAAGTGCTTTAACCGACTCACGTTTTTGATCTGGTTGACGTAGTTTATAAGCCGTAATCATCCCCTCTTCATCTGTCTCTAATTTATGACAGAAAATTGTTGGCCACCCCAATTGCTTCATTAAAGGATGTGCAAACTCATAGAAAGTATCTGACAAAATCACGAGTTGGAAATGAGTACTCACCCATTCAACAAACTCTTTTGCACCAGGTAAAGGCCCCATCTCCGCGATTACTTCTTGAATATCATTTAAGCCTAGACCGTGTTGTTTTAAAATATTAAGACGCTGAGTCATTAAAACATCATAATCTGGAATATCACGAGTTGTTGCTTCTAGTTCTTTAATCCCTGTTTTTTTTGCGAAATTGATCCAGATTTCAGGAACTAAAACCCCTTCAAGATCTAGGCATACGATTTCCATGAATGCTTCCAACGTTGGTTAAAAATTGCTGTATCATACCATTAAGATTTTCAGTTTTGCGTTGTTATTGATCAAATCAATTTTATTCATAAGGTTTGAAATTAAAGTGCTAAGCAATTTATTCACTATCCTTTAGAATATTTTTCATAAATCAATGCGCCCAAGCCTTTTGCCAGGAACACACATGACCGTTATTCCGACTATTGATATCGTAGATGCTCTTGCTGCTGAATATGCAAACAAAAGTCCTCGAGAAATTTTAGAGCTTGCCTTAAGCCAACAAGGTGAAATCGCAATTTCTTTTTCGGGAGCAGAAGATGTTGTTTTAATTGATATTGCTTCACGTTTAGGTAAGCCTTTCCGTGTCTTTAGTCTCGATACTGGCCGCCTCCATGCTGAAACTTACCAATTTATTGAAACTGTCCGTAAACACTACAATATCAATATCGAAATTTGCTTCCCTGAATCTGAAGCTGTTCAAAACATGGTAAATGAAAAAGGTCTATTCAGCTTTTTTACAGATGGCCATCAGGAATGTTGTGGTATTCGAAAAGTTCAGCCTTTACGTAAAAAACTTGCTACTTTAGATGGCTGGATTACAGGTCAACGTAAAGATCAAAGTCCCGGTACACGTACAGAAATTCCTGTAGTACAAGCTGATGTAGGCTTCTCTGGTCCAAATAAACAACTCATTAAATATAATCCTCTAGCGAACTGGACAAGTGCCGAAGTATGGAGTTACATCCGTATGATGGAAATTCCATACAACCCTCTCCACGAGCGTGGTTTTGTTTCTATCGGCTGTGAACCATGTACACGAGCTGTATTACCGAACCAACATGAGCGTGAAGGACGCTGGTGGTGGGAAGAAGCGACTCAAAAAGAATGTGGATTACATGCAGGCAACATGAAAAAATAATTTGTTATCAAAAAACCACTGTTAAATCAGTGGTTTTTTTTATGTCATGTTACGTACACAAAGTCATATTTTCTATACTCTAAACGCTATATACTTAATTTTACGGTTCTATAATTCTAATAAGAGCTCAGATAAGGGCTTCTTAGAAAAATGCATGAGGCACAATGATTTATGCGTCCATTACACCCAATTGATTTCATTTTTCTGTCACTTGAAAAAAGACAGCAACCCATGCATGTCGGTGGATTATTTTTATTTGAAATTCCTGAAAATGCACCTGAAACATTTGTACATGATTTAGTAGAAGATATTAAACGCTCAAAAAGCATTCCTATTCCTCCCTTCAATAACCGTTTAAATGGACTATTTTGGGATGAAGATGAAGAGTTCGATATCGATCATCACTTTCGCCATATTGCTTTGCCTCATCCTGGGCGCATTCGTGAACTTCTGGTTTATATTTCACAGCAACATAGCTCATTAATCGACCGTGCAAAACCACTTTGGACTTGTGACATTATTGAAGGAATCGAAGGCAATCGTTTTGCCATGTATTTCAAAATTCATCATGCAATGGTCGATGGC
The DNA here is from genome assembly GCF_016508255.1 of Acinetobacter calcoaceticus. Taxonomy (GTDB): domain Bacteria; phylum Pseudomonadota; class Gammaproteobacteria; order Pseudomonadales; family Moraxellaceae; genus Acinetobacter; species Acinetobacter calcoaceticus_E. The sequence goes on along the minus strand of NZ_JADVKT010000006.1, from coordinate 170,990 downwards.
GTTGCTGGTATGCGTTTGATCGAGAAATCACTTTCAAAAACACCTGAAGAAAAACACGTAGTTCCGCTATGGTGTGTCGAAAGTAAAAGAACTAAACGCTTAAAAGTACCAACACCAAGTACAAGTAAAATTAAGAGTATTTTAGGAGGCATTAAGTCTCAACTCGATATAGCTCCCAAAGTAATGCAAGAGTTATCTCAGACGATATTTAAAGAAATGGGCAAAAATCCTGATTATGTTTCTACCTTTCAGGCGCCAGTGTCGATTTTGAACCAAAGAGTAAGTGCTTCACGTCGTTTTGCTGCCCAATCGTTTGAACTGAGCAGACTAAGAAAAATTTCAAAAGCATTAAGCGTAACGATTAACGATGTTGTACTAGCCGTATGTTCTGGTGCTTTACGTGAATATTTGATTAGTCAAAATAGTTTACCTAAAAAGCCACTTATCGCTATGGTTCCAGCTTCATTACGCACAGATGACTCTGACATGAGTAACCGAATTACTATGATTCTGGCAAATTTAGGAACTCATAAGGACCAACCGTTAGAACGTCTAGAAATCATTCGTCGCAGTATGCAGAATTCAAAGCAACGCTTTAGCCGTATGACTGCTAATGAAATTTTAAATTATAGTGCGGTTGTTTATGGTCCGGCAGGATTAAACATCATTTCAGGAATGCTTCCTAAGCGTCAGGCGTTCAATTTAGTCATTTCCAATGTACCAGGACCACGAGAGCCGCTTTATTGGAATGGCGCGAAATTAGACGCTCTCTATCCTGCTTCGATTGTCATGGATGGACAGGCTTTAAATATTACTATGACCAGTTATTTAGATAAGCTTGAAGTTGGATTAACAGCTTGTCGAAATGCCTTGCCAAAAATGCAAAACCTTTTGACTCATTTAGAAGATGAGATTCAACGTTTTGAAGAAATTATTGCAGAGAAGCAGCTGAAACATCATTCAGCAAGTTAGAAAAAGTTAAGGGGCTTTGAATTGGCCCCTTATTTTTTAATTGTGCGGCACTGTCTAAGCAACTGATGACATACTGAACGAATCATCGCAGTTGTGATCGGTACTTCTTTACCTTGGTCATTCAACATATAGCAGCTATTGACTGGCGTACTATCTAGAACATGTTTAAGACCGTTGCTAATTAAGTTTTCACTTACATTCATGGGTTATACCTCTTCTTGTTTGCTAAGACGTTAAATAGGGAGAACGTCTATGGCTACTGTAGGTAACTAGTATTTAAAATTCATGAATGAAAGTAAAATTTCAGTTGTAACAAGGATTAAGCGATATCTTGTTACAACTTTAACTTAAAATGATATCGTATTGCTCTTGCGTATATAAATTTTCGACCTGAAATTTAATCACACGGTTGATGAAATGCTCTAAATCTGCCACTGCAGGCGCTTCTGCTGTTAATAATCGGTCAATCACAGAAGGATGAGCAACAACAGTAAAGCCACTCGTTGATTCAAATGCACGTGTATATCGCAATATCTCACGAAATATTTCGTAACACACTGTCTCTGCTGTTTTGACAAAACCACGTCCTTGACAGGTTGGACACGACTCACACAGCAAATGCTCTAACGATTCACGTGTTCGTTTACGAGTCATTTCAACCAAACCAAGTTCTGACACTTGAGTAATTTTGGTTTTGGCGTGATCGCGCTCAAGCATTTTTTCGAACTGACGCATCACCTCTTCACGGTGAATTGCCTCTTGCATGTCAATAAAATCAATAATCAGAATACCACCCAAATTACGCAGTCTAAGTTGACGTGCAATGACTTGTGTCGCTTCCATATTAGTTTTAAAAACGGTGTCCTCAAGACTACGACCGCCGACATATGAACCAGTATTAACGTCAATCGTTGTCATGGCTTCAGTCTGGTCGATCATCAGATAACCACCCGATTTCAAAGCTACGCGGGTTTGAAGGGCTTTCTGGATATCTTCTTCGACATTATAAAGATCAAATAATGGTCGTTCACCTGGATAATGAATGAGTCGACTCTGCATATTCGGAACAAATTCTTCAACAAACTCAAGAAGCTTGGCATGAATTTCTCTCGAATCGACATAGATCTTTGCAGTCTCTTCGCTTGCTAAATCTCGAATAATACGCTGAGGTAATGGAAGCTCTTCAAAAATTAAAGAAGGAACGGCAACATCAATTTGCTTACGTTGGATGTATTCCCATAATTTACTCAGATAGCACATATCTTGTGCAATTTCTGCTTCATCCACCCCTTCAGCAGCAGTACGCACAATCACGCTACCTGGCAAATTATGTTCAGATTGAATACCTTCGATAATATTACGTAGTCGCTCTCGCTCTTCTTCAGACTCAATACGTTGCGATACACCAATATGGTTACCGTATGGCATTAAAACCAGATAACGAGAAGGAATTGAAAGATCTGTACTCAGACGAGCCCCTTTTGTGCCCAACATATCTTTCATTACTTGGACAGTAAGAGTCTGTCCAGGATGTAATAGTTCAAAGACATTTGGGGTAGGCTGTGAACGAGGCCAAACCATATCATTGATGTGTAAGAAGGCTGTTCGAGATAGACCGATATCAACAAAAGCAGCTTGCATGCCCGGAAGCACTCGCACGACTTTACCCTTGTAAATATTACCGACTAGACCGCGCTTGACTGTACGTTCGACATACAGCTCATTAACAGTTCCATTTTCGATTAATGCCACCCGACACTCCATAGGCGTGACATTAATAAGTAATTCTTCTGACATACATAAACTCAAAGCATTATAAAATTTTTATTAAAGAGTCAGAGAAGCTGTTAACTTTGCCTAGTGTTTATCGACAATGCTATTCAATTAAGAATGATAACAACCTCTTATGTCTTTACTCTTTTTAATAACTGTGCAAATTCGTATAAAGGAAGTCCTACCACATTACTATAACTTCCTTGAATTTGGGGAATATATTGAGAAGCAATCCCTTGAATTGCATATCCACCGGCTTTCCCAACAGGCTCACCTGTAGTCCAATAATTTTCCATATCTTGCGTAGTCAGATGCTGAAATTCGACTTGTGTTTGCACCACCTGACTTAACATTTGTTGTTGCGTCGCAATGCATAGTCCAGAAAACACATCATGCCAACGTCCCGATAATTGTTTCCATATCTCAAAAGCATGGCTTTTTGATTCAGGCTTACCAATAATTTGACCATCAAGTCCAAGACTAGTATCGGCAGCAATAACAATTGCTTCTGGAAAAAGTTTTAATACAGTTTGCGCTTTTTCTCTCGCTAAACGTTCAACATAATGATGAACCAGCTCATTCTTATGAACAGACTCATCAATATCCGGACTATAGATTTCAAAATCCAAACCGAGTTGTTGCAACAACTCCTTCCTACGAGGAGAGCTAGATGCTAAAACTATATGCGCCATTTTGCCAAACAATAATAGACGATTGGCCAAGTGATAATACTTGTCATCAATGGTTGCCAATGTCTAGCAATCGAAAAATGAATTCCACCCATGGTCTGGGTTACCCACATAAATGCTAAATGAGCAATAATGACCAGAGTTGCAATTGTCCATATATTAACGAAAGTTAAAATACGACGTTCCCGAATTAAAAAACGGGTAAGAAAAGTCATAATTACAAAGCTTAAGGCATTGAGACCTAAAGGAGCATCAAGCAATAAGTCTGTAAAAATCCCCATTCCAAATGCAAACCAGACCCCACACCACGTCGGCTGACATACCACCCAAAACAGCGTGACCATCAACATGAATAATGGGCGCCAACCTGAAATATCGTAGGACAGCGGGTAAACCATCAGCACAGAACCCACAATAACAGAGATGATTATTCCCCATAGTGGATCTTTACGCTTTTCTCGCTTCAGTTTAGCGATCGGCATATGGCTGCTCCTTCGCTAATGAATCCGAGAAAAGTATAACGACATGGTGCCCTGTTGCTAATTGTGCAGCTGGTGTTACATCAATTTCGGCAAACTCACCTGAATTATGACGTCTTATTTTAGCAACTGTACCCACTGCGTACCCTGCTGGGAAATGTTCACCCAATCCTGAGCTAAACACTTTATCACCCACTTGAATATTTGCACTCGTCGGGACATATTCCATTTTTAAGCGGCCCAAATCACCTGTACCAGAAACAATCGCCCGCATTCCTGTGCGTTCGAGACGTACCGAAAGTGAATGTTCTTTATCTGATAACAACATTACACGTGAGCTATGAGGATATACATTAATGATCTGCCCCATGATCCCCTTATCATCCAAAACCGTTTGACCAACCTTTAAATGGTCCACAGAGCCTCGGTTAACAATGATGATATGACGCAATGGGTCTGCATCTGTCCCAATTACTTCGGCAATCTCCATACGTCCATCAATAATTAATGGGGTATCAAGAAGACCTCGCAAACGGGTGTTTTCAGCTGACAGTTCAGAAAGCTTCTGTAAGCGGACTTGAGCTTGTAAAAGCTCAGCCTGCATCGCAGTATTTTCACGACGCAGTTGTGCTTCAGATTTTGTTTGTTGATTCAGCCATTCTCTCGACAGTACTGGATAACTAGCCAATGCATAAATTGGGTTATATGCAGCGTACAAGACATCCCTTGCTGGCTGAATTACATACGGCATGCGCCAATCAAAGAACAGCACAACCAAGCATGTAATGACCGCAATAACGAACGAGCGGAAAGATGGCGGCTGTCTTGAAAAAATATTCGGTTGCACCGCCTAATCCTTAAACTTAACCAACAAAAAGCATGTCATGGTTCGGATTGTCAAAGAATTCTAATACTTTACCACCACCACGGGTAACACAAGTAAGAGGATCTTCAGCAACCACAACAGGTAAACCAGTTTCTTGAGCTAATAATTTATCGAGGTTACGAAGTAACGCACCACCACCTGTCAACACAATACCGCGCTCAGCAATATCAGAAGAAAGCTCTGGAGGTGTTTGCTCAAGTGCTGATTTCACTGCGCTTACAATGTTTTGTAATGGATCAGAGATTGCTTGAGTAATTTCGTCCGAAGTTACAGTAATTGCACGAGGCACACCTTCTGCAAGGTTACGTCCGCGTACTTCAATTTCTAATGTTGTGCCATCAGAAACAGCCATACCTACTTCTTTTTTAATGATTTCTGCTGTGGTTTCACCAATCACGCAACCATGAGCTTTACGAACATAATTGATGATTTGCTCATCAAAAACATCGCCGCCAATGCGTAAAGAGTCAGCATAGACACAACCTTGCAATGAAATAATTGCAATTTCTGTTGTACCGCCACCAACATCCACAACCATAGAACCACACGCCTGTTCAACTGGCATACCTGCGCCAATTGCAGCTGCCATAGGCTCTTCAATCAGACGAACATCACGTGCACCAGCATTAAATACTGCCTCACGAATCGCACGGCGCTCGACCAAAGTTGATTTACATGGTACACATACAACCACACGAGGTGCAGGTGGGAACAAACGTTTTTCGTGAACTTTACCAATAAACTGATTCAACATGGTTTCAGTCACTTCAAAATCCGCAATTACGCCGTCTTTCATTGGACGAATTGCAGAAATATTCGCAGGTGTACGGCCTAACATTTGTTTCGCGTCCAGCCCTACAGCAGCAACAATTTTTTGTGAACCACTGTGACGAATTGCCACAACTGTTGGTTCATTTAATATAATGCCGCGGCCTGGCGCATAAATAAGTGTATTTGCTGTACCTAAATCAATGGCTAGATCCGGCGAAAACAAGCCAATTAGTCGTTTTAGAATCACGGTTCGTTCTCAGTTAAACTTTCATGTGGATGCAAGGTGGCAACTTTAAACTAAATGTGATGATTTGAACAAGTCAATCGCTTATTATAACGCACGATATTTTGAAAATTTTTAATACTGATTAGGTGATGTTATGTCTACATCGGATGCACAGCATTCAGCAGATTTAAATGCACAAACAGTTTCAGCAATCGCCAATCTTGCTCGATTGTCGCTCAATGATACGCAATCTGCTGAATATGCTCAAAGTCTAAATAAAATTTTAGGCATGATGGAAACCTTAAAAGGCATTGATACTGAAGGCGTAGAACCTTTAAAAAGCCCTTTTGATAATCCTCAACCTTTACGTGCTGATGTGGTAACTGAAAGCAATCATCGAGATGAGTACCAAGCAGTTGCACCAGCAACTCAAGATGGTTTGTATCTTGTTCCTCGCGTGATTGAATAAATTTTACTCAATTAACCCATCTTCCCTATTTTGAATGTAAAGAAATTTTACTCATGACTGATTTACATCGCTTATCAATTCGTGAACTTGCTGAGGGCTTAAGCCAAGCGAAGTTTTCATCTCGCGAACTGACTGAACACTATTTGCAACGTATTGCGAAACTCGACTCACAAGTTAAAAGCTATGTGACGGTTACACCTGAACAAGCACTTATAGAAGCTGATGCAGCTGATGCTGTATTAAAAGCAGTTAATGCAACTGCTCTAACGGGTATTCCACTAGCGCACAAAGATATTTTTTGTACTAAAGGCATCAAAACGACTGCCGGTTCAAAAATTCTTGATAATTTTATTTCTCCTTACGATGCAACTGTTGTTGAAAAAACTAAAGCTGCTGGTCTAGTCACTTTAGGTAAAGTGAACATGGATGAGTTTGCTATGGGTTCAACTTCGGAAAGCTCATATGTCGGAGCAACGAGCAACCCATGGGCACTTGACCACGTTCCGGGTGGTTCATCTGGTGGTTCTGCTGCGGCCGTAGCTGCTGATTTAGCACCATTTGCAACGGGTACTGACACTGGTGGTTCAATTCGCCAACCCGCTTCTTTTTGCGGTTTAACAGGCTTGAAACCTACTTATGGCCGCGTGTCTCGTTTCGGTATCATTGCCTACGCATCATCACTTGACCAAGCAGGTCCAATGGCACGTTCTGCTGAAGACTGTGCTTACCTCATGAATGTAATCGCAGGTCATGATGCAAAAGACTCAACTTCTGTTAAAAAAGAAGTTGATGACTACGTTACGAACTTAAATGGCACATCTGTAAAAGGTTTACGCATTGGTATTCCTAAACAGTACTTTAACGTTGTTGGTTTAGACGCTGACGTAAAAGCTCGTGTTGAAGAGTCGTTGAAAAAACTTGAAGAAATGGGCGCAACACTTGTTGAGATTGACCTCAACATGACTGAAGCCTATGTACCAACGTATTACCTCATCGCACCAGCAGAAGCTTCTTCTAACTTGTCTCGTTATGACGGCGTTCGCTATGGCTATCGCTGTGAAAACCCAGCTGACTTGATGGATCTTTACAAGCGTTCACGTTCAGAAGGTTTTGGTCCAGAAGTTCAACGCCGTATCTTAATTGGTACCTATGCACTCTCTGCGGGTTATTACGATGCTTATTATGTGAAAGCGCAAAAAGTACGTCGTTTAATTCAACAAGACTTCTTAAAAGCATTTGAAAATGTAGATGTGATCGCTGCTCCTTCTGCACCAACAACTGCTTATAAAATTGGTGCAAACTTAAGTCCAACTGAAATGTATTTAGGTGACATCTATACACTTGCAGTGAACTTAGCAGGCTTACCAGCGATTAATGCTCCTGTTGGTTTTGATAAAGATAACTTACCTGTAGGCTTACAATTGATTGGTAACTACTGGTCAGAATCACAATTGTTGTCAATTGTTCATCAATACCAACAAAACACAGACTGGCACACTAAACGTGCGGCAATTGCTGAGGAGAATGCATAATGGCTGAAGCTCAAAAGTTGAAATTGATTGACGGTTGGGAAGTCGTTATTGGTATCGAGATTCACACTCAGCTTGCAACCAATTCTAAAATTTTCTCAGGTTCATCGACTGAGTTTGGTCAAGACCCAAACACGCAAGCAAGCCTTGTAGACTTGGCAATGCCGGGTGTGTTGCCTGTGCTGAATGAAAAAGTGGTTGATCTTGCCATTCGCTTTGGTTTGGGTATCGATGCATACATCGACCAAGCATCTGTGTTTGCACGTAAAAACTATTTCTACCCTGACTCGCCAAAAGGCTATCAAATTAGCCAAATGGATAACCCGATTGTCGGTTTAGGTCACATCGACATCCAGCTTGAAGATGGCACAACTAAACGCATTGGTGTAACTCGTGCTCACCTTGAAGAAGATGCTGGTAAATCGATTCATGACCAATTTGAAGGCATGTCTGGTATTGACTTAAACCGTGCTGGTACACCTTTGCTTGAAATCGTTTCTGAACCTGACATGCGTTCGGTTGAAGAGGCAGTGGCATATATCAAATCAATTCACACACTTGTGCGCTGGTTAGGTATTTCTGACGGTAACATGGCAGAAGGTTCATTCCGCGCGGACTGTAACGTGTCTTTACGCCGTCCGGGACAACCTTTTGGTACTCGCTGTGAGCTAAAAAACCTCAACTCATTCCGTTTTATCGAGCAAGCGATCAATGTTGAAATTGAACGCCAAATGGAAATTTTGGAATATGGCGGAAGCATCGACCAAGAAACTCGTTTGTTCGATCCAAACAAAATGGAAACGCGTTCAATGCGTTCTAAAGAAGAAGCGAACGATTACCGCTACTTCCCAGATCCAGACTTGTTGCCAGTAATTATTGCAGATGAGCAAATTGAAGCTGCTCGCGCTGCACTTCCAGAATTACCTGCTGCACGCCGTGCACGCTTTATCGCGGACTTTGGTGTAACAGAGTACGATGCACACGTACTTACGCTCTCACGTGAAATGGCAGACTTCTTTGAAGCTGTTGTGGCTGCTGCGGGTGGTGCTGCACAAGGTAAAGTATCGGCAAACTGGGTGATGGGTGAATTCTCAGGCGCGTTAAACAAAGCAAGCCTAGATTTAGCAGACTCTCCTGTTTCAGCTGAACAGCTTGGTGGCATGATTGCACGTATTGTTGATAACACCATTAGCGGTAAGATTGCAAAACAAGTCTTTGGCTTTATGTGGGAATCGGAAGGTAAATCTGCCGATGACATTATTGCGGAAAAAGGCTTAAAGCAAGAAACTGACACTGGCGCAATTGAAGCAATCATTAAAGAAGTACTTGCAGCCAATGAAAAAATGGTTGAAGAGTACAAGTCTGGTAAAGAAAAAGCCTTTAACGGTCTTGTTGGTCAAGTCATGAAAGCTTCTAAGGGTAAAGCTAACCCTGCTCAAGTAAATGAATTAATGAAAAAATTGATTGGTTAAGCTAATCCAATTTTTAGAAAAACCCGCTTTAGAGCGGGTTTTTATCTATTTAAAAAAACGCAATGAATCCAAAATAATTTTTAAGCCAAAACTATGCTGATAAGGTTACGCATGATAAATAAATTACTTATTACGACTTCTTTATTGTTAATAAACTCGACACTTTTTGCTCAAACGGTTCAAGTTCCAAAGAGTGAGGTAGAACCTATTTTTAAAGCAGCAAATTTCAAAAAAACAAAGAATGGTTGGGCAGGAAATTGTAATCGGGGTGAAATTATCATTTATAAAGATTTAAATGGTGATGGTCATAAAGATGCAGTTATTCAAGATAGTAGTACTATGTGTTATGGCAATACGGGTGTTGGTTACTATATTGTTTCACAACAAAAAGACGGTCAATGGAAAAAACTCTTTAGCGACTCTGGCATTCCCACCTTTTTGAAAACTAAAGGCAAAGATGGTTGGCCTGATATTGAAAATGGGGGTTCAGGCTTCTGTTTTGCTGTTTATCGATGGAATGGTAAGGAATATGTCTTTAACCGTCGTGAATATGAAGGTAAAGCTTGTGAGTTATAAAAAGCAGACCCCATAAATTTAAAAGCCTCGATTTATCGAGGCTTTTTTACATCACTTATGAAACATTCTTCGACTAAAGAATGCACTTTTTTTCTAAAGAATTACTCAGTGACTGTGCTAATTTAAATTAAGAATTTAGATAACTTATATTTTAAAAAGAGAGATAAATCATGTCTAAAAAGATTTTAATGTTAGTCGGTGACTATGCTGAAGATTATGAAACTATGGTTCCTTTTCAGTTTTTAACCGGTTTAGGTTATACCGTGCATGCTGTTTGCCCAAATAAAAAGAACGGCGACCATATTGCAACAGCTATTCATGATTTTGAAGGTGAACAAACATATAGTGAAAAACGTGGTCACAACTTTGCGATTAACTATGATTTTGATGCTGTTAATACCGAAGACTATGTAGGCTTAGTCATTCCCGGTGGTCGAGCACCAGAGTATTTACGTATGAATGAACGTGTTATCGAAATTGTACGTGAGTTTGATAGAGTTAAAAAACCTATTGCAGCCGTATGTCACGGTGCTCAGTTACTCGCTGCGGCAAACGTATTAAAAGACCGTCTCTGCTCGGCTTATCCAGCATGTGCTGTCGAAGTAAAACTGGCAGGCGGTCAATACGCAGACATTGCTGTAACCGAAGCCGTTACAGATGGGCATTTGGTGACAGCCCCTGCTTGGCCTGCACATCCTGCTTGGTTAGCTCAGTTTGTAAAAGTTTTAGGGGCTAAGATTAGTATCTAAATAGATCTAGTTGGCCAGTTAAAATAAAACCTGCTCTTAGATAGCAGGCTTTATTATTGAAGTAGAAAACTAGATTTTTATCTTGTAATTCCCAACTTATTCCAAATTTCTGGGGTTAAAAATGTCGTCACTAATTTATTTAAATCGATATAACGTAATGTGCCCTGCAACTGCTGTTTAACTGAGGGGTCTTTAATAATATCTTCACCAGCACTTTGGCCTAACTGCTGGAAAGCCTCCCCAACTGCCTTCACACCTTCAGCCTGAATCACAGCTTTAGTTTGGGTAGAACATTGCTCAACAATCACACGTTGTAAAACCTGTGCCAGTTTTTGATCTAACTGATTTTTTTGTTCAGGCGTTACATTACTAAATGCTTTTAAATCAGGATGGGCAGCTAAAGCTGTAAATGTCCATTGAAGCACCGTGGTTTTGTCTGAAGCTGTTGTTGCTTTAACTAAACAGTCACTTAACTGATCAACTGTTGGACCCGCCATCGCAATTTGTGTTGTACCCAGTACAGCAACTGCCATACAAACTGAACGGCTCAAATGTGAAAACTTACGGCGGGCAATCGCATAAACTTGACGTGACATAGGTCTAGCTCCAATAAACAATCTGTTCTTTGTATCACAGAGAGAGTGGTGTTACCTGTTATGACTCTGTAAATCGTCTACTTCTTCAAATTTAACAATTACTTTAATAATTAGCCCATTCCAGCATAATTCCATGCTTCTGGAATATTTGGCTGTTCTGGTGCTTTATTTAAATCAATATTTAAGTTTCTACTGCCCTGATATGATTTTTCATCTGAATCAGAGGCAGGTGATACGCTTAAACTATAACGATAGCGGAATTGCCACACTAGCGGTTTGAGTGGACGAATATCTAAACTTAAAGAATCCTCATCATGACAATTTCCTTTGGAACTTTCATAATCTTGCTCAGAAAAACAGGCTCTGATCATGCGGCTAAAACTAAATGGATAGTTCGCAATAAACTGATGTGTCGTTCCCAAATCTGTTAACTCATAAAAGCTAGCGCGTTCAATATTTGCACCACCTCCAGAGTACATTTCAGAAAATGAATCGATTACAGCAATCGCATAACGGTTTTGAGTCATGGGAAAAAGCTTAGGAAAGATAAACTGCCCATCAGATGTACCCTCTTTTTGAGTAGAGAGATTTACATGCCACTGTTTCGATACTTTGAGTCCCGCCGCAGAGTTGTTAAATTGAATAATATCTCCACCTGACAAAAGCCATAACTGCCCATCTGCTATTTTTAAAACACGCCATTGATCAGGATGCCCGCAAAGATTTTTAACTTGTATGCAAAGTTGTTCCTGCTCATTCTGACTTAATTGTGTTTTTTTAAACTCTAAAATACTTAAGGGTGCAGCAAAAGCAGGCTTGGCAAAACAAGAAAATATTCCTGCTATAACTAAAAAAGCTATCTCTATTTTACTTTTAATCATTTTTTCTTTTCCTCATGATATTTCTCTTCAAAAAATGGCTATTTTACAATAGCTTCAATTCGATCAAGCTCCCAGACACCACCTGCTGCCAAGCCTTTACACATCCCTGTCCACATATCTTTCGTATGTACAAAACTTTTACCGTCCCAGACCCATTCTTCACTTGCCCAGCAATCTCCAACACCTCTTCCCTTTTGAGCGCTGCTAATAATGCCACTATCAAAATCCGATGCTGTCTCAGTTACAAATGTTGCTTTACCAGTCAAAGACTCATCAAGTACCCAAGCACCATACCCTTCGTTATAGGCACCTCTCCAACATAGAGTAGTCGCCAGAACTTTCTTATTGGTCAGTTTATAAAGTTCAATTTCCTGCGGTTCAGCTCCATCGCTACTACCATAGATTCCTTCACAAAATCCTTCCTCTTTTGGGTTCGATTGAGCTGACATTAAACTATGATGAACAGATTGATACGACTTACTTTTTGGTTGCAACGTCAAATATGGCTTAGCCGCTGTTTTGACATGCTTTACAATTAATTTGGATTGGGCTGCCAACACTTTTGATTCATTAGCAGACCCTTTTTTGACCAAAGCACCAACCGTTCCGATACGCTTCTGAAAATCATCCATTTTTAGCAATACAGCAGTCATTCCTGCATCGGAAATCGTCCATTCATGCTGCGCATTTTTAAATATAATTTCAGTTTTCTGCTTTGACTGCTGGAGTAAAGCGTTGACCTGTGAGTTATTCAGTTTCCCCATTAATGGCAGCTCGACGCCATCCACAATGACAGTGCCTAAATCTTTGCCATTCACATAAAAGTGGATATTTTTAAGCTGACTTGAAGGCAAACTTTGCTCATAGTCTGATAAAGCAAATTCAGCCTGTACAGCTTGCTTTGGGCCTGCTTTACGTACTAATAGCAGCGACGCTGGATTATCACCATTTTCTTCATTTTGATACCCTGCGGCCTTACATTTTCCCGTATTACTGCAAGAGATTTCCCACTCTTGATGTGAAAATGAAATGCCTTTTATGTCTTGAGCAAAACTATAAGAACTCATGGCTGATAAACAGCAGATTGAAAGCATTTTTTTCATTTTTTCATGTCTCTATAGATCTGTTTTTATTATTAAGTTAAAAACAGTATAAAATTTTGGGTTACCGTCTAGTTTAAAAGAATATGCTAGGTTGATATAAAATTTAAATGATTACTTTTTAAAAATGAAAAAACTATATTTTTTACTATGTGTCGCGTTAGTGAGTACAGCTTCAATTACACATGCCGAAGTAAAAAGCTTTACTCCTCATTTCCCAAAGTTTTATAGCTCAGCTGCAACCCGAAAAGCAGATAATCAGTTCTACGCTCTCGGAGAAGCAAAATTTTTAAACGGCGTTACGGTCCCATTTTATGGTGTTACTGCGCTGAGTCCAACAGATGATGGTTTGCTTAAAGATTTTGAAAAATGCACACTAAAAAATTGCCGCTTTAATTTTAAGCTTGATGCTCAACATGCCAAGCAGCTTAAGCTTCTTGCATTACCTGAAACAGGGTTAGTGCTTGTGCCTAGAAATTGGCAAGATGTGCAAGCAAATGCAGGTGCCAACGGTAGTGGTTTTGCTCTAATAATGAGTCCAGATCAAAAACAAGCGATAGAGCTTTATGATTCTTCATTTTGTGTTGGATGTGGATTGCCAAATGCAACGCTCTATTTTCCAGAACTGTTAAAAGAAAGTATTGAAAATGAGTTTAGTGGATATAAAGACCCTAAAAAACTGATCAATACTGTTCATCCCTCTAAGAAAATAGCTTTTTTTAGTTATCAAATTCCTCAACTCAATAATAAAACACATGGCATTGCTAAATATTACGATGAAGACACGTTTAACTATAAAGAGATTCAAGTGACCTTAGATAAATCGCAACAGTCTTTGGTTAGCCCTATCCTCAATTTCTACAACGCAACTCATTAAACCAAAACTCATAAAAAAAACCCGCTTTCGCGGGCTTTCTTTTATTTGTGTAATATCGATTCAAAGGCTTTTAAACGCTTATAAATTGAAAGTAGTTCAATAATTGTTTTCCATGAACTAATTAAATATTGGAAAGATTCACGTACACGTCCAAATACATTTGCAATTTGTTGAATTAAACCTAATGTGAGCTTACCAGCAGCAATTGATGGGAAAAGGACAACCAAGTTATACAAAATATCAAGTTGCCCATACCAAATCGCCGTCATATTAAAATATGCATAGTGGAAATAAAGTCGGAAATAGTTTTTACGTACGTTACTGAATAACTCACGTAAGGTAGCGGGTTTTGCCCGATCTACATGGTCTTCACCGTAAACCAATTCCTTACGATAAGCCGCTTCTACTTTCTGATTATTAAATTGAAGCCCTGGTAACTTTACACCTACTACCATTAATAGGACGGTCCCGAAAATTGACCAGACTATTGCCGCCCATACTAAAGAATGATCTAACTCTCCAATAATGGGTAATGTAGGAACGTATTTAGACAGTTGGAATAAAATAGGTAAAAAAGCAATAAGTGTAATAATTGCCTTTACCAGCTCAACACCCAAATCTTCCAAAATAGTTGCAAAGCGCATCGTGTCTTCTTGTACACGCTGTGAGGCACCTTCAACATGGCGCAGTTGCTCCCAGTGCTCAGTGTAATATTCATTCATTGCCGTACGCCAACGAAATACATAATGGCTGGTAAAAAAAGCATTAATCACGGCCAGAGTTACAGCCACCATTGCAATATAAAGAAACACTAAGGTCTCGCTATAAAGTGCCGAAAGATTTCCCCCACCATTCGAAAGCATTTTTTGAATTAAATCCCAAAATGGCACATACCATGCATTAATCGCAACACTGACCTGAACAGCAAACCAGATATTAAACAAAATAAATGCCGAGCCCCATATAGACCAACGCTGCCATGGATTATTGGAAATAATTTTCCAAAAGCCAGCAAAGAGAGCGGTAGAGACTAAAAACCAAAGATAAAACCATAAAAAAGCAGGTGACCAAAAACGGTTTACACCAACTGGCAATTCAGCTTCAGCATAACCATGAGGAAAGCCTAGATACTCACCCCAGTGATCTCCGCCTGTGTACCAGAGCACCATATTTAACGCGAGCCAAATGACCGCAGATATAAAGAAATATCGTGGTGATGGAAAAAATGATTTGAACATTGAGCGCGGATATCCTTATATTTCTTCAAATTTACAATGAGAAGAATACTAAAACCTAAACCTTAAAATTGTGAAGGATAAAGTTTAGAGAATTGTCAGTTTTTCTCGTTACATTGAAGGATTTGATCGTTTTTTTGTAAATTCATCCCTTTTGAGCAATTTAATCCATTTAAATTGCCTTGTATATGACCCTCGATAGAGCCATATACGGCTTTTATAACACAGCAATATCAGAGATTAAATCTCTTCTTTACGAACAATATAACCTTCCAACTGCATTGCCTGAATGAGCAAATCTAGGTCTGAGGCGCTTTTAAGCTCAACGTCAACACTCACGGCACTTTCTTTTGCACGGCTTGTTGCCGCAAAGCGCTCATGGCGTAGTTCATAAATATTACCGCCTTGCTCAGCAATAATTGCTGTTAAACGAGCTAAAGCACCAGGGTTATCTGGTAATTCAACACGAATACGGACCATACGGCCTGTACGGGTTAAATGACGTTGTAATACTGAAACCATAACGCGTGTATCAATATTGCCACCAGACAGCACCACCCCCAATTTATGGCCTAAAAATAGATCAGGACGAGACATAATTGCAGCAATACCTGTTGCACCTGCCCCTTCACATACTGTTTTCTCAATATTAAGTAAAAGTGCAATTGCCTCTTCAATCATGTCTTCAGTAACAACTACAATATCGTCGACATATTCTTTAGCAACTTGAGTTGTAAGCTCACCCGGTGTTTTTACCGCGATACCTTCTGCAACTGTAGAGCCCATTGAAACGGCATGCTGATAATTGCACAGTAGTTTTGCCATACTTGGGTATACAACTGATTGCACCCCAATAATTTTAATCTTCGGATTTATAGCTTTGGCAGCAATCGCAATACCTGAAATTAGGCCACCCCCTCCAATTGGCACAACTAAAATGTCTAGATCTGGTACAGCTGCAAGCATTTCAAGCGCAATTGTTCCTTGACCTGCAATAATTTCTGCATCATCGAATGGATGGATAATCGTTAAAGATTCTTCTTGTGCAACGCGGTGCATTTCAGCAGCAGCTTCAGAAAAATCATGTCCATGTAAAATCACTCGTGCCCCATATTCACGCACTCGCTGTACTTTTACATTAGGTGTAGATTTCGGCATCACGATGGTCGCTGTTACCCCTGTGCGCTGAGCATGATATGCTACGCCTTGCGCATGATTGCCTGCCGAAGCTGCAATAACACCATGTTGTTTTTCTTGGTCAGATAAACACAACAGTTTATTCAGTGCCCCACGTTCTTTAAAAGAAGCTGTAAATTGTAAGTTTTCAAATTTCAGCCACATTTCAGCCCCTAAGGTTTTAGAAATGGTTTCTGAGAAAACAAAAGGAGTTTTTACGACTAAACCTTCCAAACGCTCTGCGGCAGCATGAACATCATCTAATGTTGGAAACCCATTTTTAACCTGTTGCTGTATCATTTATCTCGTCAGCCTCAATACATTACAAATCAATTATTTTTTAAAAATGACATCAATATTTTATATTGGTCATCAGAGTTTTCAGCATATCCAACATGTACCTAATATACAAAAATTTTTATTCCAAAAATTAAGGATTTAAACTCGCATAAAAAAAAGCCCTGCTCAGACTTTTTATTTAATTTTCAAAAGATTAACGTTAAATCATTGGGTTTGTGCGCTCAAACCATCCGTAGATAGATTTTGTTCAGCTATTTTTTCATCAATTGCAAATTGAATATCAGAAAGTTTGGCATTAGCTGCATCTATGCCAGATTTCATAGTAGCTTCACGGCCTTTCACATCAAAAATATGCGCTTTTTCTCTTAAATCTGGCTGAATAACAACATCCGCATATTGTAATTCTTCTGCTGCTAGACGACCTTGCATAATATTAATATTCTGGTTAAACAGCCCCCAGACATTCGATGTTTCTGTGTAAATAGGCTGAGCTAAAATATCAACAGCAATAATGACATCAGCACCTAAATCGCGTGCGACTTCAACAGGTACAGGGCTCACTAAACCACCATCGACATATTCAGATTTACCGATTTTAGTCGGTACAAACATGCTTGGAATTGAAGTAGATGCCCTAACAGCTTGTCCTGTATTGCCGTAGTTAAATACGGTTTTAGTGCCATGCTTTAATTCGGTTGCAACCACATACATTGGGATTTTCATTTTTTCGAGTGGTATGTTGTTTACTTGTTGGTTAACGTAGTTTTCTACTTTTTTGCCATCAAAAAAACCTTTTAACCCAATACTAATGTCACGTACATCACCAGCTTTCATTTTTAATGCAGTATCACGTAATTCAGCAGGACTTTTACCACTGGCATAAATTGCTCCAACAATACTCCCCGCACTCGTACCGACAATAAAATCTGGTCGAATACCATGTTGTTCCAAAACCTCAATAACACCGATATGGGCATAACCGCGTGCCCCACCGCTACCCAATACGAGCGCAACAACAGGACGTTTTTGCTGTTTTTTAATTCGTGCAAATGGCTGATCGACAGAGCGGGCATAAGCCTCCGCTGTTTGCGGTTTTAGAGCAGCAGACAAGTGTGTAGTGCTCTGGCATCCTGCCAACACTATAGAGAGTCCGAGAACCCACAATTTAAGCTGTTTCATGGCCTATCTTCGCACTATGAGGTTTAAAGTCAGATTGCAATTTTAGTTGCTCATCTCGTGAAAAGCTGTATTGAATTTATTTAATTTGTCATGTTTAAAATTTAGACTCAAGTATTTTATCTACCTCCTATAAAAAAGGCCCCTTATTTATAAGAGGCCTTTTGTAACTTACCAGATATCTGAATCAACTTTTTTCTTCAATTCTGGATATTTATCAATTTTAAACTCAGGCTCTTTAATACCTTGTTTCAATTGTTCACGGTAATCTTTCAACAATGTGCGTGCCATTGGTGTTAACAGTAAGATTGCAATCAAGTTAATGGTTGCCATAATACCCATAAACAAGTCAGCCATAGACCAAACGAGTGGAACACTACCAATTGCGCCGAAGTACACCATCACTAATACAAAAATTCGGAAGATGAACATGACTTTCGGATTGTTATTAATAAACTGCATATTACCTTCTGCATAGGCATAGTTACCTAGTACAGCTGAATAACAGAATAAGAATAATAGAACAGCAAGGAAGTCTGATCCCCAATGTCCAACTTGAGTTTCTAATGCACGTTGTGTTAATTCAACGCCAACATAAGCTGTATCTTGGTAAACACCAGAAACCAAAATGATAATTGCGGTACTTGTACATACAATGAAAGTATCTACAAATACACCGAGCATTTGTACTAAACCTTGGTTTACAGGGTGTTTTACATCAGATGCAGCCGCTGCGTTTGGTGCAGAACCCATACCAGCTTCATTAGAGAATAAACCACGCTTAATCCCTTGCATCATTGCCATTGACACTGCTGCACCAAAGAAACCACCTGCCGCAGCATTAAAATGGAAAGCATCGGTTACAATCAGCTTTAAAATATCAGGCAAAATTGCATAGTTACTGATTGCAATATAGAGAGCAACAGATAGGTAAAGACCTGCTTTTAAAGGTACAAACATCTCTGCAAATTTAGCGATACGCTTAATACCACCAAAAATTGCTAATGCCACTAAAACTACAAGAGCAAGGCCAACCCATGAAATTTCTAGATCAACACCACCTAAATGAGCAATAAGATTAGCTTTGTCCCAACCCCAAGCATGTGAAGATGCATTAGCAATCGCATTGATTTGAACTGAGTTGAATACGAAACCGTAGGTAAAGATCAATGCAAGTGCGAAGACAACACCAAAGGTTTTACTACGTAAACCTTGAGTAATATAGTAGGCTGGTCCACCGCGGAACTGTTTAGTCTTACTATCTCGAACTTTAAATAGTTGAGCAAGAGTAGACTCAATAAAAGCAGAGCTCATACCAAGAACAGCAGTAACCCACATCCAGAACACTGCACCAGGACCACCAATTGCGATAGCGATTGCTACACCAGCAATATTACCTACCCCAACACGGCTCGCAAGGCCTGTTACAAACGCCTGAAAAGGTGTAAGACCATGCTCATCAGCACCTTCTGTACGACTGCTTTTCATCACTCGGATACTTTGCAAGAACATGCGAATTTGCACTGCTCCTGTTAAGACCGTATAAAAAATACCTACAGCCAGCAAGAAAATAACCAAAAAGTCCCATAAAGGGTCATTAAAAAATTTTACCCACGACATCAGTGTGGCATTGAGTTGTTCATTCATACTCGGTCCGCTTACGTTCCTTGCTAATGTGCTAAGTGCACATGCCAAAATACTGCAATAAACAAAAAAGCCCCTAGAAACTGGGACTTTTCAGTAAATTCAAAAAAAAACTTTTAATGTCAATTGAATAGCAATTATCGTCACAAGTTTAAGCAACATCATGCCCAACACTAAGCCTTTGAAGGTTGCATGAGAGAAAGCAACCTTCAGATAAAATAATATCATTGCACTACTGCAATTTTCCGCTTTCGGAAAAACAGTATGCATCGACTCAGCTACAAACTTGGAAACTAACAAATGACCACCGCTAAATAAACTCGTCTAATGATTCCCATCAATTAAGCGAATTTTACAAAATCTGAATTTAAGCCAATAAGCATATTTACATATACTTTTGAGCAAATGTCTAAACTGGATATAAATTTCAAAGACTGTAACGAGCCATCGCCATAACGCGACTATCTGCGCCATTTTCTCCATGATTAAAGAAAAGTGCGTTTAGATCTATACTAAGCTGTTGTATTTTTTGTGACTCAGTAGTTGCTTGAGTTACGTTCATTTTCATGGTTGCAATGGTAATCGCCAATCCTTGTTTCATGAACTGCTTGTTGATGAGTGGTAGACTCATGTAAAGCTCCTATACCTCGTGTATTTCTCCATTTCCGCATCTAAATCCTTTTGGTAAAGGGATTCCGTTATGCAGCCAATATTTCCTAACTTGAGTATGGAGAAATCATACCTGCGTAAAAAAGTCGGTATTATGCAGAAATTTAAAGATTTGTGTATATTTTTCATTAAAATTTTATATAAAAAATGGTCATATTTTATATAAAATGATCCGTTTTGTACTGTTTTTAAACATATTATACCTTTTTTTCAATTGAATATTTTTCACCCACTCACTGTTATGCTTTTATTTTTATAATCGACAAAATCGCACTATTTTGTCTATTTAAATCTAAAGTGGCATATTCGAATTATGATTAATCCGACATTATGTCTAGACTAATTAAATTATCATACCTGTAAGAATATCTCTTTTCTAATATTTTTTGCTTATAAATGAAGTACTTTCAAAACATGAAATCAAGCTTCAAAAAGTATGAGATATTTAAGAAAAAGATGTAGGAGTACTCATGAATCTGGAACAAGTTCGTCTCGTTGATGAAGCTATCACTTCTCGACACTCTGTCCGCGCTTTTTTAAATACTCCAATTGAGCCAGAAGTCATTAAAGATATATTACAAGTCGCTAGCCGAGCGCCTTCTGGAACAAATACTCAACCATGGAAAGTCTATGTGGTAACAGGCAACAAACGTAATGAATTGGTTAAATGTGTCTGTGCAGCACAAATTGAAGTTTCAAAAAATCCAGAACTTGCAGAACAATACAAAGAAACTTTTGCCTATTATCCTGAAAAGTGGATATCCCCTTTTATTGATCGCCGCCGAGAAAATGGCTGGGGACTCTATGGTCTACTCGAAATAAAAAAAGGCGAAAAAGAAAAAATGGCGGAACAGCAGTTACGTAATTTCAAACTGTTCGATGCTCCAGTTGGCCTTTTCTTTACTGTCAATAAAACAATGGGAATCGGGTCTAAAATGGATATCGCAATGATGATCCAGAACGTGATGGTTGCTGCTAAGGCACGTGGTTTAGATACATGCCCACAAGCAGCTTGGAACCATTTTCACCCTGTTGTTTTAGATATCTTGGGTGCATCAGATGAAGAAGAGCTCGTATGTGCAATTGCGTTAGGTCATGCTGATCCCAACCACATTGTAAATACCTTTATTACCCCTAGAGAACCAGTTGAAAATTTCGCAGTTTTTCTAGACGAATAATATATAAGTGGCCATTCTCTTAAACTTATGAGAATGGCTTTATTACTACTTGTTTCGTCGCTTTTAATACGACAATAAAACCGCTCAGTGTAAATAGCACCATCATCACGCCCATATTGAGCGACGCAGACCAAATAAGGAAATTAAGTAATACACCACCTAACAGGCCACAAGCGAATTGCATACTTCCCATAATTGCACTCGCTGTCCCTGCGCGAGCGCCTTGTTTGGACATTGCCAACGCCATTGCATTTGGTCCTGTTAAACCAATGCCTGAAATAGCTAAAAATAGCCCTAACATAACAAGCCATAAAGGTGCCGCAGGAATTAAACCAGCAATTAATACAATGATTGCTCCTGTTACTTGTACCATTGAACCAGCTCTTAAACGTTTAGTGATTTCAACACGTGTTGTTAAGTGCTTATTTAAAGATGACATCAACATAATGCCAAAAGCATTTAGTCCAAATACGTAAGCAAACTCTTGCTGATTGAGTCCGTACTGATCCATAAAAACTGCGGGTGCCGAGCTGATATAACAAAATAGCGCTGCTCCTGTTAAACACCCTGCAAACATAGGTAAACGGAAGCTCATATCTTTGAAAATAGCCCCATAGAGGGTCACTACTTGATATGGTGAAAGCTTAAGCCTTTTATCAGTGGCTAAGGTCTCTTTAAAGAAGAAATGTACACACAACCAACATATGACGCCGACAATTGAAAGAGCAATAAAAATAGCTTGCCAAGGAAACCAGATTAAAATCCATGCTCCAATCATAGGTGCCAAAATTGGTGCAAGTCCCATTACAATCATCATGCTTGAAAAAGCTTGTGCCGAGCCTTGAACATCGAGTTTATCGCGTATTGCTGCACGAGCCATGACCACGCCCACACAGCCACCTAAAGCTTGCAAAATACGAGCAGCAATCAAGCCCCATTCATTTGTCGCCAACACGCAAAATAAGCTTGCGACTGCGTAAAGTGCGAGACCAAAATAAAGTGGTTTTTTTCTACCAATACGGTCGCTTAGAGGACCATAAACCAACTGCCCAACAGCTAAACCAAAAAAGTACGCTGGTAATGTATTTGCCACCATTTGCGTACTTACCCCAAAATCATGAGCCATTTGTGGCAAAGCAGGTAAGTACATATCGATGGATAATGGCCCTAAAGCCGTAAGCAAAGCGAGCAGCATAATCCAGCCAATAGAGTATTGACGCTGGGCTGTTTGTTCAGACATAACGATATTTCATTTTTCAATCATTTGCATACAGACAAGCTTACACTGTCTATCGTATGATTTGTGCAACATTGGTGTAGAAATACACAAATCCTTTATCACTCAGGTTGATCAGCAAGGACTTCCTTTGAAATCTTGGTTTAAACGCATAAAAAGAGCGACTTATAACACAACATTTATGTATAACGTGCGAATGCTGATAGCCTTTTCAGGAACTGCTTTCGTGCCTTATTTTCTAGGCTATCAATTAGCAACAATTCCTCTAACTTTAGGTGTGGTCGCAGCAGGTTTAAGTGATATTGATGATCGCTTTTCAGTGCGCATCATGAACCTGATTTATACTTATATTGGATTCTTCGTTACCGCAGCTTCGGTACAACTGCTTTTCCCCTATCCAATTGCTTTTGCTTTGGGGTTGATTGCTTCGTGTATTGGCTGGATTTTACTAGGTTCATTAGGACGCCGTTACGCAACTATCTCTTATGGCTGTTTGGTCGTTTCTGTATACACCATGCTGGGAGTTCACCTTTTTGACCATTGGTACATCCAACCTGCTCTTTTAGTTGCAGGCGCTGCATGGTATGGCCTCATTGCAACCATTAGCTTTTTGCTCTTTCCCGTTCGCCAACTGCAAGACAAACTGGCGGCCTCTTATGCATCTTTAGGTGATTTTCTATTTGCAAAATCAAATTTGTTTGATGTAGATATGACTGCTGCCAGCTATCAGCAAAGTATGATCGAACTGTCATTAGAAAATGGTAAGTTAATTACGATTTTTAATGACTTAAAAACAGCTTTATTAACTCGTTTAAAAGGCGACCGTGGGCAAAAAGATACACGCCGAAGCTTACATTATTATTTTGTCGCTCAAGATATTCATGAACGTGCTGACTCCGCTCATATCGACTATCAAAAATTAGCTAAAATTTTTCAGCACAGTGATATTTTATTTAGATTCCAACGAATTTTGGCGATCCAAGGCAAAGCTTGCCAAGAGCTAAATGAATGTATTTTACAACGCAAACCTTATAACCATAATAAAAGGTTTAAACAAAGCTTTGAAAACCTACGCCTCTCATTAGAAAAGTTACGTCGTGATCAGCATTACGATCTTTTATGGGTAAATGCTCTTTTTGCTTTATACCAAAACTTAAAATCTATCGATTCCCAGTTACTCAACCTAGAAACAGAACAACACATTCAATCTGATAAAGTAAAACAGGCTGAAAACCAGCTTAAAGATGATGATTTACAAGGATGGAATGATATTGTCATTCGGATAAAACAAAATTTAACTCCCGAATCTGTACTATTCCGCCACGCAATTCGTGTATCGATCGTTTTATTTATTGGATATGTTTTTATTCAAATGACCCATATTGAATATGGCTACTGGATTATGCTTACGGCCCTATTTGTAAGCCAACCTAACTTTAACGCGACCAAGCGCCGCTTACGTCTACGAATTGTTGGAACATTAGTTGGTATTATTGTTGGACTTGCCATTATCTTCTTAATTCCTTCGACCGAAGGACAACTATTCATGTTGATATTAAGTGGAGTATTGTTTTTTGAATTACGTAGTAAACAATATGCTCAGGCAACTGCCTTTATCACAATTCTTGCATTAATTAACTTTAATCTGGACGGTTCGGCCATGGCTGCGGCTATTCCAAGATTTGTAGATACTTTAATGGGATGTGCATTAGCTTGGTTTGGTGTGACATTTATCTGGCCTGACTGGAAATTCAGACGCTTGCCTCGCAACATTAGACGCTCCCTACAAGCCCAATGTAATTATTTAGCCGAGGTCGTCAAACAATATCATGAAGGCCGTAATCATGCGCTAAATTACCGAATTGTGCGTCGAGCTGCACATAATACTGATGCTGAAGTTGCTTCACTTATTTCAACGTTAGCGACTGAACCAGATTTTGATCCGACTCGTAAATCCGATATTTTTGAATTTTTATGTTTAAACCATACTTTTTTAAGTTATATCGCGGCACTTGGAGCACATCGAGAAAACATTCAGGATCAAGCTGTTCTTAAATTATTAGACCAAGCGTTAGATGATATTCAAGGCGCTCTCTTGAGAGATGAGATGCCTGATCTTACAGCACAAAATATGCTCCAAACAATACGCCAACGTCTAAGCCAAAATGATGAAGATGACCAAAAATCACTCATTATTTTACAACAGCTATCACTTATGCTTGGTGTATTGAACCGATTGAGTATGTTAAAACAACGGCTAAGTCATGATCTTGATAATGATGCCAGTGAGCTTGCATCATTATAAATTTGAGTCGGAATTTAGTATTAAATTGGCATAATATCCTTTCCTGACTTATGCCAATTAGTGCTAAACTTAAAACAGTTTACAATTTGTTATTTGCACTATGACCGCGAAAACTTTATACGCTTATACGCTTCAGCCTGTTCCCTATGACGTGTCAGAAGCTGAACAACGTAATGCACAGCTTCTTATCTGGCGCAGCACCAATAAAATTAGCACAAAAATCTGGGCGATTATGGGTGTAGTTTTAGCCCTAGCTATTTTGGGTCTTGTTCTTATCAAGAACTACTCTACTGTTTTTTGCTGGGTTGCTATTGTCGCTGTAGTACTTTACTACCTAGGTCGTAAATACGGATTAGAATGGTACGTTAAACGCAAAATGAATGAATTTCCGGTACAGGAAATTAAGGGTATTCGTTTAGGTGTACAACCCCATGGTATTGTGATGCGCCAACAAATGGGCCAACAAGAAGGCGTTGGTACAATTGGATGGAAAAATATCTATGAATGGTACAATGCGCCTGATTTCATCTTGGTCAATTTCAAAGTAAAAGATCCAAAAGGCCAAGAACAACAAGGTGCTTATATTTTACCTAAGCGTATGGATTCTAAAAATTTCTCATTCAATACAATTCGCACGCATCTAAAAGAAGCTGTAGGCGAACCAAAAACCTTGTAAGTTTTGATTTCAATAAAAGACCTCCTTTTGGAGGTTTTTTATTGCAGTAAAGACAAATGATAATGAAAATTAATATTATCTCGAAAATCCATATTATCTACCCAATCTTCGGCTATACTTCATTACAAGATCTCCATCATATTTACATTTTCGGCCATGTTTAAAAAGTTTTTATTTCAAATTCATTGGTTTCTGGGTATTAGTGCGGGCCTAATCTTATCTGTTATGGGTGTAACAGGTGCAATTTACTCTTATGACCAACAAATTTTAAAATGGGTGAATTCTGATAGTTATGTTGTTCAAGCTGAAAACACACCAAAATTAACCCCCGCTCAGCTTTATCAACATTTCAATACAACTCAGCCTGAAATCAAAATTAATAGTATTACAATTGCCAAGGACCCTACCGCCTCTTCAACTGTCAATATTGAAAAAGAAGGCGAACGTCGTGGCTATAATATGATGGTCAATCCTTATAACGCTCAGGTTCTGCCTGATGTTAAAGGACGAAAACTGTTGTTACTCATACAACAAATTCATCGTAATTTAACTGCAGGCGAAGTTGGTAAACAAATTACTGGCGCCTGCGCATTAATGTTAATTTACTTTGTACTGAGTGGGTTATATTTACGCTGGCCTAAAAAGCATTCTGCCCGCCAATGGCTCGCGGTTAAGCCTAAATTGAAAGGTCGAAATTTTATTTGGGATCTACATGCTGTTGTTGGGACATGGGTAATTATTTTTTATCTTCTTTTCGCATGTACAGGTCTATATTGGTCTTATGACTGGTGGCGTAGTGGTATGTTCAAAGTAATGGGAGTTGAACAACCCAAACCACAAGGTCATGGTGCTACTCCCCAAAATCAAGGAATGCAACAAAATAAACGACCAGACCGTAATACTGATAAAAAATCAGAGCTTCAATTAGATAATACTCAACTCATTACAGTACTTAATCAAACATGGAATGGCTTCAATAGTCAGGTCGGACGTGATTATTCGACACTAACGATGAGCCTACCGAAAAAAGATGATGGAAAAATTGAATTAAGCTTTGTCGATGCTACGCCACAACACGAACGTGCGCGCAACCAAGCCATCTATAATTATAAAACTGGCCATATCGAAAAGATGGAGCTTTACGAAGATAAAAAGCTTAATCAAAAAATCATGAGCAGTATGTTGCCAGTACATCGTGGTAGTTTCTTTGGGCCAATTTATCAATTTGTTGCGATGCTTGCTTCACTAGCAATGCCTTTATTCTTTGTTACGGGATGGATGCTTTATCTTAAACGCCGTAAACAGAAAAAATTAACACAGGCAGCTCGTCAGGCTTTAGCCGGGCAATATATTGACCCAAATGCAAAGCCTTGGCTTATTACCTATGCAACTCAAACTGGTGTAGCGGAACAACTCGCTTGGAGCACAGCAACAAGTTTACAAGAAGCTCATCAACCAGTTCAGGTTAAATCTATACAACAGCTCACCCAATCTGATTTAGAGCAGCATGAGCAGGCTCTATTTGTGATCAGTACTTACGGCACTGGTGATGCGCCGGATCTCGCTACAAGCTTTACTAAAAAGCTTTTAAAAGTAAATATGGATCTTAAACATCTGAACTATGCTGTTTTGGCGCTCGGCTCTAAAGAATACCCTGATAGTTATTGTAGCTTTGGTCATGCAGTAGATGCTTGGCTTAAAACTAATGGAGCTAATGCCCTCTTTAATACAATTGAAGTTGATAATTCAAACCTATCGGATATTCAAAATTGGAATCAAGCACTTGCGAAAGCAACTAAATTAGATTTGCATGCTGTAAATTTAGAAAAAGTCTTTGATACGTGGATATTACAACAACGGGACTTACTCAATCCAAATAGCTTAGGCCAACCTGCTTATAATATTGAGCTTAATGCAAAACACGAAGCGATATGGCAAGCTGGTGATATTGCTGAAATTCAACCAGGTAATAGCCCTGAACGTATTCATGATTTTTTGCAGAAGCACCATATTCTTAAAAATGCAAAAGTTGATTCATTACAGATTTCAATCGAAAAAGCCCTTTGGAATAAAGATTTAACTGGCGAAATTGAACCATTTGCTAATCTAGAGCATTTATTAGAGCAACTTCCTACCCTGCCAACACGCGAATATTCGATTGCCAGCATTCCTTCTCAACAACTGCTTCGTTTAGTTGTTCGCCAACAATATGATGAGTCTAGTAATTTAGGTTTAGGTTCTGGGTGGCTAACTCAGCATACGCAAATTAATGATGAGATTGCTTTGCGTATTCGCACCAATGAATCATTCCATCTTATTGATGACAACCGCCCTATTATTTGTATTGGTAACGGAACAGGTATTGCAGGTTTAATGAGCCTATTGCATACACGTACTCGCCATGACTACACTGAAAACTGGTTAATCTTTGGTGAACGTCAACGAGCATGTGATTTCTTCTATGCATCAACGATTGAAGCATGGCAAACAACAGGAATGTTAAAACGTCTAGATTTAGTATTTTCTAGAGATCAAGAACGACGTATGTATGTTCAAGATATAATTCGTCAGAATGCAGCAGAATTAGTAAGCTGGGTAGAACGCGGTGCTATTCTCTATGTCTGCGGTAGCATCAATGGTATGGCAAGTGGAGTCGACCAAGCACTTGTTGAAATTCTAGGTGATGAACAAGTAGATGAATTAAGACAACAAGCGCGTTACCGTCGAGATGTCTACTAAACTTATCTAAATATGAAAACCGAGTAAAACTTAAATGCTTTACTCGGTTTTTTATTTCAATCAGCATTGAATTCGGAACGATTTTGCATACACTGTTTGCAATTTAAATTGCAACTGTAAACACAATGCAAGTCAGTAAGTGGATCCGTATTTTCTTAGCAATCATTGGTTCGATTTTATTTCTAGATGGATTATTTTTAATTTTCCTAAATAAAATCCATGTTGGCACAATTGTTCCTTTAATTCTAGGAACGTTCTTCTGCCTCTATGCTTTATTTTATTATCATTTAGAGCGTTTTTTCTTCTATCACTTTCGCTTACATACCTTTTGGCGTTTTGGCTGGCTATGCTTCTGGATATGGTTGATTGGCTTAGGCTATTTTTTTAGTTTTATAAAAGAAAATAAAGATACTTCAAATAATATTCCCCCAGTAAAAGCAATTATTGTTTTGGGGAGCGGTGTTGAAAATGGCCAACCATCCACAATCCTTGCTAAGCGTTTAGATACGGCTGCCCCTTTGGCACTTAAACAGCCCCAAGCAAAAGTTGTTTTAACTGGGGGGCTGGATTTTTCAGAAAAAGAAAGTGAGGCATTAGTCATGTCTCGTTATCTAGAGCAACATTATCATTTAGCAAAAGAACGAATGATACTTGAAGATAAAAGTACCAGTACTGAGCTTAATTTAAAAAATAGTAAACCACTATTAGCGCAACACCACATTGCTTTAGACCAACCAATCGCTATTGTGACAAGCGATTTCCATATTCCTCGAGCAGTCGCAATTGCGAAAAAACAGGGCTATAGTCAGGTATATGGAGTAGCAGCAGAAACACCTTTAGCTACACGCTACAATGCATGGTTACGTGAATACTTTGCTTATGCGAGTGGATGGCTGCTAAACGAATATTAAATGTAAATAATTTCCAAAACTGCTATTAAAAATAGCAGTTTTTTTTATTTTTTAAAAATATAGCTCTGGGTACAAATAGAATTAATAAAGACTAAAGCAATGAACAGAAATATAATTTTGAATGCTTAAATGCTAACAGAACAAATTTAATGACAATAAAAATCCAAGAGCGATATAAATATAAAATAAACGCTTCAATAAAATTTTAGAGAAAATATTTTTAGCTGTGTTTAAGACATCAATATTTAATCATCGACTGAATAATTTATCAGATTGTAGACATGGATGATTCTAAGCAATAAAGCACTGAGGATATAAAAACTTTAATTTTAGAATAGAAAAGCTGAACCTACACTCTGACTCTAACGGTAAATGAGTCTATAAGATGGCTTACAATATTGATCAATAAGAATTTTAAATCTAGGAAGATTTTGAATTTCTGGAAGAGATTATGGTGGGCGCTGACGGGATCGAACCGCCGACATTCTGCTTGTAAGGCAGACGCTCTACCAACTGAGCTAAGCGCCCTTAATGAGAAAAGACAACGAATGCAGTCTTTATACTCTACATTCTCTAGACAAGGGAATCAAGAGAATGGCGCAGCGGACGGGGCTCGAACCCGCGACCCCCGGCGTGACAGGCCGGTATTCTAACCAACTGAACTACCGCTGCACTTACAATACTTTAAAGTAAAGTATGGTCACATATATGGTGGGCGCTGACGGGATCGAACCGCCGACATTCTGCTTGTAAGGCAGACGCTCTACCAACTGAGCTAAGCGCCCTTAGAAGAAAAATCAATAAATTATCAATTTTTTATTTAAGGTATTTATACCTTAAATTTCCTTCCAATCACAACTCGATTTGAAAAGTGGCGCAGCGGACGGGGCTCGAACCCGCGACCCCCGGCGTGACAGGCCGGTATTCTAACCAACTGAACTACCGCTGCACTTTCACAATATCAAAATTGTGGGGTAAAACGATGTTAAGTCTAAAGTGGCGCAGCGGACGGGGCTCGAACCCGCGACCCCCGGCGTGACAGGCCGGTATTCTAACCAACTGAACTACCGCTGCACTTGAGAGCTTAACGTAAAGGCTTGGTGGGCGCTGACGGGATCGAACCGCCGACATTCTGCTTGTAAGGCAGACGCTCTACCAACTGAGCTAAGCGCCCTTAACGTCTTCATCGTTTGTGAGGTGCATTATAGAGAATCTTTAACAGGTGTCAAACGCTTTTCGACTTCTTTTTAAAAAAATGCGAATGAATGATTAAAAATAAGTCATTATTAAGTAAAAAACAATTTTTTGTATTTTATTTAAACACTTATTTCAATATTTCCTACATTCATAGAGCTAAACAATAAGAAATAAAACCATCACTCAGGCTAAAGATTGTTCAGAAAGATAAACTAGTGCATCCTCTGGAACCAAATCAAATAATTCAATGATTTCTTCATTACGCATTCGAATACAGCCATGTGACATTGGTACACCCATTGGTTGTGTATCTGGAGTTCCATGAATATAGATGTAACGCTGCATCGTGTCGCAGCCCTCCCCTTTATTAAATCCATTTTCTAAGCCATCTAACCAGAGAATGCGAGAAAGGATCCAGTCCCGTTCAGGATATTCGGTAGCTAATTCGGTGTTATAGACCTCTCCTGTTGGTTTACGCGCAATAAAAACTGCATTTTTAGGAGATTGAGCACCAAATTTCTGCGCCACTCTATGCCAACCTCGTGGAGTTTTACCCGTATTTTCCTGTTCGCCAATTCCATTTTTTCCTGTGGAAATAACATAAAACTTATTATATTTAGGCAAAGCTAGTGTTTGATTTGCCAAATCGATGAGAACATCCGCGTCCTCGAGCTTAAATTGAGACATTGAACTTATTCTCTTATCTGAGTATCCAATTAAAATACGCTTATTATATGTAGCACTTCAACAAACGTTAACAATCACTCATATTTCTAAATACAGTCGTAATGTTTATTTGATAGAAAAAGTAAATATTACTGTTCTTTGTCTTTTGGTTCAGGACGTAACCATAACCAAACTGCAACGATCAACATGGTAGTATCAGTAAAAACCTTGACCAAAAAAGGTGCTGAAGTAAATAGCATTATCATGCCACTGATTGCCATCATTATGCTCGCAATCCACTTCGCTTTACGAGGTACTGTACCATGGGCTCGCCAATCGCGTAGAGTTGGTCCATATTTAGGATGATTTAATAACCACTCATCCATTTGCGGCCAACCTTTTGATGCAGCCCAAGCAGCCAGAATCAGAAACACTGTTGTCGGCATACCTGGTAAAATTGCTCCAATAATGCCAAGCGTGATAAAAATCACCACCAAGGAGCGCCAGAACAATGTTCGCATATATAAACCTTAACCTGTTGTTAGAATTAGTATAAAGTGTTTTTATAATATTGTTCGCTGATCCGCTATGAAATTAGGATGAATTACTTCGAGTATTGAATGTATGAATATTGCGTCAGTTAAAACTTCCTATTTCGAACCATGGTTACAATTTCAACATCCAATTGTGCGACAACTCGCTTTTTGTATTGCGAGTCCAAATTTACTTTGCCAAGTACCAAAAAGTTTATTGATCCAGCATCATTTTAAGCTACATCCGAACGAAGTCTGGGAAAGTCATTTTCAAAACTATTTACCACGTTTGAAACAACTGGATAAGTCACCAGAACCTTTACTTCAGTTTTTATCGCAGCTTAAAAGTACTCGTTTAGGTCTACGCTTTGAAAATTTACTTTGGTTTTGGCTACAAGAAGATAAATATCACCCCTATCAACTACTAGGTCATAGTATTCAAAAAATTGACGGTTCTAAAACCTTAGGTGAGTTAGATTTTTTAATTCTAAATAAGGATTCTCAGCAAATTGAGCACTGGGAAGTAGCATTAAAATATTATCTAGGTGAAGCCGATTTGCTTTTAGAACAGTGGACTGGTTTAAATCGTGAGGATACGTTAAGCACAAAACTTTATCACTTTACCAATAAGCAATTTCAATTTTCTCAAGCATTAAATTTTGAAATTCAGCAACGTTTTGCGGTTTTGAAAGGTCAACTATATCTGCCTGCAAAGTTAAGTTCTGAACAGTCACTACCCGACTGGATAAATTTAAATCGTCGTTTGGGGTATTGGGGAACCACAATTCCTCATTCTTCTTTTTATCGATTAGAAAGGCAGGAATGGCTGTGTCCCAATAAGTCTCCCAGCTCAGCTCCAGCACATTGGTGGACAGACGGGTTATATTGTAAAAATGGTCAGGAGGCACAGTTTTATATGTTTAGACACCCTTTACATTTAAAATTTAAGCCCTCAATGCAGAAATTTAAATAATTAACAATAACTTTAATCTTCCAGAAACATTTTATAACGTTTTTACTATTAAACAGTCATGTTTCTTTTTACGTTTGTTTTTTAATCTAAATTTACTTCATTATTAAATTTAAACGGAGAAAATGATGAAAAAAGTTTTAGCTGCTTCTGTAATGATTGCTGTTGTTTTAACAGGCTGTAATACATTTAAGGGTTTTGGTAAAGATGTTTCTAAAGCAGGTAATGCTGTAACGAATACTGCTGAAAAAACACAAGATAAAATGTAAGTTAAAGTTGTCACTAAAAAACCTTATCGTTCCGATAAGGTTTTTTTATTTTTACGTACCCATCACGTAGAGATTCGCCTATTATATCGAACTATATTTCACCTGATCAGCACGCAATTTTCGGTATGAACCATTCAGACACTCTCTCGCTTAGCTTAGAACTGTTACAACAGCCTTCTGTTACTCCTATTGATCACACATGCCAAACCATCATGGCCGACCGCTTAGCCAAAATCGGTTTTCAGATCGAACCCATGCGTTTTGGGGATGTGGATAATCTCTGGGCACGCCGCGGAACTGAAGAACCTGTATTTTGTTTTGCAGGCCATACTGATGTAGTCCCAACAGGTAAGTTAGAATCATGGAATTCAGATCCATTTGCACCTGAAATTCGTGATGGTAAGTTATATGGTCGCGGTTCAGCTGATATGAAAACAGCTTTGGCAGCCATGGTTATCGCGTCTGAACGTTTTGTCGCAAAACATCCAGACCATAAAGGATCTATCGCATTTCTGATTACTTCCGATGAAGAAGGTCCTGCCATTAATGGTACAGTTAAAGTCATTGAAACTCTTGAAGAGCGTAATGAAAAAATTAAATGGTGTTTGGTAGGTGAACCTTCAAGTACAAATAAATTAGGTGATATCGTTAAAAATGGACGCCGAGGTTCTTTAAATGGCTTATTAACTGTTCATGGTAAGCAAGGCCATGTGGCTTACCCACATTTAGCCCTTAACCCAATTCATGAAGCGTCATCTGCTTTAACAGAGCTATGCCAAACTGTTTGGGATAAAGGAAATGAATATTTCCCAGCAACATCATTTCAAATTTCGAATATTCACTCAGGTACTGGTGCAACCAATGTCATTCCAGGTACTTTAGAAGTTACTTTTAACTTCCGTTATTCTACAGAAGTGACAGCTGAACAGCTTGAACAACGTGTTCATGAGATTTTAGATAAACACAGTTTACAGTATGAAATTGATTGGAATCTTTCTGGTTTACCATTTTTGACACCAGTAGGTGAACTGGTGAATGCAGCTCAAAATGCTATTTTAAATGTAACTGGTACTGAAACTGAGCTTTCAACAAGTGGCGGTACTTCTGATGGACGTTTTATTGCTCCAACAGGCGCACAGGTATTGGAGTTAGGTGTTCTCAATGCAACAATTCATCAAATTAATGAACATGTTGACGTGCATGACCTCGATCCACTAACTGATATTTATGAGCAAATTTTGGAAAATTTATTAGCTAAATAGAAATTAAAAAGGAACTCAAAATGAGTTCCTTTTTTTATAGATGAAGTGTGTCTTGGATATATTGTAAATTAGGTACGTGGTAGCGTTGATTCTCCATACGCACGTATTTAAATACAGTCGGGTGCTGTAAAGCGTGTTGTATATCTTCATTTTCATCTACGACTTCAGAAATACGTAACCGAACTGAAACTGGCATTGATTTACACATTAGTGCAAAACGTTGGCTGATATCTTCACTTTCAATAACCAATGCCACCGCTCCCGACTCAATTTCATTATGCACGGAATAAACAGGAAGTTTTACGTCATGCCATTCAATATGCTTGATACCATTTTTAACATCCATAGCTGATAACACTACGTTTTGTGGCAATAGCATCGGCACTTGCTGATTACATTCAATAATATATGCATCAATAAAACCAGTTGAAACAGTAATTAAATGTTGAAGTTCTTGCTGATCCATTTCATTAATTAATGATGTACTTAGATTGGTTTTCATTAGGCAAGTTCCTCTTCACGTATCATGAAAAAAGCCTCAATATTGTGAAGTAAGTCTTCTTCTTGGAAAGGTTTACCCATGTATTGGTTAACCCCTAACGTAAATGCTCGTTCACGGTGTTTTTCGCCAGTTCTTGATGTAATCATAATGACTGGCATATCTTGATGTAGATCATGATGTCGAACAAGATTAAGTACCTCAAATCCATCCATTCGCGGCATTTCGATATCAAGCAGCATTAGATCTGGTTTAATATTTTCCAACTGTTCAATTGCATCAATACCATCTTTAGCAGTGACTACATCATAACCCTGACGTTCGAGTAAACGAGTGGTTACCTTACGCACTGTGACAGAGTCATCCACAATCATAATGAGACGGCGCTCGTCAGACTCACGTTGTCTATAGATAGCTTCGTTAAGCGGCTTATGTCGGCGGGTAGACTGAATTTGGCGAGCAATATTTTGTCCATCTAAAATTAGACAAACTTGACCATCACCCAAAATAGTTGCGCCTGCAATCGCACCAATACTAGAGAACTGCTGTCCTATTGGCTTGACCACAATCTGCGCACGTGAACCGATAAGCTGATCAACCAATAATGCAATTGTTTGTCCATTATTTGCCTTAATCATTAATACTGGTAGTGAATACATCATCCCACTTAAACGTGGAATCGGTTGATTACCAACAAACTCAGATAAATAGCGTAATGGATAATGCTTATTTTCAAATTCAAAAAATTCTTGTGTACTTCCAAAATACTGTTCTAAGGAGGTTGGTGAAACTCGAACAATTCGGTCAATTTGAGCCAGCGGAATTGCAAATTGTTGATCGGCAACTTTAACCATTAAGGCATCACTAACGGCTACTGTGGTTGGAACACGTATTGTAAAAATTGTTCCTTGTCCATATACAGAGTCGACACTCACATGTCCGCCCAAAGCCTTAATATCACTTTGAACAACATCTAGTCCAACACCACGACCTGAAATCTGAGTGACTTGATCGGCTGTGCTTAACCCAGGATGGAAAATCAACTGTAAAATATCTTGATGTTCTAATACTTGTTCAGAATTAATCAAACCAGACAAGAGAGCCTTTTGACGGACCTTCTCGATATCAATACCTCGGCCATCATCCTTAAATGTAACAACAACATCTGTACCTTGACGATGAATATTGAGTTCAATACGTCCAGTTTCTGGTTTTTGCGCTTGTTTACGTTGCACACGATCTTCTAGACCATGGCCAATTGCATTTCGAAGCATGTGCTCAAGTGGGGTAACCAAACGCTCTAGCATTGTTCGGTCTAATTCACCTTCCGTATTATTAACAAAAAGCTCTGCTGGTCGATCTAATGCAGTAGAAGTCTGCCTCACAATTCTTTGTAAACGAGGCAACGATCGAGAGAATGGTACTAACCGTGTTCGCATGAGGCCTTCTTGAATTTCGGCCTGAATACGTGATTGCTGTACCAGCAAACTTTCTGTGTCTCTGATTTTTTCGGATAGTGTATTTTTGAAATCCACTAAATCCGATGCAGATTCAGCAAGTGATTTCGATAGTTGATTTAATGAAGAATATTGGTCCATCTCTAGAGGATCAAATTCTGTATAACGAGAATGCTCAATACCGTGTTTTGCAATAATCTGGGTTTCTAACTCACCTTCCATTCGACGCAACTGGTCTGCAAGCCGTTGAATGGCTAACTCCATTTCTACTAGCGTATGACCAAATTGACTTAGATCCATTTCAATTCGTGAACGGTTAATCGAATTTTCACCAGATAAATCGATCATTTTCTCAATCAAATCTGCCGAAACTCGGATCATCTCATTATTTCGTTCAAGATGCTGTGTTTGTTCCCATGCCCCCACCATTGGTGGTGGTTCTGCGCCATCACCTTGCACAAAGCTCATGACAGGCTCAATACTAAACAGATCAGTTCTAGTCAACTTACTTGGAATTTGTATTGCAGTTTCAATAAACTGAATATTTTCTAAACTTTGTTGTAAGCCATCGAAATGTTGATAATTTTGTTTGAAGATTGCCTCTTTTAACCAAGCAATCGCGCTCTCTAACAAGTTGTCATAAATATTTGAGCTAAAATGATGAAGCGCAAATTGTTCAAAAGCATTTTCAAGTTGATAAGCAATCGCTTGTACGGTTTCAAGTCCCACCATACGGGAACCACCTTTCAAGCTGTGCACAGCCCTTTGTAGCTGAAGTAAGACACTACGATTGGTACGCTGCTCAAACCACTGCTTTAATAGGTGATCGGCCATCTCTAACAGTTCGGCCGCTTCCTCCATAAATGTCTGTTCGACAACTGAGCTAATATCCTGATCTTGGTTACTGTCGGTATAGCCTTGGTCAGCATCAAAAACTTCTAATTCTGTGTGATTAACAACTCTATTATTAGGCTCGCCAATCTGTTCAAAATTAGAAGTGAACTCATGAAAGTTTAACTCGGTATTATGTATAGCTTCTTGTTGTAATACTTCAAAAGTTAATTCTGGTGTAATGTATTGTTCAGACTCTGCTTGCGTTTCTTTAACAGTAGACCCAAGTGAATCATATGTCTTACCAGCATTCTTAAGCGCTTGGATAGTATGAGATGCTGCATAATCGAGATGTTGTTCACGTACTATTTGCAGACGATCTGCTAAATCATCTTGAACCAGACGGATAAAATCAATGAGAGCAGATGAAGTAATTAACTGTCTTTGAATTAGGCGCTCATAAATACTTTCTAATTCATGTGCAATTAAACCAATATAATTTGCCTGAATCATATTTGCCCCACCTTTTAAGGTATGCAAATAGCGCATCAGGTTATTAAGAGCAGCAAAGTTCTCTTGATCATTAACCCAAATATTAAGATCTGTATCTATTCCTTCAAGCAACTC
Source organism: Acinetobacter calcoaceticus (assembly GCF_016508255.1). GTDB lineage: Bacteria > Pseudomonadota > Gammaproteobacteria > Pseudomonadales > Moraxellaceae > Acinetobacter > Acinetobacter calcoaceticus_E. The sequence continues at coordinate 133,388 of NZ_JADVKT010000006.1, read as the reverse complement.
ATCGGCTTCTTCAAGAAAAATATCTAACAGTTCCGGATCAAAATGACGGTTTACATGTTCAGTAGACATGAACTGACGATCTAAATGAATACTCTGACCCATTACGACATGATCAGTTAATTCACTTTCGATAGATATCGAAGATTCATATGCTGTTTGTTCTACATCCGCACTAAATAGCGACTCAACAACTTCCTGATGATTTTCTAATGGTTCAGAATTAAGGCTTGGAATATGTTGGGTATATAGTTTCAGCTCTTCCAAAACATTTTGATGTTGCTCAATAACACTAACTCTCTGGCCCGCAGCTAACGCATCAAATAATTGAATTAATTGTTGATGTGCTTTTTGATAAATTTCAAAAACATAATCTAATTGCAATAAATCAGGTCGGCCAAGCAATACGTCATAGCTATCTTTCAGCTGGTTAGTATATTCATATAAACCAACCATTGCTGGAGACTGGGTATGTTGCAATAACAAATCAGCTTGTTCACTTAAACGTTCAAGATAATGAGGAAACTCTGTACGAATCCCCTTCTCAAAATCTAACTCTGCATCAAGTAACTCTGAAACATCTAGCTGTAATAGCTGAGATACGAGACCATACGGAGGCATGAGCTGGCTCGAATGCTCGCCACGCTGTTCCATATAATCATCCCAAACCCGATTGAATTGTTTCAGGCTAGAGTCTAATTGCTCATTAGAGCAATACTCAGCTAATAGATCTAAACACTGTCGGATAAACTGACGGTAATCACGGAGTAGTAAGATTTCTTCTGAATGAGAAGAAAGCTCTTCTTGTAATAAGATTTTGAATAAATGCTCAACCTTGGTACTCGCGTCAAAAATTGCTTCTACATGAGCCATTGCTGAGCTACCGCGCAACGTGTGTAATGCACGGATTAGGGCGTTGTAACTCTCATGCTGATGTGTTTCTTGTTCTAAAAACTGATCAATGGTCGCTAAGTGCTCTTCCGCTTCTTCCATGAATAAAACTAAAGTTTCAGCAAGAGTATGTTCACTTTCTATGGTGGTTTGTAAAGTTAAATAATTTGATTCTTGTTCTAAATCATTTACCTCTAAACCAGTCTGAGTTTCAGCAGTAAGTGTATCCGATAATAATAAAAGTTCTTCTAAAGCAGGCTCTAAACTTTGCTGCTGTTGTAATTGTTGTCCCAATAAAATAAGAGCTCTAAAATCTACTGCATGTTCCTTTTTAGCTTTAAAGTCATCTACTAATTTAAAGAAATAGAACTTAAATACTAACTGAACATATTGTTGGATGTCAGGAGTTAATCTGAGACTCTCATTGATTATCCGGTTAAGTGTATCTTCTACAGTCCAAGCAAGCTCTGCAGAAGATTTCGCTCCAATCATTCGTCCTGAACCTTTCAATGTATGAAAATGGCGACGGATTTCAGGAAGTTTAGCAATATTTTTAGATTGCATCCATTCATGAATCAAAGATTGCAATTCAATAAAAATTTCTTCAATTTCTTCAACAAAAATATCAAGAAATTCAGCATCTTGTTGAGAATAGCTATCTTCCGGTAGCATCATTGCTTCATTTAAAGTTTTTAATATTTCTTTCATAGCAAAGGCTTCTTTTGCTTATCTCCTAAATGGAGAAAAACGACAGAGTCAACACCAGATAAATAGATGTTTCCCCAATATTTATCTAGTGTTGCTAATACTTTTAGAAGAATAGCTATTATAGAAACAGCTATCCTCGTCCCCAATTTAATCAGGTAATTTAAAGTCCGTTACCGATTCACGTAATGACTCTGCCATATTTGCTAATTCAGAAACAGAACGCGCTGTATCGAAGGTTGCAGTTGTCGTTTGCGAAGTAATTTCTTGTACGACGGTCATGGTTGTAGCAATGTGGCTCGCAGATGCAGATTGAAGTTTTGCTGCATCAGAAATGCTGGCCATCAAGTTTGCCAAGTCACCAGATACTTTTTGAATCTCATCCAAGGCAATACCCGCATCTTTTGCCAAGTTTGCTCCACGCACAACTTCAGTTGTTGTTTGTTCCATTGAAATAACAGCTTCGTTAGTATCGGTCTGAATTGTTTTAACTAGAGTTTCGATCTGTTTAGTTGCCGATGCAGAGCGTTCCGCAAGACGCTGTACTTCATCTGCAACCACGGCAAAACCACGCCCTGCTTCACCCGCCATAGATGCTTGAATTGCTGCATTTAATGCAAGAATATTTGTTTGGTCAGCAATGTCATTAATTAACGATACGATGTTACCAATTTCTTGTGAAGACTCACCCAGACGCTTAATACGTTTAGAAGTTTCCTGAATCTGTTCACGAATCGTGTCCATACCTTCAATTGAACGGTTTACCACTTGTGCTCCATTAGAAGCAATTTGTACCGAACGTTCTGCTACTTCGGCAGATTCAGACGCATTTGAAGATACTTGGTCAATTGATTGCGCCATTTCATTCATTGCAGTTGATGCGCCGGCAATTTCTTGTGCCTGATGCTCTGATGCTTCTGCCAACTGGTTCGTAATATTCTGTGTATCATGCGTATAACGGGCAACTTCCTGAGAAGTTTCATGAATTCGGGATACAAGATCACGTAATTGGTCAATCGCGAAGTTAATCGAGTCGGCAATTGCTCCCGTAAAGTCCTCAGATACAGTTGCATATGAACGTAAGTCACCATCTGCCAAATCGGCAATTTCATCGAGTAAACGTAAAATCGCATTTTGGTTACGATCATATTCCTCTTGTAATCGAGTCACACGTTGCTTATCCATCACGCTACGTAATGTAATCAATTTAAATACAGAGAAAATTAAACCGGCTAAAGAACTGACTAGTACAGCACCTAAGAACAAAGTGAGCCAGTTGCTTCTTGCTACATCAGATAAATGTCCCAAGCTATCTAACATAACATCTGATTTTGAGAAAATCTGAGAAGATGCCTGACGAACATTAACAATTTGATTACCATTTTTTAAAACTGTAGTAGCTGCAGTTTTAAAAACTTTGTCGTATTCATTTTTAATACTTTCTAAAGATTCACGCAAAGCTGGATCCGCAATACGATCTACGCCCAACTCAGCATTACCATTAAGTTCAGCATTTAAATACGTACCAAATGTATCAATATCTACGCCAAAATCACTAGTCGATACGTTCCCATCTGTACCACTCAGTACCGAGTTAATAGAACGTAAAATACGTTCAGCAATAAACACTTGGTTTTTAGCAATAATTACCTGACTACTTGGCAAACCTTGACGAGCCATTTGATCAACCATCAAGTTATATTCAGCCTGAATTTCAGGAACTGTCTCACTAATTGAGATATTAGTGTCATATAATTGGTTAAGAACTTTCTGGTGAGATGAAATCAAGTCAATATTATTTGAAACTCCAGTCCACATGGCTTCAACTTTTTGATATTCATCAGTCGACTTACCATGAATATTTTTAATCTCAAGTAAGTTTTCATTAAAGTCTTTTTTAGACTGCTGTAGTTTAGTAATAACCTCTTGAGAACCCGACTCTGTTGCCTCCGTTGCTTGCTTAGAAATCGTTTGAGATAACAAACGTAACTCACCGAGACTTCGGATTAACTGATTATGACGTGGAACGTTATAAAACAGGTAGGCTAAAGACACTAACGCAAGAGCAAAACATAAAAGTGCTGCATACAGGATAGGCTTGGACTTTTCACTTTCCCCAAATAAACTGGCAAATTGCTCAATTCTTGACTGAATTGTTGCAATAAAATTGACACCCGATTTTTCGGACGCAACACGATTGCCGCCTTTCTTTTTAAGCTTAAAGCCCATAGCTTTTCCCCAGAAAAATACGCTGTTTTTTCACAGCGTAAAAATTAGTTTATAAATTTTGTCGATGCATTCATGTAATGTGGGTTTTGCAGTAACCGACTAAATAAAAAGACATGCCAATGCTGGTTATGTTGGTGAAAATAACCTTGGCAATAATCTTTTAGATTTTCCTCTAAGTCTAAACTTTGAGAAAAAAAGCTTTTTTTATTAAAGTGCTGAATCCCCAAAACCTGATCTACGACCAACCCCACATAATGGTCGCGATGGCTAATGCATAATACTTTTTGAGTTGACGAAAATGAACTTCGTTGCCCTAAAATAAAATGCGCCAAATCAGACACCGAAAGTAATCTTCCCCGAATATTAGCCAATCCCTTTACCCAACTTTGGGTATTTGGAACAGGCGTATATTTTGGTGGATAGATAACTTCTGACACTTCCCCAAGTGGTGCGACGAAGTATTGCCCTCTCATTTCAAAAGCAATCCCTGACCATCGCTGTGCTTCATTTTGAACTGAAGCGTAATTCTTATTACCCCGTTTAGACAAACGAAGTAACTCAATAAATCCATTCGCTGCCATACTCGATCCTATAAAACGGGCACATAATCCCGTTATTTATGTTTTTTATGGATGGATGAGTTAATTTAGAAATTGTTTAATTACATCAATCAATTGCTTTTCTTCGATAGGTTTAATCAAATAATCGATTGCACCTTGACGTTTACCCCATACTCGGTCAGTTGCCTGATCTTTAGTACTCACAATTACCACAGGAATATGTTTAGTATCTTCCCCACGGCTAATCTGACGAGTTGCCTGAAAACCGTTTACACCAGGCATAACCACATCCATTAACACAAGGTCTGGTTGCTCTGCTTTTGCAAGAGTTACGCCATCGGCACCGTTTGATGCTTCAAGCACGTCGTAACCATGTTTGGTTAAGATTTCTTTAAAACGAAAAGTTTCTGTTGGTGAATCATCTACAATGAGAATACGTGCCATTTTTTTGCCCTCAACTTACTTGCTATGAATTTACATGATTACGAATCGCGTTTAACAATTCATCTTTGCTAAAAGGTTTCGTCAAGTATTCATCTGAACCTACCACACGCCCTTTCGCCTGATCAAATAAACCATCTTTACTAGAGAGCATGATAACGGGAATGTTCTGATAATTTTGAGAGTTTTTAATCAAAGCACAAGTTTGATAACCATCTAAACGAGGCATCATGATATCGACAAAAACAATATCTGGATTTGTTTCTGCAATTTTGGACAAAGCTTCAAATCCATCTACAGCAGTAATCACTTCACAGCCTTCTCGCTGTAATAAGGTTTCTGCTGTACGGCGAATGGTTTTTGAGTCATCAATCACCATTACTTTCAGATTTTGGAATGCATCTTCCATTTAATCTTCCATCCCCATAAATATAAAATATAAATGCAATTTAACTTAAATTTGTTTTTACGCATTTATACGCATTTTTAACATATCTCACTGTCTATTTTCAATGAGGTATTTTTGTCTACTTTCTCATTTATAAACAATAACTTTTAACCTCATCACACTTTAATTAAAATTATCATTTTTTTTATAATGACTATATTTTTATTCAGCTAAATAATAACTAATATAATAAAGATTAATTATTTAAAAATAAGCGATTTAGCTATCTTTTTTGGGGATTTTCAATGAATAATCGGATGAAATATGCCTTTTATTGGAACTGCTTGTCTGTATCTATAGGCATTATTTCCTTCGGTTCACTCTGTTTCTCAACGACCTCTGCTATAGCCGCTACATCTAAAGTGGTCTGGTATCGTTATTATGATCAACAAGGCACTGCCAATATTAGTACCTCAGTCACGCCTGCTCATATTCGTTACGGTTATGAAGTTCTAGACCAAAATATGCAAGTGATTAAAAGAAATCACTCTTATAATGCCGAGACTGATTTAAATCAATCAAGTCAAAGAGCATTATCGGCACAGCATAGAGAACTAGATAGCAAATTAAAAAAAGCCTATAGCAATAGTAAAACAGCCACGATTAAAAGAGATCAAGCATTACTGGCGATAAAAAAGCAAATTAACTATCAACAGGAACAACTCAATCAGTTACAACAAGATAAAATTTTATTTAAACGTCAGGAAATGGGATATTTCAGAAAGGGAGAAATCGTCCCTGAGCGACATAAGACTTTGATTGAAAACAATCTAAATAATATTAATAGGGTGAAACAAACACTTGAAACGCTGTCAAAGACCTACAACCGCACCAATAGCGAGTATGAAAATATTATCGAACGTTTAAAAAAGCTTGAATAACTGCAAAGGTTTATCAAGAATAGGGGCAAAATAAAATTTGAATTATAGGATGATGCTGTATGCATAAAATGCATCTCACCCCTTCCACCATTTTTAAACTGAGTATTATTAGTTTATGTTTGATTTTAGCTGCATGTAATCAGCAAGAAACAAATAAAACAACGGCATCAGCTCCAGCAAAAATTGAACTCATTCCTCAAGACCTGATTGCAGTTAAAGAGGGAGCACTTAACTCTCAGACTGCATTTACAGGAACCATTCGTGCAGTACAACAAAGCTCAATTCAAGCTCAAGTCAGTGCAACAGCGTCGGCCGTTACTGCGAATGTGGGGCAGAAGGTACAAAAGGGCCAAGTATTAGTCAGATTAAATAATCAGGACAATGCCGCCCGCTTAGCACAAGCTCAGGCCAACCTAGCTTCTGCTCAGTCACAAGCAGAGCTTTCGCGTAATTTAATGAATCGGAAACAACGACTTCTCGATCAAGGCTTTATTGCCCGTGTAGAGTTTGAGCAGAGTCAGGTAGATTATAAAGGCCAACTTGAAAGTGTTAGAGCTCAACAAGCAAATGTTGATATTGCTAAAAAAGCTGATCGAGATGGAATTATTATCAGCCCTATTTCAGGTGTTATTACTAAGCGACAAGTTGAACCAGGGCAAACTGTATCAGTTGGGCAAACATTATTTGAAATAGTTAATCCTGACCAGTTAGAAATTCAAGCGAAACTACCTATTGAACAACAATCTGCACTAAAAGTAGGTAGCCCTATTCAATATCAAATTCAGGGAAATTCTAAACAATTAAATGCGACGCTTACGCGTATTTCACCTGTTGCAGATCAAGACAGCCGACAAATCGAATTTTTTGCAGTTCCTACAGAAAAGATTGATTCGTTAAGCATAGGGGCTTTCATTAATGGAAATATTCTACGTAATGACCCTCATCAGGGCCAAAGCATTCCTTTAGATCGTATTCAAAATTTGCAACAAGACCCTTTCGTATGGGTTATACGTAATCAAACCATACAAAAAGTCAAAATTCGGGTAGTTGAGCAGCGTTACAACGAGAATATTGCTTTAGTTCAGGGCTTACAAAGCACAGATCAAATCAGCCGTATCCAGTTTGACGACTCAGATATCAATAAAAAAGTGACGCTTACAGCCGAAAAAAACAAATAAGGTAGCAAATAGCTTATGTGGTTTACCCGAATCAGTGTGAAGTATCCCGTTTTTACCATTATGATGATGTTGTGCTTAATAGTACTCGGACTGGCTTCTTGGAAACGCATGACAGTTGAGGAGTTTCCAAATGTAGATTTCCCATTCGTAGTAGTCACTACACAATATGCTGGTGCTTCGCCTGAAGCTGTTGAGTCTGATATTACAAAAAAACTTGAAGACCAAATTAATACGATTTCTGGCATTAAACAAATCACTTCACGTTCGAGTGAAGGGTTTTCCATGATTGTAGCCGAGTTTAATCTTGATACCTCGTCAGCGATTGCCGCACAAGATGTTCGCGACAAAATTGCTCCAATTACTGCCCAATTCCGTGATGAAATTGATGCGCCGATTGTACAACGCTACGATCCTTCATCTAGCCCGATCATGTCAGTGGTATTTGAATCCAGTAGTATGAGTTTGGCTAAATTAAGTTCCTATGTAGATAAACGGGTTGTGCCTCAGCTTAAAACCGTTTCCGGTGTGGGCAACGTCAATTTATTAGGTGATGCTAAACGTCAAATCCGTATTAAAATTCATCCTGAACAATTGCAAAGCTATGGTGTAGGAATTGATCAGGTCATTAACACTCTAAAAAATGAAAATATTGAAGTTCCAGCCGGAACCTTACAACAAAAGAATTCTGAACTGGTTGTACAGATTCAATCAAAGGTCATTCATCCTTTTGGGTTTGGTGATTTGATCATTGCGAATAAAAATGGCTCACCCATTTTTCTAAAACAAGTTGCAAGCGTTGAAGATACTCAAGCCGAGCTACAATCAAGTGCATTTTATAATGGAAGAACAGCGGTCTCTATTGATATTTTAAAAAGTTCCGATGCCAATGTAATTCAGGTCGTCGATAAAACCTACCAAACTTTAGAGAAATTAAAAGCTCAAATGCCAGCGGGCCTAAATTACAAAGTTGTGGCGGACAGTTCTAAAGGAATTCGTGCTTCAATTAAAGATGTTACCCGCACCATTATTGAAGGTGCTGCCTTAGCAGTTTTAATTGTTCTATTATTTTTAGGCTCTTTTCGATCTACAGTCATTACAGGCTTAACCTTACCAATTACTTTGCTAGGAACCTTAACGTTCATCTGGGCTTTTGGATTCAGCATTAATATGATGACACTATTGGCCTTATCGCTCAGTATTGGTTTATTAATTGATGATGCGATTGTCGTTCGAGAAAATATTGTTAGGCATACCGAGCTTGGCAAAGATCATGTTACTGCTGCCTTAGAAGGCACGAAAGAAATTGGTTTAGCGGTACTCGCAACCACACTCACCATTGTGGCCGTATTTCTACCTGTTGCCTTTATGGGCGGACTAATTGGGCGTTTCTTTTATCAATTTGGTGTAACCGTAAGTACAGCTGTTCTCATTTCAATGTTTATTAGTTTTACGCTCGATCCAATGCTATCTGCTCACTGGAAAGATCCTATAAAGAAAAAAGAGAGTCGGCTGCAACACTTCTTTAATTATATTTCTAATTTATTAGATGGTCTTACGCATATTTATGAAAAGCTATTAAAGCTCGCGCTACGCTTCCGCTTTATTACAGTCATTATTGCAGTGGCTTCATTATTCGCGGCCTTAGGTTTATCGACACTGATTGGAACCGAATTTGTACCGACACCAGATAAAGGCGAAATTCGTATTCAGTTCGAGACTCCTGTCGATGCTTCTTTAGAATATACGCAAGCCAAGCTGCATCAAGTTGATCAAATTATCAGGCAATTTCCTGATGTTGTTTCTACTTATGGTGTAGTAAACAGCGGAATAGAGTCTGGTAAAAACCATGCGGGTTTAGGCGTGACCTTAAAACCGAAACAACAGCGCAGTTCAGATCTGACGACACTGAACAATGAATTCCGTGATCGTTTGCAAACCGTAGCAGGAATTCATGTTACCTCTGTCGCTGCCTCTCAAGATTCCGTTTCTGGTGGTCAAAAGCCAATCATGATTTCGATTAAAGGAACTGACCTGAATGAACTTCAAAAAATTTCAAATCGATTTATGACTGAAATGGGTAAAATTAAAGGTGTGGTTGATTTAGAAAGCTCATTAAAAGAACCAAAACCAACTTTAGGTGTTCATATTAATCGCATACTGGCAAGTGATTTAGGCTTGTCTGTTTCTCAAATCGCTAATGCAATTCGTCCATTAATTGCAGGTGATAATGTAACAACTTGGGAAGATCGAGACGGCGAAACGTATGATGTTAATATTCGATTAAATGAAAACAAACGCATGCTTCCACAAGATGTGCAAAACCTATATCTCAATTCAAACAAAACCAGTGCAAATGGAAAACCGATATTAGTTCCATTAAGTGCGGTAGCAACTACTGAAGAAAAACTTGGCGCATCACAAATTAACCGACGCGATCTTGAGCGTGAAGTACTCATCCAAGCAAATACATCAGGACGTCCAAGTGGGGATATCGGTAAAGATATTGATAAAATGCAAAAAGCCTTTAAATTGCCTGCTGGTTATAGCTTCAATACCCAAGGTGCCAATGCAGATATGGCCGAATCGGCGGGATATGCATTAACTGCAATCACTCTTTCTATTGTATTTATCTATATTGTTTTAGGTTCTCAGTTTAATAGTTTTATTCACCCTGCTGCGATTATGGCATCTTTACCATTATCTTTAATTGGGGTCTTCCTCGCCCTCTTCTTGTTCAAGAGTACCCTAAATTTATTTTCGATTATCGGCATTATTATGTTGATGGGATTAGTCACCAAAAACGCAATTTTGCTCATCGATTTTATTAAAAAGGCCATGGAACATGGGGAGAGCCGTTATGATGCTATTTTACAGGCAGGCAAAACCCGTTTACGTCCAATTTTAATGACGACAAGCGCCATGGTAATGGGCATGGTTCCTTTAGCTTTAGGCCTTGGTGAAGGCGGTGAGCAAAGCGCACCAATGGCTCACGCTGTAATTGGTGGCGTAATTACCTCTACCCTGTTGACTCTTGTGGTTGTACCCGTCATTTTCACTTATCTAGATGACTTGAAAAACTTTATGCTGCGTCAAACTCGACGATTCATGTCATAATGCAGCGATTATCGTATAATCTGCGTTTTTACAACGCTTAACTTTTAGGACTTTTTCCATGCGCGCAAGCCGCTTTTTATTTGCAACGTTGAGAGAAACCCCAAATGATGCTGAAGTGATTTCACACCAGCTCATGTTACGTGCGGGGATGATTCGTAAATTGGCATCTGGTTTATATACATGGCTGCCGATGGGAACACGTGTGCTTAAAAAAGTAGATGCGATTGTTCGTGAAGAAATGAACCATTCAGGTGCAATGGAAGTATTCATGCCCGTGACTCAACCCGCAAGTCTTTGGGAAGAATCGGGTCGATATGAACAATATGGTCCTGAATTATTACGCTTTAAAGATCGTCATATGAACCCATTTGTACTTGGGCCAACACATGAAGAAGTTATTACAGATATGGCGCGTAACGAACTCAAAAGTTATAAGCAGCTTCCTGTAAACTTCTATCAAATTCAGACTAAATTCCGTGATGAAATTCGTCCACGTTTTGGTGTAATGCGTTCACGTGAGTTCATCATGAAAGACGCTTATTCTTTCCATGCAACTCAAGAGTCGTTACAAGAAACTTATGACGTGATGTATGACACTTATAGCCGTATTTTCACTCGCTTAGGCTTAGACTTCCGTCCCGTACAAGCAGATACAGGCTCTATTGGTGGTTCAGCTTCACACGAGTTCCATGTATTGGCTGCAAGTGGTGAAGATGACATCGCATTTTCAACTGAATCTGATTATGCAGCAAACGTTGAAATGGCTGAGGCTGTTTTAGTTGGTGAACGTGCGGCACCTGCACAAGAATTTAAATTGGTTGAAACACCAAACCAGAAAACGATTGATGATGTATGTCAGTTCTTAAATGCTGATCCTAAGCAATCTGTTAAAGCATTATTGGTTCAAGGTGTTGCTGACGAAAAAGGTCAGGTTCCTGTCGTTGCTCTATTTGTACGTGGTGACCACGAACTTAATGAAATTAAAGCTGAGAAGCATCCTTTAGTGGCTGCCCCTCTTACTTTTGCAACTGAAGAACAACTTCAAACATTTGGTTTAACTGCTGGCTTTACAGGTCCACAAGGTTTAGTCGAAAAAGGCTTAACTGTAATTGTTGACCGCGCTGCTTCTGTTCTTTCTGACTTCGTTGCTGGCGCAAACGAAGTAGACAAACATGCTGTTGGCGTAAACTGGGAACGTGATGCGCAAATTACAGAAGTTTTTGATTTGCGTAATGTGGTTGAAGGCGACCCATCTCCAGACGGTAAAGGCACACTACAAATTAAACGCGGTATTGAAGTAGGTCATATTTTCCAGCTTGGTACTAAATACTCAGAAGCTTTAGGCTGTAAAGTTCTAGGTGAAGATGGCAAACCATTTACAGTAACTATGGGATGCTACGGTATTGGGGTAACACGTGTTGTTGCCGCTGCAATTGAACAAAACTACGATGACAAAGGTATTATGTGGCCACAAGCCATTGCACCTTTTGAAGTTGCAATTGTTCCAATGAATGCGCACAAATCGCCACGTACACTTGAAGCAGCAGAAGCACTATATGCAGAACTTCAAGCTCAAGGTTTTGATGTGTTGCTTGATGACCGTAACGAACGTCCGGGCGTTAAGTTCTCTGACCTTGAGTTGATGGGCATTCCACACCGTATTGTGATTGGTGAAAAAGGTCTTGATGCGGGTACTTTTGAATATAAAGGCCGTCGCGATGCTGAAGCGAGCAATCTAACCAAAGAAGAACTTTTAGCTAAATTAGCGCATTAATTAAATAAAAAAAGCAGCTTTTAGAAGCTGCTTTTTTTTATCTCGATTTTATGCCTGAACTGTTAAGTCCTTGATGGACGTCGATGAACCATTGGTTTTAACAGACTCGATTCCTTTATCTCTTGAAGCTTCACTCGCATAGAGCTGGCTGGTTCCAATAATTTGATGATTTGCAGCTTTTAAATTGAAATAAGGTTTACCATTCTTTGCTGTTAAACGCTCATATCGTGCGTCATCACCACTATTTTTTTGAATTGATTCAATACCATTTACAGCAGAGGCTTTTGCCTTATATAGCTCACTATTTAAAATAGGTTCACCATTGCCTGCCTTTAAAATAAAGCGGTATTGCCCATCACTCGCTTTTGAAATTTCGTACCATCCTGCCATGAAAACCTCATTTTTTTGTTGGTGTGAGTATGACTTTCGTTATTATTCTGGACGAAAGTTATTTGTTATTTATGACAATATAAAGGGGCAATCATTCTTTGAATAGACCATTTTTTATACTTTTTCGTAATAAAATTATAATGATGTTAGGAATTTAAAAGATAGAGATATAGACATATATCCCTATCAAAATGTAATTAAAATTAACAATTTAAGCTTTTTTTACAAATTCAGATTTTAATTTCATCTGACCGATGCCGTCGATTTTACAATCGATATTGTGGCCATCACTTGCATCTGGAACTAAACGAATCGTTTTTACTTTCGTACCTACTTTTACCACTGAAGATGAACCTTTAATTTTTAAGTCTTTAATGACAGTTACACTGTCACCATCTTCTAAGACATTACCGTTTGCATCTTTAATAATTTCTTGTTCTTCAGTAAGCGACGCTTCTCCTTCTTTCCACTCATTTGAGCACTCAGGACAAATTAATAAGTCGCCATCTTGGTAGGTATATTCTGATTGGCATTTTGGACAATTTGGCAAAGACATGAAAAAAATCTCAAAAAGTATATTATGCGAGATATGACTCATTTTTTAAAGTTTTAAATAAGAGACTTTTACCAAAAAAAAATTTATATATTCACTTTAATTTATTGTTCAACAAATATTCTTTCAAAATTATTGCATGATTTCGTTCCGAGTCTTTTGCTGAATATAAAAGTGTGACTTTCTCACTTAGAGCAATATCGCATAACTCCTTCACTGCCAGATTGGTCTTTAACTCTTGCAAATAACGTTGTTTAAATTCGAGCCAATGTTGTTCAGACAACACTGCATGAAACCACTTTCGAAGTTCAGTTGAAGGAGCTATTTCTTTGAGCCATAAATCTAAATGAGCATTTTCCTTACTAATCCCCCTACTCCATAGCCGATCAACTAAAATTCGTTTTCCGTCACTCGGGTCAGCATTTTCATAAATTCTTTTAATTTGAATATCCATCACTTTTTCTCACTAAAGAGCCTAATAATTTGAGCTTTATAAGATCATTCAATATTTTGTTCTTTTTCATTCGTTATTAAAAAAGAAAAAGTGAGTAGTTTTTTCTCTACTCACTTTCAATGAAGTTAATCAAATTTAACAAGCTCATTACTGATCTGGAATAGCGGCTTCGACCAATAGCGTCAATAATGACAAAGACTCTTGCCACCCCAAATAGCATGCTTCCGCGGGAATAGCTTCAGGTATTCCTTCTTGAATAATGTGGACCTCTGTACCTACCAATACAGTCTTTAATGTAATAGTGACTTGCATGGTTCCCGGCAAATTTGGATCGTCGAATTGGTCGTTATAGCGAATTAATTCATTGGGAACTAACTCAACGTATGTTCCACCAAATGCGTGTGTTGAACCTGTCGAAAAATTGGTAAAACTCATTTTGTATGAGCCACCAATATTTGCATCAAAACTATGGATCTTTGCAGTAAAGCCATGAGGTGGTAACCACTTTACTAAAGCATCTGGATCGATAAAAGCGCGATAAACTCGCTCGGCTGGTGCTTTAAACACGCGATGAAATTTTACTGTTCCTGTTGCCATCATCTTCTCCTTATTTTAATTCCATTTAAGTTATCTAAATTATGTTTATTAGCTTAAACCTTCAGATCCATCCGAACGTATATTTTTGGTGTTTTCTTAAACAAAAAAGTTATGTTTTACGCAAAATCAAATTACGAAAACTATGGCTGATTTTTTAGTAAAAATGGAGCAAAATAGTCAGCAATCATAAAGAAACATATTGAATTTGAGATTAATCATGAGTCTGCTCGCTTTCTCCTCATACGCATTAAACGGTGTAGATGCACAAAAGTTTTTACAAGGCCAAGTTACTGTAGATACTGAACGTTTAGCTGAAAATGAAACTCGCTATACAGCCATTTGTGATCTTAAAGGTCGTATTCACTTTGGGTTATGGCTGAAAAAAATTAATGGTGAAAGTTTTGAAATTGTAGTTGCTCAAGATCAAGCCGAAGAGTTTGCCAAACATATTAAAAAATTTGGTGCTTTTTCAAAAATGACCTTGAGTGAACAAGGCCCTGCTTTTCCAAAAGTTGTCGGTCATCAGACTGAGTTCTCTGCACTAGAAACTGATATTTCTGAATGGCAAAAGCAAGCCATTATGACTGGCCAAGCATGGATTACTCAAGCAACTGAACATGAGTTCCAACCACAGGAATTGCGTTTACATCAACGTGAAGGTGTCAATTACGATAAAGGTTGTTACCTAGGTCAAGAAATTGTGGCGCGTCTTTGGTTTAAAGCAAAACCGAAACACTGGTTACACCTAGTGCAAGGCACAGGCGAAGCACCTGCTTCAGCAACTCAACTGCACAATGATATAGAAGTCGTAAATAGTGCTCAAACAAATAATGGATACATCGCATTAGTAGTTGCAAAGCCTGCCGCTTTAACAGAGCTAGGACTTCAAGTTCTTGAGTTACCAGAAGCCTTAAGTGGCGATGTCGCAAGACCACAATAATTATTATATTTGACACATTTAAAGCCCGTAAAATGCTTTACGGGCTTTTTTATAGATACAAAATACTAATGAATTCATTAGATTAGAACATCAATTTTTTATGTTTTATATGCCATCATTAACCATGTTGAAATTAACGAGTAAAAATATGAAAACTAAACTTGCTACACTCATGTTGAGTTTGGCTTTTTTCGGTTCTGCTCATGCTGATGTTAAAACACTTGAACAAAATCTTAAGACAAATTATCCGGATTTGCCTGTAAAAGGTGTTTACCAATCTCCTGTACAAGGCATTTATGAAGTGTATACAAGCGGCCGTATTGTTTATACCAACCAAGATGCCAAGTATTTTTTTGTAGGTAATTTAGTCGATATCAAACAACAAAAAAATATGACAGATGAACGTATTGCTGAGCTAGGGAAGATTGATGTTAAAAGCTTGCCACTCAATCAAGCCATTAAATATGTAAAAGGAAAAGGCGAGCGTACGATCTATATCTTTACTGATCCTGATTGTCCATATTGCCAGCAGCTAGAAAAAAATATGGTTGGGGTTGATAACGTTACGGTATATGTTTTCCTCTACCCTCTTACCAGCCTACATCCAAATGCAGAAAAAGTATCAAATCAAATCTGGTGCTCAAAAAATCCAGGAGAAGCTTGGACGAACTATATGCTTAACCGTAAGTTACCTACGACCAGCAAAAACTGTTCAACTCCAATTCAGAAAAACATAGCTTTAGGTCAAAAACTAAATATAGATGGAACACCAACCCTATTCTTGCAAAATGGCCAAAGAATCTCAGGCGTACCAAGTGATGCAAAACAGATTGAAGCATTGCTACAGTCAGTAAAATAAGAATCTTACCCGCTCTGTTTTATTGACATGAGTGGGTATTTTTTTCCACACTTTGCCCAAAGTACAGCGCTTTATATACAAATCGGCTGTTTACTTTCAGCAATCAATATTTATGATGAGAAATTGAAACTATTTAATGCATCAACGGAATGATGTAGCTACGAAGTAAAAGGTTAAAAAGAAATGAAAAAATTACTAATCGCAAGCCTAATCACCCTTTCAAGTGCATCAATTTTTGCAGCAGATAACACTGCCGCTACTGACAAGACCGATGCATTTAAACAGGCAGAACAACTTTATGCAGCAAAAAACTATTCTGCTGCTTTTCAAGAAATGCAACGTCTCGCCCACACAGGCAATGCTCAGGCCATCTATAACTTAGGTTATATGACTCAAATGGGTCAAGGGACAGCAAAAGACTCTTCTAAAGCTATCAAATATTATGAAGATGCCTCTAATAAAGGGTATGCACAAGCCAGTTATACACTCGCTCAAATCTATGAGACAGGTGAATTAGGCCTTGCTAAAGACAGCAATAAATTTAGTCAATATATTCAAAAAGCCTCAGCTCAAGGTTCAGATGAGGCGACTGTAAAAATTGCTACGATTTTATTTGCTCAGAAAAAACCTCAGTCGCATCAAATTGCTATTCAAAAACTGGCACCTTTAATTCGAAAAGGAAACTACCCTGCTATTCAGGTAAAAGCGCTCTATGATATTAGCCAAGGTGTTGAAAATAAAAATCCACTCATGAAACGCCAAGGCATAGAAGCCCTACAGTCAATTGCGCAAAAAGGTTACGCCCCTGCGTCTATGGTTTTAGCGACTATGATGGCTAATGGCAATATCATTCCGCAAAATTTGCCTGAGGCCAAAAAGATTTTTACTGAACTTGCCAATCAAAATGTTCCCAACGCTAAAGCCTCTTTAGCTTCAGTTGATAAGATTATTGCAGAAAAAAGTAAACAGGCAGCAAATGCTCCCACGCAACCAGCACCCAAACAGTAGCTAATAGTTTGAAGCTCCTCTATGGAGCTTTTAATTTACCACCAAAGTGCAATAAGTCCGCTAACCCCGATAAATCCAACAATCGTACTAATCATTAAAGGCGTTAATGCTTTTTCATTTAAGCCATACGCTTGCCCAAAAATCCCGAAAGCAATCGGCATCGGTAAAGCAGCAATTAATGTTCCTGCATAAAGCATTTCACGACTTACATTTGGGGTGATCAAAAAGAGTGAAAAAATCACAGTTGGCATTAAGATGACTTTAAAGGTAGCCAACAATATGCTTTGTATATTCACACTCGTAATACCAATCCCGACTAAGCTGCCACCAATCGCAAATAAAGCTAATGGTGAAGCTGTACGCCCAAGCAACTCTAAGGATTGGTCAAGAGTCGTAGGAAGATGAACATCTAAAAGAATGCATCCCATCCCAACCAAAATAGCGATAATGACAGGATTTTTGAGTAAATTTAGAAAAGTCTGTTTTAAAAGCGGTAAAAGATTTTGTTGTTGATTTAACCCAGCTTCGGCCAAAATAAGCATGAGGGCCACAATCAATAAATTTTCAATAATGAGTGTTAAAGAAATATAGATTGCAGCATGGTTACCAATCAGCATGGTTAAAATAGCGGTCCCCATAAATCCTGTATTGGACATCGATGCGCCCATCGAGATTACAGCGCTATGGGTTAAGCTATTTTTAAAATATTTTCGATAGAGAATAAAAGCTAATAAAAATAAAATTAAGGAACCGCCGCCATAAGCAATAAAATAAGCTGGGTGCCAAATGTCTTGTAAATTTTTATTTGCCAAAGAGTGAATTAAAAAAGCCGGTAAAGAAATTTTAATGACAAATGCGCTAAGCGCCTTAATCTGTTCAGGCGTTACCAACTTGATAAGAACACAAACATAGCCCATCAACAATAATATCAAGATAGGTAAAATAACCTGAAAAACCACCGACCACCCTCACTCATCTAAAGAAAAACGGGCAAAGATCACTTTGCCCGATAAAATTAAAAAGAATTAAAAAGCTGTTTTACCCCATGAGGTTGGCAGCGTAAATATTGAGGGGCAATTTTAACTTCTGCTCCTAAAGCCGCCGCTGCATGCCAAGGCCAACGCGGGTCATATAACATTGCACGAGCAAGACCAATTGCATCGGCCTGACCTGAAGTTAAAATTTCCTCTGCCTGCTTGGGTTCTGTAATCAGCCCAACCGCAATGACCGGAATAGAGACATGTTTTTTAACCTGTTCGGCAAAATGAACTTGGTAACCCGCTCCAATGGTAATGTTTTGATGTTCATGTAAACCACCACTAGAGACATGAATATAAGCGGCACTCAACTGCTCTAAAGCTTTGGATAAACCAACCGTAGATTCAATATCCCATTGTTCATTACCCTCCATCCAGTCAGTTGCGGATAGACGTACTCCTACTGGATATCCTTCAGGAACAGCTAATTTAATTGCTTGAAGTACTTCAAGCGTCATGCGCATACGATTTTCTAAAGAACCGCCATATTCGTCTGTTCGCTGATTTGCAATTGGCGATAAGAATTGATGCAACAAATAGCCATGCGCTGCATGCACTTCAATTAACTCAAAGCCAGCTTCAACTGCGCGTTTTGCCGCAGCGGCAAAGTCTTGTTGAACTTGTTTAATTTCAGCAATGGTTAAAGCATGTGGTGCTGCATCATGAACAGAAAAGGTGCTTGTACTTGGTGCAACGGTTTGCCAGCCATGTGGCTGATTTTTTGCAATTTGGCCTTTTCCTAACCAAGGCTTTTCAGTAGATGCTTTACGACCAGCATGCGCTAACTGAATTCCAAATGGCATTGGAGAAAGTGTTTTGACTTTCTCCAATAAAGTTTTGATCTGGTCACGTTGCTGATCATTCCAAAGTCCAAGATCAGCATAACTAATTCGACCTTCCGCCTGTACAGCAGTAGCTTCCACAATACATAACCCAGCCCCAGACAACGCGTAATTTGCCCATTGCTGCTCATGCCAATAGGTAATTTCGCCTTCATCTGTTGCCGAATATTGACACATTGGGGCAATTACAATTCTATTGACCAGTTGTAGTGAATCAAAATTAATCATTTCAAATAATTTTGCCATTTTAAATTCCTAGAATTGTTTAATTACACGTAAACCTGCACTCCAGTTACGCCCATCAGCAGGTTCAAAGTAACGGTCATTACCATCATTTACGATGACTGAACCCGCATAGTTTTTATCAAACAAGTTGTCCACACGGGCAAAGCTTTTGACTTTCCAATCGCCTAGATCCCATGCATAACCAATGTTTGCTGAAGTTACACTGTAGCTTGGTGCTGCGTCACTGTTGGTATCATTCACGTATACTTTATCCATATACTGTACATCTACACCACCATATAAGCCGTGGCTAGGTTGCCAAGCTAACGACACAAAAGCCTGATTTTTAGCAATACCTGGAATCGCATTCCCTGATGGAATTTGCGTAGAACCTCCAGAAGCTGGAATATCCGCATCAAAAGTCGCATCTAAATAGGCATAACTTGCAGTAGCCGTTAAATCACGCCATAGCTTTTTATTCCATGCAAACTCTACGCCTTCACGCAAAGTTTTATCTGCATTACGGAAGGTTGCACGCCCATTTGAACTTCCCGCTGAAACAATGTCATTTTTGGTTTTAGTTTGAAAAACTGCCAAAGTAAAATCACCTAATTGGTTTTGTGACTTTAAGCCAGCTTCATAGGTATCACTGGTTGATGGTTTTAAATCAAAGTTAAAACCTGACTTTGTCATATCAGTTTGATAAGCCATTTCAGTAAAGGTTGGTGTTTCAAAACCTTTGGCATAACTTACATATGCCATAAGCTCAGGTAAAATTTGCCAACTTAAAGCAGCTGAAGGTAAAACTTTATCGTAATCTATTTTGCCACTATCGTCGCCATTGCTTAAGTAGTGATCTTTAGATTTGTAATGAACATTGCTATAACGTACGCCTGTATCTAAACGCCATGTTGGTAAAAACTGCCATGAAGCTTGTAAATATGGGTCGATATTCCACAAAGTATTGTCTTCATCACGACGTAATTTACCTTTAACGCCATAAGAAGGTTGCCCATTTACTAAATTAAAGTTTTCAAAGCCTTTACGGTCTTCATCCATCGCATCAAGTGCAACACCCACACTCACCGTTGTATTTGGTAGTAGTTCCTTACCTGTCCAACGGAAATCAGCACCATAATAATTACGTTCAAAGTCAATCACTCCACCCGCATGATTAATGCTGGCATCTTGTGCCGACTTAGGAATAGATTGATATTGAGTGACTTGGCGATTGCCTAAATAAGCCATGGCATAAAGCTCATTATGGTCATTAATCGGTTTAGACCATGTCACCCCTGTTTGAGTTTGCTCAATATCTTTTCGAACCTTGTAAATATTTTTTGAATCATTAACCTGTTTGGGATTCGCATTCCATTGAGCATGATTTAAACCTTGCGGATCATCTGCATTGATTTTGACATAGTTAGTTACCCAGTTGATTTTGCTTCCATCATCAAGGTTCCAACTCAGCTTTGCATTATTTAATACTTTATCTGCACCACTATGATCTCGGTAACCGTCCGTATTGAAGTACGATGAACTAATAACATAACTTGGCTCATTTGCACCCTTGGCCCCACCTTGTAGCACGAGTCCCGCTCGGCTTTTATCATGGCTGCCTCCCGAATAGCTCAGCTCAATTGAGTCTTTCCCTTGTCCTTCTTTAGTAGAAGTTAAAATTGTCCCGCCCGATGAGTTTCCATAAAGTGAAGAAAAAGGACCTGTTAACACTTCGACATGGTCAAGACTACTTAAATCAATATTAGACGTTTGACCTTGCCCATCTGGCATGGTTGCAGGAATCCCATCAACATATAGGCGAATACCTCTTACCCCAAAAGTAGAACGTGCGCCAAAACCACGCATAGATAGCTGTAAATCTTGCGCATAATTTTCACGATTACGAATTTGTAAACTCGGTATTCCCTTCACAACTTCAGTCAAATTGACTTGTGAAGAAGTATCCGCTTGAGGCCCATCTATTCGAAAAACGGAAGCAGGTGTTTGCAAATAAGTGGTATCAGTACGCGTTGCTTCCACATGTAAAGTTGGCAATTTGGCAACTTCTGAATTTGAGTCTTCTGCCCAAACGAGTGGACTAGAAATACAGCCCATACCCATCAAAATACAGTAATGAAGTCGATCTAAGCGTAATAAGGACATGCTTATTTCCTTTATTTATATTGTAGTTATCATAACAAAAAGCGGTGTCTTGTCTGGATATTGAATTCGATTTGCATTGTTGTAAATCTAGAACAATCTTTTCGATATATAAAGATTGATTTTCAGAATTGAACTAACGGCTTAAAGATGGATGATCTTTCCAGCAATAGCGCTCTGGCCAATCTTTTGCTTCCTCGGCATAATCAATTCCGATGCGTGGAGTCATAACCACTTCAGGCTGCGTTGATGCTGCTTCAATCCATAGTCCAGATTTTTCACCTAAAGTCTGACTTTTTAAAGTTCGATCAATGCCTAAATAGCGTGTCAGTTTGCCGGGTCCAGCTAAAAGCTTATATTCTTTTTTGGTTGAAGCGCCATTTAAAAATGCAGACCGAATCATCACGCCTTCAGGGACACCTTCCGTTTGCGTAATGATATTCAGCATTTCATACATGCCATAAATTAAATAAACGTAAATCGTACCACCATGGCCATACATCACATCTGTTCGAGCGGTACGTTTATCATTGTAGCTATGGCAAGCCTTATCACGAACCCCCAAATAAGCTTCTGTTTCGCTAATCGTACAGCGGATAATTTGACCATCAGGCTGTCGCTTACACAATACACAGCCGATCAAATCATAAGCCACTTCTGAAGTTTCTCGTTGGAACCAGCTTAGTGGTAAAATATCTGACATAGTAAGCTCTGAAATATTACATACCACACTTTATACTTGATTAGTCCAGTATATCTGTTAATTCTGCGAGTTGGCGATGCCTGAGTTACCCGAAGTCGAAACAACCAAAACGAGTTTATTCCCCCTATTGAATCAAAAAGTTCAAAGTGTAGAAGTCCGTAATCCTAGCTTACGCTGGCCGATTCCGGATGATGTTCATAAACTTATTGGACAACGTCTTATTGGCTTAAATCGACGCTCAAAATATATCTTGGCAGAGTTTGAACAAGACCAAATGCTCTGGCATTTAGGAATGTCAGGTAGCTTCCGCTTGTGCCAACCAAATGATGAGCTGAGAAAACATGATCACTTCATCATTCGCTTTGAAGAACATGAATTACGTTATCACGACCCTCGTCGTTTTGGCTGTATTCTCTGGCTTAACCGTGAGACTCAAGGCAAGTTAATTGATACTTTAGGACCTGAGCCTTTAAGTACCGACTTTAATGCAGAATATTTAGCTTCAAAACTTAAAAATAAATCTGTCGGCACAAAAATTGCAATTATGGATAATCATGTTGTAGTCGGTGTTGGCAATATCTATGCAACTGAAAGTTTATTTAATGTCGGAGTTCATCCTGCTCAGCCAGCTGGGGACTTAAGTTTTCAGCAGATCGAGAAACTGGTTATCGAAATTAAACGAATTTTAAAATCAGCGATTGATTTGGGTGGTTCAACTTTACGAGACTACAGCAATGCCATGGGTGAAAATGGTTATTTTCAGCAAACACTACTCGCTTATGGTCGTGCTGGAGAAATGTGCGTTAATTGTGAAACCCCATTAGAAAACTTAAAACTTGGTCAGCGTGCTAGTGTATTTTGCCCACAGTGCCAACCCCTCAAAAAGCCAAATAAACTCTAATTTATAGAGGAAGACAAAATGCAAACAGCTATCGTCCGACATATTCTAGTCAAAGATAAAGACTTAGCAGAACAGTTAAAAAAGAAGCTACAAAATGGTGCTGACTTTGCCAAACTGGCTAAGCAGTATTCAACATGTAATTCAGCAAAACGTGGTGGTGAATTAGGTGAAGTAAAAAAAGGACAATTAGTGCCAGTTATCGATAAAGTCGTTTTTACTGCGGCTGAACGTGTATTACAAGGCCCAATAAAGAGCCAGTTTGGCTACCATCTGTTAGAAGTTAAATTCAGAATGGGCAGTTTACGTTAATCCAATTATTTTAATTGTGTTTTTCAGAAGCTTGAGCCTGCGCATTCAATTGATATGTCCAGGCTTTAACCATTTCTCCTGACTCAAGCTTCACCTCTGCGATGACACGTTGGTATTGGAAACCTTCAAAATCATCAAGCATCTGCCAATTTTCAGCCAGTTTCTCGGTGCTAAACAGATAACCCTCTACCCAATTGGCTTTTGAGTCTAAAACGATTGCCTTTAAGCCTTTGTCAGGTCCCCAATCTAAAATATGAATCACGCCTTGCACACTGGCTTTTGTCCAATGTCCACCAATCTGCTCTAAAATATGAGCATTAGCTTTATTCGGACATAAAGTGCCATATACAAAAAGCTGATTCATTTATTTATACCCCTTTTACAATCTGCATAGCTGAGCTTATCGGTAGCCTTTAAATTTTATCAGTATCTTTAGTCCAACATAAAATACTTAGTCATAAAAAACGGTACTCTAGGTACCGTTTTTTATTTCAAATTTTATTAAGCTTTCTTTTTCAACTCATCACGAATTTCACGTAATAACTGCACGTCTTCAGGAGTTGCAGCTGGAGCTTCTGGTACATTTTTATCACGGCGAAGTCTGTTTAATAATTTCACCATTAAAAATACAACCCAAGCCAAAATAATAAAATTAATTAAAATGGTGAGGAAGTTACCATAGGTCAATACATTGATACCTGCTTTTTGCAAAGCATCTAAAGATTGTAGGTTATTAGGATTTGCACCTAGTACGATAAATTTTTGAGAGAAATCAACACCACCACCAGTAATTACACTAATGAGCGGCATGATGATATCTTTTACTAAAGAGTCTACGATTTTGCCAAAAGCACCACCAATAATGACACCAATGGCTAAATCCATCATATTGCCTTTAATGGCAAATTCTTTAAATTCTTGAATAATACTCATCTAAACATCTCCAGATGTCGGGGGCCGAAACACGTCATATTTTTCTTTTTCATTGGCATCTTATCGATTTAGATAGTACTCGCCATGATATTGATAATTTAATATTTTTATCAAAAAAAGAAAGCTATTTCACACTTTAACAACATATTCTCTGATAAGAAAAATATGATTTTAAGCTTAGTTTAACTTCAAATATAACGATTAAAAAAACCGCTAAATTAATTTAGCGGTTTTTTCTTTTTCATTTAAGAAAAATTATTTATCACGGTTACGTTTACGTTCATTTTCAGTCAAGTAACGTTTACGGATACGGATTGATTTTGGTGTTACTTCAACTAACTCATCATCTTCAATGAATTCAAGTGCTTGTTCAAGCGTGTATTCCATTGCAGGTGTTAAAGTTAATGCTTCATCAGTACCAGATGCACGAACGTTAGTTAACTGTTTCGCTTTAGTTGGGTTAACAACCATATCATCTGAACGAGAGTTAATACCGATGATCATGCCTTCATATACTTCTAACTGTGGTTTAGCAAATAAACGACCACGGTCTTGAAGTGTAAATAATGCATAGCCCAAGCAAGTACCTTGAACCATTGAAATCAATACACCATTTTGACGTTTCGCAACAGTACCTTGTTTAGCTGGACCATAATGCGAGAAGCTTGATGTCATGATCCCTGTACCAGAAGTCATGGTTAAGAATTCAGAACGGAAACCGATCAAACCACGTGAAGGCACAGTTGCTTCAATACGGATACGGCCTTTACCGTCAACTTCCATATTCGTCATTTCGCCTTTACGGAAGCCCATTTGTTCCATCACAGAACCTTGGTGCTGTTCTTCAACGTCAAAAGTTACGTTTTCGTAAGGCTCTTGTTTTTGACCGTCGATTTCTTTCATGATTACTTGTGGACGTGACACGCCCATTTCGAAACCTTCACGACGCATGTTTTCAATTAAAACTGAAAGGTGAAGTTCACCACGGCCAGATACTTTGAAACGGTCTGGACTGTCAGTATCTTCAACACGTAAAGCTACGTTATGAATTAATTCGCGATCTAAACGTTCACGGATATTACGTGAAGTTACGAACTTACCTTCTTTACCAGCAAACGGAGAGTTGTTTACTTGGAATGTCATAGATACTGTAGGTTCATCTACAGATAAAGCTGGTAATGCTTCAACATTTTTCGGATCACAAATCGTGTCAGAAATGTTAAGCGCATCAATACCAGTAATACATACGATGTCACCCGCAGATGCTGAATCAACATCAATACGCTCTAAACCATGGTAACCCATGATTTTTAAGATACGACCGTTACGTGTATTGCCTTCTTTGTCAATTACAGTAACAGGAGTGTTTAATTTTACTGAACCACGTTGAATACGACCAACACCGATAACACCTACGAAGCTGTTATAGTCAAGTGAAGAAATCTGCATTTGGAATGGACCTTCAGCATCAACTGCTGGCGGTTCAACGATGTCTACAATCGTTTCAAACAACGGAGTCATATCTTCTGCAAGTTCTTCTGGAGAAGGACCAGCTACACCGCGTAAACCTGATGCGTAAACGATTGGGAAGTCCAATTGTTCATCAGTTGCACCAAGGTTATCAAATAAATCAAATACTTGATCGATAACCCAGTCTGGACGCGCGCTTGGTTTGTCAACTTTGTTAATAATAACAATTGGTTTTAAACCACGAGCAAACGCTTTTTGTGTCACAAAGCGAGTTTGTGGCATTGGACCTTCTTGAGAGTCAACTAAAAGCAATACGCAGTCAACCATCGACATAACACGTTCTACTTCACCACCGAAGTCGGCGTGTCCCGGGGTGTCAACGATGTTGATACGATAAGTTATATCAGTACGTTTATCTAACCAAGTAATAGAAGTGTTCTTTGCAAGAATAGTAATACCACGTTCACTTTCAAGCGCATTCGAGTCCATGACACGCTCAATCTCGCCTGCTCGGTCACCGAGAGCACCTGATTGCTGAAGTAGTTTATCGACAAGTGTGGTTTTCCCATGGTCGACGTGCGCAATAATTGCGATATTACGGAGATTTTTGATATCTGACATGAAAGTTCGAAACGCCTGAAATTTGAGGGCAAATTATACAGAAAAACACTACTCTTGAGTAGTGACAGTTTATTGACATTGACAAAAAAAATTTCCAATCGCCTGTATTTCGTTTTGTAAAGATAGTTATCTCGATTAGAATAGCGCCAATTTGCAAAATTGCGGCGGACCTACACCCATGTCCAATCAACACTCTCAAGACCATTTAGACCTTGTTTATGGTTTAAATGATCGACCAAAACCTTTGATCGCTTTTTTAGCAGCTTTCCAGCATTTGCTTGCGATTATTGTACCAATTGTTACACCTGGCCTTTTAATTTGTTTAGCTTTAGGCGTTTCACGCACCGAAACCAACATGATTTTATCGATGTCTTTGGTGATTTCAGGTATTGCTACATTTCTACAATGTAAAAAAGTTGGTCCGTTTGGTGCAGGTCTGCTTATTGTTCAAGGCACGAGCTTTAACTTTATTGGTCCTATTATTGGTATTGGTAGTGCAATGGTGGCCGCAGGAACACCTGTTAACCAAGTTATGGCTGCAATATTTGGTGTGGTCATTGCAGGTTCCTTCATTGAAATGGGTGTTTCACAAATTCTTCCATGGGTAAAAAAACTAATTACTCCGTTGGTGACCGGTATTGTTGTTTTATTAATTGGCTTAACGCTTATTAAAGAAGGCTTAATTAGTATGGGTGGTGGTTACCAAGCCATGCAAGATCACACTTTTGCAAGTGCAGACAACCTTATTATGTCATGTACAGTACTTGCCATTATTATCGTGCTCAATCGTATTCGAGTGGTTTGGATTAAATGTTCAGCTATTTTAATCGCTTTAGTGAGTGGTTACATTCTTGCTGGATTTATGGGTCATCTAGATTTCTCTGGTATTAAAGATGCGCCACTCGTACAAATTCCAACACCAATGCACTTTGGTTTGAGCTTCTCTTGGGGATTATTCATCCCAATGGCATTCATTTATTTAGTAACTTCTTTAGAAGCAATTGGTGATGTGACAGCAACCAGTAAGCTTTCTAACCAACCTGTTAATGGCCCTGAATGGATGAAACGCATTAAAGGTGGTGTGTTAGTTAATGGTGCAAATTCTTTATTGGCTGGATTATTTAACACATTCCCGAGTTCTGTTTTCGCCCAAAACAATGGTGTGATTCAACTCACTGGGGTTGCTAGCCGCTATGTAGGTATCTGGATTGCTTGCTTATTGATTTTATTAGGTCTATTCCCTGCGGTAGCTGGTGTTATACAAGCAGTTCCTCAAGCGGTTTTAGGTGGCGCTGTTATGGTAATGTTCGGTGCAGTGGCTGCATCAGGCATTAATATTCTTTCTTCAGTTCACCTTGACCGCCGAGCATTATTAATTATTGCCATCTCACTTGCATTAGGTTTAGGTGTTGCTCAAGTTCCTCAAATTTTAGAGCACCTTCCAGAATTATTTAAAAATATTTTTAGCTCTGGCGTGGCAACAGGTGGTATAGCAGCATTAATTCTAAATGTTGTGCTTCCTGAAACTCATAAATAACTAATTTGTAATTTTGATTACTGCCCAGTTCCCACTGGGCATTCTTCTTCATGAGAGATGTACATGGATCCTAGAAGTGAAGTGGTATTAAGACAGCAAGACTATTTGAAAGGTAGAATCTTGTTAATTAATGCACCAAATGATGCCTTAGTCAGTCAATTACCCACTGGGACTGATGCGTCAGTCTGGACATGGAACCATGCCGACTATCAGGTATTTATAAATAGTGGAACAAAAGCGCACTTCTCAGTTGAGTTCCCATCACAAGAATTCGACCAAGCAATCATTTTTGTTCCAAAATCTAAAGAGCTCTTAAACTATATCTTGCACGTAGTGATGAGTCATCTTAAAACCGATCAGTCTGTTTTTTTAGTCGGTGAAAAAAAAGGTGGTGTCGAAAGAGCTGCCAAACAATTACAAAGCTTCGGCAAGGTACTAAAACTTGACAGCGCCCGCCACTGTCAGTTGTGGCACTTAAAGATAGAAAAAACAGAACAGATTAAACCTCTGGAAAGTTGGCTTAAAACTTACACTGTTCAGGTGAATGAACAAGAGCTTACGATTTGTGCCCTACCCGGTGTTTTTAGCCAAAATCATCTAGATGTCGGAACTGCTGTTTTACTCCCTTATCTTAATCAGGTGAAATCAGGTAGAATTGCCGACTTCGGGTGTGGTGCTGGAATTATCAGTTGCTATTTGGCAAAAATAAATTCAAGTAATATTATTCATGCCCTAGATATTGATGCTTTCGCATTACGGTCAACGGAAATGA
Organism: Acinetobacter calcoaceticus; assembly: GCF_016508255.1. GTDB lineage: Bacteria > Pseudomonadota > Gammaproteobacteria > Pseudomonadales > Moraxellaceae > Acinetobacter > Acinetobacter calcoaceticus_E. Next base: position 104,859 of record NZ_JADVKT010000006.1, on the reverse strand, counting down.
CTTTTAGTCGAAATGGAATAGGTTCAGACCAGTTGAGATTGCAGCCTGTCATAGGTATTGCAGACGCTCCAACAGAACTCGATGCCATTGTCAGTAATCCCCCTTTTCATCAAGGTATTCATACCAACTATGATGCAAGTGAAGGACTCTGTCAGAACGCTAAAAAACATTTAAAGGCATCAGGCGAGCTATGGATTGTAGCAAACCGTTTTTTAAACTATCCGATCTTAATTGAGAAGCACTTTGGTCAGTGCCAGATTAAAACTGATCTTCAAGGCTTTAAGGTGTTATATGCCTGTGCATAACAAACTATGTAAGGAATCTCCATGAGCGAAACACATGCTCCTGAAAAACTCCAGCGTAAGCTTGGGGCTCGTCATCTGAATATGATCGCCATTGGTGGTTCCATTGGTACAGGCCTCTTCCTTGCTTCTGGATCAACCATTGCAAATGCTGGCCCAGGTGGAGCACTACTCGCCTATTCCCTTATTGGTATTATGATTTACTTCTTAATGACCAGTTTAGGTGAGCTTGCAACCCACAATCCGACTTCTGGGGCTTTTTTTACATATGGCAGTCGTTATGTCGAAGAAGGTTTTGGCTTCGCTTTAGGTTGGAACTATTGGTATAACTGGGCGATTACGGTTGCCTTCGAACTTGTTGCAGTTCAGTTTATTATGAAGTTCTGGTTCCCTGATATTCCAGGGTTCTATTGGAGTGCTCTGTTCCTTGTCGTTATCTTTATGATTAATGCCATGACAGTAAAGGGATTCGGCGAAAGCGAATTCTGGTTCTCAATGGTAAAAGTGATCGCCATCGTTGCCTTTATTATTATTGGCTTAGCCATGATCATTAAGATTATGCTCACTCCAGGTGTTGCAGCTTTTGGAAACTGGACCTATAAAGAAGCACCTTTTGTAGGTGGTTTACAGGCGATGATCGGTGTAGCAATGATTGCCGGATTCTCTTTCCAAGGTACTGAAATGGTTGGGGTTGCCGCTGGTGAGTCAAAAGATCCAAAGAAAACGATTCCACTTGCAATCAAACAGATTTTCTGGCGAATTTTATTATTTTATATCTTATGTATTTTCATTATCGGTACCTTAATTGCCTATGATGACCCAAATTTGCTGCAAGCTGCTACTACTGAAAACATTGCGCTTTCTCCATTTACCTTACTCTATGAAAGAGTTGGTTTTGCCTTTGCTGCTGGCTTAATGAATGCTGTCATTCTGACTGCTATTTTATCTGCTGGTAATTCTGGTATGTATTCTTCAACGCGTATGTTGTTTAAAATGGCTCAAGAAGGTCGTGCACCGAAATGGTTTGCAAAACTTGATGGTCGTGGCGTTCCGATGAATGCGCTATATGCAACGACATTTATTGCAGCATTTTGTTTCTTAACTACATTTATTGGCGAAAAGCAGGTATTTAACTGGTTGCTCAATATGTCTGGTATGTGCGGATTTATTGTCTGGTTAGGAATTGCAATTTCTCATTACCGCTTCCGCAAAGGTTATATTGCTCAAGGATATAAATTAGAAGATTTAGCATACCGTGCCAAATTTTTTCCATTTGCCCCTTGGTTCGCATTTATTCTATGTTCAATCATTATTTTGGGACAAAACTATCAAGCCATTTTAGGTGGAAAAATTGACTGGTTAGGCCTACTTTCAACTTATATTAGCTTACCTTTGTTCTTAATTATTTGGTTGGGGTATAAGTGGAAAAATAAAACTAAACTCATCCCTTATGATCAAATGAACGTCAAACCGGAACAAGATTAAAAGCGATATCAACAAATCTTTAATATCACTCAAAGGTCAAAAAACTTGATCTTTGATTTAAAAGAGGTAAAATGCCGTTCAGATTTTCAACGGCACTTTTAAATAAGGAGGACATCATGCCAACACTACTAGGTAAAACAGATTAAATCATTTGGCACGATGTCAGCTCACGGACAAGTGTACAAATTCACTTCACTTGTCCGAATGCTCAAATTTAAGACCTAGCATTCGCTAGGTTTTTTTATGCCTGCACGGACAAAAATAAGAGAAAAATTATGGGCATACAAAAAATATTAAACGAGGAAGCACTTTACGGTGTTCCTGTTAAAATTTTCACTCAAGATATCGATAGTGAAAGTATTGAACAACTCAAGAAAATGGCTCAGCTGCAATTTATCTATTCTCATATTGCAGTTATGCCAGATGTCCATGTAGGAAAAGGCGCTACCGTAGGCAGTGTTATTCCTACTAAACATGCCATTATTCCTGCTGCTGTAGGTGTAGATATTGGCTGTGGAATGAATGCAATTCGCTTAAGTCTAAAAGCATCGCAATTGCCTGATAACTTAAGCCGTTTACGTGATGCAATGGAGCGCAAAGTACCGGTTGGATTTGCCTTACATAAACAGGTAAAAGCAAAGTCATCTAGCATTATTCCATTAGAAAAACGTTTGCAACCTATTATCAAAAAGCACCCTGGTCTTATCCGCATGTTACGGCAATTTGATGCCACATGGCAAAAGCAACTAGGCACTCTAGGTGGTGGTAACCACTTTATAGAGCTATGTATTGATGAAAATCAAGACGTATGGATTATGCTACATTCAGGTAGTAGAGGGTTGGGTAACGTTATTGGTACTTACTTTATTGAGTTAGCCAAGAAAGAGGCTCAGCACCGTTTTGGTCATGTACCTGATAAAGATTTGAGTTATTTTGCCGAAGGCTCAAACAGTTTTGATGATTATGTAGAAGCTGTGGAGTGGGCTCAAGAATATGCTTTTGAAAATCGCAAAGAAATGATGCGATTAATATTAGAAGCAATTCGCCCTCTTCTACCCTCCTTTCAAATGACAAAAGAGGCTATTAATTGCCATCATAATTATGTGAGCCGAGAAACTCATTTCGGTGAAAATTTATTGATTACCCGAAAAGGTGCAATTCGAGCAGGCTTAGATGAATTAGGCATTATCCCTGGTTCAATGGGAGCAAAATCGTATATCGTCCGAGGTAAAGCAAATCCAGAGTCTTTTTGCTCTTGTTCACATGGAGCTGGCCGAAAGATGAGTCGAAGCAAGGCAAAAAACCTTTTTAACCAGCAAGATCTTATTAAACAAACCCAAGGTGTTGAATGCCGTAAAGACAGTGGTGTTGTAGATGAAATCCCAAGTGCTTATAAAGATATTGATGAAGTCATGGCAAACCAAACTGACCTCATTGAAGTTGTCCACACACTAAAACAAGTTTTATGTATTAAAGGTTGAAACATGAAAATTAAAGATATGTCAAAGATCAAACTCCGTAATCAAGTGGCTCTTTCTCCTTTACTTCAAAAAGGTGGGATGCACGAAACAGAAAAACCTCGTGCTCAACATCGTAAAGATAGACAAGATACTAGACAGCTATTAAGAAAAGGTGATTGGTAAATATTTTAGACAAAAACGAAAGAAATAATTATTAAGGAGATCTAGAAATGACTAAATATTTTAAAAATCGCAATAAAAAAAGCGACTCTAACGAGTCGCTTTTTTACTGTTCAAAAACTCAAATTATTGAGCTTGTTGACCAGGTTGAACTACTACAGTACGGCTACCAGTGATTGTCGCGAATACACGACGGTTCATAGCACGACCTTCTTTAGTTTTGTTGTCAGCAATCGGTTGATCCCAAGCGAAACCTTGAGTAGACAAACGAGATGCATCAACATTGTATTCGTTTACAAGAGCTGATTTAACAGAGTTAGCACGAGCTAAAGATAAACGTTCGTTTAACTTACGTGGACCAGTGTTATCTGTGTGACCTTCGATACGTGCAGTAGCGTTAGGGTATTCAGTTAACTTTTCAGCAACTTTAGCGATTTCTGGCTTGTATTGGTCTTTGATGTTTGATTTGTTAGTATCAAAGAACACACGAAGTTCCATGTTAAGGTCTTCAGTTAACTCTTGTGGTTGTGGAGCAACTGGAGTTGGTTCAACTGGAGCAACTTCTACTACAGGAGCAGCAGGCTTCAAGTGACCACCAAGAACTACGTTCAAACCAGCAAGAGCTGTATAGTTCCAGAATTTCTCGTCAAAGTTATAAGTACTACGAGCTTCTGTACGAAGTGATAAAGCATCGTTTAAGCGATAGAAAGCACCGATACCCGCGTTACCTAAAGTACCTTCTTCAGAATTACCACGTGCGCCACGATCTACACCAGTAAAGTCATATTTGTAGTGACCAGCACCTAATAATACGTACGGCTTAAATTTGCTGTCATAGTTTTTAGTGATTAAATCAGAAGTAGCATAGAAGTTACCATTGATTTGTTTTTGTTTGTATTCAGCACCAGCAGAAGCGCCGTTTACATCACCTTTAACTTGGTTATATTCAGCTTCAAAACCTAACCATGGTGTTAATTCAATACCAAGAGCCGCACCAACGAATAAATCGTTTTGAAGCTCTGGACCATTTGTTAAATTACCCTTATCACCACCATTATTGTGTTGGCTGTCTTGGAAAGTGTAACCAAGCAATAATGGAGTAACAGTTACGCCAGCATTAGCAGCAGCTAATGGAGCAGCAACCAGCATAGTAGCAAGTGCAATACGACTCAATTTCATGGATATCCTCCAGAGATAACAATTGTTGTTCAAGCTCAGCCTAAATTTATTGGCCCCTGAGATATTTTTACCCCAGTATTATTTTTAAGCTATTCACATTTGAATCATACAAACACTTGATAGACTTTCCAAGTGCTTGATAATTTTAATCAAGTAAATTATTGACAAAATTACTTACAATTTCCGTTGTAATTCGGTAATTTTTTACTCAACTAGCAAATATGAACAACTTCGTTGTTTCGCTTGCGGTGATTTTACCAGTATTATTGCCAACTGATAACCCTTATTTGATTTTGTGTTTCCTTATTATAAAAAATAATATAAATCATTGTCAGAAAACATAAAATTGCTCTATTTATATATATATTAAGGTTTCTTAATGTTTAAATCTCCTGGTTTTACTATAGTTGAGCTTTCTATAACCCTCGTAATTCTTATGATTATGTCAGTTATAGCCATTCCTTTATACCATCAAATTATGGCATCTGTAGAATTAAAAAACACTTCGCGTATACTCACAATTCATATACAAAAAGCTAAATATGACGCAATTATTAGACATAAGAACGTTGTCATCTGTCCAAGTTCTGATCAATTGGCCTGTAATACGAACTGGGATACCAATTTAATCAGCTTTATCGATAATAATCGTAATCTACAGCATGATTTAAATGAAGAGTTATTATCCTTTGTAAATCTTAATCATCATTATGGTTCTATGAAATTACAACGTTTTGGAAAAAAACAAAATAGTATTGTTTTTCAAGGAAGCTCAGGTCTTCCAATCGAGTCTAATGGTAATTTTATATATTGTTCTTATGATCAACTTAAAAATTTTAAATTAATTCTTAGCAAAATGGGGCATGTACGCTTAGAAGAACTAAAAAATTGTTAGAACTCTACAGTCTAATGCGGAACCTAATCCTGCCCCTATTTTGCAATATACTGCTTAAGTTTTAAAATTTTCTTAATTTGAGATAAAGAACAATCGGAGATTACAACAATGACTGACATCGTAATTGTTAATGGTGCTCGTACTGCTATGGGCGGTTTTCAAGGATCATTATCTGGTCTAACTGCTCCTGAATTAGGTGCGGTAACAATTAAAGAAGCAATCGCACGAGCAGGCTTACAGCCTACTGATGTCGAAGAAGTCATTATGGGTTGTGTTCTTCCTGCGGGCTTAAAACAAGGCCCTGCTCGTCAAGCAATGCGTAAAGCTGGCTTACCTGACTCTACAGGTGCTGTGACGATTAATAAGCTTTGTGGCTCTGGCATGAAAGCTGTAATGCAAGCAACCGATATGATTAAAGCTGGTAGTGCTGAAATTGTAGTTGCTGGTGGTATGGAGTCTATGACAAATGCTCCTTATGTTTTACCAAAAGCACGTGTTGGCTATCGTATGGGTCATGGTGAAATTAAAGATCATATGTTCCTTGATGGTCTTGAAGATGCTGAAACTGGCCGTTTAATGGGATCTTTTGCTCAAGATATGGCAAATACACGTGGCTATACACGTGAGCAAATGGATGACTTTGCAATTCGTTCTTTGAAACGTGCTCAAACAGCAATTACCGAAGGTTATTTCAAAGACGAAATTGTTTCTGTTACTGTCCCTAGCCGAAAAGGCGATGTTGTTGTTGACCAAGATGAACAACCTTTAAATGCAAAGATTGACAAAATCCCTTCACTCAAGCCAGCTTTTGCAAAAGACGGTACGATTACCGCAGCAAACGCAAGTTCTATTTCGGATGGTGCATCTGCACTAGTGTTAACTTCTAGTGAAGTTGCCGCCCAACGTGGTTTACAACCCCTTGCAAAAATTATCGCTACAGCTTCAAACTCTCAGCATCCTTCAGAATTTACGATTGCTCCAGTAGGTGCTATCGAAAAAGTTCTTAAAAAGGCTGGATGGAATGCTCAAGATGTTGATCTTTGGGAAATTAATGAAGCTTTTGCGATGGTTACTATGTGCCCAATTGATGACTTCAAACTTGATGCCGAAAAAGTCAACATCAATGGTGGTGCTTGTGCGCTAGGCCATCCTGTTGGTTCTACGGGCTCTCGTATTATTCTTACGCTGATTCATGCACTGAAACGTACTGGTGGTAAAAAAGGTATTGCAGCACTGTGTATTGGTGGTGGAGAAGCAACAGCCGTTGCGATTGAACTCATTTAATTAAAATTAAGTTTTTAAAATCCCGCTTCGGTGGGATTTTTTTATGAAAAAACTACAAAAAATGACCCACAAAATCACTTTTAAGTTTTAACTTATTCTTTTAAACGAAAACAACAATGGACAATAACAATGCAACTCAATCACTATCTCAATTTCCAAGGTCAGGCAGAGCAAGCCTTTAATTTTTATAAGTCGGTATTTGGCGGTGAATTCGCCATGTTGAGCCGTTACGGTGATATGCCCTCGCAAGAAGGTGTGACCCTATCAGAAGCGAACAAGAATCTAGTTCTTCACGTTTCTCTACCTATCAATGAATACACTGTACTTATGGCATCAGATACCAATGATCAGTTCTGTGCGCCTAACAGTGTTTTTACCCAAGGCAATAATCACTACATCGCTATTAATCTTGAAAAGGACGAGCAAGAAAAAGCAAAACAACTTTTTGATGCTTTATCTGTTAATGGTCAAATTGAAATGCCTCTAGAAAAGACATTCTGGGGAGCATTGTACGGCGCTTTTACCGATCAATTCGGTATAAAGTGGATGGTCAACTGCCAATTAGATACATAAATTTCAATATAAAAAATCCCGCAAATTGCGGGATTTTTTATATCAGGATTTATTAAGCACCTGTTTGATAACTCGCTTCTGGCACACCAGTTGAAGCTTGATACGGGTTGGTAAAGTCTTGTAAACCTGCCGCTGCTTCTTGTACGTCTTTGCCTTCTTTTACAACAAAACTATCAAAACCAGAACGCTTTAAGTAGTTCAAGACATCCTTAAACACATCACCTGTCGCACGCAATTCACCTTGGAAACCTTGGCGACGCAATAGTGCAGCAAATGAATAACCGCGCCCATCTCCAAAACCTGCAAACTCAATAAAAATTGCATCAAGTTCATTTAATGGAAATGTATGATCTTCAGGTGAATCATTCACAGTTACATACAAAGCTTTTTTACCTTGAATGTTAGCTAATTGGTCTAGTTGAGCTGTTGTTACCACAACGTCACCTTGAGGAACAACACCATCTTCAGCAATGATTTGATATGTATTATCTGCAATCGTGCCATCTTTATAAAGCACAGGTAGAGCTGTATTAAGCATATGCACGCTCCTTAAATGGTTGAATTCCTACACGGCGATATGTATCTACAAAACGCTCACCTTCAGTACGTAAATCAAGATAAGTATTTAATACTTCTTCAATAACGTCAGGCACAGCATCTGCTGCAAATGATGGGCCTAAGATGTCACCGATTGATGCATCATGGTCAGAATTACCGCCTAGTGTAATTTGGTAGAATTCAGCACCTTTTTTATCTACACCTAAAATACCGATGTTACCTACGTGGTGATGACCACAGGCATTCATACAACCAGAAATATTTAAGTCTAAATGACCAAGGTCATAAACTTTGTCTAAATCATCAAAACGACGTGTAATCGCTTCAGCAATTGGAATTGATTTCGCATTTGCAAGTGAACAGAAATCACCGCCTGGGCAACTAATGATATCGGTAATAAAACCGATATGTGCACGTGCCATATTTTGCTGTTCAAGCGCTTGCCATACATCGAACAAATCTTTTTGAGGAACATCGGCCAAAGCAATGTTCTGTTCGTGAGTAGTGCGAAGTTCACCGAAAGTATATTTATCAGCAAGATCTGCAATAAAATTCATTTCTTCAGTGGTCATATCACCTGGTGCAATACCTGCACGTTTTAGAGAAATCGTAACAATACGATAGCCCTTCACTTTGTGCGCATGTGTGTTGATATTGAACCATTGCTTGAATTTTGGATGCTCAGCAAATAAAGCCGTAAAGTCTTCATCTGCTAAATCTTGATAGTCAAATGGAATGAACTCTTCATCCAGTTTTTTCAAGATTTCTGGCTGAATTCTTAAAGATTCACGTGTGTGTTCAAATTCAGCTTCAACTTTCTGAGCAAAAACTTGAGGAGTTAATGCTTTAACTAAAATTTTGATACGTGCTTTATATTTGTTATCACGGCGGCCATGCAAGTTATAAACACGTAGCACTGCTTCTAAGTAAGCAATTAAATCTTCACGTGGTAAAAACTCACGAATTACGCTACCAATGATTGGGGTACGGCCTAAACCACCACCAGCCATAATTTTGTAGCCGATTTCACCCGCTTCATTACGCACGATATATACACCAATATCATGGAATGCCGTTGCTGCACGGTCTTTTTCTTCAAGTGCAGAAACGGCAATTTTGAACTTACGCGGCAAGAAGGCAAATTCGGGATGGAACGTACTCCACTGACGAATCAATTCACATGTAGGACGTGGGTCTGCAATTTCACCTGCAACCACACCTGCATATTGGTCAGTCGTTGTATTACGAATACAGTTACCACTGGTTTGAATGGCATGCATTTGTACCGTGGCAAGTTCAGCTAAAATCTCTGGTACATCTTCAAGAGCTGGCCAGTTTAACTGAATGTTCTGACGTGTAGATACATGTGCATAACCACGATCATATTCAGTTGAAACTTCAGCAACTTTACGTAATTGTTTTGAATTCATTAAGCCATACGGCACGGCGATACGCAGCATAGGCGCATAGCGTTGCACATATAAACCATTTTGCAAACGTAATGGACGGTATTCATCTTCAGAAAGTTTGCCCGCTAAATAGCGCTCTGTCTGATCGCGGAACTGAGCAACTCGTTGATTAATCAGCTGCTGATCGAAATCGGTATATAAATACATGGCGTACGGCTAGTAGTTTCATTATTAAGGCGGATAGCATAGCGAGCTTTTATTCATCAATAAAATGCTTTTTTTGCATATTTAATAACGGTTTTATTGATAAGCTTATATAGATCGACATAAAAAAGCCCAGATAAATCTGGGCTTTCTTTATAGCAAACGTTTATTTGTTATCTGGCAAAGCATAAGCCACTAAATAGTCGCCCATTTTTGTACCAAATGAACCATGACCACCGGCCATAATCACAACATATTGCTTACCATTGATTTCATAAGTCATTGGTGTTGCTTGTCCACCTGCTGGTAAACGCGCTTCCCAAAGTTTCTTACCATTTGTGACGTTAAACGCACGGATGTAATTATCTTGAGTTGCACCAACAAACATGACATTACCTGCGGTAGAGATTGAACCACCTAAACCAGGTACACCAATTTTCACAGCTGGTAATTGGAAGAGTTTTGGCAAGCTATCACGGATAGTACCAATACGTTTTTTCCATACTACTTCATGTGTTTTTAAATCTACGCCAGCAACATAACCCCAAGCTGGTTGTTTACAAGGTAAACCAAGTGGAGATAAGAATGCGCTGATTTCTACGCCATAAGGCACGCCATACATTGGCTGAATACCCTGCTCAGTTCCAGCACCTTTTGCAGTTTCTGCGCGGTTCGGATCTTCAGGAATTAGACGGCTTACAAATGGCAGACCAATCGGGTTCATGACAGCAACCTGACGGTCAGGGTTAACCGACATACCGCCCCATTCAAACACACCTAAGTTACCAGGGAAAACTAGAGTACCGTTTTCTGATGGTGGCGTATAAATACCATCGTAATTTAGACGCTTGAAAGATACACGACACATGAGCTGATCAAGCATTGTGGCACCCCACATATCTTTATCAGTCAATTTATCTTGTGGTGCCAAGTTCAAATCAGAGAATGGCTGAGTTTTTGAATAATGCTCGCCTTTGGTTTGTGGGCCACGCTTAACTGTTTGTGGAACTGGTTTTTCAGTTACAGGAACAATTGGCTGACCATTACGACGATCAAGAACAAAAGCATTACCTGTCTTAGTCAATACATAGATTGCTGGAACAGTTTTACCTGCTTTGTCTTTAATATCTGCCAAAGATGGTTGAGACGGTACGTCCATATCCCACAAATCGTGATGGGTTGTCTGGAAGTTCCATATCAATTTACCAGTAGAAGCATTAATCGCTAACATCGAGTTCGCATAACGCTCTTTCAACTCAGTACGGTCCCCCCCCCAGATATCTGGAGTACCTACACCTGTTGGAACATAAACGATATCAAGTTTGGCATCGTATGCTAAAGGTGCCCAAGCATTTGGCGAGTTATGAACAAATGTTGTACCTTCGCCTGGCATTGCATTTGGATCTGCTGCACCCGTATCGAATGCCCAAAGAAGTTTACCAGTGTTAACATCGTATCCACGAATTACACCAGATGGCTCTTTACTTGAATAGTTATCTGTTACAGAACCAGCAATGACGACAGTTGAACCTGTCACAACACCAGGAGATGTTGGGTTATAACCACCTGGATAAGCATATGGCATGAATTTTTGTAAATTCACTTCACCATTTTCACCAAAGTCAGTACATGCTTTACCTGTATCAGCATTCACAGCGACTAAACGTCCGTCATTGACTGGTACAAAGACCTTACGAGGACATTGTGTAGAGCTAGATTTCTTGCTTTGAAGACTCGTTGCAAACTCAGTTGTATTGTTTGCATCGTAGTACATCACACCACGACAAGTTAAATGCTGGAACGATTTATCCGTTTTCAACTTCGGATCAAAACGCCATTTTTCTTTACCTGTAGCTGGATCAATTGAAATTAATTGCTGGTGAGCCGTACAGATAAACATGTTATTACCGATTTTAATCGGTGTAACCTGATTGGTTGTTTCGCCAGAATCATTATCTGTTTTGAGATCACCAGTACGTAATGTCCAAGCCACTTTTAGGTCTTTTACGTTCTGATCATTAATCTGTTTCAATGGAGAATAACGTTCACCCGCTTGAGTACGACCATAAGCTGGCCAGTCGCTCTCTGCCACACCAGGTACAGCTTGAGCTGTTTCTGGTTGAGGTGTCTTGATTTCACCATTAATTTCTTGCGGATCGTTGAAGATAGAATAAACCATCAACACGATTGCAATTGCTAAAGTTGAAGATAAGGCAACTTTACTTGATCCAAGGTTGCTGATTCCACGAGTCACAGCTGGAACCAATAACCATAAACCAAGAATACCTAAAATATCTAAACGAGGTGCAAGTGCCCAAAAGTCAGTTCCAACTTCCCAGACTCCCCAGATAATGGTACCTAGCATTAAAGCGGCATATACCCATAGGGCCGTGGATGCGCGCTTATAGAGTTGCCAAGTAACAATAAGGAGTAATACACCAGCAATAATATAGTAAATTGAACCGCCTAATGTAGCGAGCCAAATACCTCCAATTAACAGGAATAACGCTAATAACCCGATTATAATTACGGTAAAAGTCGTTAGACCTGATCTTGAAGTAGGTTGATTCATAAACCACCTCTTATCAATCATCATTTTTATCGGAAAGATGTGCCAAAAATTTTATCGAAAAATGGCATCATCAATACATCTAAAACAAAATTCAGGCATCAAGAAAAAACGGAAGGTCAGGATAATTCAATCAATGATTTAGCCCTCGACAATCCGTTTTTCGGAATAATTACGCTTAGAATGCGGTTGAGAATTTAATACCGCCTACCCAAGTGTTATCACCATTTTTTAATGCGCCAACATGACGAACATATTGCACATTTGGACGAATGGTTAGCCAGTTAGTGGCATGAATACCGTAGTAAAGTTCGGTATTGTATTCAGTGTCATATTCTTTATTTTGGATATCACTCCAATCATCATTAAGATGAATACGAGATACACCCAACGCCAATTCATCTTGCGGACGTTGATTGAGCAAACCTTTATAAACCAAGCCTACATTTTGTGTGTTATCGACTTTGTTAGTATCAGAGTCATGGAAAGTCAGGTTCACAAAACCTGTCAAACCGCGATCTGTTTGATCAGCCGGTTGGAATAATTTTTGTTTTGCAGTTACCCAAACGCCTTGCTTATGAGATGTTTTGGTTTCATCTGCAATTTCTTTAGCATCAGCAGTGCTGTAGTAATAACCTAAACGGTATTCACCAGCCATACTTTGTGTACCGAGTTTCGGTGACCAAACTACTTCTGCTGGAATAATTGCACCGTGAGAACCATCTGTACTTAGGTTAAAGCCTTTGCCTCGGTCCAGATTTTCTGGGTTATATTCATATACACCTACTTGCGTATATAAATCGGGTTGCAAGTTATATTTAACGCGCATTGCCCATTGGCTGACTGGCCAGTTATACCACTGATCGCCTACCCAGTTTCCGACTTGTGAACCACAAAGCGCCAAGTTCTGGAAATCGCAGTCAAAACTATTAAAGTCTTCACCTTCACCAAAACGACCAACTTTAACGTCTAACTTCTGATCCATGAATTTTTTCTTAATCCACAAATCAGTTAAACGCCAAGTTTGCTCACGCCCCCACACTTCCTGTACAGAACTCAAGTGTCCAGCGAGTGCTGGTGAGTGTTCAGAAAGGGATTGCCCATCACGATAAGTTAATGTGATTTGAGCTTCTGTATCTTGCCAACCTAAAATTTTACTTAGGTCAAAATGAGTTCCTAATGCAAGTTGCCCCGTATAAGCACTACCATGCGTAGATGTATTTTTTGAATCTAAAATACCGGCATATTCACCGGTATATCCAAAAGAAAAATCATAACCTTGTGCTTTTAACGCGGTGCGTTGACCGTTCCAATCACCCAACATCCACGGACTATTTGGGTCGAATGCAGCAGCAGCTTGTGCGTGCTGTATGAAAAGAGTAATTGATAAAACGGATAAACAGGAAGCCATCAAGGATTTATGTGTTTTCATGTTTACATACCTTTTATGTCTTTGTTTATAAAGGGTACGCTAATTTTATGTAAAGAAATTATTCAAAATGTTAATCAATTGATTAATTTAATAATAATCTTAATACACATTGTATAAGGAATAACCTTAGGCCTTTTACCACTCTCCCTCACCAAGTTTTTGACCTATAAAGGAATATCTCATTTGTGATCTGGAAAACTTAATAGGACAAGCAAGTTGAGGCTCTGTATCAGCTGCAGCATTTTGCAAAGGTACATCCACAATCCATCCACGTTGTTGTGCTAGGGGCGAGTTTAGGGCTTCACTTAAACTTAGAACAGGTTCAACACATACATCAAGATTTGCAAAAATTTCATGCCATTCTTTAAACGTTTTGGTTTTGATTTTTTCTTGAATGGCTTGCTTAACTTCCTGTCGATCTTGAATATCTAATGACGCACCTTTTTGCAATAACACAGGCAAATCAAGAGCGGCAGATAAACCAGACATAAACTGGGGTTCAAGACTGCCAATAGAAAGATAACGATTATCTTGGGTCATATAGTAGTCATAAAAAATACCGCCATTGAGCATTCCCTGTTCAGGTGCCTGCTCTACTTGTGCCGCCAATGCAGCAGAACCAGCCATACTATTTAAGCTAGCAACACAATCTGTCATGGAAATATCAATATATTGCCCCATACCACTACGCCCACGTTCAACTACCGCGGCTAGAATAGCAATCACTGCATGAAGTGAACCACCTGCAATATCTGCAATTTGAATACCGAGTGGCGGTGGACCGCTTTCTTGTCGACCGCTATACCCAGCAATACCAGCTAAAGCTAAATAGTTAATATCATGCCCTGCTCTGTCTTTATAATTTCCTGTTTGCCCATAACCTGTAATCGAACAATAGATTAACCGAGGATTAATTTCTGCCAGTGTTGAGTAGTCCAATCCTAGACGGCGCATAACATCAGGTCGAAATTGCTCAATAACAATATCGAATTCGGAAATCTTTGCTTTAATCAGGTCAATACTCGCAGCATCTTTTAAGTCTAAAACAATCGATTGCTTGTTACGGTTTAGATAACTATGTGCGGTTGCTTGCCCATTTGCATAAGGTGGCATGATACGGACGAGATCAGGACGTGATGGTGATTCAATATGAATAACTTCTGCCCCCATATCAGCCAAGTACATGGTTGCAAAAGGTCCAGGTAGGAGCGTTGAGAAATCGAGAACTTTAAGTCCATTTAATGCTGTCGTCATCGTTTTTTTAACCACTATTATTCATATTTTCTTTTATATTAGTTAAGCAAATATTCTAAAACAATGTCATGTTCAGCCATTTACCTTGATCATTTCGGCAATTTAACATGTAAAAAGTGCTTTTACTCTGTTGTAAATCGCCAATTTATTTTTTTAGACGGTCATTTAGGTCAATTTAAAGTGAACATCAAAGAGACTGAAGGATTCAATATGAGTCGCGATACGATTAGCATCCACTTCGTGAATGCGGCTTTGACAGGCGTAAAGCGCCTTGGCATGGATGTTGAAATGCTCCTTTCACATGTGGGCATTGAAGCGGAATTATTACGTCAACCTAAAGCTCGAATCTCACCAGAACAATACACTCGTTTTATAAAAATGTTGTGGATGGTCACACAGGATGAACACGTTGGATTTGACGTACAACCACGTCGTCTGGGCACTTTTGCCATTATGTGTCAGTTGATTATTCATGCAAAAACATTGGGCCAGGCCCTTGAACTCTCATCTCAATTCTACAAATTATTTGGTGATGAATGGTCAGTAAGCCTAGAGCGTGACAAGCATGAAGCCCGTCTAGTCCCACTCATTCCAAAAACTTTAGATCCAGATCATTTCATTACTGAAAGTATGCTAATGATTTGGCACGGTCTGGCATCATGGTTAATTGAACGTCGTTTGCCATTAGAGCGCGTTCATTTTAGCTACCCACGTCCTGCACATGCAGATGAATATGATGCATTATTTTTTGCACCTGTCATGCAGTTTGATGCACCGCGTACAGAAATTACCTTTGCGGCTGATTATCTTGATTTGCCAATTCGCCAAGATGAAAAAACGCTAGAAGAATTCTTAAAAGCAGCCCCTGCTCAGCTTTTAGTAAAATTCAAAAATACCAACTCGCTAACTTCTCGTATTCGTGAAGTACTCAAAAGCCAGATTGGTGAAGAAATGCCAACGCTTAATGACGTTGCATCAATGTTGTATTTATCTCCTCAAACCTTACGTCGCCGCTTGGCTGCTGAAGGGAAAAGCTATCAAGGCGTGAAAGATGCTTTACGCCGAGATGCTGCAATTCACTTATTACTCAACCCTGAATTAACACTTGAAGACGTTGCTCAACAAGTTGGTTTTAGTGAAACGAGTACGTTCCACCGCGCATTTAAAAAATGGACGGGTGTAACCCCTGGCCTATATCGCCAGCTACATGGTTACCACTAATTTTTAAATCTCTTTAGTTTCACATTTAGCCCAAGTTCAACTTGGGCTTTTTTGTATTTCTATTGGCAAAAATCATCACCTGACTGGTGCGCTTATCGTCATTGCGTTGCCTTTTAAAACCAGTACACTCAAAGCACAACAAAGTTTAAGTAATAAAAAAGGAACTGCTATGAGCGAGGCTTATATTATTGATGCCATTCGCACCCCACGCGGAAAAGGAAAAAAAGATGGCTCACTTTACGAAGTAAAACCAATTACCTTACTCACCACCTTATTAAATGAATTACAGCAACGCCATCAACTCGATACGTCTAAAGTCGATGATATTGTTCTGGGCTGTGTAACGCCTATTGGTGAACAAGGTGGCGACATTGCAAAAACAGCAGCTATTGCAGCAGGTTGGAATGATGATGTTGCTGGGGTGCAAATCAATCGTTTTTGTGCATCTGGTTTAGAAGCAGTCAACATGGCAGCAATGAAAGTCCGCTCCGGCTGGGAAGATTTAGTTGTTGCCGGTGGCGTTGAATCAATGTCTCGTATTCCAATGGGTTCTGATGGCGGACCATGGGCATTAGACCCTGAAACAAACCTTAAGTCATCATTTGTTCCGCAAGGCATCGGGGCTGACCTTATTGCAACCCTAGATGGCTATAGTCGCGCCGATGTTGATAATTTTGCCGTGAAGTCACAACAAAAAGCGGCAACGGCTCAATCAAATGGTTATTTTAATCATTCAGTCGTACCCGTAAAAGATCACGCAGGTGTGGTGATTTTAGAAAAAGATGAATTTATTAAAGGCAATACGACACTCGAAGGTCTAACGAAGCTCAACCCAAGTTTTGAAATGATGGGGCAAATGGGTTTTGATGCAGTAGCTTTACAAAAATATCCTGAAGCACAAAAAATCAATCATGTTCATCACGCAGGTAACTCATCAGGCATTGTCGATGGAGCAGCTGTAGTTTTATTGGCCTCTGAAAAAGCGGTAAAAGAACAAAATTTAAAACCACGCGCTAAAGTTTTGGCAACTGCATTAGTCGGTACTGACCCAACCATCATGCTGACTGGCCCTGCTCCTGCCGCACGTAAAGCTTTAGAAAAAGCTGGTCTAACGATTGATGATATTGATCTATTTGAAGTGAATGAAGCATTCGCAGCAGTTGTTATGCGTTTTATTAATGAACTCAATGTTCCACCCGAAAAGGTTAATGTAAATGGTGGCGCGATTGCTTTAGGTCACCCTTTAGGAGCAACGGGTGCCATGATTTTAGGTACATTACTTGATGAGCTTGAACGACAAGATAAAAAGCGCGGTTTAGCGACGCTCTGTGTTGGTGGTGGGATGGGTATTGCCACCATTATTGAACGCGTATAAAGATTAGGGATATTAAAAATGAGTGCAATCCAATACGAAAAAAATGCCGACAATATTGTCATTTTGACACTTGATTCAACTGGCCAATCTGCAAATACCATGAATGCAGAATTTCGTGACTCGCTCGATGAAGCGACTCAGAAACTTAAAGCAGAAACAGAACTTTCAGGCGTTATTTTCCGCTCAGCTAAAAAAACTTTCTTTGCAGGCGGTGATTTAGATGAACTAATTCAAGTTCAGCCTGAACATGCGACTGAGTTTTTCAATATGGTTGAAAAACTAAAAGGCCATTTACGTACAATTGAAACGTTAGGGATTCCAGTTGTTGCAGCATTGAATGGCACCGCACTTGGTGGTGGCTGGGAAATCGCTCTAAGTTGCCATCACCGTATTGCGATTAATGACCCAAAAAGCAAATTTGGCTTACCTGAAGTAACTTTAGGTTTGTTACCTGGGGGCGGTGGTATTGTCCGCATGGTACGTCTACTTGGACTTCAAAACGCCTTTCCATTTTTAATGGAAGGCAAACAGTTCGGTGTTGATAAAGCAAAGTCTTTAGGTTTAATTCATGATACTGCAGAAAATGAACATGAGCTTTTAGATAAAGCAATTGCTTGGATAAAGGCTAATCCTAAATCTCAACAACCTTTTGATGTGAAGGGTTATAAAATTCCGGGTGGCGACCCAAAAACTCCAGCAGTTGCACAAGTTCTTGCAATTGCACCAGCCATGTTAAGAGACAAGACCAAAGGTTGTTACCCTGCCCCTGAAGCAATTATGGCAGCCGCAGTTGAAGGCGCACAAGTTGATGTAGACACTGCACTGCGTATTGAATCTCGCTACTTTACCCAGCTTACAACAGGCCAAATTTCCAAAAATATGATCGGCACTTTCTGGCATGCTCTAAATGCAATTAAGTCTGGTGCTAGCCGTCCTGCTGATATTGCAAAATGGCAAGCGACTAAAGTTGGTGTGTTAGGTGCAGGCATGATGGGTGCTGGTATTGCCTATTCAACAGCAATTAAAGGCATTGCTGTTGTACTCAAAGACGTATCTATTGAAAATGCTGAAAAAGGCAAAGCGTACTCACAGAAGCTTCTTGATAAACGTGTTTCACAAGGCCGCATGACCGCAGAAAAACGTGATCAGGTTTTATCACTGATTACAGCAACTGCCTCAGCACAAGACCTACAAGGCTGTGATCTGATTATTGAAGCCGTATTTGAAAACCAAGAACTTAAAGCAAAAGTCACTCAAGAAGCTGAACAATATTTAGCGCCTAATGGTGTAATGGCATCAAATACCTCAACCTTACCCATTACGGGTTTAGCTCAGGCAAGTAAGAATGAGAAAGCGTTTATCGGCCTACACTTCTTTAGCCCTGTCGACAAAATGCAGTTAGTTGAGATTATTAAAGGTAAAAACACCTCAAGCGATACACTTGCTAAAGCCTACGACTTCGTACAACAAATTGGAAAAACACCAATTGTGGTGAATGATAGCCGTGGCTTCTTTACCAGTCGTGTGTTTGGTACTTTCATTCAAGAAGGTATGCGCTTGCTTGCTGAAGGTGTTCACCCAGCACGTATTGAAATGGCAGCACTGAAAGCTGGTATGCCAGTTGGACCACTCGCGATTCAAGATGAAGTGTCTTTAACATTAACTGAACATGTTGCTGGTGAGGCGCGTAAAGCGCTACAAGCCGAAGGTAAAGATTTACCTAAAACTTCTGTAGATGAAGTTGTTCACACCATGATTCATGAGTTAAATCGTAAAGGTAAAGCTGCTGGAGCAGGTTTTTATGACTATCCTGAAAATGGCAAAAAGCATCTTTGGGAAGGCTTGAACCGTTGGCAAAAAGATCATGATATTTCTGAACAAGATATGATCGATCGCATTTTGTTTGTACAGGCTTTAGATACCTTACGTTGTTATGAAGAAGGCGTATTGGAATCTGTGATTGATGCCAATGTCGGTTCTATCTTTGGGATTGGTTATGCACCTTGGACGGGTGGAGCAATTCAATTCCTAAATCAATATGGTATTGATAAAGCACAAAAACGCGCTGAAGAGTTAGCTGCCAAATATGGTGAACGCTTTACACCTCCAACTTTGCTAAAAACCAAAGCCGAGCAGAAACAAAATATTCAATAATTTAGAGCTATTGAATATTTAAAAACTGCATGAACCTTGCCCATATAAATATATTTTATTTATATGGGCTTTTCTTTATGACCTTTAAGATTTCAGCCTACTACCTAAATATGCTATAAATAGACTTCATTTTTGTGCTTCCACAGCACATTCGAGAAATTCTTATGTCCGATAAAAATTCTTCCGAGTCAGCAAGTTTAGGCTGGAAATTTGTTCTGATCGTTGGTGTTTTAAGTGCGATTTTCCTTGGCTTTTTCTATTTAGCGATGAGTAATGAACCTGACTATATGCCAGGAGCACAGCGCAAAGCTCAACAAGAGCAAATGCAGCAAAAGGCTGAACACTCTACAGAGCAACACGCTCAACATAGTGACGACATGCCTGGAATGGATATGCAAGAACACAAGCAATCAACTCAGTAATCAGATATTTTTCAAATGACAGATTTTTCCCGTAATGCACTTGTTGTAGAGGGTGGAGGCATGCGTGGTGCCTTTACCAGTGGCGTACTTGACGCTTTTTTACAGCAACAGTTCAACCCCTTCGATTTATATGTTGGCGTATCATCTGGCTCAACCAACGTTGCAAACTACTTAGCTGGTCAACAAGGCCGTACTTTAACGTTTTATGTCGATCACTCCCTGCGTCCGGAATTCATCGATTACAAACGCTTTTTTAAAGGCGGTGATTTACTTGATTTAAAATGGATGTGGGAAATTGGTGAGCAAGAACATCCTCTTGACCAACAAAGTCTTTTTGCTAAAAACCCTGATTTTTATATGGTGTTGACGCATGCCAAAACAGGTCATGCGGAATATCTCCGTGCTGGTAAAGATAATTTACTAAATGCACTGCGTGCTTCTAGCTCAATTCCAGTATTAACGCGCCACCCTGTCGATATTATGGGCGAGCCTTATTTTGACGGTGGTGTTGCAGATGCTTTACCTGTGCGCTGGACTGCCCAACAAAGCGGTGTAAAAAAGCTATTAGTGTTACGAACCCGTCCCCAAAACTACTTTAAGGCGAGTAGTAGAGGTGATCAATTTCTCGCGAAATATGCTTTTAAACATCATTATGGTTTTGCAAATAGTCTGCGTAGTCGCTGTGCTCGTTATAACGCTTCGGTAGATTTCGTACGTGGTTCTAACCCAGATCAGCAAATTTTAGAAGTTTGCCCACCGCCGCTTAAAAATATGGCTGGCCGTTTAAGTACTAATCCTAAAAAGCTTCGTTACAGTTATGAAGTCGGTTTAGAAACAGGTCTACAAGCAATTGAAAGCTGGAATGCAATGAAATAAATCTAAATTGAGATTTCTAAAAAGAAGTCTCAATTTAACTCTAAAATCATATCAATATGTGGAATACCACAGTCTTCGTAAACTTCACCCTGTACATGAAAACCCAAAGCTTCATAAAAAGCGATCACATAAGTTTGTGCTGAAAGTTTCAAATAAGGCAGTTTCTGATGACGCGCATAATCAATAATGTGCTGCATTAAAATTTTACCTACACCTTGCTTTCCATAAGGCACTAAAACAGCAACACGCCCTACACTATGCTGCGGCAACAGAAGCGCTGTCGCAATGGATTGTTCGTTGTCATACACAATAAAGTGTAAAACTGTAGCATCCAAATCATCCCATTCATCTTCAGGCGCAATCCCTTGCTCTTGAATAAAAACTTGCTCGCGGATGTATTTCGCATCTTTCTCAAGCTGCTCCCAACCACCCGCTCTAATTTTATACATCAATTCACCTGCTTAACATTTACACCCAATATTTTCGATAGGCAACTGATCTTGTAACAACAATTCTAGCGTTTGTTTTTGAATACCGTACATTTCTTTCAAGGCTTGAATCTGAGCCATGATCTTGGCATCAGGTTCAGAAACATTTTTGCGCTTGGTTGCTAAAATCATTTTATTTTTACTGGTATGTTCAAGCGATACAAATTCAAAAACTTTGGTTTCATAGCCATATGCTTTTAAAAGTAATGCACGTAATGTATCAGTCAACATTTCAGCTTGTTGCCCAGCATGAATACCAAACTGTAGCATTGGCTGTAAAACGTCTGGACTATGTAATTGTGGACGTAATTCTTTATGACAGCATGGCGCGCACATGATCATAGAAGCATTTAAACGAATTCCAGTGTGAATCGCGAAGTCAGTCGCAACATCACAAGCATGCAAGGCAATCATGACATCAAGTTTTTCTGGTTGGTAACTACGCACATCACCTTCAAAAAAGTCTAAATGCTTAAAATCAACTTTATGTGCGACCTTTTGGCAAAATTCCACCAGATTACTGCGAAGTTCAACACCAGTAATCAATGGGGTTTTCTGCTGTTCTTGTAAATAGTCATATAAAGCAAAAGTTAAATAACCTTTACCCGAACCAAAATCGACAATGCGTAACTCTTGTTGAGATGCATCAATCTGTTCGTAGGCGCTGGCAAAAATTTCAATAAATTTATTAATCTGCTTCCATTTACGGGCCATGCTTGGAATAACTTGGCCTTTTTCATCGGTAATACCAAGTTCTTTCAAAAATGCATTAGCCTGCTGCACATAGCGTTGCTTTTCACGATCATGAGCTTGTACAGTTTGAATAGAGTTTATAGTTTGTTTTTTACCCATATTTAACATGGCTTTTTTCTTATTTTTTTTAAGCTGAATTTCTTGGTTTACTGAAAATAAGTTAGCTTGCTTACATTGAACTAAAAGCGCTGCAATTTGTTGTAGCCCCTCTTCAAATGAATAGTTTTTAGTTACATCCTGTGTCGCATAATGATAAAGCGCTGAAAGCTGTTTCTGACCATGTAACTCGACTACGCGGAAAGTGATTTTTTCCAGCTGCGCCAACTCTCCCTTATATTGACTTAAGATCAAACGCTCAAAAGTTTGTTGCTCAAGCATTTGCTGAGTTTCATGAAAGAATTGTTGTTCTTGCTCAAAGGAAAAAACCGACACGAATATACCTAAAAAATGATGACTCATATGAAATGAAAGTTTAAAGGGTCTGACGTTAAAAATAAAATAACTTTACGACTGATTTGTATTTCTATACATTCGTATTTTTAATTGAAAAATTAAACTCATGAGTAAATCGGTGTTGGAAACTTACGACCCTAAAGAAGAACTATTTAATGCCTATAGTCATGGTGCTGGTGTTATCATGGCAGTCATTGCCTCTATCCTTTTAATTATAAAAGGGTCTTATTTATCCACTGGTCAGTGGATTGGTCTATGGGTTTACTCTTTTAGCCTTATTTTGGTTTTTACCAGTTCTACACTCTATCATTTTGCTCAAACACAAAACCTACGTTACTGGTATAAAAAACTCGACCATACTGCGATCTATTATTTAATTGCTGGAACTTACACTCCATTCTTAAGCATCGCAATTCCTACTACAAAAGCTCATTATCTGCTAGTTGCACTATGGGCCATCGCCGCAATTGGTACACTTTTCAAGTTAGTTTTCATTCATCGTTTTCAAAAGATTTCTTTGCTTGCCTATATTGTGATGGGATGGCTTGCAGTGTTTGTCATGGATGATATGCGTACCTATTTAAGCAAAGACGCATTGATTTTCTTGATCATTGGCGGACTTGCTTATACTGTCGGAGCATTGTTTTACGCGTTAAAAAAGGTAAGATATACCCATGCGATCTGGCACATTTTTGTGCTTTTAGGAGCAGGAGCACATTTTCTTGCTATCTATTGGTACATCGTTTAGTCCATTTTTCACTCATATTCAGTGATCCTGAAAGAGTCATGGATGATATTCTTTCACGCTATTCTTTTAGAAAAACATGCTCTAAAAAAGAATAGCAAACTAAAAATAAATTTTACTAATATAAGGACTTACATGGATTCAACCTCTGCGACTGCTGCTCCGGCAGTAGCCACTAATTCAAAAACACGGGTTTTGTTTGCAAGCTTAGTCGGCACAACCATTGAGTTCTTCGACTTTTATATCTATGCAACTGCTGCCGTTCTTATTTTTCCTCACCTGTTTTTCCCTGCTAGTAGTGGCAGTGCCGCAGTCCTACAATCTTTAGCAACCTTCGCAATTGCCTTTATTGCTCGCCCTATCGGTGCAGCCCTGTTCGGTCATTTAGGAGACCGTATTGGCCGTAAAGCTACACTGGTTGCAGCTTTACTCACCATGGGTGTTTCAACCGTATGTATTGGTTTACTTCCTACCTATGCACAAATCGGGATTTTCGCGCCTTTACTATTGGCTGTATGCCGTTTAGGACAAGGTTTGGGGTTGGGCGGTGAATGGAGTGGTGCAGTATTACTCGCGACTGAAAATGCCCCAGAAGGTAAAAGAGCATGGTACGGCATGTTTCCACAGCTTGGTGCTCCAATTGGCTTTATTTTGGCTACTGGTTCATTCTTACTATTGGGTGCAATTATTCCTGAGCAGGCCTTCATGCAATGGGGCTGGCGTATTCCCTTCATTGCAAGTGCTGTATTAGTGATTGTGGGCTTATATATCCGTTTAAAGCTGCATGAGACTCCAGCATTCCAAAAAGTTTTAGATAAGCAAAAAGAAGTAAATATTCCATTTAAAGAAGTCTTAACCAAACATACAGGTAAACTTATTCTTGGCACGATTGCAGCAATCTGTACTTTTGTCGTGTTCTATCTGACCACCGTATTTGCTTTAAACTGGGGAACCACTAAGCTTGGCTATGCACGTGGTGAGTTCTTAGAACTTCAACTCTTTGCCACACTTTGTTTTGCTGCATTTATTCCTTTATCGGCTATTTTTGCAGAAAAATTTGGTCGTAAAACAACTTCTATTGGCGTCTGTGTTGCCGCTGCAATTTTCGGCTTATTCTTCTCTAGCATGCTAGAGTCTGGAAATACCTTAATCGTCTTCCTTTTCTTATGTACAGGTTTGGCGATTATGGGGTTGACCTATGGTCCGATTGGTACCGTTCTTTCTGAACTTTTTCCAACTTCAGTTCGTTATACAGGTTCAGCATTAACGTTTAACTTAGCAGGTATTTTTGGTGCGTCATTTGCACCACTTATTGCAACTAAGCTTGCTGAAACTTATGGTTTATATGCAGTTGGTTATTATCTTACTGCGGCATCACTTCTATCACTCATCGCTTTCTTATTCATTCGTGAAACAAAAAATGATGATGTGAATAATCAGATTTAAATATCCAAATCATGTCTATTTTAAAATAAAAAACCAGTTCTAATTAAAACTGGTTTTTTATTTTCGCAATTAGATTATCTAGCTAATTATAAAAATAGATGTTTTAAATAATCTTCAAATTAAATTATTCAAATGCTTTCTTAAATTTACTCTCATCTAAATACTGGGCAAATTTTCCAATTCGTTGATTTACATTCTTGTCAACAAGCATACCGCGCATGGCAAGCTGACCTAAATATTCAAATGATTTTTCCAGAGCATTCGTACCTTCATTTTTAACCACATCTTTAACAGCCATATTACAATTTTGTGTCAAAATTCTTTCATAAATTTTAGCAATCTTTTTATCTGCAAGAATTAACTCATCAGAAGAAATACGAGTAAAGCCTGACAATTCAGAGTTTGAGGCCATTGCAAAAAATATCCATTGCGTTAAATCTTTTCGCTCTTGTTCTGTCACAGAACTTTCAAAACACTGATTTAACTTATCTTGATAAACCCCTGCATGACTTAATGATGTTAATAGAACTAAGGGGAAAATATATAGAATAGATTTCAATTTAAATTTCATTATGAATAACCTCTTGTAATAACTCAATTATATAGTATTAACATGAATCATGTAATAATAAATAGGCTTGAGAAAAGTTACTAGAGTCATGGATTAAATTATATAGAAAACTTCTCATTAGTTATAATTCCAACCTGGTTGGTTTGTACTAAGTAATTTTTTTAATTATTGACGTGGACTTATTAAGAGTAAATTTACTATTTCGATTACATTATAAATGGTTAAAATAGAGTACACAAAAATAAAAACCAGCTCATATTGAACTGGTTTTTTTATAAATATATGTCTTAATTTATTGTTGCTGGATTTGCTGGAGCAACGCTACTTGTTACAGCTGGAGCTGTTACATTGCTTGCTGCAACAGCAGCTGGTCCAGCAACAGCAGCTTCACCAATTAACGCAACTTTCGCTTTTTCTTGACTCTTCGCAGATAAAGCAGGGTTAGTTGCCACAATACGATTAATATTTGCCGAGTTTGCCGGAGCAATAGCGGTCGTTTGTAAAATAATTGGGCGATTACCTGTGTTACCCAACGTATAGCGAATGCCAGTACGCGGACTAATCACTGTTGTGTTTTCTTGCTTCACTACCGCTTGAGCCGAAGTTGGCCCTTTTGCTGCAAGTACTTTATCAACCGTTGTCGTTTGAGGGGCTGAAGCTGCTTCTGCTGCGAAGACAAAACTAGGCACAGCAAGAACAGTTAAAAATAAAGGTTTTAATACTTTTTTCATTGTCTTTCCAACATACACTCTGGATGAGAAGTAAATAGCATTTAATGCTTAAAACTGCAAACATTATTCACAGGCTTACTACAAACATAAAAAAAGCAGAACAATTGTTCTGCTTTTTTTATCAAGGCAGATTAGATCTTACCATGACATTGTTTATATTTTAGTCCTGAACCACATGGGCATGGTGCATTGCGACTTTCTGGAACAGGGAAAGCTTGCTGATCGACAGCAGACTCTATAGTTTCTTGAGAAAGAGTGACTTCTCCTGTTAAACCATCTACATCGTCATGTTCAAAAGAAAGTTTCATCGATTCAGCTTGCTGCTGCTGTTGAGCTTCCATTTCTGCAAGTTCTTCTGGTGTTGGGATATGTACACGAGACAAATCAGTCACAACATCAGTTTTAATAATGCCCAACATATTTACGAACAGGTTGAAAGCTTCTTTCTTGTATTCCTGCTCAGGGTTCTTTTGCGCGTAGCCACGTAAGTGAATACCTTGACGCAAATAATCCATTGCAGCTAAGTGATCTTTCCAATGACGGTCAAGAGAGTTTAAAACGAAGTGACGTTCAAGCATTGCTGCTGACTCATCACCCATTTGAGCACGGCGTTGACGATAACGCTCAATCACTTCATCACTGATTCGCTCAACCAAACCTTCTTCATCCAGACGGCGATCTTGATCTAACCATTCCTGAATTGGCAGCTCAATACCCAAATCAATACGTAAGGCATTTTCTAAACCTTCAACATCCCACTGGTCGTGAATTGACTCTGGTGGAATGAAGTTAGCAATCACGCCTTTCATCACTTCATGATGCATTTCTTCAACGTATTCTTTTAAGGTATTTTCAGCTAACACTTCATCACGTTGTGAATAAATGATCTTACGTTGTTCATTATTCACATCATCGTATTTCAACAAGTTTTTACGAATGTCAAAGTTACGTGCTTCAACTTTACGCTGTGCATTCTCGATTGAACGACTCACCATTTTGTGTTCAATCGCTTCATTTTCTTGTAGACCCATCGCGCGCATCATTCCGACTACGCGGTCACCTGCGAAAATACGCATAAGGTCGTCTTCAAGAGACAAATAGAAACGAGAAACACCAGGGTCACCCTGACGGCCCGCACGACCACGTAACTGGTTATCAATACGACGTGATTCATGGCGTTCAGAACCAATGATGTGCAAACCACCTGATTGCAATACATCTTCGTGATCTTGTTCCCATTGTGCTTTCAGACGTGCTTCATCTTCAGCAGTAGGGTTTTCAAGTTTGCCAAGTTTCGCTTTCCAGTTACCACCCAAAATAATATCAGTACCACGACCAGCCATGTTGGTTGCAATCGTTACTGCATTCGGGCTACCCGCTTGAGCAATAATGTCAGCTTCACGCTCATGTTGCTTTGCATTCAACACTTCGTGATGAATACCTGCTTGCATTAACTTAGAAGATAAAATTTCACTGGCTTCAATGGTCGCTGTACCAATCAGAATCGGTGCAACACCTTGCTGACGAATATTCGTAATTTCCTGAATAATCGCATTGTATTTACCGTTACGGTTTAAATAAATTAAATCGTTTTGGTCATTACGTACCATTGGGCGGTGAGTTGGAATAATCACAACATCAAGGCCATAAATTTCTTTCATTTCCGCAGCTTCAGTATCAGCAGTACCTGTCATACCTGAAAGCTTTTTATATAGACGGAAATAGTTCTGGAATGTTGTGGTTGCTAGAGTTTGGTTTTCAGGTTGAATTTCCAAACCTTCTTTCGCTTCAACTGCTTGATGTAGACCTTCTGACCAACGACGACCCGGCATTGTACGGCCAGTATGTTCATCAACAATCACAACTTCACCATCGTGAATAATATAGTGAACATCACGTTGAAATAAGAAGTGTGCACGAATAGCGGCAGAAACGTGGTGAACAAGGCTGAGATTCGTTGCTGAATATAGGCTTTCACCTTCGGCCAACAAGCCCATCTGAATAAGTTCTTGTTCAACAGTTTCATAACCAATTTCGGTCATTTCAACTGAACGCTGCTTTTCATCAATCCAAAAATGCCCGCCATCCGCTACTTTTTCTTCTTTTTGAGGATGCAATTTAGGGGGAATCGTATTAATTGCAGCATACAGATGCGAAGAATCTTCACTTTGACCAGAAATAATTAATGGTGTACGTGCTTCATCAATCAAGATTGAGTCAACTTCATCGATAATGGCATAGTGCAAACCACGTTGTTTCTTTTCTGCTAAAGAAAACACCATGTTGTCACGTAAGTAGTCAAACCCGAATTCGTTATTGGTACCATACGTAATATCAGCAAGATAAGCTTCCGCTTTTTCAGACGGGCCTTGCATTGAAAAGATCGTACCAATAGATAGCCCCAAAAATTCAAATAATGGGCGGTTTAACTCAGCATCACGCTGTGCCAAATAATCGTTCACAGTAATGACATGCACACCTTGACCACTCAAAGCGTTTAAATAACACGCCAGAGTACCCATAAGGGTTTTACCTTCACCGGTACGCATTTCAGCAATCTTACCTTCATGTAAGGTAATACCACCAATAAGCTGAACGTCATAGTGACGCATGCCCATTACACGTTTGGCCGCTTCACGACAAACTGCGAACGCTTCTGGAAGTAATTTATCTAAACTTTCGCCGTTATTATAACGTTGTTTGAATTCTGGAGTTTTTGCAGATAAGTCTGCATCGCTTAAAGCTGATATCGTCGGCTCGAGCGCATTGATTTGCTCAACAATTTTGCGCATGCGTTTGAGTTCGCGCTCATTTTTTGTACCGAAGATACCTCCGATCAGACTTGCCAACATGGATAAACTCTCTAAATCTTGCTTGGTCAAATGAATAAACTTTTTCTCAGTCGTTTATTATGGTGCCAGAAATTTGAAGTACAAGGGGTTTGCACAAAACCCCTAAAAAAAATCTGATAGTTAGACGAATGGTTTTATTATTCGTCTAGTCCCCCGTAATGCATCTTGCACTTAAAAATGTAACATTAACGCTCATCTATTAAGCATAACTTCCGAGAAATCTAATTTAGCAAATTTACCTTAAAGTTACATTGATTAAGCACATAAAATAGTGAGTTTTAGTCATATATATTTACACTTATATAAAAAGTTCATAATAAAATACAAAAACAATAATTTTAATCATAAAGAAAATGCTGCATATTCATTAGAACACATAACAAATTATGAGCAATTAAGGAACGACCATGACACTACGATTAGGAGACACTGCCCCCGATTTTCAACAAGAATCGAGCGAAGGCACTATTCATTTTTATGATTTTCTAGGAGATAGTTGGGGAATCTTATTTTCACATCCAGCCGACTATACTCCAGTATGTACAACAGAGTTAGGCTACACAGCAAAATTAAAAGATGAATTTACGAAGCGTAATGTTAAAGCGATTGCTTTGTCAGTAGACGATGTAGAGTCTCATAAGGGCTGGATCAACGATATTAACGAAACACAAAATACGACTGTAAACTTTCCAATCATTGCAGATAAAGATCGTAAAGTATCTGAGCTATATGATTTCATCCATCCAAATGCCAGTGAAACGCTTACAGTTCGTTCTCTAGTGATTGTTGATCCTAATAAAAAAGTTCGCTTAATTATTACCTACCCTGCTTCAACAGGCCGAAATTTTAATGAAGTCTTACGTGTTGTTGATTCATTACAATTAACTGACAAGCATAAAGTAGCTACCCCAGCGAACTGGCAACAAAGTGAAGATGTCGTTATTGTGCCATCGCTTAAAGATGAAGAAGAAATTAAACAGCGTTTCCCTAAAGGCTATAAAGCAGTTAAACCTTATTTACGCCTCACACCACAGCCTGAGCAAGATTAAAGCCTTTTAAAAGGCTTTAATCGAAGCGCAAGACAAGCGAAGCGCGTAGGCAAGCATCAGAAAATTTCAAATAAGCCCAGTGCATAGCAAGCCTTAATAAATCCTAAGCGAAATAAATATCCTTATCCTGAAAAGTCATCCAACGCGATGGCTTTTTATTTATGTATTGAATATCCATGGTTTTTACTACTCAGATCAGTTATAACTCGAAACGATTCGGTATAAAAAATAAAATCATGATCTATAAAATTCATCATTTAAAGTGTGGCAGCATGTGCCCAGTTTGTGCCCCACTCTTTGGACAAAAAGGTTTACGAGCTGAAGTCGTATGTCATTGTCTTCTGATTGAAACTGATCGTGGGCTTGTACTCATTGATACAGGCTTTGGATTACAAGACTACCTACATATGAAGCAGCGTTTAGGCTCACTCGTCAACCGTTTAGGTAAAATCGAGCCTAATCTTGAGTTTAGTGCCATTCAACAAATCCAAAAGCTCGGGTTTAATCCTAAGGATGTACAGCACATCTTTGTCACTCATCTTGATTTTGATCATGCAGGTGGAATTTCAGATTTTCCTCATGCCACTGTGCATGTTTTAGCAGCAGAATATAACGCAGCCCAACTTCCAAATTTCAAAGGCAAACTTCGCTATAGAACCAATCAATATAAAGACCATCGCTACTGGAACTTTGTTGAATATCAGCAAGGTGAAGCGTGGTTTAATCTAGAAAAAGTAAAAGGCTTTCCTCTTTTTCAAGATGAAATTTTAATGGTGCCTTTATTGGGTCACTCGGCTGGTCATTGTGGCATTGCCATAAAACAACAAAACCAATGGTTATTATTTTGTGGAGATGCATACTATTCACATCTGGAGTTAAACCCTAAAAATAAATTAAGATCACTCAGTTTGCTGGAAAAAACATTTGCAGAAGATAATGAGAAACGTCTTATTAACCTCAAACGCTTACAGCATTTAGCTCAACATGAGCCAACGATTGAAATCATTTGCGCCCATGATCCCTATGACCTTCGACGGTACCAAACATGAAAAAAATTTCACTCATCGCACTTATTCTATGTTTAAGCCTACAAGGTTGTATGCAACATGAAAGTATTACACAAGCGAAGAGACCTAAAGATTGGGGAATTTTAGTTTCTCAAGCCCAGAATTTTTATCAAGTAAGCGATGATGTTTTTCGTAGTGAGCAACCTGATATCACAATGATTCCCGAATTAAAACATCATCAAATTGGAACGATTATTAATCTAAGAGCCAAGGATTCAGATAGTTTGGTTTTTAAAAATGAAAATTTCAACCTTGTGCATATTCCTATCAATACATGGGCAATTGACCGACAAGACTTATTAGAAGTCATGCGACAAATTAAGATTGCCAAGCAGAATAATCAACGTGTTTTACTACACTGCTATCATGGTTCAGACCGTACAGGGGCTAGTATTGCCATGTATCGAATTATTTTTGAGAATTGGGCAATTGATGATGCGGTTAAAGAAATGAAAGAAGGAGGTTATGGTTATCATATTATCTGGAAAAATATTGACCATTTATTTACCCCTGAAAATGTAAAATGGATTCAACAGCAACTGTCAAACCCATCTTAACTACATCTTGAGTAAACATTAGATCAGATTAACGCTGATCTAATGGTACCCAGTCAATGACCCAAGCCGATTTCATATTTAAACTTGAATCAGACGTAATTTTCTTACGGGCTGCATCTGCTGTATCACGGTCTTTCGCTGGTCCAACCATAATACGGATTCCCTTGCTAGTTTGGCTCGTGGTTACCTTGTAGCCTTTAGCTCGTAATTTAGAAACAACTGAATCTGCATTTGCTTGGTTAGCAGCCAATGCAACTTGCACCATCCATTTTTTATCACCATTTTCCAGCAGTTCACGCGCTTTTTCAGCCTCGGCTTTTTTCTCGTTTTCTGCTTTGTGTTTTGCTTCAGTTGCCTTTTTATCAGCTTCTTTTTTGTGTTTTGCTTCAGCTGCCTTTTTGTCAGCTTCAGCTTGATGTTTTGCTTCAGCTGCCTTTTTATCAGCTTCTGCTTGATGTTTTGCTTCAGTTGCCTTTTTATCAGCTTCTGCTTGGCGTTTTTCTTCAGCTGCCTTTTTATCAGCTTCTTTTTTGTGTTTTGCTTCAGCTGCCTTTTTATCAGCTTCTGCTTGTCGTTTTGCTTCAGCTGCTTTTTTATCAGCTTCTGCTTTTTTACTATCTACAGATTTTTTATTCACATCAGCTTGTAAATTTTTAACCTTACCATCGCTACCGACAACTTCAGGCGGAATGTTATCTGAACTTTCTTGAGCTGCTGTACGACGTGCATTAACCGCAGCGTACTCTGCTGCTGCTTTACGAGCAGCATCAGCCTCAGCTTGCTGTTGCATTGCTAAAAACTCTGCTGCACGTGCTTCTTGTTCTGCAACAGCTTTTTCACGTGAACGGCGCTGTTCTTCTAGCAACCGCTTTTCTGTTGCAACATCAACCGCTAGAGGCTGTAGTTGTACCATTTGCCCTTCTTGAGCTGATTGCTTTGGTTTGGCTTGTAGTTTCGGTGATGTTGAGGTTTGGGGTTGAGCACCCACATGTTTTATTTCTTCATTTCCTTTTAGAAGTAATGCTGCCAATAAAACACCACCACCTAATAAAACAACGCCACCCATCCAGCGTTGTTTGTTATTCATTGACATTCTTCCAAATACTCCCAAATCGCTTCTAAAGTATGAAACGAACCACAGACCAAAATCAGCTGATTGTTATTTGTTTGCTCAAGCGCTGATTTAAAAGCCTCTTTGATATTACCAAATTGTTGTACTGTCTGGCCTTGTAGGGCATCATTCAATTGCTGAATCGGTGCAGCACGCGGCACATTCAACTCAGCAATTTTCCAATGTAAAACAGTAGGTTTCAACAAATCGACTACTGATTTTATATCTTTATCTGCCAGCATTGAAAATACTGCGACAACTTCTGTGTACTGTTTATTGTATTCTAAGAAATTTCGCAATTGCTTTAACAAAAATTCAACACCATGTGGATTGTGTCCGGCATCAAAAATTACCGTTTTCCCTTCCACTTGACGTTCTTCAAAACGCCCTGCTAAGCGTGCAGCTCGAATACCTTTTTCTAAAGCAGGCTGAGAAATTTCAAGTCCGCTATTTAAAATTGCAGCAACCGCCCCTGCAATATTTTCAATGGCTAAGCGACCTAAAGGAAGCTTTAAAGTTATTCCTTCTGAAGCAAAGTACCAGTTTTGTGCATCATCGGCGAGTTTATAAAAATAATCACGATTAACGGTATATAAAATTGCTTGCGTACTTGCTACTTTATCTTGAATTGCTTGAGGTAAAAGTTGTTCACCAGCAAAGATAACCGGAATTTGTGGGCGAATAATACCTGCTTTTTCAAAAGCAATTTTCTCGATGGTATCACCTAACCAATCGGTATGATCTAGACCAATATTAGTAATAATCGCAACATTGGGGTCAATTACATTAACGACGTCTAAACGTCCGCCCAAACCGACTTCGAGCACCCATACATCACATTGCTGTTGTTTAAAAATGACAAAAGCAGCCAAAGTGGTTGCTTCAAAAAAAGATAAACTTAAATCACAATCGCGACGAGCCTGATCAACTTGAACAAAAGCATCAATCAGACTTTGATCATCGACTTCGACTCCACCTAATTTGACTCGCTCATTAAAGCGATAGATATGGGGTGACTGATATAACCCAACTTTATAACCCTGCTCATTTAATATAGCAGCTAGTGTGGTTGTAGTTGAGCCTTTGCCATTCGTTCCGGCTACTGTAAAAACTTTGGCAGCAGGCTGGGTTACACCTAGCTTTTCTGCCACAGGAATTACACGTTCCAGACCAAGATCTATCCCTGTAACGTGAACATGGCTCCAATAATTGAGCCATGTATCTAAAGAGTCTATTGAAAGTGGAGCTTGTGGGTTCAAGGTAAGTTCATCAATTTCGATACAAGTCGAGATACAGTATCACGTAAAGCATGACGATGAACAATCTGATCGATTACACCATGATCAAGCAAATATTCAGCACGTTGGAACGGTTCTTCTAGAGTTTCACGTACAGTCTGCTCAATTACACGTTTACCAGCAAAGCCAATCATCGCTTTAGGCTCAGCAATATGAATATCACCCAACATTGCTAAAGAAGCTGTTACACCGCCATACACCGGATGTGTTAACACTACGATATAAGGTAAGCCTGCATCTTTTAATCTTTGGATCGCCGCTGAAGTACGTGCCATTTGCATAAGAGACAGCATACCTTCTTGCATACGTGCGCCACCAGAAGCTGCAAAACAGATCAATGGCTGACGTTTTTCAATAGCAAGTTCAGCAGCCTGCACAAAACGATCACCTACTACAGTACCCATAGAGCCGCCCATAAAGTCGAACTCAAAAGCACAAGCAATCATATCAACGCCATTTAAATTACCTTGCATGGCAATTAAAGCTTCTGTTTCACCAGTTTTGCTTTGAGCTTCACGCATACGTTCTGGATATGGCTTGGTGTCGACAAACTTTAACGGATCTTTCGCGCTAAACTCTTGCCCTAATTCAGCTACAACGTTATCGAAGAACCAGTTTAAACGATCACGAGCTTTCATACGTAAGTGTTCATCACACTGCGGACAAACATACGCATTGAAAGAGATTGCTGTACGTGTCACTAGAGCATGACATTCAGGGCATTCAATGGTTGGCTCAGTAAATGTTGCTTTGAGAATTTGTTGCTCATTTGCGACTTCAATACCTGGAACCGGACGTTTTGTCCATGGGGTCGCAGGGCTAAGAACTTTCCCTGATTTCACTTCTTGATTCATACTAACTCATCGAGCGCTGCTCGAAGCTCCTTGACTTTATTCACCGTCTGTTCAACAGCGTCATCCGCTGCCAACGTTGCAAAATTTTTAACGAAAGCACTACCTACGATCACAGCATCAGCAACGCTACCCATTGCTTTTGCTGAAGCAGCATCACTAATACCAAAACCAACACCTACTGGAATATCAGTGGCATTTTTGATTTTTTGAATACGTGCAGCAGCTTCTGCCGTATCTAATGTTGCGGCTCCTGTTACACCCTTGAGTGAAACATAGTAGATAAATCCACTTGCCTGATTTGCCACATGTTGAATGCGTTGGTCTGTAGAAGTTGGCGCGAGCAAGAAAATTTGATCCATGTCATGTTGCTTCAACACGGCACCAAACTCTTTTGACTCTTCTGGTGGTAAATCCACCAGTAATAAGCCATCTACACCACATTGTTTCGCATGAGAAACAAACTTCTCGTAACCAATTACTTCAACCGGATTCAAATAACCCATTAAAACAACAGGTGTATCCTGATCCTGTTCACGGAACTCCTTGACCATATTAAGAGCATCTAATGTGTTAGTCCCTGCTGCAAGCGCACGTTCAGCTGCAAGCGCAATTACCGGACCATCAGCCATTGGATCTGAAAATGGTAAACCAAGCTCAATGACATCTACTCCTGCCGCAACCATTTTATGCAGTAACGGAACCGTTACTTGCGGCTGTGGATCACCCGCCATGACATAAGATACAAGCGCTTTACGTTGTTGGGACTTAAGCTTTTCAAAACGGGTGGCAAGACGTGACATAGGGTTGTGCTTTCCTTGAATTATTTAAAATTGAGGAGTTGTTTGTAGAAATACAAGAACATCGCATTTTAACGCTATTTTTTGTCCATTGAACAGCTCTAACGTTATGGCGATATTCGATTGTATGATTCATACAACCCATGGGGTACATTTATCAATATTTTGAAACTTTTCTCAATGATCAAAGCTTCCTATTTTCGAGCCATTATTAGATTGTCATCTGAATAGAAAATCACCACAAAAAGACTATTTCACTGCATTTTTATGGGTTAGCTGTAATTGTCTTTTCCGTGTTAATAAGGTTTGTCCTGTCAAATTTTTATGAGCACGGGCAAGCGCCGACTGATCTGAATATCCCAATTGCTCCGCAATAGAAATTAAGCTTTCATTTTGGCTCAGCAATATCTCACAGCGTCTCATGCGTTCTACATCTAAAATTAATTTAAATGAAGTGTTTAATGACTGTAGCTGGCGTTGCAAGCTTCGTACTGAAATATTCAATTCGATGGCAATATCTTCTATTTTTGGGGCTTGCTGCCTTTGCTTAAAATATTCATGTACGATCCAATGTATTTGCTGAGCTAAATCTGTATGTATTTTACGCTGAGCTAATGCCTCTTCTGCCTGTTTCACCAAAAGTTGCATTAAGGTTGGGTCTGCATCTTGCGGACGAATACTTAGCCCCTCACTTGCAAAAGTTAATGCATAGTAAGGTTTTTCAAATGCTAATTTGCATTGGAAGAAACGCTGATAGTGTACTAATGGGCCACGTGCACGGTGCACGAACTCAACTTGTTGCAAGAGAAAATCGTGTAATGGCGCAATTTGTTTAGCAAGCTGCACCATAGCTGCTAAGGTCAATTCACAAAGTATGATATTACTGTCATCTACCAACGGCCAATACAAACGAATTTTAGAAGCGTCTTGTTCAACTTGCATAGGCACGACTTGCTCACCATCAATCACCAGACGATGAAACTTCATGACATATTCGAGCACCTGAGCAAGGCTATCGCTTCGTGATGCCATGTAGCCCAGCACACCAAAATTGGCAGGTGTAATACAGGCAGCCATTTCCAAAGCTAAATTGGAAACTTGTAGTCGAGATTCGGTGAGCTCTAAAAGCTCAAGAAAAAAAGTTAACGATGATTGAGCATCAATAGATGCAGATAAGATATTTTGAACTTGGCGAGCTTGGGTTTCAGTTAAATTTAATGACCGCCAATCCATCCCCTTTTCTTTTAAATACGTATTCCAAAGGTAAAAGTAACCATTGGAAATCGTGAAATCCTGCATGGCTCATCCTTTTTCTAATGCCATCTTGTCGCAAACTGTATAAAAATTGGCAATAACTGTCAAAACAAAGCCGACCAGTCGCGACATACTAGGGAAAGGTTAGATGCGAGAAATAAAAATATGAACGCACATGTTGCTTATCAGGTTAATCCCGTTGTACGTAAAGATTTAGATTTTCATTTAAACGAAGCACCTCGCTTTTGGTTTAATAATGATCCTTTTCTGACCCGTATGTTTGATGCCCTCAGCTTAACTTTTCCAGATGGTGAGCGTTACTTTATTGAATGTGTTCGTATGTTTCGCGACAAGATTGATGATGCTGAGCTTCAAAGACGAGTGGCAGACTTTATTAAACAGGAAGCTCAACATGGTATGGCTCATGACAAAATGAATCAGCTCATGAAAGAACAAGGCATGCCAGTTGACCAGTTCACCACGACTTTGAAAAAGATTTTTCGTTTTGAACTCACCAAACGCTCACCACAATACAATATTGCGATGACAGCGGCGGCTGAACACTTAACAGCATTAATGGCTGAAACTTTTTATAGCCATAAAAAGACTTTAGAAAATGCACACCCTTATGTTCGAGCACTGTTTGCATGGCATGCAATTGAAGAGATGGAACACCGTGATGTTGCTTTTGATGTAATGAAACAGGTGGGTGAAGTTCCAGAGTCGACTCGTCGCTTTGTATTAGCTCTTACGACAGTACTTATGTTTGGTTTTACGCTCTATCGCACCAATATCATGTTGAAGTGTGATGGCTTTAGTTCTAGACAAAGACTATTAATGACTCTCAAAGGCTTACCTTGGTTCTTTGGCAGAAATGGCACATTAACAGCTATGAAAAGCCAATATCTGGATTGGTTCAAAAAAGACTTTCACCCAAGTCAGCATCCTGTGATTCGCCAGTACCCTGTTTGGATTAAAACACTCGAAAAGACGAATGATCCTATTGCAGCTGGAGAAGCATTTTGGCAAGCAGGTTTATAACCTGCTTGTTACCATTTTGCATAATGTTGTTCTAGTAGACCGTATTGCGCATTGCAATTAATTCTATCGGTTTCCTCATGCTCAATCGTGCCACTAATTTTAGCCTGCCACTGATTGAACTGGCTTCCGATCATTCTTAAATTGATATTTTCATATCGGCACCAACCAATGTGTACCTCTAGGTTTAACTTTTGATCTAAAGAACGAATGTGCCAACGCTCATCATTTACTTTTTCAAATAAAACATCCGTCAATGGAAATAAAACACCATTCACCCACAAACAATTTTCATTACCAAAACTTTCATTCACACCAGAGGCTAAGTTCAAACCAATACGTCGACCTTGCCCATCCCAAAAGTTACATGAAAGCCAAAACCAAGCTGTTTCTGGACGTAAAAAACCACAAGTATCATCTAAAGAGGCAAATGTCTTTTCATCAAATTGTACAACTTGATTCTGTTTATTAATAAACATCCCTTCTACAGCCAATGTGGCCTGCTTTTGGGTATAGGTCCAACCATTAATACCTGTTGGTGTACACAAACTTAAGATATCTGTTCCTGCACAGAAAATACGGGCGCTCAGACAGATTTCACCATATTTAGTCACTCGGATATAACGCACCCCATTCGCATGCTGAATATCAATTT
The DNA here is from genome assembly GCF_016508255.1 of Acinetobacter calcoaceticus. GTDB lineage: Bacteria > Pseudomonadota > Gammaproteobacteria > Pseudomonadales > Moraxellaceae > Acinetobacter > Acinetobacter calcoaceticus_E. The sequence goes on along the minus strand of NZ_JADVKT010000006.1, from coordinate 66,308 downwards.
GATAGGGCGATTTAGAAAAATAACTTTGATTAAACAAAGGTTGTTCATCAAGATAGGTTTTATGACCTAAAGGTTGAATCGCATTCCATTCAATCACTTGCTCTGTTTCATGATCGTAAATATAGAAAAAGCTGTGCCCAACCCAACCAATATCTGCAATTGCCAAACCAATAGTATAATGTGTATGTTGAATGCCACAGAATTTAAATTTCTTATACTTTAATTGCTTACGCCAACCTTTTAAGACTTTGCCATAAGGGGTTTTATAGATATATCGTTGTATATGAATGCTTGATGGTACAGATTCAAACCGTCCATAATGAGGCTGTCCATTTTCTTGAATTAAATCCATTATTCATTATCCGGTGATTTATTGCTCATCTATCAAGTAATAATAGACTGTTCCCCGACCAATTGGCTACCACATCTGTTTGATCTTCAAATGGCTTTTATTAAGCTATAAAAAAAGAGCATACTGATATGCTCTTTTTTCTGATATTCACCTAAATCTATATAAGATAACTTAAACTCTTTAAGGGTCTGTCTAAACAGTTGTGGTCCGATTCATTAATAACATCAGATTCAACTAATAATGATTTAAGTGTGGAATTCAATTTCTAAAAATTAAGCGTCATCATCGCTCGGTTGTTCTTGCTCTGGCTCTGATTCCTGCTCACTATCTTTATTTTCCAATTTATTTTCAGCGATCTTTGCGGCTTCATAGCCTGCAAAAGCACCTGCTGCTTTTTCTAGGAAACCTGCATCTGGATCTAATTTATCGACGCCTTGTTCCGCGATAATAGCACCAGCAATTTTACCTACTTCATCTAAAAGACCCATTTTTGATTACTCCAAAGAGCTTATGTTGAGCTTCTAGTCTAAGCAGATGAATTGTAAATAGTGCTACAAAAAAGTTGCGATTTGAGCGAGTTATATAAGAGATCAGCAACTTTTTATATTTTATTTTTAACTTTAAGCCTTTTTTAAGAACAGTTAGAGATCTATATAAGTATTTTCCCAAATTGTTGGATTGGACTCACCTTGCACTAGCTGAATATAACGCCCTGCAATATGGTCAATCGGAATACAATCATCAATATCTACAACACGGTCGGTATGGGGTTTATGCCATTCTTGATCAATGAACTGCTTACCTAACTGTTTTGCCATCATAGCATCTGTCGCAACAATCAAATGATAACTATGTAACTCGCCGAAAGCATTGGGTGTATATCCACCCAGATTAATCAAATACAACTTTAAATCTGAAGCTGACGGCGCTGCATCTGAAAACTGGATTTGATAGTTCTGCCCTTGAGAACTAACACCTGAAAGCTTGGCCCAAGCATCGATATGCAGCCCTTGAGTCTCACCAAACCAAGCCTGTTTAAGTTGAGGGTAAACTTCTTCCAAAGTGTCCCCTACTGCCATAACAACATCATGAACTTCTGTATTGGCACGTGCATGACGTCCGCCCAACATCACCATAAACAAACTTGGCATTTTGTGCTCTTACATCTCAACCATTTCTACGCCATCAATGCGTGCAACTGTCATTAAATCTTTATCACCACGGCCAGAAACAGTCGCAATAATAATCTGATCTTTAGACATTGTCGGCGCAAGTTTAGAGACGTACGCCATTGCATGCGAGCTTTCAAGTGCTGGGATAATCCCTTCGATTTTAGTTAAATCACGGAAACCTTGTAGAGCTTCTGTATCATTAATCGGTACATATTCCACACGCTTCATATCTTTCAAGAAGCTATGCTCTGGTCCTACGCCCGGATAATCCAAGCCTGCCGAGATACTGTGAGTCTCAATAATCTGACCTTGTTCATCACTCATCAAGTAGGTTCGGTTACCATGTAACACACCAACGTGCCCTGCATTTAATGGTGCAGAGTGCTTACCAGTTTCAATACCAAAACCAGCAGCTTCAACACCATACATTTTCACATTGGCATCATTTAAGAACGGATAGAACAAGCCCATTGCATTTGAACCACCGCCTACACAAGCAACCAATGCATCTGGTAAACGGCCTGCTTGTTCCAAAATCTGTTTGCGTGCTTCACGGCCAATAATTGACTGGAAATCACGTACGAGTTGAGGATATGGATGTGGACCAGCAACTGTACCAATTACATAGTAAGTACTATCAACATTGGTTACCCAGTCACGCATCGCTTCGTTCATGGCATCTTTAAGCGTTTTAGAACCACTTTGTACTGGTACAACAGTCGCACCCAACAAACGCATACGATAAACGTTCATCGCTTGACGCTTAACGTCTTCTGCACCCATATAAACGACACATTCAAGGCCTAAACGTGCTGCAATTGTTGCAGTTGCTACGCCATGTTGCCCAGCACCTGTCTCGGCAATAATACGTTTTTTACCAGAAAGCTTCGCTAATAAAGCCTGACCAATCGTGTTATTTACCTTATGTGAGCCTGTATGGTTCAAGTCTTCACGTTTAAGATAAATTTGCGCACCACCTAACTCTTTTGACCATCGCTCAGCATGATAAAGTGGACTAGGACGACCTACATAGTAGGCGAGGTCACGGTCGAATTCTGCCAAAAACTGTTCATCATTTTTCATACGAGAATAGAGATTTTCTAAATCTTCTAATGCCGCCATGAGAGTTTCTGACACAAAACGTCCGCCATGGATACCGAAATGCCCGGCAGCATCTGGGTACTGTGTGTAGTCAATCACATTATTTTGCTGATCCACGTTGGACTCCTTGCATAAATCGTTCAATGAGTTGTTGGTCTTTTATACCTTTTGCGGACTCTACGCCTCCGCTCACATCTACTGCAAAAGCACCTGTAGTATGAATAGCGTCAATGACATTATCAGGGGTTAAACCACCTGCCAAGATTAATGGAATATCAAGTTTTGGGAATTTAGACCAGTCAAACTGATGTCCTGTGCCCCCTTTAAGTTCAGGATGCCACGCATCAAGTAGTACAGCACTGGCTCCAGCCGCCTGATATTTTTGAATTTCAGCAATAACATCAAGATCAGGTTTAACCTGAATGGCTTTATACCAACGACGTTTGCAATAGCGAGCTATTTCCTGACACTGTTCTGGAGTTTCGTCGCCATGTAGTTGTAATACATCTAAGGGAACACAATCAAGTACAGCTTGAATATCAGCAGCACTCGCATTTACAAACAAACCAATCATTTGTACATAGGGCGGAACTATTTTTGCTAATTTTTGTGCCTGTTCAATTGTCACATGTCTTGGGCTTGGCGGGAAAAAAACAAAACCTATCGCATCTGCTCCAGCAGTGACTACTGCATTAACATCTTGCGCGCGAGTAATTCCACAGATTTTTGCTCGTGTACGTTTTTGGTTTAAGGGGCTCATGATCTGCCTAAACTACAACCATTTCTTAAAATAAGCGTCATTGTAATGCAATTTTTGTCCCTTGCGTAAAAGTTCTCTGGGAATTGGACTAAATGACATTGTACGAAGCAAATCGGCACTTTATACTGCGTAAAATTGGAAGCAAGTGTAAGCAATTAAAGCTTTAGGGAAGCTGGTGAAAGTCCGGCACTGCCCCCGCAACGGTAACAATGTAAAGCATATTTTGTAAGTCGATATCGACTTACACCACTGCAGTCATGTGGGAAGGTGAATATGTCCATAAATTAAATATGGCGCTGAAGTCCGGAGACCTACTTGTTTCATCTATCTACCCGATCATTCACGTGGGGTGAATGTATGGAGCATGTTATGTCTAAGTCTTTTCAACCTACTCGTCTGGTAGGGGCTATCGCTATTGCGATGGGGTTTTCACCTATTATTTTTGCTGAAGATACAACGAACGCAACTCAACTTGATCCAATTGTAGTCACTGCTTCAAAAAGCGCTGAAAAAGCCAGTGAAGTTCCAGCGCGTATTTCAGTAATTTCTAAACAAGAAATTGAAAAAAACCCTGTTTTAAATTTATCTGATGTATTACAAAAAGATGCGTCTATTTATATAAAACAATCTGGTGGCGTTGGTCAACTCACAGACCTATCTTTACGTGGTGGACAAACGGGCTCGACATTATTATTGAAAAATGGTGCTCGCTTAAATACTCAAAACGGCTTAGGCCCTGTTTCACCTGAATTTATTAACCTATCAGATGTAGACCAAATCGAAATTTTAAAAGGCCCAGCTTCTGTTCAATATGGTTCAGATGCTATTAGTGGTGTAGTACAATTAATTTCAAACAATCCAACAAAATCTGGAGCAAGTTTAACAGGTGTATATGGTGAAAACCGTACTTATAAGACACTTGTAAATGCAGATTATGTAGATGATAGTGGTTTTTATGCAAGTATCGGTGGTCAACGAATGGAGACTGATGGTACTAGTATTATCAATATACAAGATAAAAGTGAAAAAGCAGCATTTGACCAAAAAGGATATAATGCAAAAGTTGGTTATAGTAATGATGTAATTAACACAAGCTTAGCAATTGACCAAAATCAAGGTACGAATAACTATACTACGAACTATTCAACGAATAATGCAAAACGTAATTTTGAAAATCGTCTAGTAAATTGGCTGGCTAGTTATAAGGCTTCTTCTGATTTGGTCTTAAATGCACGCTATTCTCATTATCTTGATAAAATCGAACAAGTAATTTATCAAAGCCACTTTAATACGACCTCTGATGAAGGGGACATAAATGCCAAATGGAATTTTGTACCAAATCAGAATATTTTAGGGGGTGTTACATACAATCGATCAAAATATGATGCTAGCTCATCTCCTGAAGCGGTAAGAGATATCAGCTCTACAGGCTATTATTTACAACATCAATATAACGATAATGGTATTCATACTCAGGTTGGTGTTCGAGTTGAAGATAATGATTGGTTTGGTACCCATACTGTTGGACAAGCTGCTATTCGTTATCAAATCTCTCCTCTAACAAGTATCTACACTAACATTGGTACTGCATTCAAAGCACCAACCCTTGAACATTTATATGGCTCTTACGGCTATGATTTTTATAGTAACCCTGATCTAAAACCTGAAGAAAGCAAGTCATATGAAATTGGTATAGATCAGAAGTTTAATTATGGTATTTCTGCCTATCTTTCTGGCTACTATACAGATGTTAAAAATTTAATTAGTTATGGTGCTATAAATGGTAAAACAACATATATCAACTTAAATAAAGCGGATATGAAAGGTGGGGAAATAGGTTTAAAGTGGTCTAAGGATAATATCTTTGTTAATGCTGAATACGCTTATGTAGAAGCTAGAGATAAAGATAAAGACATAGATGTGCCTTATCGTCCTCGTCAAACATATACTTTAACTGCGGGCTATGATGATGGTATTTATGGGGTGAATGCTTCACTAGTCTCTCGCTCTAAAGCAAACGCACAAAATATTGAAAACTCAGTTAAAGTTCCAGGTTATGCAACTGTTGATTTAAATGCTTTTTGGAATATGAATTCAAATATAAAGTTATTTACGAACATCCAGAATATTGGTGATGTACGTTATAACACTGCATATAATGCTCAATCGTCATTCTCTCCGGAATACTGGTATATCAACGGCGGCCGCCTTGCATCAGCTGGTGTGACATTAAGCTACTAAGCAAAACTTTATTATAAAAATATTTTCTTAGCTCCAGTTTCGGGGTAATGTTCTGACCGACATTACCCCCCTTTTTTATGTTCAGGATATCCATCATGGGACACCGTTTAAGCAAAATCTATACACGCACAGGCGACTCAGGCACAACAGGTTTAGGTGATGGCTCTCGTGTTGCCAAAGATGATTTACGCATTGCAGCACTTGGCGATGTCGATGAACTGAATGCCATTATTGGGGTTTTACGGGCTCAAATCACAGCCAGTCAAATGAACAACAAAGCTGAGTGGGACAAAAGCCTGAGCCTGATTCAGCATTGGTTATTTGACTTAGGTGGCGAGGTTTGTATTCCGAACTACAATTTACTTCAGCCTATTTGTATTGAGTTTCTTGAAAAAGAAATTGACCGTATGAATGAAGACTTGCCTATGCTTAAAGAGTTTATTCTACCTTCTGGCTCTTTAGCTTGTAGCTATGCTCATCAGGCCCGTGCCGTTTGCCGCCGTGCAGAACGTTCACTCATGTCTGTACAAGCACGTGATCAAAATATTCAGACAACTGCCCTACAGCTAATTAACCGGTTATCTGATTGGCTATTTGTTGCATCTCGAGCTTTGCAACGTGCTGAAGGTGGACAAGAAGTTCTTTGGCAAAAAAATATTAATGAGATTATTTAAAAATAGATTAGATTAACAATGACCTCTAATATTTATGAGGTCATAACAAATAATATTAGATAGAAGAAAACTATGCGCATTATTGGTCATCGTGGCGCACGCCAAGAAGCTCCTGAAAATACATTAGGTGGCTTTCAGCATTTGCAAGAGTTAGGTATTCGTGGTGTTGAGTTCGACATTCGTCAGCTTCAAGATGAAGAACTCGTCGTAATCCATGATGATAATTTCTTACGTACAGCTGGACTCGATCAAATTGTAGAGCAATCTACATTGGCCCAAGCATTATCGGTTGATCATCGTAAAAATTGGCCTAACTGGCCAAGTTCAGAACCAACGCCTACACTTAAACAAGTTTTGACTCTACTTGATAATTTTGATCATATTGAGGTTGAGGTTAAAGCTGTAAGAGATATGGCTTTAGCAGAAAGACTGGTTCAAAAACTTGAGGCTGAGCTACAGGGTTATGAAAAAGTAGTCACTATCACCAGTTTTGACCTGCAAATTTTATCGGCCTTACAGCAAAATAAATCACAGTTTAAGCGTGGATTACTCATTGAGTTACCTGTTGGAGCAACGGCTATTGAGTTTGCTCATCAATATGGCTGTGTACACATTGGCTGGCATGATCAACTAGCAACTGATGAAGTAGTTAGACTTTCTCAACAAGCAAATCTAAACATTAGCGTTTGGACAGTAAATGACATAGAGCGAGCTAAATCTTTACGTGATTTAGGCGTACAGGGGCTGATTACAGATATTCCCACCGCTATGTTACAAGCGCTTTAAATATAAAAAAGGTGGTAAAACCACCTTTTATTTCTTTTGTGCCTGAATGAGGCGTTGCCCACTCTGATCAAGCAGATATAACGTATTACCCACTAACTGAAAGCGTTGAATACGTTGTAAGGCATCGACTAACTCTGCTTCTTGGGCCAACGCACCAGAACAACTTAGATGTCCTGCATTGACCTGCATATCAAGTTTTTGCTGACTAAAATCAAATGTATATCGACCAAAAACCCTGTTACAGCCTGTATGGCCTGATACCGTTTTGACAGCAGAATTTAGAGAAAGAACGGGCCACTGGCTAAAAAACTTGGCCTTATGACCATTAATCTGAGTAATCTGCCAATCAATGTCTTGAATGCCATCAGGACTCACTCTCTTTTTTACAACTGGAGGTTGAACATGATGAACTGTTTTTCTTGTTTGAACTTTTTTTGTATTTTGGTCGGGTGCACTTTGACATGCGGCTAATACAAGACTGATTGTGACCAAGATACACTTCAATGATAATTTTCTTGCAATATCAATGCTGTTCTTTTTTTTCAATCGTTGTACGTTCATTAAACAACTTCTCCTGCTTGAAAAACTCTGTGACATAGTTTAAATCTGTTACCGTTCTTTCAATACATCTGTACAATAATGTTAGTGATTCTCACTAAGCACGTGCTAATATGAAGGATAGAATAGCAATATATCTTGATGATTGGTTTTGCTATGTCGTTTTGTCTTTGTACCTTGTCTAACAAGGATTCTAGGAGCGCTGCCGGATATGACTTCCGCCCCACTCAAAGCCCCAATTAACTGGACCGCTAGCATTACCTTAATTGGTTTACCAATTCTTGCCGCAATAATAATCCCGATTTACGCGTATTATTATGATTTTAGTGTAAGCGCATGGGTAAGCTTATTTTTTCTTTTAGCTCTAAGTAGTATGGGGATTACTGCTGGTTACCACCGCCTGTGGGCTCACCGAGCTTACGAAGCGTCGTTACCACTTAAAATTCTTTTAATGATTGGTGGAACATTTGCCGTGCAAAATAGTATTTTGTTCTGGGCATCTGGTCACCGTACTCACCATCGACATGTTGATCATGTTGATGAAGATCCATATTCAATTGAGCGTGGTTTTTGGTATGCGCATATGGGTTGGATGATCCGCGATCATTCACCATCTGAGCCTGACTTTAAAAATGCACCTGACTTGCTCAATGATAAATTGGTCATGTTCCAACATAAATACTATGGTTTACTGGTAGTTGCAGTTCATGTTGGTATTTTAGGCTTAATTGGTTGGGCAACTGGCGATTTATGGGGTGTAGTCCTCTTAGGTGGTCTATTGCGTTTAATCATTAGCCATCAAGTGACTTTCTTTATTAATTCACTTTGTCATATGTTTGGTAAACGTCCGTATACAGACGAAAACTCGGCACGTGATAATTTCTGGTTAGCTATCGCCACTTGGGGCGAGGGTTACCACAACTATCATCATATCTTCCAATACGATTATCGTAATGGTGTGAAATGGTGGCAATATGACCCAACAAAATGGTTAATTTGGTCTTGTTCTAAACTTGGTTTAGCTAAAAATTTACGTCGTATTCCAAGCTTTAATATTAAAAAAGCAGAACTAGCGATGAAATTTAAATATGCTGAGCAAGATCTTGCTATTTATGGTCATGATGTAAATGCTGACATTAGTCAAATGAAGCAACGTATTGCACAAGAATACGAAGCATTTACCCATACTTTAAATGATTGGGCAAAACTTAAAGAACAAGAGTTACAAGTAAAAAAAGCAGCAATGGCAGAAAAGATTCATAAAATGGATCACAAGCTTAAAGTTGATTTCCAATTACTTGAACATCGTCTAAGTCATCACCGTGAATGCTTAGAAACACTCATGCGTAGTGTTAAAAAGACTACCAATGTGGTGTCAGACTAAAATAAATTCTGATCTCAAATAGCTCTTTCGGGAGCTATTTTTATGCCTGCTTTTTAACTATGGTATAGTAAAATCCGCTCTCTCTATTTTGCTAAGCCCATGCAGTTTAATCCGCTCTACCCTACACTTCCGTCTAAACTATTCCATGTTCAACAACCATCGCCTTTACGTGGTGCAAAAGCAGGCCATTTCAATACTGCTTTGGCAGATGAATTGCAATGGTCTGAAGACGAAAAAAATGCATGGGTTGAAATCTGTAGCGGACAGCGTACTTTCACTGAATTTCCTTCTCTGGCTATGGTCTATGCTGGCCACCAATTCGGACAATGGGCAGGACAACTTGGTGATGGCCGCGGATTACTCATCGCGCAAATTCTTAATACAAAGGGTCAAACCATAGATCTACATCTAAAAGGTGCAGGTCCAACACCCTATTCACGCATGGGAGATGGTCGAGCAGTATTACGCTCTGTCGTTCGCGAATATTTAGCTGGGCATGCTCTAAATGCTTTAGGAGTAGCTTCTAGCCATGCAGTAGGTTTTACCACCTCTACTCAAGGCGTACAGCGCGAGAAACTAGAACCCGGTGCAATGCTATTAAGAACATCAGAATGTCACATCCGTTTAGGACATTTTGAATGGATTAATCAATACGCTCCTGACTTACTCCCAGAGTTCACTCAGAAATGTATTGAATGGCACTACCCAGAATGCCTAGAAGCAGAACAACCTATTTTAGCTTTTGCGAAAGCCGTAATTCACAATACCGCTATTATGATTGCGAAATGGCAGTTGGTTGGCTTTGCTCACGGTGTAATGAATACAGATAACTTAAATATTACAGGTTCAACTTTAGATTTTGGTCCATATGGTTTTATGGAGCGTTTCCGCCCAAACTGGATTAATAACCACTCAGATTACCAAGGCCGTTACACCTACCAAAACCAACCAAGCATAGGTCATTGGAATTTATGGACATGGTTAAATAATTTAATCCCTCTTGCCAAACCTGAACAAAAGGATAAGTTCAAAGAAGAGTTAGCCGCCTGCTTAGAGCAATTTGAACCAACTTTTATTGAACACTACACAACAGGTTTATGTCAAAAAATGGGACTACCTCATTTTCATAAAGACAGTCTTGATTGTAGTTTTACTTTTTTAAAAATTCTACAAACTGAACAACTTGACTACACTCAGAGCTTTATCAGACTTCAAAATAAAGAATATAAAGTTCTACGAGATGATTGCCTTGATATTCGACAATTTGATGAGTTTCTTAGCCAATATCAAAGTATTCGTGAACATCAAGATACCGATGAACTAGACGCGAATATGCAAAAAGCCAATCCAGTTTATATTTTACGGAACCATATGGCGCAGCGCGCTATTGATGCAGCCGAACGGAATGATTTTAGCGAAGTAGATCGTTTATTTAAGCTGCTTAACCAGCCATACACTCAACAACCAGATTTAGAAAGACCTGAAGATTTAGGTCCATTACCAAGTGATGTTCCTGACGTAGCAGTAAGTTGCTCTTCTTAATCTTTTAAAACATAAAACTCTCTTAAATCGCTTAGTGGTAGATTAAGAGAGTTTTTAAGCATCAAAGAATAATATATGAAAATTAGATCTATTGTTATTTGTACACTTCTCATGATTCCATTGGGAATCACTTTTTATAATTATGAAAAATATTTACCAACTTTTACTTCATCCCATAAAGCTCTTTCACACGAAGAGATTTCGGATCTAATCAAGACAAAGCCCATTACCTCAATTGAAGTGTTTAAGAATCAACGCATACTTCTACTCAAAAGTAATCAGGAAGTAATTCGTCGTTATCCTATTCGTTTAGGCTTTAACCCTGAAGGACACAAAAATTTTGAAAATGATGGAAAAACACCTGAAGGTGTTTATTCCATAGACTGGCGAAACGCACAAAGTGCTTTCTATAAATCTTTGCATATTTCCTATCCCGATACGAAAGATGTTGCTTATGCCAAGCAACATAATCAACCAACGGGTGGAGATATCATGATTCATGGATCAGTTCCAAAATCCTTTTTATTTATGCCTTTTAGCTCGACTTATATGCCACATAAGGATTGGACATTAGGATGTATCGCTGTTAGAAATGCAGATATAGATGAGATTTGGCAATTCGTGCCGAATCATACCAAGATTATAATTTATCCATAAAATCTTTAAAACTATCCACATTTTCTGTGGATAACATTGTGGTTATCCACAGAATAACTTTAGTGAGTGCTTATTCTTCAGGATATTCGAAGCGGTAACCTACACCGTAAACAGCTTGAATCCACTCATGGCGATTACCAGTTTCAGCCGCTTCACTAATTTTTCGGCGCAAGTTTTTGATATGACTGTCAATTACACGATCGGCAACATCAAAACTATCAGGATTAATATGATCCAATAATTGTGCACGCGAATATACTTGGCCTACATGCTCTAAAAATAGCTCAAGTAAACGAAATTCTGTTGGCGTCAAACTCAATGATTTTTGTTGATACCAAATTCTTTGCTGTGCTTTATCAATTCGAAAAGAATCATTTTGTTCAGGCTCTGCCTTACGTTCTAAACGGCGTAAAACTGCCTGTACGCGAGCAACCAATTCTTTTGGGCTAAACGGTTTACATACGTAATCATCAGCACCCATGTTCAAGCCTAATACACGATCAATTTCTTCAGTACGGGCAGTGACCATAATAATCGGCAAATCTGACTGTTCACGAACTTTACGGCAAATGGTCAAACCATCCATTCGTGGAACCATTAGATCCAGAACCATTAAATTAGGTTTACGTTGCTGAAAACTCGCATAGGCATCTTGACCATCATGAAACATACTTACTTCAAAACCGGCAGCTTCAAGATAATCACGCACCAAATGTGCCAATTCGACTTCATCTTCAACCAACATCACATGTTTCATGAGATATTTTTCCTTTTATATTTAACTCTGCTTTTTGAAAGTGAGCACACAACGTAATCCACCTAATGGCGAATGTTCAAAACTGAGTGTACCACCAAGCGCTTGCGCAATTTTACAAGACAAAGCCAAGCCTAGCCCTGTTCCACCAGTACTACGCGTACGCGAATCATCTACGCGATAGAATCGCTCACCTAAACGAGATAACTGCTCATCATTTAAACCATATAGACTGTCATCGACATACAACGTCCAATCTTGAGGAGTTTGAGCTGTATGAATATGAATTTTGCCACCTGTTTCGGTGTAACGAATACTATTACTAATTAAATTAACAATAATCTGTTTAAACCGATCACGGTCTAATAATAGCGGAGAACTTGTTCCTTCAACTTGAATTTCGAGACCAGCTTGCTCAAGTTTTGGTTTAAAGTTTTCAACTTCTTGTAATACCACTTCCCATGGGTTTACAGAACTCAAATAACACTTGAGTTGTTGTGCATCTGCCTGTGCCAAGTCTGCAAGGTCTTGTGTTAATTTTTTCAGGCTTGAAACCTGACGCATCATTGCATCTAGATGTTCAGGAGTTGCTTTTCGGATTCCATCTTGCATAGCTTCAATTTGTGCTTGCAATACAGCCAATGGTGTTTTTAACTCATGGGAAGTATCCGCGACCCATTGACGCCGTGACTCTTCATGCTGATGTAAAATTTCTGCTAAATGATTTAATTGGGTCGATAAATCGCCTAATTCATCATTTCGCTTAATAATGACTTTATGTTGATAATTTCCTTTCGTTAATTCATTTGTTGCATTTAATAAACGCTGAATCGGCTTTTTAAAATAAGTCGCCATTAATAGCGCTGCAACTAAACTTGAGAGTAAAGTTAAAGCATAAATTAAGAGTAAATAGCGCTTTTGATTACTAAAGAAATTAATACTTAAAGCATCTTCTTTATCTAAAACTGGTTTTAGGCCTAAATATCCCACGACTTGATTGTTTAAGATAATCGGGCGATAAGACATCTGATCTGAAGACGGCGGCTCACCAACGACAAACTGATGCCGTGCATCATATAAAGATAAACGAGAACTTAGCCCCAAACGGTCGGGCAAAGCAATAAATCGCTTCTTACCATTTTGAGTTTCAATATCTTTTAAGCTCCCCCTCTTGGATTTACTTTTATCATCACGTGGGCGAAACTGATTTGCACTCAAAGGGAATCTTAACCCTTCAAATGGTTGATATTGAGAGGGTAAATTTTTCTCAAGTGTTCTTAGCTCTTCATCACTAAAAATAGTATTTTTATTTGCCGGCGCAACTTGAGGTGAAATATTGATTAGGGCATGTTCATCGAAAGAATGCTGTTGTATGGCAATATCATATTGGCGACGAAGCCACCACTGTGAGAGGCGATCATAATCATCGGGAGCAGCAGTCCCTTCAATTTGTAAAATTTGTGCCTGAATCGCATTTCCCCAATCATGGTACACCGTATAGACATCGCCCAGATTGGTAATGAGGCGGTCGAGCTTCTGCATTTCAACGTCGGCCACATATTTGGCAAAGTTCTTTTGCATTGTCCAGTGCAAAACGCTCAAGCTTGCAGTCGCAATAAGTAATGTAGTGAGCAAGACTGTTAAAAATAACCGCAATGCAATGGGAACACGTAGAACGTTCAAAAGCACTCTCTCATTTTTACCCTATATTTGGCATTGTAACCAACAACGAAAAGAAAAACTCTCCATTGTTTCTACATCTTTATTATCTAATCTGTAAGTCATCTTAAAACACAACATAAAGGGCTTTAAATATGAAAATGACGGCAAAAATTGCATTATTCAGTGCGGCAATTGTAACTATGGGTAGTTTGGCGGCTTGTCAATCAACACTTCAACCGCAAAAATCAGAGCATGGCATGATGCAAGATGGCCCACGTGAAGGTCATCATCGTATGAAACATCGTGAATTCACACCAGAGCAAAAAGCAGCATGGGAACAGCACCGTGCAGAACGTCAAGCTCGCTTTGAACAAATCCAAAAAGCATGTGATGGCAAGGCCAATGGACAACCAGTAAATGTTCAAGTTGGCGATAAAACAATTGAAGGTACTTGTAACATTCGTTTTGAACCAAAACGCCCTCAACCACCAGTTAACGCCCCTGCTCCTGCATCAGCTCAAGCAAAATAATTCTAAAAAAATCATGAAACAAAAGGCGCCGATAGGCGCCTTTTGTTTATACATAACTATTTACGATTTTGACTATTTGTATCATATAAACATAACCAAAAGTGTTTACACTCAAAGCACTTACATAGTTTAAGTATTTTTTTCTTGACTTTGCAGTCACAAAGTAAAGGTCCTGAGGTGCTTGTACAGTTATGCAAGTTGTTGCACGATGTAATAGTCCAAGGTGCCTCATGGCACATTATCATAGATTAAGATTATAACTCTGGTTTCACCAGTATTGAGGAACCCGATATGCCACAATACAAAGCGCCCTTACGTGATATGCAATTCGTTTTGCATGAATTATTAAATGCTGAAGAACACTATGCAAAATTACCTGATTTCCAAGGTAACGTAAGCCGTGAATTGGTTGATCAATATTTAGAAGCTGCGGCAGACTTCTGTGAAAATGAACTTTCTCCTTTAAACCAAGTTGGCGACCGCGAAGGTTGTACTTGGAATGATGGCGTAGTGACTACTCCAACAGGCTTTAAAGAAGCTTATCAAAAATATATTGAACTTGGCTTTCCGTCTTTATCAGCAGAAGAACAATACGGTGGTCAGGCTTTACCTAACTCTTTAGGTATTGCAATTTCTGAAATGGTTGGTACAGCAAACTGGTCTTGGGGTATGTACCCTGGCTTGTCTCACGGAGCTGTACGTACATTAGAACATCATGGTTCTGATGAACAAAAAAATACTTATTTACCAAACCTTGTTTCAGGTGTTTGGACGGGTACGATGTGCTTAACTGAATCTCATGCAGGTTCAGATTTAGGTATTATCCGCTCTAAAGCAGAACCAAACACAGATGGTAGCTATGCAATCTCTGGCGAGAAAATCTTTATCTCTGCTGGTGAACATGACATGGCTGAAAACATCATCCATATCGTTCTTGCTCGTTTACCAGGCGCACCAAAAGGTACTAAAGGTATCTCGTTATTCATCGTTCCTAAATTCCATGTAAATGCAGATGGAACTGTGGGCGAGCGTAATGCGGTTCGTTGTGGCTCTATCGAACACAAAATGGGTATTCATGGTAACGCGACTTGTGTCATTAACTTTGACCAAGCAAAAGGTTACTTGATCGGACCTGAAAACCGTGGTTTGAACTGTATGTTCACCTTCATGAACACAGCACGTATTGGTACTGCTGTTCAAGGTTTAGCAGCATCTGAATCATCTTTCCAAGGTGCGTTAACTTACGCAAAAGAACGTTTAGCAATGCGTTCACTTTCTGGTCCTAAAGCTCCAGAAAAAGATGCAGATCCAATTATCGTTCACCCTGCTGTTCGTAACATGCTTTTAACTCAAAAAGCGTTTGCTGAAGGTGGCCGTGCACTTGTTTACTTACTTGCTCAGTACGCTGACATCGTTGAAAAAGGCGAAACAGAAGAAGAGCGTAAGTTTGCTGACAACATCTTGTCTTTATTGACTCCTATTGCAAAAGCATTCTTAACTGAAACTGGTTCTGAATCTGCTAAGCATGGTGTTCAAGTCTTCGGTGGTCATGGCTTTATTTCTGAGCATGGCATGGAACAAATCGTACGTGATACACGTATTTCATGCTTGTATGAAGGTACAACTGAAATTCAGGCACTCGATTTGTTAGGTCGTAAAGTATTGCAAACTCAAGGTGCAATGCTGAAAGACTTTACCAAAATGGTTCACAAATTTGTTGAAGCAAATAAAGATAACGCTGCCATGAAAGAATTTGTTGAGCCGCTTGCAGCTCTTAACAAAGAATGGGGCGATCTCACCATGCAAATTGGTATGCGCGCAATGCAAAACCCAGATGAAGTAGGTGCTGCTGCTGTAGATTACCTTTACTTCTCAGGTTATATCACTTTAGCGTATCTATGGGCTCGTATGGCACTTGTTGCACAAGAGAAATTAGCAGAAGGCACAACCGATGTTGATTTCTACAATGCAAAAGTAACAACGGCTCGATTCTACTTCAAAAAAATCTTGCCACGTGTTCGCTCACATGTCGATGTGATTGCGGGTGGTCTAGATCCATTAATGTCATTAGATGCTGAACATTTCGCTTTCTAACCATAGTTAGTTGCGATATGCAATGTTAAAAAACAAAAAAGGACTGCTCAGTTTTGACGGTCCTTTTTTTATAAAATCAATGATAAATTTACACTTTAAATTCCATATCCATTTCGTTTAACAGGATATCTAGCACAGGCCAATGTGCACAAAAAAGGTGAACGATTATGCCAATTTACAATGCTCCTTTAGCTGATATGAAATTCATCTTAAATGATGTATTTAAAGCAGAACAATTTTGGCAGTCTAATGAGAAACTTGCTCATGTAGATGCTGCAACAGCTGAAGCAATTTTAGAAGAAATGGCTAAATTTGCTCAGAACGTGACTCATCCATTAAACCGTACAGGTGATGAAGAAGGCGCTCGCTACGAAAACGGCGAAGTGTTCACACCAGCTGGTTTTAAAGATGCATTCCGTCAATATGCAGAAGGTGGTTGGATTGGCCTAGGTGCCGACGAAGAATGGGGCGGTCAAGGCATGCCAAAAATGCTCACCGTTCTTTCTGATGAAATGTTATTTGCAACAAACCCATCATTTATGCTCTACCCGCTTCTTTCTGTAGGTGCAGGTATGGCTTTAAGCAGCTATGCATCTCAAGAACAAAAAGAAACTTACTTACCTAAGATTTATTCAGGTGAATGGTCGGGTACGATGTGCTTAACCGAGCCACATGCAGGTACTGACTTAGGTATTATTAAAACCAAAGCGGAACCTAATCAAGATGGTACTTATAACATCACAGGTACTAAAATCTTTATCACTGGCGGTGACAATGATTTAGCAGAAAACATCATTCATTTGGTGCTTGCTAAAACCCCTGATGCTCCTGCTGGTTCACGTGGTATATCGCTGTTTATCGTTCCGAAATACCTTGTAAATGAAGATGGCTCTTTAGGTGACCGTAACCATGTTGGTCCAGGTTCTATTGAACATAAAATGGGGATCAAGGCATCTGCAACTTGTGTGATGAACTTTGATGGAGCAAAAGGTTACCTCGTTGGTAAAGAAAACGAAGGTCTAGCTGCCATGTTCGTCATGATGAATTACGAACGTCTATCAATGGGTATTCAAGGTCTAGGTGCATCTGAGTTTGCATATCAAAATGCTGCACAATACGCGACTGACCGTTTACAAGGCCGCAGTGCAGTAGGTGTTCAATCACCAAATAAACCAGCAGATAGCATTTTGGTACATGGTGACGTACGTCGTATGTTGTTAAACGTACGTGCAAACAATGAAGCATCTCGTGCATTTGCCGTATATGTAGGTCAACAGCTCGATATCACTAAATTCTCAACTGATGCAGAAGCAGTGAAAAAAGCCAATAATCGCGTTGCGCTTTTAACACCAATTGCTAAAGCTTACCTCACGGACACAGCATTCCAAGCAACTTTAGATGCTCAGATGGTGTTTGGTGGTCATGGGTATATCCGTGAATGGGGTATGGAACAATGTATCCGTGATCTTCGTATTGCTCAAATCTACGAAGGAACGAACGGCGTTCAGTCTCAAGATTTAATTGGTCGTAAAACCATTAAATGTGGCGGTGCATTCATTGCTGAATACATCACTGAAATTCGTGACTTTGCAAATGACTTAGACACAGATTTGAACTTTATTAAAGATGCAACCTTAGATGCTGCAACTGAAATTGAAGCAATCACTCAGTTTATTATTGAGCAAGCTGCTGAAAATGTAGATTTCCCGAACTCTGCTGCTGTTGATTACTTACATGCAGTTGGTTTACTCAGCTTCTCTTATATGTTTGCAAAAATTGCAGCCGCAGCAAAAGATAAATCTGGTGATTTCTACCAAAACAAGCTTGCATTAGCTCAATACTTTGCTGAACGTATCTTGCCAGATATCGATGCACGTATTGCTAAAATCAAAGCAGGTTCTGACTTAATTATGGGCTTTAGTGAAGACTATTTCACGAATCAATCTTAATTAAGACTTTTATAAAAAGCGCCTGAAAAATCAGGCGTTTTTTTATTTTGTATTTACTATTTCCATTAGCATGAAATTTGTTTAATTTCTAAACATATGAAGCAAACAAAAGATATTACTATGCCTGATCCTAAAAAATATGAGCGAATACTTGACCGTTTTGGTCATTACGCTGTAGAAGTCTTCCACTACTTAGCCCTGTTTATTATTGGATGTATGGTGGCTTGGTCCGCAGCCAATACTGTTTTTGAAATTTTGACCGTCAAAAAGTATGCTTCGATTGATGATATTTTATTGCTATTTATATATTTAGAACTTGGAGCAATGGTTGGAATTTACTTTAAAACTAACCATATGCCTGTACGCTTTCTTATTTATGTTGCGATTACAGCCTTAACCCGCCTACTCATTTCAGATATCCAACATGATCATAAAGCAGATATGGACCAAGTCATTATTACTGGCTCAATTCTTATTTTAGCTCTTTCTATTTTGGTGGTTCGTTTTGCATCTTGGAATTATCCTTCAGTGATGAAAGAGAAACATGCAAAAACAACTACCCCTTTAAAAACACCTCAACCACAAGATGATGAATTAGCATAAAAAAATGGCCTCAACATTGAGGCCATTTATATATTCTATATTTCAAAATTAACGAACACGATAAACTTGGTGGTGTGAATCAACTAACAAATATTGATTCGGTGTTTTCACCCAGTGATATCCACGTGGTGGCTCATCTAAACGATGTGCACGCCAGTCCGAAACAAAGTAACGGTTATCACGATATTCTACAGGCATACGATCACCACGTTTAAATGCTGCATATCTATCATAATGTTTGCCACGGTCCGAATTTGACCAACCAGGTGCTCTATGATCATCACGGTGGTCATAACGATGATCGTAACGCTGTTCAGAATGTCGATTGTCTTTACCGTGATAATCATCCCAGCGATTATTTGAATCCGCCATCGCAGTAGCAGATATACCCAACATTAAAGTTGAAAGTACAATAACGATTGGCTTTTTCATGGTATTTCCTTTTGGTCTTGATATAGAGTTAGATTAAAAGAGAGTCAAGGAGAAATCATGGATAAAATGACTTTGATTGATATTGTTTGTAATGACTATAAAGAAAATATGAAGAATCTGTATCTATGCTACCATTAGCATTTTTCAAGCTAGGTCAATTGCTGTGTCTGAAATCAGTTTTGAACGTCTTCATCAATTTTTTTGCAAAGTTCCAACCGTACAAGAAGCCCGTATCATGGCTCATGGAGCAGATGGCGAACATGCTTGGTGGTTTAAGTTCAGTATTGATGTAGAACATCCACTTGCATGGCAAACAGTTCAAGAATTAGGGCATGTTTTAAACTATCTATCTACGAATGAGCGCCTACCGACATTATTCTTTCCTGTTTCTCCACCGCCTTATATGAATGGTGAAGCAAAAGATTTTTTATCGTGGATTATTCAGTGTAACCATCCTGAATTTAACCCAGATGTAGTCTGTGACTGGCTTGAGGCACGTTTACCAAATCCTGTAGATGATGAGTCGCAGTGGAAAATTAAAACTGATTTGAGTGAATTGGAAAAGTTAGATGATAAGACTTTGGATCAGTTGATACCGCCAGCACCTTAAAATATTCAAAGTTTTATTCTCTTTTTTAATTAGCAAGACGGAGTCTTACCGCTTTAAGTTCTAGTTGTAGTAGCTAATTCGTTACTTTGGTTTCGCCCAAAGTAACCAAAAGCATTTGTCATCCACAAAACCTGTTCTCTGTTTTCGCTTATCTAATTTTATTGCAAAAACAATTTAATCTCAGATTTTGGGCAGGTTGTGGATGACTCTAGGCACAAGCCATTTTTGGAAAACTCCAAAGATGGTCATTAGAAAGTCGACAGCCCTGACCATTCCATAAAACGATAAATCCAGTATTTCACTTTCGACTCATCTGCATACTTCGCATAGTCCACGCTCATCTGTTTACCTTGTAGGTTTGACCAAGAGGTATTGAAATAATCTTGAGCATCTTTAAAGACTTGACCTTGAACTTTGCCCATAACCATCATGTCAGTTTCAAGGTTGTAATTTTTTAAATTACGGGCAGTAAAGTTGGCAGATCCTACAATTAACTCTGCTTGCTGGGCATTATATTTTAATATCATTTTGCTATGGTTCTGCTCACCATGTGTATCACACCAACGAATTGGAATACCCGCAGCATGTAGTTCTGAAGCAACCTGACGATTTGGAATACCATTTTTTTGTCGGCCAAAAGCATCTTTATTAGGATCAAGTAAAACGCGAACGACAACTCCACGTTCTTGGGCATTTTTTAAAGCCTGAATAATCTTGCGCTCAGATAAATAGAACATACTTAAATCAAGATGTTCTTTCGACTTAGCTGAATCAATCAATTTGAGTACAGATTGATAAATCGCCCCTTCAGTTAACACTTGAACTTGAGGTTTGGTTACGTCTTTTTCAAAATCACCTAAAATGAGCGAGGGTGCACTACTTCCCGACATTCGAGCAACCGCTGCTTCAGTTTGTAAAACATCTGCGGCTGTAGCTCCTGTTACTACTAATGCAACATTTGAGTGCCTAGAACTACCATCATGTGGATTTGCTGAAGTCACCAGTGATTTCCAACCTGTATCAGTATCAACAACTAATGTCTTACGATGATTCGCTTTAAAATTGAATAAGTTTAGGTAACTGCGTAATGTAATTTTTCCATTCCCAAATGGGTTGGGTAACCAACCTTTTTGAGGATTATTTCCAATATTTTGACAACAGATGTACCAAAAACCGGACCAAAGGGGATTAGAAGCACGTAAAGGGCCTAAGTTAGTTTCAATCACATCAACACCCGCTTGACGTAACTGACGGTAATGTTCAGGATTTAAGCCGCCATACACAGAGTTAATTGGGTCAGTAATTAATACAATCTGGATTTGGCGATTTTGTCTTTTTTTACTTACTAATGCATCGGTTAACTCTTGCATTAGTGGTCTTTGCTTTATTTTTGAATCGCCCACTTCTGAATTAAACAAAAACATATCCACCACAATTGTAGTTTTTGCCTCATCAATCATTTTCAAGATTTCATCAAAGATGTGCTGATCAACCTGTTGTTGCCCTTTTGCATCAAGGTAGGTTTTATCTGCTAAAAATTTGACATCGGCATGTCTAAGCTTGCCACTAAAGTTAATTCCTTGTGGCAATGGTTTTACTGTGTGGTAAATTGCCGATGCAAGATATGCAATAGCAACAACGCAAAGTAATATCGCCATATAACGACGCCCTGACCAATTTATTTTTTGATGAATTCGTTGAAAAATACGCATAAAAAAGACCTAACTTAATGCTTTCAAGTTAGGTCTTTTAGATTGATTTTTCAAGTTTAGTTTCGTGTTAAGCCTTAGAAACTAAAGTTTACCCCTACAGTAAAATTACGTCCGACTTGAGGAACATTTGCGAGGAAAGACTCATGTTGATAAATTCGACTATCCAGCAAGTTATTCGCATTTAGGAACACACGATAATCGCCAACGTTGCCATATTTCCCGTTATAACCAACACCTAAATTCAGCATGTTATAGCTTTGTCCCTTGGTTTCATAATTAGCAATATCATCTTGTTTAAACACATGATAATACTCGGCAGAACCATCCCAACCATCGCCAAAATCTGCTTTGACTTTAGTACCTAAACGTCCGCCAGGAATACGTGGCGCATTTTCATTATCAATTTTGCCGCGAACATAATCACCAAATAGCCCTAAATTATATACAGGTGAAATTTGGTAGCTTAGATCAGCATCAACACCATAAAATTTCGCTGCATCTTGACTATATTGAATGAGACGGAATCCCTTGTATTCATCTAAAGTATTGGCATAAATGAAATTATCAAAACGGTTGTGGAACACGCTTACATTATATTTCAAGAGATCATTGTCAAAGTGCAAACCTAACTCAACATTATTTGAGCGTTCTTTTTTCAGGTTATCATTACCCAACTCATAGGTATTGGTTGCCATATGAACACCGTCTGAATATAACTCTTGAGCAAATGGCAAACGCTCTTGGTGTGATGTTGTAAATGACAATTTGTATTGCGGAATAAATTCCCAGCTTGCTGTAACAGCAACCGAATATCCTGTACCCGTGTAATTTTTTTGATCTGACTCAATGTCGATGGTTTGATGATCAATACGTGAAGAAACCGCAAGATTGACGTTATTGATTTGTTTTTGTTGCAAACCAAATACACTATAACGCTGGGTTTTACTTGGGTCCATAATGGACTCATCACCAACAATATTTAGTTTTTGTTGGGTATATTGCGCCCCAACTTGCCCTGTCCAACCAGCCCAAGCATTATTCTCTAATGTAACTCGGCTATCTATACCTTTGCTTTTAAAGGTTGTTCCAACATCACTGCCATGCATTTCTTCATGTTGATAATCGGTATAGCTCGCTTGCGCTGCAACTTTAGCAAAACCTGCAAACGGGTCTTTTAACTCAGCTTTTAAGTCATAACGCTTTTCTTTAAGATTAATCCATGAAGCATCATGTTCGTGATCATGCCCATGATCTGTTGATGGATCACCAGTTCCACACACGAGATGCAAGCCATCACGACCACAAGAACTATAAAGCTCATTATCAGCAGGAATACCGTATTGATCATGGCGTTGGCTAAATGACGCACCGATAAATCCACGGTCCCCAATCCAAGACAGTCCAGCATTATAATTTTTAGATTCGGCAAAAGTGCTGTCCTGACGACGTTCATCTGTTTGTAAATCTTTAGGCAAGATATAGTCATTGGCATCGCGCTTTAAACCACCAACACGTAGCGCAACATGATCACCTAAACCAACTGTCGCTTGCCCTGAATAAAGTAATTCATCACTACCTGAGTTATAGCGAACACCAGCTTTTCCTTGATAACCCTTGTCTGGCATGCTGGTTGGAATTTTTTCATCAACCACATTTACCAGCCCCCCAACTGAACCTGCACCATATAATAATGCTTCAGGACCATTTAATACCTGAATATCTTGGGCAGAGTTTGGATCAACTGTAACTGCATGATCTGGCGATACGGATGAAACATCCATTACATCGCCACCATTTTGTACAATCTTAACGCGTGTACCATCTTGACCACGAATGACAGGACGACTCACCCCACCTGTATATTGAGCTGAATAGACCCCTGCTTGACCATTTAAGGCATTACCAATACTGGTTGCCCCTTCTGCCAAAGACGTATTGTTAATTGGCGCTGTAGGTTCGGCTTTAACCTTAATTGTTGCCAATTCGGCAGTTTTCTCTTCCTTCGTATTTGTATCGTCCGCTGCCATCACTTGCTGAATAGAAAATGATAATAATGAGAGAACAAAAAGCTGTGTTTTGAGCTGCATAGTCAATGACCCATATTTTTTTGTTATATTATAACATTTCGATTGTTTTGCAATAAAAAACATTTCTGATTAGATGATTCGTTAGACTGGTCAATTAAATGATGTGAGTAATTTTTGATTTCTAATGCCTTTTACAATCTCTCATGCCGTTATAGCTCCGCCTCTATCTAAGCTTAGCCAAAACACTTTACCAGTTGCTGCTTTGGCAATTGGAAGTATGACACCCGATCTTTACCGCTTATTTACAGTTCAGTCCAGCATGCTGACTCATCAATGGAAAGGTCTACTCTACCCAAACCTTGCATTAGGTTTATTGTTTTGTGTCATTTGGTATTTAGTTTATCGGCCTGTTGTTTACCGTTTTTTTGGTATTCAACATGATTTGAAATTAGACTCTTTTAAACGTTTTATCCAGTTTTTTATCGGAATTATATTCGCGCTCATTATCGGTATCGCCACTCATCTGATTTGGGATGGTTTAACACACTCAGACTTCCGAACTTTTGCATTTAAAGACGTATTAGCAACAACTGTGCATCTTTTTGGACATCCCTATCCTTTGTATCGTCTTTTACAACTTGGTTCCTCTGCTCTTGCATTACCGTTTTTAGGCTGGATGAGTATTCATTACTACCAGTGCCATAAACAACATTGGGCAGTAAGTAAAAAAATTAAATTTTTTGCATGGTCTCTGTTTATTCTATCTACAGTCTTAGGCTTATTTTCATTTTGGGATTATGCACGCTACATTCCCCATGAAGTTTGGCACTCAGATACCTATTATTTCACCGGCCGTTCTATTAATGAGTTTATGCAAGGTTGGCTCAGCACATTTAGTTTAGGGTGCTTACTTTTCCTATTTTTGGATAGACAACAAAGAATGGGGTAATTTGGAAAACTTGCTGCCAAATTGCTCATTTTTCGCTTAATTTCTGCGGTTTTTTGATCTACTTCTTGTGACAAACCATGCAACAGGGCATAATCGAAAACTTATTTTTTTGACGGTGCGCGGTTTACGCATCCGTCTTTTCAGCCAATATAGTTTGGATAATCTTCATTATGATGCGAACTCATTACTGCGGCTCTTTAACTGAAGCCCAAATCGACCAAACCGTTACACTATGCGGTTGGGTACATCGTCGCCGTGACCATGGCGGTGTTATTTTCCTTGATATGCGTGACCGTGACGGTCTCGTTCAAGTGGTTATTGACCCAGATACTCCAGAAGCATTTGCAACTGCAGATAAAGCACGTTCTGAATATGTATTAAAAATTACAGGTCGTGTTCGTCGCCGTTATGAAGGTACTGAAAATGCCAACATGGTGAGTGGTCAAATTGAAGTTTTAGGTAAAGACATCGAAGTTCTTGCCGCTTCTGAAACTCCACCATTCCCCTTAAATGATGAAAATACCAATATTTCTGAAGAAATTCGTTTGAAATATCGCTTCTTAGATATTCGTCGTCCTGAAATGTTGGATCGTTTACGCTTCCGTTCTAAATTGACCAACCTCATTCGTAATTATTTCGAAGACAATGGTTTCTTGGACGTTGAAACACCTATTTTGACACGTGCGACACCTGAAGGTGCACGTGACTATTTAGTACCAAGTCGCGTACAAAATGGTAGTTTCTATGCTCTTCCACAATCACCACAATTATTCAAACAATTGTTAATGGTGGGTGGTATCGATCGTTACTATCAAATCGCGAAATGCTTCCGTGACGAAGACTTACGTGCTGATCGTCAACCAGAATTTACTCAAATCGACGTTGAAACATCGTTCATGAGTGACGATGACATTATGGACTTAATGGAAGTCCTCACTGTGAAGATGTTCGATGAACTTCTTGGCGTTAAATTTGATAAATTCCAACGTATGACGTATGCAGATGCAATGCGTGACTATGCATCAGACAAACCTGATATGCGTATTCCGTTGAAACTCGTTGACGTTGCAGACTTAATGCAAGAAGTAGAGTTCAAAGTATTTGCTGGTCCTGCAAAAGATCCTAAAGGCCGTATTGTTGCTTTACGCGTTCCAGGTGCAGCAGCATTGCCACGTAGTGCAATCGATGAATACACCAAATTCGTTGGCATCTATGGTGCAAAAGGTTTGGCTTACATCAAAGTTAATGAACTCGCTAAAGGAATTGAAGGTCTTCAATCTCCAATCGTGAAATTCATTGAACCGATCGTACTTGAACTATTGGCACGTGTTGGTGCGCAAGATGGCGATATCGTATTCTTTGGTGCTGATAAAGCTAAAGTTGTAAATGATGCAATGGGTGCTCTTCGTGTGAAGATTGGCCATGATTTGAATCTTGCAACTTGTGAGTGGGCTCCACTTTGGGTTGTTGACTTCCCAATGTTTGAAGAAACTGACGATGGCAAATGGACTTCTGTTCACCATCCATTCACTCTACCAAAATCAAGTGTAGAAGAAGTGAAGAGCAATCCAGGTGAAGCACTTTCTGTTGCTTACGACATGGTATTGAACGGTACTGAAGTTGGTGGTGGTTCTCTACGTATTTATACATTAGAAATGCAAAAAGCGATTTTTGAAGCGCTTGGTATTTCTGATGAAGAAGCAGAAGAGAAATTCAGCTTCTTATTAAATGCGCTTCGTTACGGTGCTCCTCCTCACGGTGGTTTGGCATTTGGTCTTGACCGTTTAGTAATGTTAATGACTGGCGCGACTTCAATTCGTGACGTTATTGCATTCCCGAAAACTAAGACTGCTGAATGTCCACTTACACAAGCACCTGCTCCTGTTGAAGCAAATCAGCTTCGTGACTTGGGCATCCGCTTACGTGAAAAGCCAAAAGCTGAAGAATCTAAATAATTTTTAGATTTTCAAATAAAAAACCCTGCTCTTGCAGGGTTTTTTATTGAGTAATTTTCAAATTTTAATGAGATATTTCTTTTTCAAAACTTGAAAGCGTTTTAAATTTTTGGTCAAAAATTTGAATAATTTCTGTTTTAAGCTTTTCAAAATCGACCACGTGTTCATCATCATTTAAACAAATCTGTGGAAGTTGCTCATTCTTAATCACATGATTAATTTCAGGAAGATTTTGTAGCTTTAAGTTAAAGTTTTGGCCCCGTTCAAATATATTTACTGGATAAAATTGGGCTGAACAGAACTGCCACATCCGAAAAAGATACTGATTCACATCTAAAGGCTGTCTAAATCGATGATTTGATACTTCCTTTAAATAAGCCTCTTCATTTTTCCAAACCTCTTCAAAAACTGACTTCAAAAAAGGTTGAGGCAAGTGAGTACTATAAAAGCTTGAGAACTTTCGATTATATAAACTTAAAAAATTTCCCCAATTATTACTCATTGAATATCGATGATTAAAAAGAGCATAAGGATGGTTTCTAAATAGTTTTCTCTTATCAAAATATTTATTAATAATTGCAACATCAGTTAAAGCAACTGCGCCCAAAAAGTTCTCTTTCCCCACCACCATTAAGGACTGCAGACGAATACCATCACAAGGCAAACCATTTTGAAAGAAAAACTCAGGTTCTAAAGGTCGATTAATAAAAGTATCATCATTGAAATACACAAAATTTTCGGCAAGCCCTTCTATTTTATAGATATTAATTTCAATAGCATGAGAATTAAATGTAGGCAGACAAACTGGATCTATAATTTGATCGTGGGTTACCAAATTCAATTTAGGATGATTTTTGACTAAAAACTCAGGGAAATGACCACAGGTTACAAGATGAATTTTTCGTACCCAAGGACAGAATTTTTCAACAGATCTGAACCAGTACTGAAGGTTGTCCCAATCACGATAACGGCACTCTTCATTAAGCTCCGTCACCTGTATATTTGTTTCTTTAGATTTATAATATATATAATCTTGCTGCCATCTAGTATCAGTTGAGTCTACCCAAATCAGTACAAAATCAATAGGCTGCATTAGTCTCCCCAAGCCAAAATTAACAAGGTAATGAAAGTATTAGTAAACAAAAGGGATTTTACTATTTATTAATGTTAATAAAAGTTCACAATTCATTCACATTTTTATTTTTTCTACACAATTTCGTTAATTCAGGCTCTATTGAGATGAAAGTGGGCAAATGGCATAATATCACCACTTTTTCTCCCTTGGTGATTCATTATGGCAATGCGCCCTGATGTACGTCGACACGCTTTAATCGTAATTGTATTCTCTCTTGCGCAATGGTTTTTCATGCGCTATATCCTTGCAAATGAATTATTTAACATCACTACAAATCAACGTATTCTTTATTTCTGCGTAAGTAGCTTAGCAGGTGCATTGCTTATTTTTGTTGCGCTGATTTATATGGTTTTAAAAGGAAATGCGGATAAAAATTAATATCCGCTTCCCATCATAAAGTTTAGATAATCCTAAAATTTATTTCCCAATATAGTTATCGCATAACTGAATCAATTCCGGATGTCTATCATGTTGATGGACAATAGGAATGATTTTTTGGTTGCGATTGATAATAAAACCTTGATCATTAATGGCAATTTGATCTATTGGATATAATCCAAGAGTTACAATAATAGACTCAAATGGCTGACAGCGAGTTATGTCTGCTAAATCATTGGTAATTAATAATTTATTATGCATTGCCTGATCATAAATTCTTTCAGACATTTTTTGATATGGCTGCTTGCAGAATTCTTCAATCATCTTATTGATATAGACTTTAACTGAGTTCATATCTCCAATTGTGACACCTGAGCATGAAACTTGCTCATCTTTTGCACTATTATAAAAAACCTCTCCATATGCATCCAAGATCCATTTTTGATTATATTGCTCAGTACCTATCGTATAATCTGGATTTTCCATTCCTACAAAGAGCCCTTTGCTAAGATCTTTAAAAGGATTACTTTGGAAAAAAACATCTCGGACATCAGTTAGCAATACATACGAAGCATCAGGATGATTTTCTACAATTTCCTTATATTCAAAAAAGCGACTCACATGTGGATAGCCTGTGATTTTAAGTGCTTTTATTTTTGAATCAGGAATTGCTTCATTTACAGTTAAACCAATAATTTTCTTAAAAATATTTTTTATAAACTTAAATTTGTAAATACCTGTATATTTTGACTTCGATTTAAATTTCCCAATAGTTGAAACTTTAAATTCAATTTTAAAAGTCTTGATATCTGAAAATGCATTAACAAATTCTGTCATTTGCTCTTTATATATAATTAAAACCAATACGCCATCAAAGTCTGTCTTTTTTAAAGAATATACAAAAGAAGAAATATGGTCAGAACTGTATCCAGTTGCTGACCCGATAATAATATTTTTTTGCTTAACCATAAAATTAGTAAGAAAATCTAAAGAATGACTAAATTATATATTTATTAAGTATATATTTCTTTAGTTTAACTCTTAAGTAACGTAACAAATCACTGTCATCTTGTGAGATAGGAGTAATTAAGCTACGTTCCTTTTCTAAATAGCTTAACGAATCATTATTTTCAATGATCGGGTGATCGAATAAAAAACTGACATAAAAACTAAAATCACCTCGACCAACAAGGTCTTGCCAGTGATCATAAATTTTTAACGGTTGATGATAATCTACTAGCATCTGCGCCATTTTTCGATCTACAACATAGGCATAAGCATAGGCTAGTTTTTCAAGATAGTCATAATCAACTTTTAGAATTTTTTGGTTATACAACTCTTCTGACAAAAATTTTCCACGAACACGATTGCATATTTTCATTTGAATGCCGCCCAAGCTTAGGAAAAAGCACGAACCTAGATTCAAAGAACTAATATGTTTTTCTAAATCCTGAAAATCGACTTCAAAACGTTCAATCACATCATCTTCAAAAATAATGGCATATTCTTCATCAGAGCTTAAAAAATCTTTTAACGCCGCAATATGAGACATGGCACAACCAAGTTCACCAGGCGTCATTGGTTTTTTCTTGCCTGCTACACCTTGTTGAAAATATTCACTAACGCTTAAGTTTTTACCAATTACCCCGAACTGTTTAAACTCATCTTTATAGTTGTAAAATGTTGCCTGAGAGTACAGCTTCTTCAAACGATCACTATTAGCAGATTCAATACTGATTAAATATTTTTTCATTTCATTCAAATGGTAAAATGACTCAAAGATAGTGTATCGAATTATAGTTATATCGAGTGTAAAATTTAATGCTAAATCGCCTGATTCAAAAAAAATGGTACAAATACCAACAATCAAAAAAAGCAAAATCTTTTAACTCTCATTGGTATATGCGTTTTGGCTGGCTAGAACAACCGTTTACAACACTTGAGCAATTAGATTCACTCTTTGAGATCCACTCGCCTAGAAAGTTTACATTTGCAGATAGCTTTTATGCTTGTGAAAATAATCGTCATTTTATTTTCTTTGAAGAAGTGGATGATGAACATCCTGTCGGTTTTCTTTCTGTTTTGGAAGTATTTAAAGACGGAACTTACACCCCACCTGAGACTATTCTAAAACTCGACTATCATCTTTCTTACCCATGTGTATTTAAAGTAAAAGATGTCTGGTACATGATTCCAGAAACATCTGCAAACAAAACCATTGAGCTTTGGAAATGTACAGAGTTTCCATTGAGATGGGAAAAACACTCTAATCTTATTGAAGGTATTGAAGCGGTCGACAGTACACCTTTTTATCATGAAGGGTTATGGTATCTTTTTACTTCAACGCGTCGTGATTGTAAGAAATTTGGTGACCGTTTAGATCTATTCTTTACCGAAGATATTTTAAATCCGAACTGGCAAGAGCATCCAATGAATCCAGTATGCCGAGGCAGTCAACAATTCCGTATGGCGGGTAAACCTTTTATTTATAAAGAGCAACTGGTTCGACCAAGCCAAGATTCTTTAAAGCGTTATGGGGGCAATATCGAATTAAAAGCGATTACTCAGCTTAGCCCGACAGTTTATGAAGAAAAGTTATTAGAAGTGGTTTTACCAGACTGGAATCAGGCAGATGATGGTTGCCATACCATTAATGTCGAAGATAACTTCGTGGTACTTGATGCCATTCGCCTTACGCCAAAAAATAATTAAGTTTTCAGCAGCAGCTTATAAATATTAAGCGTCTGCTCAGCCATGGCTGGTACAGTCAGTTCAGCCTTGGCTTTTGCATACAAAGGGCTAAAGTCGTTTTGAGCCTCAGGTTGAAGTGCAAATTGAATTGCTTTTGCTAAGCCTTGTACATTTCCAATGTCTGCTAGATATTGCTCTGGCAGCCATTCGATCACACCATTCACTTTGGTTGAAGCCATTGCTTTATTAGCTTGTAAAGCTTCTACCATCACGAGCGGAAAACCTTCACGATCTGATGATAAAACTACAACATCAGCAAATTGCATCAGATCTCGAGCATCAGTTCTAAACCCTAGAAAAGCAACTCGATTTTGCATGTTCAATTCACTGACTTGTTTTTCTAAACTTGCTCGAAGTGAACCATCACCAATAATCCATAAATTGGCATTAATCTGTTGCATCGACTCAATCAGTAAACTGATATTTTTTACTGGCTCTAGACGCCCAATACACATGACAACTTTTTTGCTAGAGTCCAGCTCAGCCAAATCTTTTTGGATCGACTGAAGTAGTTTTTCTTTATTTTCTGCTGTAAGAGCAGGTTGAGGATAAACTCCATTATAAACCACGTGTGCTTTCGACTCTGGAATACCTTGCGTCAATGCTTGGCTTACCGCAATAACCGCATCACCCGCCAAATAGGCAGATTTATTCTTTTTAGTACCATGTACCGTCGTCACAAACTTTGGACCAGATAAAAATGGCTTAATACGAGCAATTAATTCAGCCGCCTTTCCTGCTTGTGCATGCACAATAGCGGGCTGAATGTGCTGGATAAGATTTTTAAGTTGCCAAAGTAAAAAAATGTTCCAGCGGCTACGGGCAAAATCGACAGCATGAAAATGTACTTTTGAGCTAAACTTGTCTGCATAGCAAGGATGTGCAATCACATGTACTTCATGGTTTAAAGCGAGCTCATTAACAAGATTAAAAGTATGCTGCTCTAAACCACCAACTCCACCGCTAGTTGCCAATACCTGAACAATTTTCATAGCTTGCCTACTTATTTTTATCTTTATTCATTGTCTGTTCAAACAGTTTGGCTTCTTTTAGAAAAGCATAAAACGCGTTAATCATACTATTTACGAAACCACGCCAACCATTCAAGAAACTACGGCGAATAAAATAAGACTTCATAAAAGTCACTGGCATCACCAGAACCAATTTAGCAACACTCGGAGACTTTCCTTTTTGGTATTTCTCTAATGCTTTTAGATTGGAATATTGGTTATTTTTTTCGACTTTAACAAAAATGCTCGACTCGCCATAATGATAAATATCATGTTGAGCGCGCTGCGACTCACCATCTACAATCACATTTTCATGGACTTTATTGGCAAGGTCATAATGCCCGTTAGACTTACGGAAAAAGCGCACCTTTGCATGTTTTTTAGTATGTTTACTGTTAGGAACACCTAAGAACACATCATTAATTGGTGTGATTAAAGCATCAAGTTTGTTCTGCTGAATGGTCTCAATAATTTCTTGCTTTAACTCGTTAGATAAGACTTCATCACCATCTAAATTGAGTACCCAATCATTTCTGCATTTTGCTAAAGCTAAACTTTTCTGCCCCGCATAGCCTTGCCAGTCTTGGTGAGAAATTTTTGTATTTTCAAAGCGCTGTGCAATTTCATAAGTATTGTCAGTACTGCCTGAGTCTAAAATAATAACTTCATCAAACTCACTTACACTTTGCAAAGTTCGCTCTAACCAAGCACCACAATTTAAAGTGACAATATAGACACTACATGGAATTTTATTCATAACTTATAACGTCCTTTAGCAAGGGCGATACGCATCTGTAAAGCATTCATGGCACCATGCGTGCTGACACGTGGAATATTAAATTGATTAACAGCTTCATAGGCTTCGATTTTTTTTCGAGTCGATACAGCATTTTTAAAGCCAATCTCTTCGGCCATTTTCTGGTGCTTTTCGCTAAATCGACCAAATGGATAGGCAAAGCTTGGGCACTTCCCAACTAATGCTTCAACGTCACGTTTAGACTGAAGCATTTCATCGTAAGCAGTTTGATCATCAAGCTTAAGTAAGTTCACATGATGTTGGGTATGTGCACCAAATTCAATGAAACCAGAATTTGCCATTTCATGAATTTGCTCATAAGTTAGCTTTTCGATTCCTTCAATTTGCGTCGCCAAATAAATGGTAGCCTTTGCATTATATTTTTTGAGTAATGGATAGGCATAAAGATAATTATCCATAAAGCCGTCATCAAAACTTAAAGCAACGACATTCTTTTGATTACGATATTGTTCAAGCTCAGAAACAAAGCAAAAAGTAGCCCCTTTACGCGTCAACAACTTTAAGAGTTGTTCAAACTTTTCAGGAGGCATATTCATGCCAGAGGCTGCATCTTTAGGTGTAACCTGATGCAACATCACAATGCGTGGTAGTTTATTCGAACGAAAAGGAAGCCAAAAAGTATAATTACCCAGCACATATAACAGTGCAGCAAGTGCTATTAGGCCTACCGCAACGTACAAAAACCACATCATGCATAAACCTCATGTGACCATTCATAATCTTCTGAAAGGGGCTGCTTAAATGTCACCTCAACCATAAACTGGGTGATACGCTTAGCATTGAAAGATTTACGTGTTTTCTCCCACCCTTCTTTCGCTATTTTTTCAGCTTGCTCTGGGTTTTGGTCAAAGAATTGTATCTTCTTAGCCAAGTCGAACTGATCATCAAAATAAACGACTTCCTGCTCAGTGTAGAGTTTTTCAAAGCCAGGAATTCTTGGGCTAAAAGTGAGTAAACCATTACCAGTCAAGTGTACAATACGGTCAGAACTATACAAGGTTACATCATTACGGCGTGAGTAATTAAGTCCCATTTTTGTTTCAGATAGAACTTTATAATAAGCTTTACCGTAAACACCAGGTTGCTCAAAACAACCATAATATTGATAGTTCACATGACATTGTTGCAGTGCATCTGCTAAGTCTTTTAAGAATTTCTCACGCTCAGGTTCTTTATAGATCACGCCACAAAAAATAAAGGTCTTGTCGGTGTTAGCATTTGAAAACTGTTGTAGCGTCTCTACATTACGATGCCCCACATTTGGCAGATAGGCTACGCTTAAATGAGGCTGCTTTAATTTTTGTAGATATTCGCCACCTGTTGTGCAGAAAATAGCATCCAAATACGGCGAGAATGCTTTTACAAAGCCAAGTTTGCTTTCTAGATAAAGCGGGTCAACATACCAAAATGCAATTTTAGTGTTTGGATAAGATTCCTTAATCTGTCTGAGAACATCTGGACTCATTAAGTCACTATGACCAATAAGCACTAAATCAGGTTCAATGTTATTGACGACTTTTAAGACTTCTTTATTGGCCCAATTGGCACCCAGTTTTTTTGTTTTAAAAATGGTGCCCATTCGAGCCATATCGCGAAAACTAAAATCATAAACGAAATGGCCATTTTCAATTAATCCGGCAGAAATTTTACGGTCTGTGCAGTAAAAATGCGCGCCTTGTTTATTAAAGCCAAAATTTGCGATATGCAATATTTTCATTCTAAACTCTACAATTCCATTAATTCTGGAGATCAATCAAAATATTATATCATGCCTGATTTTTGTAGACCCAGTTATCAAAATATAGGATGATATCGCGCTTTTACACTTGGAATAGCTTGGCGTGATTTTTCGACTCAAGACAGGAAAGCTATGGTTCTTTCTTTATTGCTTTATGCTCCTTATTCCATCGTGCGTTATTTCTGGTGATGGCTTTTTAAAAGCTTTGTATCCACTCATTTTTTTCGTTTTTTTAATTTATCATTATCGCCGTTTTTTCTGGTTTAGCTTACCTATTTATCTCTTAAGCCCTTTTGCTCTTTATTACGAAATTACCTATAACGCCCCAACTGAAATTTCAGTATGGCTCACAATTCTGGGAAGCTCTACAACTGAAGGTAAAGTTTATTTATCGACATTAGATCTTCCTTTAGCAATTGGTTTGATTATTGCTTATATCATTCCTCTGGTTTTCTTTTATTATTTTATTCCAAATCAAAAACTACAAACCCCAATATGGCTGCGTATTTTAGCTTTATGTCTTATTTTTTCACCCATTCAACGCTACTTTAAAGCACCTGACCCTGATCAAGGGTTTCTAAATATCTATCGTCATTTTAAACAATCTTATCCTTTAAATTTACTTCTTGGCTTACCTGCAGCGAGCCTTGAGGTAGATCGAGTAAAAGACTTCATCGCAACACAAAATAAAATTGAATGCACACAGATTAAGGAAACTCGGCCTACCATTACGGTATTAGCGATTGGCGAAAGCGCACGGCGCGATCGTTTAAGTTTGTTTGGCTATACAAAAAACAATACAACACCTTATCTGGCAAAATATAAACAAGATTTATGGTTATTTAATAATACGATTTCAGGTTCTTATATGACCAGTAAATCTGTACCCACCTTATTAACAGGAAAGCTAAACGGTACTGATAATTTAAGCCCCTCTGTTGTCAATGCTTTCAATGCAGCAGGCTATAAAACTTATTGGTTTAGCGCACAATCTCAATATGGAGAATATGATTCTCTTGTTTCAGCTTACGCTTCTTCTGCTCAAGAAACCCAATTTTTGACACAACATTCATATTCAGCATCACTAGAAACTCATTACGACGCAGAACTGCTCAAATCACTTGACCGGGCATTGGCAGAAAAAACACCACATAAATTCATCGTGTTACATCTTTATGGTTCACATGCAGATTTTACAAAACGCTATCCACCACAATTTAATAAATTTAAAGATACTTACGACAACACTGTACTTTATACAGACTACTTGCTTAATGAAGTTATCCAAAAATTAAAAGCAACCAATGTAGATGCCAATTTAGTTTATACATCTGACCATGGATTGAA
The DNA here is from genome assembly GCF_016508255.1 of Acinetobacter calcoaceticus. Lineage (GTDB taxonomy): Bacteria > Pseudomonadota > Gammaproteobacteria > Pseudomonadales > Moraxellaceae > Acinetobacter > Acinetobacter calcoaceticus_E. The sequence continues at coordinate 30,628 of NZ_JADVKT010000006.1, read as the reverse complement.
TCTTGGAGAATGTAAAGGAAATAGCTCACTGCATTTAGATATGAAAAATAATTTTGATGTTCCTTTAATTATGTGGAGCTCAAACTCATGGAAACAACATCATCCACAGATGGCTAGTATTCTTTCTCAAGAGCAAAGTAGTGCGATTAGCTCAATTAATATATTACCTACACTCTTAGATATGAGAGGTATCCACTGTAAAAACATATCTCAAGATAAATCGTTATTTAATTCAAACTACAAAACATATCCAAGAGAAGTTTTAGCAACATCAGAAACAGTCAACTACGATACAGGTCATGATGATGACCAATGTCATTTAGTTAACTGATGCACAACCCGATTTGCTTCCTGCAAGACCTGTCCTTCAGGAAGCAAATTTAAATCAGATACATTTGCTATAATTTTTTTCTCTAGTAACACATCAACCGAATTTGTAATACGATCTTGTTTGAGCCTGTCCATTGCAATCACACCAACTCGACAACCTGCAGTAAGTGCTTCAAAAATCATAGAAACACTATCTTCTGTTACCCATACCGCTTCTGCTTTTTGCATTTCCTCAAAAATCCAACCTTGAGGGGTTTGATCAACCGGAAAAATTTGTAAATGCTCGGCAAAACTTTGCTGTCTTAAAATATCGATAAATTCTGTTGGCGTTCGGCGTGAAGTCGTCAGAATAATTTCAGAGTCTGGGTTATTCTCAACAATTTTTTGAACACTGCTTAATACTTTTTCTTGGTTCCACTGATGTCGTTTAGATGAGCCACCTAAGGTTATTAAAATTCTTGAAGCTTGATGACGGTTTTCATTACGAATTGGATTGAGTGCACCCTGCGTCACAATAACGCGGCTATTCGCAGAAATACCATCATGCTCGGGAACTACAGCATAGTCAAAACAAGCAATAGGTAAATTTGGCTTCATTAAGATAACAGTCTTAGCCTTTTTAAAAATTTTACCAAGTAACCAGACACGAAAGTGAGTGTGGCTTCCCACTCCAAATATATAATCAGGTGCTTGTTTAAATAAGGATTTCTTTGAGGAGAAAAAAGCCTGAATTAAAGAAATAATAGGCAAATCAGAAATGAGGACCTCTTCAAAAGTTGCATTTGCCTGCTGTCTTTGCATCGCCTGAAACAAACCTAAAGCCTGTGAACGATGCCCTGCTTTACCATCAGAGACATAGACAATATGCATAAAAACTCCCTAACCCAAAATAAAAAAGGCGAAACCAAAGTTCGCCTTTTCATGTTAACGGATTAACTTATTTTACGTAAGTTAACCAGTGTTCATATTTTGGATTTTTACCTTGAACTGCATCAAAGAAAGTTTTTTGGATTTCAGTGGTAATTGGACCACGGCAGCCTGCACCGATTTGACGGTCATCGTATTCACGAATTGGTGTTACTTCAGCAGCCGTACCTGTGAAGAATGCTTCATCTGCAATGTAGAATTCATCACGTGTAATACGACGCTCAACAACTTGATAACCAAGATCTCTAGCAATCGTCATTACAGTTTGACGGGTAATACCATCAAGCGCACCACCAGCGATGTCTGGAGTATGTAAAACGCCATCTTTAATTAAGAATACGTTTTCACCAGAACCTTGGCACACATAACCTTGTGGGTCCATTAACATTGCTTCATCGTAACCAGAATGTGCAACTTCTTGGTGAGCAAGAATTGACAAGGTGTAGTTACCAGATGCTTTTGCTTTACACATCGTCACGTTTGGATGATGGTGAGTAAACGATGAAGTTTTAACGCGAATACCATTCGCCATTGCTTCATCACCAAGGTACGCACCCCACGCCCATGCTGCAACTGCGGCATGAATCGTATTATTCGTTGCTGCGATACCGAGTTTTTCTGAACCGATCCAAATAAGTGGACGTAAATAGCAAGAAGCTAATTTATTTTCACGTACAACATCAATTTGTGCTTGTTCAAGCGCTGCTTGGTCATACGGTACTTTCATTTGATAAATTTTTGCTGAATTTAACAAACGTTTTGTGTGGTCTTGAAGACGAAAAATGGCAGTACCTTTAGGAGTTTCATAAGCACGAACACCCTCAAATACGCCCATACTGTAGTGTAAAGTATGTGTTAAAACGTGAATCTTTGCATCACGCCAATCAATTAATTGTCCATCTTGCCAAATAAAACCATCACGATCAGCCAAATTCATGGAACACTCCAAATTGTTATAAAATCATTCACTATCCAACTCAACCGAGGCGGTTGGGTCTATTAATCTTTGCCATAAATTGCAAACGACCGCACGGGTACTACGCCAGTCCGCTGCGCTTACTTGCATGGATTGATTTGCAAGGGCTAAACGGTGGCTTTCGGCACGTTCACGAAGATAGGCTCGAATTAATGCTGTGGCATCTTCACTGGATAAGCAGTCTGCTTTAGCAGCATCTTCTAAAATTCTTACATTATCAGAATAATGGGCGAGATCGGGGTTCGTCCCGCTCCATGCAAGTACAGCATACTGTGCCATAAATTCGATATCTACGATACCACCTGCGTCCTGTTTTAAATGAAAAATACCATGTTTTTTTTGTTCAGAAGATGAACCCAAGTGGTCTTTCATTTTCTGACGCATTTTCAACACTTCCTCACGAACATAAGCCTCATCTCTAGATTGAGTCAATATCTCGCGGCGAAATATTTCAAATTTCTGGCAAAGCATCTCATCACCTGCAATAGAACGTGCTCGAACGAGTGCCTGATGCTCCCAAAGCCATGCACTTTTCAACTGATAGTGCTCGTATGCCTTAAGACTTGTCACCAACAAACCCGCCTCACCTGAGGGTCTTAAGCGTGTATCAATTTCATAGACACGACCATCAAGCGTTTGAGTGGTCATGAGTGACATAAACTTTTGAGCGACACGCATAGCAAACTCAAAGCCAGTAATAGACTTCGTTCCATCCGTATCTGCTTGTTCATCCAGATAATGAATAAAGACAAGATCTAAGTCAGAACCATAGCCCAACTCAATGCCACCCACCTTGCCATAACCAATAACAGCAAAGGCTTTGTAGTCTAGTGAGCAGCGTTTTCCATCGATATCACATGGATAACCATGACGCTTTGCCACGGTCTGATAAGCTAAATGAAGTGTTGCATTAACACTCACTTCTGCAATATCTGTTAATGCATCTGACACCTTCATAAGAGGGCTTTCGGCTAACACATCACTTGCTGCGACAGTGAGTACATTACTCTTTTTAAACAGCCGAAGTGCTCGCATTTGGTCTTCAACCTGATCAATCTCAATGCGGAGCAACTGTTGACGTAAAGAATCCTCTAAGTCCTTTCGTTTTGGCAACTCAAAGCCCATCGACAAGAACTCATCAAGCAGTACTGGATATTGCGTTAGCTCTTCACAAATCCATGGACTTACGGTCGCCATTTTAACTAAGCGTTGCAATGCCCCTTTACTTTCAATCAGCATGACTAAATACACAGTTCGACGCATGACTGATTCAATCAGTGGCATTAAACGTAAAAGCGCAGTTTGAGGTTGCTCAGACTGTAAGATCACTTCAATTAAATGAGGCCAAAATGTTTTTAAACGCTGGACAGCATTTGAAGGTAGCTTTTTGATTGCATGACCGTGCCAGAACTCATGAATCAGATTTTTCGCATTGTCATCCAGCACTTCATCTAACTGTTGCTCTAACTGCCCAAAGTTTTCAGTTGCTGCATTAGAGCTAGTATCTTCAATCAATTGCTTAAATTGAACTTTTACTTTCTGGCGTTTCTCGTTGAGAACATCGATAAATTCATTCCAACTCGCAAAACCCAAAGTATCTATAATGCGTTGTCTTAGATCGACTTCTTCTGGTAATAATTGGGTTTGCTGATCATTCAGCGCTTGAATCGCATGTTCAACACGGCGTAAAAACAGATAGGCATCTTCTAGTTCTAATACGGCCTGTTTTTCTAACAAGTCTGCTTCGCCAATATGCTCAAGACTGATTAAACATTGGCGGTCTTGCAGCTCACGTTTCGAGCCGCCGTAAATAAGCTGGAACACTTGAACAATAAATTCAATTTCGCGAATACCTCCCGCCCCGAGCTTAATATCATCCTCGATATGACGGCGCAAAACTTCGCGCTCAATCATGGCTTTCATATCGCGCATAGCAGCAAAGGCGGTGTAATCGACATAACGACGGAAAACAAAAGGACGTGTCATCTCTAACAAATCTTGCCCTTCTTTACCTCCAGTCACAACACGCGCTTTAATCCATGCATAGCGTTCCCATTCACGACCATGCTGACTTAAATATTTTTCCAAAGCGACATGGCTAATCGCCAAAGCGGAGCCATCTCCCCAAGGGCGTAACCGCATGTCAACTCGAAACACAAAACCATCTGCGGTAATGTGTTCAAGCAAATAAATGAGTTTTTGTCCCCACAAAATACAGAACTGCTGTACATCAATGCATTTGCGGCCATTGGTTTCACCTTGTTCATCAAAGGCAAAAATCAGATCAATATCACTCGACAGATTAAGCTCTTGAGCACCAAGCTTCCCCATAGCAACGACAATCAAATCTTGAACTTTGCCAGAATAGCTCACAGGTTCGCCATGTTTAGCCACGAGCGCCACACGAGCAAAAGCCTTTGCCGCACAAATACTGGCATCGGCAAAATCAGAAAGTTCGCGAGTGAGTGTGACAACATCGGTAAGCTGATTGGCATCCTGCCAAATCCAGCGGAACATTAAACGTCCACGCAAAATACGAAGCCCACGCATCCACAGCGTTTCGTCACCAATCCCATCTAATGTGGTTTGTACAAATTGGTAAATCTGTTCAGTCGAGAGCGGCGCAGTAAATTGATCTATTTGGTAATCTTGCTCTAAAATAGTTTGATGCAAACCTAAAACTTGTTCTGCATACTGACTAGCACGCAATGTTTTTTGTAACTGCTCCGCATTCATATAAAAAGCTCTTTTCCTCGTACTCTCTTTTTAGTTATAGCAGTTCGAGTAGTGGTAGGAAAAGGGATTAGACTAATTTTGCTTCCGATGATGATTGATATTCGATATGAGGATCATGACTGTCTTGAGCCGAAGGTAATAAAACTTTAAATGTGGTTCCAACACCCTCTTTGGAACTGACATTAATTTTCCCCTGATTAATCTCGACAAAACGCTTACAAAGGCTCAAACCTAAACCCGCACCTTTTTCACCTGCGGTACCTTTGAAGCTGGCCGTAATACGTGGATGGAACAAATTCGCCATTTGTTGCTTGGTCATACCGAGACCTGTGTCTCGCACTGTTATTTCAATATTTTCGCCAGTTTGTTTGGCTTCAATAAAGACTTTGCCCGAACCATCAACATCTGTAAATTTCAGCGCATTTGACACCAAGTTTTGAATTACCGACGTCATCATATTGATATCAGCATAGATTTTTAAATCTTCTGGTACAGCATTCACCAATTCAATATTTTTCTTTAAAGCTAAGGTATATAAAACATCAAAAACGATATTACTGACTTGTCTAAGGTTAAAGTTAATCGGGTGATAAACAAAACGCCCACCCTCAGCCATCGCCCAGGTCAGTAAGCTTTCGAGTAAGTTATAGGTCGATTGCGAAGTGTCGTATAAATAATCTGCAATATTTTGAATGCTAGACTCATCTAAGGTTTCACGTTCTTTGGCGAGTACTTCTGAAAACCCGAGCAGTCCATGAAATGGCGCTCGTAAGTCATGCGAAATAATCGAGAAAAATTTAGTTTTACTTGAGTTGATCGCAACCTGTTGCTCGTAGAGTTCATTTAATTCTTCATAATTAAATTTCAACTCGACTTGCTGCATAAAAGTAGAACAGTAATCGAGTAATAATTGAATATCATCATCTTCAAATGTTGCTGCATCATCATCGAAAAAGACAGCAAAGCCCATAGAGGTTTCATCAGGATGCAAAAGATGCACAGCCAACGCCCTGCTGCACTCGATGTTTAGTTCTTTTAAATAGTTGGTCAAATTTTGATAGGAAGGATGTGCGTGATTAATCACCTGTTGTTTGGCAAAGCACTGCTTTAAATGTTTCGAAGGCTTAAACGAGATTGCCGTCATGCCTTCTGGACAACGATGCCAAAAGTAAGGTTCTTGATTAAAAGTTAATAAGGCTTTTTTACACTTCAAAAGTCGAAGACTAAATCGGAAAAATTGCTCAATGTAGTTCTGCTCGGCATTTAATCCAAGCAACAGAGAGATTCTACAAGCACTTAACTGCTCAACCTGATTTAGTTCTAAACGCTGGAATGTCATTGCCCGCCTCACAGATTTTGTCGTTTTTGGTCGGAAACGCTCTTAAAAAAATGTACTTATAATCATTATGATCTACTACAAACTTTAACACAGTACATAAAAAGAGCAACGTTCTTTTCGAAATAGAAATGTGAAGTTTCAATTAAAGGTTTTCAGATACATAAAGTGGGTATGCTTAAGAAAAATACAACAAATGTTTGAAGGTAAAGAGTTGTAGCATGTTAGAAATGCGAGTTTATAAATAGCAAAAAATAAATAGTAAGTATTCCTTCAAAAAAAAAGACCAATAACTTGGCCTCTTTTCAAATTATTATTTACATTAATGATTTTAACTATCTTGTACATTATAACCATACAGCTGAATACCAGCTCCCATAACCCCCGTGTAGTTATGGCTCTAATTTTTGTTTAGCCTTTATCTGATCCATTGGTAGAACAATCTTTTTTACTTTCCAGCTCAAACCATCACGCTCCATAATGATTTTCACATCCTTGTCATTCTGTTTATTTCTAAGAGTTACTTCAAACATATTCATTGATAAATACCGAGTTCTGTATTCTATCTTTGGGTTATCTGTTTTTTCTTTAGGCGTATCTTCTATATTATCAGTTAAACTTTTTCTAAGATCTTTCCCTTGCAGCATCAAGGTCATACCTTCAGGTGTTACTACCGCATCGACCATCTTTTCGGCCAAAGTTGAAGCCATCATCGCACCTAAAGCTTCCCAACCATCGGCTTCTTTAGTCTTGAGCTCTTTTAGCATATAAGCATTCATCTGATCTTTAAGACTTTGGCGTACGCTTGTATAGTCAATATAAGCAGAAACCTTTTCACTATCATTCTCTTTCAATGCATTCTTAATACTATTTAAGATGATATAAGGCGAAGCGTATAAATACCCCAAAATTAAAATGATTAACCCGAAGATAACCCCTATAATTTTTTTATTCATAATTTACTCTCTAATTGTAAAATAGTAGGTAGAAAAATAATCCTACCTAAGTGATATACCGCATCTTCTCTTTTATATTCTACTGAAAAGTCACAGCTCAAGACGTTGAATGAAGAATAGATCTGTCAATTCCACTAAAATTATAGATCATCACCTATTCTCATGAATCATGTCCCAAAGGAAATTTCATAAGAGATCTAAGCTTTGCTATAAATTAAGCATTAACAATAAAAGATAAAATTAATAGGTAATCATTTTTAATTAAACAAAAAACCCCTAAGCCGTTAGCTTAGGGGTTTTTGTAGAATCTTACGATTCTGAATATGGTCCCGAGGGTCGGACTCGAACCGACACGTCATCTCTGACAGCGGATTTTGAGTCCGCCGCGTCTACCAATTTCACCACCTCGGGAGAGGAAGTATGTTTGTGTTGCGTATATTAGCGCGTTTGTAAAACTTGTCAAACCCTAAGTGAATATTATCGTTCACTTTTAGATCATTTAAACATTTTTCATGATTTAAGCCAGAAGCACAGCCATAAAAAAGCGAAAAAGTTTATACTAGGCCCAATTTTTGCGGTGTTTTTTCTCAAATATGCAACTGTCTGACTTTTCCTTTGAATTACCCGATGAACTTATTGCCCGTTACCCTCTTGAATCACGTAGTGCTTCACGGTTGTTACACTTAGACTCAAAGGGTCAATATCACGATCACATGTTCACAGACATTATCGATCTGTTCGAAGAAGGTGATCTGTTAGTGCTCAATGACACAAAAGTCATGAAAGCACGACTTAAAGGAAAACGTTCTACAGGCGGTGCTATCGAGATTTTAGTTGAGCGCATGCTGAACCACACCACAGCATATTGTCATATTAAATCAAGCAACTCACCTAAAGCAGGTGCGGAGCTTTATGTGGGTCCAGATAACATTCCAGTGATTGTACGTGGCCGCCACGAAAATTTATTTGTGGTTGAGTTTTCACAGCCAATTTTGCCGGTACTTGAGCAATATGGTCAGTTACCTATTCCGCCTTACTTTAACCGTGAAGCAGAAGAAATTGACACTGAACGCTATCAAACGGTTTTCCATAATCCAGAAAAAATTGCCAGTGTTGCAGCTCCAACTGCAAGCTTACATTTTGATCAAACACTTTTAGAAAAATTAGAACAAAAATACGTTCAAAAAACTTTTGTAACTTTACACGTGGGTGCCGGCACATTTATGCCAGTTCGTACCGATGACATTACTAACCATGTCATGCACAGTGAATGGTGTGATGTACCTCAAGAAACCATTGATTTAATTTTGGAGACTAAGGCACGCGGCAATAAAGTGATTGCCGTTGGTACAACCGCAACACGTGCTTTAGAAAGTGCAGCTCAAGCTCATGGTGGTAAAATTGCAGCTTGGACTGGCGACACGCAAATCTTTATCTATCCGGGCTATGAGTTCTGCATCGTAGACCGTTTAATTACTAACTTCCATTTGCCAGAATCTACTCTGCTCATGTTGGTGTCAGCACTTTCAAATCGAGACAACATTTTGGCAGCCTATGAGCATGCAGTTAAAAGTCGCTATCGTTTCTTTAGTTATGGCGATGCAATGCTGGTTGATAAATTAGAAGTTTAAAAACTAAGGCTGGGTTAAACCATATTGGCTAATTAAAAGGTTTAACTCAGCCCAAATACTTACAATAAAAAATAATGAATTTAGCTCTATGAGTTGCAGAAATTTATCGAAAAAACTCAAGCATCAAATTTTTGAAGACAATTTCTTAATTTAAAAGCATTTAGTATTTATCTCTTTCAATTTAAAAGATAATCTAGAAATAGCTCTTTATGATAATGAACTTATTAATTCCATGCCAATCGATACAGTACAAGAAGCTCTTCATATAAGGCGTAAAAAAAATACACAGGTTTTTCGCAATATTGCTCGACTTTGGGATGCTGGACAAAAATCTCATTCAGCCCAAGATCTTTTAGATGCTTTACATCCATGGCGTGAAGATCACAACCTTCGCTTTTTTAATGTGCTCCCCTATTTACTCGCCATTTGCAGCATCATAATATTAGGTTTTGGTTATTTTCTTCATCCACATATTCAATATATTTGGAGCTTTTTAGGTGCCTTTTTAACAGGGTTTCTGGCGTATTTACTATATCAATCTCAAGAACCTTTAACGCAAGTCATTCTTTATCTAGAACAGCGTATGGTCATTTTACGTTATGGCTTACAGTTTCAGCAGCTACCAGCCTATCTTCCCATTCATGCTCAGCCTGTTTTAGTTCTGAGTAAATTAAAACAACATTTTCCGCTGTTTAACCGAGGGAGTGAATCTAACGAAATTACTCATTTTGCTTCGGCTACATGGAACGATGGAGTAACCGATCATCAAGTCTTGCTGTTTCAATATCATTACGTTAATGAAATCCCTATTATCCAAGACCCAAATAGCGATAAAAAAATTATAAAAGAAATTCATAAAGATTTATGGGGTGCTTTTATATTTCAAATGCCTGCTTTGGGTATTGCTGTTAGCAATCAACGTTCTCGGTTTTTTACTCCCTACAGCAGTAAATGGCAAAGTAGTGATATTTTAATTAACCAAGAACTTAATATTTGGGGGGTTAATCAACACCAGTTGGCCAAAGAAGTCAGTCCGAGCTTAACTTTAAAATTAAATGATTTTTTTCAGCACTTTAAAGGTGATTTAATTTATCATCACGAAGAACAAATTTTGTGTTATCTGGGTGAGCAAAATCTTTTTCACACCACAAGTAAGCAAAGTGAAATTCATGATGTTTCAGCATTACGTGGACACTTACGTACCATGACCATGCCGCAATATGAAAAATTTCAGCAATTAATGTTGAACTTAATTAAATAAATCTCCGGTATTACTTCATTGTCGACTCATTAAAAAATGAGAAGCCAAAAAGTACACTGAGGGAATAACAATAAGGAACTGACCATGACTGGTTTATTTATTTTCTTGGGGATTTTTGTTGTACTGATCGTCTGGGGCGTTCAGATCCGTAATACCATCGTACGTTATTTTAATGCGACTAAACGTGCTTGGGCTGAGGTTGTCAATTTTGAGCGTCAAAAAGTAAAGACTTTGGAAGCGCTTGAGACAACACTTAATCAATATACTCACTTTGAAAAATCGACATTAGAAAAAGTTACCGAACTACGTCAGCAAATTCTTAATTTAAATGTGAATAATACTGATATTTCTCAGCTCCAACAAATCGAGAAAATGAGTAAAGAACTGATTCGCAGCTTAAATGTTGTTGTTGAAAACTACCCTGAACTTAAAGCCGATTCACTCTATAGCAAGATGATGGATGACATTCAGGAACAAAACGAAAATGTAGGTGCAGCTATTACCATTTTTAATCGTAATGTTGAATTATTTAATAACCAAATTGAAGTATTCCCTAACAATCTCATCAATACATTAACATTGTCTAAAAAAGCGATTCGTCCTTTTAAGGATAATCTTGTTAATGAAAATTTTGACTATAAACCTAATTTTTAATAGGAAAAAAAGAGTCTATAACCTGCCTAAAATTTTATCTATTTTATAGCCAGCTACATTTAGTAGTAGAACTACGTCGCAGAATCAAGGAAAATAGCTCTCTTTTTAGCAGCGAACTGTTTCTTCGCCTCTGCTCGTGTTCAGGATTTTTAGATGAAGTTTGAAAAATTAGGTCAGTCGGGGCGCGCCCGTCGTGGTCGTTTAACTTTAGAGCATGGTGTTGTTGAAACACCTGTTTTTATGCCAGTGGGGACTTACGGCACAGTCAAAGGTATGCTACCGCGTGATATCGAAGACATTCAGGCACAAATTATTTTAGGAAATACCTTCCATTTATATTTGCGTCCGGGTCTTGAAGTGATTAAAGAACACGGCGGTTTGCATAACTTTATTAAATGGGATAAGCCTATTCTGACTGACTCTGGCGGTTTCCAGGTTTTTAGTCTTGGCGCAATGCGCAAAATCAAAGAGGAAGGTGTTACTTTCCGCTCGCCGATTGATGGTTCAAAAGTATTTTTATCGCCTGAAATTTCTATGGAAATCCAGCAGGTTTTGAACTCTGATATCGTCATGATTTTTGATGAATGTACACCTTATCCTGCAACGCATGAAGAAGCACAAAAATCATTGCAGCTTTCTTTACGCTGGGCAAAACGTTGTAAAACTCATCATCATGATGAGCTTAAAAATAAGAATGCTTTATTTGGCATTATTCAAGGCGGCATGTATGAAGACTTACGTGATGAGTCTTTAAACGGCCTTCTTGAAATTGGATTTGATGGTTATGCGATTGGTGGTTTGTCTGTAGGTGAACCTAAAGATGAGATGATCAAAGTTTTAGATTATCTACCAAGCAAAATGCCACAGGACAAACCGCGTTACTTGATGGGCGTTGGTAAACCGGAAGATATCGTTGAAGCGGTGCGCCGTGGTGTCGATATGTTCGACTGTGTAATGCCAACCCGTAATGCGCGAAATGGTCATTATTTTGTCACTGATGGTCTTGTACGTATTCGTAATAGTAAATATCGCCATGACCAAAGTCCGCTCGATCCGCATTGCGATTGCTACACTTGTAAGAACTTTACCCGTGCTTATCTATTCCATCTTGAGAAATGTGGAGAGATGTTAGCGTCTATGCTCGGTACCATTCACAACTTACGTTATTACCAACGTTTAACTGAAGGTATGCGTGATGCATTAGAGAATGGCACATTTGACGAATTTGTTCAGGACTTTTATGCCCGTCGTGGTTTAGAAGTTCCACCATGTCCGGTTGATGAATAAGCCCGATTTGCGCTCAACCTCAAGACAAGGTAAATTGCAAAACGAATTAGGATTATGTCAGGTATCTGACTCATATTTTTAACTTTAGGAAATCAAAATGAGCTTTTTAATTTCTGCTGCACATGCAGCACCGGCAGCTGGCCCAACTACAGGTATTTTGCCAAACATCTTGATGATTGTCGTATTCGTTGCAATCTTTTATTTCTTAATTTGGCGCCCTCAAGCAAAACGTGCGAAAGAGCACCGTTCTTTAATCGAGAGCTTAGGTGTAGGTAGTGAGGTTGTGTTCGCTGGTGGTTTAATGGGCAAAGTGACCAAAATTGAAGGTGACTATGCAGTTGTTGAGCTTAGCCGTGGTGTAGAAGTAAAAATTCAGCGTGCCAGCGTAATTTCAGTATTACCTGAAGGCACTCTAAATAACCTTTAATCATAAAACAGTCGTGCTTTAGCACGGCTTTTTCATTTAAGAAGAAAGCGAATGCGTTACCCTGCATGGAAATATTTACTGATTCTGGTTGTTCTGGTAATCAGTACATTATACGCACTGCCTAGTCTATATCCGGATGAGCCCGCCGTTCAAATTTCCGGTGCCAAAGCTGGCACCCAAATTGATCAAAGTGTGGTGCAAAAAGCAGAGCAAATTTTAAAAACAGCAAATATTGCAAGTCACGATAATACTTTTACAAATAATGCTGCCCTATTGCGTGTCAGTTCGTCTGAAGCACAGTTAAAAGCAAAAGAAGTATTACGCCGTGACTTAGGTGATCAATATGTTGTCGCCCTAAACCTTGCACCAACCACACCGGAATGGTTGCAAAAGATTGGGGCAAAACCAATGAAACTTGGTTTGGACTTACGTGGTGGTGTCCACTTCTTGCTTGAAGTAGATATGGATAAAGCCGTTGCCCAACGTATGGAAACCTCTGCCACCGATTTGCGTCGTCAGTTCCGTGAAAACAAGATTAATTTTAACAACCTTGCGTTAAATAATAATGTGATCACTGTTCAATTTGCTGACAATGCTGATCGTGATGCAGCAATGAATTTTTTACGTCGTAATGGTAATGAATATACCCAACAGGCGTTAGCGAGCACGACAGGTTCTACCTTAAAGCTCACTTATACCGATGTACGTCGTCAAGAAATTCAGGCATATGCAGTAAATCAGAACTTAACAACACTACGTAACCGTATTAACGAACTTGGTGTTGCAGAAGCATTAGTACAAAGTCAGGGTAGCAACCGTATTGTCGTTGAATTACCGGGTGTTCAAGATACAGCAGAAGCTAAACGTGTTTTAGGTCGTACTGCTAACCTCGAATTCCGTTTAGTATCTGACTTAAATGATCAATATATTGACCCATATACAGGTAAATATAATGGTCAACCTTTACCTCCGGGTACAGAGGTTTTCGCATATCAATCTTTAGATAGCGGTCGTCAACTTTTGTTGCAACGTAACCGTATCTTGACTGGTGAGCGTGTTCAAAATGCAAGTTCTGGCTTCAGCCAAGACTCTGGTGGTGCCGAAGTAAATATTACCCTTGACAGTGCTGGTGGCAAGCTGATGTCCGATGCAACTCGTAATGCTGTTGGTAAACGCATGGCGGTATTGTTCATCGAAAATAAGCAAAAAATCACTTATATCACAGACCCGAAAACTGGTGCACAAACAGAAGTTCGTACACCTTATACTGAATCTGTAGTCATTAATGCTGCAACAGTTCAAGCCGTTTTAGGTTCAACTTTCCGTATTACTGGTTTAAGTTCTCCTCAAGAAGCATCAGAGCTTGCATTAATGCTACGTGCAGGTGCTTTGGCTGCACCAATGTACTTTGTTGAAGAACGTGTGGTTGGTCCAAGTCTTGGTCAAGAAAACATTGATAAAGGCGTATTATCAACTCAAATCGGCTTCTTGCTTGTTGCAATATGGATGGTCGTTTTCTTCCGTCTATTCGGTTTAATTGCTAACTTTGCACTCGTTGTTAACTTAGCAATGATTTTAACTGTCATGTCATGGATTGGGGCTTCCCTCACCTTACCGGGTATTGCGGGTATCGTTATTACCATTGGTATGGCTGTCGATGCGAACGTATTGATATGTGAACGTATTCGAGAAGAAATGCTCTGGGGAGCATCGCCCAAACAGGCCATTGTGGCCGGTTATGATCGAGCCTATAACACGATTTTTGACTCGAACTTAACGACGTTCCTCGTTGCTTTCATTTTGTTTGCAATTGGTACAGGCCCGATCAAAGGTTTCGCCGTAACATTAATGATTGGTATCGTGTGTTCGATGTTTACTGCAATTACAGTGACTCGCGCAATTGTACAAATCATTTATGGTAAACGCCGTAATTTGAAAAAGTTGAGCATTTAAGGAGATCGATGATGACTAAAGTGACTCAACAAGATTCAAAACAATATGGTCGTCCGGATGATGCAAAAATCATCCCGTTCATGAAAATTGCCAAACCTGCGGCAATTTTCTCGATCCTTATTACGTTAGCGAGTATTTTCTTTATTGCCACTAAAGGTCTTAACCTCGGTTTGGACTTTACAGGTGGTGTTTCAGCTGAGCTTAACTATGCTCAACCAGCAAACCAGTCTGAAGTCATTCAGGCACTTGCTAAAGCTGGCTTTAAAGATGCAGTAGTACAGACACTTGGTAGTAATAAAGACTTACTTGTGCGCATGCCTGTACAAGAAGTTAAAGTTGAAGACCTCAATAATGCCATCACCAAGGCTGTACAGTTGCCAAACAATGCCGCAGAAGTTCATAAAGTGGACTCTGTAGGTGGTCAAGTAGGTAACGAGCTCTATGTTCGTTCTGCTGGTGCTGTTGCACTTGCACTTATTTTAATGTTGATCTACGTGACCATCCGTTTCGAGTTTAAACTCGCAATGGGTGCCGTAATGTCTTTATTCCACGACATCATCATTATTATTGGTGCTTTTGCTTTATTTCAGTGGCCGTTTGACCTTACGGTTTTAGCTGCGGTACTTGCTGTTATTGGCTTCTCGCTTAACGATAACATTGTAGTTTCCGACCGTATCCGTGAAAATTTCCGTAAAATTCGCGGAGCAACTCCTCGTGAAATCGTCGATATTGCCTTAACCGAAACTTTACGTCGTACCATTCATACATCAATGACCTTATTGCTTGTAGTTCTAGCAATGATGTTCTTAGGTGGTGATGGTCTACACTGGTTCGCTGTGGCAATGTTTGTTGGTGTTTTTGTAGGTACTTACTCTTCAATTTATATCGGTACAGCTTTTGCCTTGTGGCGTGGTCTTAACCGTCAGGACTTCATCATTCAGGTTAAACCTGAATTTGAAGATGATATTCCTTAAGTTGTCGAAAGTAGATCATAAAAAAAACCGCGATTCATTCGCGGTTTTTTTATTTAAAACATATTATTTACGGCGTAATGCATCCGAAATTGCTTCAACCAACTGTTGAGAAATTTCTTGTTTAGACGCTTTCTCTAACTCACGCTTTTTCATGTGATAGTTTTCAGCAAAGAAAACCGTCATAGCATTTTCATCAGAAGCAAAACCAATATCCGCACGTGACACATCATTACATGCAATCATATCTAGTTTTTTAGCAACCAGTTTTCCTGCCGCATATTCTTCAACATTTTGTGTCTCAGCCGCAAAGCCCACCATAAATGGACGTTTCTCCTGACCCGCAATGGTTGCCACAATATCTGGATTTTTTACAAGGGAAACATTCAACTCATCCCCTGCCTTCTTAATTTTATGCTCGGCAACTTCTGCTACGCGATAGTCTGCGACTGCAGCAGTTGCAATGAAGATATCACAGCCTGTTTCTAACGAGCCCATACTGATATCTAACATTTGTCTTGCTGAAGCAACATTTACTCGTTTTACACCATTCGGTGTATCTAAACTTACAGGTCCAGCAATCAGAGTCACTTGAGCACCAGCGGCGTAACAGGCAGCGGCTAAAGCAAAGCCCATTTTACCGGTACTGTGGTTCGAGATATAACGAACAGGGTCAATCGCTTCACGTGTTGGCCCAGCGGTAATAACAACTCGCTTGCCAGCCAACAACCCAAATTTTTCAGCGATTGCACGTTGAGCTTGATGGAAATAGCCAGCGACTTGCCTTGCAATTTCTTCTGGCTCAGGCATACGGCCTAACCCAACATCACCACACGCCTGCTCACCCGCATCCGGCATAATCACATGTACGCCATCTTCGACTAAGGTTTGTAAATTTCGCTGAGTTGCTTTGGCAGCCCACATTTGCTGGTTCATGGCAGGTGCAACCCAGACAGGAGATTTTGTTGCCAAAAACACTGTACTGAGCAAATCATCTGCTAAACCATTCGCAAATTTAGCCAATGTGTCACAGCTTGCAGGTGCAACCAGTAATAAATTAGCCCAACGTGCTAATTCAATATGTCCCATTCCTGCTTCAGCCGCAGGGTCTAAAAGTTCAGTATGAACTGGATTACCAGAAAGAGCCTGAAAAGTTAGCGGGGTAATAAATGCCTGAGCACCATGTGTCATGACTACACGCACGTCAAAACCATAATCTTTAAGGCGACGGACTAAAATGGCACTTTTATAGGCAGCAATTCCGCCCGTAACAGCTAAAACGATGTTTTTATGAGGAATAACACTTAGATCAAAGCTCACGAACAGGATACCTTACTGTTGCAGTGGCGCTCACAATAGCATTAAATACGCGCAGACCCAAGATTGATTGGGCAAACAAAATAAATTTTTTAAGCAAATTACGCTGGGGAATATGAATACTTCTATTAAAAATTGGCCCGAACAAGAGCGGCCAAGAGAACGGTTATTACAGCAAGGTCCTCAAAGTCTCTCTGATGCAGAACTATTGGCGATTTTTCTTCGCTCAGGTTCACGACAACACTCAGCAGTCGAATTATCACGTTTACTCATTCAGCACTTTGGCAGCCTAAATGCAGTATTTGATTCATCGTTAAGTGAGTTAACTCAATTTAATGGAATTGGAGAAACGAAATATTCACAATTGCTGGCAGTCAAAGAGCTGGGACGGCGTTATCTTAATCATCACTTTCAGAAAAATAATCTAAGCCTTCATTCTTCTGATTTAGTCTTAGATTATTTACGCTATGAATTAAAAGGCGAGAAACAAGAAGTCTTTGCAGTGCTGTGTCTAGATCCAGAATTAAGAAAACTTCATTTTAAAAAACTCTTCTTTGGTTCAATGCGGCATTGTGCAGTCTCGGTCAATCAAACTTTACGATACGCCTTGCAACAACATGCTTGCCAGCTCGTTATTGCACACAATCATCCATTTGGTTCAGCACAACCTTCTGCCGAAGATATTGCCTTAACTCAGCAACTGGAACATGCATGTCAACTTGTCGAAATACACCTCTTAGATCATTTTATTATTTCTCCAGAAGGAAGCTTTTCATTTGCTGAACAACAACTGCTCAACCCAACAGCAATAACAGTTCAATAATATTGACAAAGCTTACCTAAGCCTAGAAGATCAAAACAAAAATAGTGATGCTTAAAATAAAATGATTGTTCGTGATCAACCTAGTATTTTTAAAGTTTTATTCTCTTGGCGAGGGACGATTTTACCAAAAATTCTTCCCTCTCTAGGTGTTGTTATGTTGATCTCGTCAATCATTGGTGGCGTGGAATATATCAACTTGTATCGATTTCCAGAAATTCCTTTGGTTGGCTTTACACTCATTGGTGTCGTACTTTCTATTTTCTTAGGATTCAAAAATACTGCATGTTATGACCGTTGGTGGGAAGCCCGAAAATTATGGGGTGTTTTAATTGCAACTTCACGCCATTTTGACCGTGACTGCCGGATTTTGACTCAGGCTCGTCGAGAGCGTGTCATTCAACATGTAATTGTTTTTGCTAACGTGTTACGTGATCGTTTACGTCGTCAAACAGCGAATCCAACTGAGTTAATACAAACCAGTGGTATGAGCCAGCAAGCACTCACCCAACTCTATCAGCAAAATAATGCCCCTCAGTACACCCTTAGCCTCATTCACTGGGAATTGTTGCAAGCGCTTAAAGAAGGTGAAATCTCTGACATCATCTATGCGCAAATGAATAAAAATGTTTCAGATTTAAGTGTCGTGCAAACCGGATGTGACCGAATCGCCAATACGCCCATTCCATTTGCCTATTCAGTTTTGCTCAACCGCACTGTCTATTTTTTCTGTTTTATGTTGCCATTTAGTTTAGGTTCATTGCTTGGGCTAGCAACACCTTTACTGGTTGGAATTTTGGCATATACATTCTTAGGGCTTGATGCACTCAGCTCGGAAATTGAAGAGCCTTTTGGTACTCAGAGTAATGATTTACCTTTAGACGCCATGGTACGTAGTATCGAAATTGAGCTTTTAGGAACGCTAGGCAAACCTACACCTCCCCCAATTCAAGCTCAAGATAATAACTTACTGTAAAATCTTAGAGAAAACGCTCCCAAACACCTTGCTGATTAGCCGTTGGTTTAGGTGTATTTCCCAGTTTAATCCATGGCATATTTTCACCATGAAAATCACTGCCAATTGATACGGCTAACTGATATTGCTCAATCATCCGATCAACCATCTGGCGAGTAGATAAAGTTTCCATAGATGGAGGTAACTCAATTGCATCTCCACCTGAGCTTGCAAATAACTCAATTAAATATCGAACATTGGTTGCAGATAAATCATAACGAGTGGGGTGAGCTAAAACTGCAAGTCCTTTACTTGCATGAATCACATCAATTGTTTCTTTTAACCCTAATCCTTCGAACTTTACAAAAGCACGTCTTCCCTCTTTTAAGAAACGATCAAATGCTTGTTGAGGCCGGGTTACGACTTTCTTCTCGACCAATGTTTTAGCAATGTGAGTTCTTGTCACTCGATCGGCCTGATCTTCCACTTTGGCCAGAACATCCTCGTAAATCTGAAAACCAATACATTTTTCTAATAAATCGCAAATTACTTTAGCCCTTTGTGCCCGTACTTTTTTTTGTTGTTCTAATGCTTCTAAAATTGGTGCTTCATCTTGCATATTTAAAGCAACAATATGTACGCCATAACTCTTCTTCGTTGTAGGACGTGACCACTGACTTGAAATCTCTGTACCAGAAATTATTTTTAAATCATGACCTTGTGCGGCAATTCTAGCTCGCTGTAACCCATCCATTGTATCGTGGTCAGTTAAAGCCAAAGTATGCAGATTCACATCGATAGCAGCTTGCACCAGTAATTCCGGAGACAAAGTTCCATCAGAAATATTGCTATGTGTATGTAAATCTATGCCTTGCATCTTTTATACTATGCCATTCACCAAACCTGATCAGATACTCTAACATGAAAGCACTTCTGGACTTTGTTCCATTAATTATTTTCTTCTACTTATATAAAACAGTTGATCCAACCGATGCACAGCATCCTTTACTTAAACTGATCGGGTCTGCTGGTGGTGCCGACAATAATAATATTCTTGTAGCGACTACTGGCTTAATTATTTCAATGCTTCTGGTATATGGTGCCCTATTTGTTTTCCAAAAATTCCGTCTAGATAAACAACAATGGTTTGTATTATTTATGACCGTCATTTTTGGTGGCATCACTCTCATGCTAAGTGACGATTTCTATATCCGCTTAAAAGCTGCAATTTTAAATTTAGTTTTCGCAGGCGCATTTTTAGTTTCGCCTTGGTTTGGTAAAGAACGTAAGCCGCTCATACGACGTTTATTTGATCCTATTTTAGAATTAAGTGAAAAAGGTTGGAAAAATCTAAATTATGCTTGGGCAGTCATGTTTGTAGTGATGTCTTGTTTGCATGTGTTCTTCGCATTTTTATTTCACGGCGGAAAATATTGGGGCGAATTTACTGCATTTGGTGACATGATTGTGATGTTTTCATTTATCATTATTCAGTTCATTATTTTACGTAAGCATTTTAAGTCAACAGATGCTTAAAGTGGTTCCTGATTGATTATAGAGATACGATTACATGCCTTTTTTTGTTCTAAGCTGTACCGATAACGAAGGAACTCTAGAGAAACGCTTAGCAGTACGCCCTCAGCATATTGAACGTTTGCAAAAACTTGATGATGAAGGCCGCCTTGTTACAGCGGGAGCTATGCCAAAAGACCCTAATGATCTTCAAGCAGGTTTCTATGGCAGCACCATGATTGTTGAATTCGACAGTCGCGAAGCATTAGATGAATGGTTAAAAGAAGAACCATTTCTCAAAGAAGGCATTTATGCCCATATTGATGTAAAACCATTTAATAAAGCATTTCCAAAAGGGTAATCGCATGCAGCCTGCAATCAAAAGCTTTCTTGGCTTGTGTTTGATATGTTCAACTGCTGGAGCAGTTGAACCTGCTGCAACACCAGCAACACCTCCTCCAAGCGCGCCTTCAACTCAAGCCGCTAAACCCTCTCCTACAGTATCAACTGTTGGAAAAGCATTGACTACAACTCAACCACTTACAGCAGAACAGCTCGTAAAGAATAAACAACAGCAAGATGCAAAAATCAAAGCTTTAGTTCAAGATCAGGCTTCTCGCTTAAAACAATTAGAGCACGCCAATCTTGAAGCACTTGCCCAGAACCAAGAGTTACAGTTAAAAAATGACAGCCTCTCTGTTCAGGTTCAAGTCTTACAAAGCGAACGTAGTGCGCAAATGTTTTTATATGGCGCGGTTACCTTAGCGGGTGGCGTATTGCTGGGTTTCTTTATCGCTAGTTATATTCATACAAAACGTCGACGCCAGTGGTAAATCCAAGCAATCTATTAAACCAAATGAACGTATCAAACCGTATCCAAACAGCAGAACTGGACTGGGAATTAATCGATGGTATCGAGGTTCCCATTTCCAAACAATTCGGTGATGTCTATTTCTCTAAAGATAATGGCTTACTTGAAACACGGCATGTTTTTCTAAATGGTAACGACTTATCAGAACGATTAACCAATCTAAAAGATTTTGAATATTTTAGTGTAGGAGAAACTGGTTTTGGTACGGGTTTAAACATTCTTGCTCTCTGGCAACTTTGGCAACAAGTCCGTCCTGACAATCAAAGCCATTTACATGCAATTAGTGTTGAAAAGTTTCCATTAAGTAAAGCCGACCTTATTCGCGCTTTAAATGTCTGGGATGAGCTTAAACCACTTGCAGACCAATTAATTGAACAATACCCACTCCCTATTGCTGGATGTCATCGTTTAACTTTTCCTAATGAGCGGTTTAGCATTGACTTATGGCTAGGAGATGCCCAAGAGATTTTTCCAAGCATGGCTAAAACTAAAGCAGTAAATGCTTGGTTTTTAGATGGCTTTGCGCCCTCTTGCAATCCAGACATGTGGGAACAAAACGTTTTAAACAATATTGTCCGTCTTTCTGACTATGGCAGTACATTTTCCTCTTTTAGTGTCGCGGGTGTTTTAAAACGTGGGCTAAAAGCGCATGGTATTAGTATTTCTCGTCCACGTGGTTTTCGGCATAAACGGGAAATGCTTAAAGCCATCTGGCATCCACCTCAGTCTGATGATGAGCCCTCACAATTAGACCAAGTCTACTCATTGGACGAAGAGCAACAGCGTATTGCGATTATTGGGGCTGGCATAGCAGGTTTAACTACGGCATGGGCATTTGCAGCACGTGGGCATCAAGTCACTCTATATGAGCAAACAGAAGCATTATCTGGTGCTTCTGGAAACCCCTTGGCGTTACTTAATCCAAAACTATGTCCAATTGAACAAAGCCATGAACATCTCATGACTTTGAGTTGGCAACATGCCTTAAACTTTTATAAAAATTTTCAAGCATTCCGCTCACTTCAAATACAACAAATCGCATTGAAAAATGCAGATGAACTTCTCGATCTTGTAAATCAATATCCAGCTGATGTTGTTACCAACACAACGAACTCACTTGAAACTGCAAATTCAAGTGTTTTACTTACCGAAGCCGGTTCCGTTTCACCACATCAACTCCGTAATGAAATTTTGCAACATCCTTTAATTGATTTAAAAATTGCCAATATCACAGCACTGGTTTCTTTTGAAAACAGAGTCCAATTACAGACTGACTACGAAGTTATTGCAGAGGCAGACCATGTCGTTGTGTGCTGTGCTCGAGAAAGTGCTGCATTATTTGAAAACTATCCGCAGTTAAAACCAATACGTGGACAAGTGAGCTGGGTTGATAATACTTTTGCTCCCCTACCTTTAAACGAAGCTTATAGCTATGGCGGCTACTGTATGCAGCTTGATGCTTCACAGATGATTTTAGGTGCGTCTTTCTACCCAAATCGTGAAGATCAAGATGTACTCCTTGATGACCATGTGCATAACTTTGAATTAATCCACAGCGTATTTCCTGAATACGCACAGCAATTACCTTCTACATCCACTTGGCAAGGTCGTGCATCTATTCGTGCACAAAGCTTAGATTATTTTCCACTGTTAGGAAAAATGCAGGAGAATAGCCGGGTTGCTACTTTTGCTGGTCTTGGTTCTAAAGGCTTTCTATTTGCTCCGCTATGCAGCGAGATCTTAGTTGCCCAAATGTTAGGAGAAGCGTGTCCAGTAACGGACCGCTTATTACAAAAATTGAATCCGCAACGATTCCAGAAAAAAGTAAAGCCTAAAAAACCTTATTTCAAACCACAGTAATTCTCTTCAAAAAAAAGCACCCTAAGGTGCTTTTTTTTATGCGCCCTGCTCTAGAGGCAAGCCAGCATCACGAGCTGCGCGTGTCCCGCCCATCAGCACGACATATTCACGCGAGGCATCCAATCCTTCTAGTGTCTCAGCTGCACGAGGAGCTTTGCTACCACCACCACATAAAATATAAATCGGCTGACCCGCAGAGACCTGATTCAAAATATCAGCATTCAAATCATTAATCGGGCGATTTACCGCACCTTTAACATGCCCTTCTGCATAAGCATTTGTATCACGGACATCCCAGATAACAGCATTTTCTGGGAATTCAAATGTTGTAATTTCTTGTTTACGGATCATTGTGCACTCCTTTGATGTAAACAACACTTGGCAAATGAAGAAAACCCTCTTAGCATCTCAAATATTCTTTCCCTTTGTAAAGGTCTAAACTATGCCTTCTTTCGATATTGTCTCTGAATTAGAGATTTTTGAAGTTAATCATGCCGTACAGAACACACAAAAAGAGATTGCAACACGTTTTGACTTTCGTGGTCACGATGTTTCAGTTGAAATAAACGAAAAAAATAAAGAAATTAAAATCAGTACCGAAAGTGATTTCCAGTGTGAACAGGTTTATAACATGTTAGAAAATCATTTTTATAAACGTAAAATTGATATTCAAGCACTTGATCCACAAAAAGCTGCTGCTTCAGGCAAAAACTTTGTACAAGTCATTAAACTTAAAGACGGTCTTGACTCTGATACTGCAAAAAAAATTAATAAAGCCATTAAAGAAAGTGGCGTTAAAGTGCAATCTTCTATTCAAGGCGACAAAATTCGTGTAACGGATAAAAAGCGTGACACTTTACAACAAGTCATGAATTTTTTACGTGAACAACAATTCGGTGTGCCATTACAGTTTAATAACTTTAAAGATTAATATTTTGTCGTGACATTCAAAGCTAAGGTAATTCCATGTCTCAATCCAATCGTCTATCAAAACTGGTAAAAGCGACTTCAAAATTCCCTAAAGGCATTCGTAGTACGCTTTGGAGCAAGGCATTTGGTCGTATCGTACCAATGGTAGGTACAGCAAATATTCGCTATCTGGAAGTAGACTCAAACCACGTTACTGTCCGTTTAGAAAACCAAAAAAATATGCAGAATCATATTAAAGGAGTCCATGCTGCGGCTATGGCTCTTTTAGCAGAAACTGCAACTGGTTTCCTAACTGGTTTACATGTTCCTGATAACCGCATTTTATTAATCAAATCATTGCATGTAGATTATTTAAAAGTGGTTGAAGGTGGTTTGACAGCTACAGCAACGTTATCTGCTGAACAGCAAAAGTTTATTGCGGATAATGAGAAAGGTGAACTTGTGATTCCAGTTACGGTCATTGATGATGCTGGCAATGAACCAATCCAGTGCCAAATGCTATGGGCATGGTTACCTAAGCGCAAGAAATAATAACGAATCTAAAGTACTTTTAGATTTTTATTTGTCTCAAGATACAAAAGTTACTTTTTGTATCTTGAGGTCAAAAATGAAAAAAACACTGATTCTTTCCTCTTTATTCACCAGTTTTATATTTACAACAATAATTGCTCACGCAACCGAACCTACAGTTAAAACCAGTAAGATTACTCAAACCAAATCTGAATCCATAGATCAAGTAAACGCACAGAACAAAAAAATAGTGATCGACTTTTATGAAGGTGTCTTTTTAAAACATAAAGTCAAAGAATATGCGAATCGCTATATTGGTCAACAATATATTCAGCACAACCCTAATGTTCCAGATGGAAAAGCACCTTTTGTTAATTTCTTTACTGAGAAATTTCAAAAAAATCCACAAGCTAAGAATGAAATTAAACGGGCGATTGCTGAAGGTGATCTTGTCGTTTTACATGTTCATTCCACTGAAAATGAAAAAGATCGAGGAAGAGCAATTATTGATATATTTCGTCTAGAACACGGAAAAATCGTAGAACATTGGGATGTTATACAAAACATTCCAGAGCAAAGCAAAAATACAAATACGATGTTTTAATTCTAAAAATTAATCTTTTGTAATAAAAATTAAAGCCTGAATACGAATATTCAGGCTTTCTAAATTTTACTGAGTTTCTAAATACTTCTGTCTCGCTTCTTCAGGAATCTGACGCTTGTTACCTTTTACATCAACAGCAACAAAGGTAAAGACCCCTTCGGTAATACGAATTGGCGCACGAGAGTCATCATGACTATCCCAAACTTCAATTTGCATCTGGATAGAAGTATTTCCAACTTTTAAGATCTTGGTATAGCAGCTAATGACAAAGCCAACCTTTACCGGAACCAAAAAGGTCATTTGATTAATGGAAATCGTAGCGCAGCGGCCACGACTGAAACGTTCTGCGTGAATTGCTCCAGCTAAATCCATTTGTGACACAATCCATCCACCAAATACATCACCACTCCAGTTTGTATCTGCTGGCATGGCAATCGTTTGTAAGGATAAAATTCCTTCTGGTTTGGTATAAGCTTCTGACACCTTAGCTCCCGAAATTCGTTTGAAGTTGTTGATCGAGCCACTGCTGCAATTCAGGCGCACGTAATGCACCGCTAATACGCGCGACCTCTGTCGTTTTGTTCATTAAGACAAGTGTCGGAATACTTCTCACATGAAAAGCTTGGCTCAAGCGAGGAGATTCTTCGGTATCAATCTTGGCAAAAATAACGCCTGGATTCTGTTTTGCGACCTGCGCAAAATGTGGAGCCATCATTTTACAAGGTCCGCACCATTCTGCCCATAAATCTATAAGAATAGGTAAATCACTATTCGTAATGTAGTTACTAAAATTTTGCTCATTTAGTTCAATAGGTGCAAGCGGTAGTAATAGCTGATGACATTGCCCACAGCTTGGTTGCTCAGGAAGTTTTTCTTCCGGAACTCGATTTTTTGCACCACACGATGCACATACAATAATCATTTACATCACTCCTATATGCTGATGTAAAAATTCTAATTGGGTTATCACTGCTTTTTCAAACCATGAACCGTGATAGATATCAAAATGTTTCATATCCCACTCATGATAACTCACAAAAGGCGCAATATTTGTGGCAGCTTCACGACTTGATTCAATAGGAATAAGAGTATCATTTTGGGCTGCAATAAATAAAACTGGAATATTAATCTGGCGTACAACTTGAATTGGACGGTATCGCATCAAATTAAAAAAGACACGAGCCGGAACTTCCCCACTCCAATAATAATCAGGATTTACAATCGATAGATAGCCATAATAACTATCTGCAGTAGGCATAAAACATAAATTATGTTGATCGACGACAGGTAATCTTTTGGGATTAAGCCCCATTTTTGATCCCATATAATCCTGACTCGATAATTTCAATGCTTGAGGATAGCGTTGCAAAGGATAGAGCTTGGCAGTTTCAGCTCCATCCACATAAGGAATTTGTACTAAAATTGCCTGAATATTTTTTAATTCAGAAGCCAGACTCAGCGCATATCCCCCACTTAATGAAGTTCCCCACAGCACAATCCTTCGATTATCGACAAGCTTACAAGTTGAAGCATATTGAATAACTGTCTTCCAATCTTCTAACTGTGAATTAATAGAGACCATTTCTCTAGGCTTACCAGTGCTCCCGCCCCAATATCGATAATCAAACAAAATAACAGCGTAACCTGCTTGAGCGAACCGCTGTGCATATTGAACTAATTTAAATTGACGCAACGCAGCAAAACCATGCGCCATAATAATAACGGCAGATTTCTTATTTGTTTTTGGAATATAAAAATCAGCTGCGATCGTTTCCTGACCACATGGAACATATAAAGGCTCAACCATATAAGCGTGCATATGTGCTCCGTTGAAATAGAATATGAATAACCAATTTTAAAAATAGCTTGATGATCATTTTTAAAATTTATAGCTTAGCTATAAGACATAACTTTCTCAGTCAGAACAACACACGAGTGTCTTGTATCTCAGGTTAAGCTTAATGCTATGATACAGCATAAGAGGTTTTGTTAAATTTTGGAGTGACGAAATGTCAGATAATGTTGGTTTCGCAGGTCAAATTGGTCCAGAGCATGTTGGTCAAGTTGTAGAAAAAGGATTTAAATCGATTATTAATAATCGACCAGATATGGAAGGTGGCCCAGAACAGCCTACAAGTGCTCAAATTGAAGAAGCAGCACGCCAAGTAGGTCTAGACTATGTTTATCAGCCTGTAGTTGCAGGTCAAATTACGGAGCTTGATGTACGTACCTTTGCAAATCATTATAATGAACTTCCAAAACCTGTTCTTATGTTCTGTCGTACCGGAAACCGTTCAAACAATCTTTATCAATTAGCAAAGCAAATGGATTTGTTAGACGACTAATTTTTATAAATTAATATTCTATAAAACCCTATTTCTTCTTTAAAGTAGGGTTTTTTGATAACTTATTTTGCATATTTCTGCACGAATTCAACAGAACTAAAAATAATATTGATCTAAAGTATTTAAATCGTTTTGAATCATTTATTAATTTTTATGAATAAATTTATATTCGCTCTTTTGAGCTGTTTAATTCTTTCAGCATGTTCATCAATGCAGGTACGCCCTACAGTAGGTGTAAGTATGGGAACACACCTTTAAAAAAGAAGCAGCTTAAATGCTGCTTCTTTTTTATATTAATTACTATTTGAACAGTTTGGATCTATTCCATATGGGCTTAATATATTCGGGGCAATACGATCACTGACAGTAACATCCTTTTTCAAGTAATCTAAAGTCAAAGATGTAGATCCTTTAATCAAACTTCCCGAAACTGTAGATTTAGCCGTTAACTGAACAGTTAACCAAGAAGCATAAATTTTAGGATATTGAATCTTAAGATCAAAACGACCATTTCCATCTGTTGTATATTTATTATTGGTTGCAGATGTGCCTGCACTATTAATATACGATACAACTTGGACTGTAGAATTTTCTTTAAGCGGCTTTAATTGATTAACAACCTCACCGTTAACATTTACAGCTTGAACTGGTGCTGTACACGCTGACCTAATAACTGGTAGATATTCATCTGGTTTGCCGTCAGCTGGAGTAGAGGTATCAACAAAATCAAATGCCCCTTTATAGTAGGCAAGTGCATTAACGCCCATTATCACATCTTGATTTGCGATCGGTTTACCATCCACATCAGTCACTTGTACTGAAATATTTTTATAGTAGTAAACACCATCCGTTGAATCCTCCACCATCGTCGGATTATATGCTACAGCTATAGCTCCTACGGCTACTGGTACATCAGAATTAACAACATCAAGTTTATAAGTATAAACTTTCGTTGATTGACCAAAATTAGCTTCTAAAACGAGATCATCTGTCACAAATTGAGCAGCACTATACAATGAGGATCTTTGATTTTCACTAAAAGATAAAGTGTAGGTGATTTGACCATTTGCATCAGTTTGCGTCGCATTTGGTGTAAATCTAACGCCGTTTGACGCTGAGTTTTTAACTTTAAGCGTGATTGCTTGATTTGCTAAAGTTGAACCATTTGCATCTACAGCTGTTAATGTAACGGTTGTTTGATCACCTCTAACATTTAAAGAAGTTTTTGTAGCATCAAATAAAACAATACTAGTGGTATCAGCTTCAACAGTGCTATCACTACCCGTGACTGTTACGGTTTGTTCTTGAGTAAGCGTATCGTTATTCGTATAGGCTACTAATTTAAAACCATTTTTCACTAAATCATTTATTGAACTCGATGTTTTTGGTGTCTTTATAATGTATACAGCGTTACCTGCTGCATCTGTAGTTTGAATTGATGCTCCTTCTATAGTTACGTTATTTGTTGGATCCTGTACTTGCAATCTAACTTTAGCACCAGCAATGCCACCTTTATTTATATCTAAAGCTCTAACAGTAACCGTTAAAGTATCATTCGTCGCCGCAACTGATAATTTATCTAGCTCTATCTTTAATGCTGTAGCAGTCGCTTGTTGAGATCCAGAATTATTACTTCCAGATGAGGAATTACTACTATTTGATGAACCACTCTGGTAATAACCATCGCCGCCTCCCCCACCACAACTCGCTAACATAATTGATACAGCCATAGCCGACAACTTCAAGGTAAGTTGTTTTTTATACATACTTTTCATTTCCCCAATCTTTCCTAAAGGTATAAGATTTTTTAATTATTTATATTATTAGTGTAATCATATTCGCCACACTCTGTAAACATAAATTACATTGTGTTTTATTATGTAACTTATTAAATGCAAAATTCATAAATATTGGGATTTATAATGTTCGATATTATTATCATTGGCGCAGGTACTGCTGGTATTAGCGCATATAAAGAAGCCGTTAAATATACAAATAATATTTTAATTATAAATGATGGTCCATGGGATACCACTTGTGCCCGTGTAGGCTGCATGCCAAGTAAAGTACTAATATCTACAGCAAACCGTATGTTCGATATCCAAAATGCTCAAGAAGTTGCTTTGGATGTATCTGCAAAAATTAATACTGATCAAGTTATGCAGCACGTACAAGCTTTACGTGATCGTTTTACACAAGCAACTTTAAAAGATGTAGAACAATGGCCAACTGAGCATAAAGTTTCTGGTAAAGCATATTTTATTGACGCACAGACTGTGGAAGTTAACGGGAAACAGTACCAATCAAAAAGTTTTATTCTAGCGGTTGGTTCAACTCCTAATTATGATCAAACCTGGAAGCAAGAACTCGGTAATCGACTTATAACCACAGATCAAATATTCGAATTAAAAATACTACCTAAATCCATTGCCGTCATTGGTAGTGGTGTGATTGCTCTTGAGATCGCACAAGCCTTGCATCGTTTGGGCGTAGAAACTACAATCTTTGCTCGTAGTAAACGTATGGGAGTACTTACTAGCTCAAAACTACAACAACTTGTGCAAAAAGAGCTAGGCAAAGAGTTAAAAATTCTATTCGAGACTTTACCAAGTGAAGTTAAGTGTGACTCTGAGGGCGTTATATTAAATTATAAATTTGAAGAAAAAGCTAAAACGCTCAAAGTTGAATATGTTTTATCTGCAACAGGCCGTTCAAGCTTACTTGATACTTTAAAACTGGAAAATATTGATAACTCTTTCAAAGATATTAAATTATTACCTCTAAATGCAAAAACCAAGCAATTAAAGACCTATCCAATTTTTATTGTTGGCGATGCTTATACCTCCACACCATTACAACATGAAGCTGCACATGAGGGCAAAAAAGTTGTTCATAACTGTTTAAATTATCCACAAGTCAATCCAATTAAGACTCTCACTCCATTAGGAATTGTATTTAGTCATCCTGAAATGGCTATTGCCGGGCAAAGCTATAAACAACTAAAAGACAATGGGATAGACTTTATTACAGGTGAAGCCTCTTATGAACGACAAGGCAGAGCTATCGTTCTTGGAAAAAATAAGGGTGCTATTGAAGTTTATATAGATAAAGAAAGTCAAAAACTTCTCGGAGCTGAGTTATTTACCGAAGCAACAGAACATATGGCCCATCTATTAAGTTGGATTATAGGCGAAGGTTTAACTGTAAATGATATTTTAGAGAAACCTTTTTATCACCCAACTCTAGAAGAAGGTCTTCGTACTGCTTTAAAACATGCTCGTAGACAGTTATAAAGGTAATCTAATTACTTAATATTAATTTAGATGAGTATGATAATAATGACCTAAAATTTGAGTTTAAAGGCCCATATGTAGGCTTAGAAGCACATTTCTAAACCAGAATGAACGCATAATTTATCTCAAATAAAAAAAAGCTCATAAGAGCTTTTTTTTAATGTTT
>NZ_JADVKT010000005.1 GCF_016508255.1 Acinetobacter calcoaceticus | reverse complement strand
AACTGGTTCATTGGTATAACCATTGCCTACATGCCAAAGTTTTGTTGCTTGTTCTGTTAAAGCATTTACTGCCACTGGATGCGCATGACCTAATGCGTTTACTGCAATCCCGCCTGCAAAATCGATATATTCTTTATTTTCTTGATCCCAAATACGTGAACCTTCGCCGCGTACCGGAATGAAATTTGCCGGTGCAAAAACTGGAACCATCCACTCATTAAAGTCACTACGTGAAACTGCAAAATTATTCATCTTATCTAGTCCATTAAATTGAATTATTAGGCTTAATTGATGACCCTATTATTCAAAATCAAATTGATTCAAAAAATTTGTAATTTAGTAAAAAATGAATTATTTTTTACCAATTTGATAATTGACAATTACAATATGGATAACATTGATCAAATTATTTTAGGTTTACTTAAAGATAACGCACGAATGTCTGTTACCGAGCTAGCCGAAAAAGTTCACGTTTCACGAGCAACAGTTAAAAAAAGAATCGAATATTTAGAGTCTTCAGGCATCATTACAGGCTACACAGTGCGTTTTAAACCCAGTGCAGAGCGCAATGTAATTCGTGCATGGATGAGCATTATGGTTGAAGGCACCAAAGCACAATCTGTAATTAAAGAACTACGTCTAGAAAGTGCTGTTGAATGTTTGCATAAAACCAATGGTAAATGGGACATTCTGGTCGAGCTACGATCAGATACATTAGAAAACTTCGATAAAGTTTTAGAAAGAATTAGGAACATTTCAGGTATTTATAACAGTGAAACTAGCATTTTGCTTGCGAGTCATAAGACCTGATGATTCACTTTAATTTCAAATAATAAGAACGAAAAATTGATGAGCTAAGGACGAAACTTGGCTCATCTAGCTACTCTCGATTAGAAAATTATTCTCTAAATTTTTTAATTTTTTTAAATAATCAAATCAAAAACTTAAAATCCAATTTTGTTCAAACCGAAACTTTTTTCGCTCACTCCCCTCATTAAAGTATTTGACAGGAAAATTAAAACATAATACATATAGTTTTATATGTTATATGTTAAAAACCTAAGGACAAGGTATAAAAAATGGCTAAAACTCAACTCAAACACTTTATTAACGGCGAATATGTTGCTAGCAAAGGAAATGATTATTTCGACTTGGTAAGTCCGGTGACTGGTGAAGTTTATGCACAATCACCGAATGCAACTGAAGCTGAAGTAGACGCAGCTTATGCGGCTGCAAAAGAAGCATTTAAAATTTGGGGACGCAGCACACCTTCAACTCGTCAAAAAGCATTACTTAATTTGGCAGATGCAATTGAAGCAAATGCTGAACGTTTGATTGAAGCTCAAAGCCGTAATACGGGTCAGTTAAAACACTTAATCGCATCTGAAGAAGTGGGTGCATCGGCAGATCAAGTTCGCTTCTTTGCAGGCGCTGCCCGTTTACTCAATGGCACAGCTTCAGGTGAATATTTAGAAGGTTTAACATCTTCTATTCGCAGAGAACCAGTTGGTGTTGTGGGTCAAGTAACACCTTGGAACTATCCACTCATGATGGCTGTCTGGAAAATTGCTCCTGCTCTGGCTGCTGGTAACACTGTGGTACTAAAACCAAGTGACACAACACCAGAAAGTACGCTTTTACTTGCAGAAATTGCTGCGCCATTTTTCCCTAAAGGTGCATTTAACGTGGTGTTAGGACAAGCTCAGGTCGGTTCAAAAGTTGTATCGCATAAAACACCTGCGTTAGTTTCTATTACGGGTTCAGTCCGTGCAGGCTTACAAGTTGCCGCTTCTGCCGCAGCAAATTTAGCCAAAGCACACCTAGAGCTTGGCGGTAAAGCACCTGTGGTCGTTTTTGAAGATGCCGATATCGATAAAGCGGTTGAAATGATTGCTTTAACAGGCTATTTCAACGCAGGACAAGACTGTACTGCTGCAACACGTGTGATTGTGGCTGAAGCCGTTCACGATGAATTTTTAGCTAAATTAATTGAAGCTGCAAAAAATACACGTTTTGGTGAGCCAGATGATCAAGATGCACTTTATGGTCCACTCAACAATGCCAATCAATTAAAGAATGTTAAAGCATTTATCGACAACTTACCTGCTCATGCCAAAGTTGAAACAGGTGGAAAACAAGCGGACCGTCCGGGCTTCTATTTTGAACCGACGATCATTAGTGGCTTAAAACAACACGACGAAGCAATTCAAAATGAAATTTTCGGACCTGTAATTACTGTTCAAAAATTTACAGATGAAAATGATGCAATTGAAAAAGCCAACGATATTGAATACGGCTTAGCTTCGAGTATTTGGACCAAAGACCATGCGCGTGCAACTCGCCTGTCTCGTGAACTCGACTTCGGTACAGTTTGGATTAATACCCATATTCCGCTCACCGCAGAAATGCCACACGGCGGCTTCAAAAAATCAGGTTATGGTAAAGATTTATCAGGCTATGGTTTTGAAGAATATACCCGTGTTAAGCATGTAATGAGTTCAAATGAAGAATAAAAAAGAAATTTGAAAGGAGTTCAAAATGAATAAACAAGAAATGAAAGACTTTGTGAGTAAAGCGCACCACGAGTTATTTAATTTACACGACACCACTGCTCTGGATCGTTATTTTTCGGAAGACTTTATAGAACATTCACCGTTGGTTGCAAATGGTATTTCAGGCCTTCGCCAACTGGTAGAAGAATGTCCCGAAATGCAACATGAAGCCGTGCGCGTATTGGCAGATGGCGACTTGGTTGCAATTCATGGACGTTTTCAAGGCTTAGATGAAAACCCATTAGTGGGCTTTGATATTTACCGTATTAAAGATGGAAAAATTGTAGAACATTGGGATGGTCTTGTTGCAGAAGCAGCGCCAAATGTGAGCGGTAGAACACAATTAGATGGTCCAACCGAAATCGTGACGCATCATGATTCAGAGGAAAATCGTGAGATTGTGACTTCTTTCTTTAAGAAGTCATTAATTGATGGAAATTACGAAGCATTTGAAGAATACACCCATGGCGATCAGTTCATTCAGCATAGCCCTGACATTGGAGATGGTGTTAAGGCAGTGATTGATTTTTTGAACAATATCCGTAATGAAGGACAAGGTTTGGTATACTCCAAAACTCATCGCTCCATTGCTGATGGTCAATTTGTGTTGACACATTCCGAAGGAAGTATTGCTGGAAATCGACATGCCTATTTTGAACTCTGGCGTGTAGATAACGGCAAAATTGTTGAACTTTGGGATGCAATACCAGCTGTGCCTGAAGATGAACAGGCAGTCCATCGTTATGGCGTGTTTTAATTATTATTTATCCGCTTCATTAAGCTAAGTCTCTGACTTAGCTTTTAGAGAATTCGCCATGTCAGCATATACGATAATTTTTGCACCTATCGCTCAGGCAACTCGATCGGAACAAGTTGTAGAACGCTTGGAAAATGCAATTATCTCTGGATTGCTCAAAAGCAATGAACAACTCCCTAACGAGGCGGATTTAGCTCGCTTAATGGGTGTGTCACCCATTACCGTTCGTGAAGCTCTCAATACTTTACGCGTAAAAGGTCTTATTGATACAAAGCGCGGGCGAAACGGCGGAAGTTTTGTTTGTGAATTGCCTTCGGACTTACTCTTAAACAAACATCCCTTGCGTCAAGCTTCTAATGAATATCTGGCTGATCTAGGTGAGTTTCATAGTGCAATTTTAAGCCATAGTGCGTATTTGGCGGCTCAAAGAACCACTGAATACGAACTTAACAAAATCAAAGAACTGATCGAACAATTTGAACAAGCAGTTGAAGCCGACACGCGTGCTCAACTTGATTTACGCTGTTTGTTAACCCTCACCTCTTTTGCACAATCTGCGCGACTGGCAAATCAGGAATTAACGATACAAGCGGAATGGGCACCACTCATTGCAGTACTTTATCAAGATAATGATTTTCATCAACAGATCGTCAATCAATACCACCAACTTTTTTCATCATTCGTTCAAAGCAACGAAGATGAAGCTGTTACACAAGCAAGAAAAATTGTTTCGATGCTAACGGATCAAATGCTTCGATATAAGTTATCTAGCGAATAAAAATAATAAATCAGAGCACTTATAAAATATCGAGTTAGAAATATGGAATTTTAGGAGTTATAGGAATGACCCAACATCTAGATATAGAAGAGCTTCAAAATTTGTTAAAGACGGTGGTTGAGGAAACGACAGCCATTACAGAAAAACTGGCAGCTAAAGCGAGCAAAATTCTCTCTAAACATGAACCTGAAAAGACTAAAGATATTAAGCTTTCAGGTTCAGAACGTGCAGCTTTGCAAAAAGAAATTAAAAATGCACTAAATGAAAGCCATTACAGTCAAGGAATAGGCTTCGCAAGTTATAGTCCAGCAACGCAAGATGAACAAGATTATTGGACACTTGAATGGTGGTATAAAAAAGAAGACCAGTTACAGCAAGCAAAGCTTGAAAACTACCAAAATGCACAACGTTTTTTAGATTTTCGCTCATT
Source organism: Acinetobacter calcoaceticus (assembly GCF_016508255.1). Taxonomy (GTDB): domain Bacteria; phylum Pseudomonadota; class Gammaproteobacteria; order Pseudomonadales; family Moraxellaceae; genus Acinetobacter; species Acinetobacter calcoaceticus_E. The sequence goes on along the minus strand of NZ_JADVKT010000005.1, from coordinate 276,126 downwards.
TGAGTGGTTCCACAAACCCGCTCAAAATAAAAGCCCATGCATACATGGCCCTTATGTTGACTATATTTGTAATGGTGCTTACACCATCACCCTTGCTCATCCAGTCATGATTCGTGATCAATTTATTGGTGTGATTGCCACAGATATTTTAGTTTCGGCACTAGAAAAGCTGTTAATGCCTAAGCTGAAAAACATTAAACAAAAAGCCGTTGTACTCAACGATTCCTCTCGAGTCATTACTTCAAATGACGTCACCATCAGAACAGGGACCTTATTTAAGGAACAGACTGCTCAACAATTTACTTCACGTCCGTGCCAGTCGTTTCAATTGGTCGTTCTCTAAAGTGAAATAAACAGCATGAGTAAGTAACTTTACTTTTAGTGTGCCACCAAGGCGAAATAGCACTTTAAGCGCCTAGTTTTGTTCAAAATTCCTTCAAACAGACTCGTTTATTCAGGTCTTGGGGAACTTTTGGCCCAAAAATAGCATCGCCTTTCTGGATGAAAAGCAGAACAACAAAATTTTAGGTTGAAATGACATGGAAAATAAAACGTCTTCCTTAAAAAAATTGTCCCTTTGGCAAGTCACAATCATTGGTATTGCCTATATGACGCCAATGACTGTATTTGACACCTTTGGAATTGTCTCTGGAATTACCAATGGCCATGTGCCACTCGCATATTTACTCGCACTTGGCGCCATGCTCCTCACTGCATGGAGCTACGCAAGATTTAGCCGGAATTCAGAAAAATCAGGCTCAGCATATAGTTACACTGCCGAAAGCCTCGGTCCTAAAAGTGGTTTTTTTGTCGGTTGGTGTTCCCTACTCGACTATCTGTTATTACCCCTCATCAATGTTTTGCTTGCCGCAATTTATCTCACTGCCCTCATTCCAAGTCTGCCTTATTGGTTTTGGGTCATGGTGTCGGCTGGCCTCATCACGTTAGTCAACTGTTTCCGCATTCGCTTACTTGCCAACTTAAGCCTACTGTTTGTGTTTGCCCCCATCATACTCATGATCATTTTTGTTTATTTAGTGATTCGGGGTATTGGTTCGACTCAAGGTTATGAGCATGTACTTACTTTGGCTCCACTCTGGCATGAGCACCAATCCATCTTGCCACTTGTAGCTGGCGCCTCAGTTTTATGCTTTTCATTTCTAGGTTTTGATGCGGTCACTACACTTTCAAATGAAACGAAACAACCCACTAAGAATATTCCTCGCGCAGTCATGTTAACAACTCTTGCTGGCGGGTTCATTTTCTTTACAGCCGCTTGGTTTATTCAGCTTTATTTTCCAAATAATCTTCGCTTTCACCATCCGTCAGAAGCACTTCCTGAAATTGTGCTTTATGTCGGCGGTGCTTTTTTTCAATCCGTGTTCTTATGCGGGCAAATTATGAACACTGTCGCCTCAGGTCTTGCCTCACATGCCAGTGCTTCACGTTTACTGTATATAATGGGCTCCGACAATATTTTTCCCAAAAAGTATTTTGGGACAATTCATATCTCTTTAGGTACACCATTTTTTTCGGTTTTATTTGTTGGTCTTATTTCGATGTCCGCCGTTTTTCTAGACTTAGCACAAGTCGTAAGCCTCATCAGCTTTGGTGCTCTAGTGGCTTTTACCGCTGTTAATTTCTCAGTTTTCATGAAGTTTTATATTAAAGATAAACAACGCCTCGGATTTAAAAACAAATTTTTAAATCTCTTTTTACCGCTTTTATCAGTCATCAGCATTATTTGCCTCTGGCTTAACCTCGATTCATCTTCACTCACTTTCGGATGTTTCTGGTTATCTTTAGGCATTCTTTTATTTATCTATAAAACGATTAAAAAACAAAGTATTGCGATTAGTAATGCTTATTAATTTTTAAGGAACTCAAACATGAACATTATTTCTAAACCTCAGCTTTTAAAAGATGTGGAATATAAACCAAGCAAATCTCTTCAAATGGGTAAAGAGTGGAGCTGGTTAAATCCAAAACATGCGCAATTTAAAAATACAACAAATGAAGATGCGTCTATAGATAATCCAGCGAACTACTATGAAAGTTCACTCAATGACTGGCATACATTTGACAACTTAAAGGCTGACATTGAATGTGATGTTGTAGTTATTGGCGGCGGTTTATTAGGTTCATCTACAGCCTTACATTTAGCTGAACAAGGCGTAGATACCGTCATATTAGAAAAAAATCGCGTTGGTAGTGCAGCTTCTGGCAGAAATGGCGGGCAACTTACCCCTGGTTTGGCACGCTGGGAAGCTCAAGAAATGGCCGACCGACTCAGTTATGAAGATGCCAAAAAACTGTGGCATTTTACCTCTACTGAAGCCATGCAGCTTATTGACAACATCTCGGAAAAATACCAGCTCAATTTTGACCGAAAACATGGTCACATTACCGCCGCCGTTCATGAAGGACATTTGGTTGGCTTAACACAAGGCGCCGATGCGCGAAAATATTTAGGTGAAGACCATACCCGCATTGTGGGTAAACATGAACTTATGGACTATATTAAGTCTGATTATTATACAGGCGGTTTAATTGATGAATTAGGCGGACAAATCCATCCTTTAGCTTTAAACCGTGGTTTAATTTATGGATTTTGCCAAAATGGCGGTTCTGTTTATGAGCAAACAGAAGTCCTTTCAATAGAAGAAAAAGCAGATGGTATTTATGTTCAAACTGCCAATGCTGTCGTGAAAGCTAAAAAATCTGTGGTTTTAGCCGTTCATCATGCTTCGTTTAAACTTTTATCTGAGCAAAAGCAAACCACCATTCCGTTTTATACCTATGTCGCGACGACCGCTCCTTTAGAACTGGATACGAAAGAGCTGCTGCCATTTGGGCATCCAGTTTACGACACTCAGTTCCAGATTGATTACTATCGCCCTGTGTTTGATAACCGACTACTGTTTGGTGGCCAAGGCACTGGAACATGTTGGGGACCAGAGAAAACCTTAAATTATCTAGAGCATCGAATTAATACAGTTTTTCCGCAAATTAAAAATCTAGAAATGGATTTTGTGTGGAGTGGAACGACTGATTTAACTGTAAATGGCGCAGTCGATAGCCGTAAGTTTGGCGATAAATTCCCAATTTACGCTGTTCACGGTTGGAGCGGTCACGGCGTTGCACAGACAGTTCGTATTGGTAAAGCCATTGCAGATGATTTTGTTGGGCAATCTAATGATTTTGAAATGCTATATAAAATTGACCATCAAAATATTATGTTTGGACGCACACTTGCCCCTGTTGTCATTCCACTCGCTAAAAGCATGTATGGCATTGGAGCAATGATCAACCCAGGCAAAATGGTATCTTTCTAATTATAGAAACGTCATTTTTTCTCTCGAAGGATTCGTACAGGTTTGTGCGAATCTTTTTATATAAGCGCAATCTTACTTTTCAAACTAGGTTATCCCTAGCCAATCCATTACAATAGCGTCGGCTTTTTTAGACAGCGCATAGTATTTTGAGTAACTCAACTTCCCAATTAAAACGTGGACTTAAAAATCGTCACATCCAGTTAATCGCTATGGGTGGTGCTGTGGGCACAGGACTTTTTTTAGGCTCTGCACAAGTCATTCAGTCTGCTGGTCCTTCAATCATTTTGGGTTATGCCATTGTGGGTTTGGTTGCATTTTTAATTATGCGCCAAATGGGTGAAATGATTGTAGAAGAACCTGTAGTAGGTTCTTTCAGTTACTTTGCACAAAAATATTGGGGAAGATTCCCTGGTTTTTTATCGGGCTGGAATTATTGGGTTGTATATATTTTAGTAGCGATGACTGAACTAACGGCCGTTGCCAAATATGTGCATTACTGGTGGCCGCATATTCCTGCATGGATATCAGCATTATTTTTCTTTGTTTTGGTTACTTGTTTGAACTTAGGCAACGTTAAATTTTATGGTGAATCTGAATTTTGGTTAGCCATTATTAAAGTCGTTGCTGTCATTTCAATGATTGTGTTTGGCTTATATTTATTGCTTACAGCGGGTAGCGACTCTACAGCTAGCTTTTCAAACCTATGGCAGCATGGCGGATTTTTCCCTCATGGGTTTTCGGGTTTGTTTTATATGCTCGCTTTCTTAATGTTTGCATTTGGTGGTATTGAACTTATTGGTATGACCGCCGCTGAAGCTGAAAATCCTGAAAAAAGTATTCCACAAGCCATTAACCAAGTCATTTTTCGGATTTTGATTTTTTATGTCGCTTCCCTTGCGATTATTATGTCACTCATTCCATGGAATCAACTTGACTTAGGTGGTTTAGATAAAAGCCCCTTTGTAATGATTTTTAGTCAGCTTGGTATTGGTTGGGCAGCTCATTTACTGAACTTTATTATTTTAACTGCTGCACTTTCTGTCTATAACAGCGGTATGTATGCCAACAGCCGCATGCTTTATGGGCTGGCAGTACAAGGGAATGCACCTAAAGTTTTTGCAAAACTCAGCGAACAAGGTGTACCTAAACCTGCTGTGATCTTCTCTTCTATTCTGATTTTTGGTTGTGTATTACTCAACTATTTCATACCAGAAGAAGCTTTAAGCTATCTCATGTATATGGCTGTTGCAGCGTTGGTTTTAAACTGGGCAATTATTAGCTTTACCCATTTGAAATTTAAACGTGCGATGAAACTCGCAGGTAAAGTTGCCAAATTCCCAGCACTATTCTCACCTTTGAGTAACTATGTCGTTTTGATTTTCATTGGCATGATTTTATATATTATGTGGACTCAAGGCTTTGAAAAATCGGTGATTTTAATTCCAATATGGATTACTTTAATGCTGGGACTATATAAATTTTTAAGATTCAAAAAATCACTCTAATTTTCAAAAGGCTTATTCAAACAGAATAGGCCTTTTTTGTTTTAGGGACATAAAAATAATCTTTCCCTCACAGCAAATCTGATCAGGCCAAATATCTGTATCGTGTTTGATCAATCACAATTCACTTGGGTGCTCTTAAGGATGTGTTTTCGATATTGAAAGGCGATTAAGACATTTTTAAGAGATCATTATTAAAGTACAAGTGTTTACATGATCTATAAATATTTGTGCCAATGTTCAGCTAAAATCGTGGCTGACAAGGTATATCGTTGCGATCATCAATCAGGAAAAGACGCTACACCATAAGTACCACTTTTACTTACTTTACTGATTTTGTTCCATCCACTGCGTCGCTTAATGATGAAAAACAGGAAAAATTTTATGGAAAAAACGCTGCAATGCCCGAAGTGTGGTTCTACAGAAGTTGAAGCACGTGATCATGACAAACTGCTTAAAACCACTGGTGGTGTTTTACTCACGGCTGCGGGAACTACAGCGGGTACCGTAGGCGGTGCTGCAACAGGTGCTTCTATAGGGGCCGCAATTGGTACTGTGGCTGGACCATTAGGGGTGATTGTTGGTGGTACTGTAGGAACATTTGTCGGCGCAATCAGTGCAGGTATTACTGGCGGTGTAGTTGGCAATATTTTTGGTAAAAAAGCAGGCGTAATGATCGACAAAAATATCTTTCAAGACTACCGCTGCCTAAAATGCAAATACCGTTTTAAAGTAAAGAAATAATGTTTATCTAAATTTAGCTTAATTTTAAAGATTTTCTTATGCTTTAAAAAATAGGGAAGCCATCATTTTGGTTGCTTTCCTTCTCTATTTTTTCTTATCTTTCTCACTTCAAAAAATATTTTATATCTCCTCTCATCAACATTATATTTTTATGTACAGGCAGTATAGCTCAACAAAGAATAATCCAGATTAATCTAATTTTTAATGAAATGAACAATCAAAATCAGCAACTTACTTTACGCTACTTACAAGATATGAAAGAATTACGGCCTAATATAACTTCTGAAATTTAAAATGAAAAAAATATTATTTTTAAGTTTACTTAGTATGCTTAGCTCGTATGGTTTTGCAGCAGATAATAGTTCGGTTTATCGAGGAATTGGTACTGGCCCTGAAAACTTTCTAAAGTTTGACATACTTAAACAAAAAGGCTTCTTGGCCAAAAAACCTAATATTTCACGAGCAGACTATAACGATATATACAAACTCAAAAAAACCTATCAATTTATGGGACAAAACGTTGTATTAATTTCAGATGAATATATGTCTGAATATGTGGGCTGTTGTGTTAGTGAAGGTTGGGGAGCTGTATTTAAGCAAACCTCTAATTTGCAATTGATTGAGAAATTTGCAAAAACGAATCAATGTAAAATCTCTCCTATAAAACCAGTTAATGATTACTATGGATTTAAAATCCGTTCTCTACCAAAAGGTAATTACTATGAATTATCATGCCGCGAACGCGACCTAAATGAGTCCGAATAAATAGAAATTAAATTCTAAAAATAAAAAGCTAAACTATCAGTTTGGCTCAAAATCAAACTAATATAAAGTAAGTTAGATAGATGCTTTTGAAGTAAATATTCAAAGGCATCTTGCTCAAAACCACTATTCAAAAAACAGCTTTAAAAAAACAATCCAGCACCCTTTCCCTTTCATCTGCCTGATCTGAGCTTAAAAGCTGAATAATTGTTCCTTCAATCATATATAAAAACATTTTGGCATCTTGAAAGGTAGCATCGGTTTTTAGTTTTATAAGCTGGCTATAAATTTCATTCGTCAGCCATGTTCTGTACCTCACTGCGGTTTGATAGGCGCTCGGATAATTATTTTTAGTTTCAAAAATGGCTTTAAATATTAAGTAATACATCCCTTCTAAATCGGTATGTAAAAAATAAAGCTTTTTGAGTTTATCGGTCACGCTTGTGTCGTGGTCGTACTCGACCATTTCAATCACTTGGTCTTGGAGTCGCTGCTTTTGCACTATTAGAGAAATTTCAATGAAGCGTTGTTTAGAGGGAAAATAACTATAAAACGTCATTTTTGCCACTCCTGCTTCTCGCATAATTTTTTCGACACCAACAATGGAAAACCCATCGTGATGAAACAGATCAATTCCTTTATTTACAACTTCTAAAGCACGTGTTGAGAGAACTAAATTTTGCATAGTTTTACCGTTATAAATTCTTGTTGTATCTAAATGAGATAAAAAAGCCCGTGCCCTTTCTGGGAGAAAAAAAGGCACAGCAAAGCCGTAAAGACTGTGCTTGGCACATCTCAAGTTTTATTGTTGATGCAAGTTTTTTGAGCCGTAATGACTTAAAGTCTGAAAGCTTATAGGCCTTCAAACTGTTTAAAGATGATTTAAGTTGTGTCGTTATAGCTTTTGGCATCGAGAGCCAAGAAATAATGAGTGTGCAAAACCAACTCCTTTTTATAGGGAGTTCTGCCAAGACATTAAAATTATGGTGGCAGAACGAAAGAGGGTTCGCAGACTGGAAACAAAGGAACCAGCACACCCGAAGGTGTCCCCCTTCCGCCCTACCGTAGAGAAAAAGGGGGCGAACGAGTTCCCGACACACAAAACAAGAGTTTTGCATATCGACTTTGTTTTCCCGGTCTGCGACGACCGACTGGCAATGTGGCCAGCAGGCAAAGAATAGTGCCCAACCCTCTTACAGTCAAGCACACAAAATGACATTTGTTTTAAATTAGATCATTAAAAAGCAAGGTTAAATAATGAATAAGCTATTGTTAATTTGAGGTTTATAAAAATAGTAAAAATCTTAATAGCGTCTGTAAGGTGAGATGTTTAGGGTTTAGGTCAAACCAAGTAATTCTTTTTAATTTTTAAATCATCGATTCTAAAGTGACTAAACGCTAAGGATTTACTCATACAAAAAAGGAGCGACATTACTCGCTCCTTTTTCTTACAACTGAAGAGTTACCAACCCCAACACGTTCCTGTAGCTGGTTTACCACATGCCTTGTAATTTACGGCATACCAGATGCTACCACCTGTACGCGGTGTTTTATCTTTCTTAATTTCATCACGGGTCAAATCTGTAAGATTTGAAATTGAAGTTGCAGTAACAGAACCTTTAGCTGCATTTTTCACAAGCTGTAACGCGCCCAAATCTGCGGCAGTTGAAGTACCATAAATAATATCAGTCGGTTTGGTATTTCCCATTAATAAGGAATAATCAGCAACCGCTGCCTGATAGCCTGTTGCACTGCCCGACACAGTTAAGTCACTTTTTATTTCTGTAGATGCCAATACATCTGCAACACCATACACACTAGCATCGGTATGATAAAAGCTTAAAGGATGTACCAAGTTCTTGTCGATTTGCTTATTGAACCAATCTTCCCATAGAAATTCAGTATAGTCGGTTGCATTAGCAACTTTGCTATAACCAATATCACGCGTGAAATAGACCAATGAACGATATGGATTATTTTGCATACCATCAGGGTTTGTTGCAGTTTTGAGGCCTAAGTTTTTAGGTAATTGTTGATATGAAATCGGTTGATTCTTTCCATCTCTTAACCATGCTCGGCCATTCGCAAGCATTTTCACCCAAAACTCATCCGCCGTTTTACTATCACTATAGTTCCCAACAACTTTTACCCATACTTTAAGTTGACCACCACCATCTGGCAGTTCACGGAACTCTGTCATCGTATGATGGCCATCGGTCAGGTAAAGTCGCCCATCATAACCAACAACAACTGTTTTCAAATCAGCCGTTTCAGTACCTGGCTGTTCTTGGCAGTTAAATGTCTCTAATTGTTTTAAATTCGCCTTTTGCAGGTCTTGCAGACTTGCAAAATCATCACGACTTTTGGCACCAATCATTTCACAATAATCACTAAACTTCTTGCCAATGGTTTTATTTAAATAGACCAATTGATTGACTGGATCTGCTTGCCAAGTTGGGCGCTGTACATCCCCTTGCCAACGTCCTAATTTATAATAAATTTGATCATAACCAATTGCACCCTGCGTTGGGATCAAGTCATCAATCGCAACTTGAATTACATCATTGGATTTTGCCGTTAGAAAACGCTGGTCACGAGTATCTGTTGGTGTTGGGGAAACTGCTGTAGATTGTTGATCTTTGCTATCATTACAGGCAGTTATAGCCATCATGCTCGCAACAAGAAATACCGAACTTAGAATTTTATAAGATTTTTTCTGCATGACTGGAATCGACCCCGATAAATTGCTTTATTTTCAACCAATAGGGTTTCATCCAGATGACTAAGGGATGTCATTTTGATGAATATAGTTATAGATCAATCCATTAAAGTAACGAAAAAATCGTCAATAATATTATATTCCATATCAAAAATGGTCTTGTAATATGCTATTTTCAAATTATCTACCGATAAAACATCTATTTTACAAACATAGACCAATACTTCATATAGATCAGTTTCTAGGGTAATACTATCTAATTTAAAAACTAGAGAATTAACATCTTCGAATATATCTAAATCATGAGCGTTATTTTCATTAAAAAGCTTCCTTAACTTTTCTAATGAAATCCTTTCAATTAAAATATTATTCATTTCATATTTTCTTATAAGAATAATTTATTTACTCTAATTTCAACTATCACAATTGATTCTATAAAACATATCATCAAGAGTACCTGATGTCTTATCTTTAACAATATCTAATAATGCATCACGCAAACAATCAATCGACATTTCCTCTAAAATTAGCATATTAGATTGCCAAAAATAACAACCAAAATGACTATCACCAGTTGCTCTAAATTTTTTCATTAAATATTCAATATTTTTAAGCGTTACTGCTGTTCCAGCATATTTAATATTATCTACAGTAATATTAAAGTCTATATTTTGCTGAACCACATCAAAACTATCTAATTCATGCATAACCAATAGTTTAAATTCAGAACATTCATAAGTAAGCATTTTATAACTCATGGTTTTACTACTAAAATAAAAAAATCGCATTTTTCAGGTATAAAGAAAATAAATTATTTTTACTTTACTACCTTAAAAATTGATCCTATAAAATTTGTGGGAATTTTAAATTTTCTTTATTTTGATAAGGAAATATACCTTTTATCGGAGCTAATATCATAAAATTTAACCAGAATCTCCTAAACTCATAAGAATTTTAGTTTAATAACATGAAAAATTGATATTACCCCATATTAATCTTCACAATTCATTAATACACATTTTCCATCTATTTTTCCCACTAAACTTATTGGTTTAGATGAATCGCCTCCATCTAAAGATAACTCTACAAACAAATCTTTATTTTCAAAAGATTGAAGTTCTAATATTAATTGTTGGATCGTTTTCCCATTTGAAATCCAGTTCACCTTGCTTAAATCATTTTTAACCATAAGAGCTCGTCTCCAATTCTATTTAAATTTATATTATAAGTACCTAATCGTGTGTCATGAGAGGCCAACTTTTCTACAGATTTTGCCATTTTCAATGCTCCCCAATATGCTCATCACCTGAAAAATATGTGTGATATCCCTCAACCTCTAAATTATAGGTAGTTTCAACTCGATCTGTTTCCGTTATAGAAATATAATAACCCCCCTGCTTTTAACAGGAGCTTTTGTCAACACAGAAGTTATTTTCATCTCGTTTTAAAAATAACGGTCTATTCCGTAGTCTCTAAACTCATACATTAATCCTGAATAACTTGAAAAAAATGTGAGCGCAGAAAAAAAATGTCCACTTCCAGTAACTAAAGGATCATAAAAGGTTATTTTGAGGCCATCAGAAAAACCATTAGTATTTACAATATCATAGAAAGAACCTAAAGCATAACCTTTCAAATCCATGAAATCCTTAATAAATACAGTTGTCAGTGCACCTTTTTTGAAATCATTCACAACCCCAACTGCCATTGCATTATCGTCATAATTAACAGAAAAGACTATATAAAAATCTTTCACTTTGAATATAACTTTTTCAATTTCACCAACATTATCTACTTTATTTATAGATTGACCATTACTCTCATTATCGATGAATACATACACCTCATCTATAATCAAATTTAAATCATCTAGGCTATTGATAAAATCAAAAAATTTTTTAACTTCCAAAATCAACCTCACACTATCGATATTACAGCTACTTTCTTTTACCTGCTTTCTATCCTAAACGTTCTGCTTGCTCTAGTATCTTTAAAGTTCTTTTAAAATTTTCATTAGGAATTTACCTTTCATCTTTAAAAACTCTCCGACTGAAATCTGTTGTAAGGTTGAAGGAATTATACGAACATTTTGTCCTGTTCCCTCATTTCTTCTTACCACACTTGCTACAAAATCATTAATAACATATTCAAATGCTCTATATTATTTTAATTTTGTAGTGAGCTTATGCCGAGATTTAATCATTATATAACAGTAAGAATAATCATCTTTTCCAAGATAACTACTAAAATCTCCAAAGATTTTCAACCCGCTGCAAATCATTAAAATTATTTACTACAACTTTATTATCAACCCATATTTTTTTCAAAATAAATTCCATCAATAATTTCATCTTTTTCTTCTTCATAAATGTATTTACATAAGTTTAGTACAAACAATTTTCGATTATCCTAATTCTCAGATATATTTTTTAAATATCTTATCATATATAACTAATATTGAATAAATTTTATAGATACATGTATGAACTAAATCAGATATGTATCAATCCTGATTCTCTTAATTCATATTGCAATCCAGAAGCCAAAGCAACAATCGTTAATACAGCAAAAAATGGATTCGTCTTAGATTCTTTCAATGAATGATCATAAAGCATAAGCTTAATCCCATCTGTATATCCTCTTTCATTGATGATAGCGAACATTGTGCCAATTTCTAATCCTTGTAGACTTGATAAATTATTCGAACAGTGTTGTTGCATGGCCTTATTTGGCAAGCAAGAGTAGACCTTTAATTCAATTTCATCAAAATTATGATTAACTGTAATAGCCCAAAACTTTTTATTAATCTCAAATATTATACTTTCGACTGGGCCTTCAGAATTAGACTCCCCATCTACAACTAAATAGAGGTCATCTATTTTTCGAACTTCATCAATATTTTTAACTGCACCAAAAATACTGCTTTGCACCATATTCTTACCTTATTATCAAATTCCAATGCCAAAAATTACATATTTTTAAAATACCGCCCTATAAGTAATTTAATTTCTCAGACTACTACTATTAGCACAATAGCTTACTTTAAAATATGTTTTCTTTATAAAAATTTGATTAATTTTAATACTTTTATATAGTTATAACTCATGCCATAATCCAGACTTTTAAAAATAGATAAAACCTACTAAAGCCTATGTTGAATACGATTAAAAAGCTATTTTTCTTATGGTCTAATGGTGAGAGTGAAACAAAAAATGGAAAAAATGTTCAAATTGCAATGTCAATTTTTTTCTTATGTGGTCTTATTTTATATGATGGTTATATAGACTATGAAGCAATTTCAGGGGATCTTCCCCCTCATAGCCAAATCATTGTTATAAAAGGAAATTTCACAAAGCATGAGTCAAAGGGAATAATACATATTAAGCTTTCAGGTGATGTCATATATCCTGATAAAGCTGTAACTTATTACAATGTACCTTATATATTCTATAAACAAGAAGAAGTATATATTAGTAGATCTGCTTTCTCATTTACATACAATTTCTTGAAAGATCATCCTAATGAACCTGTCATTGTATATGGTTTCACATTAGAAAATGGAAGTGGAAATTTTTATCCACTTAAAATTATGAATATACAAGGTATGGTTTACCCCTCAAATTTTCTTAATGATCTACTCTCTAAACGTAAATATTATTTAAGAACACTCATTTATAAAATTTTCTTTTTTTCCTTAAGCACGTTCGCATTTATGTATTTAAGCTTTAAAGCCATTAGAGAAAATCAAACTAGCAATGTATAAAGCCAAATTACTTTATTAATGTAATTATTAAACTTTTACTACTTAGTTTATATTAGATAATAAAATTACAATATTTCCAATAAAAAAGCTAAGCCCCGATACCGAAGCTTAGCTTTGCAAAATAATTTTAATTAAAAAATTACTTATTTGATTTCTGCAAATTCAGAAACAGGTTTGTTGACTTCAACTTTTGTACCGCCGAATTTTTCGCTCACAAACTTTTGAACTTTAGGTAAGTGGTAAAGCTCACCAAGTTTCGTATAGATCGGATCATTTTTGTTGGCTTCCGCAACACCCAATAAATTGACATAAAGCTTAGTAGATTGGTCTACAGGTTCGCGGAATATTGAGTCTTTCAGTACGTTTAAACCACCTTCAAGTGCTAATGTATTACCCAATACAATTGCATCTACATCGTTTTTAACACGAACTGCCGTCGTCATTTGAATTGGTTTTAATTGCAAATTTTTAGGGTTTTCAGCAATGTCGTTGGTAGTCCCTTTTACAGGGTCAAAGTTCGGCTTAAGTTTAATCAGTTTAGCGGACTGTAATAAAGTTAATGCGCGAGCTTCATTGGCTGTATCGTTTGGAATCGCGATTGTAGCGCCTTGCGGGAACTCATCAACAGTTTTAACTTTATTTGCATAAAGTCCCATTGGCTCTAAGTAAGTTGTCGCAACAGCAGCAACTTTCGCTTTATTTGAAGAATTGTAAGCTGCCAAGTAGTTAAATGACTGGAACGCATTTACATCTTGTTCACCACTTGCAACAGATGTATTAAGCACAACATAGTCAGTCAAATTGGTCACTTCAAGTTTAATGCCCGCTTGAGCAGTTTCAGGAAGCGTTGCAACATATTTCCATACATCAGTATCTGAACCTGTTGAAACCAGTTTAATCGTGCGAACTGATCCTGTTTTGTCTTTGCTTGTTGCTGTATTTTCAGTTTGTGCAGGTTGTTTATTACATGCAGTCAGTGTCAGTACAGATGCGCTGAACAGTACACTAAATAATTTCTTCATAGATACATCCTAAAATAGGAAACGCCTACTCTGCAAAAGAGTGAGACATTCTCAAACATTGGGTCAAAATATAATATTTGGCTAGAAATAATTTCCAGATATAGGGTTTAGAAGCCTGAATTCAGCCTTATTTCTTCCTTGAACTTGCTCGCTGAACAATAGAATTATGTTTTGAATCAGTTTCTAAATATTGGCTCATCATATATCAATAAATGAATATTCTACAAATAACTTGTTCAATTCTGATATATAGACATATTTAAAGTAAAGTACTGAAAATAAAAAATATATTATAGAAATAAAACAATTTTGATCAAAATATACACTTATTTGATTTATATGAAATTTTTAGGATTTGTTATCAACATTTAAGCTAAAGAGTGGTTTAATTTATATTCTTTGCATATAAGAAGCCCCTGCTTTTAACAAGGGCTTTTAGAATTTTACGAATGCTGTGAGCAACCGAACTTAATAAAATAATTTTCAATAAATTTTAGTTCATTAATGATCAACTAACTCAAACTAAGTATTGATGAGATAGCACTGTGCAACTCATCATCCGCAGATTCAATTTTGTTGCTTTGCCAAGCAATATAGCCATCTGGTCTGATCATTATGCAAGCATTTTCATCAGGCCCCCAAGAACGAGAAAGTTCGCCATAAGAGTCTTCGACATCTCTTTTCGGACCTACCTGTATAACTTTAATATCTAAATTAAACCGTCTATTCAGGTTATCTACAGCACCCTTCCATTTATCGCCTTGTAACCAACAGAACAGCGTAAATTTTCCATTTCCAATTAAGTCTAAGGTTGATATTTTTCTATGATTTTTTACTAACCATATATGAGGGAGTTTATGACCAGAAGTAAACGAGCGATAATAATACAGATCTTCATCTCTACAAGAATCTATTTTATTTTCAATACTATACTCTGCTCCAATAATTGCAGATGAATTATAGCGTACGTTTGTTTCTACACCTAAAGCAGCAAATTCATAAGCTTTATATTCAATCGCAGATCTTAAATCATGACGTTTCACAGCACCTTTTTCATTACTTTCACTTAAGGCGTTTATGCTTCCTTGCATCGTCTCGGTACTGTACTTCCCATCTAACTCTAAAGCAGAAAATATTGCTGAGAACTCTTTAACACTTTGATTTGCACGCTTAACAATTCGCTCACCAACAGGTGCTCTTTCATCATTAAAACTGTCTAATAAACCACTACCCGCTTTGCCATTTAATACAAATGCTAATTTCCAACATAAATTATAAGCATCTTGTATAGAAGAGTTCGAACCTAGTCCATTAGAAGGCGGATGGCGATGGACAGCATCACCAATACAGAAAACTCGACCTTTCGAATATTGCTCTGCATACATTTCATTTACTGTCCACAGCGACTTACTGCTTATAGATATTTCAATGTCGTTATCACCAATAAGCTGTTTGCAAATCGCAATCGCCTCATCATCGCTAAGAGATGGCTCTTCTTTTTCAATGTCATAACCCCAAACAATCTGCCATTCATTCCAAGGTCTGACCATGCGCAACAACCCTAACCCGATTCCTCCAATGTTTGCTCCCGGTTGTATAATCCACCAGAGGTAGCCAGGTCGATACGAGACATATTTTGTTAAATCGGCTTTAAAAATAATGCTGAGGCTGCCACTTTTCCCCATTTTACCAGTCATAGGTAAATCTAAATCTTTTACAACTTTACTGCTCGCACCATCAGCCCCGATTAAATATTTACATCGGATGAGGTATGTTTCTTTAGTTAATCTATCTAAAACAGTGACTGTTACACCGTCCTCATCTTGTACGTGAGATAAATATTCCGTATCAAATCTTGGATGGCTCCCTCGTGATGCTGCATTTGAAAGCAAAATAGGTTCAAATAGGTGTTGAGGAAGGTCACATTGCTCACAGGGACTAGCTTTAACATATTCTGAGATTCGTTCTGGATGATTCATTCCATAAGGAAAACGTCCAATTTCATCACCTGTTAAAGCGGTGCAATAAACAACATCTCCCATAACTTCCTTTGGTGCTGCTTTTGCTATTACTTCATCAGATATCCCTAAATCTCGAACTATTTCCATTGTTCTTTGGCTTATATAATGGGCACGAGGACTATTTGCCAGCCATCTATATTTAGTTATTATGATATTTCTGATTCCATAAGTACTTAACATCAGTGCAGCAGAAGAACCAGCTGGACCACTTCCAACAATTAAAACATCAGTTTCTAACATTTTTATCCTATTACTTACATATTATTAGTAGCTAAATAGCTATTCCATACATCTAAAGAAAACAACCATCTTGGATATAATATTGGTTCTAAGAACTTTTTAGGCCAATTGATAATAAAGCCTTTATAACCTTAAATATCAAATAAGCTTCTGCCTCATTTTTTAAAACTCCTGTAGTTTGTTCATATATTTCCACATTAAAACTTACTTACTAAATCATAATAAAAATGACAGCCACCTAAAATATATCGAAAAATATTTATTTATTAATTTTGAGAATTTTAAAATTCTACAATTATTCTTAAGATTTAAAATCTCCTATAATTTCCATGGTCATCAATCATCTAGAAAAAAAACTCGCCAGCTCCACCTACACTTTGCTTAATGCTATAAGTAAGAGCTAATCTATAAAAGACATTAATCAGATTTTTGATCAAGATTACTTATATCTTTTATAGTTCAAATTTTTAATAAATAAGGTGCAGTTAAAACCTCTAGATGATTTAAAATTTAAAATAAATATAACATTTGAGGTTTATCCATTGCATTGGCAAATTTATGCAGATTATATCTTTCGAAAAAAATAAAAATCCATCTAATTTTTATCCATCCTTTAATAATAAAGAAAAATCACTATATAAATATTTTTAAATTTATATGAATAGTACTGACTATAAAGCCACAGAATTATTAATTAAAATTTAAATATGCCACTCACTAAAAAAATAGTAAAAACAGTTATTCACAATACTAATTATAATATTATTAAGGATAATAAATTACTCTTGCGACAATATTTATATTTAGGAGCATTAAAAAATATCGTATTAGGTTTAATTGTTCTAAACAATTTAATAAATGAGTCCTAAATGACTGCCGATTTCATACCGATGCTTGATACGCTCCGAATTACCACGGCGACCTACAACATTTGATAAATCAGACAAATCAATACGATTGCACAGTTAGATAAACTGACCATTGCTGCCAAATACAATCATAAATTCTCGATCTTCCACACTAAAAATTCATCTCACATTGACATCCTAACAAACGTTAGTTAGATTAACTCAAATTCAATGATCTAAGTAATTACATAATGATTTTGGTTCAACAAAAAGATCGTATTTGGTCTGAAAGTGGTATCCCCGGAGTTCAAACTTGTCCAACTTGGGCTAGTAAGAATGGTGATGGAAGCTATTTGGCAAAATTTCAGGCGGGAGCGAGTTTTCCTAAACACACTCATATTGGATGGGAGCAAATCATTGTTCTGGAAGGTGTGATCCGCTTCAATAGTGTCGAAATGCAGACTGGAGATGTATTGCAAGTTCAGGGTACCGATGAACATGAGGCATTTGCACTAGAGGATACTCTCCTATTCGTTACACATCATGGCGGCATTGAACTGACGGACTAATATTATGGTATCCACTAAGAAGACCCATCCACAACTGACGCGGGAAAAAATACTGGGTGCCGCAATACACCTATTTCAAAGACATGGATTCAGTGGACTTGGCATGCGACAAATCGCTGATTGTTTGCAGATCAAGGCACCCAGTCTCTACTATCATTTTGAGTCTAAAGATGATTTGGCACGAGGCGCTCTTCAGCAGTACCGAGAAGAACAAGCCTCTCAATTGCGCGAAATTGAAAAACTGGATGGACTAACCGAAAAACTGCATGCGTACTCCGAACTTTTCGCAGAGATGCTGAACGATCAAAACCGCCTATGCCTGTATTTGGTGATGGTTCGGGAAGCTTCCTTCCAACAAGAGCCATGTCTAAGTGAACTGCGACTGTTCGCCAAACAAAATATTGATTGGCTGGAGGATATTTTTTACAAAGCAAAAAAAGATTTACCTCAAAGCATCGGGTCCGAGCGAAATATGGCGGAAATCGTATTTGCTTCTCTAGAAGGCATCATGGCGACCTCTCTAATTGATGAAAATCCATGTGAATCCTTCCGCTCAAGAACTAGATCCCTTATCAACATTACGTTGTTCACAACGACTCAATAAGAAAAATAGGCTCCCACGGTTCTAGAACACGCATTTTAATCATTACTGGTTAGATGCTCGGATCTTGACGGCGAGGGCCTGTAATTAAGATCTTATGCGGTAGCAGACAGTAGTTATCGCGTTCTTGCTAATGATCGTAGCAAATATGATGGCCGGAAAGTTTACTCGCTGCCTAGACATACCACATATCATGGCCCTTGGACGTGCATTCACAGGAACTGGTTATCTGTTAATAATGCTGATCAGCTCCAGCATATTGATCGTACCAATTGAGTTGAGTGGTAAATAGCAGATATAAAAAAAGCCCCTGCTTTCACAGGGGCTTTTCGAATTTGGCGGAAGCGGTGAGATTCGAACTCACGGAGGACTCACACCCTCGTCGGTTTTCAAGACCGGTGCATTAAACCGCTCTGCCACGCTTCCATGTGCGTAAGAATACAAAGCTTATTCATTTTATTCAAGAAAAAAATCATCGCTTTGTGTTCAAGTGCGTATTGTTTCATCAACTATTACAATTGAGCAGCTAATTCTGCTCCTTCTTTAATCGCACGTTTCGCATCTAACTCTGCTGCGAGCTTTGCACCACCAATAATATGGTAGTTCGCTAAAGTCGACTCACCTTCTTTTGGCATCAAGTCTTTTACCGATTCTTGACCTGCACACACTACAACCGTGTCTACACGTAAAAGCTGGTCTTGACCATTATGCTCAATCCAAAGCCCTTCATCGGTGACCGCTTTATATTGCACACCACGAAGCATCTGTACGCCGTGTTTTTTAAGCTGTGCACGATGTACCCAACCCGAAGTCTTACCAAGACCAATGCCCAATGGTGTGGTTTTACGTTGCAATAAATAAATCTGACGAACTGGAGGCTCAACCTGGGCAGGTTGCATGCCGCCTTCAGAAATATAGTTCGGATCAGGGTCTACACCCCACTCACGTTGCCACTCGGCTAAAGGTTGAGGTTGTGGTTGATGTGGCGGTTTAAGTAAAAACTCCGAGACATCGAATCCAATGCCACCTGCACCAACGACAGCAACTCTTTGTCCAACTTCTGCACCTTTTAACACTTCCGCATAGGAAAGGACTTGTGGTGCATTGCTTCCTTCAATTTTTAATGCACGAGGGATTACACCAGTTGCAACAATTACTTCATCAAAACCTTCGCGTTCAAGCTGCTCACGATTCACGCGAGTATTTAAACGTACATCCACCCCTGTTTTTTCGAGTTGGACTTTAAAATATCGAATAGTTTCATGAAACTCTTCTTTACCCGGTACAACCTTGGCAAAGTTGAATTGACCACCCACATCAGTGCTTGCTTCAAACAAAGTGACTGCATGACCACGGCTTGCTGCAACAGTTGCTGCTGACATTCCTGCTACGCCACCACCAACTACCGCAATGCGTTTAGGCTGCTTGGTTTTTAAATAAACCAGTTCAGTTTCATGACCTGCACGTGGGTTAACTAAACACGACACACGCTGATTTTTAAAAGCGTGGTCTAAACACGCTTGGTTACAGGCAATACAAGTATTAATTTCATCAACACGATTGGTAGCAGTCTTGTTTACCCAAAAAGCATCGGCCAATAATGGACGAGCCATTTGAACCATATCCGCTTTCCCTGCTGCCAAAATTTCTTCAGCAGTTTCAGGCATGTTAATACGGTTTGACGCAATAATTGGAATTGAAATATGTTGTTTTACATGCGCAGTATAATCAACAAAAGCTGCACGAGGCACAGACGTTACAATGGTCGGTACACGTGCTTCATGCCAACCAATGCCTGTATTTAATAAAGTTACACCCGCTTTTTCTAAAGCCTTCGCAACAGTAACCACTTCTTGCATGGTATTACCGTCATGAACCAAATCGAGCAATGACAAGCGGAAACAAATAATAAATTTCTCACCGACTTTGGCACGAATAGCTTTTACGACTTCAACTGGAAAACGCATACGGTTTTCAATTTCACCACCCCAACGGTCGGTACGACGGTTCACATGGCTACTTAAAAACTGATTAATTAAATAACCTTCCGAGCCCATAATCTCGACACCGTCATAGCCCGCTTTTTTGGCAATGTCAGCACAATGTGCATAGTCGTCAATCGTACTTAAAATATTTTTGTCAGATAGCTCGCGTGGTTTAAATGGTGAAATTGGCGATTTGATCGGACTAGAAGACACTACAAAAGGTTGATACCCATAACGACCGGCATGCAAAATCTGCATTAAAATTTTTGAACCATGTTTATGTACCGCATGGGTAACTAAACGGTGCTGTGGAATATCGCTTAAACCATTCATGGTTCCACCGACCGGTAATAGCCAGCCTTGACGGTTCGGAGAAATACCCCCTGTAACAATCAAGCCAACGCCACCTTTTGCACGCTCTTCAAAATAAGCTGCCAGTTTTGGATAGTTATAAAAACGGTCTTCTAACCCCGTATGCATGGATCCCATCACCACACGGTTTTTAATGGTGGTAAAGCCTAAATGTAATGGTTTTAATAAATTGGCGTAACTTGTCATGCTGCGTCCCAATAGTTTTTTGCAACTTGTTGCATAGTACTTTAATACTTTTTTGAATTGTTATGATGACCAGACGTATTTTTTTACGTGTTGAAATTGTCAATTATTCGAACTTGTGTCAGCTTTTTGATTTTCAATGGGTAATTGAAACGTTGAATTTTTTTCCCATTTAAATAAAGAGAAAAATAACATCACTGCTGCAATAGTAGTTCCTATAGGAAACATATTAAGCAATAAAAGAGATAACACAATTGAGCCAATACGGCTGCTTATAGTTCCAGTTTTAACACTTCTAGCGCATAGGAATTGAATAACGATTGATACGATAAGCCCTAAAAGACTACCAATAAAGTATTTGGGCATGTGCACGAATATATTATAAATCGCATAAACAAGATCTGAAATTAAAATAAACGCTGCAACACGATGCAATGTCGATAGAGTGTGATTTTTATCTACTAACACTTATTTTTATTCCCCATATACTTTTAATTAAATGTTTATGTTTATGTTTATGTTTATCGAAAAACTTTATATTTTTCCGATGTTAATCTATTTTTTAAATGGAAAAAAGATAATTCCGTCTTTAACAGAAAAAAAATCGATTTGAAAAGTGATATAGTACTGAGCGAATAAATTCTCTTGGCCACCGAAGTATTAGGGTGCCTATTTCGAAATAGTTAGGACTAGCAATGACTGATAATGCAACGATCTTGCAGCATGTACCAGTAGGCAAAAAAGTTGGGATTGCCTTCTCTGGAGGCTTAGACACTTCAGCTGCTTTATTGTGGATGAAACAAAAAGGTGCAGAGCCTTATGCATATACTGCAAACTTAGGCCAGCCTGATGAAGATGACTACGATGCGATTCCAAAAAAAGCAGAACAATACGGCGCTGTAAAAGCTCGCTTAATTGACTGCCGCTTACAGCTTGCGCTTGAAGGTATTGCTGCAATTCAGTGTGGTGCATTCCATATCAGTACAGGTGGTGTTCCTTATTTCAATACGACTCCACTCGGTCGTGCAGTAACAGGTACCATGTTAGTTACTGCAATGAAAGAAGATGACGTAAACATCTGGGGTGACGGTTCAACTTATAAAGGTAACGATATTGAACGTTTCTATCGTTATGGTTTGTTGACTAACCCAAATCTTAAAATTTATAAGCCATGGTTAGATCAGAACTTCATCGACGAACTCGGTGGCCGTGCAGAAATGTCACAGTTCCTGATCGACAATGGTTTTGACTACAAAATGTCAAAAGAAAAAGCGTACTCAACTGACTCAAACATGTTAGGCGCAACTCACGAAGCAAAAGATCTTGAATACCTAAACGCTGGTATCAAAATCGTTGACCCAATTATGGGCGTTGCTTTCTGGAAAGATGATGTTCAAATCAAGCCAGAAGAAGTAACTGTACGTTTTGAAGAAGGTGTACCTGTTGCATTAAACGGCCAAACTTTTGACAATCCGGTTGAGCTTATTCTTGAAGCAAACCGTATTGGTGGTCGTCATGGTTTAGGTATGTCTGACCAAATCGAAAACCGTATTATCGAAGCTAAATCTCGCGGTATTTATGAAGCACCGGGTATGGCCCTTCTTCATATTGCTTACGAACGTTTAGTTACTGGTATTCATAACGAAGATACGATCGAACAATACCGCATTAACGGTTTACGTTTAGGTCGTTTGCTTTACCAAGGTCGCTGGTTCGACTCTCAAGCACTTATGTTGCGTGAAACTGCGCAGCGTTGGGTTGCGAAAGCGGTTACTGGTGAAGTGACTCTAGAGCTTCGTCGTGGTAATGACTACACGATCATGAACACTGAATCTCCAAACTTAACGTACGAAGCTGAACGTTTAACAATGGAAAAAGGCGATTCAATGTTCTCGCCTATGGACCGTATTGGTCAGTTGACTATGCGTAACCTAGACATTACCGATACACGTGCAAAACTTGGTATCTATACAGATGCTGGTTTACTTTCAATCGGTCAAGGTTCTGCTATTCCTCAATTAGACAGTAAGAAAAAATAATTTTCTTATAGCGTCAAAAAAGGCCACCTATTAAGGTGGCCTTTTTATTTTTAAAATTCATTCAGGCAATTTCAGATAATTGTAAAGGTTGATAATAAATTTGATTGCGACCAAGCTCCTTTGCCCGATATAAAGCTTGATCTGCGGCGTGAATTAACTTCTCCTGATTTACTTTCAAGTCCTCTGTATAAACAGTAAAACCTAAACTAATCGTTACATGCCCAGAAACTAAAGATGCAGCATGAGGAATAGCCTGCGCCTCAATGGCTTTGCAAATATTTGCAGCCACCGCATACGCTCCCTGAGCGGGTGTTTTAGGTAAGAGCACGACAAACTCTTCGCCGCCATATCGTGCAACAAAATCAACATGGCGAATTGAGTTTTTAATCACAGAGGCAATGGTCGAAATGACCTTATCCCCCATCTGGTGCCCATAAAAATCATTATACTTTTTAAAAAAATCAATATCTATAAACAAAACCGCCAAAGGCCGTTGTTCTTGTTTTGCCCGATAATAAAAAAAGTCAAACATCTCATCGAAAGTACGTCTATTAGAGATTTTAGTCAGCGCATCTTGCTGACTTAAATGAAGCAATTCCGAAGCTTCAATACGTAGGATCTGTTCGTTCAGTTCTGCAAGCTGATTATTTAAAAAGAGACTTCTTTCCCTAGATGAGAGCATGGTACTAATTGAAAACCCTAAAATACAACTGCCAAATAACGCCCTTCCCAAAGCAATATAATCACAATTCACATGTAAAAAAAGCAACAGTGAAAATACGCAAATGGCAGCTCCCAAGCCCACATAGAGCATATGCAAAGGCTTTATGCCGCTCAAAATAAAACCAAGCATATATAAAAAAGAAAGCAACAACATCGACTGATTTTTAAGTGCAACATTTCCTACGCTAAGCAGGAGCATTGCATTAAAAATAATGGTTAAAAAAACAATACCGCATGCTGCAATATAAAAATATTTAGTGAGTTTCTTAAACTTTGCAAAAACCCAAAATAGCAACAATGCACAAGCAATATTAATGGCGCTGAGGATGCAATAAATAAAATCCCAAGTAATGTAAGATACCCCAATAACTAAATAGTCTGTAGGTAGAGCCAGCAAAATAAAGATGAGATAGGTTAAGACACCGCTTGCTAAAAACTTTGAGATATTTTGCTTAGTACGTTCAAGATTTAAATGCCAGAATTTTTGTTCTAATTGATCTGGCAGTGGTGTATTAGCATAACGGTGAGTATGTAACGTTACTAAATATTCTATTTCTTCTTTTAATTTGAGTAATTGATGTACATTTCCCCTATTTGCCACTACCCGATTCCTACATACTACATATTAACAAAATATAACATTATTTTTTAATGCCCTATTGGCTTTATTTTGCCATTTGTCCGTAATTCTCGTTACCATTTTCACACTTTATCGATTATCATTTGTTTTATTTCGAAGTTTGAACTGCCTTGGACTCTATTACCCTGCTCCAGCCAGATGATTGGCATGCACATTTACGTGATGGTTTAGCATTAAAACGTACCGTACCTGATTTGGCTAAACAATTTGCCCGCGCGATTTGTATGCCGAACCTTGTTCCGCCTGTTAAGACGGTGGAAGAAGCCTTAGCTTACCGCGAACGTATTCTTGCTCATGTTCCAGAAGGTCTCAATTTTGACCCACGTATGGTGCTTTATTTTACTGACTTCACTTCACCGGACGAAGTTCGTAAAATTAAAGAATCTGCGCATGTAAATGCAATTAAACTTTACCCAGCAGGTGCTACCACTAACTCCGATAACGGTGTAAGTGACATTCGTAAAGTTTATGCAGTGATTGAGCAATTAGAAGCACATCAAGTTCCATTATTACTTCATGGTGAAGTGACTCATAATCACGTCGATATTTTTGACCGTGAAAAACGTTTCTTAGATGAAGTTTTATCGCCGTTATTAAAACAATTTCCGAAACTTAAAGTCGTGCTTGAACACATTACGACAAGTGATGCTGCACACTTTGTTTTAGAACAAGACCGTAATGTGGCTGCAACAATCACACCACAACATTTATTATTTAACCGTAATGATATGTTAGTCGGTGGAGTTAAACCCCACTTTTACTGTCTACCAATTTTAAAACGTCAAACGCATCAGACAACTTTGCTTGAAGTTGCAACAAGCGGTAATCCTAAATTTTTCTTGGGTACAGACAGCGCACCTCACTCTCAAAATGCAAAAGAAAATGCGTGCGGCTGTGCAGGCTGTTATAGTGCACCTAATGCAATTGAACTTTATGCTCAAGCATTTGACCAAGTAGGTAAATTAGAACGCCTAGAAGGGTTTGCTAGCCACTTTGGTGCAGACTTCTACGGCCTACCACGTAATACTTCTACCATTACTTTGGTAAAAGAAGATAACCTCGTTCCAGAATCTTTTGATTATTTAGATGATCAAAAAATTATCCCGCTGCATGCCGGGAAAACGCTGCAATGGAGAAAAGTGTGACACAAGAAACCTCTGTCCCGGTCATTGGCCAACGTTTTCGTGGCTTCTTACCTGTTGTTGTTGACGTTGAAACGGCAGGTTTTAATGCCCAGACAGATGCATTGCTAGAAATCGCGTGCATTCCAATTGTGTATGATGCTCAGGGACAATTTGTCCCTGGTCCAGCATTTCATGCGCATATTAACCCGTTTGAAGGGGCTAACCTCGACCGCCGTTCGCTAGACTTTATTGGCATTGATCCATTCAATCCAATGCGTATTGCAATGGCTGAAGATGAACGGACTGCATTACGCCGTATTTTTAAATCGGTCAATGACGTTCGTAAACAGCAACATTGTACTCACGCAGTGCTGGTTGGTCATAATGCTCACTTTGATCTCGGTTTTGTTCAAGCAGCGATTGCACGTACAAGCACAAAAAACCAGAACCCATTTCATAGTTTTTCAGTCATGGACACTGTGACGTTAAGTGCTGTTATGTTCGGTCAAACTGTTCTTGCTAAAGCCTGTATTCAAGCTGGAATTGACTTCGATGGCAAAGAAGCACACTCCGCTTTATACGATACTCAGAAGACTGCTGAACTGTTTTGCTATATTTTGAACAAACTGTCTCCTTACCTACTTGACAGTTTGGTGGCGGCTTCTTAAGATACCGCCATCCTCAACGTCCCTATCGTCTAGAGGCCTAGGACATCGCCCTTTCACGGCGGTAACCGGGGTTCGAATCCCCGTAGGGACGCCATATTCTTTCTATAAAGAATCATTTCTTTAAATTATTTATCTCACTTCAAATTTCATCCATGAGATAAATTTTTTATTTTCAAAATCAAGGCTTCAACTTTACTTCATCAAAATGTTGAGTGAGTTGTACATTTGGATCATCTTTCTCAATAATTATTGCATCAGCAACTAACTTTGTTTTTGTTAAATCTGCCTCTATTGAAACTTGGCTTAATGATACTTTTGAAACATTGAAATCAGTATGTATTTGTACAAGGTCTGGTGTTCTTTTATAACGTACAACTCTAAAACCTGCTTCCCGAATTAAAGCATCTCGTTCTGCATCAATTTTTTCTTTCCCCTTATGGCTAGAATCATCTAACTCAACAATAGCAACAATATTAAATGCCCTATCTAACACAACAAAATCAGCAACTTTGCGATTAAACAAATTACGTGTCGCATATCCTTGTGCTGTCATAAAAGCACTAAAAGCAACTTGTGCCAAAATAATATGTTCAGGCAAAGCTTCTCTTAGCTTTATAAAAGTCGATTGTTCATTCATGGTAATGATACGTTTTCCCTTAATTGGGCTGCGTTTTCCATTCCTGTCTTTGCTTTCCCCTTTCTTTAAAATACTTAAAATTACCAATATAATTATGACCAACAAAACCATGCCGACAAGCATAGACATTAGACTTCCCCCTTGATAAAAATAAAAACCAACTGATCTTAAAAAAATACAATTTAAAAAAATTAGCTATAAAATATTTAATTGATTTTAAAGCTATTGTTTATGCATATAACGAACTATTTTAGACTGAAATTTAGAGTTATTTAAGGATTTATATTTTTAACTCTCAAAATTTATATTTCCTAATAAAATACACTTGTGCAAATTTATCACTGATTCTGTATTCCTTTTACACACAGTTACACTATAATAATTCTTATTTTCATACTGATATTTATTATCAACAAGGTTTTAAATGGATCTTAAGCTTCGTCTCCTCTCCCTCAGCATTGCTCAACTCTGTTGTATCTCAACTGCTTTTGCAGAAACAGATAACTCTTCAACGACTCTGGCAACTATTAAAATTAAAGCCCAACAGGCATCTGACCAAACCTATAAAGTCGATAATTCGAGTAGTGCAACACGCAGTGAAATTGCCTTAAAAGATACCCCTCAGTCGGTCAGTGTAGTAACCCAAAAAGCAATAGAAGATATTGGAGCAACCCGCTTAATTGAAGCGCTTGATTTAGCTGGGGGAGTTACTCGTGCTAATAACTTTGGAGGTCAAGGTTTAACGGGCTTTAACGTCCGTGGCTTTACCAGTGGCGAGTTTTATCGAAATGGATTCCCAATTAACCGTGGTTATCCAAATGCGCCAGATAGCAATACAATTGAACGCGTAGACGTTTTACGTGGTCCCTCTTCAAGCTTATATGGCCGTGGTGATCCTGGTGGTACTTTTAACTTAATTTCAAAAACACCAAAGTCTGAGCAACAAACAACTTTAGGTGCTCAGCTTAACAGTGAAGGTTTATACCGCACCACTGTAGACACTACAGGCACCATTCCAAATGCAGAAAATATCGGTTATCGCCTAAATGTAATTGCAGAAGGTGGTGATAGTTATCGTGACCATGTCGAATCCAAACGTTATGGAATTACGCCAGTCATTCAATGGCAAGCGACTGATGCAACTAAAGTCACTTTTGAAGCCGATATTTTACGAAATCAACATCCGCTTGACCGTGGGCATACGCGTTATCCTGCACAGAAGTCTTTTAATAGTTCACCAGAAACCTATTTATGGGAAACAGGTAAATACAGCAACCGACTCTACAATGATAACAATATGACTCAATTACGAGTTGAACATGACCTTGGTAATGACTGGAAGCTCAATGCTGGTGTGCAATATTTAAATGGCAAATTACATGGCTATGCAGTAGAAGCAAATGGTATTCAAAATGACGGAGAAACCCTAGGGCGTAATTACAACTACCGCGAATTAAAATGGCAAGATACCGATGCTCAAATTAACCTAACAGGTAAATTCCAGCTTTTAGGTTTAGCAAACACCTTAGTGACTGGGCTTGAATATGAAAACTATGATTACAAATCATACATCATCCGTTCAAGTGGAGATATCGGTAGTTATCCTATTAATATTTATGACCCTGTTTTAGGACAGCCTCTGCCTGAGCTTAACCGTGTGACGACACATGACCGTGAAAACTTAAAAACAACTGCCCTTTTTATACAAGACCAAGTCGATTTAAGTGAGCGTTTAAGCGCGTTATTAGGCTTACGTTTTGAACATTACGAACATGATTATAAAAACCTATTACCAAATACTTCGAACTGGAATACGAGTCACAATGCGTTTATTCCACGTTTAGGTTTAGTCTTTAAAGCCAACGATGACCTTTCAATCTATAGTAATGCTGCAAAATCTTTTAAGCCAAACACTGGTGCTAGCCGTAATGGAGAAGGGTTTGACCCTGAAGAAGGCTTAGCTTACGAGTTAGGCTTTAAATGGCAAGCAATCGATAATATGTTATCGATTGATTCCGCTATTTTTTACGCCAACAAGGAAAATGTTTTAACCCTAGATCCTGTTGATTCAGCCTATAAAGTGGCAGCAGGTAAAGTTCGTAGCCAAGGTGTTGAGCTAAATATTGCAGGACAAATTACGCCTGCTTGGAAAATTATTGGTGGATATGCCTATACAGATGCAGAAGTGACTAAAGACAATAGCCTGCAAAAAGGAACTGCTCTAGCCAACATTCCAAAGAATAGCTTTAACCTTTTAAATATTTATGAATTTCAGGATGGGCCTTTACAAGGCTTAGGTTTAGGTATCAATCAAAAATATATTGATAAGCGTGCAGGTCAAACAGCCAATAGTACCTACACTATGAAAGGCTATGCGGTTACAGACCTAGTTTCTTATTATCAGGCAACACCAAAACTTCGTCTTAACTTAGATGTGAAGAATATTTTTAACAAAGTTTATGATGAAAGTGCTTTTAATTTATATGCCTATCCGGGTGAATCACGTACGGTTCAATTGGGTATGAGCTATACGTTCTAAAATAAATGCTCCATTTCAACAGTTGAAATGGAGCATCAAATTTATGCTGACTTACGTGAATTCACACGCCCTTGAACAACAGCCTTAATATTGCCCTTGGCGTAATTTAAAAACACAATTAAAGGTGATAGTTTTGGATTTGGCTTTTTACCCTGCCCAATTGCTTTAAATTGTGCTGCGTACCAAATGATTTCCATAATCGCCATTTTATCGACAAAAGGTAAACCCGTTTTAATTGGTTTTACTGCGTAGCGAACATCTTGGCCTGCGATTAAACGGTCCGTTAAATCTGTTTCAACAGCAAGTGGACGAGCAATACCAATAAAGTCACATGCACCACTTGCCAGAGCAGCATTCATGCCTTCTACTGTACGGAATCCCCCTGTTACCATGAGTTTACATTTAACATGTTGGCGGATCTTTTCAGCAAAATCTAAGAAATAAGCTTCACGAGCAATGGTACTAGTTTTACGTTTATCAGCCTTAACACCTGCCATTGCTGGTGCTTCGTAAGAACCACCTGAAATTTCGATCAAATCAATACCAGCCTCATCGATAGCTTTAAATACTGAAATCACATCTTCTTCGCTAATACCACCACGCTGAAAATCGGCAGAATTGAGTTTAACCGAAATGATAAAGTTCTCTGAGGTTGCTTCACGTACCGCTTTATAAACTTCTAATAAGAAACGGGTACGGTTTTCAACGGAACCACCCCATTGGTCAGTCCGTTTGTTGGTTAATGGCGATAGAAACTGGCTAATTAAATATCCATGTGCGCCATGTAATTGCACCCCTTCAAAACCCGCTTTTTCGCAAACACGAGCCGCCGTCGCAAAGCGTTTAATAATATCCAGAATTTCTTCATGTGTAAGAGCACGTGGAGTACCAAACATAGTCGCTAAAGCAGGACTAAAAGCAACTGCCGAAGGTGCGACTGTTTCTTTATTTAGTCCTTTTGGGCACTGACGACCAGGGTGAGACAATTGAATCAGTTGTACCATTCCATATTGTTTACCGACCGCTGCCCATTTTTTTAAACGCTCTAAGTCACGCTCAGTTTCAATAACCACAACACCTGGTTCGTTTTTGGCTTCCACATTGACCATGACATTCCCTGTAATGGCACAGCCTAAACCACCTTTAGCCCATGCACCGTACAAGCCTAAATGTAAGTCATTTGGCTGACCTTCATAATTTGCAAGTGCCTCACTCATTGCACCTTTAATAATCCGGTTTTTAAATGTGATATTTCGAATTGTGATTGGTTGTGCAATCTGGCTCATGGTTAACCTCTTTTAATATTTTAGAGTAATTACTCTAATTTAGATGAGTTATAGGTCATGTCAAGGGAAAATCGATAACTGACAATAGCACATGTCAAATTTAAAAAGTATAAAAAACTGCAACTTTTTGCATTAAAAACTTTAATAATATTTATGCTCATAAAAAAATTTTTATTAAAATAAATTAAAGACTTACCGAAATTAATTGCTTGGTATATTCAGTTTTAGGGTCATTAAATAACTGCTCAGTGAGCTGATATTCCACAACTTTTGCATGCCGTAATACCATAACTTTATGGCAAAGTGATTTAACAATATTTAAATCATGACTAATAAAAATATAGCTTAACTGCTCGGTCTGTTGTAGGCGCTTTAATAACTGGATAATGGCTTTTTGTGTAGTCCGATCTAATGCGGAAGTAGGTTCATCTAAAATTAAAAGCTGAGGCTCAACCACCAATGCCCTTGCTAGAGCTACCCGTTGACGTTGCCCTCCCGAAAGCTCATGTGGGTAACGATGCTGAAAATCTATATTCAACTCAACCTTATCTAAAACAGATTTAAGGCGCTCTTGAGTTTGTACATCTGGTAGGACATTTACTTTTAAGCCTTCAGTAATAATCTGCCCCACTGTCATCCGCGGATTCAAACTACCAAATGGGTCTTGGAACACAATTTGGAAATTAGACCTTGCAGATCGTAAAACTTTTGAAGGTAATTGATTTAAATCTTGGCCTAAAAAAATAATCTGGCCTTCACTTTTAATGAGTCGGACCAACGCGAGGGCTAAAGACGATTTACCTGCACCGCTTTCCCCCACAATGCCAAGTGACTCACCTTGAGCTAGTTCTAAACTTAAATTCTCAATTGCCGTAATATATCCCTGAATACGGTTCAAAATCCCTTTCCTAATCGGGAATTTCACGCTGAGCTGATGAACGAATAAAATATTATTTTCTATTTCAAGCGGCGCTGCATTTCCAAAATCATGTTCTAATAATTGCTTGGTATAGGCTGTTTTAGGATGTGCAAAGATTTGTTTAAGGTCCCCTTGCTCAACAACACGCCCTTTTTGCAGCACTACAAGCTCATCGGCATATTGACGAACTACATTTAAGTCATGGCTAATTAAAATAAGAGCCATCCCATATTTCGCTTGTAAAGATTTTAATAGCTCTAAAATCTGAATCTGTAAAATGACATCAAGTGCCGTAGTAGGTTCATCGGCAATCAAAATTTTGGGTTGCAGTGCCAATGTCATCGCAATCATGACACGTTGCCGTTGGCCACCTGAAAGCTCATGAGGATAGCGCTTTAAAATCTTTTCAGGTTCACTAATTCCTACATCTGTTAGCAAAGCAACAACTTGCTGTCGAACTTCAATTTTTGAAAAACCTGATAAAACAAGGTTTTCTCCTACAATCTTTTCAACCCGATGCAATGGATTTAATACGGTAGCAGGCTCTTGAAAAATCATTGCGATTTGCCGACCACGAACAACAGATTGAGCTTTTTCATCCATTTCTAAAATATTTTTGGGACCAACAAAAACCTGTCCTATTAATTTTAAGTTTTCGGGTAATAGCCCCATCATAGCCAAACAGCTCATAGATTTACCCGAACCACTTTCCCCCACAATCGCGAGTGTTTCTCCAGCTGACAGTTCAAAATTAAGATCGTCTAATAAAATCTTTTGGTCTTGCGTTTGAATTGAAAGATTTTCCACCTTCAATAAAGTAGAAATCAGACTAGAATTATTTTCTTGGGTCAAATGCATCACGAGCTGCCTCCCCAATATAGATTAATAATGACAAAACAATAGCCAAGCTAAAAAAGCCTGAAAGTGCGAGCCACGGTGCATCTAGATTATTTTTACCCTGTAGCAATAACTCGCCTAAGGATGCGGCATCGGGTGGCAATCCATAGCCCAGAAAATCAAGAGCAGTTAAAGCGCTAATATTCGTTGTTAGAATAAATGGTAATTGTGACAAGCTTGAACTGATGGCATTTGGTAAAATATGCTTAAAAATAATAACGCGATCCGTTACCCCTAATGCTTGAGCCGCTCGAACATAGTCAAGTTGACGAGCTTTTAAAAACTCAGCTCTGACCATTCCAACTAGGAATGTCCAGCCAAAAAACAACATAATAAAAAATAGCCAATAGACATTCGGTACAAACATACTGACTAAAATCATCACCATAAATAGCATGGGCAAGCCATTCCAGACTTCAATCAAACGTTGTCCCAATAAATCTATCCAGCCACCGTAGTAACCTTGAATCGCTCCTACAATAATGCCGAATAAAGCAGAACAAAAGGTTAATGCCAAACCAAAAAGTAAAGATACTCTTAAGCCATAGAGAATACGGGCAAAAACATCTCGTCCCTGATCATCTGTTCCCAACCAGTTTTGCTTAGAGGGTGGCGATGGCACAGGAACGGCCAAATCTAAATTAGGAGTTTGGTAAGAAAAACGAATGAGTGGCCAGATCTCCCATCCTTTAGCATTAATCAACTCTTGCACTGCAGGGTCTTTATAGTCTGTTTCTGTTTCAAACACACCACCAAATGTGGTTTCAGGATAGGCCTTAACTACTGGCAAATAGTAAGAATCTTCATATTTCACCAATAACGGTTTATCGTTAGCAATTAATTCGGCTGCTAATGACAAAACCAAAATTAGACTAAATAAAATAAAACTGGCAAACCCCAACTTATGTTGCCGAAACCGCTGTAGTCTTGTTCGCGTAATCAGAGACATTATTTGCCTCCTTGCGCATCAAAATGAATACGTGGATCAATCCACTGGTACAGAACATCGCAAATCAAACGTAAAATTAGACTAAATAAAGTAAAGAAAAACAAAACCCCAAAAATAACAGGATAGTCCCGCTGGACAATTGCTTCAAAGCCCAACAACCCTACTCCATCGAGATGGAAAATAATTTCTACAAAAAGGTTCCCAACAAAAAAGATACCTGCCAAAGCCTCTGGCAGCCCCGCCAATACCACTAAAATGGCATTACGAAATACATGTTTATATAAGACCTGCTGGCTATTTAAACCTTTCGCATAGGCAGCCAATACATAAGGTTTATTTAATTCTTCTAAAAATGAATATTTAGTTAAGTACGTTAAACTCGCAAAACCGCCTAAAACCATGGTAATTAAGGGCAATGTCAGGTGCCATAAATAGTCTGTAATCTTGCCCACCAATCCAAGCTGGCTAAAATTATCTGACACAAGATTTTGCAAAGGAAACCAATGCAAATAAGAGCCACCTGCAAAAAAAACAACCAGCAATATCGCAAACACAAAACTTGGTACGGCATACCCCACCACAAGCAATAAAGAAGTGGTCTGATCAAACAAAGAGCCCTGTTGTCTTGCTTTTTTAATGCCCAGAGGAATAGAAAGTAAATAAATCAGAAAAGTGCTGACTAGTCCAAGTGAAATAGAAACAGGCATTTTTTCCCATAATAATTGTATAACTGGCTTATCTTTAAAAAAACTTTGCCCAAAATCTAAAGTTAAATAGCCTTTTAGCATTATAAGAAAACGCTCTGGTGCAGAACGGTCAAAGCCATAATGTGCCTTAATTTGCTCAACCATTTCAGGGCTTAAACCTTGTGCTCCCTGATAATAGGTTTCTGAACCTAATGCACGGCCAATTCCTACACCACTTTGTGCCTGATGGATTGCTTGTTCAACTGGCCCACCCGGTGCAATTTGCACAACCACAAAGTTAATCAATAAAATGACAAATAACGTCGGGATGATTAAAAGAAGTCGCTTGAGAATATATGAACCCATATAACAGGATTTCCTTTATGGCAGGTGCTTTTTATTGTTGATGTAAATATTTGGCAACTTTTTTGGCTTTATTTGCATCACTCCACCAGTAATCTATCCCAGAAGAAAGCAACGGTTTAACTTGAGGTTGTTGATACATATTCCAGTAAGCATACCAGTTTTCACCTTTACCATAGGTCGGAATTTGATAATATCCAGCTTTAAGCAATCGATCGAGAATACGAGTATAAATAATCTGTTGCTCACGATCTTTGCTTGCAACAAGTTTGGAAATGACTTGATCAATCACGGGATTTCGAATACCCGCATAATTATAATTCCCCTCTTGAGCGGCTGCCACACTCCCCCAAAACTGACTCTGTTCATTACCTGGATTAAGAGATTGCGGCAAGTTCATTGTGGTCATGTCAAAGTCATAACGGCGCGTACGTTCTAAATATTGTGGCGCATCGACTTGACGTAAATTGACCTGAATACCTAATTTTTTCAGGTTACGAACAAAAGGCATAAGCGTTCTTTGCTTGCCATCTTGCTGAATCAAAAATTCAAGCTGAACTTTTTTCCCTTCAGGTGTAAATAACTGCCCATCTTTAACGTTATAACCCGCTTGTATCAGTAACTGCCGTGCAATTAATAAATTCCGACGGTTAAATCCACTTGCATCCGACACTGGGTATTTCCAGTCTGCTAAAACACCCTTTTGCATCACTGGAGATAACTTGGGTAATAACGGTTTTAACAACTCCAATTCAAATTTTGAAGGTCGACCGGTTGCGGCTAATTCGCTATTTTCAAAATAACTTTGAAGGCGCTGATATTGGCCATAAAATAATGCTTTATTCTGCCATTCAAAGTCATAGGCATACGTAAGGGCTTGCCTTAGACGAATGTCATTTAAAGGCTTCCGTCTCGTGTTAAAAACATAACTTTCGGTTGCAATCGGATTATGGTGCCGAAATTTATATTGAGTGACTAAACCCGCTTTTACTGCCGGAAAGCGATAGTCCATTACCCATTTTTTAGGATTAGTCTCTTCATGTAAGGTATATTGCCCTGATTTAAACCCTTCAAAAGCAATATCCCAATTTCGATAATAGACATATTTCAATCTGTCGAAATTATAGCGCCCCTTATTAATAGGCAAATCTTTTGCCCAATAATTTGGATTTCGTTTATAGCTAATACTTCTACCCGCATCAACTCGTTCAACTACATAAGGTCCCGAGCCAACAATAGGTTGCAAAGTAATTCGGGTAAAATCCTTTTTTTGCCAGTCTGTTTTTGAGTAAATGGGCAAGGTCGCCAAAATAAATGGCATTTTAGGATTATGAGCAGACTTAAAACTAAACTTTACTTGATGTGGGTTTATCACTTCCGTTTTTGCCAAATCAGCAAGGTACATTTGTAGCCCTAAATTTGATTTTGTCTGATAGGCATCAAAACTAAATTTAACATCTGCCGCGGTTAAAGGCTGCCCATTACTAAAACGAGCCTTAGGGTTTAAATAGAAAGTTACTGACTGAGTTTTGTCCGGATCATAACTCACTTTCTCTGCCAAAAGAGGATATAAAACCCCGACCTCATCTAGCGATTGGGTCATTAAAGAATCAAAAAGATAATTAACACCTTCTGTGGCATTCCCTTTGCCATTCATACTATTGAGGTTATCAAAAGTTCCTTGGGCCGCCTGACTTAACAAACCACCTTTAGGCGCATTAGGGTTTGCATATGGCATCGCCATCATTCCCAAATATTTGGGTTTGGAATGAATCGCAATGTATGAGGTGGTTTGCTGCGCTGAAAAGACAACATGAGAAACGACACTGAGCCCGACTAGCAGGCTCAGTTGAAAATATAATTTATGCATAAGTTGCTAATTATTTTATAAATTAGGCACTTTAATGACATCGCCAATGCGAAGCTGAGTAGAAGGCGTTAAATTATTCAGCTCAGCCAGTAAATTGGTTTCTAAACCATATTTGCTGGCAAGACCAATTAATGTATCACCGCGCTTTACCTTGTATTCCACAACAGTTTTTGGAATAACAATATTTTGACCGCGCTGTAAGTTAGCACTTGCTTTCAAGGCATTCATTTCAGCAAGTTCACGCACTGAAATTCCTGCACGACTCGCAATACTATTTAAGGACTCACCAGATTTCACAGTATATTTTTCAGTGTTTTTACCAGCCGCAACCGTTTTAGCTGAGGTCTTGGTATCAACTTTAGCTGTTTCAACTGTAGGTACATCACCTGTTAGCTTTAAATGCTGTCCTACACGCACACTGCTGTTACGAGGCAAGCCATTTAATGCTGTAAGGTAATCTAACTGTAGATGATAGCGATTGGCGATGCTTCGTAAATTATCACCAGATTTAACTGTATAAGTATCTGGTGTTTCATCTTTAGCATTTTTAGTAGTAGAAGCCTTGCTCGGTGCTTCAACTTCACCTGTCAATTTTAAACGCTGACCAGCACGGACACCTGCCGTACGAGATAAACCGTTTAAATCAGCTAAATAGCTTGTTTGTAAGTTATATTTAGCTGCAATCGCATGCAAACTATCACCCGACTGTACAACATAGTGGTCTGGAACACTTACACCCGCAGGTACTTTCAAGTTTTGCCCAAGTTGTACATGACTACTAGCTTTTAAGTTATTCAGTTCTGCAAGTTCAGTTAAGCTAATTTTAGACTTGGTCGCAATACTTGATAATGTATCACCACGCTGCACTTTATAACTTTCAGTCTTATATGATGGACCTGCTGCAAGTTTTTCATATTTACCAGAAGCTTTGTTGTCATCACCTTCATCAACAGCAATTTCTTTTGCAGGTACATTAATTTTCTGACCGACCATTAAATTACTACCAGCTGACAATCCTGGTGTCAGTTCTGCTAACTCTTGATTAGAGAGTGCATAACGGTCTGCAATCAATTTAAGGTATTCGCCGCGTTTAACTGTATAGCTCTTTGTCGCAATACGACGTGCACTTGCCTGAACTGCTTTAGCCTCTGCCTTAGCAGAATTACGATTGCCTTTAGGCTCTTTCAAATGCAGTTTCTGACCAACAAACAAACCATCGGTCACTGATAAATCGTTATATTCAGCTAATTGTTTTACTGACAAATTAAACTGATTAGCAACACCACTTAAACTGTCGTTAGCCTCAACTACATATACATCCGGCTTAGCAGTACTTTTCGAAGCACTTTGGGTCTCTTGTGGTTTGGCATCATAAAGATAAAGCGTTGATCCTACATATAACGTCTTTTCAGGATCAATCTGGTTCCACTTAGCAACATCACGCCAGTTCACTCCGTTTTTCATCGCAATAACAGCTAAAGTATCACCCGGTAAAACAGTATAGGTACTACGCTTACCTTTAGGTTGTACAACCACTACATCAGTATCAGTCTTAATGTAAGGTTTGTCTTTATTACGCTGTGCCTCTTCAGAATTCGCAACACTTGCATCTTCTGTTAGAGTTTTTGGATAAGCAAAACCTTTGCTGACCTCTTTACCTTGCTGTTCTGCAACTGACTGACTTGTCTGAATTGCAGTTAACCTAATTTTGCCATCATACGGATCGACAATTTCAGTTCCTTTAGGCGCAATTGCTTTTAATTCAGCAACGACTTGATCTTTTTCAGCTTGAGTTGCTTGCGGTTGCAAAGCTTGATCTACAGTTTCTTTTACGCCTTCAGCGCGAACTGCCGCTAAAATCTTTTCACGTTCAGAAGCCGAAATTGGTGGTTCCATTTTAACAGGCTTCGTAATGTTAGCTGCATTGGTCACAGCTACAGGAATACGCGGTGCACTCGGTACATCCGCCGATGCGGCAAAGGCAGCCAACGCATCTGAACCACGTGGTGTAGATTTTGAAGTAGCTGAACTTGTCTTCACTGGTGAAGAAGGTTTAACTGGCTGAACTTGCGTTGTAGGAGTCGGTCTTGTTGTCACTGAAGTAGAAGGACTAACTGTCGTCGGTTTAGACGGTGAAGTTACATTTGCCCACCAACCTGAGCTACCACCCGATTTTGTTCCTTTTAATTTATTATCAATTGAAGGGCTTAAATCTGCTGGAATCAAAATACGCATTGGACTCGCAGGGTCTACTGCTTCACCGCGATAGCCTGGGTTCAATGCATAAAGTTCCGCGCGGCTTAATCCTGCTACAGAAGCAATTTCATTTAAACTTAAAGGCGCAGATAAAGTCACTTCACGGAAATGGGGTCTATTTGCAATTGGTGGTAGTTCTACACCATAAGCCTTTGGATTTTTAATAATTTGAGCAACAGCTAAGAAACGTGGAACATAGTTCATCGTTTCTGCAGGCAATTTTAATGACCAATAGTCAGTTGGTAAACCAGCAGCTTGGTTGCGGTTAATCGCCTGTTGAATACGTCCTGGGCCAGCATTATAGGCTGCCAAAGCAAGTTCCCAAGAACCGAATTGATTATATAGGCTTCCCAAAAATTCATAAGCTGCGCGAGTCGACTCAACGACATCTCGACGCCCATCATACATACCTGTTTGTTTTAAGCCATAAATACGACCAGTGCTTGGAATAAACTGCCATAGCCCCGCTGCTGCTGCGCTACTTGTTGCAGCTGGGTCATAAGAACTTTCAATTACTGGTAATAACGCAAGTTCTGTTGGCAATCCACGGCGTTCAGCTTCTTTCACTGTATGGTACAAATAACGACTGGCACGAGCACTCAAGCGATCAAGGTAAGGCTGACGAGAAATAAACCAGCTACGCTGAGCTTCAATACGTGAATCCCAATGATTCAAATCCATTTTGAAACCCACGGACATACGCTTCCAGACATCACCATGCTTTAAAATAAGCAGACGATCACCTTCTACAGCACGCATATCAGTTGCTGAAAGTAAGTCTTCCAAAGAGTCAAGACTACTTGCATCTAAATAACCTGCACCGCTGACCTGCTTAGATTTTGAGGTTTTTGCAGATTGTGGAGTCGATGAACAGCCTGTTGTAATACCCAACGCAGCTAAAGCAGAGCTAAGCACGGTAATTTTAAACAATGATGCCGCAGATGGCTGCCACACAGATGTGGTTGGTTTATACATAAAAACTTCCAAACAACTCGCGTAATATTTTTTGGGGTCTGCCCACAAACCCTAGGTCTTCGATGCCATTGTAGTAAAGCATGCAAGATAGACAAGGCAATAATTTAATGTCATTTGCATGGAAATGTTACAAGAAATTAAAAAAACCTTGCCTTGTAACGATGGAACCGAACTTTTTGCGTATACAATACACCATATTCAGTTCTTTTTCTTTTAGTTTAGGTTTCGATTTATGTCTCAAACAATCACACTGTATGTTGATGGTGCATGTCGTGGCAATCCTGGTTTAGGTGGTTGGGGCGCATATGTCATTACCGAGCAGGGTGAACATAAATTATTTGGCGGTGAACCTGATACAACCAATAACCGCATGGAGCTCACTGCTGCTATTGAAGGCGTCTCATTTTGCCCAACCGATGCTCACTTAATTATCTGGACAGATTCAAATTACGTGAAGCAAGGGATTACCGAATGGATTCATGGCTGGAAAAAGAAAAACTGGAAGGATGTAAAAAATCCTGACCTTTGGCAAAAATTAGATGCTGTCTGTGCAGGTCGAAATATTGAATGGCATTGGATTAAAGGCCATGCTGGACATGCTGGCAATGAAATGGCTGATGAGCTTGCAAATATCGGAGCCGATCAAACTGCACTGCAAAAAAAAACAGTTCAAGTGACTGCACTGCAAGATATAAAAAAGCCTGAACAGGATTGGTTGCTCGACGACCCTTTTGGGTTTGATATGGCAGAAGTAACCGAAGAAGATAATATTGATCTTGAACAGTCCGAAGAAGTTGAGATGATTATTGTGGATGAAGAAGTTATTGAAGTTGAACCTGCTGAGCAAGAAAGTAAGCAACCAATCAATAATATTCACCCCCAAGTTGTTGTAACCGAAGCCAAGCTAAAATTACAAGGCCCTCGACAACTGATTCTTGATACAGAAACCACTGGTTTTTACTTTCAGGATGGTGACCGAATTATTGAAGTGGGCGCCATTGAAATGATTAACCGGAAACTCACCGGTAGCTCGATTCATATTTATATTAATCCGCAAAAACCAGTGGGCGACTCAGAAAACATCCATGGTATTAGTGATAATTTCTTAAAAGATAAACCACTCTATGCAGACATTGCCGACACGCTTTTTGATTATCTAAAAGGCGCAGAGATTATTGCCCACAACGCAACCTTCGATATGAACTTCCTTGATATGGAGTTTAGACGCGCTGGCCTTCCCGCGCTTTCTGAAGTATGCGAGGTAACAGATACTTTAGCTTTAGCGAAAAGCAAACATCCAGGGCAAAAAAACTCGCTTGATGCCCTTGTAAGACGTTATGAAATTCCAGCACGTGACCGTACTTTCCACGGTGCATTACTCGATGCTGAAATTCTTTCAGATGTTTACTTGGCAATGACAGGTGGGCAAGTTTCTTTTGATATAGATGCCTTATCTCAAAGTGAAAATAGCCTGAACACTGCAAATAAAACGAGGGTTCAAATTGACCTACCAGTTATTCGTCCTTCTGAAGAAGAGCTAAATACACATGAGACTTGGGTCAAAGAATTTGAGAAAAAACATGGAGAACCTTGCCTTTTTGCAAAATAAATTTTTGATTCTTTAACGTTTTTAGCTTTTCCCCTTTGTAAGTTAAGTTATATTAGTCGCATAGATTTTTAGCTCAAATTATCGAGCACTACGAATATAACAATTGATTTATTTTGCAAAGGGGAACGTTTATGTCTGAGCATACTTCGATTCATTTCGATCCAACAGCTTTACTCATCATTAAACATGAAATTGATCGCTCAATAAAACTGGTTGAAGGCGCTGTAAGCACTTTAATTGAAGAGCAAACACTCCCTTTTGGTATTGAT
Source organism: Acinetobacter calcoaceticus (assembly GCF_016508255.1). Taxonomy (GTDB): domain Bacteria; phylum Pseudomonadota; class Gammaproteobacteria; order Pseudomonadales; family Moraxellaceae; genus Acinetobacter; species Acinetobacter calcoaceticus_E. The sequence goes on along the minus strand of NZ_JADVKT010000005.1, from coordinate 235,011 downwards.
GATGCATTAGAACAATTTAAACAATGCACTCAAGTCCTCCGTTTAATTGATATCCCCTATCTTGCAAAAATCACTCAATATTCAACTGAGCTCATGCAAAAAATTATTGCTAAGCCAACGCAAATTAACACAGATGATGTCGTTGCACTGAGTGAAGGCACGACCATGGTAAAAAGATATATTGAGTTTATCTGTTTGCGTGAATTACAAGTCCCTCAGTTTCTTCTTAACACCTTAAACAATTTAGAATTAGCTTTAAATAAACCACTCACACCCTCTGGACAAGCGATTGCTCCGTTACTTGCAAATACTTCGCTTGAACTCCCATTACCTGAAGTATTCATTACTGAAAAAACTCAGTTTATCCATCAACTCTATAAGTTATCTCTGCATCAATTTTTAAAAAAGACAGAATCTAATCATAATTTTCAAGCTTTTAAACTGATTGGTACCTATTTGGTCAGCATGGCAAACCATCAGCCAAGCCAACAATATTGGCAACTCGTCAATAATGCTTTTAACTATATTGATAACCTGCTTTTAAATGATTCACGTCTACGTGTACTCATTAATATTGAAAGTTATATTGGTCAGTTCTTAAAAACCCCAGAAACTTTTAAGCCTGATTTGGCTGCATTTGCAGATATTTTAAGTATCGTTATCTCTCAAGAACATGAGGTTGCTTACCATATTCGCAACCAACTCCATATAGGCGATGAAATACTAACAGATACGCAACTCCTTGTTTTAAGCCGCCATCTTTTTGGTCCTGACTTCGATACCATGCATGCAGTCAGCCAATTAATTTTGAGCGAAATGAACAAAGTACGTAATGATATTGAATATAACTATCAAAATATGTCGACTGAAAAAGCGCAGCAATTACAGACAAGCCTTTTACAGCTAGCATATACATTTAAACTACTTAACCTTGACGAAGCCTCATCTGAGCTTTCTCAACAAGCTAGTAGTTTAAGTCAACTCAATATATTAAGTAATGATAACTATGCTCAACAGCTCATGAACAGCATTTTGTCTGCCATGAACTCAATTGGTATTTTGGTACGCCAATATACGTCTAGTCGTTTACAACTTCATGTGAATAACACGAATATTTCTTTAGATCGCCTTGATGAGGCACACCAAGCCTTACTCACAGAGACAAAAAATTTAATTGATTTTATTTGTCAGAGTCTTACATTGTATGCAAATGATCAGACACAAAATATTGAAGCAATTGCAGGTTCATTAAAAGAGCTAGCGGGTGCAGCCGAATTTTTAGGAAGCACGATTCAACAAGATGCTTTATTTCAAACTGCTCAATTTGTTCAGCAACAACTTGAACAAAACAAGCCTTTTAATACAGATCAAATTCACTGTATTTTTAATGTATTAGCAGGCCTTGACATGTTGGTTGACAATTTAAAAAATAAACAACCTGTTCTACAATCCATGTTTAATGTAGCATTGTCGAGTAGTCAACAACTTCAAAAAAAGGCAGCTTAATGTCTGAATTATCACTTGCTTATATTTTTCATCATCAACAATTACTGGTTGATCAAAACCTTCAACTACCCAAAGTCGAAAAGTTAGCAAGTGATTTACTTTTCACTCATGATGAGCAGGTCATTGCACGTGACTTGCTTGCTGAGGAACCTATCCCCGAAGGCTTACAACTGGTTCCAATTCGCCAACTCATTACAAGTTGGTCTAAAGAACAGTTCTTACAAGCAAGCCGCGCTGTACAGTTACTTGAATGGCGACGCAATCATAAGTTTTGTAGTCACTGCGGACACCCGACAGAAGTTCATCCAACTGAATATGCAATGGTGTGTCCTTCTTGTCGCTATCATCAATATCCTCGTGTAAACCCGTGCATTATTACGGTCATTACTCGAGGTGATGATGAAATCTTGCTGGCGAAGTCAGTCCATAACAAAACCAACATGTATGGTTTGATTGCAGGTTTTGTTGAAGTGGGTGAAACGCTTGAAGAAGCAGTACAACGCGAAGCTTTTGAAGAGGTAGGCCTAAGACTCAAAAATGTTCAATATATGTCAAGTCAACCTTGGCCCTTCCCAAGTAACCTTATGGTTGCGTTTAGAGCAGAATATGACTCTGGTGAAATTAAGCTGCAAGAAGAAGAAATTGCAGATGCACAATTCTTCAAAATTGATCAATTACCTGAAATTCCGTTTAAAGGAAGTATTGCTCATTCAATGATTATGCAGATTACCCAAGCAGGGTAATCTGTTGTGTTTTAAGCAATACTTTCGCTTAAAACACTTCTTCAAGAAAATGCAAAATCGTTCTTTTAGTCCTGAAATAATGACTAATAAAACTAGAAAGACTGGCCAAAATTGTAATATGTCCAGTTTTAGGAATCACGGCGATATGGCTGTGATTTCCACTTTGTCTTAAAGCTCGGTCCAAATCTAACGTATTTTCTTTGCCTACAAGCTGATCATTTTCAGCCATAAGTAAGTAATGTTTAATACTATTTTGGTTGACGAAATAGTATGGCATCACTTCTTGATAAGAAATACTTTGGTCAAAAGCATCTTCGGCTAGGGGATCGCCTTTGTAGTCAAAATGATATGGGCCAGCTAAACCAAAAATCGCTTTGATATTGCCCAAACATTGAATAGTGTTTGGTTTTGGATGATAAACAGCAGACATGACATTAAATGCCCCTGCTGAATGCCCCATAAGTACAATATTTTCTGTAGAGATTTCCAGCTTTTCTTGGTTTTGATGCAAATAATTCAATGCCTGAGTCAGGTCATCAACAAAACTTGGGAAAATATTTTTAGGTGCTAACTGGTAGTTAATCACAGCAACGTCATAACCTTCTTTGGCAAATGTCTCACCAATAAAAAGATAATCTCGTTTATTACCATGCTGCCAAGCCCCACCATGCACAAAAACAATGAGAGGCTGATGAGTTAACTTTTTAACAGATCGGTAAATATCCAAGCGATGGCGAGGCTTTAGACCATAACGAACATTTGGAACCTGTTCAAAACCATCTTTTGGCGTAAAACGATTTAAAGCAAAACTCCCCAAATCATACAGGCGGAACTCTTTATAGAGAGTTCGCGCCTGTTCAATTTTGCTTTGCAGTTGTTCAATCAGATTCATAGATTACTGTGCAGTCGAAGCAGGATCTGTTTGGTCAGGATCAATTGCAACAGGTGTTTGAACTGTTGGCTGAGCAATGACGTTATTAATAATTGGTGTAGCCGTTGCGCTACCTGTACTTGCTGCTGGAGCAGGCGCCAAATCAACATTATCAATTAAAGTAACAATTTTGGTAACGTTACCAACGTTTTGTAAGACGCTGTTTAAATCGTTAATTTCAGCTGTATTTAAACGGCCCATTACATAAAGTACGCCGTCTTCGGTATGTACAAGAACCTTACTATCAGAAACTACAGGTGCCTTCATTAAAAGAGCACGCGTATTTGCTGTTACACCCGCATCTTGCATAATGGTGTTATAGCTGACTTTGTTACCCACCGTAATATAGTTATGTACGGCTTTCACATCACTCATGGCTTTAAGATTATCTTCTGCCAATTGTTTCAAGTATGGGTCTGGCACTTGGCCAGTTAATAAAACTGTACTATGGAAACTTTCGATATTAATACGTGACTGCTTGAAACGTTGATCAAGTTTATAAATGTTGATATTTGCTGTACGTTTAATTGAAGAGTCAATGAATACTTGGCCCAGACTGCGGACACCGCTATCTGTGCCCACTGGAGCTGTGCCTGTTCCACCAGAAATAAAACTTGCGCAACCTGATAAACTTGCGACACAAAGCATTGTTACAGCAATACGTTTTAACACTCCACCAGACTCCTATCAATTTCTTGGCTTGGCTCGATCATAAAGCATCAGATTTTAATTTGCTCAAAAGAGTAATGAACTCTTAATCCAAAGTAAATGCATTTTCGATCCATTGCAGATCATAATGGAATTTTGAAAAGTCTTGCTGTACTGTTTTTGCAATTTTCTGTGGAAAATCAAAACAAATCACATCAAAACGACAATAAAAATCCTGATAAGATGGATAGCGCTGTAAAAATCGCATCGCAGTTTTGATAATTTTCTTCTGTTTTGTCCACGTTACCATTTCACAAGCCTGCCCATAATTTCCTATGGTGCGCGCTTTTACTTCAACAAAAACTAACTCTTGCCCTCGTTTGACGATCAAATCAACTTCGCCACGGCGTGAATGGTAATTACTTGTGACCCACACATAGTTTTGCGTTTGCAAAAGATTTAAAGCTGTTTGCTCTGCCCATTTCCCCAACTGCTGTGCTAATAACATTTGTATTTCTCCCCAATTAAAAGCATCTCTAAATATTGTTATGCGTGAATTATTTTCTTAAATTCATCTGTCATATCAGATCTAAATTGAAAAAATGAAAATCAGATCTTTTTCGAAAAGCGTAAGCTGCGCAGACATTGTTCACGCCCAAATCATAATTTCGGGTAAACTAGCCCCATTAAAATTGTTTATCTGTACGGAGTAAAACCAAATGAGTGCTCAGTTATTTGTTGTAGCCACCCCAATCGGGCACTTAGATGATATGACTTTCCGCGCAATTGATATTTTAAAATCAGTTTCTATTGTTGCTGCCGAAGATACTCGCCAATCTGCCCAGCTGTTTAAACACTATAATATATCGACTCAACTTACTGCATGTCATGACCATAATGAAAGCAATAAAATTGAGCAATTAGTTCAAAAATTACTTGCTGGTGATAGCGTTGCTTTAATTAGTGATGCAGGTACACCGCTCATTAGTGATCCGGGGTTTAAATTAGTCCGTGCTGCTCAAGAACATGGCATTAAAGTCGTTCCTGTACCTGGTGCATGCGCTGCGATTGCTGCTTTAAGTGCTGTAGGTTTGCCGAGTGACCGTTTTAGCTTTGAAGGTTTTCTTCCATCTAGAGCTTCACAACGTATTTCTCAATTAGAAAAGCTTAAAAACGAAACCCAGACCTTAATTTTCTATGAAGCACCCCATCGTATTTTAGAGTCGGTTAAAGATATGGCTCAGGTATTTGGTGAAGATCGTCCTGTAGGGTTTGCACGTGAAATTACTAAAACTTTTGAAACCATCAAAAAAATGACGTTAAAAGATTTGATCAGCTTCATTGAAAATGACCACAACCAAGAGAAAGGTGAAATTGTAGTCGTTGTGGGAGGTGCGGCTGCAAAAACAGATCTGGAACAAGAAAAACTAGATGAACTTTTAAAGCGTTTACTTCAAGACTTATCTGTTAAAGCAGCGTCTCAACTTGCTGCCGATTTAACAGGAATTAAGAAAAAAGTAGCATATCAGCGTGCGCTTGAGTTAACACAAGCCTAATAACTGTTAGGAAAGCAAATGACTGCCAACAATTCAAGCAGTCATTTTGCATAATAAAATATAAGAATAAGAGTATTAATATGGCTGAACAAATTGGCAAACTTGGCCCCCATGAAGGGCAAGAACTAGAATTGCTACTTTCTGGCGAAAAACCTATCGCTTTATTTTATGATCTATTACCAGTCGAGTTTTTAAAGCATCTCGAACAAGGTACTTTATCTATGCTGAGTAAAGATATTCAAACCTCTTTACCTTTACCTTTTTCAATTATGCTGATCTACAAAGCTTCATCTTTAGAAAATTTAAATGAACTTATGATATGTATCGAAACTTTATTCACAGAAACTAATTTTGAAAAATGTATAGAACTTGAACGAAGAATTGGACAACTTTTAGGTTACTCGGCACAAGATATAGAGTTTTATATTCAGCATATTTCAAATCGTCATTTAAAAAGAAAGATGTAAAAACTATCTCAATATATGTTTTGCTGACTGAACAATTGTCTCTGTCAGTGCATCTAACTGTTTAGACTGCCTTTTCCAATGGTGCCAATATAACGGAATATCGAGCTCAGCTTCAGGTATCACGTCTACTAAAGTTCCATTGGTTAATAAAGATTGCACCTGAAGCTCGGGCACCATGCCATATCCCAAACCCAATTGGATTGCTTTCACAAAGGCGTCTGTAGCAGGGATAAAACTGTAAGGATAGCTCTGCAAAGGCAACCCATAATATTTCAGTAATACCTCTGAATGCATAAGGTCTTTATGGTTAAAAATTACAGCCGGTGCATTTCTTAAAGTCTCTCGGTTTACGCCCTGTTTAAACCAGTCAGCAGCAAATTCAGCAGAAGCTAACATTTTATAACGCATTTTTCCGAGTGGTTGAGCTAAACAGCCTGACATGACCTGCTCTTCTGCCGAGATACATGCGTTGACTTGTCCTGTTTCTAATAAAGTGTGCGTATGAGATTGATCATCAATTTTTAGTTCTAAGACTATTTTTTCTTTAAAAAACGTTTGCTGAATGGTAGGTAAAAGCCAAGTTGCTAAAGAATCTGCATTTGAAGCTAAAGCAATTTTATAAAAATCTGATTCAGATGACTTACCCATCAAACCCTGTAATAAGTTTTGCTCCATTAACCTTGTATGACGTAAATGTTGCAATAACGTTTGCCCAGCTTGCGTAAGTACAGATGGGCGTCCACGTATAATTAAAATTTGTCCTAAATACTTTTCTAAAGCCTGCACGCGTAAGGATACGGCCGAAGGAGTAATATATAAATGCTCCCCTGCTGCATCAAAACTACCTACTTCTGCGACGGCAAGAAAGGCTTCACATTGTTTGCTATCTAACATATCAAACCTAAATATTTTTTAGCCAAACCTAAATATTCTTAATTTTACTTATTTTTTAATAAAAAGTCAGATAATTCCCACATCTGATTTTTTCACCTTATTGTTATGTTCTCTCTTAGTATATTTTTAAAAGGTTTCGGTATTGGTAGCGGTCTTATTGTAGCGATTGGCGCTCAAAATGCTTTTGTTCTAAAGCAAGGACTTAAACAGCAATATGTGTTTTGGCTATGTTTAATTTGTGCGCTGTCAGACTCGATTTTAATTGCCTTTGGTGTGTTAGGTTTTGCTGAAATCATGACAGCATCGCCGATCTTAATTACTGTCGCTAAATATTTAGGGGCAACTTTCTTATTAGTCTACGGTGCGAAAGCATTTTATGCGGCATTTAAGATCACCCAAGGCATGGAGCTTGATAGCAGTCAAAAACAGACTTTAACCCAAGCCCTAGTGACCAGTCTTGCCTTTACTTGGCTTAATCCACATGTCTATTTAGATACCATTGTTTTGATTGGTTCAGTTGCAACCCAGCTAGAAGACAAAATTAGTTTTGCTTTGGGTAGCATTGTAGCCTCTTGGATTTTCTTTTTTAGTTTAGGTTATGGCGCAAGATTATTAAAACCATTATTTACCAATCCTAAAGCATGGAAAGTTTTAGACTTTATTATCGGTATTGTGATGTGGAGTATCGCCATATCACTACTCATCTAGTGCATTTAAACCGTAAAAAGTACCATGTTTGAATGGTACTTTTTATGCGCTCAAAATTATGCCTGAGAACTCAACACCAACCTTGACTGTTTTCTTTCTTGTAAGGATTGCTTAATCACAGCATAGCCAGAAGATACGCCTAAGTAAGCTATGACAAAAGCCACAAATAAATCGGGAAATACACTGCCTGTTCCAAACACCCCAACCGCCGCTAAAATTACAGCAATATTAGCAATAGAGTCGTTTCTGCTACACAACCAAACAGAGCGCATATTGGCATCGCCATCACGAAACGAATAAAGCATAAGCGCGACAGAAACATTCGCAATAAGAGCGATCACACCAATTGTTCCCATCACCATAGGCTCAGGTGCAACACCATGGAAAAATGTCCAAACAACTTTCGCAATAACAAAAACCCCAAAAGCAGCCATTGTAATTCCTTTCACTAATGCTGCCGTTGCGCGCCAGTATAAGCTCATCGAAAACACAACTAGCGATAAGGCATAATTCGCAGCATCTCCGGCAAAATCTAATGCATCCGCCCATAGTGAAACAGATTGAGCTTTGTAACCACCCAAAATTTCTACCACAAACATCAAAGCATTAATCACAAGTGCTATCCATAAGGCTTTTCTAAACCGTGGACTTACTTTCTTTGACGGAGAACATGTTGAAGCACAACCACATCCAGCCATTTTATTTCCTCGAAAATTCTTTTATAGTCATTAAAAACCCTTGAGTAGCTCCAGAGTCAAGCCTTATGAATCTTTCTATTGGTCAATTATCAAAAAAAGCGGATGTGCCAATTGATACGATCCGTTATTACGAAAAAGTAGGCGTACTTGATCATATCCAACGTTCTGAAAATAATTATCGTGTTTATACTGAGCAAACACTGGGTGACCTATTGTTCATTAAGCATTGCCGCGAATTAGATATTTCACTCAGTGATATTAAAACGTTAAAAGAAATGAAAGCTCAGCCTAAACAGGCATGTACAAAAATTGATAATTTAGTAGATAAATACTTAAATGAAGTATCTGAAAAGATTGAACGACTGTTGCTTTTAAAAGAATCTTTAATTGATTTAAAACAGCACTGCTCTACCAATCGAACAGTGGATGAATGTGGGATTTTAAAAGAACTACAAAGCTCGTCTTAAACATATTTTGATGAATTCATAGAAATAAAAAAGCACCACTCATGTGATGCTTTTTAAAATTAATGGTCGCTATGTTCATCTGGGGGAACTTCGGTAATTCTCCCACCCCGAGCTAAAAATGCAGCGATTTCATCTTCCAACGCTTGGCGCTGTTTCTGTTTAGCAGTTACAGTGAGCGTTTCTGCCTCAGCAAGATCAGTATCACTCATACTGCCTGCTTCTTCATCAGCTGCACCGCTTTCGGCTGCTTTCGCTTCATCTTCATCTACAGCAGAATCTTCTGCATCTTCATAATCATTGATATCTGACATTTCACACTCCCCACAATGATTTTTATTGCATCATCGCTATGGTTCCAAGACCTCAGAAATTTAGCAATCTCTTTGCATTTAGCAAAGAGCCAATTTGGTCAATTCCGTATCTTTTATGACCAAATTGGTAATGATATATAAATGATTGTTCAAAAAATATCTACTGGCATTTAATTCGCTCAATAGAGTATAGGTCCAGTAAATATTTTAATGCCTATAGCGGGTACTTTGTAAAGCCCCTAAACCATTTGCTTGTTGCATAAATCGCTCTTTTAAAACAGGAGTCTGTTCAACCTGCTTAAGCCCCATATTGCGCGCCCAAACTATTGGAAATAACTCACTACTTTCAAGCCAACCAATTGCCGACATGCTATGCATCATTGCATCATTCTGACCTTTACGGCGATGCTCATAACGCATTAAAGTTTGTTCATGAGCCCATGCACCACGGTTTAAATCGTGAAGCAGTACATCACACAGTACTGCTGCATCAAGACAACCAATATTAACCCCTTGACCAGCAAGTGGATGAATCACGTGAGCTGCATCACCGATTAAAGCCAAGCCTGCTTTTACATATTGTTTTGCAGCGCGTGCTTTCAGCGGAAATTGTGCTCTAGAGCGAACTTCTAACACTTCGCCTAACATATGCTGGCTTTCTCTTGTCAGAAGTTGAATAAACTCAGCATCACTTAAAGCAGAGTACTCATCAGCATAATCATCTGGTAGCGTCCAGACAATTGACTGCCAATATCCATTTTCAGTTTCTTCAAGACTTGCCATAGGTAAATATGCCAAAGGTCCTGTAGGTAAGAAAATTTGACGAGCAACATAATGATGGGGTTTTGCTGTTCTAATTGCACAGCTAATGGCTGCTTGTTTGTAATCAAGTACATCTAGGTCAATAAAGGCCTGTTCACGTACAAATGAATTTGCACCATCCGCACCAATAAGCAGTTTAGTTTTGAGCGTAGTACCATCTGCCAATTGAATATGCCAACATCCAACACCCTGCTCAATACGAGTAACACGCACTTGAGTACGGTAATCGGTAAGCTGCTGCAACATTTTTTGCTGAATAGCAACATTCAGTACACTTGGTTCCACCATAGAACCCAAGGCTTGCTCTGGCATCGGTCTTTGCTGCGACTCTTGGCCAAAATTAATTTCACCATAGCCATTCAGATTCCAGACCTGCATGCCTGTATAAGGCATTTGACGCGCAAGATCATCCCAAACATTTACCGTTTTAAGCAAATGAATCGTCGCTTGGCTGAGCGCTAAAACACGTGGATTCATTACACTTAATGTTTTCTCAACATCAAGTACAGGAGCCGCATCAAGCACTGTGGGTTGTACGCCACCTTGCGCAAGTAATAAAGCAGTTAAACCACCCACCAATCCACCACCAACAATGACGACATCCAACACTTCACTCATGCTTTTAACCCCATTGCATAGTTAGCCACCAATGGTTTTACACCCGGAATGACATCAAACGCAATTAATCCCGTATTACGAATTAATTTTAATAATGGATTTTGGTTACTAAAACCACGAACTACAGTGTCACAGAACTTAATTACGCGCTGCTGATCTGATAATCGAGCTTGTTCATAGGCAAGTAAGTTATTAGGGTTACCCAAATCATCAGAAGTAGTTAACTGGTTCACTAAATAGCGCACTAAAACATCCGCATCACGTAGACATAAATTAAAACCCTGTCCCGCAACCGGATGAATTGTATGCGCCGCATTACCCATTAAAATAACGCGGCCAACAGCTTGTTTATGTGCAAGCACTTGCGAAAGTGGATAGCTAAAACGTTTACCCGTTTTTTCAAATTTACCCGCTCGGTCACCGTAAGTTTGTTGCAAGGCACTTAAGAAATGCTGGTCATTTTCTTCGCCTAGCCATTCATTTTCGGTGCCTTTTTTCACAGGCCATACGACTGAACGGCGGTACTCACCCGGTAAAGGCAATAAAGCTAAAGGACCTAATGCACTGAAACGCTCAAAACCTACCTGTTCATGCGGTTTTGATGTCTGAACCGTAGTCACAATTGCAACCTGATCATAATCATGAACATCAACACCCACGCCAATTGCCTGACGACAAAAAGAATCGCGGCCATCAGCTGCAATTAATAACTTTGACTCAAGTTTTAAAGTTTCCTCACCACGCTGAGCTTCAATATGTACTTGTTCGGCATCTTGAGTTAAAGCAGTCACTTGTACGCCATCAATCAGCTCAATCAAAGGTTGCTGGCGCACTTGAGTTAACAAAACACGCCCAAGCCAAGCATTTTCAATTACCTGCCCAAAGCTTTCGACTTTTTCTTGTTCTGCAATTAAACGTGCTTTACCAAAACTGCCTTGCTCAGTAATGTGAACTTGTAAAATTGGAGTCGCATGTTGCTGTAATGCATCCCACAACCCTAACTTCTGATAAATCTGTACGCTACGACGTGATAAAGCCGTATTACGTGCATCAAAACTCGAATGATAAGGAGCAACATTTTGATCATCATAGTTTGGGTATTTCACAGCTTCTAATAGCTTTACCGCAATATTAGCCTTCGCCAGCATGAGTGAAAGGCTCAAACCAACCATCCCTCCACCTACAATAATCACTTGTTGTTGCATCGAGTTTTGCTCCTTTGGCGAATACGTTTAATTATGCTTTAGCTTGCGCCATTAAATGTTCAATATCTGCAATATCTTTAACCACATGAGCAGTTAAAACTCGTGGGCCTTTCGAGGTTGCGACCACATCATCTTCAATACGAATACCAATACCACGCCATTTTTTATCTACAGTCGCATCATCTGGCGCAATGTATAACCCTGGTTCCACTGTAACAACCATACCTTCTTCGTATTGACGCCAGTCTTCACCTTTTTTGTAAGACCCGACATCATGTACATCCATACCTAGCCAATGGCCTGTGCCATGCATATAAAACTGACGGTATGCTTCATTTTTGATGAGTTCGTCAACATTACCTTTGAGCAAACCTAAATTAACTAAGCCTTCAGTTAAAATTTTGACTGCAACTTCATGAGGTTCACGGTAAGAGTTACCAATACGAACTGCATCAATGGCAGCGTATTGGGAAGCCAATACAACTTCATATAATGCTTTTTGCTCAGTACTAAATTTACCATTCACCGGAAAGGTACGAGTAATATCCGAAGCATAGAATTCATATTCACATGCAGCATCAATTAAGACTAAATCACCATCTTTGAGTGGTTGGTTATTTTCAACATAGTGCAAAACACAAGCATTAGCTCCACCGCCTACAATACTGTTATAAGACGGAACACAGCCATTTTTACCAAAAATATAATTGAGTTCAGCTTCAAGAGCATATTCCATCATGTCTGGGTGTACCGTTTGCATCGCACGTGTATGGGCTTCGGCACTAATGTTTGCAGCAGTTTGCATCAGCTCAAGTTCTTGTGGTGACTTAACTAAACGCATTTCATCTACAATACGGTCAAGCTGCAAAAGTTGAGCTGGAGCGCTCTCATGTCGGTGCTCGTCATCTGCTTTTTTAATCCATTGGCTCACTCGTGCGTCAAACGCAGCATTGTGTCCAATCCGATAATAAAGACGCTCTTTATTTAATAACTTCTCAATAATTTCTTCATCAAGCAAATCAATTACATATGCTTCATCAGCATCATAGTCTTCAACTGCACCATCAACTCCGGCACGGAAACCATTCCATATTTCCATCTCGCGATTACGTTCACGGCAAAAAAGACTATAGCTATAATCATCGTCCTCGAAGGTTTCAATGACAGCAACTGCCTCAGGCTCACCAAAGCCCGTCAAATAGAAAAAACTACTATCGGCACGAAATTTATAATCCGCATCACGATTACGGTACATTTCCTCACGCGTTGCAATAATTGCAATGCTGTTTGGACCCATTTTTTCTGCCAAACGGTCTCTACGATGTCGAAAATCAGCTTGAGGCAATTTCATAATGATCTACTTGATTTAGAATTTTAAAGTCAAAAAATAAAATACAACCAATAACACATCGCCTCAATTAGCTTGGGCGATGTGGAGTAAACATTTCTACAATAGTTTGTTCTGTGTCTACAGCGGCAGATTTAATTTTTGCATGAAAGTTTTTCAATAAAGAACTGTCAGCTACAGTGATTTTTTTTCTACCAATAGACAAGCTTACAGGTATTAAGCGTACAAATTCATACAATTCTTCGTAACTGCTTTCACCTTCTTCATCATTATCAGAGTCTTCAAATTCGACCGCTGCAATATCTTGAAGGTTCTCAATCAACTCACGTTCATCATCACGAATATGACCCGATGCCAATCCAAAACCTAATACAACACCCGCACACCAATCTGATAATGCTTGTACACGCTCTTGAAGCGTATGTTCATCATCAGGAAGCATAGGTAAATAATCTAATTCATCATCAGATATAGCGTGAACGACATCTTCTGCTTCATCAGTTAAAAGTGCTAAAGCATCGTCACTTAACTCTGGCACATTAAGGGTTGTTAAAATTTGTGACCATTCTTCACGCGTTGGCGCTTCTGTCACACAAACAATACCTGTTAATAGACCATGTAACTCACTAGGGCTTGAAATTTCTTCAATTCCTTCAAAATTACCGTTCCAATCTGTCCAGCCTGAAATATCGTCTTGCATTCGTTTATCCAATCTCTATACTTTGTATATATTACCTTTGATTGCAATTCTGTGCGACCTCGTTATGTTAGAACAATTACAGCGGCTACAAGCGCATATTAGCGTATTAAAAACACGCTTACATCATTTAGAGAGTGAACATGCGACACTCTCAGAAGCTAAAGAACTGGCTGAAACAGAGCATCACGCACAAGTTGTGCAAAAAAATAGTATTATCACTAAAAAACAAGAGGAAATTGAGTCCGTAACTGAGCAATTATCTCAGTTAAAAGGTCAATTTCAACAATTGAATCAGGATGCTAACACACTTGCCGAACGTTATAGCCGATTAGAAAAAAGCACGACTGATTTAAAAAATCGTTTTCAAGAAATTCTTGCTGAACGAAATGAATTACGTGTTACAAAAGAAAAGTTACAGGCTCACCAGCGTCAAACCCAACAAGAGTTACATGATTTACAACAAGATCGTGATCGTTTGTTACAAAAAAATGAGCTTGCTAAATCAAAAGTTGAGGCCATTATTCAGCGTTTAGGAATTTTAGGTACAGCCCAAGATCAGCATGCCCAAGAAATTCAGCAGCTTGCCCATCCTAATGCTGAAACTGGCGAGGAGACCCAATCATGAGTGAACAAGTCATGGTAGAGCTTAGGCTGATTGAGCAGACCTTTAGACTCGCGACTACTTTAGATAAAAAAGATGAACTTGAACGAGCCGCAGACCTTCTCAATGAGAAATTTAATGAGATGCGTCGTAGTGCCCCACGTGTTGAGCACAATAAACTGGTCATTATGGTTGCTCTACAATTGACTCAAGAAGTACTGAGCCTTAATAAATCTTTGCAAGAATACACTCACTGTGAACGTTTACTGCAAACAATATTGGATGATGTTGAACAGATAGTTTAATAAACCATCGATACAAAAATGCCTTGCTCTATGAATAATAGATGCAAGGCATTTTTTATTAAGGCTATCTACTACGATTGAATATTATTTTATGCTTGCGAATGTACAAAGCTTCATCAAACGCAAACTAAGTTTACAGTTCCTGAGGTTTAGATGATTGCCAACAGGGTCAGATCGGTTATACTTAAACTGTCTCTGGGGTGTTCGCCAGCGGGTCTATTCCCCTGCCGATACTTAAACTTATGGATGTGTTCTGTATATTTAGAGTGTATGCCTATCTTCGTGTAGGAAACCCAGCAAGTATACGTCGCGTCCACCTTGAACTCATCGGGTTCAGGGTAACGACACATGCAGCGGCATCTTCGGAGCATTTAGTTTTAATACTTAAGAATAATTCAAAATATTTATTTTAATTTAGCTTTCATACAGACCTGTCAGTCTAAAATTTTCTTTTTAAAAAATTAAATTGTAGCTTACGTCATTAATTTATCTGCCCTTCTCTAATATTACTTTCCATTTCTATGAAGACACTCTTCATACCAACCTGTTTGAAAATCTTCTATTGCTTTTCTTTTAAAGAAACTAGTTCTAAAGACTTTGGCAGAGTAAGCCGAATCAATTAAATCTTGATACAGTTGTTTGGCTTTAGGATCTTCGAGGCCATCCGCTATTTGTTGCAAGTCTTGAGATGGAACTTTTTGTTGACGCGCCTCCATAACAGTATAAGCAACTTTTTTCACCACATTACAAATTTCGGGATCACTTACGTTTTCGTCAGCATGGCAACCTAAAGCCAAAAAACTAAGAAGAAATAATCTAGACTTCATGACTCTACCTTATTTTTATAGTTTAAAACTAATAACAGAATTCAATTATTAAAAAAAGAAATAGAGAGTTTATTACTATTTCTTTTAAAAGATCACACTGGATTAATCACGTAAAAATAAATAATAAGACTGCCTAAAACAGTTGAAGCAATCGTTAAGTATGTACCGACCGTATTAAAACTCTGTAAGAATTTCAAGATTTCCATATCTAGAACCCCCAAACTATCACCTATAAAGACAAAAAGGAATTTATCACAACCCAATAACACCAATCAATTCACACTTATCTGATTTTTTGAGAAAAAAAACAACATTAGCTTATTGATTACATCTAATCGCAAAAGCATCTTTGTAGTAATCAGTTGCACTCTTTAAATCTAACAATAATTTTTCTTCCGTATAAGGTTTGGGTGAAATTTTTATTAATGCAGGCATATATTGGGTCTTATAAACCTCAGGGTAATCATGGCACAAGATTTTGACTTTAACCTCTTGTGGGGTATTCGGATTATCCAATTGATCTAAAAACTCTCCAATTTTACGATCAGAATCTTCAAATTGAGCTTTATAGTCAACTTCAGCAGCTTTGGGTTCTGTTTGTTTTGTGCACCCAACAAGTAATAATAAGGCACTTATTGTGAGGGTTAAATTTTTTAACTTCATAGGCTTAACAATTTCACATTCATCTTTTTAATTATTCTTATCTCATTAAATGTAAATAAATACTGGTAATACGTAAAGAAATAGAAATTTTTATCGCTAGAGAAGATATCTTGCATCAAATAAGTTTAAAGTTATTTTCTAATTATTTTTCTATTTCCGTAAAGCTATAGAAAAATAGGTATAATTTTGCACGACTAATCTCAAATCTTTGTTAGATTTACACATGAATGAACTTAGTTTTATTAGAAAAGATTTAAGATCTAAAAGACGCTCTTTAACCACATTGGAGCAAAAACAAGCTCAGCTTAATGTTCTCCATCATCTTAATCGCCTTGCTATTTTTCATTCATCAAAAAAGATTGGTTTATATTTACATGCCTTTGGAGAAGTTCATACAGACCTTCTCATAAAGTTATGTTTTCAAAAAAATAAACAAGTTTACTTACCTATGATTTGTTCTATGAATCAACGACTAGTTTGGGTAAAAATATCTAGGAACCAATATTTAAATCGTCGTTTTTCTCATCATCCATTGGGAATGAAAGAACCTATGGCAACTCGAGGAAGACATGTGTCAGAGCTTGATTTACTGCTTATGCCACTTTTAGCTTGTGATCACTACGGGACACGTATTGGCATGGGGGGTGGTTATTATGATCGTACATTGGCAAGTGCTAAGCATAAGCCTTATCGTTTAGGATTAGCACATCAGTTTCAATTCATTAAAGATTCTTTAAAACGTCAAAGTTGGGATCAACCATTAGATGGCTTGCTGACACCACAAAACTTTTATTATTTTAAAAGATGATTTTTATATAAAAATTTAAACAACTGTTTGATTTGAAATTCATCTTACTTGCTTTTTTAACCTCCTAAAACGAAAAAAGTAACCACCCTAGGGATGATTACTTTTTCGTGACAGACCGCTTTACCAAGTTATATTAACACGTCTATTTGGTGCTAAACACTGAATAAGTTGTGAACTATTGTTACCGCTACACTGCTTATATAAATCGGTTTGGCTATTTGCCTCTATTTTTATACGATTTGCTTCAATGCCTTGTTGTACCAATAACTCAGCAACTGTATTGGCACGTTGTGAAGACAATTTCTGGTTATAGCTAAATTTACCTAACGGATCTGTAAAGCCTGAAACAATTACAGGAGTCGTTGTCTCGGTTTTCTTAATCTGCTCGGCAATTTTCGCAACGCTATCAATACCCTCTTGAATCGCGCTCGCATCAAACCGATCAAAGGCAAATAATACACTCGCTGTACGCTCTGCAATGACATTACTATGTACAGGTGGTGCCTGATTATTCTCACCCAAAGCAGCTAAGCCTTCACACTCCTCACCCTTCCAAGATAAACGTTTCGCCAAATATTTTCCATTAAAATCAATACGTAACTGGCAGCGTTTATATTGGTTTGTGTTAGGAATACGGACATCTAATACATAGTTCCAAACTTTTACTGCAAACACCCCTTCACTAAATTGAGGATTTCCTAATAAAGCTCGAATTTGGTCTTTATTCAGCCCTAAATCTAAGCGAGCAACATCTTGGTATTCATAACGTTTTACTTGTTTCAAATAACTTTTTTCAATAGCAGGAAAATGGATCTCCTGTTGCTGAGCAGGTTCATTCGCATAAGTTGTTACCACAAAACCAGCAAAAGCAGCTACGACTAAGCTTTGGATTGTTTTATTCATTTCTATAATCTCTTTAATCTGTCGAGCAAGGAGAGCATCGCTACTCTCCTAACCAGTTTCTTAGTTAATAACACCACTAATACCAATACGAACGCTTGGCTCACCTTGAGAAGCAGCTGCCACACCACCCGTAATTGACCAACGGCCATTGTCAGATGTTTTTCGTAAGGTCACACCGACAGCATTTTCACCACCATGATATGCAGCCCCAACAGCATAGGTGTATTTACCGGCAACAAATGGCGCATTTTCTAAAGCCATCGCAGCGGCAATACCGGCATTGGCCCTTTTCTCAACATCATCAATACGTTGGTTTGTCGCATAAAATGCTTGCTCAAGCTTGTTGTTTACATTATCAATTTTGGTATTTAATGTTTGATCAGCTTGATTCAATGCACCTATCGCATCACCAACATTGTTGTAGGACTTATCACCCACGTTATATGTAGGGTTTGAGAAGCTTTGGGTAATATTGTTATAACCAGCTCCACCACCTAGCGAGTTTACAAGCGCTTGGTTTGTAACATTAAGCTGAGAACCATTTACTGCATCTTTTGAAGTCGCAGTCACTGCGCCCTCTTTAACGCCAGTCACTGTACGCTCACCTGCTGTTCCAGCAACATTAACTTGTGTACCACCAGTGTCTTTACCAACAGTAATCGCAGCATTTTTATCCGCTTGCTGAACTAAACCAGTTTTACCATTATTAATGTTATTTTGAAGGTTCGAGATATCACCCGTATTTTTGTCAACCTGTTGTTGAACACTCCACAACTGGCCTCCATTCACTGCATCTTTAGAACCTGCTGCTACAGTACCATTTGCTACATTCTTAAGTGCTGTACCATTTGCACCACCAGCTAAAGTGACAGAATCTTTATTGACTGTACCGTCTGCATTTTTGTCATACTGAACTGCACTATTAGCCAAAGCACCAACATTGTTATTAATGTTCGTGATTGCACTATCAAGTTGTCCCTTGTTCACTGCATCTGTCGTGTTAACACCAGCAGCTACATTGGTAATGACCTTATTACCTGCACTGATTCCAGAAGTCGTAATACTCGGACCACCAACAATAGTTAAGCCTGTTGCTCCTAACTGAACGTTATCTCCAACTTTTACACCGGTCGTATCAATTACTGTAGTACCCGTTGTAACGCTATCAACCTTCAAGTTTTTGTTCAGCGCAACCTTAATGTTACCGTCATTATCCGTATTGCTCGTCTGAGCAACGGTTAAGTTATCGTCGCCTGTAAAGTTGACTTTGCCATTTGGCTTGATGTTTTTAGCAGTCGCTGTATCACCATTGGCTGAAACAGTCCAGCCTGCATTTGCTGCTGTGCCTGCATCAGTGACTGCTTTATCAAGTGCTGTTAAGGCATCGCCTACATTGTTTGCACTTGTACCTGCAACATTATAAGTCGGGTTAGAAATCGAACCATCTGGATTAGCTTTAGCACCACCACCAAAAATAGTAGCTGTAGAATCACCATTCTTAGTCACACGATTATCGAGGGTATTTAACTGGCTACCATTTACTGCATCTGTTGATGTCGAAGAAATAGTGCCTGCTGCGACATTGGTAATCTTCTGGTTAGCAGCATCAATGCCAGACTTGGTTACACTTGGGCCACCAGTAATGGTTAAACCATTGGTATCTAGCTTGCTGTCGCCTGTCGTTACACTGTCAATATTAAGATCACGGTTTAAACCATACTGGATCTTGTTACCAGTCTTGCTTACTTTCAGGTTCGCTTCACCTGCAACCGTACCAATATCAACGGTATCACCAGCTTTCACTGCACCTGCATTGGCACCATTGCTTTGTAGTGTCCAACCTTTGTCCAATGCAGTGATCGCAGCACCCACGTTATTTACGTTGTTGCCATTTACAGTATAAATTGGTGAACTAACTGCGCCTGTAACTGGATTATAAACTGCGCCACCACCTAAGTTGTTCGCTGTACTGGTACCTAAAGCATCTGTCTTGGTGTTGGCTGCTGTAGTTACTGCACCCAATTGGCTTACATTAACAGCATCAGTCGGATTGGTTCCTGCTGCAACATTGGTAATCTTCTGGTTGCCCGCATCAATACCAGACTTGGTTACACTTGGACCACCAGTAATGGTTAATCCGCTGTTATCAACCTTAGTATTGCCAACCGTTAAGCTACCCGCATTGGTTAAACCAATATTGTCATTCACATTGTATTTATAAGTATTGGTTGTCGGGTCATAGGTTGCAGTCGTATTGGCACCATCTGCAAAGTTAACCGCTTCACCCAACTTCACGTTCTTAGCCGTACCACCATTCACACTAAAGTTCAGGCCTTTATCTGCCGTCGCTTGGGCTGCTGCTGCATTGGTGACTGCCGTGTTTGCAGTATTTTGCGCAGTGGTTACATTCTGATTGGTCGCATTTAACTGGCTACCATTCACTGCATCTGTTGATGTAGCAGAAATAGTGCCTGCTGCAACGTTAGTAATCTTCTGGTTAGCCGCATCAATGCCTGACTTGGTTACACTTGGGCCACCAGTAATGGTTAATCCACTGTTATCAACCTTGGTGTTGCCAACCGTTAAGCTACCTGCATTGGTTAAACCAATATTGTCATTGACACTGTACTTATAAGTATTGGTTGTCGGGTCATACGTTGCAGTGGTATTGGTACCATCTGCAAAGTTAACTGTTTCACCTAACTTCACGTTGTCAGCTGTACCACCATTAACACTAAAGTTTAGGCCTTTGTCTGCTGTTGCTTGGGCTGCTGCTGCATTGGTCACTGCCGTGTTTGCAGTATTCTGAGCAGTGGTTACATTCTGATTGGTGGTATTTAACTGGCTACCATTCACTGCATCTGTTGATGTAGATGAAATGGTTCCTGCTGCAACGTTAGTCACTTTCTGGTTGCCTGCATTAATACCAGCAGACGTTACACTTGGGCCACCAGTAATGGTTAATCCACTGTTATCAACTTTAGTGTTGCCGACCGTTAAACTACCTGCATTGGTTAAACCAATGTTGTCATTCACATTATATTTATAAGTATTGGTTGTCGGGTCATACGTTGCATTCGTATTGGTACCATCTGCAAAGTTAACCTTTTCACCCAATTTCACGTTGTCTGCTGTGCCACCATTGACACTAAAGTTTAGTCCTTTGTCTGCCGTCGCTTGCGCAGCAGCGGCATTGGTCACTGCTGTGTTTGCAGTGTTCTGAGCAGTCGTTACATTCTGGTTGGTGGTATTTAACTGGCTACCATTTACTGCATCTGTTGATGTAGATGAAACGGTCCCTGCTGCGACATTGATGATTTTATTTCCACCATTATCTAGCCCAGTATTTGTTAATTTTACTGGACCATTCGCTCCACCATTAACTGTAATACCTGTACTATTCAGCACCGTATTACCAGTTGTTACGCTATTTAATGAAATATCATCAGCTAAATCAAAAGTAACATCCGTATTGCTATTTAATTCGTCCGCTACTTTGGCAACAGTATTTTTCCCATTGATAAAGCTAACTTTATCATTTGTATTATCGCCAATAGTCGCTTTATTGGTCGTTCCTTGACGTATCGCAAATGTATTCGCGTTTACAGTATAAGTCGTTATACCGTTACTATCTGTTCCCTGAGCAACTGTCGTACCTGTTCCAGCCAAAACTTTAGAAGTTGCTTTTTTTAACTGTGCGACATTGGTTGCATCTGTATCATTCGTTCCAGCCGCAACGCTAGTAATCTGACGAGTTCGTGTAGTTCCATTGCCAACTGAAACAGCGGCATCTGTTGCCTTCCAAGTACTATTGGTACTTGTCGTACTCGTTTCAGTTAAAGGATCATATCCGAGTGAACCAGAAGCTCTATCAGCAACCGAACCACTACCTAAAGCAACCGAGTTATTCTGTAACGTTGCCTGTGCTCCGGCACCAATTGCTACAGATGTTTGAGAAGAAGCTGCGCTATTTGAACCAATAGAAACACTTTGGTCTCCAGCCGTAGCAACTGAACCAACCGCTACTGCCAGATTGGATGCAGTTGATTGCATCCCCACAACCACAGCATTCGTGCCAGTCGCAGCAGTATTAGAGCCTATTGATATCGAATTTGCCCCAGATGCACTGGCACCTTTTTGAGTTGCTGTTGCGCCTGATTGTACATAAGCAGTATTTTTTAAGTCTTTTCCTGCACCAATGGCAATTGAATCGCCCCCTGTAGCAGCAGAATTAATACCTACAGCAACATCACCTGTTTTACCTGTATAAGCCAATGCACCAATAGATAAACTACCTTGCCCCTCTGCATCTGCTTTTGTACCTACTGCCACCGAAGCTAGTGCCCCAGCTGTCGCTACAGGACCTAAAGCTGTCCCCAAATCATTAGCAGTTGACTTTGACCCTACTGCAACCGCAGCTTCACCTGTTTGTACACTGGTATAACGATTTCCTACTGCAGATGCACCACCATTTGTTTGTTCAAAGTTGACTAAGTAATCACCTGTCAAATTTTTATATGCAGTTGCAGTAGCGGTATTATTATATAAAGCATTATCTCCGGCAGCTGGCGTATAGTTAAAAGCCGGAGCATTCGTACTAGCGACTTTATCCATATCGTCAGCGCCAATAGCGACAGACGAGTTACCTTTCGCTATCGTCTGACCACCTAATGCGACAGCTTGAGCTCCACTTGCCGTGGCTTGAGCACCAATCGCGATAGACTCATTATAAGTTCCTGTCGCATTTGCTGGATTTACTGTAGAAGCTTGGCTTCCTATTGCAATATCTCTATCTGAATCTGTTACAGCTCCACAACCCAGCGCTAATGAACGGTCTCCCCCAACATAAGCTTGGCCAGTAGTCGTTCCTGGTGTAGTTCCAGTACATGCTGACATTGCTGTTGAGTTAACAGTACCATTTGGCCCAAGAGCACCACCATTAACGCCAACTGCACCAAAAGTGATGGAAGGAACAAGTACGGTTAGTATCCCCCATGTAAGTGGTTTGATCCGAAAAAGGAGTGGTGCAGGGAGAGATGAGGGATCGATAATTAAATTATTGTTTGAAACTTCAGTCGAAGATACCAAAGCATCATCTGTTCTTTGGTTACGAGTTTTTGAATGGCCCTTTGCAATTTCAGAAACGGCAACCCAGATTCCTAATGAAGCATTCCAAATGACTTTGTATATCTGATTCATATGCTTACTCGCATTTTTACACAAAATAGACAATGCTTACCTTAAGTTACATAAAGTTTCAAAAAACAAAAGGTATAGCAATTTTCGCGGACTATATTAGAGAAAAAATGAGATGTTAATCACAAAAAATATACTTAATGCGATGAAATACAAAGAAAAACAAACAATATATAAACACATAAATAGAAAAAAAATATTATAAATTTCTTGTAAAAATAAAAGTTGCAAGCATTGAAAGGTTTTCTTATGTTAATTATTTAAATCACACATAACTGATAAATAAAATATATAGTTTAAAAGTATTAAATTTTTCCATGAAAATAAAAAAATTATTTATCGCATTAGTATTTTTTTTAATCGAAAATTTTTATACCGATATGGCCTTATTACACAGCATTCATATATTTATTGTTTCGTCATCGTTTAGAACATCAAAGTCGATGCTAAGCATTAGGCAGCTTAATAGCTTCACAGCACTTTCATTTTTTAAAAGATGATTTTTATATAAAAAATTAATAGCTTTAAATATATCCTTTTTATTTTCAGTCTCCTAAAACAAAAAAAGTAACCACCCTAGGGATGATTACTTTTCTTGCGCAGACCGTTTTACCAATTGATATTAACACGTCTATTTGGTGCTAAACATTGAATAATTTGTGAACTATTGTTACCACTACACTGCTTATATAAGTCAGTCTGGCTATTCGCCTGTATTTGTATTCGGTTTGCTTCAATACCTTGTTGTACCAATAGCTTGGCAACCGTATTAGCACGTTGAGAAGACAATTTCTGGTTATAGCTAAATTTACCTAAAGGATCTGTAAAGCCCGAAACTATAATAGGAGTTGTTGCCCCACTTTTCTTGATTTGTTCAGCAACTTTAGTAACGCTATCAGTTCCTTGTTCAATCGCTTTAGCATCAAACTGATCAAAAGCAAATAATACACTGGCCGTACGCTCACCTATTAAGTTGCTATGCGCTGGTACCTGATTATTTTCACCCCAAGCAACCAAACCCTCACACGCCTCACCCTTCCAAGATAAACGTTCTGCTAAATAGTGCTTATCAAAATCAACACGCAACTGGCAACGTTGATATTGGTTTGTGTTAGGAATACGGACATCTAATACATAGTTCCATAGTTTTACTGCAAAAAGTCCTTCACTAAATTGTGGGTTTCCCAACAAAGCTCGAATTTGATCTTTATTTAGTCCTGTATCTAAACGAGCAACATCTTGGTATTCATAACGTTTTACTTGTTTCAAATAACTTTTTTCAATAGCAGGAAAATGGATTTCCTGTTGCTGAGCAGGTTCATTCGCATAAGTTGTTACCACAAAACCAGCAAAAGCAGCTACGACTAAGCTTTGGATTGTTTTATTCATTTCTATAATCTCTTTAATCTGTCGAGCAAGGAGAGCATCGCTACTCTCCTAACTAGTTTCTTAGTTAATAACACCACTAATACCAATACGAACGCTTGGCTCACCTTGAGAAGCAGCTGCCACACCACCCGTAATTGACCAACGGCCATTGTCAGATGTTTTTCGTAAGGTCACACCGACAGCATTTTCACCACCATGATATGCAGCCCCAACAGCATAGGTGTATTTACCGGCAACAAATGGCGCATTTTCTAAAGCCATCGCAGCGGCAATACCTGCATTAGCTTTTTTCTCAACGTCATCAATACGCTTGTTGGTGTCATAGAACACTTGCTGTAACTGATCGCCCAGATTGGTAATTTTGTTGCCCAATTCTTGGTTCGACTGATTTAACGTACCAATGGCATCATTAATATTGTCTTTACCCGTTCCACCGATATCTTTAGTCGTGATTGAACCATCACTATTAATAGATGTATTTCCACCAATACTGTTTTTAATACTGTTTGAAATATTGTGAATCTGACCACCATTTACGGCTTGGTTCGAACCAGCTTTAATCTCACCATCTTTGACACCTTGAACAACACGGTCACCCTCTTTACCAGCCATATTTACGCTAGTACCGCCAGTATCTTTACCAACCGTGATTTCACCATTTGGTTTTTGCTGTTGAACTAAACCAGCTTTACCATTAGAAATGTTGTCAATGTTGTTCTGAATGTTCTTAATATCATTCGAGTTCTTATCGACTTGATTTTGAACATTCCATAATTGGCCACCATTTACGGCGTCTTTAGAGCCTTCAGCAACTTTACCATCAGCTACATTTTTCAGATTGGTACCTTTATCTCCACCACCTAAAGTGACTGAGTTCTTATCGACATTGCCATTTTTATCTTTGTCATACTGAACAGCATGATCAGAAAGTTTGCCAATATCTTTACCAATTTGATCTTTAACATCATTAATTTGCTTGTCTAACTGACCTTTATTCACCGCGTCTTTTGCATTTACACCATCAGCAACATTGGTAATTTGCTTACCGCCAGCATCAATACCATTAATTGTGACACTTGGGCCACCTTTAATGATTAGACCTTGCTGATTCAAGACATGACCACCAACGTTTACACTGTCGAACTTCACATCTTTTAGCATCTCAATTTTGACGCCATCTTCTGTAGTACGAGTAATGATGTTTTCACCACTGGTTTTATCTTCAGCAGTTTCTGGATTAGCACCGCCTACAATATTAATGGTGTCGCCAAGCTTACGGTGTACGGCTTTCCCCTGAGTTGCTTTTTGATCATTCGCACCAAAATTCAGTCCTTTTTGAGTCAAGTCATTTACACCATTGGTGACTTTGTCATCTACAGACTTGATTGCGTCATTAATGTTGTTTTTACCCGTTCCACCAATGTTATTTGTAGTCAAACTACCATCTGGGTTTACCACTGTATTTCCACCAATACTGTTTTTGATGCTCGTCGAGATGTTATGAACCTGACTGCCATTTACAGCATCTTTAGAATTTTGTGCAATCACGCCGTTCGCAACATCAGTAATTTTCTTACCGCCAGCATTAATGCCATCTTTAGTAATGCTTGGACCATCTTTAATAGTCAAACCATTATGGTTAAGTACGCTATCGCCCGCAGTTACACTGTCTAATGTCAAATCTTTTTTGGTCGATACTTCGTAGTTAGTACTGCCATCTTTATTAACAGTTTCTTTTACTACAATGTTGTCACCTTCAGTTACGGTAGTTTTTGCTTTAGTTGCAGTATTTTTTACTTCACTAATTGCATCATTGATGTTGTTTTTACCTGTTCCACCAATGTTATTGGTAGTTAGGCTACCGTCTGGGTTTACAACGGTATTTCCACCAATACTGTTTTTAATACTGTTCGAAATATTGTGAATCTGGCTGCCATTTACCGCTTCTTTTGAAGTCGATGAAATGTTCCCTGCTTTCACATTATCTAAAATCGTACCGTCTTTACCTTTTAAGGTAACTTTATCTTTAGTCTTGGCATCATCGTATTTCACTGCAGCATCATCAGTTGCATTCTGCTTGGCAGCAAGATCATCTAACTGACCCTTGTTTACTGCATCTTTGGCATTTACACCCTCTGCAACATTGGTAATTTGTTTGCCACCAGCGTTAATACCTTCTTTGGTAATGCTTGGACCTTCTTTAATAGTTAAACCATTATTGTTCAAAGTGGTATTGCCAGTTGTCACACTGTCAAACTTCGAGTCTTTTAACAGCTCAATCTGAATACCATCTTGAGTAGTACGGGTAATGACATTTTCACCACTTGTTTTTGAAGCTGGTGTCGAAACATCCGCACCACCTACAATGTTGAGCTTCTCGCCAAGCTTACGGTGTACATCTGCACCACTATTGCCAGCAAAGTTCAAACCTTTGTTTTCAAGCTCAGTCTTGGTGTTATCGATTTTGCTATTCAGTTCAGTTTTCGTATTACCAATCGTGTTGTTTAATTCAGTCTTGGTATCGTTAATCTGGGTCGTTAACTGATCTTTGGTCGTGTCTAACTTAGTGTTGGTATCAGTGATTTTGCCATTTAAGCTATCTTTGATTTTGGTTAGCTGATCAACATTCACTGCATCTTTAGCATTTACACCATCAGCCACATTGGTAATTTGTTTACCACCAGCATTAATACCTTCTTTAGTAATGCTTGGGCCTTCTTTAATAGTCAAACCATTACTGTTTAAAGTCGTGTTGCCAGTTGTCACACTGTCAAACTTCGAGTCTTTTAACAGTTCAATCTGAATACCATCTTGAGTAGTACGAGTAATGACATTTTCACCGCTTGTTTTTGCAGCTGGTGTCGAAGCATCCGCTCCACCTACAATGTTGAGCTTCTCGCCAAGTTTACGATGTACATCTGCACCACTGTTACCAGCAAAGTTCAAGCCTTTGTTTTCAACATCATTAACGCTATTTGTGACTTTGTCATCTACAGACTTAATTGCGTCATTGATGTTGTTTTTACCTGTTCCACCAATGTTATTGGTAGTTAGGCTACCGTCTGGGTTTACAACGGTATTTCCACCAATACTGTTTTTAATACTGTTCGAAATATTGTGAATCTGGCTGCCATTTACCGCTTCTTTTGAAGTCGATGAAATGTTCCCTGCTTTCACATTATCTAAAATCGTACCGTCTTTACCTTTTAAGGTAACTTTATCTTTAGTCTTGGCATCATCGTATTTCACTGCAGCATCATCAGTTGCATTCTGCTTGGCAGCAAGATCATCTAACTGACCCTTGTTTACTGCATCTTTGGCATTTACACCCTCTGCAACATTGGTAATTTGTTTGCCACCAGCGTTAATACCTTCTTTGGTAATGCTTGGACCTTCTTTAATAGTTAAACCATTATTGTTCAAAGTGGTATTGCCAGTTGTCACACTGTCAAACTTCGAGTCTTTTAACAGCTCAATCTGAATACCATCTTGAGTAGTACGGGTAATGACATTTTCACCACTTGTTTTTGAAGCTGGTGTCGAAACATCCGCACCACCTACAATGTTGAGCTTCTCGCCAAGCTTACGGTGTACATCTGCACCACTATTGCCAGCAAAGTTCAAACCTTTGTTTTCAAGCTCAGTCTTGGTGTTATCGATTTTGCTATTCAGTTCAGTTTTCGTATTACCAATCGTGTTGTTTAATTCAGTCTTGGTATCGTTAATCTGAGTCGTTAACTGATCTTTGGTATTGTTTAACTTAGTGTTGGTATCAGTAATCTGATTACCAAGATCATTCTTAGCATCATTTAAATTCTTGTTGGTATCTGCAATTTGATTACCCAAATCTTTTTTCGCATCATTTAACTGATTATTCGTATCAGTAATTTTGCCATTCAAGTTATCTTTTACTTTGGTTAACTGATCAACATTCACTGCATCTTTAGCATTTACACCATCACTTACATTGGTAATTTGTTTACCGCCTGCATTAATGCCATCTTTGGTAATGCTTGGACCTTCTTTAATAGTTAAACCATTATTGTTTAAAGTCGTATTACCAGTAGTCACACTGTCAAACTTCGAGTCTTTTAACAGTTCAATCTGAATACCATCTTGAGTGGTACGGGTAATGACATTTTCACCGCTTGTTTTCGTAGCCGGTGTTGAAGCAGCTGCACCGCCTACAATATTGAGCTTCTCGCCAAGTTTACGATGTACGTCTGCACCACTATTGCCAGCAAAGTTCAAACCTTTGTTTTCAAGCTCAGTCTTGGTGTTGTCAATTTTGCTATTCAGTTCAGTTTTCGTATTACCAATCGTGTTGTTTAACTCAGACTTAGTATCATTAATCTGGGTCGTTAACTGATCTTTGGTATTGTTTAACTTAGTGTTGGTATCACTAATCTGGTTACCAAGATCATTCTTAGCATCATTTAAATTCTTGTTGGTATCTGCAATTTGATTACCCAAATCTTTTTTTGCATCATTTAACTGATTATTCGTATCAGTAATTTTGCCATTCAAGTTATCTTTTACTTTGGTTAACTGATCAACATTCACTGCATCTTTAGCATTTACACCATCAGCCACATTGGTAATTTGTTTACCGCCTGCATTAATGCCATCTTTGGTAATGCTTGGACCTTCTTTAATAGTTAAACCATTATTATTCAAAATCGTGTTGCCAGTAGTCACACTGTCAAACTTCGAATCTTTTAACAGTTCAATCTGGATACCATCTTGAGTGGTGCGGGTAATAACATTTTCACCGCTTGTTTTCGCAGCTGGTGTTGAAGCATCCGCACCACCTACAATGTTGAGCTTCTCGCCAAGCTTACGGTGTACATCTGCACCACTGTTGCCAGCAAAGTTCAAACCTTTGTTTTCAAGCTCAGTCTTGGTGTTATCGATTTTGCTATTCAGTTCAGTTTTCGTATTACCAATCGTGTTGTTTAACTCAGACTTAGTGTCATTAATCTGAGTCGTTAACTGATCTTTGGTATTGTTTAACTTCGTGTTGGTATCACTAATCTGATTACCCAAGTCAGTTTTTGTATCATCTAACTTTTGATTTAAATTGGTAATATTCTGAGCATTTTTACTAATATTGCTCGTGTTTTGGTTCACACGTCCATCAACATTTTTAAGCTGGCGTACTGTTACCGCATCCGAGTCAGCCGAACCATCTTCGACATTGGTAATACGACGTTCTTTTTCAGCCGATCCAACAGAAATAACACCATTAGATTTAGAAGCATCACGATTGGTCAGGAAAGAATTTCCTGTCGCTTCAGTCGCTACAGCATCTTGACCTAAAGCAACACTATTTTTAGCTTCTACTTTACTGCGTGCGCCTAAAGCTACACCACCTTCTACTAATGATTGGGCACCTTGACCAATTGCAACTGCATTTTCTTGGTCAGCAATTGCACCACCACCAATGGCTGCAGCATTTTTACCAATTGCTTTTGCACCGCCACCTACAGCAGCAGCATTTTCGTTTGTAGCCTCAGCCCCTTTACCAATTGCAGCAGAGTTATCGCCTGTTGCTTGGGCACCACTACCAATTGCAGCAGCACTGTTTCCAGTTGCTTTTGCTCCTTCACCTGGTTTGTTGCCAGAGCCAATTGCTGTTGAATTTGTACCCGATGCGAATGAGTTAATACCCATTGCCGATGCGCCATCACCTGTTGCTTGAGCAACCGCACCAAATGCAGCAGCACCTTTACCTGAAGCATTTGACATGACACCAAAAGCAGATGAAGCATCACCCGTAGCTTTAGAAGTCATACCGAAAGCCGATGAAAATGCACCAGTACCTACTGCTTGAGTACCGACAGCAGTTGAGCCGTGATTCGCTTCAGTTGTTGGATACTTACCTGCTTTAAGTACACCACCCGTAATTTCTGTATAGGTTTTGCTCAACTCGGCATCTTGGGCGATTTTATCTACATCATCCCCACCAATAGCAACAGAAGAATTTCCTCTTGCAATTACGTCGGCACCAATCGCAATCGACTGATCTCCAATTGCTTTCGTCTGATCACCAATCGCAATAGACTGATTGCTATAGCCAGGCGGTGTTCCTGCCGCACCTTTTGTCGATGCATTACGCCCAATAGCAACATCACCACTGCCAACCGTTTGACTGCTACTTC
The DNA here is from genome assembly GCF_016508255.1 of Acinetobacter calcoaceticus. Classification (GTDB taxonomy): domain Bacteria; phylum Pseudomonadota; class Gammaproteobacteria; order Pseudomonadales; family Moraxellaceae; genus Acinetobacter; species Acinetobacter calcoaceticus_E. The sequence goes on along the minus strand of NZ_JADVKT010000005.1, from coordinate 204,536 downwards.
CCATTGAAATTGCACCAACTCCCATCGCCTGTGCATATCCACCAATCGCCATCGCATCACGACCAGTAGCAGAAGTATTCACCCCAACAGCAATCGCATTATGTCCAGTCGCACCATCATTTTCAAAGTTACCCCCTTGCTGACCATTGTCATTAATACTGACATAGTGGGTACGAGCAGCTTTTAACTGACGTATCGTCGCGGCATCAGAATCTGCTGCACCGTCTGCAACGTTTTGAATACGACGCTCGCTTCCCACATCACCAATTGATAAAACACCAGTTGGAGCTGATTGTTTAGTTAAGAAACTTTCACCCGTAGCTTGAATTGCTTTTGAATCTTTACCTACAGCAATACTATTTTCTGCCTCTGAACGGGCACCTTTACCAATTGCGACACCACCATCGAAAGTAGCCTCAGCTTGGTCCCCAATCACAACTGCATTATCTTTTTGAGCTTTTGCACCTGTACCAATTGCAACAGATTTTTTACCTTTCGACTCAGAGAACGCCCCAATCGCTAAAGCATTTTCTTCAGTAGCAATTGCGCCGCCACCAAATGCAATCGAGTCTTTACCAGTTGCCTTTGTTGCCATTTTAGGTTGATAAGCAGCACCTGCTTGGCCTGCAACTGGATCTGCATTTTCAATATCTGGCGAACCAATCGCAATTGCACGGTAACCTTCTGCAGTCGCCGAATGCCCAATTGCTAAAGAACCTTTACCTGTAGCGGCTGCAACATTACCAATTGCTTGGGAAAAATCGGCGGTCGCTGCAGATTGGCGTCCAACGGCAAGAGCAGTATTCCCAGAAGATAAAGCACCTGTACCAATTGCAACACCTGAAATACCTTGAGTTGTCGCATAAGAACCAATTGCTGTTCCTAAACTTTTCTCAACTACGGCGCCAGTACCTACACTAATTGCCCCACCTTGTTTCATTGCACCCGCATAAGCACCAGTAGAATTATTATATGGATTATTACGGTTTGCGATGTTAGAGCCAGTTCTGTCTTGAGTTTGGGCTCCACAACCAATAGCAATATCTTTTTCATTGGCAGTGCTCGCATTCCCTTCACGACATGAAGTTGTACCTGAAATGGATGTTCCTTGGCCTACTCCTCCTTCGGTATTTGTCCCTGCGAAAGCATTTGGAGCAAAACTAATTACGCCTACTAAAACTACCGCTGATGCATTTAAAGTTTTTGATTTAGTCTTGGTTTTACCTTTTGCAATTTCAGATGTTGCAACCCATGCTCCAATCGAAACATTCCAAATGACTTTATAAACCTTATTCATAAAACTTCTCAGACAAATACCAAAATCAAAGACCCATAAAAATGTAGAAATACATTTTTATAATTTTCAGGTCCCAAAAAAGAGGCGGCATCCTAAATGAATAAATTTAAAGGGTAAATATAAAACCGAAGAACCCATCAAAAAATATGAGACTTTAATCACAAAATATAATTTTATGGTTAAGTACAACATATTGAATTTAATAAATAAAAAATTAAAAATGAATATAATGTTTAGTTTTTGTTAACAAAGAGTAAGTTTGCATTAAAATAGAATAATAACTCTAATTAAATAAATGTTTTTTATAAAATAAATAATATTAATTATTTTTTAAAATACAGATGTATTTTATTAAAACAGAATATTAAATCTAAAATTAATATTCTATTTTAATGTATATTTTTCATAAAACAAAATATTAAAATACACTCGTACATTATAAATAATATTGAAATTATTCTATCTATAATAAAACCATAAAATAAATTAAATTTTAAATCTACTTCATAAAAGTATTTATTTCTAAATAAAACTAAACAAATCTTTTGTATCGTCAGATGCGTATTTCATTTGTAAAAGAAAACTATTATTAAGTTAAAATGCTTAGCTCTTCTACAAAATTTTATTCTTCTTAAGAATTAATCTATTGATTCATAAAACTTTTAAAGAAAAGTTGACTAAATTAGTCATTTTTTCCACATTTTCTATAAAGAGGCCCTTGTAATTTTTGAAATACACATCACTATAAAAAACATGGCAACCTCGTTGTCACTCATTAGGAGTGCCCATGTCTGAACTTATTATGAATGAAAAAACTGACTTAGAGCCTCAGGTTCCAAGTGTATTACCACTTTTAGCGTTGCGTGATGTAGTGGTTTATCCACACATGCAAATTGCGTTATTCGTGGGTCGTGAAAAATCGATTAATGCAGTTGAGGTGGCTCGTAACAGTGACAATTTAGTATTTGTAGTTGCGCAAAAAGATTCGCTTACAGAAGATATTGATCACGATAACCTTTATCAGTACGGAACTGTCGCTAAGATTGTTCAGGTCGTAAATCATGAGAATGATGAAAACTGCATCAAAGTACTTATTGAAGGGTTACAGCGCTCTAAGCTTGAAAAAATTATCGATGAAGATAGCCATTTGACAGCTGAACATAGCTTAAGTCCAATGACAATTAACGTAGATAAAGCTACCCAAGAAACTCGTTTACAAGAGTTACGTACTTTATTTGCTCAATATGCTGAAGCAAAATTACGTAATGCTCGTGAACTGGTTGCAGCGGCTAACAAGATTGAAGACTTGCTACAGCTTATGTTCTTCGTTGCGACACGTGTGCCTCTAAATATTGAAATTAAACAGAAGTTTTTAGAGCACGATGAGTTTGAAGCTCATTTACAAGAGCTTATGAGTTATTTGGTGAATCAATCTGCCGAACAGCAAATTGAACAAACTTTGCATGACAGCGTAAAACGCCAAATGGAAAAAAACCAACGTGAATACTTTCTAAATGAAAAAATGAAAGTGATTCAACGTGAGCTTTCCGACATGAATGGCGGTGCTGAAGATGACGTTGCTGAAATAGAAAAACGTCTTGCTGAAGCAGATTTACCAGAACATGTACGTAAAAAAGCTGAAGCTGAGTTCCGTAAACTCAAAGCAATGCAGCCTGCATCTAGTGAAGCTGCCGTTGTACGAAACTATCTAGAAGTCATTTTAGATACACCATGGAACAAAGCGAGCAAAGTGAGTATTAACCTTGCGAAAGCTCAAGAGATTCTTGATACAGATCATTACGGCTTAGATGACGTTAAAGATCGTATTGTTGAATACTTAGCTGTTCAGTCTCGTGTTAAAAAACTCAAAGGTCCGATTCTTTGTTTGGTTGGCCCTCCTGGTGTAGGTAAAACTTCACTTGGTGAGTCAGTCGCGAAAGCAACAGGTCGTGAATTCGTTCGTATGGCACTTGGTGGCGTACGTGACGAAGCTGAGATTCGTGGTCACCGTCGTACTTATATTGGTGCGATGCCAGGTAAAATCGTGCAATCTTTAACAAAAGTTGGCGTGAAGAACCCGTTGTTCTTACTCGACGAAATTGACAAGATGGCGCAAGACTACCGTGGTGATCCAGCTTCTGCATTACTTGAAGTATTAGATCCATCACAAAACAGTAAGTTCAATGATCACTATTTAGATCTTGATCTTGACCTTTCTGAAGTGATGTTCATCTGTACTGCAAACAGCATGAATATTCCTGAAGCGTTGCTTGACCGTATGGAAGTTATTCGTCTACCGGGTTATACCGAAGATGAAAAAGTTAACATTGCTGAACGTTACCTTGTTCCAAAAGCAATTAAGAATAATGGCCTACGTGCAAAAGAGTTAACCATTCATGAAGAAGCGATTCGTGATATTGTTCAACGCTATACACGTGAAGCTGGTGTACGTAGTTTAGAACGTGAAGTGTCTAAAATTGCGCGTAAAGTGGTAAAAGAAGCAGTAAGTAAAAAGTCTAAAAACTTACAGCTCGATGTTACCTCTGCCAATCTTCCTGAATACTTAGGTCCACACAAATTTGACTTTGGTATTGCAGAAGACGAAGCACAAGTCGGACGCGTAAATGGTTTAGCTTGGACTTCTGTTGGTGGCGAGTTACTTACCATTGAAGTTGCAGCAGTGAAAGGTAAAGGTAAATTCATTACCACCGGTTCACTCGGTGATGTCATGAAAGAGTCTATTACCACAGCAATGACTTTAGTACGCACACGTGCTGATGAGTTGGGTATTGAAGCTTCTCGTTTCGAAGAAACTGATGTACACGTTCACTTACCAGAAGGTGCAACACCAAAAGATGGTCCATCTGCTGGTTTAGCATTAACAACTGCACTTGTATCAGCATTTACAGGTATCGCGATTCGTCCAGATATCGCAATGACTGGTGAAACAAGTCTTGGTGGTCGTGCAATGCGCATTGGTGGCTTAAAAGAGAAACTTCTTGCAGCACACCGTGGTGGAATTAAACTTGTATTTATTCCACAAGATAATGTTCGTGATTTGGCAGAAATTCCAGCGAATGTTAAAGAAGGTTTAGAAATCAAAGCCGTAAAAAGTATTGATGAAATTTTACCTTTAGCATTAATTTCAATGCCAAAGCCTTTACCTAAAACACCGATTGTAAAACCGGTGGAAGGTTCAAAAGCAGCACGTCATTAATCTAAATATGAAAAAAAAGAGAGCTTCGGCTCTCTTTTTTTTGTTACACAATTTGATTGAAAAATATCCAACCATCCTCATAATAGGTATTAAGAGTATTTAATCAAGTTAAGTTCTCTTCGTTATCTATTATTTTATAGATAGGCTTGTTTTTATTCTCTATGATCATCTGAACTCCAGACAGATGATCATTTGATCGCAGTCCAATATTGTTTTTTGGACTGCGTTTTTTATGCCATTTTTTAGATCATCACGGAGCTTCAATTCCTCAGGTATAATGCACAAGCAGTTTTGAATGAATAGATAATATGAAAATTCGTATTCTGACCATTGGTCAAAAAATGCCTGCTTGGGTACTTACTGGCTTTGAAGATTATTTCAAACGTATCCAGCCTTTTGTGCAAACCCAAGTCATTGAACTACCCATGGCGAAACGTGGTAAGAATGATTCAGAAGCCGATATTTTAAAATATTGCCAAATCGAAGGTGAAAGTATTTTAAATGCTTTAAAACCTAATGAAACGTTAATTGCCCTAGAGGTCGGTGGTCGAGAACTCAGTACCGAAAAGCTGGCTGATACCATGAAACAATGGATGCTTGAAGGCAATGATGTAGTTCTCGCGATTGGTGGACCAGATGGTCTATCAGATCAAGTACGCAAAGCTGCTGCATGGCATTGGTCACTCTCAAAACTCACTATGCCTCATCCTCTGGTGCGTGTTTTATTAATCGAGCAATTGTATCGGGCAATGAGTATTAACCATAATCATCCCTATCACCGTGCATAAAAACAACAACCGTTTCATTTTAGGAACAATCCGTTGAAATCAGGATACTTTTAAGATGTCCTGATTTTGGCATAATGACTATTATTCTGCTTTTCAACTCAGGTGTAATGCAATGGAACTACAAACCCTTCCCGGACTGTTTATTTCACATGGTTCACCCATGCTTGCACTTGACCCAGAACAAGTAGGTCCTGCTCTACACCGTTTAGGTGCAAATCTTCCGCCCCCAAGGGCAATCATTGTGATGTCTGCACACTGGGAGAGTAAAGCACTTGAAGTGAGTATTTCGACACGTCCCGAAACATGGCATGACTTCCGTGGTTTTCCTAAAGAGCTATATGAAATTCGCTATAGCGCACCTGGCCAACCAGAACTCGCCGAAGAAATCTTAAAATTACTGGCAGATGCTCATTTTGTTGCACATGCGAATAGTACACGCCCTCGTGACCATGGCGTATGGATGCCGCTAGTGCATATGTACCCTGATGCAGATATTCCTGTGGTCGAGATTTCTTTGCCAACAAATTTAAGTGCACAAGAAATTTATCGTATAGGACAAACGCTCGCACCTTTACGTGACAAACAAGTTCTACTCATTGGTTCAGGTAGTATTACCCATAATCTTGCAGAGTTATCTTGGCAAGGAGACAACTCTAAAGTACCTGAATGGGCTTCAACTTTTAGAAATGCTGTTGTGAATAAACTCACACATCAAGATTATGATGGCGTGCTGGAATGGCAATCATTGCCGTATGTAAAACGTAATCACCCTACTCTTGAACATTTTGCACCTTTATTTTTTGCTATGGGCACAGGCAACCGTTTTACGATTGTTCACAGCAGCTTCACAATGGGTTCACTAGGTATGGATATCTATCGTTTTGATTAATTATTAGCAAATACCCCGTTTTTCGGGGTATACCATTATTTTTATTAAAAATTAGAATAATTTACAAACTTATACATTTTAAAAACCGAAACAATCAAATGTTTACATTTTCTTTTTTTAAGAATGTTTTAAGCTTACTGCTGTTGTTTTTTACTTGAAGTTTTTAAATGAAAATTAAATATTTAATTCTTGCGTTATTACCTTTTTCTTTGATGGCGTGTCAAACAGTTACGAATACTCCTGCTCCAATTGTATCTGAGCAACAACAAAACCTTGCAGCCACTTTAGGTGAATATGCATGGACATATCAAAATGTAAAAGCATCTAAACCACTTGTACTTAACTTTAATGCAGACGGCAAATTAGCAATTAACACTGGTTGTAATGGTCAAGGTGGAACTTGGAAAGTTGAAGGTAACCAACTTATTACCTCTCCTCTTGCATCAACAATGATGGCTTGCCAAGATGATTTAACGAAACAAGAACAATTGTCTAACAGCATCTTTAGCGAAGCGAAATTACCAATCGAAATTAGCAACAATAATGGTCAGGTGATTTTAAGCGTGACAGACAAAACTGGTCAAAAGCATATTTTCCAAGGTCAAAAAGCAGTGAATACTCAAGCTTTAACAGACTACTCTTGGTCATACCAGCCTGAAAATACAAAAAAACCTATCGTTCTTAACTTTACCAATGACCGTTTATCTATCGCAACGGGTTGTAACCGCCAAGGAACAACGTGGAAAGTTGAAAACAATACCATCGTAACAGCTGACGTAATGTCAACGATGATGGCGTGTGAACCTGCTTTAATGAAACAGGAACAATTTTCTAGCAGCCTATTCCAAAAGCGTGCAATCCCATTTGAGCTTAATACAGCTAATGCAGATCAACCGACATTAACGGTAACTGATGCTCAAGGTCAAAAATATACCTTTACTGGTAAAATGACACCTGAAGCAAAATATCAATCTGAAGGAAAAACTGTTTTCCTAGAAGTTGCTCCACAAACTAAATCATGTACAGGTGTTGCACCTCAAACATGTATGCAAGTTCGTGAAATTAAATATGACGACAAAGGTGTTAAAACTTATGTCGACAAAAACTGGTCATTATATTATGGACAAATCGAAGGTTTTGAACATAATCCAGACCAACGCGTAATTTTGCGCGTAAAACGTTTTGAAGTAAAAAACCCAGCAGCAGACCAGTCTAGCCAAGCAGATGTATTAGATATGGTTGTAGAGCAAGAGTTAGTTAAAAAACCTAAAAAATAAGTTTTTAGACTAAAAAAAATCCGATGCTTATGCATCGGATTTTTTTATTTCTATTTAAAAAATACCTTGCGCGAGCATTGCATCCGCAACTTTAACAAAACCCGCAATATTGGCACCATCAACATAATTAACAGTACCATCTGCTTTTGTACCGTATCTTACGCAATTGGCATGAATGTCTTTCATAATTGCATGTAAGCGTTCATCAACCTCAGCATGGGTCCAGCTCAAACGAATTGCGTTTTGAGACATTTCTAAACCAGAAGTTGCTACCCCACCCGCATTTGATGCTTTTCCTGGTGCATACAAAATTTTAGCTTCGATAAAGTGTTCAACAGCTTCAAGTGTAGATGGCATATTGGCACCTTCGGCCACACAAATGACACCATTTGCAATGAGTATTTTTGCATCATCACCTGTCAGTTCATTTTGCGTTGCACAAGGTAAAGCAATATCAACCTGAATATGCCACGGCGTTTTACCTTCAAAATATTCAAAGCCATGTTTAGAAGCAAATTCTGAAATACGGCCACGTTTAATATTTTTCAGCTCCATGACTTCAGCAAGCAATTCATCTGTAAAGCCATTCTTCACATACACTGTACCGTTCGAATCGGACAAAGTAACAACTTTTGCCCCTAAAAACATGGCTTTTTCAGCAGCATATTGTGCAACATTACCAGAACCAGACACCGAAACAGTTTTACCTGCAAAAGACTGTCCACGTGCTTTTAACATTTCTTCTGCAAAATAAACCGTACCATAGCCTGTTGCTTCAGGGCGCATTAAACTGCCACCAAATGAAATTCCTTTACCAGTAAAGACACAAGCGGTATCATTACTCAGCTTTTTCATCATGCCTGCCATATAACCGACTTCACGCGCACCTACGCCAATATCACCTGCTGGAATATCAGTATTGGGGCCTAAATGACGGTACAACTCAATCATTAATGCCTGACAGAATCGCATAATCTCAGCATCAGATTTACCCTTAGGATCGAAATCTGAACCACCTTTACCACCGCCCATAGGCAAGGTTGTAAGGGAATTTTTAAAAGTCTGCTCAAAACCTAAAAACTTTAAAATTGATAGATTGACCGAGGGATGGAAACGCATTCCACCTTTGAATGGACCAATTGCTGAATTATATTGAACACGAAAAGCTCGGTTAACATGTGTCTGCCCGTGATCATCTGCCCATGAAACACGAAATTGAATAACTCGCTCTGGTTCAACAAGACGCTCTAACAATCCCTGCTCTGCATATTCCGGATTTTTTTCTATGAATGGCCATAAACTGGTCATTACTTCTTCAACAGCTTGTAGAAATTCGGGTTGATGCGGATCACGCGCTTGCACGTAATTCAGGAATTCATTCAGATTGTTATATTTCAATGCACGGTCCTCAGCATAGTAATGAATTAAATTGGTGCAATGCATTATTAAATGCATCATTTAGCAGCAAAATATTAAATCCCTTTCCATCAATTTTAACAATAGTTATTTTAAATTATTTTATTTACCTTAATTATCAAAAACTTAATTTTAGAAAAACTAATTGAAAATAAGAAATAGTCATTTAACTTTTCATTTTTATTGATCTATTATTGTGCAATATTAGCTACATTTTAGGTCAATTCAAAAGCCCACAAATTCACTAAAATGCATTGACCTTACTTCGCTTTTTCTTCATTATCGCAACGTTTTAACCAAGCTATTGCCCCATTATGAATTCATCTATTTCTCTCATACGCGAGATTGATGCGTTATTGCCGCAAACACAATGTGGCTTATGTGGACATCGTGACGGATGTCTGCCTTACGCAAAGTCGATTGCTGAAGGTGAAGAAGCAAATAAATGTGTTCCAGGTGGACAGCCTGTGGCGGATGCACTGGCAACTCTACTCAATCGTTCATCATTAACTGCCGAAAGCAGTATATGGCCCGTACAGGCCGATGGGCGACCACAACGTATGAAAGCAATCATTCGTGAAGATGAGTGTATTGGCTGCACCAAATGTATTAGTGCATGTCCTGTAGATGCCATTATAGGTAGTGGTAAACTCATGCATACTATCTTGACCGATTTATGCACGGGTTGTGAATTATGTATTCCACCTTGTCCAGTAGACTGTATTGATTTAGTTGAAGACACACAAGCTTTACCAAATGAACAACAGCGTACCGCAGAACAAAATGATTTAAGACAACGCTATTACGCACATATCCAGCGTGAAGAAAAGCGTCGTACTCACCGAAAAGGTCCGGTGGTACGCGCCGAAATTGATACGCAACTGTTTGCTCAATTTTCTCAGGCACTTGATGAATTACCTTCTATTGAACTCATCGAAAAACCTAAAGAAGCTGTGTTAACTGATGCAAAAACTACAATTGAGTTAGCCAAAATCCGCACTCAAATTAAGAAACTAGAAAAACAGCTCAGTGTGCGTGAAGATGCTAAAAAGCGTCTTCAACTCGAAGAACTACAACAGCAACTCATACAACTACAGGAGGTCTGAATGGCTGTCAAAAATATGACGAAAAAGCAGATTCAAATTTTCTTTGAACGCCTTCGCGAACAGCGGCCGTCACCTCAAACCGAATTAAAATACTCCTCTTCTTTTGAGTTACTTATTGCAGTTATGTTGTCAGCTCAAGCCACCGACGTGAGTGTAAATAAGGCAACTGATAAACTGTACCCTGTGGCAAACACCGCCGAGAAAATTTATAACTTGGGTGTAGATGGTTTAAAGGAATACATTAAAACAATTGGTCTTTACAACGCCAAAGCCGAAAATGTGATTAAGACCTGTAAGATTTTAATGGAGCAATTTAACGGCGAAGTGCCAAGCAACAGAAAGGACTTGGAAGCTTTGCCCGGTGTTGGGCGTAAAACCGCAAATGTTGTTTTAAATACAGCTTTTGGGCAACCTACTATGGCCGTCGATACCCATATTTTCCGAGTAGGAAATCGAACTGGCTTAGCCGTGGGTAAAAATGTACTTGAAGTTGAACACCGTTTAATTAAGGTCATTCCTAAAGAATTTATTTTAGATTCACATCACTGGCTCATATTACATGGCCGTTATTGTTGTATCGCTCGTAAACCGAAATGTGCTGAATGTGTCGTTGCAGATGTTTGCAACTGGCCCGACCGTTTTGAATTTGGTGCGCAAAAACAAATTGCTATTAAAAATATTGAAGCTTAAAAATATGGTTGGGTATAAAAAATACCCAATCAAACTTACTTTAGACGCTTATTCTGATTACGCTCTTCTTTTGCTTGTTTTTGTACCTGCCTAAGCATTTTAAAGCTCTGATAACCCAAAAATATGACGAGTGCCAGACTTAGCAATACCACTAAAATCAATATGATTTTCATATTGTTCTCCTGCACTGAATGAAAGAAAAGAGCCCTCATGATGAGAGCTCCTTGTCACAAATAATATTTTAATTATTTGTCTAAGATGTTGAACAAATCTTTTTGTACATCTTCAATTGTACGTAAACCATTAAGCTTGTCATAAGTCGGCGCATTCTCACCAGATGCAGCACGGCTTTGATAGAAACCAACCAATTGTTCAGTCTCTGTATGATAAGACGCTAAACGTTTACGAATCGTTTCTTCTTGGTCATCTGGACGTTGAACAAGATCTTCACCTGTTTCATCATCTTTACCTTCCACTTTAGGTGGGTTGTAAACTGTATGATAAACACGGCCAGAAGCTGGATGCTGACGACGACCAGAAAGACGTTGTACGATTTCTTCATCTGGAACATCAATTTCAATCACGTGATCAATGCTAATCCCTTCTTTTTCCAAAGCTTCTGCTTGTGGAATAGTACGTGGGAAACCATCAAAAATACAGCCATTTGCACAGTCAGGTTGCGCAATACGTTCTTTTACTAAACCGATAATAAGTTCATCTGAAACCAAACCACCAGATTCCATTACACTTTTAGCTTTTAGACCTAATTCAGTACCTTCACGAATTGCAGCACGGAGCATATCACCGGTTGAAATTTGTGGGACATTGTAGCGCTTACAGATCAACTGAGCCTGAGTCCCTTTGCCTGCCCCAGGTGGTCCGAGTAAGATAATGCGCATAAAAAACATCCTCATTTAAAACAATGAATGTGAAGCCTGGCAGAAAAAGTCTCATTAATCTTCAATAGATTCTGCCCGACGTCGAATTATAAGAAAGCCACAAACAAATGTATTGTACCAGCAATAAATCCGGTTACCCCACCTAATACAATAAGAATCCATTCATCCTCCTGAAATGCAGGACGCAATAAATTCTGAAACTCTTTTGGTGTCAGTTCGCGAATACGCTCTTTAAACATTTGAAAAATCTTCTGTGCCCGGCTTGCGTTTAGTGCAGGGTCACATACGGGTCCCATCGTAATTTCAATTGAACGATCAATCAAGTCCGTCTTTAATCTTGCATACTCTCTTGGCCCTAAAGAAAGCTGTAAAGATGTACGAACTAACGGTGTTTCCATAATTTCATTAATATGACGCTTCACAATGCGGCGGGTTTTATCTTTTCGCGGCCCGTACATCATTTCGGTCATAATCGATTTTAACGTAATTAAATCTTCTGTTACTACACTTGAAAAGACATCAGAGACTTCCTCTTGACGCTTCATGAAAGCGCCTTGGAAATTATATGTCCCAATTCGAAGAACCGGTACAATCCAAGGGAACTTACGATCTTTTGTTAATCTAAAAATCTGTGGGTAACGAATATAATGTGGTTCAATCGGATTAAATACCATCCAGATTGCAATCCAGTTGGTTAAAAAGCCCCAAATTGAAGCCCAAAACGGTACAGTCCAGTGCCAAGGTACGACAAACCAAACAACCATTTGGAAAATACCAAAGAACATTCCAATTAAAGCACTAATATGCCAAATAAAGTTGATTTCTTTCTGCCCAACTTTTAAGAACATACGCACCATTAAACGACGATCGCCTTCCATCTGGCTAACCACCATTTCACGCATATTAACCAGTGACTCGACGTTCATGGTCAGCTCAGTCACTAATTCTCTTAATACACCTGGTAATTGTTTATGTGCCTGAGCATAAATACGGCGTTTAATTGAATAAGGTAAGTTTTCCCAAAGCACAGCATTACGATCAATCATGACTTCATCAATCAGATGTTCAAGTTCAAATCCAACTTGTTCACCAATAATACGTGCCATATCCTCAGGATCCATTGCTTCTAAAAATTCACGCAATGAACCTAATTTAGATAAAGTATTGTCGGTAATAATGCCCGAGATACGCCCTGCTTTACGTGGCACAATACCTTGCCAACCTACTGGCAGTGGACCTAAGTGGAAACCCCAAAATTTGATTGGGTAAAACACCATTTTTAAAGCCATCCACACATGTGCCCATGTGACAAAGGCTGTAACTGGAATAATACTTAAAACGGCCCAAAAATCAGGTCTGTGTAAAAAGGTCTGCCACAATCCACTGACGTACTCTAACATGTAAGACTCTCGTATTTATTTGTGCTCTGCTTATGGCGAGTTAACGATAAACTACTTTGTTTTATAAACCAAAACTTAGAGAATAAGAAAATTGAATTTGTGGTTTAGTATCAGCTGCAACATTTCCATTATGATCAGTTAACTTTTCAGTCGCGCCAATACCCACACTAAAAGTACTAATTCTTTCTGAATTCAACAATACATAGGCTAAATCGACACCTGCACCTAGACGAGATTTATAATCACCATCTACCTCTTTACTATCAAGATGCCCAGCGTAAAAACCGACATAGTAACCATTTTTATCTGTACCAGTAAGATAATAAGGATAGCGAAATCCGACTTGCCCACCTGCTGTTTTACTACCATTCAAAAATGCGCCAGCTTTTACATAAGCAATGCCGTAAGGGTTCACCCACTCACCGTTAAGATGTAATAATTTTTGAGTAAAACCAGCACCCAGATTCCACGTAGATGCAGTATGTCCTGCTAATTTTGCTTCTGGAAGAAACGAGTAGTCTTGAGCATTCGCCCAACTACTTACTGTCAAAACTGCAAGTAAGGGATAAATTTTTCTCATTATTTTCTCCATTTTCCCTAATCGTATGGTGAGAACAACCCTATTCTATTGAATGAGAGACTTTAACAGAATTATTTTGCTTCTTATATACAAGTATCTACAATTTTGTTGTCTACAAAGTCAAAAAGTATCTTATTAAAAGGCACTGAAACTTTGAAAATTATGCAATATTTTAAGCGCTCTTGCGTTAGAATAAGCAGCTATTTTTCTACCCTATGTCATTAAGTCGATCCTTATGAAGCAGCACTTTCCTTTAAAAGATATCCAGCAAGAAAAGCGCATTTATCGAGGACGAATCTTTTTTGCCATAGGTCTGGTTAGCATTTGCTTATTAGTACTGATTAGCCGATATGCTTACCTACAAATTTTTCACTACGACGAATTCTCTACTGCATCTGACAAAAACCGGATTCGCTTGCAACCACTTCCTCCTGCTCGTGGCTATATCTATGATCGAAATGGTGTGTTACTGGCAGATAACTACCCTGTTTTTACAGCGACTTTAAGTAAAACAGATGTGGAAGATGTCGATCATATTGTTGAGCAGCTACAGCCTATTTTAGATCTAACACAAGAAGATATTGACCGTTTTAAAAGTCGTATAAAAACTGCAAGAAAAACTGAACGTGTCGCAATTAAACTTAATTTAACTGAAGCCAATATTGCCAAATTCAGTGAAGCTAAATATAAATTTCCAGGCGTAAGAATCGAAACGCAAATGACCCGTTATTACCCACATGGTGAGTTATTTGCTCATGTTATTGGTTATGTAGGACGTATTAACGATAAAGAATTAAAAAGTATTGATAAAGATTTATATGCTGGAACCAACCTGATTGGAAAGATTGGAGTTGAGAAAAGCTATGAAGATTTACTCCATGGAACACCAGGTTATGAATCTGTTGAAGCAGATGCCCACAGTAATATATTGCGTCATTTAGGCCGCAAAGACCCTACTCGCGGAAATGACCTCTATTTATCTTTAGATTATGGTTTACAAGTTGTTGCTTCTCAACAGCTCGCGGGTCGTCGTGGTGCCATTGCAGCTATCGACCCTCGTACTGGAGAAATTCTGGCGTTGGTCTCTAGTCCAAGTTTCAACCCTAATTTATTTGTGACGGGTATTAACCATAAAGATTATAGTTCTTTACGTGATAATTTAGACCAACCTCTTTATAACCGTGCTGTACAAGGTGCATATCCACCTGGCTCTACCATTAAACCAATGGAAGCGATGGGCGGCTTACACTACGGTATTGTCAACTGGTCAACAGCAATTTCTGATCCAGGTTATTTTCACTTACCGGGTGATTCTCATAAATTCCGCGACTGGAAAAAAACTGGTCATGGCATCGTAAACATGCATAAAGCCATCATTATGTCATGTGATACCTATTTTTATATTCTTGCCCATCAAATGGGTATTGACCAAATGAACCAATGGATGCGTCAATTTGGGTTCGGTCAAAAAACAGGTGTCGATTTACCAAGTGAAAGTGAAGGTCTTTATCCAAATCCTGAATGGAAAATGCGTACTCGCAAAACCAAATGGATGAAAGGTGAGACTATTTCCGTGAGTATTGGTCAAGGTGCGTTTACAGCCACCCCTTTACAACTTGCAATGGCGACTGCAATTACAGCCAATCATGGCTCTCATGTCACCCCTCACGTTTTACGTTCAACTCATGGTGCAAAACCATTTACCGTTCGTAATGCACCAGATGGCAAAATCAATTTCAACGGAACGGATGAAGACTGGATTCAAATGCGCGATGCCATGGTTGATGTAATTCAATCAGGTACTGGCCGAGGCATTCGTACACCTCTATATCAAATTGCAGGAAAGACAGGAACTGCACAGGTGAAGAGTATTGCACAGGGTAAACGTTACAACGAGTCAGCCCTGAGCGAACGCCAACTTGACCATGGTTTATTCGTTGGATTTGCACCTGCAGACAAACCAGAAATTGCGATTGCCGTGATTTGGGAAAATGGTCGTCATGGTGGTTCTGCAGCCCAACTTGCAAGACCTATTTTTGATTATTGGTTGTTAACTCGTAAGAAAAATCCAATCCAACCAGCAAACCATCAAGTGAATGGTGGACTGATGACTGCTGGAATTAAACCAGGTGAACTCTCAAACGGCAGTGAAAATCCAAGTTCTGCTCCAGTAGCAGCAGCTTCAACCCCAGCTGCACCAATTCCTTCTGCAACGAATGAGATTGATGATTAATGAAAAATCAATTACGCATTATTGGTGGCGAATGGAAAAGAAGAGTACTTCCCTTTGCTAGTATTGATGGCTTACGCCCAACTCCAGACAGAGTCCGCGAAACTCTATTTAACTGGCTCATGTGGGATATTCAAAATACCCACGTCCTTGATATATGTACAGGTTCTGGTGCGTTAGGTTTTGAAGCTCTATCACGTGGTGCAGCTTCTGTTTATATGATTGAGCCAGACAAAACTCAAGCACGTTTTTTAAAAGATAATATTCAACTATTAAAAGCTCAGAACTGTCATTTAGTAAATGCGACAGCCCAACAAACGCTGCCCCGCTTAAAAGAGCAATTTGATGTTGTCTTTTTAGACCCTCCCTATAGTCTCAATTTATGGCAAGAGCTTGCCGAACTAGCAGACCCTCTCATTAAAACCAATGGTTATATTTATGTTGAAGCAGACCGTGATTTGTCTCAACTTCAACTTCCTACCAGTTGGCAACAAATCAAAACAACCAAAGCTGGTACAGTTCACTCAGGCCTTTATCAAAAAATTGCCAAATAAAAAAGGTAGCTTAAAGCTACCTTTTACTTTCAAAGTTATGACTAACTTAATCCAATAACAGCAACAATCGCAGCACAAGCACCTACAATTTTTTTGCCATATGGCACATATCGTGTAAGCGCAGCACCCAATGCTAATCCACCGCAATAAATTAAAGACATAGCTGTGACCATGCCTATTACCAATGACACGATATGTCCTGCATGTGCTAATTCAACACCATGCGCCATGCCATGAAAGCTTGCAAGCAAAGCAGCAGCGATAGGTAAAATCCGATTTGATTTTGTCCATAGTGCAATTGCTGTAACAACTAAAGAAGCAATAATCCCATATTCAGCAACATTTGCAGGTACCAAACCTTGAGCACCTATTAAAAAACCTACAATTAGGGTGACACTCAAAGTAACCACACCCGCAATTTTCCATTGTTTCGCTGCTGACCAGAGTAAAACACCGAAAGCCAAGGCCATCACTAAATGATCTAAACCCGTAAATGGATGAATAAAACCCGCCATAAAACCCGAATGTTCATGGTCATGTCCCGGGTGTGCCATGACAAGTGTAGGTAACAATGCAAGGAGCCCTATGCCCCATTTTTTAATGAAGTCCATAATCTCTCCTTAAGCTTTGAATAGCCCTTGTTTCTCGATAAATTGAATAATTTCTTCAAGCCCATCTTGCGTTTTCATATTTGAAAATAAGAATGGCTTTTCTCCGCGCATGCGTTTCGCATCTTGATCCATAACATCAAGATTTGCACCCACCATTGGTGCAAGGTCAGTTTTATTAATAATGAGTAAATCTGACTTGGTAATACCCGGTCCGCCTTTACGAGGAATCTTTTCACCACCAGCGACATCAATCACATATAAAGTTAAATCAGAAAGCTCTGGACTGAATGTTGCTGCTAAATTATCGCCACCGCTTTCAATAATAATAAGTTCTAGTCCTTCAAACTTTTCACACAAATCATCAATTGCAGCCAAATTAATCGAAGCATCTTCACGAATTGCTGTATGTGGACAGCCACCTGTTTCCACCCCTACAATTCGGTCTGGTGACATCGCTTCGTTACGTGTTAAAAAGTTTGAATCTTCTTTGGTATAAATATCGTTCGTTACCACAGCCATGTTGTATTTATTACGCAAGGCTAAACATAAATTAAGTGTAAGCGCAGTTTTACCCGAACCTACTGGTCCGCCAATTCCAACTCGTAATGGACTACGTTCTGTCATGATTTTTATCCTTTTTTCCTAAACTTAAGATCTGAATAACCGTGAATATTGTGTTTCGTGTTTCATGCTCAACATGGCATAACGAGGTAAAGCACTACTTAATTGTTCATCAGCAAGTTGCAAAGCGTTCTCCACCGCCTGTGGTACTAGCCCATGCAAATGCCATAAAATTCTTTGTCCAGCCATTTGCCCTAAAGGTACAGTTTTTACTGCTGCTAAGATCTGATTTTCTAAAACCGTAAATGTATAGGCTGTAAGCACATCAACGTCTTTAAGCTCTAATCGTCCACAGAGCTGTGCATAGACAGGCACAAAACCAAATTGTTTTTTAACCTCAACAGGGTTTTTTAAAACATCTCTAATCCACGCATTTAAAGAAAATGCCAGCTGCTGAGATTCAGCTAAAAGCTCTTTGCTTTCTCGACTTGCTCTATATAAATTTGCCCAAACTAAAAACTCATCTGAATCATCATAATACTGCATCAAACGCTTTAATACGGGTAGCTCAAACCTCACCAACAACATCTCAAGCACTTCTTCGAAATAAGCAATTGCTGACGTTTCATCGTGTATTAAGCCAATATCAATGGCTGTTTCGACACCTTGTGAATAACAATATGCTCCAACTGGCAAAGCTGTAGAAGACAGTGTCAGTAGTTGCAATAATTGCGCTGCATTATGCGTGGACATGGTGCAAAGCTTTAATTGGGCTTAAGCGATGGTCATGACTATGCTGCGCATAAGCACCGCTTTCGGGTTCAAACGGATGATCAGTTTCTGAGACTTTAAGCCCTAGCCCCTCTACCATTTCTGCAAGTACATGATCAGGCTCAAAATATAAAGCTGTAGGAGTCAACATTAATGGCACATGTCGGTTACCTAAGTGATAGGCGGCTTTAAGCAAATCAAAGTCGGTGGTCGCAACAACCTGCATTAAACGTTCAGGTTTAGCATCAACTCGTAATATTTCGCCCTGTTGCGTTGCAATATATGAGCCACTACGCAAAACACCAGTACGTGGCAAATCAGCGCCAATATCTATACCGCTAGATAAAGTTGCCCGAAATCGTGATTTTTGGCGTGTATCAAAAGTTAGTTCAACCGTTTCAAATGATTGATCAGGAGAAATATGTTCAAGACGTTGGGTATAGATTTTCATTTAGTTTCTCTCTCCTTATTTATTTCTTTCATATCTAAATTAATGAGGTAAATCACCTCTATAAAACTCATTAAAACAAGAAATAACGCTGTGCCATCGGCAATACTTCAGCAGGTTCACATGTTAATAACTCACCATCTGCCCTCACCTCATAAGTCTCAGGGTGAACCTGCATGACAGGACAATATGTGTTGTGTTTCATATCAGCTTTGCTAATGGCGCGGGTGTTTTTACACGGACTAATTAACTTTTTAAGGTTTAATTTTTCAGCGACATTTTCATCAATCGCTGCTTGAGATAAAAAGGTAATGCATGTGTTGTGCACGCCACGTGGAGAGGCACCAAACATTGGGCGGTAATGTACGGGTTGAGGCGTCGGAATTGAGGCATTAATGTCACCCATCGGTGCCGCTGCAATCATGCCACCTTTAATAATCATGGAAGGTTTTACCCCAAAAAAAGCAGGCTTCCATAACACTAAATCAGCAAGCTTCCCAACTTCAACTGAACCAATTTCATGACTTAAACCGTGTGTAATTGCTGGGTTAATCGTATATTTGGCAATGTAGCGTTTAACCCGATTATTATCATGAAACTCGTTATCACCTTCTAAAGGACCACGTTGAATTTTCATTTTGTGGGCAGTTTGCCAAGTCCGTAAAATCACTTCACCCACACGGCCCATAGCCTGAGAGTCAGAGGACATCATGGCAATGGCACCTAAATCTTGCAAAATATCTTCAGCAGCAATGGTTTCACGGCGAATACGACTTTCTGCAAAAGCAATATCTTCAGCAATTGCTGGGTCTAAATGATGGCAAACCATGAGCATATCTAAATGCTCATCAATGGTATTAATGGTATAAGGCCGCGTTGGATTGGTAGAAGACGGCAATACGTTACTTTGTCCAATTGCTTTTAAAATGTCGGGGGCATGTCCACCACCTGCACCTTCGGTATGGTAAGTATGGATAGTTCGATTTTTAAATGCGGCTAAAGTTTCTTCTAAAAAACCGCTTTCATTTAACGTATCTGTATGAATAGCAACCTGCACATCATACTCATCAGCAACGCTTAAGCAGTTATCAATGGCAGCAGGTGTTGAACCCCAGTCTTCATGCAGTTTTAACCCGATTACCCCAGACTTAATCTGTTCACGAATTGGATCTGGCAAACTCAAATTACCTTTACCTAACAGACCAATATTCATAGGCAAATCATCAATGGCCTGCAACATGGTAGCAATATGCCAAGGTCCCGGAGTCACTGTAGTTGCAGAGGTTCCAGCGGCAGGTCCTGTACCACCACCAACCATAGTGGTTGTACCAGACATAAGTGCGGTTTCAACTTGTTGAGGGCAAATCCAATGAATATGGGTATCAATACCACCCGCTGTTAAAATTTGTCCTTCACCAGCAATAACTTCTGTTGCAGCACCCAAAGGAATCGTAATATCCGGTTGAATATCGGGGTTTCCAGCTTTTCCTATTTTCCAGATCCGACCATTTTTTAAGCCTACATCAGCTTTTACAATGCCCCACCAATCGACAATGAGAGCATTGGTAATAACTGTGTCTGCGACCTCATCTGCCAGAAGCTGAGACTGCCCCATACCATCACGGATGACTTTTCCACCACCAAATTTAACTTCTTCGCCATATGTCGTTAAGTCTTGCTCAACCTCAATAAAGAGCTCGGTATCTGCCAATCGAACACGATCACCTACCGTAGGACCAAACATTTCAGCATACGCACGACGTGACATTTTCATAATTTTTACTCGTATCTCTCATTATCGTTGTTATGTTTAATCCAACTTACCCATGACACGGCCTGCAAAGCCATACACTTCTCGTTTACCAGCCAAACTGACAAGTTCTACTTCACGACTTTGTCCCGGTTCAAAACGAATTGCAGTGCCAGCAGCAATATTTAATCGATAGCCTTTAGCCATTTCACGGTCAAACTGCAATGCATCGTTTGCCTCATAAAAATGAAAATGTGAACCTACTTGAATAGGCCGATCACCAATATTGGCAACGATAACTTTTAAAGTTTGTCGTCCAACATTGAGTTCAATATCCGCATCCGGAGTAATGATTTCACCAGGGATCATAAATGCTCCTTTATACGATTGGCTGATGAACAGTAACTAACTTAGAACCATCTGGAAAAGTCGCTTCAACCTGAACCTCTGCAATCATTTCCGGCACGCCATCCATCACCTCTTCACGCTTTAATAAAGTTGTGCCGTAATGCATTAAATCACTGACCGTCATGCCATCTCGTGCACCTTCAAGCAATGCAGCAGAAATAAAGGCAATCGCTTCTGGATAATTTAGCTTTAAGCCACGAGCCTTACGCCGCTCGGCAACTAATCCTGCGGTAAAAATAAGTAATTTATCTTTTTCTGTTGGATTGAGTTCCATATCTCTTCCCCAAATTGCATCTATATTTATTAAGCAAAATGCATGCTCAAAAGCAGCATACGTGTTTTAATTGTTTTTTAAATACGCAATTTAACGTAATTTAAGTTTTCCATATTCTTGGGAATTCTTCATCTAAATCAAACCAATAACGGCGTAATTTAGCTCGAATCGCTGCAAAAGCATCATGACAACGTCGAACATCATTTCCTAAGAACCGAGCACAGACCACATCCTCCAATAAGGTTAATGTCACAGGTGCTTCCATACGCATCATTAACTCCCGCATGAGTTCCAACTGTTGTTCCAAATAAAGTGAGGAACGATATTTTTCTGGAGCCACCGCCCACAAACTTCCCATAACAGCTTGATTATTCATACCTAAACATGATTTAAGCCAGCGATCTTGTCCTTCAAAATGTAGAGTATCTGCAACAAGTAATTTATTTTCACGCCACAATTTAAACTGGTTGTGATAGCTTCCCTGAACAAATTGCTCAGCACGTGCTTGTCGGCCTAATACCAACATATCCCACCCAATAAAACTTGCAGCATCATCAAGATGGATATGAGTTTCCGAATATGCAAAAGCCCCATCAAACAGCATCGTTTCTTGCGGAACCCACTCTAAAATAGACTGATCCCTCACATTAAGATGAATATGTTGAAACGCTTGTTTTCCATTAGTTTTATACCATTTCCCCGCTCCTGGAGTAGTCACTACCGCATGGGCTTGATCTTCCGTTTCAATCTGAAAAGTAAGATGATCTCCACCAGCAATTCCTGCTGGAGGATGCACAATAATGGCATGGCAAACACTGGTCTTTTCAGGCCAGAGCATTTTTTGCACCCGAACAGGGCCATAATGCTTTCTATGATCCATTATGGTGCGTGAATTTTTAAAACAAAACCCAAGTTCTAATCGCGCATACCAAAATGGTGCTGAAAGGTTAGTTGAAAATGGTTGTACCTGATTCATTCTGGATCATTGGTTCAAAATAAAGGCTTAAATTAATAAGCAAAATACGCACCAAATATGAAAAATAAGTAAATGACAAAAATAGATACAATTTTTCTATTTCAATGAGTTAAAAAATCATCAATGTCTAACATAAAACCACAGCAACTTATGGAATTGTTTATACAATAGCGCCCATCGTTGCTTCCATACCTGCTCTCCATGAAACTCTTTTTCGTGTTAACGCCACTTGTCTTTTTAACGGGGTGTATTTTTGGCCAATCTAGCGAGGTCAAACGTGCAGAAAAAATTCTCCATAATTTTGAATGTAAAAATGTTGAGACAAGCGAGATGGCAACAAGCTCAATTAACTCTTACTACCAGCAATCTTTAGCAGTAAGTAAAGAAAAAGCAACTTCATATGTAGAAAGTTATAAGAATGGTGAAGAGTTATTCGACATGCCTTTAGATGAGGTTTTAAAGCAGCAGTACCAACTTTATAAATCAGCTTGTGACTCATTAGGCGGTGTTTCTTCTCAGTCGTAACTTATAGGGTATTTATTAAATCTTTTTAGTGAATACCTACTTTTATTTTCTTTTTAAGAATATTCAAAATTTACTCACTTTACCTTTTGTTAAAATTAAATTACATACTTAAACTTTTATTAAGCTCTCATATTTCATAGCCTGTTTATTGGTTTTTTATTTATTTTCCGAGGTTTAGATCATCATGAAAAAAACATTATTATCAGTTGCACTTGTAAGTGTCCTTCTTGTTGCTTGTAGCAAAAACGAAAATAAAGCAGATACGACGACACACGCTTCTGCTCCTGCCCAAACTACAGAAACGACTAACAATGCTGTAGATACTGCACACACCGCAGAAAACTCATTAGATTGGGATGGTACATATAAAGGTACACTTCCGTGTGCAGACTGTGAAGGTATTAAAACTGAATTAGAACTTAAAGATGGTAAAAAATATGAATTAACAGAGACCTACGTTGGTAAGGGTGATAAAAAGCCATTTAAAACACATGGCACATTTACTTTTGACAAAGACAATACTTCAGTCATTACCTTAGATGACAAAGGTCAAAACCGTAAATTCTTTATTGGTGAAAATACGGCAACAGCTTTAGATATGGAAGGCAAGAAAATTGAAGGCTCTTTAGCTGAACATTATGTTTTGAAAAAATAATTTTATTTAATTATAAAAAAACCCGCTCATGTGAGCGGGTTTTTTATGAATCAATTCTTAGTGAGCTGCGAATTGGTTCATTGTGTTTTTAGCATCGTCATGTGCTTTAAGAGCGTTATCACCAGAGAAGATTTCTTTGTGATCATCACCGATGTCAGAACCAGCCATTGCTTGGTGTTTAACACAAGCGATACCACCGCGGATTTCTTTACGTTGTACGCCAGCAACATAAGCCAACATACCTTCAGAACCGAAGTAACCTTGTGCAAGCTCATGTGTAGAAAGAGCAGCAGTGTGGTAAGTCGGAAGTGTGATCAAGTGATGGAACACACCCGCTTCACGAGAAGCATCAGCTTGGAATGTACGGATTTTATCATCAGCATCAGCAGCTAAATCAGTATTATCATATTCAGCGCTCATTAATTTAGCACGGTCATATGCAGAAACGTCTTTACCTTCAGCAACCCAACGATCGTAAGCTTGTTGACGGAAGTTTAAAGTCCAGTTGAATGATGGGCTGTTGTTATAAACAAGCTTAGCATTTGGAACAACTTCTTTAACACGGTTAACCATGTGTGCGATTTCTTCTACGTTTGGAGTCGCAGTTTCGATCCAAAGAAGGTCAGCACCATTTTGAAGGCTAGATACACAGTCAAGTACAACACGGTCAATTTGAGTGTCAGCACGGAACTGATATAAACCAGAAGCCAAACGCTTAGGACGGTGTAATTTACCATTACGTTTAATCAAGATTTCGTCTTCTTGAGCATCAGCAATGTCAATTTCAACAGTGTCTAAGAAACCGATGTATTGAGAAGCAATGTCACCTGGCTCTTTAACCACTGGGATTTTTTGAGTCAAGTCAGCGCCTTCAGAGTCAGTACGCGCAACGATGATACCGTCATCAAGACCCATTTCTAAGAATGCATAACGTAATGCATGGATTTTAGAGATGAAATCTTCATGTGGAACAGTTACTTTACCAGCTTGGTGACCACATTGTTTAGCATCAGATACTTGGTTTTCGATTTGAAGCGCACAAGCACCAGCTTCGATCATTTTACGGGCAAGTAAGTAAGTCGCTTCTTCGTTACCAAAACCAGCATCGATGTCAGCAATAATTGGCACGATGTGAGTTTGGAAACCGTCGATTTGAGCAGTGATTTCAGCAGCTTTAGCAGTATCACCCGCTTCGTTTGCTTTTTTAAGCGCACGGAATAAATCGTTTAATTCTTTTGCATCAGCTTGACGTAAGAAAGTGTAGATTTCTTCGATCAATGCAGGTACTGAAGTTTTTTCGTGCATAGATTGGTCAGGAAGTGGACCAAACTCAGAACGAAGAGCAGCAACCATCCAACCAGAAAGGTAGATATAGCGACGTTCAGTCGTACCGAAGTATTTTTTGTTCGCAATCATTTTTTGTTGTGCGATAAAACCGTGCCAGCAACCTAATGATTGAGTATATTTGCTAGAGTCAGCATCATAAGCAGCCATATCACGACGCATAATCGCAGCTGTATATTTAGCAATATCTAAACCAGTTTTGAATTGGTTTTGCATTTGCATACGTGCAGCATCTTCTGGGCTAATATCGCGCCAAGTGCTACCGAATTTTGCTTTTAGTTCGCGGATTGCATCAATCGCTGTTTGATATGTAGTCATGATATTGTCCTGTATTCATTTTAGGATTTCATCGATTGAAGCCTAGAGTCATGTACTTAAATTTCTTATGACACCAGCTGCTTCGTCATGAACACAGCTTAGACTTAGCCAATCAATTAATCCAATATCCTTTATTAATCTTCAGTATTTATTTAAAAAATGTACTGATAACTCGATATTATAGATAAAACTAAAAATACTAATACCTTGTTTATAAAACTAAAATTACACTAAAGAAGTATAGGATTTTATTCTAAAAACTTAGTAAGTCTTATTTTTATACGATTTTTGAAGTTTTTCCACTCATTTTTAATATTAAAAGTCAATTGTAAATTAGGCTATTTTTGCCAATGAAAAAAGTCAATTTCCATGCTAGAAAGTACTAAGTTATATATAAATATATTCTATTTGTCATCTTCATACTTAAAAATGCAGTAAAGACAACAAATTCGAGCCTTTGAAGTGCTTTTCACCCCTACTTAATTCCTACAAAAAATGTCGTTTTTCTCATCATTTTTTCACACAATAGTTATTAGATATGGCATAATTTGAAACAATTTCAGGGTTTTATTTTCGGTATTTTTTTTATGAATCTGGAGCGAGTAGATCTTAATCTATTAATATATCTTGATGTACTTCTTCGTGAAAAAAATGTTACACGCGCAGCCGAACAACTTGGTGTAACTCAGCCTGCAATGAGTAATATTTTACGTCGCTTACGTAATTTATTTAATGACCCTCTTCTTATCCGTTCTTCTGAAGGGATGACGCCGACAGAACGCGCTCTAGAATTACAACCTCGTATTCGTGATGCGCTTGCTGATCTCTCCATGATTTTGGAACCCCGTACCGAATTCCGCCCTTATACAAGTAATCGCGTTTTCCGCATTATGACATCTGACTATGCCGAGGCAACTTTAGTTCCCCGTCTTGTCAAAGCTCTGCGCTCTGAAGCTCCAAATGTTGTTCTTGATTTTCTTACACCAAGTGATGTGTCTTATCGAGACATGGAACAAGGTAAAGTTGATCTCGCAATTAATAGATTTAATGAAATACCACAAAGCTTCCATCAGGTTTTAGTTTGGCGTGATAGCTTCAGCTGTATTCTTAACGACAAACACCCTGCTGTAACCCATTTAAATTTAAAAAGCTATTTAGATGCACAGCATATCTGGGTTTCTAAAACAGGTATGGGTGTAGGTTTTGGTGTAAACCCCGATAAGCAAGGTGGTTTAGGTTGGATTGATCAGGCATTAGAACGTATTGGTCAGCGTCGTAAAATTTCTGTCTTTACTCGCCACTACCAAATGCCAGCATTACTCGCTCAAAACGTAGACCTGATTGCCACACTACCAACACGGATGGCGCGCCTACAAACACAAAATCCTAAATTGGTTATAAAGGATCCTCCTTTTTATATTCCAGAGTTCGAGCTTAAAATGGCTTGGTGTCCATTGTTACATCACCACCCTGCTCATCGCTGGCTGCGCCAACTTATCTTATTTGTTGCTCGTCAAATGATTGAAGAGGAAAATCGTGAATTTTTAACCAACAATTCACAATTTTCTCACTATTAAATAAATTTTAATTTAATTGTCGATTTCAGACATTATCTTCAAGCGCTGAGCAATCAATCTGATTACCTCAGCGCTTTTTTGTGTTAAAACATAGTCATAATAATGATGAACCTCGGGTGATTTGTGAGTCTCTTTCAAAATATCATTATCATCGTACTGCTCATCATCGGAGCAGGCTTTTTATCTTTAACTGAAATTGCACTCGCTGGTGCCAGAAAAGTTAAGCTAAAAATTCTAGCTGAAGCTGGTGAAGAACGCGCGCAACAAGTACTAGATTTACAAGAACAATCTGCTGACTTTTTTGCAGCCTCTCAAATTGGCCTAAATGCCGTTGCGATTTTAGGCGGTATTTTGGGTGAAGCTGCTTTTCGTCCTTATTTTGTCAATTTAGTTGACCGTTTCTACGCAGGCCCTTGGACGCAAACGATTGGTTTTGCCCTCTCCTTTACTTTAGTGACATCACTCTTTATTTTATTTGCCGATCTTATGCCAAAACGCTTGGCGATGATTGCCCCTGAAAAAATTGCAATAAGTGTTATTAATCCAATTCAGGTTTTCATTAAGATTTGTAAACCTTTAGCTTGGGGAATTAACGCAATTGCAAACCTGCTATTCCGTTTATTTAAAGTGAATACAACGCGAGAAGACAACATTACTTTTGATGATATTTCAGCCGTAATGGATGCGGGTGCTCAAGCAGGCGTACTGCAAAAACAAGAACATCACTTTATCGAGAATGTTTTTGAATTAGAAGAACGCAATGTACCATCCAGCATGACAACACGTGAAAACGTTGTTTATTTCACTTTAAATGAACATGAAGATAGCATTCGTCAAAAACTAGCCGAATATCCTTACTCAAAGTTTTTAGTATGTAATGAAAATATCGATCAAGTCATTGGTTACGTCGATGCCAAAGACTTTCTTGTTCGTATTTTAAACAACCAATCTCCAACCCAATTGAATGAAACCACCATTCGTACTGTTCTAATGATTCCCGATACCTTAACCCTATCGGAATTACTTGATCGCTTCCGCTCTACAAAAGAAAAGTTTGCGGTTGTTATAAATGAATATGCGCTTGTCGTGGGCGTTATTACTTTAAGCGATATTATGATTACGGTTATGGGCGACTGGGTAACTCCAATTGAGGAAGATCAGCAAATCATTAAACGTGATAATAACTCGTGGTTAATTGATGGCAGCACACCCATTGACGACCTAAGACACGCACTTGAAATTGATGAAATGCCCGATGAAGAAAATTATGAAACATTAGCGGGCTTTATGATGTATCGCCTACGCAAAATTCCACGCCCAGCAGATTTTGTGGAATTCGGTGGATACAAGTTTGAAGTAGTCGATGTCGATCATTTTAAAATTGACCAACTTCTTGTAACACGAATTTTAGAACAAACTGAAGTACATTCATCAATTGATGAAAACTGATTTATATTGACTTTAATACCCCACAATTTTATGTGGGGTATTTTTAATCTAAATAAATTTTTCAAATATATGTAATAATTATTTTAGATTCATCAATTCAATTTGATCTTTTAATCTAAAAGCAATATTATTTAGCTAACCCTTAAATTAAATCTTAAATACTGAAAAATATTAGAATAATCAATCTACCTCAATTAACACATAGTGATTAACACCCATTTACATTGTTATTAACCTTATGTAATTTAGCTCAAAGTAAGTCTTTAAATGGTTCTTCTTCTCATTTCAATCATCAAATTAGGTATAATTAAAAAAAATATCATATAATTTTTATTTTTATAAAACCTTTATACCCAATCACAATGAATCACATTTATTATATGCTTACTATAACCCTAATATATATGTTCAGTATTTCGCCTAAATATACCTCTCTAAATGAATATATATTAACCAAATAAACTAAATATATTATTTGTCTTTTTAATAAAAATTAATAAGAATAACCAAAGTCAGAGTTTTGAATAAACCTGTTCAGTAAAACTATAGGCAAAGGATTGATTGTATGCTGACATTACTTGGTGTTGGCATGATTTTGTGCTTCATGTACTTAATCATGTCCAAACGTTTAAGCCCTATTATTGCTTTAATTCTCATCCCATTTATTTTTTCTCTTATTGCTTGGGGCCTAGGTCACTACTTTGAAAGTTTAAGTCATATTGAACTTAAAGGTCTCAGTGAGATGATGCTAGAGGGCATCAAAAAATTAGCGCCAACTGGCGTAATGCTTTTATTCGCAATTTTATATTTTGCCTTAATGATCGATGCAGGTCTTTTCGATCCACCAGTTAAATGGATTTTAAAAAAGGTTAAAGGTGATCCTTTAAAAATCACGCTAGGAACCGTGTTCTTAACCACAATGGTTTCTTTAGATGGCGATGGTTCAACAACTTATATGATTTGTGTGGCTGCAATGTTGCCACTTTATCAACGCTTAGGAATGAATACACTCATCATGACTGCTCTTATGCTGTTATGTAGTGGTGTAATGAACTTAACGCCATGGGGTGGTCCTACAGCTCGTGCTGCAAGTGCCCTGCAAATTGACCCAAGCCACATTTTCGTACCAATGATTCTTCCTATGGTCATTAGTATTGGTTGGTTATTCTTCTTGGCGTATTTATATGGCCGTTATGAGCAAAAACGCTTAGGCGTTATTGAGCTTGAAAGTCACCATGGTGACAATATTACCGTGTCGAAAGATCCTGAAGCGACTCGCCCACATTTACGTAAAGTAAATATGGTGCTTACAATCATTCTTATGATTGCTTTGATCAAAGGCATTTTGCCTATGTCTGTGTTGTTCATGATAGCGTTCTGTATCGCAATGCTCATTAACTACCCTGATGTTGATATGCAGAAAAAGCGTATTGCAATGCACGCAGATAGTGTACTAGCTGTTGTAGGCTTGATTTTCGCAGCGGGTATTTTCACAGGTATTTTATCTGGCACAGGGATGGTTGAGGCGATGTCTAAAGAGTTCGTCGCAATGATTCCTCCAAGTATGGGTCCATATCTTGCACCAATCACAGCTTTAGTGAGTATGCCTTTGACATTCTTTATGTCAAATGATGCGTTCTTCTATGGTGTTTTACCTATTCTTGCTGAAGCTGCTTCACATTATGGCATTAGCGCTGAAGCGATTGCTCGTGCATCGATTGTAGGTCAACCTGTACACTTGTTATCACCTCTTGTTCCTTCAACATACTTACTATGTGGTCTTGCTAAAGTCGATTTTGCAGACCACCAAAAGTTCACTTTTAAGTGGGCATTTATTACTTGTATGGTGTTGATGGGTACAGCTTTAGTGATTGGTGTTTTCCCACTTTTTAGTATGATCTAACTACATTCTGCTATAAAAAAATAAAAGCCCCAATCGGGGCTTTTATTTTTTTATTTATTCACATACTCAATCATGGCGTCTAAGAACGCATGAAAGTGCAAGGTAATATCTTCTTCTAAAATTTTATAGGCATTATCAAATTGCACCATTGGAAAGCCTTCTTTCCAAAATGGGAAAATATTATGCAAATCATGTGTAACTATTGCATCTTCCCGAACAATTGCTTGTGAAATTTGTGCCAGAACTTGTGCTGTTTCTGCACCATCAATAGCAAGATAATCAATACCACGCGCTTTTAAAATACGAATTCGATCTTTTTTATAGCGAATTTTTTTAGCTTGACCTGCATTTAAACCTAGTGCAAGAGTAACTGCCTCTACAAACTTCTCTTCAAAATTTGTATTTAGTTCGACCAAAGCCTGTTTATGTGCTTCCTGACGTCCTGCTTTCCCCCCGTTACGGATGATCTCATTTGCTTCCGTATCTAGCTTATCTTTTTTCATCGACTGTAAAATGTCTAAAATTTCGATATCGCTTAAAGATTCAGGAGATTGCTCAAACATAGGAGTCCTTATACATACAACTAAAGGCATATTCTCTCATAAAAGCGATACTAAAGCAGAGTAAAATTTTAAATAGCCTATTTATCTTGACTATTTTTATAGTCCTAACTTCAGAGACTACACTTATAAAATCCGATAATTCTTTGGTTATAACTTTAATTATTTGCCAAAATAATTTTACCCTGATAATATTATTTTACCCCGATAAAAACATGTGGCTAAAATGAATACTAAAATCACCTATACTGCTTTCACTGGAAGTACACTTATTGCGAGTGATTCCCTTGTTGAACTTGCAAAAAAAATAAAAGATCTCCCTAAAACAGTGGAAAATATTCTAATTTTTAATGATCAAACAGGTCAACAAATTGATCTTGATCTTTCTGGTTCGGAACAAGAATTTCAACAGCGTTATGATGAACCGGAAGAAATTAAAAAAGTTGGACGACCTAAACTTGGAGTAATTTCGCGTGAAATCACTTTACAGAAAAAACATTGGGATTGGTTAGATCAACAAAGTGCGAGTGCATCAGCAGTGATTCGCAAGTTAATTGATAAAGAGTTAAATAACCCAAATTCTGAAGGCAATATTATGCTCACCAAACAAGCCATCGATCGTTTTATGTCTGCGATGTTAGGTAATATGCCAAATTACGAGGAAGCAACCCGCGCCTTATATCAAGGTGATCAAGATATATTTTTAAAGATGATTCAGAGCTACCCTAAAGATTTGAGAGAATATTTAACTTTAAAAACTCAAAGTATTTTCTAAACTCAATAAAAACCCGCTTACGCGGGTTTTTAGAACTCATTTCAATCTATTAAAGACGAACCAATTCCACGATTTTTTCTACCGCTTCTTCTAACGTTTCAGCAGTTATCTCTGTATCTGTGCCATCCACAGAAGTTGTGATAATTACAACACCCGTCTCACGCAATAGAACCAATTGCTCAGCTGTTAAGCTTGCTTTCACAATTGCAACTACACCTTGTTGGATCAATAAACTTTCTAAGGCTTGAGCTTTTTCAATTAATTGTGCAGAAACACCAATAACAGCAGGTTTTTGACCTAAACGAGCAGCACGGTCTTCGGCAGTAACTGGATTGCTATGAGCCGTCCATTCTACCGCAGACTCAACCATACCCGCACCAACCGTTACATTGCTTAAACGATCAATGAAAATAAATGAACCTGTGTATCGTGAATCTTGATATTGATCAAATACGACTGGCGCATCAAACTCAACAACAACGTCTGCAATTGCATTTAACTCAAGCTCTTCTACCTGAGTATGCTCAAGTGTATTTACGTTCACACGATAGTGAATATTGGTCACTTTGGCTGGAACAGTTTGAGTACCAATCTTAACGTTGTACAACTTGCCCTTCACCAGTGGATGTTCATTCATCCATACCACTGAAGCACGAACACTGCGTGAAATTAATGGCTGTTCACCTGCACGTACTAATACATTGCCGCGGCTAATATCAATTTCATCGTTCAATGTTAATGTAACGGCTTGCCCCGCAACTGCATGCTCAAGGTTACCATCAAAAGTGACGATTTCTTTAACTGTTGAGCGCTTACCTGATGGTAATGCAACAATTTCATCACCGACTTTAATTTCACCCAAAGCAACAGTACCAGCAAAACCACGAAAGTCGAGGTTCGGACGGTTTACATATTGAACTGGAAAACGGAATTCATGTTTGTTCGATTCGCGACTAATTTCCACAGACTCAAGAATACTCATCAAGGTTTGACCCTTATACCAAGGAGTATGAGCTGATGGATTTACAACGTTATCGCCATTTAAAGCAGAAATTGGAACAAACAAAATATTAGCTGGGCGACGATCACCTAACTGGCTAATGAAAGCATCATATTCAATCTGAATTTCAGTAAAGCGTTCAGGTGAATATTCAACCAAGTCCATTTTATTAATGGCAACAACAATATTCTTAATACCAAGTAAGCTTGCAATAAAAGTATGACGACGTGTTTGTGTTTGCACACCATAACGCGCATCGATCAAGATAATTGCAAGATCAGCAGTTGACGCACCTGTTGCCATGTTACGGGTATATTGTTCATGCCCAGGTGTATCAGCAATAATAAATTTACGCTTTTCTGTCGAAAAATAGCGGTAAGCCACATCAATGGTAATACCTTGCTCACGCTCAGCTTGCAAGCCATCTACAAGTAATGCCAAATCTGGTGCATCACCCGTAGTTCCTACTTTTTTACTATCACGCGTTACAGCTTGCAATTGATCTTCGTAAATCAATTTTGAGTCGTAGAGTAAACGTCCAATTAAAGTACTTTTACCATCATCTACGTTACCGCAAGTCAAAAAGCGTAGAAGGTCTTTTTGTTCATGTTGCTTCAAATAGGCCAAGATATCTTGACTGATTAATTCTGATTGATGAGACATTGCTCAAACTCCACAAATTTAGAAATTGTCTTAGAAATAGCCTTCTTGCTTTTTCTTTTCCATTGAGCCCGCTTCATCATGGTCAATCATACGACCTTGACGCTCAGAACTAGTGGCTAAAAGCATCTCTTGGATAATTTCAGGTAACGTATCTGCTTCAGACTCAACTGCACCAGTTAATGGATAACAGCCAAGCGTACGGAAACGTACAGACTTCATCTGTGGAACTTCACCCTCTTTTAAACGCATACGTTCATCATCAACCATGATTAATGTACCGCTACGCTCTACAACTGGACGAACATCAGAGAAATAAAGAGGAACAATTTGAATATTTTCTAAATAGATATATTGCCAGATATCCAACTCAGTCCAGTTAGATAAAGGGAATACACGAATACTTTCACCTTTGTTCACTTTACCATTGTAAAGATTCCAAAGTTCAGGACGCTGGTTTTTCGGATCCCAACGATGTTTACTATCACGGAATGAATAAACACGTTCTTTTGCACGTGATTTTTCTTCATCACGGCGTGCGCCACCAAAAGCAGCATCAAATTGATATTTATCCAAAGCTTGTTTCAAAGCTTGGGTTTTCATAATATCTGTGTATTTTGAACTGCCATGATCGAATGGATTAATTCCAGCTTCACGACCTTCTTTATTTTGATGAACAATTAAATCGAAGCCATGCGTTTTTGCCATGTTATCGCGAAATGAAATCATCTCTTTAAATTTCCACCCAGTATCTACATGTAATAATGGGAATGGAAGTTTAGCTGGATAAAATGCTTTTAACGCCAGATGAAGCATTACTGCAGAGTCTTTACCTATTGAGTAAAGCATCACCGGATTTTCAAATTCAGCAGCAACTTCACGAATAATATGAATGCTTTCAGCTTCAAGTTGCTTGAGATGTGTGAGTCTTGATTCAGTCATGAACACGTCCTTCTCTATCCATTTTGCCCATAAAATCTAGAAGTAGTGTTAAACCACCACCTAGAAGACCATGTGGAGGAACGAGTGCCATAACAACTCCAATTTTTCGTGATAGATAATCCAACCACAAGCCTTTATATGGCTTATAGCATTAGTTATGCATTATAGTGATTTAAAACCGATTTCTTTTGCTTGTTTTTTCATATTGATATTCGATTTCATCATATACAGGTAATATGCTGATTCACTTGCATAACTTGGCAATCGTAACTTGTGTAGCCAACTTAAGCAAATCATCATCTACTCTTTAGATTTCTCTAAAAACCATAAAAAAAGAGAAGCCTTAATAGCTTCTCTTTTCTAAAGCATGGTCTAATCTTAGAAACCAAACATTTTACGTTCTAGTGGAATTTCAATCCCAATAGATGCACCTGAATCATTACCTACCAAATCGGAGTCACTAACCCAACCATTAATTTTTAATGGAAGATCAGGTTTAATGTAATGCGTCCAAGTTAAATCAAGGGCTTTGATTTTATCTTCTTTAGGGAAAGCTTTATTAATTGCTAAATTAGATTCATTCACTTTAACGACCATTGCACGACCACTTAAGCGGTTCATCGGGTCAAAGCGAATATCACCACCTACTGAGTACATTTGACCATCACCACCAATTGGATGTCCTAGAGGGAAACCATGTTGATAATAACCGTCTGTATATTGATGGTGAGTATATGAAACTTTACTTACCTCGCCATTAGTACGCGTATCAGCCCATTCAGCATAGAGTTGATAAGGCATATTTTTAACTATAGAAGAATAATCAGCACCAGCTAAATACATTTTCTTTGATGGCAAGTAACCCGCTTCATCTTCACCAATATATTGTCCATAAACGCTGACTGGAATATCAAATAAAGGTTGTAGATGTAAACGAGCATCAAAACCTGCTAACTGATTAGATGGGTTATCTACACCAATACAGTCAGTATTTGTACAACCATTATCTTTACCAATAAATGCATTCCAATAAGCTTTAAAGCTATCTGGCTGGCCTTTACCACCAATCTGGAGTGTCCGTGAAGCACCAATTTCTAATGCTGGAACTGGACGCGCAGTTAGACGCATACCCATTAATTTAGCATGAGGAACAGCTTTGTAATCATCTAATTGACCTCCAAATAATTGGTATTGCCAAGGCCCAATCCAAGATAACCATTTATTTTCAAAAGCATCTTGTACAGCACGCTGCATGGTTACACCATACACTGGACGACTTGCATCACCACGAATTAAACTACCATCATGCCCTGGGCCCCACCATGTCGGGATTTGACCTGCAACAACCCATTGGTTCCAGAGTTTACCTGCTACATAAGAGCCTTCTACATTGGCATCATGTCCACTGTCAATTTGAGGATCTTTTTCTGCGTTTACTCGGATTTTTGCATCCCAGTTTTCACCACCTGCATTAAATTCTACAGAACCTTGATACTGTGATTTTTGGTTATCTCCAAATGCTTGCGGAATATTCTTGATATCTGTCCCAGCAAAAGCACCTACTTTAACTGTGTCGTTATCTGCTTTTAATGCGTTAAGAACTGAATTAATAACTTTTTGTTGAGCCGGATGAGTTACTTTAGCCTGAGAAAGTGCGCGTTGAATTTCATCGCCACTTAAAGGCCAAGTAGAAGTGCTAATGTTAATAACACCTTGTTGATTCAACCAATTTAAATCTGTACGTAAATCATCATTATTAAGCACCAAACCCTGGGCAAAAACAGCTGATGAGGCAGTTGCCAATATTGCAATCGAAAGTGTTTTTCTTAGAAACATGCCAGCCAATTCTCAAAGTTATTTATGAGCAACACCTTAAATTTTTTATCACAACTTTGCAATTGTTAAACTGTGCAATTACATTTTTTAACGCTATTTTAAGATTAGTGTAAATAGGTAAGTTTTTGAGATATATAGGTAATAAAAAAGGCAGTATTTATACTGCCTTTTTTGTCTTTAGAGAAGATTAACCTTCTTTACGACGCATGTGCGGGAATAAAATTACATCGCGAATACTTGGTGCATCAGCAAACAACATAACCAAACGGTCAATACCAATACCCTCACCAGCTGTAGGTGGTAAACCATATTCCAGTGCTTCAACGAACTCTGCA
Organism: Acinetobacter calcoaceticus; assembly: GCF_016508255.1. GTDB lineage: Bacteria > Pseudomonadota > Gammaproteobacteria > Pseudomonadales > Moraxellaceae > Acinetobacter > Acinetobacter calcoaceticus_E. Next base: position 168,515 of record NZ_JADVKT010000005.1, on the reverse strand, counting down.
TCGTAATGCATTGCTTCATCATCACCAGCATCTTTCTCTGCAACCTGAGCTTGGAAACGTTCAGCCTGATCAATTGGATCGTTTAACTCGCTAAAACCATTTGCCAATTCACGACCACCAATGAAGAACTCAAAGCGATCGGTAATGTGCGGATTATCATCATTACGGCGAGCAAGTGGAGAAGTTTCTGCTGGGTATTCAGTAATAAATGTTGGCTGACGAAGTTTAGTCTCAACAGTTTCTTCAAATACGATCGTTTGAAGCTTACCCAAACCAAAACCAGGCTTAACTTGTTCTTTTAATTCTTCACGAATAAATTGAGCAAGGAACTCACGGTCGCCAACGTTTTCAGGCGTAAATTGCGGGTTATTTTCTAAAATCGCATCAAACATAGAGATTTTCTTGAATGGACCTTTAAAACTAAATACTTCACCTTGGTAAGGCACATCAGTTGTACCTAAAATATCAAGGGCTAGCTTTTCAAGCATGTTTTCAGTTAATTCCATCAAGTCTTTATAATCAGCGTAAGCTTGATAAAACTCGATCATCGTAAATTCAGGGTTGTGACGCGTTGATACCCCTTCATTACGGAAGTTACGGTTAATTTCAAACACACGTTCAAAACCACCAACAACTAAACGCTTTAAATAAAGCTCAGGTGCGATACGCAAGAATAAAGGCATATCCAAAGCATTGTGATGTGTTTCGAATGGGCGTGCAGATGCACCACCTGGAATCACATGCATCATTGGCGTTTCAACTTCCATGAAACGTTCATTGTTTAAAAATGCACGAATACCTGCAACAACTTTAGCGCGGATTTCAAAAGTTTTACGTGTTTCTTCATTCACAATTAAGTCAAGGTAACGTTTACGGTACTTAACTTCTGTGTCATTTAAACCATGGAATTTATCAGGTAACGGGCGAAGCGATTTCGTTAAAAGCTCAAAACCTTCTAGGTGAACATATAAGTCACCTTTTCCTGAGCGTCCGATATAACCTTCAGCAGCAATAATGTCACCAAGGTCTAAACCTTTAATGGTCTCAAGAATATCTTTTGGTAAACCTTTACGGTCAACATATAACTGAATACGACCTGTCATATCTTGAATAACCATGAAAGAACCACGGTTTAACATGACACGACCAGCAATTTTCACATAGACATGCTCAGCGCTTTCAATTTGCTCTTTCGACTGATCTTTAAATTGTTCTTGTAGATCAGCAGCGTAGTGTTCACGCTTAAACGTATTCGGCCAAGGACTCTTTCCAGTTTCCTTCGCAACATCTTGGATTTGCTTTAATTTGGCATGACGCTGTGCAATTAAATCGTTTTCGGAAATAGTTGGTTCAGAAGTCGATTGAGCGTTTTGTTGCGTCATCTCTGCCTCGATTAAGTAAAAATTAAGGGCTATATCTTAACAGATTGCGGGAGTTTTTCGAATGATTTCAATCAAACAAAAATGAAAAAGACAATTTTATAGAACCGAACACTACTTTTTAAAGGCAAAATGACTTAGACCAATCGCTAAGATCATTTTTTAAAGCATTTAGTAAAATATAAAAAAATCCAAATAACCTCGATATTCAAAAGGCCCTATTTGCCTTTTATTTTATCAATGAGATTGTGTAGTAAATAATGAAAATTCTATTTTTGCATGGCTTGGATTCTACTCGTGAATCGACAAAGTTCCATGCCATTTTACATCCTGAAAAATTTTGTATTGACGTCGATTATCGTAACTTAAGTTATGCATCTGTTGAGTACTTTTACCATCAGGCAATTCAGACGATCAAACCAGATTTATTGGTGGGCCATAACATTGGAGGCTATTGGGCACTAAAAACTGCTGCTCAACATAAATTAGCTGTGATTGTGGCGAATCCAAGTCTTACACCTAATTTTCGGGCAGACTATCCTCAACTTTCTGAAGAAGAGCTCACTCTCTCTAACCCTAAAATGGCGTATTTAGAATTAGGAGATGAGCAACTTGATATGTACCATGTTCAAGAAAAACTTGCTCCTTATATGAATATTGAGACTTTTGAAGGCGGGCATCATCGCCTAGCCTATCCTTCGCGAATTAATGATCTCATTATGAAAATTTATAAAAAATATTTGGCTTAAGTTTATATCGTTTGATTTTAGAAAAACCCGTTTATAGGTGAGTAAACGAAGTACTATTTTACTTCTGCCATTTTTTTAACTACATCAAAGCCTTGAACAAAGCCACTTTTCAACATGCCCATATATTCAGGCAAGGTGGCCAACTCAACTTTTAAAGTAGTTATATTATCTTTTTGAGTTAGAAAATATTTTTCTAAGGAACCACTCCAACCTTTAACCTCTTCACTTTCTAAATCTTCTTTACCCTCCTTAATCATTCCCAAATGTTTAAAAATCAATATTTCCGGTTTTTGCATTTGTTCAATGGTAGAAACCATCCCATTTCCTTCACCGTCCAGAAAATAAGTTTTACCACCTATTTGCCAGTCAGTACGCATAGAGGAATCTGGCGCAAAGAATTTCGTCCAAGCATTATATGTTTCACTATTCCAAAGGATGTCCCATACTTTTTCTATAGGCGCCTCAATTTCCACTTCATATACTAAATTTTCCATATTTCACTTCCCTGATTTATACCGTCTTAATGACAGAAAATTTTAATTTTCAGTTTTAATAATGACATTCTGTAGCATCGTAGTTTGTTGTTATTTAGCTTTCGTATGAGATGAATCTTTTAAATGATGAGGTACTCTTTATTTCAGCATATTTTCATCAATAAAATTAAGTCTAAAATTAACGATAAGAATGCATTAGTTATTATTAGTTTATGGCCAAGTTTTGCCTAAATAACCACTTATTTGTCCTAACCTGCCATTCATCTTTGCTTACGAATGATTAAACTCCGTTATTTACTTTACTTTGAATGTAGAACTGCGTAAAAATTTGATATCCGATCAAAGGCACATTGGTTATTATTGACCGGATCGTAGTTACATTATTAATAGATGGAATAGTTTTACTGAAAGGCAGCTTTGAGCAAACTTATCAGTGCGGAGAGTCTCATGAAAAAATATCAATGTATCGTTTGTGGATGGATTTATGACGAAGCGGAAGGTTGGCCACAAGACGGCATTGCAGCTGGAACAAAATGGGAAGATATTCCAGATGACTGGACTTGCCCTGATTGCGGCGTTTCAAAAGCTGACTTCGAAATGATCGAAATCTAAGAACTTAAAGTAAAAGGCCATGATCGACATGGTCTTTTTTACGAATATTCCCAATCACCGTATTAAATAAATAATTCTAACTCTGGAGAAAAAAATGCATCCTATCGTCATTATCGGATCAGGCATGGCGGGTTATACCTTAGCACGTGAGTTTCGTAAGCTTAGCCCAGAGCAAGAACTTGTAATGATTTGTGCGGATGATGCAGTGAATTATGCAAAGCCAACATTGTCAAATGCATTTGCAGGTAAAAAAGCACCTGAACAAATTCCTTTAGGCGATGCTACAAAAATGGGAACTCAACTCAATATGCGTATTGAGCCTTTTACTTTTGTAAAAGAGATTTTAGCTGAACACCATGAGCTTGTTCTTAAAAAGGATGGTGTAACGTCTAAGCAACCCTACTCAAAACTAATTTTAGCCGTGGGTGCTAACCCAATTCGCCTTGCAATTGCAGGTGATGGTAGCGATGACATTCATGTCGTGAACTCACTGATCGATTACCGCGCTTTTCGTGAAAATCTAGCTCAGCGTAAAGACAAACGTGTTGTTATTTTGGGTGCTGGTTTAATTGGTTGTGAATTTGCCAACGACTTACTTCATAGTGAATATGACATCACAGTCATTGATTTGGCTCCTCAACCATTGGGGCGTTTACTTCCAGCACATATTGCGTCTGCTTTCCAGCACAGTCTTGAGGAAGCTGGAGTAAAATTTGCCCTAGGAACCACCGTTGAAAAAGTGAGTAAAATTAATAATGGCGAAGATTATGCGATAACACTCGCAAACGGACAAACTTTGGTTGCTGACATTGTTCTTTCTGCGATTGGATTACAGCCAAATATTTCGCTTGCTCAAAGTGCTGATATTCAAACGAGCCGTGGTGTTATTACCAATGGCTTACTGGAAACAAATCAAGCAGACATTTATGCAATTGGGGATTGCGCAGAGGTAAACGGTACTTTACTTCCCTATGTAATGCCGATTATGCAACAAGCTCGTGCCCTCGCAAAAACACTTAGTGGACAACAAACTGCCGTTCACTACCCTGCTATGCCTGTTGCAGTAAAAACTCCGGCAGCCCCACTTACAGTTTTGCCAGCTCCAGTTGATGTAGAAATAAACTGGGAAACAGAAGAGTTCGACGATGGTATGCTTGCTAAAGCAATTGACAATGAAGGAACATTACGTGGTTTCGTATTATTAGGTGCAAGCGCAGGTAAACAACGTTTAACTTTGACAAAGCTTGTTCCAGATCTTATTCCAGCCCAAGCATAAGGTTTGTATCAGGAATGCTCACTTAGAGAGTATTCCTTTAAGGAATGAATAACATGAATAGCGCCTTACAGTTTAACATTTCACCTTACACATCTTTCATGCAAGAAACCAAAGTCAACTTAGGCAATGGAATTGAATTACATGTAGAAATAGGTGGAAAGCCAGAACATCCAACCATTTTGCTGATTATGGGCTTAGGTGCTCAAATGCTATTTTGGCCGGACTTTTTCTGTAAATCGCTCATTGATCAAGGTTTTCGTGTTATTCGTTTTGATAACCGTGATATTGGCCTTTCTTCAAAAGTACGTCATGAAGGTAAACGGTTAAATACCATGAAACTGATGGGTCGCTTTGCATTGGGGTTAACTAATCAGGGCGCACCTTATACTCTGCATGATATGGCAGATGATGTATCCATGCTGATTGATCGTTTAGGCGTGACCAAAGCACATGTGATTGGTGCATCAATGGGTGGGATGATTGCTCAAATTCTTGCAGCAAAATATCCAGAAAAGGTTGAGAAATTAGGGCTTATGTTTACAAGCAATAATCAGCCCTTTTTACCACCACCATTTCCAAAACAACTTTTGAGTTTAATTGGCAAACCAGAGACGCGTGATGAAGAAGGGATTGTTAATCATAGCTTAAAAGTATTTCAACTAATTGGTTCACCTGGTTATATCAACCAGATTGAAGCAATACAAACTGCACGTAAGCTTTATCAACGTAGCTACTATCCTGCTGGTGTACTTCAGCAGTTTTTAGCAATATTATGTACAGGCTCCTTACTACAACTAGACCGTGACATTAAGCAACCTGCTTTAGTCTTACATGGCTCTCGCGATCGCTTACTTCCACCTAGCCACGGTAAGGCTGTAGCAAAAGCAATTTCCGGTGCTAAGTTTGAATTAATTGATGGAATGGGGCATGATATCCCTGCACATTTTATTCCACAGCTTAGCGGTTTATTTGCGCATCATTTTAAATCATCAGACTAGGACACTATGGCTGCATTACCCTCACTAAGACAGCTATCATATTTAGTTACGTTGTCGGAAACTTTGCATTTTACTGAAGCAGCACGCCGCTCTTTTGTCACTCAATCGACGTTATCAGGCGGCATCATGGAGCTTGAACGGTTATTAGGTGGCGTTCTGGTAGAACGTGATCGTCAGAATGTGCGTTTAACACCTTTAGGTGAACAAGTCGTTGCTCGTGCCCGTGTACTACTAGCAGATGCTCAAGATTTAATGCGTTTGAGCCGTGAAATGAGTGAACCGTTAACAGGTGATTTGCATTTGGGTGTTATTCCAACCATTGCACCTTTTATCCTGACACGGTTACTTGATGAAGTGCATCAGCAGTTACCAAAGATTCAACTGCATTTGCATGAAGCACAAAGTGAAAAAATTGTAGAGCGTCTAGAACACGGTAATCTAGACATGATCGTTCTTGCTCTACCATTTGACACTAGAGGTCTGAAAGTCGCTGAGATTGCGAAAGAAAATTTGTACCTTGTATGTAGTAAACAAGATGCGAATGCGCTTCAAGCAAACTCTCTAGATGATCTTGATTTATCAAGATTAATATTGCTTGAGGAAGGCCACTGTTTACGTGACCACGTTTTGAGTGCGTGCCCTATCGGTGAGCGTAAGAACGACAACCGTTTAAAAGCAAGCTCTTTACCAACGTTAGTTGAAATGGTTTCTTCTGATTTAGGCTTTACGCTTTTACCAGAAATTGCAATTGAAAATAGTATGATCAAGTTTAATGATCAGATTACTGCAAAACCGATTGAAGATGCACCGAGCCGTACTTTAGCACTGGTGACTCGTAAAAGTACGCCATTGCAAAGTGAGTTCGATGTATTACTGCAAATTATGCAGAAAATCACGACAAGATTACATGAATAAAAAAAGGAGTCTTCGGACTCCTTTTTACTTTATAGGGGTGTTAAAGATGCCCACTTAAACACCCAAGCAGATTGCATATTTAAACTATTATGATTTATGCAAGAACCACTTAGAAAAACCAACTAAATTACTTTAAATTTCAGCTAATTAAAAAAGCCGACAAAATGTCGGCTTAGATTTAATCTTGAGAGTTCATTATTTAATGATTTCCAATAATGCCCTTTGAGCATTATGCAATTTTTCACCCTCTGCTGGTTCAGCACGAATCCAAGTACCATCACCTTGTAACAACCAAGCCTGCTGATTATCTTGTAAATAGTTCACCAGACCTTGCTGGTAAATACGTTTTTTCAATGCAGGGTCTTCAACAGGGAAACATGCCTCAACACGATTAAATAAATTACGGTCCATCCAATCTGCGCTTGAACAGTAAATACGTGCATCACCATTATTACTAAAGTAATAAACACGAGTATGCTCAAGGAAACGCCCTACAATTGAACGCACTCGAATATTCTCTGATAAGTTAGGCAAACCCGGGCGTAAACAGCAAATCGAACGAATAATCAGGTCAATCTGAACACCAGCCTGAGAAGCTTCGTATAATTTATTAATCAATTGAACTTCAGTTAAGGCATTCACTTTAACAATAATTTGGGCTTTACGCCCTGCCTTAGCATTTGCAATTTCGTCATCAATAAAGTTAATGAGCTGAGCATGTAGAGTAAATGGCGCATGTAATAGCTTTTTCAATTTCGCCATTTTACCCATACCCGTTAATTCTTGGAATATACGATGTACATCTTCACATAGATCTTTATCGGTCGTCATAAGACCATAATCTGTGTAAATTCGAGCATTCATGGCATGGTAGTTACCTGTTCCTAAATGAACGTAACGTACCAATTTGTTGTTTTCACGGCGTACCACCATAATCATTTTGGCATGAGTTTTATAACCTACAATACCGTAAACAACCACAGCCCCCGCTTCTTGCAAAACGTTCGCTACTTCAATATTTGACTCTTCATCAAACCGAGCACGCAATTCAATAACAGCCGTTACTTCTTTTCCATTACGTGCCGCTTCTGCCAAAATCTGTACAATTTCTGAGTCAGCACCACTACGATATAAAGTCTGCTTGATTGCCAAGACTTGTGGATCACGAGCAGCTTCACGCAGTAATTGAATTACAGGTGCAAAAGATTCAAACGGATGATGGAGTAAAATATCTTGTTTCTGCATGGCCGAGAAAATACTCTCAGTCTTTTTAAACACTTTAGGTACAACTGGTGTATGTGAATCATAACGCAAATGAGGGCGTTTAAAATTTGAAACCAAACGAGCTAAGTTTACTGGGCCATCAACTTTATATAGCTGTTCATCGGTTAAATCGAATTCTTCTAATAAATACTCATAAATATGCTGTGGACAGTTATGAGTCACTTCTAGGCGAACCGCTCGACCAAAACGACGAGAACTTAATTCACCCTTTAAAGCTTTAGCTAAATCTTCAACATCTTCATTTAATGCCAAATCTGCATTACGGGTAACACGGAATTGATAACATCCAGTTGCTGTCATTCCAGGGAACAAATCTGACACGTGTTCATGGATAATTGCAGATAGCATGACATGGTGTTCTTTACCACCTGTTAATTCATCTGGTAATCGGACCACACGAGGTAATGAACGTGGTGCTGGCACTACAGCTAAATCAATTTGACGACCAAAAGCATCTTTACCTTCTAGTGTCACAATGAAGTTTAAACTCTTATTCACCAGACGTGGGAACGGATGGGCCGGGTCTAAGCTAATTGGCGTTAATACAGGTGCAACTTGCTCCTGAAAATACTTTTTAATCCATGCCGACTGTGCTGGTGTCAACTCACCGCGACGAAGAAAACAAATATCCTCTTCGCGCAGTTTAGGTAAGATTTCTTCATTTAAAATGCGATATTGACGTTCAATCGCAGCATGAGCAGTTTCAGAGATTTGTTGTAAAACCTGTCTAGGCGTTAGGCCATCTGGGCTACGGCTTTCATTACCTAAAGAAAATTGTTCCATAACTCCCGCAACACGAATTTCAAAAAACTCGTCTAAATTACGTGAGAAAATGAGCAAGAAATTCATACGTTCAAGTAATGGATGTAAAGGGTCTACTGCTTGTTCCAATACACGCAAATGAAAGTCAAGAATAGACAATTCACGATTTATATAACGGTCATTATAACTATATTCTGTTGGGGTCGTTGCTGTAATCGCTGTATTCATGTCTAACTCTATCTCTTTCCAACCAAAATCTCTATCAATCAGTATGCTTCAAAATTATGTCAATTTGATAAAAACTAAAAAAATAACACATCTTTAACACAGCATTATTCAGGAATTGGGGTGCTATTCATATAACGTAAAATAACGCGTTTTCTATATTGTAGTTTACGATCATCATGATGATCTTGATAATATTTCGGATCAGGCAATAACGCTGCTAAAAAGGCAGCTTGTTCTCGCGTTAGGCTTTTGGCACTTTTACCATAATAATATTGAGCAGCGGCTTCAACACCATACAGATTTTTGCCAAATTCAACCGAGTTCATATATACCTCAAGAATTCGGTGTTTTGACCACATCCGCTCCATCATCCATGTGGCTAGAGTTTCTTGGCCCTTACGAATGAAAGAACGTTTATTATATAAAAATAAATTTTTTGCTAATTGCTGAGAGACTGTAGAACCGCCAGCAACCACTTCTCCCTCTTCATTATTGCGCTCGAGTGCAAAACGAATACCATTCCAGTCAAACCCATGATGATGAATAAATTTTGCGTCTTCACCCGCTAAAATAGCATGCTTGAAATTGTCGCTAATATCATCATAGTCACGCCATTCATGAATAATTGGTTTAGAAGTATCAGACCAATAATCAATCCGCATAAACATGGTGGTATCCACTTCATGTGTACGCCACCAGACCAAACTTGAAAAAATCCAAAGCTGAATAAGGAGAATCGCCCCAATAAAAATTAACAACACGCGAACAATAAAAGCTTTCATGTTCGTCCTGATCTCCTGTATTCAACTTTTTTCATGTTAAGCTGTAAAGCATGTTCATATATAACAAAAGCATAGCATGACTCAATATCAGCCTCCGCACATTAATCGTAAACTCAATGTACAAACTTGGTGGCTGACCGCCTTACTAATCTCGATTAATGTCGCTTTGTTTATCTGGCAAATTGTATCCGGTGTCGATATTAGTGACCCCGCTATAAAAGATGCCCTTCATTGGGGAGCAGATTTTACACCACTTACTTTTTCTGGGCAGCCAGAACGTTTATTTACCAGCATGTTTTTCCATTTTGGTATCATTCACCTTATGCTCAACATGTGGGCCTTATATGTTTTTGGTAATGTAGCTGAAGCATTATTTGGCCGACTATATTTTATAGGCCTATATTTGCTTGCTGGCCTATTTGGCAGCCTTTTAAGTAGCTATATCAACATTCAACATGGGCATGAACTACTACAACATTTCGATCAGAGCTTACTTCCCCATGTAAGTGCAGGCGCTTCAGGCGCCGTGATGGGACTAGGTGCAGCGTTAACTGTTCTTTCATTATTTCCACCATTGCCTCATCAAGCCTACCTACTAGACAAGAAAGCATTATTAATGATTATGGCGATTAACCTTATTTTCGGTTTTGTCGCCACAGGAATTAATAATGCTGCCCATGTCGGCGGGATGATTATTGGCGCATTTCTCGCCCTGATTTGGTATTTAAGTTATCGTACTAAACTTAGTACGACCTTAAAATTTTTAGGTGTTTTGGGAGCCTTTTTGATAACTACCGGATTCTATATCTACTGTAATCAACTCAATTCACCACTATTTCCACTTTGGCATGAAATTTTGATTCAAAACCCTGAGATGCTTCCCTAATTTAAATCTGGTTCAGTTCTCTTAAACTTTGCAAAGGCGGTAAGTTGCAAAGATAACCGAGTCGATATCGACCAATAAGGGCACAAATCAACATCATTGAAAGAGGCAAAATTAGCCATATTTCTAAATGCCACTGTAAGGCCATATTCATTTTATAACTTGCAATCGCACTAATTACTTCAGCAAAACAGCAGGCAATAATGCCTGCTAAAAGCCCTAAAAACCCAATCTCAAAACTGAGCATTTGCTTCATTTTATTTTTTGATAAACCAAATGAACGTAGTAAAGCAACTTCACGGCGGCGCTCATCCATTAATAGATTTAAACAAGCAATCAGTACTAATACCCCAGAAAAACCGACCAAAGCCGCGAGTACAGTCACAATTTTGACTAATACATTCATTAAGCGTTTTACTTCATCCAAAATACGGTCAACATCAATAAAGACAGTATTCGAAAACTGCTGAATAATATTGATCATTTTGGGCTGTTCTTGCTTAGGAACATAAAAACTACCCAAATAACTTCCAGCATTTTCATCTAACGTTTTAGGTGAAAAAATAAAGAAAAAGTTAGGACTAAAACTTTCCCACTCTACGCTTCGAAAATTAACAACTTTGGCCTGTAATGTGCCTTCCGGCAAACTAAAAATCAGCTTATCTCCAATTTGAATGTCTAGACTTTCAGCAGTTTTTGCCTCGACTGAAACTTGTCCAACACTATTAAACTGAGCCTGCCCCTTTGTAATTGCATTGTCATTCGGTAATTGATTCGACTGAGTTAAATTTAATTCACGACGCAAAGAATTATTTTGCTTTATGGCTTCTTCAGAAAAAGGCACATCATTTTTTGCGAGCAATCGACCACGAATATTTGGATATAAAGGCGTACCTTGCCAACCATTTTGCTTTAACTGCTGCTCAAAAGCTTTTAAATCGAAAGGTGGTAGACCATAAACAAATTGATTCGGGGTTCCTTCAGGAAGTTGTTGCTGCCAACGCTGTAATAAATCTGTTCTTAATACGCTTAACACAGTAATGAGGCTTAGGCCTAAAGCCAGTGCAGTAATTTGTAAGGCACTTTGCGAGGGCGAACGAATATAAAAAGACAAACGATTTTTCATCTTTTTTAAACTACGAAGCAAGAGCCAAACAGCTGTATACAGCAAAATACAAAGAACGATAATCGCAGCCAAAACCATAATGCTGAGCATCAAGTTTTCACTTAGAACCAAACTAAAAACAATCAAGCTGCTAATACCAGCAAAGAACATAAAAAATAAAGATTTCCGAGATTTTGCTTGCTCACGAATAACTCGAATTGGAGGCGTATTTAAAAGCTCCCAAATACTTGGCAGAATAAATCCAAGCAGTACAATTACGCTGGTAAAAATGGCAATCGGTAAAGGCCCCACTAAAAGTGGTATGACTGAAAAACTTAATTCTAATTGAGGAATTAATTGCAGCATAAGCTGAAGCAGGCCATAACCCATGATCAAACCTAATAAACTGCCCAAAACAATTGAAATCGCACTGACAATACCAAGCAGCCCTATATACGCCAATAAGATTTGGAGCTTACTTGCTCCCAAGCATCTGATCAGCGCAATATGATCTTGGTTTTGTTGTACATATCTTTGACTCGTTAAAGCAATGGCAATACCACATAATAAAATCGTTAAAATATTGGCCAATTGCAAAAAGGTATCGAGGTTTTCAAGCGGACGTAATAACCTATTGTTCGATTCACTGGCATCACGTAACCGCAAACCAGCTGTTTCATCTAATTCTTTATTCTTAGCTTGATGCTGCTGTTTAAACTGCTTAGAAAAAGTCTGAACCTGTTCAGAGTTACCTGCCATTAATAAACGATAGTCAATCCTGCTTCCAGTCTGAATCGCATGGGTTTTAGCAATATCAGCTTGATGAATGATAACCGTTGGAGAAAAGCCTGAAAAACCGAGTTCCTGATTTGAATCATGCACAATCACGCCAGTAAAACGGAAAGTGCCATCTGCGATGGAAACGATATCTCCTAATTTTACTTTCAGTAAATCGGCCGCTCTCTGACTTAGCCAGACGTCTCCAGACCGAATGCCTTTAGTATGAGGAGCAATCTCAAGCTGCCCTCTTAGTGGAAATAAAGGCTCTATCGCTTTTACATTGACCATGACAAACTGATCTTGAGTGTGTGCCATAGAACTAAACATAGTGACATTGGTTTGCTTTAAGCCAAGCTGCTGCGCCTTTTTATTCCATGCTCCCTCTATTGGTTCGTTATTTGAAAGAACTAAATCAGCACCTAACATTTGAGAGGCTTGCAGACTTACCGCATTTTTAACTTGGTCATTACTAAATTTAAGAGCGGTTGTCGCACTAATCGCAAGTGATAGAGCAATAATAAGTAGATACAGACCACCCGTGCGGAAACTTTGAAGTAAAAGTGGTTTTAGAAGATTACGCATCATTTAACCACCCTGTACCATCTTTAAGCGACCATCATCTAATTCAATATGACGCTGACAAAGGGCCGCTAAATTATGGTCGTGAGTAACCAAAATAAGAGTCGTACCTAACTCTCGGTTTAAATCAAAGAGTAGGGTTTCAATTTCCTGTGCTGTTTGTCCATCTAAATTTCCGGTAGGTTCATCCGCAAAAATAATTTGTGGCTCTGCAATGAGTGCCCGTGCAATTGCCACACGTTGCTGCTCCCCTCCCGATAAGACTTTAGGAGTTTGCTCTACCTGACGACTAAGCCCTACTCTATGTAACCAATCTAAGGCTTTTTTCTCAACCGTTTTATAATCAAAATCTTTGCGTAATCTTAAGGGCAACATGACATTTTCAAGTGCACTCAACTGAGGTAAAAGTTGAAAAGACTGAAATACAAAACCAATATGCTGCATTCGAATCTGGGCACGTTGTTCTTCAGTTAAGTGATGAACTGCTTGACCACACAACCAAATCTCTCCCTCTGATGGCTGATCTAAAGTAGCCAAAATTCCCAACAAGGTCGATTTACCTGAGCCAGAACGCCCAGTAATCGCCACCTGCTCACCTTCATAAACCTCTAAATCGATATCTTTTAAAATCGTAAACTGATTTTGGTTGATCTGAATAGTTTGTGTAACTTGATGGGCAGCAATGATGGGTTGTGGCATGATGTCAAAAGTCCTATGTATTCAGAATCAGGGTCGAAGTACAAATGTATAAATCTTTTTTGATTGGTTCTAAAAGCATCATGCTCATCTCATTGAGTATTCTGCCCATGCTTGTATCGGCGAAAACTATTTTAATTTTAGGAGATAGTATTAGTGCCGGTTACGGAATTGATCCCAAACAAGGTTGGGTACAATTACTACAAAAGCGTTTAGATCAACAGTATCCCAAACAGCACAAAGTGGTCAATGCAAGTGTTAGTGGGGAAACAACAAGTGGAGCATTAGCGAGATTACCGAAGCTTTTACAGACCTATAAGCCAAATGTGGTCGTGATTGAATTAGGAGGAAATGATGGTTTACGCGGGCAACCCCCTCAAATGATTCAAAATAATCTAACTCAGCTCATTCAATTAAGTCAGAAACAAAAAGCACAAGTTGTTATTTTGGGTATGAAAATTCCACCAAATTATGGCACGGCTTACAGTAAAGCTTTTGAAAACAACTATAAAGTTGTAAGTCAAAAATATCAGGTAAAATTACTACCATTTTTCTTAGAGGGTGTCGCAGGTCAAAAACAGCTGATGCAAAATGACTTGATTCACCCAAATACACAAGCACAATCAAAACTACTTAATCTTGCTTATCCATACATAAAAGGTGCCCTATAGGCACCTTTCATTTTTCTCATTTTTAATTTTTAGAAATCAAAAAAAGTAACTTCGCCTGTTTCTAGCGAATATTCAGCACCAACAACAATTAATTTACCTTGTGCAATCAAGCTTTCAAGTACACTTGAACCATGGCGTAATTGATTAACCGATGCAAAAACGTTTGAACGTACTGCATGGCATGATAATTTTTTCAAATCATTCTTTAAATCAGTTTGCATCAAAATTTCAACAGACGGGCGAACACGGTTCACAATCGACATTAAGTTAGATGATGGCGGTTGATCAGGATTCATTAATGTATCAATCGTAGCTTGAATTGCGCCACAATGACTATGTCCTAAAACAACAACAACCGGGCAATCATATCGTTCGGCTGCAAACTCAACACTACCGACTTGTGAAGGAGCAACAACATTTCCAGCAACACGGATTACAAATAAGTCGCCAAGACCTTGATCAAATACCATTTCTGCAGGAACACGAGAATCTGAACAGCCTAATACAATCGCAAACGGATTTTGATCCTTTGCCATTTCAGCACGTTCATGATGCGATAAGGTTTTTGCAAGGGAAGTATTTCCATTTACAAATCGTTGATTACCAGCTTTCAGACGATCTAAAACTTCTTGCGCAGTGGGCATCGTATATTTCCATTGTTTTTTTCAAGATTAAAAAACATTTTAATGTGTCAAAATTTGAATGTCACTGACAAAAAAATAAATCCTTTCTAGGAATGGAGTTTAAAATATTTATTGGGTTCTTAAGCCAATATGAGTAGATAACCCTATACTGTTTAGTGAAAAAATAGACATACTTTGGTTCTCGGATTGACTATAATTTTCTCCCTTTTAATCGTTTAGCAAATGACTCATTGGCAAAGTTTTTCAATAATTTTCCAACTCGCTTATGCTTCAAGGATGAAATCTTATGACCACACTGTCCGTATCGATCAAAACTGCATTTAAAAAAGCTGCTATAGCTTTTACCTTGGCATCTAGTTTTACCTCGGTAATAGGTATTTCCCAGACACAGGCAGCAGATACGTTTAATGTAAGTTTTCAACATATTTTGCAGCAAGAGCGAAACTGGGCAGGTCTACAAAGTAAAAGTTTAAAAGTTGGTGATGTGACATGGTCATATAGTGAAGGGGGTTCTACTACTAAACCTACTTTATTACTCATCCATGGTTTAGGGGGAAGTCGTGATAACTGGAACCGCGTCGCTCGCTATCTCACGACAAATTATCATGTCATTATTCCAGATTTACCTGGCAGCGGTGAAACTGTAGTTACACAAAATTTCGATTATTCAGTTCCTAATCTTGCTGAGAAATTACGACGTTTTGTCGAAGCTGCAAATTTAAAAGGTCCAATCCATATCGCCGGTCACTCACTCGGCGGTTCTATTGCCCTTCTCTATGCGGGTCAATATCCTTTTGAAACAAAAAGTCTGTTTTTAGTAGATAGCGGCGGAATTTTCCGTTCTGCCAATACAATTTATTTAAAAGATCCAGTTTATTTAAAACAACTACTTGTATCTAAAAAAGGTGACTTTAACTATTTGCTAAAGCAAACCATGTTTAACCCACCATTTATCCCGAAAGAGTTTCTTGAAGCCCAAGAGAAACTCATGATTAATCAAGCACCTCAAACTCAAAAACTGGTTGATCAGCTGATTGCCCTGAATAAGGTTTACACTCCTGACTCATTTGCAGTTTTAACAAAAACTATTGATGCACCAACCCTGATTTTATGGGGCAAGCAAGATAAGATTATTAATGTTGAAGTTGCAAATGAACTCAAACGACTTTTAAAAAATGCTCAATCACCTGTGATTTTGGAAAATGTTGGTCATATGCCAATATTGGAAGCAGAGCAACTGGTTGTTCAACAGTATTTGCCGTTTTTAATGAAAGTCGAAACAAACCAGTCGACAAAAACAGCTACACCTTAATTTAAACTTTGGACTTGTGAGACCTTATGTCTACCCAACCACTCATAGAAGAACTAATTGAAGCTCATCTAGATTTTTTAGATGAGGAATTTGCACAGGCAAATGTCATCCAACACGAGTTTGAGCAATTTTATCATTGGTTGGGTAGCCGACAATTACAACATCTGTGGACTTTTGAACAAATTCAACAGCTCATTCAAAAACAGGTTTTAGAAAAACCTGCTTCCGACTTTCTGATTGAACAGATTGCTGAACATATTCGTTTTGCACTTATCCATCCTGCTAATGACAGTACAACTATTGAGGATGTAATTCCTGTTTTAACAATTGACGGAATTGCACAATACGTTGCAAATAAAGAAGAACATCGTAAAAAGCTCATTAAAACGATTGTCAATAATCCAGCATTTTCAGCACTTTTGACTCAATTGATTCAGCAAACGATGCATGACTACTTAGATGAATCTATGTCAAAACGAGTACCAGGCGTCGGTCGTTTTATGAAGATGGGAAAATCTGTTTTAGAAACAGTAACCGACTCTAATTTAGACGATACGATTAATCATTATTTGCAAAAGAATATTTTAAAATTAAGTCAAATGAGTGAGCGTGTTTTAAATCAACATTTTGACAATGATAAGCTCTACCATTTTCAGGCAAATATCTGGCATAAAATTAAAACCATGCCGCTGTCTGTTTTGAAAAATTATGTAGAAGTCCAAGACCTATCAAAAACTGTGGGTTTAGGACATGAAATCTGGGACCACATTCGTCAAACGCCATACCTAAAACAACAAGTCCATGATGGTATTTACACTTGGTATGTGCGCAATCAGGAACGTAATTTTGACTTATTACTTCGCGATTTAAATATTGACGAAAGCCTTGTTAAACATGAAATCACTCAATTACTTGTGCCTGTACTACAGCAATTAATCACAACAGGACATTTAAGACGCCGTGCTCGTGCGTACTTAGAAAAGTTTTATTATTCTGAAAAAACCTTAAATATCTTAAATAACAAAGGCGCTTAAAGCGCCTTTGTTATTTCTGTTTATTAAAAAGAATATTTTAAAGAAGCATAATAAGCTCGACCTGGTTCATTATAGGTTTGGCTAATTGAATTACTGTCTCTTAAAATTTGTTTATCAAACAGATTGCTCACACCTACGCGTGTACTGATGTTGTCAGTAAACTTATAGCCCATGTTAATTCCAGCAGTACTATAGCTTTTTACAGTACTCGGTTTGATTGCAGAATTTGTTCCACCAGAGCCAATGCCAGACTCGAGTCTATTTTCAGCAAATTGACGTGATTTTTGACGACCATATTGAGTGAATACAAAATTCACATCTAGCTGATCAGTAATGTCATAATCAAAAATTGAGTTAATCGTATAGTTTGGAACCAAAGATAATGGGTTACCCGTTTGCTTATCTTTTGAATCCATCATATAAGTAAAGTTATTGGTCCAACGAATGTTACCGAAATCTAATCCCAAGCTTCCTTCAAAACCTTGAATTAATGCTTTAGGTGTATTTTCCCAACGCAAGACATTCCACTTCGTCTCTGTCACAGCACCTGTACTCGAATTAGTACTTGAACCATCTACAGTTCCAACAACATTTGTACCTGCTACAATTTTATCTTTATAGTCATTACGGAACCACGTTAAGCTCGCGTTGACAATATCTTTTTGGAACTGGATGCCTAACTCTTTGTTCACAGAAGTTTCTGGTTTCAAATCACCATTACCTTGTAATAAACAACGCGAATCAATATTGGCTGGACAACCATTGCCGTTTGTACTGAGTAAGTACCCCTCGGCATTTTGATACATGTTTGGTGCTTTATAAGCTTTTGCTACCCCACCCTTTAAAGTGAAATAATCATTGAGTTTTTGAGTAATGTTTACGCTTGGGCTCCAGTTAGAACCAGATTTACTATGATCATCGAAACGCAAACCGAACACGGCATCGGTGCTGTCTGTAAGTTTTAAGTTATCTTCGATATATGCAGAAGCAATCCGCGATTCCATTTTACTGCGATTGCCTTTAACTAATTGATCGCCATAACCTGAACCGCTGCTATCTGTACCCTGATTTGTCGAAATATTATCTTTAAATCTGTCTTCAACCCATTCAGTACCGAGCGTTAATACGTGCGGTACGTAATATTCAAAAGGAATATTGGCTTCACCATTCAACCGAAGAGTCTCTAAGCGTGAAGTAGCTTTATCATCAAGATTATTAATTTTTCCTTCTGTGCTACCGCCCAGACCTTCAGGAAGACGTTTGTTGTGAGTTTTATCATATTGAGCAACTAACTTGCTCTTACCCCAAGACCAATCCCCTTCATGCGTTAATGCATAGCTATCGCGGTACATGGTATTGGTTTCTTTCCCAATGAGTTCCGAGAGAATTGCATCGGCTTCAGCATTTGCATTTAACTGAGAATCACCAGAATAAATATTACCTTGCTTGCTAGAAGAAATATCTAATAAAACCGTTTGTTGATCTGTTGCCTGCCAAGCTAAACGTCCTGAAATATCTTTGTTTTTAACGCCTTCACGCCCAGCTGCCGTACTGCCTATTGATTTATTAATATCGACATCGTCAGCTTCTGTTTTATTGTAATTACCATATAAACGATAAGACAAAACATCTCTAATCAGTGGTCCACTTACGTTAAAACCAACACGATTTGATGCACCTTCTTTAGAATCTTCAGGCTGAGATGTATAAAACTCTACCGAACCATGAGTTTCATTAGTCACTTTTTTAGTAATGATGTTAACCACACCACCTGCGGCCCCCGATCCATAGCGAGCTGCGGCAGGTCCACGTAAAACTTCAATAGATTCGATTGCTTCTGCTGGAACCCAGTTTGAATCACCACGTGTATCACGCTCTCCTTTCCAGCCATAACGAACTGAATTACGAGAGTTAATCGGTTTACCGTCAACTAAAATAAGCGTATTTTCTGGCCCCATTCCACGAATATCGATTTGTCGATTATTACCACGCTGTCCTGTTGCACTATTGCCAGTTAAATTAACCCCAGACATACGACGTACATAATCAGAAATATCATTACGAACTGGGAGTTTTTCTAAATCTTCTTTGGTAATAACCGATACACCGAGCGATTGTTTCACTTGCTCTTCAGCAGTTACAAAAATTGTTTCCAATTTCACAGGTTCAGCAGGCTTTTCTAATGCTTGTTCAGCTGGTTCTTGCTCGTTTTGTGCAGCATAAGCCATAGACATCATACTTGCCAGTACTGAAACAGAAAGCACTGAGTGGATAATACGCTTCGACATAAGTATTCCCAATATATTGATTTATTAAACATCTCTCTTTTTCAGTTTCGTATTGCAACAAAAGTAAATAAAATTACAAATGATATTAATAATCATTATCATTATCTATAGTGCACAATAAAAAAGCCTCAAGTTGAGGCTTTTTTATTTCACTTTTCAAGCAATTTATTATTTGAAGTAAGCGCCTTCAGCTTGTGTATGGTCAGTTTGATCAACCACACGTTGAAGCTCAGGAATCTGCTCTTTCAAAGTTGTTTCCACACCTTGCTTCAAAGTAACATCAATTGCAGAACAACCTTGGCAACCACCACCAAATTTCAAGACAGCAGTTAAACCATGTTCTGCATCATCTTGTACTTCTACTAAACTACAATTTCCGCCATGGCCTGCAAGACCTGGGTTAATTTCTGCTTGAAGTATGTAAGTAATACGCTCTTCAATCGATGCATCTGGACCAACACGTGGAACTTTAGAATTTGGTGCACGGAAAGTTAACTGACCACCAAAACGATCCTTGTTGTAATCAATTACAGCATCTAAAAGATAAGGAATCGATGGCGCATCAATATATGCAGGGAAATCAGGATAGTCCTGTTTATAATCCGTAGGGATAACTTCTTCGGGCGCACTATAGGCCATGCAGCATTCTGCACGTGGCGTACCCGGATGCTCAACAAAAATTCGAACGCCAATTCCCGGAGTATTTTGCTTCGTCAATAAATCGTGCAAATACTCTTGTGCAGATGGTGTAATCAAAAGGTTTGGAATTTCTTCTGCAACAGCAGTGTTGGTGTTCTCAGTCGACATAACAATATTCCTCAAGCTGATGCCTTTATATTAACCGAAGATGAGGTGGATTTAAAAAAAATCAACTAAATTTGTCGGATTTATACACAACAGGGTTTCAACTTAGGTTTTTAATGGCATTATTGGGTTCAGTATTGATCATTTTTTAAATATTTCTTATGTTGAATTTGCCATTTAACCATACAGTTACTCTTATTATTATTACGGTCATTGTCTCTTTAATTGCTTTTAGCAATCAAAATATCATGAATCGACTTATTTTTTGGCCGCCTGCAATGCAACGTGGACAATTTGATCGTTTCATCACGCATGGCTTCATCCACGCAGATGGAGCTCATTTAATATTTAACATGATTACCCTGTTCTTTTTTGGCAGCATTATTGAAAGTTTTTATCGTCAATATTTTTATGACATGGGTTTTGTGTTGTTTTACTTAGGCGGTTTAATTTTTGCTATTTTGCCAAGCTATTTACAACATAAAAATGATGCGAATTGGGCAAGCCTTGGGGCTTCCGGTGCTGTTTCAGCCGTTTTATTTGCTTATATCCTATTTCAGCCATGGAAGCTGATTTTTGTGTTTTTTATTCCCGTACCTGCGATTATTTTTGCTGTTCTTTATGTAGCCTATAGTATTTGGGCAGGTAAACGCGGTAATACTCATATCAACCACAGTGCTCATTTATGGGGGGCTGCTTACGGAGTGATTGTCACCATACTTATTGAGCCCAAAGTCATCCCACATTTTTTAGACCAGCTCACACGACTTCCATTTTAAATCTGATTTTTATGAAAAGCCCTTTGCGGGCTTTTCTTTTTTTCTCATTTATTTATTACAATAAATTCTCAGTCTTTTTTCTGCTTTTCTTTGATCAATTCCTTGTTTTGATTGCAAAAACCATCTGATTAAACTCATGCCAATTCTTTTAATAATTCAGATGATACAATGAAGTACAAAGTAATTTTATCTAGTCTTTCCATTGCTTTATTTAGCTTATCTTTAGCGGGTTGTAATGACAATAATTCAGAAGATAGTGTAGCAACTCATCCCAAACAGCCCAATATCTTATTTATTATGGCGGATGACTTAGGCTATTCAGATTTAGGGGCTTTCGGTGGCGAAATTCATACGCCGAATATTGATAGCCTAGCTCAAGAAGGACGTCTATTAACTGACTACCATACAGCCCCAACCTGTTCGCCCACCCGCTCTCAACTCATTTCAGGAACTGACCACCATTTAGCTGGTATTGGTGCAATGGCTGAACTTACGCCAGAACATTTAAAAGGACAACCTGGCTACGAAGGCTATTTAAATGAACGCTCATTATCTATTGCACAAGTGCTTAAAGATAATGGCTATCGCACTTATATGAGTGGTAAATGGCATTTAGGGCTAACCCCTGAAACCAATGCACATGCCAAAGGTTTTGATCGTTCATTTACCTTATTGCAAGGTCTAGACCATCACTTTAAGCAAGCTCCAAGCGCGTTTAAACGAAATTCAACCTATACAGAAGATGGGCAAGTTATTCCTATTTCAGCACTGCCTGATGACTTTTTCTCTACCAACTATTTTACCGATAAATTGCTGAGCTATTTAGACTCAGGCAAAAACAGTGGTAAACCATTCTTTGCCTATGCTGCCTACACAGCGCCGCACTGGCCAATTCAAGCACCTGCTGAATATCGTGACAAATATCGTGGCGTTTACGATGCCGGTTATGATGCTATTCGTAAAGCTCGCATAACACGCCAAAAACAGCTTGGAATCATTCCAGCAAACTTTGAGGCAGCAGAACCAATTGCGACACAAAATGCACCACAAAAATATGGGAAATGGGATGAATTAACAGCTGAACAGAAAGCACTTGAAGCACGTAAAATGGAAATCTACGCAGGTATGGTAGAAAATCTTGACGCCAACGTAGGCCGAATTATTCAATACCTCAAACAAAATAATCTTTATGAAAATACTTTAATTTTCTTTGTTTCTGACAATGGTGCAGAAGGTTTTATTCGTGGTGGATATGGCAGTGAATCTGGTTTTGATAACTCTGTAGCAAATGTGGGTACACCTACTTCGTACCACTATATTGGACCACGTTGGGCTGAAGTCAGTGCAGCACCTTTTCATTTATGGAAAGATACAGCTGGTGAAGGTGCAACCACGGCCCCTGCTATTGTGAAGTTACCAAATCAGAAAAAAGCAGAAGAAACCAATCATAGCTTTGCATCTGTACTCGATGTTTTCCCAACTTTACTAGAATACGCTCATATTCCAGTACCTCAAGGCCAATACAATGGTCGTACCATTAATACACCATCAGGGGTTTCATGGAAGCCTTTACTTGAAAATAAAACCACTACGATTCGCCCTGCAAATTTTAGTTTTGCCGATGAATTACATGGCAGCAAATATGCAAAACAAGGTGAATGGAAAATTGCAGTTCAAGGACGTCCTGAGTTAGGCACTGGAACTTGGGAGTTGTATAACATTGCCACTGATCGTGGAGAAAATCACAATGTTGCTCAGCTTTACCCAGCAAAAGTACAAGAGCTGTTATCGGTTTATCAAAAATATACTGAGAAAAATGGTGTGCAGGAATATAACGCCAAATGAAATTAAAACTGGTTTTAAGCACTGCTATCAGCCTGTTGTTCATCACAGGCTGTAGCAAATCTGAACAGACTTCTGACACTACAGTAGTTTTACCAAAGCAAGCCACTGCATCGGCAGCTCTGGGATCTATTACACAATGTAAAACCTATGGTGGACTGCCTCAAGGTTGGCTTAAACAACCTACGGCAGGAATGGTTTTAATTCCTGCCGGACATTTTAATTTTGGTTCTGAAAAGGCTTATCCAGATGAGCTTAATTTTGGAAAGAAACAACGAGAACTAAAAGGTTTCTGGATTGATCAAACTGAAGTTACGGTTGCTCAATTTGCCAGCTTTATAAAAGCAACAGGCTATATTACCGATGCCGAAAAACAAAAGCAGGCTGCTGTTTTCTCACCAGACCGGCATCACCCACAGCAATGGTGGCAGCTAAAATCTGGATATACATGGAAAACTCCAAACGGTAAAAATGGTGCTACTCCTTACTCTAATGAACCTGTGCGCTATGTGACCAAGAATGATGCTGAACATTATGCAGTCTGGCTAGGGCGTGATTTACCCACAGAACTAGAATGGGAATATGCAGCTAAAGCGAATTCAAAAACTGATACCCCCTTACATCAAGCCCCGACCGATGGACATCAACATCCGCAAGCAAATTACTGGCAAGGTGAATTTCCTTTTCAAAACTTAAATCAGGACCATTTCACAGGCATTGCCCCCGTTGGATGTTTTGCACCAAATAATTTTAAGTTATTTGATATGATCGGCAATGTATGGGAATGGACATCATCTCCATATCAAGGTGCTCATGACCAGCATATGGGAAATTATTCTGATTTAAGACAACAACAAATTGCTAGCACACAATATGTAATTAAAGGTGGATCTTTTCTTTGTGCAGAGAACTATTGTTCACGTTATCGAAACAGTAGTCGCTATCCACAAGACTTTGATTTGGCAGCAACCCACGTTGGCTTTCGAACAATTTTACGTACGCCTTAATAGATTAAAGCTATTTTGTAGTATTGATATTTCTTAACCAAAAATAGATCGAAAAACGATCTAATCTTTTTTATAGTAAATACTAAAAGGGAGAATGATAAAAAGTGAGAACAATATGAAAGCATTACTTCTTTGCGCGGCGGCAATCTATACAATATCATTGTCAGCTTGTGCAGTTTATACACCTGCCGGCAGTGTTGTAGTTGATCCAGATTCACCTTATCACAACCATCCTGGTGATTTTTGTCCACCAGGCCAAGCCAAAAAAGGCCGTTGTTAGAGATACCTTCTTTCAAGAAATAAGATTCAATCAAGTGATAAAGTGAATACGAAAATAGAGGGTTCCAACCAAAAATAGATGGGATGAAACTAGAAAATTATGGTGTAAAAAAATCACCATATCCCCAAGATTTTTAAAAGACAATCTTATGTTGTCTTCTATCTAGTTTCACCCCAATTCTTTCTTATTCAGTCTGACTCTTCTTATCTTTTAATAAAAAAGTCTAATTTTTAATCATTTCTGTATCTGTATTATTGATACATTTTGAACATTCTACCTTCAGGTTAAAACTGATGTATTTGCTTCATACAAAATAATCATTTATGTAACATAAGTCTATAAAAATGTTCTAAAAATGTGAAAAAAATTAAGACCATAATGAGATGAATTTATCACAATAAATCACTATTTAATGTTTCATCACATAAATAATCAATATTATTTTGTCAGTTATTGCCACTCGTTTCCTTTCACTGGCATAGATAATGTATACATCTGTATATTAACCCTGTCGTATAACGAGATATTTTATGTCCAGCACAAGTCAAGCCGAAGGTCTGCAATTTCCAGTACACGCCTCAACAAAAAAACAAAGCACATCTCTTACAGGCCAAGAGATTTTGTCAGAGGCCTTATCTGTTGTAGATAATAAAATCGCGCAACAAGTGCTGAATGAAAAAAATTGGCGAAAAAACTACCCTATATATTTTAAAGCACTTGTTAAACAAGGGATCTCTAATAGTAGCAACCCAATTACTATTGCTAAGCAAGGTTTGCATAAAGCTCACCATATTTTTGATTATTATCGTGATAGTAAACACTATCTTTTAAAAGATGCGGTTCATATTGCTTCCTCTACGCCACTTCATACAGTAAAACTTAAAGGTGAAAGTGAAGCAGCCCCAGAATGGTATGTTCCTTACAAAGGGCAAAAACTCAGTGGGCAAAGCTTATTAGACCAAATTCAACGCTGGGAAGAGGCTGGTATTATTGAACCAAGTCATGCAAAAGCTTTACGTGAAGCTACTGCCCACCCAGAATGGTTTGATTTATCTGACCGTACCATGGTGTTGTTTGGTGCAGCTTCAGAAGCAGGCCCTCTTCCTTGGTTAGCCAAATGGAAAGCGAATATTATTGCTGTCGACTTACCAAACCCACGTGTTTGGGGCAAGATTTTAAATACGATTCAAAAAGGAAACGCAACCCTCATTGCGCCAAGTGTTGAACAAATTGATTCATCAGCAAAAGTTTCTGAATTAAGGGATAAATTGGGTGCAAATTTATTGACTCAATTACCAGAAATTGCACAGTGGTTAGTTCAATTTCCGCAAAAGTTAGATTTAGCCGCAATCGCATATTTAGATGGTGAAAAGCATGTTCGTGTTTCCATGGCAATGGATAGCATCATGCAATTTGTGAGCGAACATAAGTCTGATACGAGCCTTATGTTTATGTGTACTCCAACTGATGTTTATGCGGTTCCTAAAGAAGTAGCCAAAGCTGCTCAACAAAAATTTAAATCACGCACAAAAATACAGAAAATGGCAGTGAAAGGTCTTTCTACACTTTCGTTAAAACGTTTTTTTCAAGCGCCCTATCAAGACTTAATTGCGTGTGAAAATGGAAAAACATATGGTATTGCCGACTGTCTAGTCGTTGAGCAAGGTCCAAACTATGCCTTGGCAAAACGTATTCAACAATGGCGTGCTATTTTGGCCCGCCATCAGGGACAACATGTAAGTATTAATATTGCTCCATCTACAACCACTCACTCTGTGACTAAAAATCCATTGTTGAAAGCAGCTTTTAATGGTGCAGAGCTATTTGATGTAGAAGCATTTAGCCCTGAAACGACCAATGCCATTATGGCGGCAATCTGGATTCATGACTTAAGAAATGAGTCTTCAGTAGCAAATCCTGAAACTGAGCTGGACCATCCGCTTGAACTCATGATGGAAGGTGCCAACCACGGCGGATTGTGGCGTGTTGCTTATTTGGCAAGAACTGCGCTGCCTTTTGCTGCAATCTATGGTTTCGCAACCGAAAAACTACCTTTTGGAAAATCATCTAAAAAATAATTTGATTAAAGCCCAATTCTAGAATTGGGCTTTTTTGTGTATTTAGCTATTTATTTTGAAAGTGTGATAGATATTTTTGCATTTCATTAGGTGGCACCATACCGCCTCCTGTCGCCCATATCACATGGGTTGCCTGTTGTAATTTCTCTGCTGTTAGTTGATGTAAAGCCAAATAATCAGGACTCATCTGAACATAGTAAGGTCCCATCATTCCTGCCACCGCAGAAGGCTCAAGCTGAATATTTTCAGTTTGATTTAAAAGCGCAATCAGCTCATATAAACGCTCATCTTTAATTGTGTAGTAGCCATCAATTAACTGTTGCATAGCACGTCCAACAAAACCTGAAGCACGGCCTACTGCAAGCCCATCTGCGGCAGTTACGTTATCGAGGCCAATATCATTCACTGAAATCTGATCATGCAAGCCTGTATGGACACCAAGTAACATACATGGCGAATGGGTTGGCTCTGCAAAAATACAATGTACATGCTCACCAAAAGCCAGCTTTAGTCCAAAACTCACACCACCAGGGCCACCACCAACGCCACACGGCAAATAAACAAATAATGGGTGTTCAGCGTCAACTACAATCTGCTTTTGCTTAAATTGCTGTTTTAGGCGTATTCCTGCAACTGCATAGCCTAAAAATAACGTTTTTGAGTTTTCATCATCAATAAAAAAGCAATGTGGGTCTTGCTCTGCTGCTTTTCTTCCCTCTTCAACAGCTACGCCATAATCACTTGCATATTCCACAACATTGACGCCCAATGAACGTAGTTTGTCTTTTTTCCACTGTCTCGCATCGGCAGACATGTGAACAGTGACTCTAAAACCCAGTTTGGCGCTCATGATGCCAATAGAAAGCCCAAGGTTGCCTGTAGAACCTACTGCAATCTGATACTTAGAAAAGAATGCCCTAAATGAATCTTGATCTAACTTACTGTAATCGTCTTCCAACTTGAGAAGCCCTGCCTCAATTGCCAACTTTTCGGCGTGAGCCAAGACTTCATAAATTCCGCCACGTGCTTTAATTGAACCTGAAATAGGTAAATGACTATCTTTTTTTAGCCAGAATGCTCCATTCAACTGTACTTGTTCCGCTGAAGATAATGCTTGCTGCATGTTCGCAATTTCAACAATATCTGATTCAATTTTGCCATGTTGTGCTTGAGTTTCAGGAAACACCTTTGCTAAATAAGGTGCAAAGCGATCTAATCTGGCTTCGGCTTCGCTTACGTCCTCTACTGTGAGACCAACTTTTTCTAAAGCTTCTTTTAAGGGATAGCAATGAGGTGTAAACCAGAATGTCTCTTGATAGGCCTGCAATGTCTCAATAAGTGGAAATTGTTGTTTTAGCTGATCTATTTGAACCGCATCCATAATCTATCCTGATATCAAAGTTTTAAGCCCAGCCTCTAAAGCTGTTTAATGCTCTATAACGACTTGTTAATTTATAATTGAATGTACATGAAAATAGACTGAACTTTAAAAAGAAACAAATAAAAAAAGCCACTGTTTACAGTGGCTTTAATTTTTTAAATGCGTTTATACAAACTGTAAGAATAACCAGTACAAACCACCTGACAAACAGATTGTTGCAGGTAGTGTAAATACCCATGCAGATAAAATTGTTTTGATTGTATTGAAGTTTAAGCCTGATCTATTCGCGACCATAGTACCCGCAACAGCACTATTTAAAACGTGTGTTGTTGAAACAGGCATACCTAAACCGTCAGCAGCTGCAATTGTGCTCATTGCTACAAGTTCAGCAGACATCCCCTGACCATAAGTCATATGATGCTTACCAATACGCTCACCTACAGTCACAACAATACGTTTCCAGCCAACCATGGTGCCAAGACCAAGTGCCAAAGCAACTGCAACTTTCACCCAGTTTGGAATGTACTGTAAGAATGAATCTAAGCTACTACGATAATCTTTCACAAGCTTTTGCTGAGCCTGATCCATTTTTGGTAGAGCATCTGCTTTGTCCAAACGTTTAAACGTTGTTGTACTTAAATACATGTCATTACGAATTTCACTAATCGCAGCTTCTGGAATGTCTTTTAAGTTGCTATAGCTAGAAACACGCGCACCCAGATGATCAGTCATACTTGCCAATGCAGGTACAACTTCAGGTGTTTGTTGCTTAGTTTGAATGTATTTAGTCAAAACTGTACGCGCTTTTTCATCAGTCAGTTCTTGCTGATTATGGTTTAATAAAACAGCAGTTTGAGACGAAAGCTGGTGGAATGATTGAACCTGTTGTGTATCAAGGTTTTTATTTATTGAATAAGCTAACGGTACCAAACCAACCAAAATCAGCATGATGAGACCCATACCCTTTTGACCGTCATTAGAACCATGTGCAAAACTTACACCTGTGCAGGTAAAGATTAAAATTGCACGAATGATTGCTGGTGGTGGTTTATTACCTTCTGGTGGCTGGAATAATTCTAATTGGCGTTTAAAAATAGTTTTAACCAACAAGAATACAATCGCTGCAAAAGCAAAACCAATTAAAGGTGAAAACAATAATGCCTTACCGACTTTAATCACCTGATCCATATCGACACCACTGGTCGTTACGCCAGTCGATGCACTCAACAGATGGTTCATAATGCCCACACCTAAGATTGAACCAATCAAGGTATGAGAACTAGAAGCAGGAATACCCAAGAACCAAGTACCTAAGTTCCAGAGAATCGCAGCAATAAGAAGCGCAAAAACCATTGCGAAACCTGCACCGCTACCCATGTTCATAATGAGTTCAACAGGCAACAATGCAATAATGCCGTAAGCGACTGCGCCGCTTGCAACCATTACCCCAAGAAAATTACAAAAACCTGCCCACATAACTGCAACTGGTGCAGGTAAAGCATTGGTGTAAATCACTGTTGCTACTGCATTTGCAGTATCATGAAATCCATTTACAAACTCAAAGCCTAAAGCAATAAAGAGTGCAGTAGATAAAAGGATAACCGAATAAAGACTCAAAGGTGGTACATGTGCTAAATCAGCACTCACCTGAAATCCAATATAAATAAGTGTTGCAACAATAATCGTCAGAAACACCGGCATAAAAAACTTGGGTGTCGGGACATGTACATTCGTCGATTTGACTTGCAGGTTTGCCGCAAGTTTTGAATCCGAAACAGGGGGTAGATTAGAATTCATGCAGACGGTAAGAGGATAAAAAAATCCTCTGTATTCTTAAATTAAATTATGACAATTATATGACAAAGCAGCCCCTGATGAAGTCAATTTTTCATATTTTGACCTCATTTGATGCACCTTTCCTCTACTCAATTTATTTTTTTATTAAAATACAATAATTTAAATCAATTTATATATTCCCTATTTGTGACTATTTTTAAAGCAAAAATATCAAAAAAATCACCCAAATGACCATTTTTTAAACATCCTAATTGTCATAAAACGAAATATTGGAGATGAAATATTTCAATATCATGATCATTTCATGAATATTTGATGAAAAAACAGTCTCCATTTGTTCGAAAACACTTTTTTTTTACGACTAATTTACGGTGAATGGTGGGTCGTCATAGATCATCAATTGTGCTGCTATTCTGTTACAATAGCGCCGCATTTTTAAATTCATATAAAAGATCGGGGTTTTCTATGTCTACGCTTGCCACCCTAAAAGCGCTTCTTGCTAAACGCATTCTGATTATTGATGGTGCAATGGGAACGATGATCCAGCGCCATAAATTGGAAGAAGCCGACTACCGTGGTGAGCGTTTTGCCGATTGGGCACATGACTTAAAAGGTAACAATGACCTTTTAGTGCTTACTCAGCCAGACATCATTCAAGGTATTCATGAAGCTTATCTTGATGCAGGGGCGGACATTATCGAAACCAACAGCTTTAACGGCACGCGTGTTTCAATGTCTGATTATCACATGGAAGATCTTGTTCCAGAGATTAACCGTCAAGCTGCGCGTTTAGCTAAAGCAGCCTGTGAAAAATATTCAACTCCAGATAAACCTCGCTTTGTAGCGGGTGTACTCGGCCCAACATCGCGTACCTGTTCGATTTCACCCAATGTAAATGACCCTGCCTTTCGTAACATTACCTTTGATGCGCTAAAAGAAAATTATATTGAGGCAACTCATGCGCTGATTGAAGGTGGTGCAGATATCCTTCTGATTGAAACCGTTTTTGATACATTAAACTGTAAAGCTGCAATTTTTGCGGTGAAAGAAGTCTTTAAGCAAATTGGTCATGAACTACCGCTCATGATTTCAGGGACCATTACCGATGCATCAGGTCGTACCTTAACAGGTCAAACTGCCGAAGCATTCTGGAACTCTGTACGTCATGGTGACTTACTTTCAATTGGTTTCAACTGTGCCCTTGGTGCAGATGCCATGCGTCCTCACGTTAAAACCGTGTCTGATGTTGCTGATACTTTCATTTCTGCCCATCCAAATGCAGGCTTACCAAATGCGTTTGGCGAATATGACGAAACTCCAGAGCAAACCGCGGCCTTCTTAAAAGAATTTGCGGAAAGTGGCTTAATTAACATTACTGGCGGTTGCTGTGGTACGACACCAGATCATATTCGCGCTATTGCCAATGCTGTAAAAGACATTGCACCACGTCAAATTCCTGAAACTAAGCCTGCTTGCCGCTTAAGTGGTTTAGAACCATTTAATATTTATGATGACTCATTGTTTGTTAACGTGGGTGAACGTACCAACGTTACTGGTTCAAAAAAATTCCTACGCTTAATTCGTGAAGAAAACTTTGCCGAAGCTTTAGAAGTTGCACAGCAACAAGTGGAAGCTGGTGCTCAGATTATTGACATTAACATGGACGAAGGGATGCTCGATTCGCAAAATGCGATGGTACATTTCTTAAACCTTGTGGCATCTGAGCCAGATATTTCACGTGTGCCAATCATGATTGACTCATCAAAATGGGAAATCATTGAAGCTGGCTTAAAATGTGTACAAGGTAAACCTGTTGTTAACTCAATTTCCTTAAAAGAAGGTTATGACGAGTTTGTCGAAAAAGCTCGCCTGTGCCGTCAATATGGTGCAGCGGTTATTGTGATGGCCTTTGATGAAACAGGTCAGGCAGATACTGCTGCACGTAAGCGTGAAATCTGTAAACGTTCTTATGATGTTTTGGTCAATGATGTGGGCTTCCCTGCTGAAGATATTATTTTTGACCCGAACGTTTTTGCAGTTGCAACGGGGATTGAAGAACACAATAACTATGGCGTCGATTTTATTGAAGCCACAGGTTGGATTAAACAGAACCTACCACATGCCATGATTTCTGGTGGTGTATCGAACGTTTCATTTTCGTTCCGTGGAAATGAGCCTGTTCGTGAAGCGATTCACTCTGTGTTCTTGTACCATGCCATCAAACAAGGCATGACCATGGGGATTGTAAATGCCGGTCAAATGGCGATTTATGACGATATTCCCAAAGAACTCAAAGATGCAGTTGAAGATGTTGTTTTAAACCAGAACCAAGGTGAATCTGGGCAACTTGCTACTGAAAAACTGCTTGAAGTGGCTGAAAAATTCCGTGGTCATAGTGGTGCTCAACGTGAAGCCGAAAATCTTGAATGGCGTAATGAACCTGTAGAAAAACGTCTTGAATATGCGTTAGTCAAAGGTATTACCACATACATCGATGAAGATACCGAAGAAGCCCGCCTAAAAGCGAAACGTCCATTAGATGTGATTGAAGGCGCTTTGATGGATGGTATGAATGTTGTAGGTGACTTATTCGGTTCAGGCAAAATGTTCTTACCGCAGGTCGTGAAGTCTGCACGTGTTATGAAACAAGCTGTAGCATGGCTGAACCCGTACATTGAAGCTGAAAAAACAGGTAGCCAATCTAAAGGTAAAGTCTTGATGGCAACTGTTAAAGGCGACGTACACGATATTGGTAAAAATATTGTAGGTGTAGTACTCGGCTGTAATGGCTACGACATTGTTGACCTTGGTGTGATGGTTCCTTGCGAGAAAATCTTACAAACTGCAATTGATGAAAAATGTGACATCATCGGATTGTCAGGTCTGATTACCCCATCTTTAGATGAAATGGTATTTGTTGCGAAAGAAATGCAACGTAAAGGCTTTAACATTCCTTTATTGATTGGTGGTGCGACGACTTCTAAAGCTCACACTGCAGTAAAAATCGACCCTCAATATCAAAATGATGCAGTGATTTATGTTGCCGATGCCTCACGTGCTGTAGGTGTTGCAACGACCCTACTTTCAAAAGAAATGCGTGGCAAATTCATTGAAGAGCACCGTGCTGAATATGTCAAAATTCGTGAGCGCTTAGCCAACAAACAACCAAAAGCTGCCAAGCTGACTTATGCAGAGTCTGTTCAAAATGGCTTTAAAATTGATGAAAGCTATGTTCCTGCAAAACCTAATCTTTTGGGAACAAAGGTCTTAACTAATTACCCGCTTGCAACACTTGTGGAATATTTTGACTGGACACCATTCTTCATTTCTTGGAGCTTGGCAGGTAAGTTCCCGAAAATTTTACAAGATGAAGTGGTTGGCGAAGCTGCAACAGATTTGTACAACCAAGCTCAAGCAATGTTGAAAGATATTATCGACAACAACCTTTTTGATGCACGTGCTGTATTTGGTATGTTCCCTGCTCAGCGCACTGACGCCGACACCGTCAGCGTATTTGATGAAGCTCGTCAAAATGTTACGCACACATTTGAACATTTACGTCAGCAATCAGACAAAGTCACAGGTAAACCAAACTTGTCTTTGGCAGATTACATTCGTACTGACCGTGAGCAACAGGACTACTTAGGTGGATTCACTGTATCGATTTTTGGTGCAGAAGAATTAGCGAATGAATACAAAGCCAAAGGCGATGACTACTCTGCAATTTTAGTTCAGTCGTTGGCAGACCGTTTTGCAGAAGCCTTTGCCGAACACTTACATGAACGCATTCGTAAAGAGTTCTGGGGTTATAAAGCTGATGAACAGCTCAGCAATGAAGAACTGATTAAAGAGAAATATGTCGGTATTCGCCCTGCGCCGGGTTACCCAGCGTGTCCAGAGCACTCTGAAAAAGCGGTGTTGTTTGACTGGTTAGGTTCTACAGATAAAATCGGCACCAAACTGACTGAGCACTTTGCAATGATGCCACCATCTTCGGTAAGTGGTTTCTATTATTCGCACCCTCAAAGTGAATACTTTAACGTCGGTAAAATCTCTCAAGACCAACTTGAAGATTATGCAAAACGTAAAGGTTGGACACTGGACGAAGCGAAGCGTTGGTTAGGACCGAATTTAGATGATTCGGTAATATAACTACAATCAGACTCGGATTAGCTGATTTAATCCGAGTCTACATTTAACTCTTGGCTGAATAAGCGACTGATTTCAAACTTTTTCAGAGCATCAAGATTTTTATAAAATATTAAAAAATCTCTAGTATAAGATAACCTTCCATTTTGAATATTTAAATTTTTTATCTGATCATTATTTTTCAACAAACTAATTAATGGAATACTTAATCCTATTTTTATATATTCAATATTCTCTCTAACTTCAGTCCCATACATAAAATTATTATATTCACTCTCACTAACCACACCAATCTGATGAAGAACATTTACAAAATTAGAAAATGTAAAACTAATAAAATCAGTTTCATTTTTTATTTTTATTATTGCAATATTTACGAGCTCTTTATAACTTTTCAATGAAAGATTAATATAAGACTTTCTACCATTTTCATTTTTACCTGAAATTTCACCAAATCCTTCACCAATATAGAAAAAATGATAGATATAAGAGTCATTTCGCTTAAGATAGTTAAAATATCCAACCATAGAATTAATTTGTGCTTTTAAGGACAAAGAGTGAGAATCTACAATAAAATTCTTATAAAAATCTCTGACTTTAGATCTATTGAATCGTAAAAGATTACCCATACGTAGCTGTAGGTAGTAATCCATATCTTTAATGAAAAAGAAGTAAACTTTATCAACCAAATCTAAATCTAACCAATCATTAGAATCTAATTTACTTTGTAATATCTCGAAAACTTCATTAAAAGAACTATAACAACTATGAATATTATTCTCCAACAACATCCTTAAGAAAAAACTTTCCTCATTATCTTCATTAACTATTAAAAAATCTTCTATATCCTTAACTTTTACAAATCCTAATTCTTCCAAATCCTCTAATAAACCACCAATAGAAGTGTCAAAAGAATTTTCTTCCGATAATCCTTTTAATAAAATAGGGTTTTTGACTTCATCTTCAAAAACATAATTTCTTAGCAGTTTCATTTTATTATACATTCTAGAATTTTTACCGCTGAAATATTGATCATTTAAAAAGTGAATTCTTGGACTAAGTTTATCTAAATTATAATTTTGTTCACTAAAAACATCATTCAGCCGATTTACTCTTCCAATCAAGTTATTAAGCTCTTTTAGTTTCATTTTATAAGTATTTGCAATAAATAAAGTATCAATTGGAAAATTAACCCCCTCCAATACCACTGAATTAGCAACTAAATAGACTATATTTTTATCTGTTTTAAATTTATACTCTAAAAAATCCTTAATAAAATCTGGCAATCGCCCATGTAAATAAATTAACCCTTTTCTTAAGTAATCTACACAATAAAACTCTTCATGCACATTTTCAGCAATAAGATTTGCAAGCTCATTCAACTCTGACTTAAACCTCAATGATTCACTTAAAAATCTAGAAAACTCTTCAACCTTCCTAGGTGATCTAAGATAGATAAAATTCTTAACTTCAGAGTTTTTTAAGATATAATCTTGAATATTATCATTCTCAGAAACCTTATATAATTCATCAAAATATCTATTATATTTATATGAACTACCATTATCTAAATACTCATAAAGATCAGGATCTTTAATATTAAATTTTATTTTTCTTTCAAATATTAATTGACTCTCCTCTACTTTCAAATTATCTGAATCATTAATTAATGGTGATAAATAATAATGTTTAGAATCTTTAAACCGACGTCTATTCCTTCTAATCAATCTAGTTAATAATATTGCTCTACTATCACTCTCAAAAATATTGTGAGCTTCATCAATTATCAAACAATCAAAGTAAAATGAATTAAATTTAGAAAAAATTCTTAGAGCTCTTTCTTGGGTTAAAACAAAAATATTACTAGTTCCACCATCAAACATATCATCATGAAAAATAATTTTCCTATCTAAAAAAACACTTCTAAGATCACTTAAATTCTGTGAAATAAGTGACTTACTTGGTACTATTAGTGCAATGTTTTTATCTGAATACTTTTTTATAATATCTTTTACTAATGAGCTTTTTCCATATGATGTTGGAGCAATATATGAATTATCTAAATTTTCACTCATTAAAATATCAAATCTGCTACTCCTTTGATGATGCATTTCAACAATATTTCCATTTTTATATTCATCAATTTGTACATCTTTAATGACTGTTTCAAGTGAAGGTGAAGGCAATAATTGATTTTTAAAGATAAATCTAGAAATTGGATATAGCCCCAAATTAACACTTAAATCATATAAAGGCTGATAATAATTATTGACTTTTGATAATTTCAACAAAATAAAGTATGAAAAACTCAAATATGAGAATTTATTTTTATTTCCCTCATATTCCTCGATAAGAACCACCACAACTGATAATATAAAATTTATTTCATCTTGCTCCAATACCATATCTAGAACAAGTTTTTCTACAATTGATCTAAAACCATCAATACTACTCAGACGTTTAATTTCTGAAATATCGCTCATTTAAATTAAAGCCCTATATATTTTTTAAAATTCGTTACATCTAAATTTGTTATAGATATAATTTCAATACGCTTACCACAAAGACCATTCAACTTATGCTTATTTTTAATTAGTTCATTTGACCACTTCTCATCCCAATTGCCATCTAAATAAATCGTTGAACATGGAATAATATTAAAATCATTAACGGATGAAAAAATATTATTCTCAAAATTTCTTTGTATTTGCTTGATCTTATCTCTTACACTTTTTTTTGTTCTAACACTAACTTGATTAGCATGACTAAAAGCATTTATCCATGGATTTCCTAAACCTTTAGCACTCGTACCTGATAAATATTTTTCCAAATCAGTATATGATTCCTTTATTTTTGAAATATGTGATATTGATTTTGTATCAAATCTACCAGACTTACTCTCCATTAAATATATTTCATTGTTTTTAGTGTAAACACCATCAAACCCTTTTTTTACACTATTCTCTTCAAGATTAAAAAAAAGGCAATCTTGTTTGTATTTCATACTATTTAAATATAAATGCAAAAAAAATTCTGCTATAGAACCGTGAATTTTTTTTTCATCTTTACCTTTTAAAAAGCTGACCATTCTTTTCTTTACTTCATCACAACTACTATCAGATTTTCCCTCACATATTTTCACAATACTTTTATCTATTTTTTCTAGAAATTTTTGATCAAAATTTTCAATATGTAAAATACTTAACTCAATGTTATGCGCTAGAATTTCTTTCTTAAATATTTTCATACATTGATTCTCATACTAATAATTAAAAATGTATAAAAAATTGAATTAAATTTCAACAATTTGTTTTAAGCATTCACTTTCTGTCTAAATCTCTACATTTCTTTTTTCTCAATTTCACCCACATTACACAATTATCAATAAAATACAACCACTTAAATAATTTATCTCATCGGTAGTATGCTGCCCACCATCACACTCAATGACGAAGTTCGCTGCAGAGCAATAAAAATCCCCGATAAAATTAAGAATTGGCTTTTTTCCATAAAACTGTAATCCTAGAATTTGCTTACGACGTAATATTTGCCATAGCTACTGTTCTGTATCGGTCATATTGTTACGTAAATCACGCGATGGAAGTTTTAAGTGCTTGTTATAAGGTTATATCACTACTCTCTTATTTTTAAATATTCTTTTAAGAGTCTTAGCATACTATCTGCCAGAGCATAACAATGCACGAAACATTATCATGAACACAACTCAACTCTTTCTCGGCGTAATCTTTAGCTCAATTGGACTCGGCTATTTTCTCTATGGAAAAAAGCAAAAAATGACTGTGCCTTTTACTGTGGGTTTAGTTTTAATGATTTTCCCTTATTTTATTGAAAGTAATGTCTTACTTAGTGGCATTGGTACTCTACTATCCGTTATTCCCTATTTTTTACGTTTTTAAAGTCATTTGTTAAAGGATTTGAATTGCCTCAATTCTTAAGTGATGCATCATCTCTCGAATAAATACAAAGTAGATAAAAATATAAAGCTGATCTGGAGCCACTTGGTTTGTGTAATAGCTCAAACGCTCAATAAAATCATTAAACCCATGCTCAAGCTCAATACGGCTGATTTGCTTTTTAGCACTAAAGAATGACTCGCTCAGTTGTGTCATCGCCGCATCAGACGTAACCGCTACACTACTTATATTTAAATTTCTTAGCGGCTGAGACTCTATGATTTCTTCAATAAAATAAATCATCTTTTCGATAGCCAGCTCATCAATAACGCCATAGCTAATACTTTTTGCATTAACAAAACCCAAGCCCTTTTCAAGTTGAATGTGCTGCTTGTCTAAGTCAAATGACAAGCCATTAAGACCAAGCGAAAATTTTAAAACCGAGTCGGGATGATTCATAAAAATAACTTACCGTTGAGTTTTATTAATAGGATTAGTGCCAGCTTGTTCAATGCTTAGCGTTAACAGTGCTAATCATCATTAACACTATATATAATAAAAAACTCTTTAAAAAGACGAAAAATCAATCTTATATTCATCCAAGCCTACGATTAAAAACTAGAGTATAAGCATGAAAAAATTAGTAATTTTAACTTTTACGATCTATAGCTTTACGCAAATTGCAAATGCAGCAACATTAAATGTAAAACCATATGGAACGACTCAAGACGGGCAAAAAGTTGATCTATACACCATGAGCAATAACAAAGGAGTCTCCGTATCTTTTATTAGTTTTGGTGGTGTAATTACACAGATTTTGACTCCCGATGCACAAGGTAAACAAAATAATATCGTTTTGGGCTTCGATGATCTAAAAGGCTATGAAGTCACTGATACTAAAGAAGGTATTCATTTTGGTGGATTGATTGGTCGTTATGCAAACCGCATTGGCAATGCTAAATTTAGCTTAGATGGAAAAACATATAACCTCGAAAAAAATAATGGACCGAATTCATTACATAGCGGTAACCCCGGTTTTGATAAACGTATTTGGCAAGTTAAGCCCCTAATTTCTAAAGGTGAAACTGTTAAAGCGTCTCTTAAGTTAACTAGTCCAAATGGAGATCAAGGCTTTCCCGGAAAATTAGATGTGGAAGTGATCTATAGTCTTTCAGATCAAAATGAATTTCAAATTGAATATAAAGCCAAAACTGATCAACCGACATTCATCAATCTCACTAACCATAGTTATTTCAACTTATCAGGCGCTGGTAATAACCCTTATGGTGTGCTTGATCATGTTGTACAACTCAATGCAGACCGTATATTGGTAACCGATCAAAATTCTTTACCCACAGGTGAGATTGCTTCAGTTGCGGGTACACCTTTTGATTTTCGGACGCCAAAGGCTATTGTGAAAGACATTCGAACAAATAATAAGCAATTGGCGTATGGATATGGCTATGACCAAACTTGGGTGATTAATCAGAAGTCTCAAGGTAAACTCAATCTTGCTGCTCATGTGGTTGATCCAAAATCTAAACGAACAATGCAGGTTTTAACCACTGAACCAAGCGTCCAAATGTATACGGCGAATCATTTATTAGGAAATGTTGTTGGTGCAAATGGTGTGCTCTATCGACAAGCAGATGCGGTAGCGTTAGAAACACAGCATTTTCCAGACAGTCCGAATCAACCATCCTTCCCTTCTACACGTTTAAACCCAAATCAAACTTATAACAGTGTCACCGTATTTAAATTTGGTATTCAAAAATAGTTTTTTAATTGGAGCTATATTTAGCTAAAAAAAGACTCTCAGCTGCATATGACTGAGAGTCTTTTCATTTATTTAACTTTTGTGTTTGGTAAAAATGCAGTTGCAAAACCAAGTAATGGCAACAATGAACATAAACCAAATACCCATTCAATGCCGTTAATATCGGCTAAATGCCCTAAACCTGCTGCGGCAATACCACTTACCCCAAACATAAGACCAAACATTAAACCTGCAATCATACCGACACGACCCGGCACAGCTTCTTGTGCGTAAACAACCATGGCTGCAAAGGCAGATGACAATATCAAACCTGCAATGATCGAAAAAACTGTTGTCCAAAACAAGTTTGCATACGGCATCATTAATGCAAACGGCGCCATACCAACAAATGAAACCCAAATAACAGCTTTGCGGCCAATTTTGTCACCAATTGGACCACCTGCAAATGTACCTAAAGCAACAGCTGCTAAAAAGGCAAATAAATGCAACTGAGCGGTCTGGATGCCAATATGGAACTTTTGAATAAGATAAAAAGTAAAATAGTTACTAATGCTGGCAATGTAGGTAAATTTAGCAAACATCAACACACTAATCGTGCCCAAGGCAATAATCAGCTTGCGACCATGCAATTTACTCTGTGCTTGGTTTGCACGTGTAGCTACCTGACTTTTAGCATGGCTCACCGTCCAGCGGCTTACACCAAATAAAACCCAAATGGCTAAAAGTGCAAATATCACTAAGCCTGCTACTGCATGCTGTCCAAATGGAACAATCAGTAATGCTGCCAATAACGGGCCAATGGCAGTACCTGTGTTTCCACCCACCTGAAAAGTCGACTGAGCTGTCCCAAAGCGCCCGCCCGAAGCCATTCTTGCCACCCGCGAAGCTTCAGGGTGAAAAGTTGCAGACCCTACTCCAATAAGCGCAGATGCACATAACAACACAGTAAAGCTTGGTGAAAATGCCAACAAGATAATACCGCAGAATGTGACCATCATTCCGAGTGGTAGGAGATACGGTTTTGGATGTTTATCGGTATAAAGTCCAATCCAAGGCTGTAGCAGCGAACCTGTAATTTGATAGACAAATGAGATCAGGCCGACTTGGGCAAAACTCAGAGAAAAGTTTGCTTTTAGCATTGGATAAATAGCGGGTAACACGGCCTGAATTAAATCATTCAGTAAATGTGCGACCGCCACGGCGCCTACAATTTTAATAATCATTCCTTGAGGCTGATCATTTGCAACGGTATTAGCAATACCATCTTTCAATTGTATTGAAGACGTCATACCTGAAAAACTCCAATGTTCTAAGTAAGATCCTTATTGTAAATTGTCGCTTATAAAGTTATCTTCCAACAATCATTGTATAAGTGACAATTTTCAGGATAGTTTATGTCCGATTCTCTTATTCAGTCTGATTTGTCTGAACTTGTGATTGGGCTATCTTCTGAGCATTCTTACCGAGAAATCACCCCTACTCATACACATACACGTGCGCAGTTTTTGTATGCATCCACAGGAAATATTCAGGTGTTTACACCCAACAATGTCTGGATTGTGCCGCCCATGTGTGCCTTATGGATTCCTGCTCATGTTGAGCACAGTGTGATTTCACTGAGTCACGTGAAGTTAAATACGGCGTTGGTTGAAGTAAATGCAGCCGCTCTAATGGGTCAGCATTGCTTTATTATTCGTGTAAGCAACCTGTTGCATGAGCTTTTGATTCGTTTAAATGAAATTGAACGAGAAGACACACCAAATACGGCGACGTCTCAAGAGCTTTCCCGTTCTTTACAAATTTTGATTTTTGAAGAAATCCATCGGGCCAATTTATTGCCTATTCAGATTCCATGGCCGAAAGACAAACGACTATTAAAAATTTGCCAAGAGTTATTACATACTCCTGACCATTCAAAAGACTTAACAGATTGGGCTGATGAGATTGGTGCGAGTTCTAGAACCCTAATGCGTATGTTCCAAAAAGAAACTGGACTGTCTTATCGGGCATGGGTCCAGCAAATGCATGTTGCACTTGCCTTAAGTAAAATCGCGAATGGTGAATCCATTGCTCGAATTTCTGAATCACTGGGGTATAACAACCCCAGCGCGTTCAGTGCGATGTTTAAGCGACATCTAGGAAAAACACCTCAGCAGTTTAGAAGTTCTGCGATGTCGCTATAAGTCTTTTTTTTTGCAGGTAGGTCATGCTTTTCGAGCAAATCATCAAAATCGTGATAGACATGAAGCTCACGATCTTTACCAGTTCTCGCATGATCTAATCGTTGTTCAGGATCCACTAAAACAAGAGTATGACCATCATCAATCAGACGATCTACACCTTCTAAGAACATACGTTTACCCACATCGTGGATAAGTGAAATTTGGGTTAAATCAATGACGATTGTGCTTTGGTCAGTTGTCTCATCTTGTAAAATACGCAACAACATTTCAGCTTCAGTAAATTTCAATACACCGCGAAGTACATATACACTTAATGAAGCATCTTTTCCTGTGCGGTAATGACTTTGTACAATCGTTTGTGCAGAAGGTGTACCTTCCATGAGGTGTAATCCCATGTCACGAGATAACCGTTCTAAAATATCGATGCCTCGAATACTATGACCATGCTCATCTAAACGAGGAGAAAAAGCAGCAATACTGACCTGACCCGGTAGCACACCTAAAATCCCGCCTGCTACACCACTCTTAGCAGGAATACCTACAGTCGACAACCAGTCACCCGCGGCATCATACATCCCGCAGCTCATCATGACACTGAGCACTTGTCTAACGACAGATCGGTTTAACAAACGCTTTCCAGTTTTAGGATCGACGCCACCATTGGCAAGTACACTGCCCATACGTACCAAGTCTTTAACTGTAACCATGATCGCACATTGGCGAATATAACCATTCACAATATCTACTGGATCGGTTTCTAAAATTCCGACAGTTCGCAACATATAACCGATCGAAAGATTACGATATGCTGTTTTTACTTCCGAATCATAAACAGACTCATCAAAACTTAATTCACGTCCTGCAAGCTCGCTCATAAATCGGCGTAGAATTTCTGCACTATGTAAACCATGTTTACCTGGAATTAAAGAATGTGTGGTAATTGCACCAGAGTTGATCATCGGATTTTTCGGACGGCCGTCTTTACCCAATGAAATTTCATTGAAAGCTTCCCCAGAAGGTTCCACCCCGACTTTATCGAGTACCGCATCAATGCCAAGCTGTTGCATCACATAGGCATATACAAAAGGTTTTGAAATCGACTGAATGGTGAATTCAGTATCATCATCTCCGATCGAATAAATTTCACCATCTACCGTAGACATTGCCAAAGCCAATCGGTCTGGATTTGCATTTGCTAACTCTGGAATATAGTCAGCTAGATGCCCGCTATTATCTACCTCACAGGCTTCTATCACATTTGCCAAATAATCTGGGAGAGGGGTTTTCATGGTCAGTAACCTTAAATGAGGAGATTTACACTTTCGAGCAATTTTTCAGCACAATCCGCTGATAATATTAAAATTATAATTTTTGAGTGAATTAAAAATCACGATATAAGTATTGTAATTCCGATGGCTTATTTATTTCAACCTCATTATACGTTTTTCAAAACTTTAAACAGAAGATTAGATTATTCTTTCTACAAATAGAACACCATTTAAATGATCGACTTCATGTTGAACAATACGAGCAGGAAAACCATGGTAAATAGTCTCTACAACTTCACCTTCTAAAGTTAAATATCTCACCTTAACTGTTTCTGCACGTTCAACTTGTCCGCGTTCATCTGGCACACTTAAACAACCTTCTTCACCTAAACACAATTCGTTTGAGAACTCTAAAATCTCTGGATTTACCATCACTACGGCATCCATTTCAGGTGCATCGGGATAACGCGGGTTTGGTCTGGAAGCCACAATAATGACTCGTTTAGAGATATAAACTTGCGGTGCGGCAATACCAACACCATTACGTTCAAGCATAGTCGCATGCATCGCTGTCGCGAGTTGTAAGAGCCAATCACTGTTTAACTCATTTGCTGAAACAGGCGCAGCAATCAGTTTTAAAATGTC
This sequence comes from Acinetobacter calcoaceticus, assembly GCF_016508255.1. Classification (GTDB taxonomy): domain Bacteria; phylum Pseudomonadota; class Gammaproteobacteria; order Pseudomonadales; family Moraxellaceae; genus Acinetobacter; species Acinetobacter calcoaceticus_E. The sequence continues at coordinate 125,140 of NZ_JADVKT010000005.1, read as the reverse complement.
TTCACCCTGCTTGGCAACTGGCAAAATAACGCTCATCCCTTGGCCTCTAATGAAATTAGGTTATTACTGATTTTATTGTCTCGCTGAACAGCCCAAAAGAAAAGACATTCCTACATCTGTTTTTGTTTCATCTAAAGCATTTTTAGTTTTAAAGCTTTTTTATCTGAGTGATTAAAACCTATGCCTCTCCATAGAACAAATTTCCTCCATTTACTTTTACTTCACTTTTCCATTAATATCCAAACTTCAATTACAACAATTAAGTAAAAAAATGGATCAGGACTTAACTTTGCAGGATGCGAGCTATCTGAATAAAGAAGATAAACGAACGCTTGCCCTTTCTTCACTGGGTGGTGCTTTAGAGTTTTATGATTTTGTGATTTATGTATTTTACGCCAAAATCATTTCCGACCTCTTCTTCCCGAGTACACTCAGCCCATTTTGGGCTATGCTCAATACTTACGGTATTTTTGCAGCAGGTTACTTTTTTAGGCCACTAGGCGGAGTTGTAATGGCCCACTTTGGTGATTTGGTCGGGCGTAAAAAACTGTTTTCGCTTTCTATTTTATTGATGGCTCTGCCTACGCTATTTATCGGGATTTTGCCCACCTTTGAAAATATTGGCTATTTTGCGCCGCTACTTTTATTGCTTATGCGTGTGGTGCAAGGTATTGCGATTGGGGGTGAAATTCCAGCAGCGTGGACCTTTGTATCTGAACATGTACCTGAAAGAAAAATTGGACTGGCAAATGGTTTATTGACTGCGGGACTATCTTTAGGAATTTTACTAGGCGCTTTGATGTCTTTATGGATTTCACTTAATTTTAGTGAAGGACAAATCCATGACTGGGCTTGGCGTATACCTTTCATTGCAGGCGGTATTTTTGGCCTAGTTGCACTTTATTTACGAACTTATTTAAAAGAAACGCCTGTGTTTAAAGCCATGCAAGCTCGTAAAGAAATCTCAAAAGAAATGCCAGTGAAACAAGTGTTAACAACACATAAAACAGCCGTTGTTATTGGCATGTTATTTACATGGTTTTTAACAGGTTGTGTGGTGGTGGTGATTTTAGCCATGCCAAATTTATTAATTGGTTCATTTGGTTTTGAACGCGCCCAAACTTTTGAAATGCAAAGTGCAGCCATTATTATGCAAATGGTCGGTTGTATTTTGGCAGGCTATTTTGCTGACCGTTTTGGCTGTGGCAAAGTCATGATGGTGGGTGCGCTTGCCGTGGCTCTCACAGCAGCAGTTTTTTATAACAGTTTGGGGCACGCGGCACATTCAACCATTTTTGGTTTATATATGTTGTTGGGTCTATGCTCAGGCACAGTGGGTATGGTGTCGAGCAGTATGGTCAAAATGTTCCCCGCACCTGTTCGCTTCTCTGGCATTTCATTTTCTTATAATTTGTCTTATGCCATTGTTGGTGGTATGACATTGCCTTTAGTTCATTGGCTCAGTCAGTACAGTAATATTGGTGCGATGTATTATATTTTTGCGCTGACCATTTTGGCTTTTGTGACCGCCTTTGTATTTTGGAATAAGTTTGAAAAAAACAGATATTAAAAGCTTTAACCTATGAAATAAAAAACCACGCCGATTGCGTGGTTTTTTTAATACTGTTCAGTTTAGAAAGTAAATCCAATATTAAAGTTAATACGATATAACCATTTGTCGCTGTTTGGCGAAGTAGCAGAGGTATAACCTGTTGAGTTGGTCGCCCCACCAATAATATTAGAGTTTTTACCCCACGTATAATCTGCCCAAACCATAAATGGTGAAGCAATAAACATCATCCCTGTAGTGTTCATTTGAGAAGCTGCCCAATCGTCACGTTTTTTATCAAGGTAACTATAATCATTATAAAACTTAACAGCTTTTAGCTTACCCATATTGGTCACAGGCAACGTATAGGCAAGGTTTAAACTGGCAATGGTTCCTTCAGAAGCAATGAAATAGGCCGGCGTAAAGCCATTATTCCCCATTAAAGTCATGTCATTATTTACACCATCTGGGTTTTTAGCATCGTACTGATAGTGAATGACAGAACTTTGTAAATTAAAGCGATTATAGTTGTTTTCGGTATGCAAGCCGACTGCGTAATATTTGCCGTCTTTATCAGTCACTTTGTTATGCAACTGTGCGATTGCACCAGATACACCAAACTCTTGCTTACCAAAATCAGTTTCTAACTTACGAACAATGCGGGTATTAACCTGATTGCGTTTTTCATTTTGATAGGCTTTTTGAGATGGAAACGCATTTCCTGCCAAGTCATCATAAGTTGCACTTTCAGGTGAATAACGCAGATTAGTCTCTAGCATTTGCGGATAATAACCGAGTTTTACATCCCAATCTTTGTCGTGATAATTCCAGTTAAGCCCTGGTGCAATGTTGTTGCCATAGCCTAGAAAGAATGGAATGTGATAAGTCCAGCCATTTTGTGGATATGGATAAATGGTAAAAGGTTTATAGACCAAGCCTGCTTCAATGCTGTTATTGGCGTCAAGGTTATAGCCAACATAGGCTTTTTCAATAGATGTTTTCTGTTGATCTTGAAATAGATAGCTGGCATTGATGTATGCATCATCGAACTTACCTTTTAGATCTACCCTAAAAATATCAAAATAGAGTTTACCAAAACCGCGGTTTGGCCCTTGCCAATCTTCATAGCGTTGATTTAAACGTACCACTCCACCTAACTTTAATGACTCTGTTCCATCATCACTTTTCCATTCAAGCAATGAATCTTTTGCAAATGCATTGACGCTTACCCCCAGCGTAAGCGGTGCAATGAATGCCATGATCAATGAAGTCTTTTTCATCTCTACATCCTTGATTGAGTTCCAGCGTCCTGCTGGAACTTTATTTGTTTTACCTGTAAAACTTAGTTTTTATTGTTTTTTAGATAAAAAAATTTATCTAAAAAAAGGATGGTTTAGTAGCTCCCATCGCATATGTACTAAACCATCCAAACTGGTTAATACAGTTTCTTTTGCGGTGGACCCGCAAACTTTAATGGTCCAATCGAGTTCATATCGAGCTCAATTACTGTTGGCCCTTCAAAAGCGACAGCTTCTTGAATAACCGTTTTAAACTCTTCTGCACTACCGACTTTCCAGCTCTTCACACCCATTGATTCGCCAAGAAGCTTGTAGTCTGGTGTATGCAATTCATTAAAATACTGACGACCACCAAAGTAGTTATTTTGAATGCCGCGCATTACGCCATAACCACCGTCATTCATAATCATTAGGACCATATTGGTGTTTTCTTGCACCATAGTTGCAATCTCACCAATGCCAAGCATTAAGCCGCCATCACCGACCAAACCAATTACTTTTTTGTCAGGGTTAGCAACTGAAGCACCGATTGCAGTTGCAAGGCCTAAACCAATTGCACCCGCAAGTGAGTGGATGTTTTGATTTGGCGCTTGTACAGGGAATAAACGACTGCCCCATGTACTACCCGACATGGTGATGTCACGTACAAAAATGCCGTCTTGCGGTAAAGCTGCACGTAAGTGGTCACAAATTAATGCGTACTGATCGATTTGTTTACGAAGTGCATCAATTGCAGCTTGTTTTGCAGCAACTACAGCAGCATCGTAATCGGCATCAACTTTTGAAGTCCCTTGAAGCTGTTCTAACACACGTGTTAAGACATCTTTGGCATCACCACAAATGAAGTTTCGGATTTTGTAATTACGTTGCTGAGCCATTGGGTTTGCATCTACCTGAATAATATTTTCAGGGAACTCAACCGAATAGGTTTTAGTTTCATTACTACGTAAACGAGAACCCACCACAACCATCAAGTCGGCATCTTTTAATAACTGCTCAACACCTGCCGAGTTATGGAAAGCACCTAAACTACGTGGATGATCATCTGCCAAAATACCGCGGCCGTGCGTAGATGACACCACTGGAATACCTAAATCTGCAATTGCTTTAACTTCAGCAACGCTATTTAAAGTTCCACCGCCAATCCAGAAAATCGGACGTTTTGCTTTTTTGATTTCACTGACAAGAAAATCAATTTCAGCTTGCTCTGCCTGTGGCAACTCAAGTGCTTTGACAGGTCCAAGGTTAAGTGGCAAATCGATTTCTGCTGCTTGCACATCAATTGGTAACTCAACACTGACCGGTCCCATTGGAACTGTAGTTGCGACACGAATAGCTTCACGAATCACACCAACTGCATTGTCTGGGCTGGTAATACGAAACGCCGCTTTGCTTGATGCGCGCAAGAATGTAAGTTGGTCTTTAGTTTCATGGATGAAGCTTGCATCACGATCGAGATATTCACGCTCAACTTGACCCGTTAAATGCAATACAGGGCTACCCGCGTTCATTGCTTCAATGAGTGACCCCACCGCATTACCTGCACCAGCACCCGTACTGGTCAACGCTACACCTAGGCCTTTAAAGCGTGAGTGTGCATCTGCCATGGTGACTGCGCCAGCCTCACCGCGTGCTGCGACAAAACGCATTTTTTCACGGCGCCCTACTGCATCGGCAATAGGTAAATTGTGGATGGAAATAACACCATAAATACTATCAACTTGGTGCGCTTCTAAAACTCTTGCGATTGCTTCGCCTACATTTACACGTTCAGTCATATCTGTTCCTCAAAATTTGTTTTCAGTCCTTGAATTTATTAATCGCACCAAGGGTTAGGCTGTTCATTCAGCCCCATATAAATACTCTTTTGTTGCATGTACGATAAAATGCCTAGACGGCCTTTTTCGCGCCCAATCCCACTGTCTTTAAAGCCACCAAACGGTGCACTAATCGAGAACTTCTTGTAGGTGTTAATCCATACCGTTCCCACTTCTAACGCACGTGCAATGCGCCAAGCTTTACGGTAGCTTTCAGTCCAAATGCCTGCGGCAAGACCAAAACAACTGTCATTGGCTTGGGCAATTAAATCTTGCTCGTTGTCATATTTCATAACGACTAAAACAGGGCCAAAAATTTCTTCCTGACAAGTTTGAGCACTGTTACTTAAACCCGTAATAATGGTAGGTAAGTAATAACTTCCTTTGGCATAGTCACCACTCGTAAGCGCTTCACCACCAATCAGAACTTGACCACCTTCGCTTTTGGCAAGCTGTACATAGCGGTCAACTGACTGCAAATGCTTGTCATTGACCAGTGGCCCTAAATGCACACCAGCTTGTTCTGGGTGGCCCACACGTAAGCCTTTGGTTATTTCAACCAAACGCGTTAAAAACTGATCGTACAAACTGCTATGAATAAACAAGCGAGAACCTGCGATACATGCTTGGCCTGCCGAGCTAAAAATACCGTACGCTACGCCTTTAGCAGCCAGTTCGACATCTGCATCCGGTAAAACAATTGTTGGTGATTTTCCACCTAGCTCAAGCGAAGTGGTAATCAGTTTATCTGCTGCAATATGAGCCAAGTGACGACCTGTGGTTGTTCCACCCGTAAAAGAGATTTTACGAACCAACGGATGTTGAGCAATTGCATCACCAATGATAGAACCTCGCCCAACTAACACACTCAGCAAACCTTTTGGTAAACCTGCTTCTTCAAAAATTTTGGCAAGTTCTAAAGCAATTAACGAAGTTGCTTCTGCTGGTTTTAATACCACGGCATTACCTGCCGCTAAAGCTGGAGCAAGCTTTTGAACTTCACTCGCAATTGGAGAGTTCCAAGGTGTAATTGCTGCCACAACGCCTACAGGCTCATGCACGCTCATGGTCATAAAGTCTGGAGCGCGTTGAGTAGTAAGCTCATCATTCAGTGTTTCACATGCAGCCGCAACATAACGTGCTGTCGCCGCAGCGCTCATCACTAAACCACGAGTTTCGGTTAAAGGCTTACCATTATCGCGTGTTTGTAATTTTGCTAATTCGTCTACACGTGCTTCAATAATGTCTGCAACTTTGTAGAGAATACGTGCGCGCTCATGCGGCAAGCTATTTCTCCAGCTTGGTTGACGCCAAGCCTGATCCGCTTTTTCAATTGCTTCATTTACATCATCAAGTGTTGCCGTTGAAAGCTCTGCGTTTACCGACTGATCTGCCGGAAACAGGCTTTGAATGACTGCACCTCGGCCTAATCGCCATTCACCCGCAATATAAATTTCCTTTGCCATGATCAAATCCTTCTTAAATCTGTATTGCTTCTACACTGTTGCGACAAGCACGAATTACGCTAAGCGCAGCCAAAGTTGATGTTTTCGGGTTACTTGGTAACGGCACGCCCACCAGTTCAATGGTCATTTGCCCAAAACCACCCTCTGCCACAATGGTGTGTTTGTTTTTGTTGATGGTTGGATCAACGGTTAACTCAACCATGGTTTCGTCCATTCCAAGTCCTGCAAGTGCAATGGTTGCAGCAACATTGGCATTGGCCGGAAATTTCATGGCAGCTTCACGCGCAGTTCCTGTGAAAAAGACCGTAGCTTCAGAAACATGATCTAGATCGACCAATTGCTCTGCATAACTGCCCTTCCAGCTTTTTGGACTTTTACAGCCTTTGTAAGTGACTTTTTGCAAGCCACCTTCTTTGGCCGCAGAAATACCGTCAATGCCTGCAATAGCACCTGCAAGTAAATGCAGATGGGCATTATTTTGTTCAGCAGTTTCTTTCAACTGAATCAAAAACTCGCTATCTGCTAAGGTTCCAACTGAAATCAGACCAATCGTCCAACCTTTAGCCAACACCTTTTGAGCATGTTCTTTCACTGCTGCTTGACCTGCCACCTCAATGACATAGTCTGGCTCACCATCACATTGCTCAATATCTGAAATCACCTGAATCTCTGAAGACACTTGTGATTGAACTTTTTCAATACTGCGAGATGGCACTACAATCCATTTGAGTTGCAGATCTTGAGGCAAATGAGCATGTACTTCTGCTGCCATTGCGCCAAAACCAATCATCATCAACTTTTTCATGACAGCACCTTATATTTATAAATGTTTATTGAAGCCACCCGAGACATCTATGGTGGAACCTGTGGTGTACGATGCTAATGGCGATGCCAAGAAAACCAAAGCACGAGCAGGCTCTTCAGGACGACCTAGACGCTGCATCGGAATACCGCGGTTTTTTGCAATATTTCCTGTCCATTCTTCCCATGACAGATTTAAATCTGAACGGGTTTCATAACGGCGTTTCCACTGCGCAGATTCGACCATTCCGAGTAAAATCGAGTTCACACGAACACCATACTGAGTAAACTCATGAGCCAAAGAATGAGTGAGATTCAACAACGCCGCTCGTGCTGATGAAGTGGCAATCATGTGTGGCTCTGGTTGTAACGCTAGTAAAGAGTTCACATTGGTAATCGATGCATTTGCAGAGTGTTTTAAATCTTCAAGAAAAGCCCGTACCGGATGTAAAACACTGAAATACTTCAGCTCAATTTCTTTCATCCAGTCTTCATCTTGCGTATTTTCAAAGTTTGAAACACGGCCTTGTCCAGCATTGTTAATGAGCATGTCCACATTGCCCAAATTGAGTTTGACGTCTTTGGCAAATTGCTGAACTTCTTCTTTTTTCAACACATTACATGCTTTGGTAAAAATATTGGCATGCGGATATTTTTCTAAAATATAGTGCTTAGAAGCATTTAAACGCTCTTCATCGCGACCACACCAAGCTACTTTTGCACCCTCTGCAACCAGTATTTCAACAGCAGCCAGCCCAATCCCAGATGAGCCACCGGTAACAACTGCAACTTTTCCTTCAACTTGGAAGCTCATAATCCTTAATCTCTCTTACGATTGTTCCTGAATCGTCAACATAATTTGGTTAAATGCTTGCGGTTGGTCAACATAACTTAAATGTCCTGCATCTTGGATGATGTAGTGCTGTTCCAACTGCAATTCCTGAGCAAGCTCTTGTATACCTAACGCAGGAGTGATTTGATCTTGCTGCCCTGCAATGACTGTGCATGGGACTTTTAAATCGGTTAAATAATTACGTATTTCGTCATAGGCAAGTAAGTACGATGCATGTGTGAAACCTTTTAGAGTCAACTGTTGCATCACCTCTGAAACTAAAGCCAAGGCTTGTGGTTCTTGTCTATAAATCAAATGAGGTCCACGGCTTTCAGCCATGCCTTTAGCACCTAACTCTTTCAACATTTTTGGTCTTTTTTCAAAAACCTGAATTTGTGTTTGTTCATCGTGGCGTTGATAGCCTTGAGCTAAATTAGCGACAACTAAATGTTCCACTCGCTCTGGGTAAAGTGCAGCAAATGCACTCGCCTGTAAGGCACCTAATGAGTGACCCACGACAATAGCTTTTTCAATTTTTAAAACATCAAACAATGCTGCCAAACGCTTTGCATAATCGGTAGCATTCGGCTGATCAGTTAAAAGTTCATCTGATTTGCCATAGCCCGGTGCATCCCAGGCAATGACATGAAAATGATGAGACAGCACTTCAAGTTGGTTCACCCAAGAAGCAGAACCCGAACTAATGCCATGCAACAGCACAAGGTATTCGCCCTGACCAGCTTCCCGATATGCTTGTTGCTGACCTAAAACGGTCACCGTCTTTACCGGAAATTCTGCTAACTTTTCAATGAGTGTCATCATTTTTATTCCTTTCCCTTCATTCACTTCATCAAACAATTAACGTTTGATTTGAGATAATGGGTGCTCTGGTGGATAGTTAGGAATTGTTGGCTTCCCTGTTCCCAACATCACACACATCAAGGCATCTTCTTGACCCGGGTTAAATAGACCACGGTAAATTCCCGGTGGAATTGAAATCAGGTCACGCTCTTTTAAACGGGTCTCAAATTTTTCGCCGTTGTGCTCAATGAACAAATCAATTTCACCGCGGAGCATAAAGAAAACTTCTTCAACATCATGGTGAATGTGCAAAGGGCCTTCACACTGCGGTGGTAAAACCATGGTCGAAAATGTAAAGTTTTCTGCTGGTACAGTGTTGCCATCATTTGCAACACCTGTTGCGCCCGTACCCATGTAACGCATTTGTGCACGGCGATATTTCGGGTCGTAATCTGCTTGGAATTTCAAAGCATCAAAGTCATATTTACGAGTTTCAAAGCGAGCAATACGTGTATTTAACCAATCTTCTAAAGAAGCATTTTCTGGTTGTGCCCACGATTCGAATTGTTGTGTAGTCATTTTTTGAACTCCTATACAGTGAATTAATAACGTTTTAAAAGAGGAACCAAGAACAAAGACCCAATGACAGCGACAGCAGCCAAGAAGGTAATTCCTAAATTAAAACTATGGGTTTGCATCACGATGTAGCCAATCAGTACGGGTGCAATTGCACTTGCAAAATTACCCAGACCATTAAATATTCCGCCTGCCGTTGCACCTACATTTGAGGTCGTTACTTTTGCAAGAAGAGCAAATACAGCGGCCACTCCAAAACCCCAAGCCATCGCACTTAAAGACATGGCAGCAATAATCAGTAACGGCTGGGTCATAATGACCATCACATACATGAAAATGCCTGCGAGTAATAAGCCACTAAATACTTGAATTGCGCGGCGACCTAACTTGTCAGATAAAAACGCGCCGATGATTTCACCAACTAACATGGCAATGAATGGAAAGCTTGAATACATCCCAAATTCTTTGAGGTTGAAGCCTTTGTCTTGCATTAAGTAAGAAGGAACCCAGCTATTTAAGCCCCATAAATAAGTCATCAATGCAATGTTGAAGAGACAAACTAGCCAAAATGCTCTATTGCTCAAAAGTATCTTGGTATTGGCAACATGGCCTTTGAAATTGGTACGTTTGCTCTCACCATCAATTTCGACTGTTTTCTTGAGTTGCAAGTTACGTAAGCCAAAAACAATGCTGAAAATAGCGATTAGTGTTAATCCGGCCATCACAAAAAAAGTGGTATGCCAGTCATGGTGTGCCAAAACATTTGCTGTGATTGGGAACCCAAGGAATGCACCAATCGGCGTTCCAAGTAAGAACATGGTTGAAGCACGGGCCTGCTGATGATCTGTGTAAGTCTGCTTAACAATGGTATAGGCCAAAGCAAATAGCGGTCCCTCTGCTAAACCAAGCAGCACACGTAAAATCAGCATGCCTGAATAACTGGTGGTAAATCCCATGCAAAACATGAGTAAACCCCATGAAGTTACACTCCAGAACAGCATTTTCTTTGGGTTAAAGATGTCACCCAAAAAGCTTAGAAAGACTGATGAAAAACCATAGGAAAGCAAGAAGCTTGTCATGAGCCATCCTAGTTTGGCTTTATCTCCAGCGATTCCCATCGAGTTTTGAAAATGCGGATCTGAAAATAAAACCGCAATACTGATCTTGTCAAAAAATGCCAGTACCACACACACCATAAGGACAAAAGCAGGTACCCAATGCTTTAATCCACTTTTTTCTTCATTACTCATGTGTCATTCCTTCGATTTGGTAATGAGAACCAGATTTAATGTTTACGGTTTTAACTTCATGACATTAAATTCAGAATCTGCTAACAGTATTGGATCTAAAATGGTGTTGGCTTGCATCCAACGTTTTGCCAGTTTGACCAATTTTGAATCATTAATTGCAATCATGTTCAGCAAACGATTTTCATGGTCCAAATATAAATAGCTCACCTGATCTTCACCACCTTGGCGAATCACCAACTCTTTCGTTTGTTCAGGTTGGTAAGTTCCTAAAATCTGGATATTAAAGTGATATTGATCAGACCAGAGCCATGGAATATCAGTGTATTCGGTTTCAATCCCGAGCATCGATTTCGCTGCGGCAATGGCCTGATTTTGTGCATTTGCCCAAGACTGAATGCAATAGCCCAAGCCCGGATGAATTGCGACATCGCCTGCGGCATAAATGTTTTGATCTGAGGTTTGTCCAAAACAGTTCACCACAATGCCATCTTTCACATCGAGGCCAGCATGAACACCTAACTCTTTGGCAATCTCGGCGCCTGCACCCACCACAACACAGTCAAATAACTGACTATTTTGTGGATGATTCACCACTTCAACTTTTTGGCTAGGAGCTTCAACCAAGTGAAGGCTTTTGCTGTCTAAGTGAATTTTTGTACCTTGGGTTTCATGCATATTTTTTAAAAATGCAGAAACTTCCGGACTCACACTTCTTGCACACAAGCGGTCGCCATATTCAAAAATATGAACGTCTTTACCTTGTTTACGTGCAGTTGCGGCAATCTCAAGACCGATCCAACCACCACCAATCACAGCAACATTTTTTGCATTCTTTAAAATTTCTGCCAAGCGTTCGCAGTCATGCACATTACGTAAGGTCACAACATTTGGAATGAACTGCCATGTATTGACTGGTACACGAGCACGGCTTCCTGTTGCAATCAGCAATTTGTCATAGGGCAAAACCTGACCACTTTCTAAATGAACCTGTTTTTGTTCACGGTCGACTTTTGTCGCAATTTCAGGTTTGTGCCATTGAACGTTGAACTCTTGAACCTGCTCATTAGAAAACAGATTCAAACTTTCATAAGTTGCTTCTTTTGAAAGCACTTGCTTAGACAGTGGCGGACGCTCATAAAACACTTGATCTTCATTTGAAACTACATGAATTTCGCCCACATAACCATTTTGGCGCAGTGTGCTTACCGCCCAACCTGCTGCCTGCCCTGCACCTACAATTACAATCTTTTCCATAGCCATCTTCCTTGTTCAGCAATGCCTGTTAAACAGGCTTCACCTGACGGCGGGTTGTGTCATCAAGACCACCTTCAATCGCCCACTCGGTGAAAAGCTCTAGACGGTGTTCTTCTACACGCGGCTGCCATTCTTCTGTCAAATAGTCATCGTTGGTGTAATATTCAAATGCACCACCCAATGGTGAGTTGACGTACCAAAAATAAGCAGAAGAAATTGGGTGGCGTCCCGGCCCAATGAAAGTTGACCATTCCGAACGATTCATATTTAAACCGCCCCCAATCACCTCATGAATATCACGAACAACGAATGCAACGTGATTTAGGCCAGCCGGTTTATTTGGCACACTGAGCAAGAACAAATCATGGTGATAACCTTCACCGCGACAACGTAAGAATGCACCGCGATTTTTGTAGGCATCAGATAAATGGAAACCTACTTTTTCAATATAGAAATTTTCAGTTGCTGCTAAATCCGGTGTGAAGAACACCACATGTCCAATCGCAACAGGTTGACCTTTTTCATAGACAGGACTTGCTGCATTTACGCGTTGAATGTTGCCGTATTGGTTAATGCCTTCTGTTTTGAGTTCTTGAACATCTTTAACAAAGCTTTGTTCAAAACGAATAGTCATTCCATTTGGGTCAAGACACTGAACTGTATTTTCAGAACGCTCAAAACCATTTACATCAGCCAAACGCCCTGCTAAGTCTTCGAGGTCTTGAGCGTTATCAACACCCCAAGTGACTTCACGTAAAGTTGAACCTTGTTCAATAGCAGGTGGCAAACGGTCATCATCACAATTAAATAGATAAATCTTGCTGCCATTTTGAGTTTGATATAAATCTGTGCCTTCAATGTCAGAAGTACTTTGACTTAAACCAAAATCTGCTAAAAATTTGTTCGAAGCGGCTCTATCTTCAACTCCAAACTTTAAAATCTCGATCCCTGTAATCATTTGACTACTCCTTAGTTAAAGACAAAACCGCCATTGACCGGAATATTTTGACCTGTCACAAAAGAGGACAAATCCGACAGTAGATACAATGCTGTTCCATTTAAATCTTGTGGAAGTTGCTGACGTTGAATCGCTCTTCCATTTACATATAAATCGTGGCGTTCCTGTGGCACATACTCAGTTGCTTCAACCAGAGTAAGCCCCGGAGACAATGTGTTAACACAGATATTGAACTGCCCCAACTCTCTTGCCATTGAACGGGTCATGGCAACAATTGCACCCTTACTTGCCACATAAGCCATCAAGTTCGGTGCGCCCCAAAGTGCTGTATCGGAAGCAACATTAATGATCTTGCCGGCAGCCGATTGCTTTAAATGTGGAACACACGCCTTACTAATGAGCCATGTACCTTTTGCATTAATAGTCATGACCCGATCCCAAAGTTCAGGATCGTAATCAATCATATTTTTCCCACCTACATTGGTTGCAAGCGCTGCACAGTTCACAAGGCCATCTAGTCCTTGTAATACTTCCACGCTTTTTGCAACTGCATTTTCAATAGAGTCTGCCTTGGCAAGGTCAACGGTGACAGCATGAACATTGAGTCCTTGCTTCTGTAAAACTTGTGCTTCTTGTTGCACCAAGTCAGATAAAATATCTGCCATCACAACTTCAGCACCTGCCTCGGCAATGGCTTGAGCGAAATCTCGGCCTAAACCACGTGCAGCACCAGTTACGAGAACTTTTTTACCTTGCAGCAACGCGACATTAGCCATGAGCTTCTTCCTGCATCTCGATACGATTTGATGCATTTAGCGCAGCAATTTTCTTTAATTGCTTCTCAGCTTCTTTTTTCATTAAACGGCGTAAACGTGCAAGACCAACGTCGTGTTGATAGAGGAATTCTCTTTCACGTGCATTTGGTGCAAGGTTTTCTAAAATAATGCGGTCTTGTTCCAACACATCCCAATGCAACTGTTCTAAATGATTGCGATATAAGAAACGCCATACATTACGTTGCCAGCCACTTACCTTACGGCAGCGCCAGAAAAATACGCGGGTATTGTTCGCATCAATTGGAGTTGCATAACCCACAATCCAAAATTCGCCACCCGGACCAAATTGTTTACGGTAAGGGATTGAAAGACGTAACCAGCTTGCACCTGTTGAACCATATTCGACCCAGTCGAAGTTCACCCCTGTTTGGCCTTCTTTTTCAAAGACAAAACCATTATCAGTTGTACGGTGCTTCATCTCTGCGGTACGTTCACCATCTGCCATCGAGTGCGATGTAGCGTGCAAATATGTCCCGTGCATTGGGTCCATCACGTTATCAATGGCATATTGATGGTTTACTTTCCAGTCTGCTTGGCAAAGGAATGCACTCCACTCTTCGCTTGCAAGTTGCTCTGGGAACTCAAGTGGTTTTGGCTGTTCATTTGCATCAATACCGAACCAGATGAAGATTGCACCATGTTGCTCAATGACCGGATAGTTCTTTAAACATTTGGTTCCAGTCATTGGACATTCGTGAACAGCCGGCACATCTGCAACGACACCATCAGCACGAACTTCAACACCGTGATACCAGCAAGCAACACGGTCACCCAAGTTCCAGCCTAATGAAAGACGAGCTCCACGGTGTGGGCAGCGGTCTTCAAGTGCGTGTACCTGACCTTCGGCATCACGCCAAACCACAATATTTTCACCCAAGCGGGTAATTCCGACTGGGTTAGCAGCCACTTCCCAACTTGCTAAAACCGGATGCCATTGGTCACGTAAACCAAGTTCTAAATATTCTTCAGCACTTTGTGAAGCTGATACGATTGCGTTCATTTTATTCTTCCCTGAATCAATAACCTAAACGTTGCATTTCTTCTGTAAAGCTTGCAGAAGTCCATTCATCAGCAGATTCACAGCGGAAACCCTGTTGATTAAGTGCAGAAACAACGTCATCTAACTCTGTTGCGCCCGCAGAAAATGCCTGAATCAAGTTCTTTACAAAATCTTGTTCGTAGAGGGTTGGTTCTTTATAACGTGTTTGCCAAACCAACAATTCAGATTGACCTGGAACTTGAATATTGTTGATACCTGCTTCGGTTGCTGGCGTTGCATGAATCCAGCTTGCCAACTTTTCATTAAATGTCTTCATTGTTCTGCTTCCTTGTACATGAGAGGACTAGAGTTGAATTTGAATATCCTGTCCTTCAACACGAACTGGGTACGTACATAGGTTTCTACACCCGGGTCCACTTTTTAGCTCACCTGTCTGAATGTCAAAAATTGCTTCGTGCAATGGACATTCCACAGTTTGATCTTCGATAAATCCTTCGGTTAATAAGGCATACGCATGAGGGCAAACATTTTCGATAGCAAAGTAATTTTCATCGACGAAAAATACACCAATTTTTTTCCCTTCAATTTCGATGGCTTTCGGCTCATCTTCGCTAACGTCACCCTGCTGACAAACTGAGATCCAACTCATACCTTGCGTCCTCATTTTGTTTTATATACAAAACATAATTTGATTTTCAAAACATAAGCTAAGCATAATATCCTTGATCATTTTTTGTCAAAGTAAAAATAAACATATAATTCATTAATTTAATAAAATTTAAATATTTTGTTACGTTTCAATCAAGAAACAAAGTTTTAAATATAAAAATTGTTTTATGTATTTTTAACAATTACAATAGTTCTAAAATAAAGCAGCATGCTCCAAATTGAACCTTGTTTTATTTATAGGAAAAAGACACGAATGAGCCTAACAATTGAAGAAGATTCGCAAGAATCAGAAACTACAAAAAATGATGAACGATATTTAGTACCCGGCCTTGTACGGGGTTTAGCCATCTTGCAAGCATTTAATCAACAAGCACAAGAAATGACGATTACAGAAATTGCTGAAATTTTAGAAGTGAATCGTTCTAGTGCATTTCGTCTAATCCATACACTCGAATCTTGTGGCTATTTAAGAAAGGCATCTCAAAAAACTTATTCACTTGATTCAAAAGTTATGGAACTCGGTTTTAACAGTTTATCCAAACTTTCATTACTCGATTTATCGACCCCTTTAATGAAAGAACTACGCGACCAAACTAAACTCGCTGTTCATCTTTCTATTTTAGAAGGCACACATATTGTTTTTGTAAATAATATTCAGTCTATGGGAACCTTTACGAGCAACATTAGTTTAGGTACTCGCTGGCCTGCCCATGCCACTGTTATTGGGCAAATGTTATTGTCGGATTTACCTGAAACAGAAGTACGTCAGCGTTACCGTAGTTTCAATGACTGGGACAGTTTCTCTGAACTGACACCCACCAATTTAAAAGCGCTATTACAAAGATTAGCTTATGTAAAAACCCAAAAAACAATGGTGAGCTGGGGCCATTACAATCATGATATGGCAGCCTGCGCTGCACCTATTTTTAAACAATCAAATGGCAAAATGGTCGCGGTTATTTCAGTAAGTTGCCCGATTACCACTTACGACGAAAGAACTTTTAAAGAAGATATTGCAAACCTCGTAATTGAAACAGCAAATAAAATTTCGAAATTTATTTACTAAAAAAAGCGACGTTAAGTCGCTTTTTTTACGGTTTTATTTCACAAATTAAAAATCACGCTTAATAACTTCCCCATTCATATCCTGAAAAATAAGTGTCGAATGGTTTTCTGTAATATCAAATTTTAAGCACTGCTCTTTAAATTGAACAATCGCATAAAATTCTTCAGCGCCATCATCTAGGCCTGTGGTAGAAACCGTAGTACCTTTTGGAAATTCCTTGAGCCACACAGCACTATAAAAATCTGACACCGAATTAAAATCTATATATTTTTCAGGTTCAGCCATAATTTTTTTGGCCATCGCATCAAACTGTTGCTGTTTATATAGGACTAAATTCAGGATCATGGTTATTCTTAAAAGTTAATCATTAGCAGTCATCAATAGAGTGCGTATAGTAATGTAGTTTTCCATTACGGAAATGAAAGTGTAAGCCATCATTACTACCTTCCCAAGGTTGTAAAGAATAAACATGTTTTTTAGTCATATAGATCTGTTCACCAAAAAACTTTTTAAACTCATTCTCGGTAGTTAAATGATTAAATAATCGGGAACCATACTTTAGACCATTTTGCTGGCTTACATATACCTTATCTAAAGAGCCCGTAGCGAGTATCACTCCATCGTCATATACCCATTGATCTGGAAAATAACCACCATTGCATTCATCAACCTCACCTTTAATAACCTGCTTTGGCTTTTTCAAATTATTTAAAGGAATATCAAAACTGTTTAATAGCTTACCATGCCACAAAGGTTTAATATTTACTTGTGCATAAGACGTAGTCGTTACTAAAAAACCAATACAAAATAAAAATATATAAGTTAAATTTTTCATAAAAATCCAGAAATTAATTATTTAAAAGTTTTGTGCCTTACTCTTATTTATGATCAAACCTTTTTGTTTGTCTTTCATAATGATTAAGGGAGATCCAACTTTTGTTGTTTTGGTATTATCCAAATATTTTTTCTTCTGTAAATAAATCTGCTTGTCTTTAGTAAAACTATCTATGGAAGTTTCATCATCCGTATAATAAGAAATATCTTGTGTATAAATATTTGACCAGTCCGCTATCCAAAAAATAATGAAATTTCCGCCACGCTCTTGATAGTTGTCTATTGCAAATGTTTCAGAATCAATTTTATGTATGTTCTGACCAGCTATTGAGGATATATCCCGAGTTTGCGATTTAAAATAATAGGTTTTATTTTTATCTAAATGAATAGCAAATACATTATACCCTAGCGCATCATCTGCATTAGGCTTAAAGCAAGAGTAACTTTGTATTTTTACCTGAGAGGCTTGTATAACTAATTTATTATTTTCAGCAGCTTCATCTTTCTGACATGAGTCAGGTAATTTACTGAGCTGGTTTAAAGGAATAGCATTAACCTGAGCATTTACAGCTCCTGAGTAAAGAAATAAACAAAGTAAAATTTTTTTGAAAGTATGAGTCATCAAATAATTTCCAAACAGGATTATTGTTTTAATATTTTCTCATACATTAAATGTTTTTTTTCAGATCTATATGTTCAACCTGCTTTCTTTTCACCTTTTCCCATTGATACCAGCCATAAGCTGCCATTAATACAAAAGCGGCATATAAGGCTGAAGTTAAAAATAGATCTTTATAAATAAACATTCCTACATAAATAATATCGACAAATACCCAAAGTATCCAAGTTGCAATATGCTTTCGACTGGTCCAATAGGTTGCAAGCAAACTAAATGCTGCAAGCTGTGAGTCCAGCATCGGTACAGCCGCATCGGTAAAGTTTTTAAGAATTAAACCAAAGAGCAAGCCACCCACCGCAGCAATAATCATTTGAAATATTGCAACTTGAAAAGCGATTGGCTCTATACGAATGTCGTGATCTTGCTGCTTTCCTTTAAACCAGTAATAAAAGCCGTAAAAATTTATGACCATAAAGAAGAATTGCAAAATCGTTTCACCATAAAGTTTAAATTCGTAAAACAAATAGGCATATAAAACAAAGGCAAAGAAATTAAACAGCCAACACCACATGTTTCTAATAACAGTTAATCCAACTCCAATGAGGCTAATCAAGACTGCAAAAATTTCTAAAGGTGACATAAGAACAGCTTCTTACTGAGATCAATTTGACGAGTGTATTATGAGAAAAATATAGAGCTAAGCAAACTGCTAATTTGAAATCAAAAAATCCATAGCCCTTTCTTGAATATAATTTGTACTTTTCTATTTCTGTGTTATAAAAATATCATTCCTATTTTAATATACTTATCATGTTTTTATCTAAAGCCCATTGTTGTCTAGCCCGTCAATTATACACCTTAGAGGTCAACCTCTCTATGGTCAATTGGCGACGTCCTTATTTTGGACAATTTGGCGCTTCGGATGAGAAAATCAAGATATTTCATTTGTAATATACCTTCTGATTTTCACAACAAGCCGCCATAAAACGCGGCTTTTTTTATGCCCTTTTAAAACACAAAACCAAACTTTCTGGAGCTTTTATATGAAGCAGTTATTTGAACAACAGAGTATTTCTACCCCGCAGACTCAGCCGGTTGTAGCATTATCGTCATCTCCAACTCAACTTGCTACAGCCGGCCAATTTATTGCTGTCGTTATTATTTGGTCACTTACCCCACTCGCAGCCGTTTGGACAGTACAAGAACTTCACTGGGCATGGGGTTTGTTTATTCGATTCAGTTTAGCGATTCCAATCGCCTTACTCTGTCTAAGGTTTTTTCGCTTAAAGCTTATCTTTAATAAAAAAGCGATTTTAAGTTATTGTGCAGGAGCCATTGGTTTATTGGGTTCTATGGCCTTTTGCTACATGGGTGCAGATAAAGTTCCCTCTGCCATTATTTCTATTATTTACGGCACCTCTCCGTTAGTATCCGGACTCATCAGTTCTTTTTTATTAGGGCGTGAACGTTTTTCAGCATGGCAGTGGCTTGGGCTCGGTATTGCTCTTATTGGAATGAGCTTTACTTTAGGCCTGTCTTCATCAGGTTTTCAGCTCAACAGCATCGGTATTATGTTAGAACTGATTGCTATGCTGTTTTATGTATTGTCGACTTTTGCCGTGAAATCTGTCGGAGCGCATATTCATCCTATTACACAAATGACAGGGGCTACGCTTGTTTCATGGGTAGGTTATGTATGCTTGTTGCCTTTCTTTTGGTCACATCTTCCCACTGAATTTCCAAGCCTGAAAATTTCATTAGCAGTCCTCTACAGTGCGGTCTTTTCATCTGTACTTGCCATGATTTTTTATTATCAACTCATCAAGATACTACAACCGACGACGGTACTACTGATTACAATTATCACTCCCGTTTTAGCTACATTTTGGGGAACATGGTTCAACCATGAACAACTGAGCTCACATCTCATTTTAGGTTTAACCATGTTATGCCTAGGACTAGTGATGTATTCACGGCGCTCTGCATAAATTTTTAAAACCTGACAAATAAATTTGTCAGGTTTTACTTTTAACTATTATTGGCAACATTCGCCATAAAATAAGAACTTAGTTTTATTTCCATCATCCCTTTATTTTTTGCTTACTAAGTATTCAATAAATTGTATTTGACAGTTTTTAAACGATCGTTTAAAAACTTATTAAGAATAAACAAAGGACATCGAAATATGTCAAATCAAGCAGGAAAAGTCAGCCGTGAAACTCACGGACATATTTTTTTAATTGGCTTAGATCGCGCAGATAAGCGCAATGCTTTTGACAGTCACATGATCAAAGACCTATCTCAAGCCCTGACAGAATATGAAAATAATGATGCCCTACGCTGTGCCATTATTTTTGCCCACGGCGAGCATTTTACTGCTGGTTTAGATTTAGTTGAGTTACAGCCTAAACTTGCTACGGGTGTTTTTGATTTTAAAGATAATGAGATTAACCCTTGGGGTACAGTTGGGCGGAAATTAAGTAAACCTTTGATTGTAGTGGTACAAGGCTATTGTTATACCGCGGGTATAGAACTATTTCTTAACGCTGACATTGCTTTAGCAAGTGAAAATACTCAATTTGCACAAATGGAAGTTCAACGCGGCATTTTACCTTTTGGTGGAGCAACTGCACGTTTTACTCAGGCTGCTGGCTGGGCTAAAGCTATGCGCTATTTACTCACAGGCGACCCCTTTGATGCAAAAGCAGCTTTTGATATGAATTTGATTACAGAAATATGTTCTGAAGGTACTGAACTCAACCGTGCAATAGAACTCGCTGAACATATCGCTCAAGCGGCCCCTCTTGCGGTAAAAGCTACCCTTGCTTCTGCACGTGAAGCCATCAATGAAGGCTATCAAACTGCATTTGACCAGTTACAAAACCATCTTCATCCTTTATTAAAAACTGAAGATGTACAAGAAGGTGTTTTTGCCATGTTGCAAAAAAGACCTCCTGTTTTTAAAGGTAAATAACGCTTCATCACGCTAGAAAAATAAAGAGAAAAGCAATGCATTCAGCAACTCAAATGAACGAACAGCTTAGCCAAAATGTACAATTTCCGGCTTTAGATGGCTATCAAATCAGCGGCACCCGTTACTTTACCACCACCCCAGCTAAAGCCAATATTGTGGTTGCTGGAGCAACAGGCGTACCACACGAATTTTACCGTCGCTTTGCTGAATATATGACGCAATATGGCTATCAAATATTCACTTTTGACTATCGAGGTGTTGGAAAATCCAGCCCAAAATCTTTAAAAGGGTTTGATATGTCGTATCTAGACTGGGGCAAACTCGATTTAGCAGGGGCTATTGAATATTTATCAAAAGAACCTTTACCGCTTTTAATGGTTGGTCATTCTTACGGCGGCCATGCGCTAGGACTCTTACCGAATCATGATAAATTATTGGCCTGTTACACTTTCGGCACTGGTGCAGGCTGGCATGGATATATGCCACTAAAAGAACGTTTCAAAGTTCAAATTGTCTGGAATATTGTATTCCCACCTATCGTTGCCGTGACAGGTTATTTGCCTTGGAGCAAATTTAATATGGGTTCTGACCTACCCTTAAATGTTTACAAACAATGGCGCAAGTGGTGCAAACATCCCAAATACTTTTTTGCTGACCCTGAACAGCAACATTTAATTGAACAATATGCTTCGGTCAAAACACCCATTTATGCAGTTTCTGCTTTTGATGATGACTGGGCTTTGCCTGCCTCTTGCCGTGCATTTATGCAGCATTATCGCCAAGCTCCTGTCACCTACATGAGTATTCAACCTCAAGATGTTTCTATGAAAGCCATTGGACACATGGGCTACTTTAAAAAAGGTGGTGAACAGATCTGGGGTAAAAT
This sequence comes from Acinetobacter calcoaceticus, assembly GCF_016508255.1. GTDB lineage: Bacteria > Pseudomonadota > Gammaproteobacteria > Pseudomonadales > Moraxellaceae > Acinetobacter > Acinetobacter calcoaceticus_E. The sequence continues at coordinate 103,654 of NZ_JADVKT010000005.1, read as the reverse complement.
CCGTACCACTTTTGATGATTTGGTATAAGCCTGATTTATGTTTTGGATAATTTAAGATGAGACCGCAAAAACTTGCGAAAGAAGAACTACTCAAGCACTGTGCTTTACAGTTTAAAACCTATGGATATGCTGGCACCAGTATGGACATGCTGGCAAAAGCCTGTGGCTTAACGAAAGCTTCTTTTTATTATTACTATCCCAACAAGGAAGCTCTTTTACTTGAGGTGCTTCACGGTACTCATCAATATTTAATTCATTCTTTATTTAAAAGCACAGCAAATTCTGACTTATCAGCAATTGAACGTTTTGAGCAAATGCATGAACGTGCTATTCAGTTTTTTACCCAAGGGGTAAATGGCTGTCTGATTGGGATCATTTCTATGGAAGCTGCCTACGGTTCACCTGAAATTTTAGCGAAAATACGTAGTATTTTTCAGGATTGGCAACTTGCAATCCAGTCTATTTTTGCTTGTTGTATTGCTGAAGATCAAGCAAAGATTTTAGCAAAACAAAGTATTGCTGATTATGAAGGTGCGATCTTGATGTACCGTGTAACACATGATGAATTTTATATTACTCAAGTCAAGCAACGTATTCTTGGATGTCTCAAATCATAAAAAAATAAAGCCCACTTAAAGTGGGCTTTATTTTATTAATCAGGTTTATTCAACTCTAACGATTTTACCTAATTCATCGTGGTGAACTATCGTAATTTTTTGGCTACGTCCCTGCTCAATTTCTTGCTCAGGTAAATCAAAGTAGCGTGAATAATCATCTGTCTGCTTCATGTCAAGTTCATCACCACCCACACGGCGCTCCGGTAGCACATGGCTCCACAACAATAAGAAAATTGCACAAGCAATTAATGCTGTAATGCCATGTTCAATTCCTACACCAACGGCATTAAATAAATGGTGTACCAAATGTGTTTTTTGTAGTTCAACCAATAGCCATACAAACACGAACGGACGCCATAACAACAACCAGCCACCCCACATCATGGCTGTACTTGTTGTAGAAACATAACGTTTATGCCACGGTAACTGACGACGTAAATCAATAATCAACGAATTTGTCTTCATTTCTCTTTTACCTAACGAAGTGCTGCGGTTTTCCCCAGACATCAATACAACACGATCTTTAAAATCTCATGACTTTTGCATTTCATCTAACGAATGCCCCGATCCGGGCTTACCCAACGTGCTCGTTTCTCATCTCCACGTCGTAAGACTTTTGGAAATGCCACAATGGTTGCCGAAATGGTGATTAGCCAAAAGACCAATGGATACCAAATCATCCAGAAATAGTTTTTTCCTAGATTCGGTTCATAACGACTATCCATCCATTTGCTTAAAGCAAACTGAATTAGACAGGTTGCCCCCAATAAAATACCTGTACCATACGGTAAAAATGGGGAACTCACAACGGCTAATGCAGGGACTGGGAAAATAAAATGTACCAACCACAATAAAGCCATTGCCAGCATTAAATATGACCAGACTAAAGTTAAGCAAAGCTCAAACATTAAAGGCCATAAGAAATTCAATTTTGGTTTGGTGAACACATCAATATTTTTAATTAATACCTGTGCCCCACCCATTGCCCAACGTAAACGCTGTTTCCACAATCCGTTTAATGTTTCAGGCATTAAAATCCAGACCAAGGCATTCGGTTCAAAACGAATGTCCCAGCCTGCACGTTGCAATTTCCAAGTAATGTCGATGTCTTCGGTCAACATATTTGGTGACCAATAATCGACTTGGTGAACAGCACTTTTACGGAAAGCCGTAATGACACCAGACACCGTAAACAAACGACCAAATGTACGCTGCGCACGTTTAATCATTCCCACAATCGAAGAAAACTCACCGACTTGAATACGTCCTAACAAAGTTGAACGCGTACGAATACGTGGATTTCCAGTTACGGCTGCAACTGTTGGATTCTGAAGAAAATGACGAATCATCCATTTTGCTGCATGTGGGTCAAGTAAAGCATCGCCATCAATACCAATTAAAAACTCGGCATCGGTCATGAGGCTACCAGCCTGTAGGCCCATTGCTTTACCTTGGTTTTGTGCAAGGTGAACAACACGAAGTTTTTCGTATTGTTCAGCTAAACGATCTAGCACTTCACCTGTATTGTCCGAACTGCCATCGTTAATCGCAATGACTTCAAAATGAGGATAATCCAGTTTTAAAGCGTGACTAATGGTTTCTTCTGCATTATCGCCTTCGTTAAAGCAAGGAACAAGTACAGCAACTTTCGGATAGCTTTCTAATGGAGCCGGTTGATCGTAAGGTGGAGCCTTACGTTCTTTCCAATAGAAAATGATCGCACCAATCATCCATAGATATGACATAAACAATGGATAATAAAAAACGAACTTTAGAGCCTGCGACCATATTGCAGCAAAGATTGTCATGTTTCAGCCTCGTCTACGGCACAAGACGAGATGATTTTTCAGCAAATGCTTTATGCATCACGTTAACGTCCGGATGATCTTTAATTGGATCATCTGGATAGTATGCAACATGCATTGCACCTTGCTCATAGAGAGAATGAATTGTCGCAGCCATTTCAGTTGAAGGTACCTTTTGGTTGTTACGCCAGTTTGTTGCTTGAAGCTCAAAAACTGTTTTCTTAATGCCATTTGGATATTGTTTCACACGATCAATCATATCTTTATAAAATTGATCGGCGTTATCTACTTTTTCCATATAAGGCATTGCCATAATGGCAGTAAAATCATAACGGTTTAATGACTCTTCAAGGGACTGAGAGTACCAATTTTCCGCATACGGTTTTAGAGCCACTTGTGCATATAAATTACGTGCTGTAAGCAGGAACGGCTCATATTGACGTACCTGATCAACAAGCTGCATTGCAAAATCATCTAAATATTTTGTTTTATATGCTGTCCACTTTTGCAAGTCTTGGTCATTCGCACGGATTTTTGCCAAATCTGTTGGTAAGCCTTGTTTTGCATAAGCTTTTAAAGCATCTGGACTTGCATCTTCATAATCGGATAACGTTACGTCATCATGGAATAAAATTCCATTAAACGATGATGACTTCGCTAAATCTTCATATATTTCACGGATGGTTTGACGTGCTTCAGGTGAAAAAGGACTCAAGCGAATGTATCCCATATTGAGATGTCCATTCGTTTTCGCCTGCTCCGTCACTACCAAATCTTTTGATACAGGATCAGTTTTTGGTAGTTCCCATGCCAATAATGGCATCCACGCATAAATACGGCTTACAGGGGTGCGCGTTTGGATTTGCCATGCAACACGGTTGAATAAATCAGCACGCATAGGCATGTGTCGATTTGGGAAGTATACCATATCGGCAGAACCATTAGCATCTGCGTCTGCGAAAGCTTGTAAATAAACTGTATTTACACCCATCGCATTAATTCGGTCGAGTAAATTGCCTAAATTACGTTCTTGTTGCTGTGGATCTGGATCATAAATATAGTCGAGATCAACATGCATGATTTTTTGCGGACGATTATTATCCGTTAAGTTTAACTCGCGGTTCTTAATCTCTTGAGCCAAATCATTGGTACTCATTCCACCCTCTACCAAAATACGACTCATATTTTGCAGAGACTGTTTTGCATGATCTGCCCCATCATCAAGTGTAATGGTCACAGGCATGCCTAATTTTTTTGCAATTTGTACAGTTTGCATATTATAGCGACCATATGGCCACACCATAATACGTGGCGAACGTAAACCATGTGCTTTTAATAAGTCATTATTCTTTTTCAGGTCATTATAAATTCGGGCCTGATATTGGCTATCATTTTCATACGTTTTGGTTTTTACATCATATAAACGTGTTGTTGCCGCAGGCTCAGAGTTCCCTTGCGGGTTACCTGTAATACCACGGTGTAAATGATAGCTATGGCTTGCAATTTCAACAAAACCGCTATCTTGCATTTCTTTAAGTTCAGGCCAGCTTAAGATTTTATCGCGTGGAATTTCTTCACCAGAAAAATCAACTTTCTGATTTGATTTTGGTTCTAACCATGAACCAACAACTGCAAGTACTACCGGGATTTTTTTAGCCTTAATGACCGGATAAGCATTTTGATAAAAAGTTTGGTAACCATCATCTACAGTTAATAAAACTGGCTTGGTCGGTAGTGGAACCTTACCCTGATGAGCACGAATCAATTGGTCTACAGTAATAAAATGGAAGCCATTTTTTTGCAGCCAATCAATATGCTCACTAAATTGTTTCGTGGTCACTGCATATTGAGGAATTAAGGCATTTTTAGTATCGGTAATTTCATGATAGCCAATAACAGTAAGTTCTGAAGCATCTATTTTAAGAGGCTTAGCCAAGGCCATGCCTGACAAGCCTGCTAAAGCTAAGCCAAGCGTTAGGTTCAACAAAGGAGATGCAAAGCGGGTAATCATGAAATAGCGTCTCAATAGCAATATAGATTATTTATGTGAAATTTAAACTTAAGAACTAAACTTTATATCAATTTAGCTCTTAGGTTCAGCCTGCCCAAAAGAACAGTTTTCAGTTCACCTTTATAATCAAATAAACTGAAAATAATCTTAAATATTCAAAAAGCTAAAATATAAATACCGAATATATTTATATTTAAAGCTTATATATAAAATCAAAATCTAAAGAATTTGATTTCATGCATCACGGGTTTTTACGTCAAATAATTCGATTTCAAAAATCAAATTTGAGTTTGCCGGAATAATTTTACCCATTTTGCGTTCGCCATAAGCCAAATGCGCAGGAACAATAAGTTTACGTTTTCCGCCAACTTTCATTCCCATGATGCCTTGGTCCCAACCTTTAATAACACGGCCTGTACCAATCACACATTCAAAATAGTTTCCGCGGTCAATTGAAGAGTCGAATTGAGTACCATCTTCTAACCAGCCCGTATAATGAGTGGTAATTAAGGCACCTTTAACTGCTTCTTTACCTTCGCCTACTTTTAAGTCAATAATTTCTAATTCAGTGATCATAACATTTCCGTTCATTTAATTTCACAGCTCAGACTCAATCTTTAGTCTAGCAAGTGAATTTGTAAAATTTGTTGCGCTTTCCAGTTTTACTGTAACTGCGTCCACACCACATTTGCTTGGCCTTTATCACCAAGCAACGTCCACTCTGTGTCCATAACATTTAACTGTAACTGCATGGTTCTTTCACAGAGTTGTTCTAGCTCGGCTGTGCTTTGAGGGGCAATTTGCCAAACTTGAACGTTACTTAACGTTTTAATTTTACTATTTCTCTTCCACCAGTCTTCAACTTGCGTGCCATACACAACAATCGCAACTGTTTTACAACGTGCACTGGCTTTTTTGACTTTATCTTCTGAGGGTAAGCCCACTTCAATCCATGTTTCCAACTGACCCGTTAAATCTTTTTGCCACAACGCAGGTTCGTCAGTTTCAAAAAGGTCTTTCGTAAATTCAAGCTCATCACTTGCAAAACGAGCAAAGGCCATCAGACGAACCATTAAACGTTCTAAAGTTTCAGAAGGATGCAAGGCAAGCGTCAGCTGGTAATCACCATAAATATGGTCATCCATATTGGCAATATTCAAGTCTGCCTTATAAATTGTTGCTTTAAGCGCCATGAGTAATATGTTCCAAAATTTGGCGCTAAGGATACTCGATTTTGGCTAAAAAATTATAAAAAAACTGAGCAATGCAAAACATAGCGATGGGAAATTTGCATATTGTTTCAAAATGCTCCACTTATTTTAGAGTTGGCCGGCTTTTTGCTTAAAAGAGATATTATTCTTCTCCTAAAATTGATGACTTATGTGGCAAAAGCTCAAGCGTAGTTTATTTTTACAAGTTCTTTGTGCACTCTTTCTGGGAATTGCAGTTGGAATTGGTTTTCATGATTTCTCCCTATCTTTAAAGCCATTAGGTGATGGTTTTATTTCTTTAATTAAAATGTTGATTGCACCTATTGTGTTCTGTGTGGTCGTGCTTGGTATTTATGGTGCAAATGACATCAAAAAAATGGGCAAAGTCGGTGCAAAAACAATTCTCTACTTTGAGGCAGTCACAAGTATTGCCCTAATCTTGGGTATTGTAGTGGCTTATGTATTCAAACCTGGCGTCGGCATGAATATCGATATTAGCCATTTAGATGCAAAAGATTTAAGCACCTACACTGAACGTGCTCATGAAATGCATACGGGTTCTGATTTCATCCTGAACCTCATTCCAAAAACATTTACTAGCGCTTTTGCAAACGGCGATATTTTACAAGTTTTACTCATTGCCATTTTATTTGGTGTATCCCTACTTTTAATTCCCAAACATTTGGCGGAACTGGTACGTCAGGCCCTTGAAGCTTTTTCCGAAGTCTTCTTTAAAATTATGGGTCTGATCATTCGTTTAGCCCCGATTGGTGTGTTCGGCTCAGTGGCCTACACCACTGCTAAATTTGGTTTAGATTCACTCTTACAATTGGGTTATTTAGTTTTACTGTTTTACGCAACCTGCATTTTATTTGTTGTGATTGTTCTAGGATCAATTTTAAAACTGACTGGCCTCAACATTTTCAAATTTGTGGGCTATTTCAAAGATGAGCTGGCAATTGTTTTGGGCACAGCCTCTTCTGACTCCGTTCTTCCTCAAATTATGAAAAAACTCAAAAATCTAGGAATTAAAGACTCAACTGTGGGGCTGGTTATTCCAACTGGTTATTCATTTAATTTGGACGGGTTTTCAATTTACTTAACTTTAGGTGTGATCTTTATTGCTCAGGCCTGCAATATTGATTTGTCTATGCATGACTTGCTAGCGATCTTGCTGGTTTCACTTATCACATCTAAGGGTGCACACGGTATTCCTGGTTCAGCATTAGTTATTCTTGCAGCAACACTTTCAGTCATTCCAAGCCTCCCTGCGATTGGTCTTGTACTTCTTCTTTCAGTGGACTGGTTTATTGGAATTATTCGCGCCTGCACTAACCTCATTGGTAACTGTGTAGCCACTGTAGTCATTGCTCATTGGGAAAAAGACATTGATCATGCTCAAGCGAAAGCTGTACTCGACATCAAAAACTAGATGAATATTTTGGAGAACATTGATTCACTTTTTCAATGTTCTCTATTCTTCAACTCGGCAATTTAACAACTCAGTTTCAAATGCCAACCAATCATGTTGTTGCTGGCTAATCATTTCAATACGGTTGTCGATTCCCTCTTCACCCGACTTGTAATTAAACTGGTCAGGATTAAAGTTAAACGTTTTCCACCCCTGATCTGTATTAAAAATTCCTTTAATCCGTAGCCAGTTCTGCTGCGCGCACAATAAATCTAGCAAAGCATAAAAATCGAATTTCCAGCGTTTAGGTAATTTCCAACCTGCAACGATATAGCCTTGAGCTGATTCTACATAGTGATATGGCAACTGATGAATTTCTTTAGCAACCTCTGCTTCAGTCATTTGTTTTTGAAGTTTAAGTAAAGGTTGTATAGATCGCTCTGTTAAACGAGCGGGCAAATCAATTTTATTTAACGCTAATTGACCATGTTCAGTGTTAATCCACTCTTGTTGATAAGGTTGATATTCCTCTTTGAGTTGATCAAGCGCTTGCTCATCTTCAAAAGTCATGACGTCAGTATGTGAAACCACCACAATTTGGGCAGCTTTTAACTGGTCTTCATAAAGGTTTTGTTTGACCCAGTTGGTATCATGCAAGCGACTACCATCTATGACTGTAACCAAAGCACGCATTGCCAAACTACTTTGCCAATGAGGCTCAGTTAACTGGTCAAATAGTTGAGACGGATGTCCCAGACCCGTCGGCTCGATAAACAGACGATCTGGCTTTTGCTCACTCAACAGGCGAGCTAAAGCAACATGCATAGGCAACTGACTACTACAACATAGACAACCGCCTAATAACTCTTTTACCGCGTAACCTTGATCTTGAGGTAATAGTTGTTGATCTACCCCAATTTGCCCAAATTCATTCATTAATACAGCCCAGACCTCATTTTGAGGTTTCTGACTTAGTAAATGCTGCAATAATGTGGTTTTCCCTGCCCCTAAAAAACCAGAAATGATATGAGTAGGAACAGTTTTTTGGGCAATAAATTTCACAAGACACTCAAATTGGAATGGTCTAAAACATTTTAGGTATATCACTCTTTTTTGTCATGTAAATGATTTTTAAATCTGACCTTGTGTTTTTTAATTTTTACTTAATACATGAAAAATGAGATTTACATCTCATTTATAATCTAAATTAACTTTAAATATATATAAATCAAACGGAATATTCTATTTATACACATTCACAATTCATGCCAGAGTGTGCGGTTTACGTAACACAACTGGTTTTTTTTTATTCAAAAAGAAATATTTTTTCACATTTTAAGGTGTGCTTAAGCCGGTTAATTTTACAGATTCCGCACATAAATGGCCCGTATATTTCATATTGTTAAGATAGGCGTAATAGATTGTTAAGTTAATTGATGTAATGCTCGGTGCGGCTTAGCATGTCTCCTAACTTAATCGTTCTCAAATACATATTCGATGTATGGACTGTTAAGTTTAATTTATTTATCAATAGATATATAAGGATGCCATAAAATGAAATTAGCTAAAACTTTACTCGCTACTACACTCGCTTTAACTGCTGCTTCAACTTTTGCTGCTTCTAAACATGACAAAGTTCATGCTCCTGAAGATAAAGTTGTAGTTTCAACTCAAGAACAAGCAAACACTGCAAATGCTGCATCTGAAGCGGTAGGTTCTGCTTCTGAAGCTGCTCCTGCAACTCGTTAATTATCTCAGCACTCTCCTCCAAACTCAGAGATAATTTTACTGAAAAGAAAAAAGGACTTTGAATTTCAGTAAAGAAAAAGGATCGAACCATGCTGCGGTTCGATCCTTTTTTTTAATTCAATCTTTTTTTTAAGAAGATTTTTTATACATGCTACAAGATGGGTTATGGTTTTCTTGTAGACGTAAAACCTTGCGATGCTCTGCGGCTTCAAAGCGACAACGTTTCCACTCGGTATCGAGTTTTAAATGAGGTACTTCACAAGGCTTACCTTGTTCATCAACAGCCACCATAGTGAAATAACAGCTATTGGTGTGGCGTACTGTACGCTTTTGAATATTTTGGGCTTCAACACGTATACCAACTTCCATTGAAGTACGGCCCACATGGTTCACACTTGCCAAGAAGGTTACCAGCTCACCTACATAAATAGGTTCTTTAAAATTGACCTTATCTACAGATAAAGTCACCACGTAGCCACCTGAGTAACGACTTGCGCAAGCGTAAGCGACTTGGTCTAGTAGTTTTAGAATCGTACCACCATGAACATTACCTGAAAAATTTGCCATATCAGGCGTCATCAAAACTGACATCGTCAATTCAGACTGATCATCAGTTGCTGTGGTTATTTCATCTAATGTAGGCATGGTTCAACTCTGTTTCTAACAAGCTCAGTCAACATTATGGTTGATAATTCACAAAAAAAACATGATTAAATCTATAACATGGCATTGTATTTTCTAATATCCATCATTGTTTTTTCGAAATTTTATTTTTTAAGACATTATTTTTTAAATATATTTTTATAAATTGCATTCTTCATTTTAAATTTTTTAGAAGATGCTATGCCATTTTATTCTACGTTCAATGGCATAGCAGGCTCTTGCAAGCGAGTGGTTATACTTTATTAATCACGCCAGTCACGCCATTAATAATCATATCAATGGCAATGGTACCAATTAATAAAGCAGATAAACGCCCGACAATATCAAAGTAACGGTCAATATGCTTAGCATGTTTATAGCGTAAATGATCATGTGAAAATTTCATCAAAATCAAAATACTACAGGTTAAAAATAAAGTGAAGGCAATCACGAGGGCAGCTTCACCAATTGACATTTCAATTCCTGTGACAACGGCAGCACTAATGGTTCCTGGGCCAATCATGAAAGGCATTGCAATGGTGCCAGCCAGATGTTCCGGCGCACCACGCATTTCACCAATCGTATCGGCACCTTGAAACACATAACGATAGCCAATCACAAGAAAAATCAAGCCACCAAAAATCTGGAAAGCTTCAAAACGCACGTTCAGATATTTACTAAAAATTGCTTCGCCGCCCCATGCAAATAGCATGAACACAACAAATGCAATCAAGCTTCCCTGAATCAGTGCTTTATTAAACACCTTTGTTTCTGAATGGCGGATGAGGCCAATCATATAAATGCTCATTAAAAATGGATTGAGCAAAGAGAAAAATAAAGCAAACGAATGTAGGTATGGAGAAACCATGCATATTCCCCTTAAGCTTGTGGATCTGGGAACAACGGTCGGTTGCCCGGGCTAATACGATTAATATGTAAAAACGTCATATGTCTTTCATATTTATCTAAAATATCATTAATGACCTGTTCTTTACTGTAACCCACCAGATCATTATCTTGTGAGCCATCATAAAGATACGTTTCTAATCGATAATAGAACTGTTTGCCGCGTTTCACACGTTGGCTAAAGTTCGGCGCACTATAACGCACAGGCCAGATCTGATAAACAAAGTTCTGCTCTTCTTCTAAGTGAATAGTAAGATCCAGATGATAAAGTGCATCTTCATCTTCGAGCGATGTTTGCAGCACATCTACATTCATTCCTTGCTTGATGAGTTCATCAGCAACTGCCTGAACAGCTGGTTGGCAAACCGTATCTAACATGCGTTGGGTTTCAGTGGTTCCCGGATGATGCATGACTCGAGTCAAACGCTTTTTCCAGTTCAGAATATCGACATTACCGACCACTGGAGCTGCATTCATACTGCGGCTGGCATGCCTGTAGTCTTCTAGCCTTAATGACTTATAAAGCCCAGCCATCACAAGGAACATCACGAAACTAAACGGCAATCCCATAATAATGGTCGCGTTTTGCAAGGCTGTAATTCCATTGGTCATGAGCATGGCAAGTGTTAACAAACCAATAGCAATTGCCCAGAACACACTTAGCCAGCGCGGCGCATCATTATCAATATGCGTTAACTTTGTAGTGAAGTTACCTAACACCAGCGCGCCCGAATCGGCAGAGGTCACATAGAACAAAAGTCCCGTTACAGTGGCAATTGAAGCAATGAAAGTAAAGCCGGGATATTGTGCTAATAAATCATAGAAACCATGAGCAGGATTAGCCAATACCGTAGCAGCTAAAGTTTGGTTTCCTTCAAAAATCACACTGTACAACGCACTATTACCAAAAATAGATAACCACGTAATCGTAAATAAAAGTGGGATAATTAAAGTACCGCACACAAACTCACGAATGGTACGCCCTCTTGAAATGCGCGCCAAAAATAGCCCCACAAATGGAGACCAAGCAATCCACCATGCCCAGAAGAACAAGGTCCAGCTACTCATCCATTCTTTAGGCTGTTCAAAGGCAAAACTTTGTAAAGCTAAAGTCGGGAAACGGGTTAAATAGTCGCCAACGTTTTGCACAAGAGCATTGAGTAAAAACTCAGTATTCCCCAAGAACAAAATGAAGAGTAATAACCCGATCGAAACATAAATATTGATTTCAGATAAAATCCGCAGGCCCTTATTGACCCCAGATGTCACCGAAATAATACTAATTCCAACCGCGACAACAATCAGGATAAATTGCATCCAGATGTTTTCTGGTAATCCCAATAACACATGTAGGCCATAATTCAGCTGTACTACGCCAATCCCGCAGGTGGTCGCAATACCAAAAATTGTTCCGATCACGGCAGCCGTATCAACACTATGCCCAATTGCACCATTAATTCTGTTCCCGAAAATTGGGTAAAGTGCAGAACGAATGGTAAGTGGCAGATTATAACGATAGCTAAAGTATCCCAATGACATACCAATCAAGGCATACATACACCAACCAGTTAAACCATAGTGGAACAGTGTCCAGACCATACTTTGGCGTGCTGCCTCATAGGTCTGACCAGCTCCGACTGGAGGCTGCATATAGTGAGATAATGGTTCTGCGACCGAAAAGAACATTAGATCGATACCAATACCGGCCGAAAACAGCATTGCAGACCAACTGAGTAAACTAAACTCAGGTTTTGAATGCTTAGGTCCTAATTTAATATTGCCATATCTTGAACAGGCAATGAAAATCACGAAAACCATATATAGCGTTGCGGCAAGCAGGTAATACCAACCAAAGGTTGAAGTTACCCAATGAAGTACGGTATTCATTACCCGATTTGCAAAATCGTTGAACAAAAACGTGACAAGCGAAAAAATTAAAATAAGTACAGCTGAAAAATAAAAAACCACACGGTTGAGTGGGTCTTTTTTAGATTTAGATAATGTTAAATCATCAACTGCTCTTGGATTATCTGTTGCCATACAATCCTCAAGGAATAAAAATAAAAACAAAATATTTAATTTCGTCTTTTCACTATTCAAAACAATGAAAAGACGACTTTAAACGCAAAAAATAATATATAGATGTGATCGGTTGAGGTTATAAAACCTCGGTCACTTTATTCTGGTCACAATTCGATGGAACCGAAATGTCTTTTGAAACAGCTAACTGTTTTTTCACTAATTGAGGGTCAAAATCATCTTGCTTTAGGGCTTTGGCCAAACCAAACATATAAAGCAAAATAATGACTGAAAATGGTAAACCACATAACACCACAGCACTTTGCATGGAGTTAAAACTACCGGCTAATAACAAGCCAATACTTACAATGGTAATTACCACAGACCAAAAGACGCGTAACCAGATCGGTGAATCACTATCATTGGTGCCCCCTTTTGAGGACAAATTAGCGATCATTAGTGTACCAGACCCAACTGGTGTCAAAAATAAAACGAAACAAATTACAACAACAATGCCAGCAACATACGGATTAAATGGCAGATATTCGAGTAATTTAAATAATGATAATGCTGGGTCAGTTAAGACCATATCACCTAAAACTTTCTGTTTTTGATTCAAGATAAAGTAAATTGCAGTATTTCCAAAAACTGAAATCCAAGCCAACGTAAAGCCGAGTGGAATCAGGCAAACACCCAAAACGACTTCTCGAATTGTGCGTCCTTTTGAAATACGGGCAATAAACATACCTACAAAAGGTGCCCAAGCAATCCACCATGCCCAATAAAATACAGTCCATGAACCCAACCAGCCAGTTGCCTTCTGATTGTATAAATACATATCGAAGCTCTTAGCAATAAAGTTGCTCATGTAATCTCCAACATTTTGTACCAGACCATTTAATAAATGATTTGTCGGACCCGTTAAAAATACAAATAGAAGTAATGCATACAGCAAACGTAAATTAATGCGTGATAACCATGCCAAGCCTTTTTCAATACCCACCACAGTAGTGATCATGGCAACAAACATCATGGCAAGGACAGCAGTAATTAAGGTTGCAGAATTATCAGGAATTTGAGGAAGTAAGTAGCAAATGCCAGATACAAGAACCAACGCGCCAATACCCAAATTGGTCACTAAGGAAATAACTGTAGCTAATATTCCAAACCCATCCACAAAATCACCCACCAAACCATGCACACGCTCTCCAAAAATTGGGTAAAGCGCCGAACGTAATGCCAATGGTAAATTTTGTCTGAAAGCAAAATAACCTAAAGTGACTCCGAGCAATGCATAGAGCACCCAGCCATGAATGCCCCAATGCAAAAAACTATAAGTCATGGCATTGCGGGCGGCCTGAATGGTTCCAGCCTCGCCTTCTGGCGGTCTTAAAAAATGGTCAACAGGTTCGGCCACGCCATAATAAAGTAGTGCAATACCAATACCTGCCGAGAACAGCATTGAAGTCCATGCCAGATAAGTGAACTCAGGTTTATCGTCGTCTTTTCCTAAGGGAATCTGCCCTACTTTTGAAAAAGCGAGCCAAGCAACAAAACCCAGACTCAGCACAATAACCAGCATGTAATACCACCCAAAAAAGTGATTTACTTGCTCTTGTATAGAGGTCAACCAAAACTGACTTTTCTCTGGAAACAGCACAAAAAGTAGGCCAAAAATGCCAATACTGATGGCCGAACTCCAAAATACAAAACGATTTAACCGAATATGGTCTGAAGAATATCTATCACTTTTCAACACCATCTTGTTGCTCCTTGCAATCGGTGTATTTTTCTCAAAATAACGTGATAAGTGATGTACTTATGCGCATTATCCTATCCTTAAGAGTCTTTGATTTTACCTCTTTACTCTTAGAGGTTATCTTCAAAAATTTATTGAATTTTACATATCATACTTGTTATTGATTGAACGTTCAATCAATAACAAGTATGATAAAAAAAGTGCTATGATGCTCTGCAAGTTAACATGCTGGATTTAAAGCACCGCTAAACGTGCTGATGTGGAAAATCATGACAAAACGCAGAGTAAAACCAGAGCACGTGCGACGTGAAGAAATCATGAACGCTGCACTCGACGTAATTTATGAAGTGGGGTTATCCAATACGACCATTGCACAAATTGCAAAAAAAGCCGAGCTGTCGACCGGCATTGTCAGCCATTATTTTGGCGACAAACAAGGGTTGATAAATACCTGTATGCAAGAAATGTTAAATGTTCTTCGGCATAAAACCGAACAATACAGAGCAGAAGCAGATTCGCATCCAGAGAGCCAGATTAAGGCCATTATCGACTCTAACTTTGACATTAGTCAGGTCAATGAAAAAGCAATGCGGGTCTGGTTAGACTTTTGGTCTGCAAGCATGCATGTACCAGACCTAAGCCGTTTGCAAAAGATTAATGATCAACGCCTGTATTCCAACTTGAAGTTTTATTTTCTCAAGTTAATGGAAGAACAACAGGCCAGTGTTGCCGCTCGAGGTTTGGCAGCATTGATTGATGGATTATGGTTACGAGGCAGTTTAAGCCGTCATAACGAATTTGACAGCAATCTTGCCCGTTCCATTGCTTACGATTATGTACAAACGCAAGTGCAATTTGCGAACAAGCCTTTGCAGGAGAGACAAAATGAGTGATGTACAAGTTCATCAACTGTATATCCATGGACGCTACGTTAAAGCAACCAGTGGTAAAACATTTAATAGTATTAACCCTGCCAACGGCGAGACCATCGCGACTCTTCAACAGGCTTCAGAACAAGATATTGAAGCTGCTGTACAAAGTGCTCAACAAGGACAAAAAATCTGGGCTGCCATGACTGCCATGGAGCGTTCACGTATTTTACGTCGTGCTGTCGACATTCTTCGTGAACGTAATGATGAGCTTGCCCGTCTTGAAACACTAGACACAGGTAAAGCTTATAGCGAAACATCTACCGTCGATATTGTAACTGGTGCAGATGTACTCGAATATTACGCAGGACTTGCAACCGCCATTCAAGGTGACCAAGTTCCACTTCGCGAATCAAGTTTCTTTTATACACGCCGTGAACCTTTAGGCGTGGTTGCAGGTATTGGTGCCTGGAACTATCCAATTCAAATCGCTTTATGGAAATCGGCCCCTGCTCTTGCTGCCGGCAATGCCATGATTTTCAAACCAAGTGAAACAACGCCTCTTACTGCATTTAAACTTGCAGAAATCTATACAGAAGCAGGCGTTCCAGACGGCGTATTTAACGTTGTGCAAGGTGCTGGTCGTGAAATCGGTCAATGGCTCACTGAACATCCTGTGATTGAAAAAATTTCATTCACTGGTGGTGTTGAAACTGGCAAAAAAGTCATGGCAAGTGCCGCAGGCTCTACACTTAAAGAAGTAACGATGGAGCTAGGTGGTAAGTCTCCACTGATTATTTGTGAAGATGCCGACCTTAATCGCGCAGCAGATATTGCTGTCATGGCAAACTTCTTTAGTTCAGGCCAAGTTTGTACCAATGGTACTCGTGTATTTGTTCCAAAATCTCTTTTAGCCGATTTTGAAAAAGCCGTTGTAGAACGTGTAAAACGTATTCGCATTGGTGACCCAATGGCTGAAGAAACCAACTTCGGACCACTCACCAGCTTCCCTCACATGGAAAAAGTTCTGTCTTTCATTGAGTCTGGCAAACAACAAGGCGCTAAAGTTTTAATTGGTGGCGGGCGTGCAACAGAAGGCGAACTCGCTAAAGGCGCTTATGTACTACCGACTGTATTTAGCGACTGCAATGACCAGATGGCGATTGTTCAAGAAGAAATTTTTGGACCTGTCATGAGCGTTTTAAGCTATGAAACCGAAGAAGAAGTCATCCGTCGTGCCAACGACACAACCTTTGGCTTAGCTGCCGGCGTTGTCACTCAAGACATTAGCCGCGCTCACCGCATGATTCACCAAATTGAAGCGGGTATTTGCTGGATTAACACTTGGGGCGAATCGCCTGCCGAAATGCCAGTAGGTGGCTACAAACAATCTGGTGTAGGCCGCGAAAATGGTCTCACCACGCTTGGGCACTATACCCGTATCAAATCTATTCAAGTTGAACTCGGCGATTACCAAAGCATTTTTTAATGCCTCAATCGCTTTAGACACTTCAATCTAAATCACATATGCCGAGCAATCTTTATAGATTGCTCAGGCAAACTGTTAGTAAAAAAAGGATAGTTATGAATATTAAAGAATATGATTACATTATCATTGGCGCAGGATCTGCCGGAAATGTACTTGCTGCACGTCTTACTGAAGACAAAAATACCACCGTTTTACTCTTAGAAGCAGGTGGTCCAGATTATCGTTTGGATTTTCGTACTCAAATGCCGGCAGCTTTGGCCTACCCTCTTCAAGGCCGCCGTTATAACTGGGCTTATTTAACCGACCCTGAACCACACATGAATAACCGTCGTATGGAATGTGGTCGTGGTAAAGGTTTAGGTGGCTCATCTTTAATTAATGGTATGTGCTATATCCGCGGTAATGCAATGGATTTAGAACAATGGGCAACCCATAAAGGTCTAGAAAACTGGTCTTATGCCGACTGTTTGCCTTACTACAAAAAAGCCGAAACTCGTGATATTGGTGAAAATGACTACCATGGTGGCAATGGCCCTGTGTCAGTTGCTACACCTAAAAATGGTAATAATGTCTTGTTTCATGCCATGGTTGAAGCTGGCGTACAAGCAGGTTACCCGCGTACCGATGACTTAAATGGTTACCAGCAAGAAGGTTTTGGTCCAATGGACCGCACAGTAACACCTAAAGGTCGTCGTTCAAGTACCGCACGTGGTTATTTAGACATGGCAAAAGGTCGTCCGAATCTGACCATTTTGACCCATGCCACTACCAATAAAATCTTGTTTAACCAAAAACAAGCGATTGGTGTTGAATACATTATAGGCGCTGACAAAAACAACTTGCAGCGTGCCTTGGTTAAACGCGAAGTGTTACTTTGTGCAGGTGCAATTGCTTCACCACAAATTTTACAACGCTCAGGTGTGGGGCAAAGTACCTTCTTAAAATCAATGGACATTGATGTGGTTCATGATTTACCGGGTGTAGGTGAAAACCTGCAAGATCATTTAGAAATGTACTTGCAATATAAATGTAAGCAACCCGTGTCTTTATATCCTGCCTTGAAATGGTACAACCAACCTGCCATTGGTGCCGAGTGGTTATTTAATGGTACAGGTGTTGGCGCAAGTAACCAGTTTGAAGCTGGCGGATTTATCCGTAGTTCAGATGAGTTCAAATGGCCAAACATTCAGTACCATTTCTTGCCAGTTGCCATTAATTACAATGGTAGTAATGCAGTAAAAGAACATGGTTTTCAGGCACACGTCGGTTCAATGCGTTCCCCTTCACGTGGTCGTATTCGACTTAAATCAAAAGATCCGTTTGAGCATCCAAGCATCTTGTTTAACTACATGTCGACTGAACAAGACTGGCGTGAGTTCCGCGATGCAATTCGTATCACTCGTGAAATCATGCAGCAACCGGCTCTCGACCCATATCGTGGTGAAGAAATTAGTCCGGGCAAACATGTGCAAACTGATGCAGAGCTTGATGACTTTGTTCGTAACCATGCAGAAACGGCTTATCACCCTTCTTGTAGCTGTAAAATGGGTGAAGACGAAATGGCTGTCGTAGATGGTCAAGGCCGCGTACATGGTATGCAAAGCTTACGTGTAGTCGATGCCTCTATCATGCCGCTGATTATTACCGGTAATTTAAACGCAACCACCATTATGATTGCCGAGAAAATTGCAGATCAAATTCGTGGACGTGAAGCGTTACCACGGTCAACAGCACCGTTCTATGTAGCGTCATAAAATGTTAAAGGGTATATTTCTTATTCAGAGATATACCCTTAATTTAATATCTATAGTTCGACCATTAATAAGAACAATGTATGACAAAAAATAAGCGGCTGCGAGATACTTATTTACATAAAAATGCCATGAAATAAAAAATAATCTATTTTTATCGTTAAATATCCTTCAAATGACCCAACTTTAACCGCATTAAAAATAAATATTAAATTTCAAATATTTAAAGTTAATTATTAAGTATAATTTATCTTATTAAAGCTCATTTTGATCAAATATAAATCATATTTATGATTTTAATGAACCCCATTTATTATAAAAATTGTCTTGTCAATGCAAAATTAGTCTAAAATATAGAGTGTTTGCGATAATCCCAAGTAATTTTATTTTTTTTGAAGTTCTCTAATTTTGAGAATTTACTTTCGCATTTATATCCATTTTGTCTGGATACGCTGTCTAGGTTTCCTCACACCTTAAGTGACTCAAATAACTTATTTTAAGGTCCCCCTTACATGAAAAAGTTTTTGAAATACCTTCTGGTATTAATCATTCTTATTTTAATTGCAGGTATCGTTTTCTTGTTTAGACCAACTGCGTCAAAACAAGTAGAAACTGCAAAAGATGAACCAGTTGTTGATGCTGTTCTTGTTGGCGGCGGCATCATGAGTGCCACTCTCGGTACTTATTTCACTGAGCTTGAACCAAACTGGCAAATTCGTATGTACGAACGTCTTGACCAAGTTGCTCAAGAAAGTTCAAACGGCTTTAACAATGCCGGAACAGGCCACTCTGGCTTTATGGAAATGAACTATACCGAAGAAAAAAACGGTAAGATGGAAATTGTCAAAGCTGAAAAAGTTGCTTCTCAATTTGAAGTCGCTAAACAGTTCTGGTCATATCAGGTAAAACAAGGCGTTTTAGCTGAACCGAAATCATTCATTAATCCAGTTCCACACATTGCTTTCGTTTGGGGCGATAACGTTCAATTCTTAGAAAAACGTTATGCTGCCATGATTCAAAGCCCGTTGTTCAAAGGCATGAAATTTACTGAAGACCCAGCTGTGATTAAACAATGGGCGCCTTTAGTAATGAACGATCGTGACCCTAGCCAAAAAGTTGCAGCGACCCGTATGGATGTTGGCTCTGACGTAAACTATGGTTCTATCACTAAGCAATTGGTGAATCGTTTAGATCAAAACCCGAATTTCAAATTACAGACTTCAACCGAAGTGACTGGCATCAGCCAAAATGATGACAAAACTTGGACTGTGTCTTTCAAAAACTTGAAAACTGGTAAAGTAGATCACGTTAAAACACGTTTTGTATTTATTGGTGCGGGTGGTGCAGCGGTTAAATTATTGCAACTTACTGGTTTACCAGAAGCTAAACAATATGCAGGCTTCCCTGTAGGTGGTGAGTTCTTAATTACTGACAACCCTAAAATTACTGCTGAACATACTGCAAAAGTATATGGCCGTGCTGAACTTGGTGCGCCGCCAATGTCTGTACCACATATTGATACGCGTTATATCGACGGTAAAAAATATGTATTGTTCGGACCATTTGCGACTTATTCAAACAAGTTCCTGAAAAATGGTTCTCAGCTTGACTTACTTGCATCAACAAACAAAAACAACGTTTTACCAATGACGACTGTTGGTCTAGAAAACCTTGATCTTGTTAAATACTTGGTAAGCCAAGTAATGATGTCAGACAAAGACCGTTTAAATGAACTTCGTAAATACTACCCAGATGCGAAAGCTGAAGACTGGCGTTTAAGCCAAGGTGGTCAACGTGTTCAGATCATCAAGAAAGAACCGGGTAAACCTGCAACTCTTCAATTCGGTACAGAAATCTTTGCGTCTAAAGATGGTGCTGTAACTGCGTTGTTAGGTGCGTCTCCGGGTGCTTCGACTTCTCCGTATATCATGCTCAACTTGCTTGAAAAAGCTTTCCCTGAGCAAACTGAAGGTAAATGGAACCAGAAGCTTCATGAAATTGTGGTGTCTTACAAACAAGACTTAAGCAAAGACCCTGTATTACTCGACAAAGTTCGTCAGTACACAAGTTCTACGCTTGGCTTGAACTATACATCTCCGTTTAAAGCTGCAAACGATGAAACTGCTGCTGCCCCAGTTGCAAAAGCAAACTAAGTTTGATGATGTATAAGTAAACTATCAAAAGGATGAATTTCGATTCGTCCTTTTGTTTTTTTAAGACCTCAGTTGAGATATAGATTCGCTATGACGCCTTTAAACTCATCACCTCGCCTCTTATCATTTTGTTTTAAGCTCTTGCTTGTTTTGCTACTGGCTTATCTTTTGTTGAGCGGGTTTTATATGTGGATGATAGGCGGCACCGCCATTTACGTCAGCTCGGCTGTGTTACTTGCTATAACGGCTTATGCGTTTAAGCTCGGTAAGTATCAAAAACAATTTTCAGTTTTAAATCTGCTCATGAGTGCTATCTCGGTCTACTTTAGTACTGCCCATTTATTTTTCTCAGCAGTTCAGTTTTTCATATTTTTACCTGCTCTGTTTTTTGTTCTACTGGCTTTTGCCCATCTAAATAAACTTCGTAATGTATTTAAGATTTTAATATTGATCAGTTTATTGGTTTGGGTAGGCATCCATTTTACTCAACTTGAACAACTTAAAGCCTATTATAAAACACAACACACAGGTGAAAGCTGGCAACAATACGGCGCCTTGTAAGATCATTTTTTATTCTATATTTTTAAATTAATACGTTTTCTTTTTCACATGAAGTTCATCAGTAAAACTGAACATCGTTTACAGAATTCCTTTTAAGAAAAAATATTCATAACAATCTAATTTATTTAGAAATATAACGAGCATATTCGCGATTGAACACGGCTCATCTACACGCTAGATTAGCTGAATTATTTCTCTCCCTTTATGTTGTAATTTATGAAAATTTTAGATGGCGGTTTAGGCCGTGAATTGGCCCGTCGTGGTGCTCCATTTCGTCAACCTGAGTGGTCTGCACTCGCACTCATTGAAGCCCCTGAAACAGTCAAAGAAGTACATCTCGATTTTATCAATGCTGGATCGGAAGTCATTACCACTAATAACTACGCTGTCGTACCTTTTCATATTGGACAAGAACGTTTTGAAACTGACGGTGTTCGTTTAATTCAAGTTGCAATCGAACAAGCAAAAAATGCAGTTAAAGAAAGTGGCAAAAATGTCAAAATCGCAGGTTGTTTACCGCCGCTATTTGGTTCTTACCGCGCAGACCTATTCCAGCCTGAACAGGCTAAAAACCTTGCTGAGCCAATCATTAACACTTTGGCACCAGAGGTTGATTTCTGGTTAGCCGAAACTCAATCATGCTTAAAAGAAGTCGAAACGGTGCATGCGTTATTGCCAAAAGATGGTAAGGACTATTGGGTATCATTTACCTTGCAAGACGAAATTAAACAAGAACAAGCCCTACTTCGTTCGGGCGAAAACATGCAACAAGTGGCTGATTTTATAAAACAATCCAATGCTAAAGCTGTGTTGTTTAACTGCTGTCAACCTGAAGTGATCTTACAGGCCATTAATGAAATTAAAGAACTCATTCCAGAGTCTGTACAAATTGGTGCCTACGCAAATGCTTTCCCGCCTCAAGATAGCAGCGCAACAGCGAACGATGGTCTTGATGAAGTTCGTAAAGACTTAGATGCCCCAGCTTATCTTGGTTTTGCCAAGCAATGGCAGCAAGCAGGCGCAAGTTTGGTAGGTGGTTGCTGTGGTATTGGACCAGAACACATTGCCGAACTTTCTCAATTTTTTAAAGAATAAATACCATGTCTGCTGCCAAAATTGGATTATTGTCTCTTACAGCGCTGGTATTTAGCTCTATGGTGGGGTCAGGTGTATTTAGCCTTCCCCAAAATATGGCACAAGTCGCCAACGGCTCTGCCCTTCTTGTTGCATGGCTCATTACCGGAGTCGGCATTATTTTCTTGGCCCTCACGCTCTTACATTTAACCCGTCAACGACCAGATTTAGATGGCGGTATTTATAACTATGCGCGTGAAGGTTTTGGTGACCTCATCGGGTTTTGCTCGGCTTGGGGCTATTGGTTATGTACCACCATTGGTATTGTCGGCTATGTGGTAATTGCCTTTTCTGGCGTCGGCATGTTTACCGACAGCAAAGACCATATTATTTTTGGTGAAGGTAATACCTTTTACGCACTGATCGGTTCCAGCATTTTTGTATGGCTTGTGCATTGGTTAGTCAGCCGAGGCATTAAAGAAGCTGCAATTGTGAATTTACTGGCAACCATCGCCAAAATCATCCCAATGGTGGTTTTCATATTCTTTACCTTCATTGCCTTTAAATTTGATTTGTTCAAACTGAACTTACACGACTTTTCTTTAAAAGTTCCGCTTTGGCAGCAAGTAAAAGACCTGATGCTGATTACCCTTTGGGTATTTACCGGTATTGAAGGTGCAGTAGTTTTATCATCGCGTGCAAAAAAACGTCATGACATTGGTAAAGCCACCATTTTGGGCGTGCTACTGGCTTTAAGTTTTTACGTGATGGTAACCGTATTGGCCTATGGCGTAGTCAGTCGTGAAGCGCTTGCAGGCATGCACAATCCTTCAATGGCAACCATTTTGCAGCAACTGATCGGCTTACCGGGTACGATTGTTATTACCATCGGGCTGATTATTTCGGTTGCGTCGTCTTATTTAAGCTGGACGTTATTTGCCACTGAAATTCCATATTTAGCTGCAAAAAATGGTGCATTCCCGAAATTATTTTTAAAGAATAATCAAAATAATGTACCCATTTCATCACTTTGGCTAACCACCATTGTCGTGCAAGGTGCATTGATTGCGGTGTATTTTTTCAATAAAAACTACACCCAGCTTTTACTGATTTCATCGGTCATGATTTTGCTGCCTTATTTTCTGGTGTCTGCTTTTTATCTTAAAGAATCGATCCGCCACAAACGCACGCCACATATTGCGATTGCCAGCGTTGCTTCAACCTATGCACTTTGGTTGCTCTATGCCGCAGGGTTAGATTTATTACTCTTGTCTGGCGTGTTGTATTTGGTCGGCTTGGTTATTTTTTCAGTCAGCTATCTTGAGCACAAAAAATCACTCAAACAAAACCAGCTTAATTAATCACTTCAACCACTGCCGAACCATTTCAGCAGTGGTTTTCTAAAAATAACTTACTATTTTGAAGGTTGCGACTGCTTTAAATGCAATCTTAAAATACGACGTAATTCTAAAATCGCCTCTGGTGTGGTCTGAATCGAATGGCCGCCTTTAATAATCAATTCCGACTGCTCACCACCCAAATGTGAACTTTGATAAGGCACAATGCCATCGCTGCTTTTTAATTTATCTGGAGTGCCATTAATATTGCCCATAATCGAGTGATAAACCACGTTGGACGATGGCTGAATGTTTTGTGTGAGCTGCATAAAATTAGAAGAACGACTTAAATTACTCGCCCCATTTTCAATCAAACCTTTTCCGAGTTTCGTATTTTTATCATCTCGCATTTCTACCGCAATGAAAAAATCAGCAGGTAAGCGAATAATACGGCGGGCAATTTGAGTAAACCATCGGTCAGCGTAATCTGTGCCATGATGCGGTGCCGAAACAAAAACAACTCGTTTAAAATATGGCAAAGCTTTGAACTGAAAACGCTCACGAATGACCGGATTTTCTTTTAAACGGTTTAGCTGCGCTTCATTCATTTTTTGTATGGCTTGCGCTGAAACATCTGCATTGCTTACCAACAAACGGCTAATGACGCCTCCCATACTGTGCCCGACCAACACAGCATCGTGTGCGGCATAGCTGTCTTTGGCAATATTTTGAAAAGCCTGATTGAGCAATGAATAAATTTGAAAACGACTTTCAACAATCGGCATGTTGGTTGAATAAAACACCTGCCAGACCTGATAATTTTGCCTTAACTCGGCATCGCCCATAATGTCGTTGGTTAGACTCACCCATGCCTCTGGACTACTTGCCAGACCATGAACAAACACAATAATTTTCTTGTTTGGATTAAAGGGTTCAAGCATATATAAATGCGGCATAATCAAATTAGATTCTTTATTGACTAAAGACCAATAACCCGCTGCACCTAAATTATATTTTGACAGCCAAAGCCCGTAAGGGGCCGAATAGTTTGCGGTCAGCGGATAGTCCACGCCCGCAACTTTTACACGGTCTTGCCGATATGGATCGAACATCGCAATTTCTAACTCTGCCCCCGCAATAATCTGATCGGCTGTGGCTTTTTGTTTTGGGTAAGCAATGGCAGTGACTGGAAAGAAACGTGGTAAATGAATATTCGGGTTAGTTTGATGAGCATAAAAAGCATCGGGGTCTAAAATGAAGCCGTGATTTACATCATTTTCTTTACGCCCAACAATAAACTCTGCCCCTAAACCATCCTTACGGTTAACGGTGTTAAAACCAGAAAAGTTCATGTTATAACTTGAGCGAAAAGTATCGACTTCAATTTTTTGTACATCTAACGCGTGGTCAAAATTGACGTGGTACTCATGCCCATCTGCTTTAAGCAAAGGTGGAAAGCGATGTGTATTTAAATGATTAAAATAGGTGGTCATGAGCTTCGACAAGGCAACGTTATAAAAAATACGTACCTGATTTTGGCGATGGTCAAATACACGATCGAACGGCGACTCTTCAGAGTCAAATAAATAGACATAGCTATAGCGCAAGCTTTTATCGAACAACGCCAGCTCTTGCTCAACACAACTGTTACTTTTACTCGTGACATTACATTGGCTGCTACGCCCCACATCTAAAGCCTTGGCTAAATAAATTTCACTCAGCGCAGCATAGCGTTCTTCTCGACTACTATTTTCAGACAGACTTTGAATTTTATTTAAACAGTCATTAAAATTTTGCAGGCAAGACTTTTCATCTTTTTTGACCAAATACAGTAAGTTTTGAGTTTGATGACTTAAAGTGTTGTCGGTCAAAATACTTTCATTTTTACTTTTTAAAGCATTGCTTAAATCACTTTCTTTTAAATGAATGACCTGACAACCGCTGAGCAGCCCCATTATTGTTATCATTAAATAATGGTAAGACTTTGTCATTGTGCATTCCTTTAACGAATGTGTTCCCCATCAGGTCATTATGCCTGCAAAGTCATAGCTGAACAATTTGAATACGCACTTTTAGTTGGCAAACTTAAGCCCATAAAAAAGCCCGAATTCAATTTAATTCAGGCCAATTCATCTACTACGTTAATTAAGCTTGGTTAAACTTCTGCTGCGAAGCCAAATAAGAAAAATATAAAATGGGTAAAATAAACGGCGCAACACTCCAAAAATCGAAATAGACATATAAAATCGCACCCAAGAAAGCACCAATGATAAAGCCGACAACAATACTGGCACTTTTGAATAAACTTGCCCAATTGGCTGCATTATTGTTTTTCAGCAAGTTGGCAATATCAATACCAAGCTGTGTGGTGTTGCCTGTCATCATGGTGCTTGGGCTAATATTTTTAATGAGCGTTTTACTTGAAGTATTACGAATAGCTAAGGCAATTAGACCCAGCCCACCTGTAAGTGCGACTGTAAGGGCATCGGCATTTTTAAATGGCTCAAAATAAAGCCCTGAAACCATAAAGGCGAACAGAAAAATAGCTTCAAATAAAAATAAATAAGCCAGCGTTTTGTGTTTAACCTGACTACGGTCAATTAACAGTTTGGTAATCACCACCGTCAAAATAAACAATGGAATAGCAGCAAGCTTAATCCAGACCCCTGTACCGCCCTTCACCAAGGCTGCTCCTGCAAGCACCAAGTTGCCCGTCACATGCGCTGTAAAAAAACCAAATAACGCAATAAAGCCAATGGTATCAATTGCTCCACCAACCATAGTCAGTAAAACAGGATCTCGACATATAGCCCATGTACTTTGTGTCTCTTGTTGATTTGAGGTCTCTGGCATTATACTTCCTATCAAATATTGGTTTTTTAATTAGAAATTTTTTGTCAAAAATTTAATATAAATTCCCGTTTTTAATAACAACAGATCTTTATGTAAAAACCTAGCTATTCATTTTAAGTCAGAGTGTATTTAAACCAGATACAATGTAATTGGACTTTTTATTTTTAAAGCTAAGGTAGCTTAAATGCATCACTAAGATGCATTTAAAAAGTTATCTGTCTGTTGAGCTTGTTCATAAGCATCAATAAACTGATTTTGCGGTATCTCTGGTTTAGAAGTACTACAAAATTGCTTTATTGAATTAAGTAGGTCTAGCAATCCCTCTAGGGATAAAATAATTAGGTGCTTTACCATCATTGAGAATTGCTTGGAAATCACTAGCCTCAGCAATAAAGCCACCGACTGAATCACAAACATAGTTTTCAAAATAGTAAACCACTTCTTTTGGTAGAGTACTTTTGCGATCTCTGCCTTTTATCACATCATATGGTCTTGCACCTTCTGGTACATAGACATTGAGGGCCTGACGAATATTTTCAAACAAGCCATCATTGAGCTTTGTTATTGCTGTAATTTTTTCTTTTCGGCCGATTCGCTCTCTCGTTTTACGATGAATAAAACGAGCATATCCACCTTCGCGTATCCATTGATGATATAACGCTATTTGGCCCTGCATTTGCTGTTCAAAAGAGGTTCCCCCTTTGACATATACCATAAAGTTATTTAAATCTTGCTGCCATTTAGAATTTAAAATATAGAAGCTGTTATGGGTAGATCTCTTATCAATTAAAGCACTCATTTCCTTAAGTGTAAAAAACTTTAATCCATAAGCACAGGCACGGTTATACATTGCATGTAAAGTAATACGAGACAAACCTAAAATACGTGCCTGTTCCAGAGGCATATAACCTCCCCCTACATTAGAATGTACACCAGGGTAAACCTTTTGGTCATGAATAAGCCCTTTTACAGTATTTGCAGTAGGTTTACCCGTGGGAGTTAAAGGAAAAGACTGCCGCATTTCAAGAGACGCGACCAAGTGCATACTATGTTCTATATAGTCTTCAATACGTGTTCTATATAACTCAGGATTTTTATTTTGCCCGGCATTACCAATTGACTCTACTGTATCAAAAATACCTAAAAACTTTGCTTTTAAAGGTTTACCCCGATAAAATAATTTTTTATTACTGCCTGCGCCTTGGGTAGTCACATTAGGTGCATACTGTAACCAGTTCATAAAAATACGAGCTTCTGTTGCACCACGTGAGAACCCAAAAGCAGAAATATTAATTTCAGTAATTCCTTTTTGTGTATAAATTTTATCCAAATAATCGACTAACTCAAAAATGGCTTTCTGTAAGCGTTGTTGTATACCTAATGCAACCCCTAAACCCAAAGCTCCTTGTATACCCTTTCCACTTTCACTGTAACCTTGTTTGCGCCACTCAGCATCAGTAATATCAATTTTTCTTCCATTTAAGCTCCGTGCAGCAGCAGTAATTTTGCCTGAATCCACTACTGAGTATTTATCAAACCTAAACTGTGTACCTAAACCTTCATAATAAAATTTTTCTATACCGTTTTTAGAATCTTGTTTATGTGCTTCAAAAAGGGCCACAACATTGGTCTGGTTTAAAGTTGCTGCATCAGTATCTTTATTATTTCCTGTACCATCAAAAAAGAAACTAACCCAAACCGGCACACGACAGGTTTTACAAGGGCTTTCTGTAGCCTTGCCATCTTTTGCTAAAACTTTGGCTGCTATGAGCATATCTCTTACAGAACGGGTTTCATTTTGTATTGCTTGAGTCATAATCGTTATCTTGATATTTTAAAATTTTTTAATCAGGAAATTGGATACGTGCTGCTTGATTTTCAGAAATGGTTCTCCACATTGTTGGAGAATCTAACTGAATATTTTTTGCTTTATTTCCAAGAGCTTTATCAAATAAATCTTTTCTAAAACTTGGTCTACGCATTGAAACCTCTATTACCCCCGTATTATTTGGGAAATAATGTAAAACCGCATATGAACGTGGAGTATCTTTGAGGTTTTCTACAGGAACCTTAATATGGTACTGCTTATAGCCATCGCCTCGATCAGTATAAAAGCTTACATCGGCAGTATCACTGTTTGCTATTAAATGAACACAACAAGCTGTTCCAGCCTCTCCTATACTACCTAAACGATCTGCAGCTCCAGAATTTGTATGCCCCTTACCATTCACAGAGATATCTGCCATACCATATGTACTATAGTTATAGACTAAGAAAGTTAAGTCGACTGTTTCGGCTTGACACGCAACCATTAGTGGTAATAGTGCTGCTGACAGCATTACTTTAAAAATATTCTTCATTATTTCATTCCAATTTCATCGTATTTAATCTGGATATTCTATTCGAGCTGCTTCATTTTCAGGAATCGTTCTCCACATTGTTGGAGAGCTGAGAGTAATTTTCTTAGCCTTTTCACCTAGTGCTTTATCAAATAAATCCTTACGGAAACTTGGCCAACGCATCGTTACCTCTATGACCCCTGTATTATTTGGGAAATAATGTAAAACTGCATATGAACGTGGAGTATCTTTGAGGTTTTCTACAGGAACTTTAATATGGTACTGCTTGTAGCCATCTCCCATATCTGTATAAAAGCTTACATCGGCAGTATCACTGTTTGCCAATAAATGAACACAACAGGCTGTTCCCGAACCGCCTACACTGCCCAATCGCTCTGCTCCATCAGCAATCGTACTACCCTGACCGTTGACCTGAATTTCGCCAAGCCCCTCCGTACTATAGTTATAAACCATAAATGTTAAATCGACCGTTTCGGCTTTACAGGCAACCATGAGCGGGAGTATGGCTGCACAACATAATATTTTTAGAGGGTTTATCAATGTATTATCTCTGTAATAAATATATTTAGACTTGAACTTCTTGATATTTCTTATACCAATCGTCCAGCTCATTTAAATCAATTTCATCAGTCGTTTTTTGAAAACTCATTGCCGTCATTTGAGTTTTATTTAAAGCTTTTTTAAAAGGCCCTTCGACAAGAAGGGATGTTCCAAATTTGTGATATAAAGTACTAAATAAAATTTCATCTTCAAAACTGATTAACTGTTGTTTTTTAGCCTCTTGAAGCAAGTTTATTGCTATTTCATAGAGCTGATAAAAAGGTAACTCTTTTAAATTTTCATCATATTCTTTTAATAGAGGCATTAATCGCATTGGTTTAAGATTAATATTGATCTCTTTAAACTCATCTTCTGAAAAACTTAATGTCGTAAGAATGGAACGATTAGTTGAAACATTATCTAAACGATGAAAAGTATTATCAATATTTTGCCAAATCCAATAATTAATTTTAAATGATAATATTTTTCTCCATTTCAATTCATTTAATACACTTACCGTTGCATGAAAAGCAAAATTGTCTTGAAATCGAAATAAAGCACTTTTTCCATTAGGTTGCTTAATTTCCATCAGTTCTTCAAGATGTTCTTTAATTTGTTCAATTTCAAAATAAGAATTGAAGAAATTTAGCCCACCTTGGTCTCTAATGTTTTTAATTAGCTCAATATTTTTAATACATTCTTCGTGAGTAAAAGAATAAAGTAGTGCTCCATTTTCTTGTAGGTTTTCAGAAAAATCTGAATAGAGGTTTATTTTCTGCCCACCATCAAATGGAAAATCCTTACAAAAAGTATCCACACCTGAAAAAGAACTACTATCGATTAAAAAATAATAAAAGCTTTCATCAACCTCTTCTGTAGGTGCAAATATATTTTCCAAAAAATCTGGCGATTGAGTAAAAATTTCCATGACTATCCCTCAAAACCAACGAAGGCTTCATGTGATTCACTCGCGTTCTTCATACAACTCGCTGTTTTCTCTTTAAATGACCACGTTAGTTTTGGTAAGTCAGCCTTTGTACCACTCAAAAAGACATGCTGCCCTGCTTTAACCTCAAATTTTCCAGTAGTGGTAATAAATACACCGCTTCCATTGATTTTGATTTGGGATTCTTTAGCAGTTAAAGTAATTTCTTCTGGCGAAGTAAGTTCAATATTGGATTTAACAGACAAAATTTTAACAACCTCATTTGCAATCATTTCGATTGATTTTTCATGAGTTTGTATTTCTAACTTTCCTTTGGCACTAATAATTTGCATAAGGTCTTCATAAGAAAAAAGACTTAATTTCTTTTGACTTGCTAAAACCGTATTTTGATCACTCATCAAATTAATATTTTCTTTAGCTGAAATATGGGTATTTGACTGACTTTGAATAAGAATATTTTTAGATGAGTTTAAGGTAATATCTGCTGGACTCGTTAGAATAATAATCGCTTCTTTTAACGTTTGAACTTCTGCCTCTTTACCTGCTGCCTCTAAAGCCTCAATACTCTTTGTCAATGTCGCTAAAGCATCTAGTGCCATAACTTTATGTTCTTTTACATTCTCTTCTAGAACTGTATTCCATTCTTTATGTGTTTTTAAATCAGCAATCGTCTGCTCTAAATTAAGCGCATCTTGAGCTGCATTTTTTTGTTTATATGTTGAAATCAGTAAACCATCACCTGCTCGTACAGCTCCCCATTGATCAGTTCTGAGTTCAAACCCCTGACCTCTACCATCACTCTCCGCCTTCTCTTTAGGATGACTTAAATTACCTAAATTTAACTGACTTGCCCCATGACTACTTTGGAGTTGAGTACTAATCTGCCCGGTCGTATCATCAAAACGAAGTTGGTTAAATCCAGACCCACCTACCTCTTTAGAGCGAATACCACTTAACTTTTTGGTATCGGGTAGCTGACCCTTAAGATCAAATTTGGTAGGTGATCGTTGCCCTTCATGGACTCGACCCGTAACAAATGGACGGTCAATATTTCCATCAAAGAAATCAATCGCAACAATTTCACTCACTCGTGGCAAAAAGCGGGCACCATATCCTTCTCCTGCCCATGGCGTTAATACATCTACCCAAGCAGAATCCGTATCATTGTCATTGCTTCCTGCACCACCATCATGTTGGTGATCATTAGTACGGGTGAATAAAAAACGAACCTTTATACGGCCCCATTCATCTACATGAATTTCCTCTCCATCTAAACCCACTACTTTGGCTCGTTGCACATGGGCTGATGGACGATGTATTAATGGCTCAAACTCTGGAACAATATCTATATAACGACGTACAACCACAAGCTCATTGGCTTGTCGTTCTTGCGCTCGATCATGGCTGACTTGCCAATGGCTCAAACTTAATAGTTGCTCAACTTGATCACGTATATCTTTAGGTAGGTTATTCTGGTTATAAAACCGCTTACTTAAAATCAGAAACTCTTTATCAGAGATTTCATGATTTCTTTCAAGTTCAGGATGTTCATTTAACTGAAACCAATAACCAACTTGAGCATCCCGTACACTGCTTTGAGCAATAAAATATTTTGCCTGTAAAGCTTGATATTGATTTAATTGTTTATTTAATTTTTCAATCTGACTGTTACTTGAAGTAGTTGCCTGATCTTCTCCGTTTAGGTCCGTAATCCAAGCAGGTGCAATTGTCCATGCCTGTTCAAGACTCAAACTTTCATTATCACGCTGTGAACTATGCTGATGTGCACTTAAAACACTGCCACTTGCATCTTCTTGACTCAAGCTATCTGCTTGCCAACGTTGAAGATGGATTGCGGTGGGCTGCAACTGTCTTTGTGCAATAAAACTGGTAATACTGTCATTTTGTTCAGTTGCATGACTTCTATGGTAACGAATAGCCCGACGCTCTAAAACTTTATACTCATGATTATGATCAATAACACGTAGCTTCTGAGGCGCAATCGTCTGGCTATTGCTCAAGACCATCATTTCTGATTCATCAATTAACCAATTGATACCTTCTTCCCGCATCAGACGGGTTAAATATGCATAATCACTTTCATTGGACTGCATAGAAAAAGGTCGAACATCATAACTCTTGGTTAATCCACTGCTATCTATTTGTAAGCTTGCGGCAAATAAAGGACTTTTGTTTTGCCATTCTTTAAAGATAATCTCAATAATTTCTATCGCGCTTTTGTTCATAAACACCCGACTATTACGTCGTTTGTGCCATAAACTGGTAGCATCCTGCATAGTCAGTTTATATAAGCAAAGAGCACCATCGCTTTGCCCTTGACTTGCCCCTGTAATAATTCCTGTCGTTCTAAATAATTTACCCGAATCTGTTACTTGTTCTACTGCAACCTGACAACCAATAAATTGTTTTAACGAAATATAAGGATTTGTTGATAAACAAATAAGTTCAGCGCAGAGACCTTCATTAATCGCATGAAAACCATCAATACGTTGTAAAAAAACCTGATTATTTATTTCGGGATGAGCAAAATAAATATGTACTGCCCGTTTTTGTGAAGCAAAACCAATTTTATCTAAGAAATCAAAAATATTATTTAACATTGTTATTTTAACCACAAATCAACCTATTTATATTAACAAATAGACACAATAACCTCAAACAATGAAATATACTTATCTTTAACAAACAATAATAAAATCAATTAAATAAATATAATAATATTTTTATTAAAAAGTTATCTTAAATAAATTATTTTGCCAAACTGAATAATTATTCCGCAATATTTCTTATTATTAATTAAAAATAAAATATTATTAAATTTTTACTTAATAATTTTTTTCATTCATAAAACATACTTGGTGTATTTCTTTTAATGATTTCATCTTCAAATCAGTTTGACCTCTAAAACTGTTCTAACTATGATGAAACTGCAAGTTGATATTAACTGATTTTGAATGCGAAAGAGTTATACCCAAATATGGGTAATGAAAAACAACAATCACGAGTAGATATATGTCGCTTTATCATTATTTATTTTTTTTAGGGGGATTATTATTTGTATCGATTGCCTCTGCTGGCTATAAAAGTAATGCTCACCGCGACTTTTACTCAAAATGCATCGCAGCCGGACATAGCCGCGCAACGTGTCTGTGTATTTACCGCCGTTTAGAACGTCAATATTCGCCTAAACTCATGCATAATCTTGGAAATTTAAGTCTACAAAGTCCAGAAGTACCGCATGATTTTGTAAAAACTATGATGCGTACCATGCAACAGTGTCGGTCATAAATTTTGCTTAAAATATCTGGCTTTCACTTCTTATATAAATCAATAAAAGTTATTTTTACCTTTTAACTCATTTAGTTTATTCAAGTTATAACTGCATATTACATAGTGTTGTATTAAAGCAAATCGGCAAGATTCCTAATTTCTTCCATGACCGCCTTACAAGCAGGCGTTAAATAACCATGCTTAGAAATAGACAAAGAAATATAACGCTTCAGTTCGGGGTTAATAATTTTTGCAGCTTGAATAGACGTATATTGGCTGGCCTTTTTTAAAGCTTGCGGCCCAAGCATAGTGTAAATGCCAGATTCAGCAACCAAATGCGTTTGCAGACTAATCGAGTCAGCTTCAAACACAATATTGAGCTCTACCCCATTTTCATAAGCCATGTGGTCTAAAAAGTTTCGCCAGTTACTTGGCCTACAAAACGTGACCAACGGTAACTGATTTATTGCTTTAAAGTCGACTTCATTTGCCTGAGTGAGAACATCGCCTTCGCAGCCAACCAAATAGGTATCGGCTTTGGTAAGGTAAACATCGCCTTGTTTAGGTGTTGGATTAAACCGATAGAGAATGGCTAAATCGACGCTACCATCTTCAAGCCATTTTTCTAAATGCACCCCTTGCCCTTCACGCACCGACAGCTTAATTAAGGGATATTTTTGTTGAAGCACTTTATAGAGGGTCGATAACAATGGATGTGCAGTAGACGGCAAACTGGCAATACGAACCGTCCCGATCGGTGTATCGGTCGAATGCAAAATTTCATTATTGAGTTGGTCGGTCACGTTCAGCCATGAACGAATTTTAGGAAGTAAATGCTGGCCTAAATCGGTGAGCTCGACGCCGCGTCCTGTTCGGTTAAATAAACGACCGCCACATTGCGCCTCAAGCTCGTTCATTTGCCGACTTATTTGCGGTTGATTGGTGTTATGCAGCATCGCAACTTTGCTTAAGCTACCAAGTTCCACCGCGTCTAAAAATATTTTCCATAAATCATAATTCATCGATTCCTCCTAAATCGCAAACTAGCACTTTTGAGCTATACATTTTCAGTATAACTGAAATTCAAGAATTGGTAATTCCTACATAGCTTACCTATTTCTATACTCCAATCATGTTCTCTACAACACGATTTAAATCAGATTAAGAACCAGAGAATATTTAATTACACTGTATAGGAAGTACGATTATGAGTTTAGATTTACGTGGATTAACCCCAGCACCTGTGACTCCTTTTACCCGTGACGGACAAGTAGACCATGATGCAATTCAACGTTTAGGTTCATGGTTAGGCAGTATTGATGGTGTGAAAGGCTTGGTTGTTCTTGGGCATGCAGGTGAAGGAACATTCTTGTCGCAAAAAGAACAAATGCAGGTCATCGAAAGCTTTGTTAAATCGGTAGATGACAAAATTCCGGTAATCGCAGGTATTACGCTCGAAGGTACTTCGGTTGCAGCAGAAGAAGCAAAACGTGCAGTCAGCGCTGGTGCTTCGGCAGGCTTAATTTACCCTTCACACGGCTGGTTGCGTTTTGGCTATCAAAAAGGCGCACCACAAGACCGCTATAAAGCAATTTATGAAGAAAGTGGTTTGCCATCTATTTTATTCCAATATCCAGATGCAACGAAGGCCACTTACGACCTAGACACCCTACTCGATATTTCTGCACAGCCAGGCGTGTTTGCCATGAAAAATGGTGTGCGTAACATGCGCCGCTGGGATGTCGAAATTCCGATTATTCGCCGTGAACGTCCAGACTTACAGATTTTGACGTGCCACGATGAATATTTGCTTCACACCATGTTTGATGTAGACGGCGCTTTGGTTGGCTATGGCAACATTGCCCCTGAACTGTTAATTGAAATGATTAAGGCAGGTAAAGCTAAAGATTACGCCAAAGCGCGTGCACTTCACGACCAACTTTTACCAGTGACTCGCAATGTCTATCACCGTGGTTCACACATGGAAGGCACGGTCGCGCTTAAACATGCATTGGTTGCTCGCGGAATTTTGGACCATGCCACTGTGCGTTCGCCACTGCTGCCACTGGCAGATGGTGCTGAGCAAGAAATTCATGATGCGATGCGTCAAGCTGGAATTGGCAAGGTCGATTTAACCCAAGCCGTTGCTTAAATTCTATTCGGGCTAGCATGTACGCTAGCCTTTTTTTACTGTACGCTGCCTGAGGCCAAACATCGGGCATGTCACTTAAAAATAATAATAAAAAGCATGCAAACTGTGGTGAACAGGTAGTGCGAAATAGAACAACAAAACTACGAGGAATGTAGTGATAAGGAGATAGAGATGACAAATCTAGCGGATGTAGAACCAATTAGTCATCATCAAAAAAATGCGGAAATTATTGCAAGACTCGAACGGCTTCCTGTGACCAGACGTTTGCAATTTATGCGAATTACCATTGGTATAGCGACCTTTTTTGACGCTTATACTGTTCTTGCGATTGCCTTTGCTTTACCCCAACTCATTACCGAATGGCATCTGACTCCTGCCTATGTCGGTGCGATCATTGCCGCGGGCTATGTCGGGCAACTGGTCGGTGCCATCTTTTTTGGTTCTCTTGCCGAAAAAGTCGGTCGTTTAAAAGTACTGTCTTTTACCATTTTACTGTTTGTGGCAATGGACATTTCTTGTCTGTTTGCGTGGAGCGGAATGTCGCTGTTAATTTTCCGTTTCTTACAAGGCATAGGAACAGGTGGTGAAGTGCCTGTTGCCAGTGCCTATATTAATGAGTTTATTGGTGCAGAAAAGCGCGGTAAGTTTTTCTTGCTCTATGAAGTTTTATTCCCACTCGGTCTTATGTTTGCAGGCATGGCAGCATTTTTCCTGATGCCAATTTATGGTTGGAAAGTCATGTTTATTGTGGGGCTAGTTCCCTCTTTACTGGTGATTCCTTTACGGTTTTTCTTACCTGAATCACCACGCTGGCTTGCTTCAAAAGGCCGTTTTAAAGAAGCCGATAAAGTTGTCAAAAGCTTTGAAGAAGGTGCCATCAAAAGCGGTAAAACTTTGGCTGAACCTGTGGTTAAAGACATTAACCCGCAAGGCATGGCAAAAACCGACTGGCGTGAGCTGTTCCAAGGCATTTACCGCAAACGTACCTTTACCCTGTGGGGCATGTGGTTCTGCGTCTATATGGTGAACAATGCCATGGTCACTTGGCTGCCATCTCTCTACAAACAACACTTTGGTCTGTCACTTCAAACCAGTTTAGGTTATGGCTGGATTACGTCCGGCGTGGGTGTGATTGCCTCTATTATCTGTGCGTTAATGATTGATAAAGTCGGCCGCCGTCCTTGGTACAGTGCAGCGTTTTTCTTGGCAATCATTCCACTCATGAGCCTCTCGATTTTAGGTGCAAAATCGGCGATGGAAGTTGTGATTTTGGCAACGCTCAGCTATGCCATTTTGCAGACCATTTCATTCTCTTTATACCTTTACGCTGCTGAACTTTACCCTACTCGCCTACGTGCGATGGGCATTGGTTTTAGTACCGCTTGGCTACGTGCTGGCTCTGCAATTGGACCTGTTATGGTCGGTCTGGTGGTCGGTGGCTATGGCATTCAATATGTGTTTAGTGTACTGGCGGTTGTGGCGCTGATTGGTGGCCTTGTGACCTTCTTCTTTGCCATTGAAACCAAAGGCCAAGTGCTCGAAAAACTCTCTCCTTAATTCATCCATTTCATAAAAAGCTTGCCTAACCTCAGCGTTAGGCAAAGGGCTTATTCATGCTTAAAAAAGGAATTTAAAATGAATAAATATTTGCTATGGGGCTGTATTGGTTTAGGCAGTGTGAGCAATGCGTATGCAGAGCTTCCTCAAGAATTTGGCAAGTTAGAATTAAAACTTAACACCCGTTACTGGAACGATGAAGGCACCGCCCACCCTACACTTGCCAACCCTTCGCCTTCGTCGAGTGAATACGAACAAAGTGCATTAGGGCTTGAGTTAAATTATCAGTCACCTTACATGTGGGACTGGCTTGGAGTGGATGGCTCACTCTATGCAGTCACCAAGTTATTTGACTCTGGTAAGCCTAGCGCTCAGCTTTTAGAAGTCGAAAATAATGGCAAGCTCGATCAAAACTTTGCGACTTTAGGGCAGCTCTACATCAAAGCAAAACTGGGCGACAAAGGCGAAATTAAATTAGGCCGTCAGTTGCAAGATTCGCTGTTGCTTAAAAGCACCAATAACCGCGCGGTGCCCGACACTTTTTCGGGTGCAAGTGGTCAGTTTCAACTGAATGATCAGCTACAGACTTACATTGCTTACTATGACCGCTGGAAACCGCGCAGCATGGACTCTTTTGAAAAACTGGTCACTGAAAATGACGAGCGCATTGATTATGTCGGTTTGCTTGGAGCCAAATATCAGTACAAAAACTGGAGCGTGAATGCCGAGTATTTAAATAGCAAAGATTATTTAAAAAAGTACGGGGCAATTGCTCAATATAAATTGCCCTTTCATGGCTTGGTGTGGACATTCAATACAGGTGCTTTTTTCACGCGTGACGATGGCAAGCTGTTTAAATGTGGTGCCGAAACCGAGCTAGACTGTGTCAAAGGCCAAGACATTAACAACCGTGGGAATGGTTATTTTGTCGATGTAAATGTAGCCAAAAATAATATTGAAGGCGGCATTGCCGTTTCAAAGTTTGATGGTTTTTGGATAGAAGATAACTTTGCCGTGCACTCTGACCGCAATTCGGTTTTAACGCAAGACCACGGCACCAACCCGTTTCCGACCTCGTCGACCATTGGCCCTGACTTTACCAATAACGATGAAACCGTGGTTGCCCTTCGGCTGAAATATAACTGGAAAGATTATGTGAAAGGTTTAAAAACTGAGGCGAAGTATATTTATGGCTTTGGCGCTCACCAAAGTAACATTAGCAGTGATGTTGAAGGTAAAGAGCGTTACTTTGACTTTACGGTGAGTTATGCCTTGCCGTGGGTAAAAAACTTAGATGTGCGTTATTCATTTTTACATTATGAATCGAAGTTTGAAAATGCAAACCTAGGTGAAAAAATAAATGGCATGACCCGTAAAGATTGGGACCAGCACCGTGTATTAATTAATTATCGTTATACATTTTAAGAGCAGGCTAAACGTTTAGTTTAGCTTTATTATTTTTATTAATTTATGGCTTTAAATAGATTAACTCTTGAGTTTAATTAAAATATAAATTTATATTTAAAATTTTTATAATATTTTATTTAAATTGAATTGACCTGTTAAAAACTTATGATTATTATGGTCTCGCTGGCACACATTGCTAGTCGGTTTTGACAGACCGAGTATACAGCGTATCAGGTATAAATACTCCCTGAGTATGAGACTTGTGCGCAACTTGCACCTCCCCCTTACCGTTGCGGTAGGACGGGAGGGGGACGCGCTTGCGCGTGCTGGTTTGTATACCCAGTCTGTCAACCCTCTTCCGTTCTACCACCATAATCAATTGACGGTGATCTTTGGTGGTAGAGCTCCATAAATTCTAGGAGTTGACCATGACATTTTTTATATTAATCCCCTATCCTCTCTCGTGATTTTATTTATTTAAAATTTAGGCTTTCTCTCACCTAAAATATTTTAAATTTATAAATAATTTTAATTTAAAAAACTTAATCATTTTATTTTCCTGTTTTTATGGGTGGGTTAACTATTCCCTTTTAAATGATTTTAAGACTTTAAATATAAGCGGCTTATTTTTTATTAATAACTTAGTGAAAATTATCACGAGAATAATATGAAACTTTATAAACCTATTTTGGCTTTAAGCCTTTTAATAGGCGATTACGGTGTTTCTGGTTGTGACATTCAGACTCAGCAGGATTTTGAAGAAATTTGCCTGTCTGGTGGACACACCCAAGCCAGTTGTGACTGTATTTACCAACGGCTTGAACAAGTGTATTCGCATAAGCTCATGCAACGTCTAGAACATGTCAGCTTGCAAAGTCCTGCTCTCCCACAGGACTTTGCCCCTACTTTTTTTAGTGTGATGCGGCGGTGCGATAAAGAAGACATGGGCTAAGCATTTGGCTTAGCTCCCTTATCTCTGTGTCGCAATGGTAGATTACTTTAAATCAGCGCAAAAAATTAAAGTTCTGTTGTGGCACGGGGGCCTTGGAAAATAAGTCAGCTCTACTGAACAATAAAAATATACAGTATTGTCTACCCCCTCTTTGGTATGATTTTGGCACTTCATGAATATAAGAAGGAATAGATTTGGCAACACCATATATAACAATAGGCTGCCCCACTACTGGCGGTGGTCAAGTAATTTCTGGGAACAGTATGTTCCTAATTGACGGTATTCCCGTTGCCTGTGTCGGTGACAAAGCTACCTGTCCAACTCATAAAGTTGTTGCAATCATTGTGTCTGGCGACCCATATATGCAGATCTTTGGTAAAGCCGCTGCCCGTGTTAACGACTCTCTTTCATGTGGCTGTAAGTTATTACCTCAACAAAACTTAGTAGTTCAAGACAATGGCGGTGGTTCTGCACAAAGTTCACCAGCGAGTAAAGCTCAAACTCAAGATAGCTTTGTACCTCAGACTGATGAACACGGACTCAAGTTTCAGCTTAAAGATCAAGAAACTGGCAAGCCGCTTGCACAGCAATACTTTAAATTAAAAGGTCCTGACGGTACAGAGATTGAAGGTTTTACAGATAAAAGCGGTTATACCGAATTAATAAAAACAGGTACGGAAGCCAAAGAGGTTGATTTAACTACTTTTGACCTATCAAAACCTATGGATGCATGGAATTAAGAATGTCAGATAAGAATTTAGGAAATCCATACAGTCGTAATATACCGGGCTCATCACCTGCTTGGGATGCTTACCCTCATGAAGAGAAAGTTTGTGAAATAACAGAGCCTCTTTGCAATGACCATATTAAAGTTCGCAATTACGCGATGGTTAGACCATATAAT
The DNA here is from genome assembly GCF_016508255.1 of Acinetobacter calcoaceticus. Lineage (GTDB taxonomy): Bacteria > Pseudomonadota > Gammaproteobacteria > Pseudomonadales > Moraxellaceae > Acinetobacter > Acinetobacter calcoaceticus_E. Next base: position 63,328 of record NZ_JADVKT010000005.1, on the reverse strand, counting down.
TTTATGATGAATATTCAGCATTGGGCGGAGGTCGCAGATAATACAATCGAAATGCTGATGGCAGCTCGTTTCGGTATGGAATGGGATATTAATAAACTTAATGATGGTTACATGAGCGACCCCGCTTTTCATACCCGAATGTACATAAAATTTCAAAACTATGTGCTAAAACATTCAGTAAAAGAAATTCCACGTATTGTTGGAGAGTTTCAAAGTACAGCTTTTAAAGTACGCTTTCTGAGTACATTTGCAGTTGATGAACTTCTTGAATTACGTAATTTAAGTAAATTTGATCAAGGTAAAGAAATTTACTCTAAAATCGAAGATTTGAAAGATACGCTTAAAAAGTTAGATGTTGTTACTGCAACTAGGGACTTAGCAGATTTACAAATGAATCACGGCCCCCTACACATCAACCGAAATATGTTTAAAAAAGTCTTTGGCCAAGACTATAACCCTAAAATGATTCAGATCATGAAACAAAATAGAGAATATCCAGGAGACCCACATAATGTTGGCAAACAGAACTTATATTAAATTTATTTGTGTCCCTCTGTTTATGCTTTTCATTAATGGTTGTGCAAATACACAAGTAAATAACGATAGAGAAGCTTTAGTTAATGCAGGGCGTGGCGCAGTCAGTGTAATAACTACAGATTACCGAGTGTATAGATATGCTCTTCAAGAAAAAAATAGTGATGTCACTAAATCATTAGTTTATGCAACATTAACAAAAGCAAATGCGTTAAAAGCCTTTGAGGAAGGTGCTGGGAATGGTTATGTTATTGAAGAAAGTTTGAACACTAGTAAGCTAAATAAAATCTGCTGGATGGCGAAATTCGCTCGTGAAACAAAAGATGTAATCTCGCCTGAAGAACAAAATAACTATAAAGATATTTATGCTTGGCTTAACTCAAAAGAGCAAGTCTGGTTAAAAAAAATAAATTCTACTTATACCAAAGATGAGTTAGGACCTGACGATTGCCGTAAATAATGATTCATAAAAAGCCACTTATCTTAAGTGGCTTTTTTATTGAGTTTTTTTGGGATGGTTACCCATCTAAAGATAAGGTAAGAGTAGCTGTAATAGCGTTTTACTCTAAATCATCGCAAAAAATTAAAGTTCTGTTGTGGCATGGGGGCCTGATCACATTAAAAATATAACTAGAATTAAACTTTTAAAGTTTAATATTCATTTTTTGAAAAGATTTACGATATTCTGTTGGCGTGAGAGTCTCCCACTGTTTAAAAGCGCGACTAAATGCGCTTTGTTCTGCATAACCCAATAAAAAAGCAATTTTAGATAAAGATAAATCTGTTTCTACCAAATAATTTTTAGCAAGCTCTTTTCTTATATTTTTTACAATATCAGAGTATTGCAATCCACGTTGATTAAGCTTTCTATAAAATGTACGTACAGATAAATCCATTTGTATTGCGATATTTTGTACGGTGGGCTCTTTATTATTAAGCGTTTGAACAATGACTTCTTGTAGCTTTTTTAGAAAGCTATCAGCATTTGGTAAGGCTTTTAATAGTACTTCAGCTTGTTTATTAAGTAATTCTTTTAAATATGGATCCCCAGTTGGAATAGGCAAATAAAGCATATCAATAGGAAACCATAAACGTAAAGCATCTGAGTCAAAACTAACAGGACAACCATATACTTCTTCATGATGTCTTATTGTTTTAGGTTTGGTTGCTGAAAATTCAATTTTTAAAGGTTTAATATTATTATAGTGCAGTATATTTTGAAGTAACTTTAATACTCCAGAAATAAGTACCTCATTAGATAACTGGGAGTTTTTAACAATGACGGGTGTCCATGTCATTGCGAACTTATTTTGTTCAATATTTATAGAAAACTGCGCACTATTTTGTAATAAAGGCTGAAAGTTTTTAAAACTTTCAATAAAACTGATTACATTAGGGCTAGATAACGCTAAATATCCCAAAATATTGATATGACAAGGTTCAATCAGACTGCCAATATAATGCCCTAACACTGGAACAGGATATTTTTCATAAATAAGTTCCAATATTTCCCACCAAACTTCTAAATGAATCCGTTCTCGCCCTTTATATTGTCGAAGCAAAGTATTGACCTGATCAATATCTAACTGATTATTATGTATATAACTTTCAACTAATTCCAATAATATTCCAGGAATAGTAACTATTTCTGTCATAACATTCTCAGTGGCATAAAAAGATAAATTATAAAATTTAGTGTCAAGACAAACTGAAATACTAATCGTAATATCTTGGTTCTGAATCAATTCTACAGAAATCACATTTTCAATAATGTGTCATGTTAGGACAATTTTGTTTTATCCAGGGATTTATCTGCTAAGGATTTGGAAAAATGCAATAAGTTAGGATAGAAATAGAATAAAGTGAAGTTACGTCCTCAAGCATGATTACATAATTCAAGAAATACAATAGGTAAGAGGACATTTCATGAGAGAGCAAAAATCTTCCATTCTTTCAAAATGTATGGGAGGAGCCTTGATTGGCTTAAAGCCAATAGCGGATTCTGCTAGTTCTGGCTCTGTAGCGCCATTTAAGAATCCACAAATCATGATTCCTCGCTTTAATGATAATTGGTATTGCTGGTCACATTTTGGTTTGTTTTTTTCTGATTTACCTGAACCACATCGTTTTCTGAATATTATGATCTTGTTTGGTACCCCAGGGGCAATGGCGTTTGATCATGATTATTTAGTGAAAAATAATTCTCCGAGAACAACAGCGACATTATTTTCTGGTACCGCTGCATGCTCAGATTTTTTACTCAAAGGTTATATCATTAATGAAGAATGTCATGCGAATGCAGATGGCAGTGATATCACATTTGGACAAGAGTTAAAAATAGAAGGTAAATATCCGCATGTAAAATTAATTGGAAATTACGCTGGGTTAGATATTGATATTCAAGTTGATATTACCGATCAAGTTTCATACTTTGCAAAAAGTTTTATTTATGATCATTTAAGTTTATTAGCAACGTATGAAGGCCGAATCATATTTAATGGTCAGGAAACACCTGTTAAAGGATTATGTACTTACGAATATGCTCGCGCTTTTGGGTTATATAGTTTAAAAAATCAACCTATTGATTACCGTCATAAAATTCCTTTAAATTTCTTTACTTATCAAATTTTAAAAATTGATCAAGATATTCAAGTATTACTGACTAAAGCTGAAATATTAGGTGTACCCGTTTGTTATTGCATCCATGTACGTCGCTTAAACCAATCTTCTGAATATTATGATGACGTAAAATTTGAGGTTTTAGAATATTACGAACAAGAAAAAGTGGGTCTCAATGGCGGCTCAACGAAAGTACCTAAAAAATTATCTTGGATCGCCAAAGATAAGCAAGGAAATGTTCTGTTGTCTATCTTAGGTGATGCGGACACCGAATACCATTATGGCCATGGTGTGGGTTATTCGACCTGCTATAAATTTCATGGTGAGTTTGAAAATAGACCAATCGAAGGTCGATGTTATATGGAATATGTAGATATCCCATATTAAGCGTTCTTTCTTTATTTAATTTTTAATTACAGTTTGGACCTAATGATCAAAGGTCCTTGTATTCCCTCTGCCTTTTAGAAAGAACTTAACAAATTTAATGTTTAAGGAAAGTGAAATGAGTCAACTATCAACATCAACAGACTCAAGGATTAAAAATCTTGAAGTGATTGTAATTGGCGCTGGACTGTCAGGAATTGCGACAGGAGTAAAATTACTCAAATCAGGCACTAAAGATTTTTTAATTCTTGAAAAATCCAATGAAATTGGTGGAGTGTGGAGAGATAATACCTATCCTGGCTGTGAATGTGATATTCCTTCAGCACTCTACTCCTACTCTTTTGCACCGAATCCCAAATGGAACCATGTTTTTGCCAAACAAACTCAAATTAAGGAATATATAGAAGATGTTGCACATCAACATCATCTATATCCAAAAATTAAATTTAATCAAGAATTACAACAAGCAAAATGGCTACAACAAAAGCAATGTTGGGAAATTAAAACAGCCGAAACAACGTATTATGCAAAATTTGTTTTTTTCGCAGGTGGACCATTAAGCCAACCAGCAGTACCAAAAATCAATGGTATGTCAAAATTTAAAGGCAAAATGTTTCATTCAGCACAATGGGACCATTCCGTTGATTTAACAGGTAAGCGAGTTGCGGTTGTAGGTACAGGAGCTTCTGCAATTCAAATTATTCCAGCCATTCAAAAGCAAGTTGATCAGCTTTATGTATTTCAAAGAACGGCTCCATGGGTTATTCCTAAACCTAATATGGAACTAGGTAAACTCTCACAAAGTGCAATGAAAAATACGCCACTCCTTTTAAAATTTGTTCGATTATCGACAGACATTTCAATGGAATTATTGAGTCAAGCTGTAAGTCATCCAAAGTCTTTAGAAGCGACGGGTAAAGTATTGATCCAATGGATGCACTCTCAAATCAAAGATCCTAACTTACGTAAAAAAGTGACTCCACAATTTACGATGGGATGTAAAAGGATTCTCTTTTCAAATACTTATTATTCGGCTTTAGCAACAAGCAATACCACCGTCATTGCCCAAGGTGTCGAAGAAATGACCGAAAATGGAATTGTTGTCGATGGTAAAGAAATTCCTTTGGATATTATTATCTGGGGAACAGGCTTCGAAGTTACTCAAGCTCCAATTGCTAAGAAAATTGTCACAAAAACAGGAGAAACTCTCGCTGAAATGTGGTCAAAAAATAAAATGCAAGCGTATAAAGGCTGTGTAATTCAGAATGTACCAAATGCAATTTATGTGTTAGGACCTAATAGCTTAAATTATAATTCTTTTATTACTACGGCTGAAATTCATATTGGATATGGAATTCAAGCTATGAAATCAGTCATTAAAAAGCGTAAAAACTCTTTTGAAGTAAATTCTTTAGCAAATGATTCATATAATCAAAAATTACAACATGCTTTAGATAAAACAGTTTTTAATCGTGGTGGTTGTGTGAGTTATTACCTTGATGATCAAAGAGTCAATGTATCGAATTATCCTTGGACAATACAACATATGAGAAATGATCTCAGATATTTTGATGAACAGAATTATTCTTTCATATAACCAATAAGGTGAAAAAAGCAGATATTTGATATATCTGCTTTTTTACGTTTTATACCACGCCAAACTATAAAAAAATTGAGTGGCATTTCTTTTAAATACCACTCAATTTTCAGGATTTGACTAAAGGTTAGAAAACACTTTGCATCACTTGAAAGCTCTTTTAACCATATAGCCTTTAAGCAGTAGCAAGGGCGGCTGCTTTAAGTGCTTTGACTGCCGAAGAATTTTCCATCACTTGTAATGCTTTTGCTGTGTCACCCTCATAATATGGATGGTAACTCGGTCTGATCCAACGTTTTAAACTGCCCACCATTTCAACAAAACTAGGCACTTGTTTAGATCTTGCATTTTCAATGACTGATTGCTTCGCCACATTGAACAAATCAAGTTTTAGAGGAACATTAAGTTCTCTATCACCCTTGGCCAAACTTTTAAAGCAATGATGCAAAATCATAATAAAGGATGGTGCAACAGCAGCCATAATTGCTTGACGTTGGAGATACGCAAAGTTTTTATTTTCCTCACCACATAAATGCATATATAAATCAAAAGCGACACTACGATGTTCGACTTCTTCGGCAAGATGCCAAACAAACAAATCTGACATGGCCTCATCAGCCATTTGCTCCTGCCAAGGCTGTGTATCTAAACACCAAGTACCTAACATTGAAGTAAAATGCTCAACTGATGCTGCAATACCCACCCTTACAGTAAGCCAGTGAGGCTGCAAGCTTTTAGGTAAAGTTAAACCGAGTGGTGAATCAACTCCTAACTTTTTAAAAGCTAGTTCTATATAGTTTAATAGTCCGTCAATATCATAGCCGTAATGACGTAAATAATCCTGTGCGACCTTATGGGCAGCAGCATGATGTGCTTCTTGGGCAATAAAACCTTTGACATCAGAACGTAATTTTTCATCAGTCACAAAAGGTAATGCTTGATTAAATACACGACACATCCAAAGCTCACCTACAGGGAGGATTAAATGCACAGCATTAATTAAATGAGTTGCAAATGGATTGTCATAAATCCAGTAGTGTGGAGTTTGACTGAAATCAAACTTTACTTTGCGCTGTTTAATCGTGTGATTTTCTAAACGTTGTAATGGATGCATATCTATTCTCCCACTTTGACTGCATTAAAAAAATGCAGACTTAATTCTTGAGCATTTTGGTTAGGAATCCAGTGCGTAGCATCTAAAAATGCTTCACGATAAGTGTTGCTAAAATATTTTTTATTTAGGTGAGCACTTTTTTCCCATACGGCAATATCTTTTTTTCCCCAGACAAATAATGTGGGTACAGTGATTTTTTGAAAGATTGATCTTGGAGATGTCAGCGGCATACTTCGATACCAATTAATTGCCGTACCGATACGATCTTCCTCAATAAAATTTTGATTAAAATCTGCTATTTGCTCATCAGTCATTCCAGAGTTTTTAAGAAAATAATGTTTAAATTTAGGCATTTTTTTAAACACAAATTCTGGAATAACAGGTAACTGAAAAAAAGCCATATAGTAGGATGCAAAAATTTGCGCACTACTAAACATGGCTTGGATAAAAGCGCCCTTATGTGGAACAGATACTAGTGTTAGGTGTTTAATTACTTCGGGATTTCGTCTTGCAAGTTCACAAGCGACTATTGAACCCCAATCATGACCAATCAAATATACAGGCTGTTGAATCTTTTTAATAAATTGATAAACATCGCCAGCCAGTTGATCAATACGATATTGAAAGCGCCCTTTAGGAGAAGCATGCTTACTATAGCCACGCTGTTCAATCGCAAAAGTACGATAGCCATGTTGAATTAAAATATCACTGAGTTTTTCCCAGCTGCTGGCAACTTCCGGAAAACCATGTAATAAAATTACTGGCTTACCATCAAGTGGACCTGTATCAATAACTTTAAATTCAAATTCACCATGATTAAAATGTTGAATGCGCTGCGCTAAATAATTTTCGCTCTCAAATTTGAACTTTTCAGATAGATCAGGCTTAGATGTTTTTGCTTGAGTACTCATGTATATCCCTATAGCAAAGTAATGGTTATGCATTTCATACTGGCGAATAGCAATACTCTATTTCTGACAGGCACATTGAATAATTGCTAATCTGAGTAGGAATTTATAATCAGATTATCTTATGACTCAGAGGAATGTCTTGACAGCGATAGCCTTAGATTTGACTTTTTGTGCCATTATGAAAGAAATATTAATTTGGGGTTTTCCTTCATGAGAAACTACATAAAGCATCAATCATGAAGGGTAATGTTGTTTTTTATATCGCTGTTAATTCCTATTTCAAAAGGTAGGACACTTCCAGACGTGTTGGGTTCTTGAAGCCAACTTGTCCCTCTTTTTCGTTCTACCACCCTAATTAATTGACTGTGATTCTTAAGGATAGAGCTCCATAAATTCTAAGGAGTTGGGCATGACTATTTTTAAATTAACCCCTCTCCCTTTTAATTATTTTATTTAAAATTTAGGCTTTAGGGCCTAAACGGTTGGCTTAGCCCCTTTATCTCTGTATTGCAAAGGTGTCTTACTTTAAATCAGCGCAAAAAATTAAAGTTCTGTTGTAGCACGGGGGCCTTGGGGGGAAAGCTAACTGATTAATAATGACTAAGATATAACTTTACTTATCGGCCTTTTGAGTTCGCTCTACAGTAATATAGTCATTAGGAATCACTAACTGCTTTTCAATATCTTTCACTTTGTAAGAAACTAAAGTGCTTTTACCAATGCCTTGAAATAATACTTTAACATCTTTAAAAATAAAGGTTTTATACTGACTCAATTCTTTAGTGGTTGATTTTGGTAGTGCAATTAAATTTGCATAAGGTTCTTTGATGTATAAAGTCGCTTTTTCTACTCTTACACCAGTTTTTTGCATGGCATAGTTTAGAAACGTGTTACCAACCTCTTCAATAAAAAACATGGGGGTAAGTGGTATCAAAATCAAAACAATGGCGACTTGTAAGCTATCATTAATATGCGTTTCTAATCTCTTGAATTTCTTTATTGCAAATGTTTTAAGATGGTCACTTGCATCAGGGTCATCAATAATATCTTGTAAATTCTCAAACTTTATACGGAATTCTTTAATCTTCTGTCGGTTGATATAAAAAGGATAATAAGTAAAGGCAATAAAAAATACGGTAATACCTATGTAAAGATTGATTTTCCAATGCAATAAAAACAAACTATGAATAACATATAACAGATAAAGGGATGCAGCCAATGTGGTAATGCTAATCTTTGGAAATGGCAGTTTTTGTCCAATTCTGATATGAGGTGGTAAATACTTATCAACCACACTAAAGATGATATATGTCACTGGAACTAAGGAAATACCAAAGAAAAACAAAATCGTGCTTAGCCCCGCATAAATAATAGAACATGCTGCAAAAATCAGTAAAAAAATGAGCGTATCACCAAAGCTAATTTCCGAAGGGATATAGCTAATCGTCACTAAATATGCAACTAAGCATAGTATACCTATAGCAATAATGGCTTTAGTCATTGTGAGTGCTGTTTCATGCCACTGCCCCAGATTATTTAAAAATCTCGTTATTAAGTTGTTCATTTGATCTAACCAAAACTTATAAATTATTTAAAAATGAATGATTACCCTTTTCTTAAACCGCTCCCCAGCGGAGTAATCATCTTTTGAAATTTCCCCAAATTTCAGAGTATGTTTTCACATATTGTTTAGCTAATTGTCTCCTTTGGAATACCTTTGTCCCTTGTATGTTGCAATATGCTTGTGTCCCTTCAGATCAATAAAAAGTAAAGTTCTGTTTGTTAAAAAGGACTCATAATTAGAAAAAATCAATTAAATTTTTATTTCTACTATCTAAACTTATGCACTATCTACTTGTTTTTGCTGCCACTCTGCATAAGTTAAATGAGTATTTATTTCTTTCCACTCTTTTCGTCCATTTGATGAACGGCCTTGAATTACACCAGATGCTGCAGATGGGCTACTAAACAAATAATCTTGGTTAAAAGTAAAATCTTTAGAGTCAATAATTCCATTTTCAATTAAATAGTTACGCAATTTTGTATAATTAAAGGTAGAAGAGGATACTCTTTTTACTTGGGAACCTTTTAGAACAAAAAACTCTCCATCTATTTCTTGTGCTTTAGCATCTACTTCACGACTAGATAAATAAAAGTTTGCTGTTTTATCAATCTCAGGTTCTACAAAACTATGTGTTTTTGATAAGTATTGTTGATAGCTAGGTCTTTTTAAATCTTTTAGAAAATCATAACCTAATACAGGTAAAACAATTTGTATTTGCTCTAAAAAAAATTCCATATCAGCAATATCTGACTCAGGTAAGCGACTATAACTATGTGCTGTACCATTTTCGAGCTGACATTGTCCATTCCGTTTAGCAATATCCATCAAACGACTTTCAAGATATTTGATATGAGCTTTAGTCAGATTCTGGTCTTTGCTTGTAACTAAACAAACCTTTTCCCAGAAATCTTTTCCACCACTTTCTTCTGTTCGATTATGTTGTTTTAAACGATTAGCGACATCATCCGATTCCCCAATATAAACTCTTGGATATAATGGATTTTCTGGATCATGGCTAATGAGAAAATATACACCTGTTTTTGTACATTCATCACGCTGGATCAACTCTGCCAATTTACTACGAGGGGCAGAAAGCACATGTCCTATCCAGTTAATAATTTCAGCTGTTAAAATCCCATTAGGTGTTCCATCAACTAAAAATAACTTAACACTTTTACCTTGTCCCACTGCTTTCCCCTCTAAAGTACTGCAATCAAATTGAGTTCATCACATCACGATCAAAAACTATTTTTTATTAGTTAAAATAAACTCTCTTAAAAGTTTATCGGTTTTTACTTTAACCTTAAAGGCTGGGATTATTTGCCCTTCCTTCTTTTCAAAATACTGCTTTGCTTTAGCACTATCCACAGAATTCAACAATTCTCCAAAACGCCCAAACTCATCAATATTGTTTTCAGTAACATGTGCACTTAATATTTTTCTTAGCATTGACTCATCCAAGCCGAATGAACTAACTAACTCATATATTTCATCTTCTTTAGCTTTAAACTGATACTCAGTGATGTAATCTCTAAAAGTTTTTCCCTCTATTAATTTCACATCGCCACGTTGAACATCATGTAAAAAGATATTTGCAATTTTCTGTTCATCATGCGTCAAAGCTGCAAAACTTTTATGTAATTCATTTAGAGCTTGTTCAACAGATGCTACCTTTTCACCTTCGTAAAGTGCTTTTAAGTATTTAGTGAATCGGCTATTCATATAGTCCGAATCAATCTTATCAGTATCAATCTCTGTCAAATAACCTTCAATTTCAAATGGAACACCTCCACCACCGCCACCACTTCCCCCTTCAGAAAATAACTCCTTATAACGCAAAGCTAGAATCAAATAAGTCTGCTCATCTATTAGCACAGGAACAGGTAAGCCATTTAAGTCTTTATTATTAAAGCTATATGAGAGTGTATTCCAATTAAAGCCCTGAATTTTTGCAGCTTCCAAATGCTCATTAAATTGTTTAAATAGCTTTGCAAACTGACCACAGGCCTCTTTGTCTTCAGGTAACTTTTCAAAGTTTTCGATACTCGCACTTTTAAACAATTGTTCTATATCAACAAAATTTGAATTTAATTTTTTTAAGTTATCTTGCAGTTTATCTACAAATAAAGCCAAAGGTTTATCGCCTGAATACAACTTTACAGCCGAATCAATATTACGTTTCATCGTATGCGGACGTCGGTAATATCGAATGATACCGAATGGCTTATCTTTACCAAATAAGCGGTTAGTACGTGAGAATGCTTGAATCAAGTTTGCATATTCAAGCATTTTATCCAAGTACAAAGTATTGACCCATTTAGAGTCAAAACCTGTTAGCATTTGATCAACGACAATCAGTAGATCAAGCTGTTTTTCGGGGGTATGTTCTACACGTTTGTATAACTCTTTATGGGCTAAACGGTCTGCAATATCACGCTTCATTTTGGCATGGGTGGCTAGGCTGAACTCCATGCCATAGCGTATGTTATAGTCACTGATGATCTCAACTAAACCATCTTCTTTGAATTTAGCATTTTCGTTATTATCAATATTTGGATCAAACAGCGCCGTAATTTTTAGCTCAGGTTTATGCTTCTTAAATAAGCGATAATATTCAATTGCCTCGCTAATACTACTGGTCGCAAACATGCCATGAAATTTATTATTTTGGCTATATTGAATCCAGTTTTCTAAAATATCCTCAACGACTTTATTTTGATGTGCTGGACGACGATACTGCTCTGTCGGTATGTAATCCTCAATCCCTTTGATATAGTTATTGGCTTTGTCCCAATGACCTGCCATAGCAACCTGACTTTTATCCATAAAACGTAAGTAGATTTCTTTCTTTTTAGGATCGTCTAAAGCTTCTTTAATTGTATTGGCTTTTGCCTCATCCAAAGCCACGGCTTCACGTAATTTTGAATCTTTATAAGTTGAAATCAGGTAAGGATCAAAACCGAGTACATTTTTATCTCGAATGCCATCAGCGATACTATAACGGTGCAACTCATGACCGAATACTGTTGCTGTGGTATTCATTTTTTTTTCATTTTCGTCTTGAATAGGTGTGCCAGTAAAACCAAAGAAGACTGCCTGAGGAAAGGTTTCTTTAATTGTAATCAGCATATCACCAAAGGTTGAACGGTGTGCTTCGTCCACAATAATGACGATGCGTTTTTTCTGCATCTGCTCAATATCATGTGCTTTGAGTCCACCTTCTTCCTGTTTGATATTACTCATTTTTTGAATAGAGCTAACAATCAATACCTCATTTGGATTATTGCTCTTCAGCTTGTTAATCAATGCATAAGTATTTTCTGTAGACTTTACAAAATCATCCGTATCGGCAAAGTTGTTGTATTGTTCTAATGACTGAGTACCTAGTTCAATACGATCCATAAGGAAAATTACTTTTTCTGCATCTTTAGAGGTGGCGATGAGGTAGGCTGATTTAAAACTGGTCATGGTTTTACCCGAACCTGTGGTATGCCATATATACCCACCTAGCCGATCTCGCCCATCCCACTCAATACGTGCTACACGATCTGAAATCGCTCGTACAGCAAAGTATTGATAACTGCGCATCACCTTTAAAATACCATCTGTTTTATCCGCTACGGTGTAAAAACCAATAAGCTGATGTGCCATAGGAATAGAAAGCAAATGCGTGGCAATGTCTTTCCAATAATTGACTGGTTCATTATTAAAATCGGCCCAATTGAAGTAATAATTTGAATTAAAAACTCCATCTGGACCAGGATTAGCAAAGTATTTAGTTTCTCTAGGATTCATTGCAACAAAGATTTGTACCAATGAAAATAGTCCAGAGAAAATACCTGAACGGGCATAGTTTTCGATTTGATGTGCTGCCTGACTGACAGGGACACCAGAGCGTTTCAATTCGATATGAAACAGTGGCATACCGTTAATCAGCAACATAATATCGCCACGTCGATCATTTAAAATCGGTGAAGACGTTGGGAATTTGGGTTGTTGTACAATTTGATAACGGCTTTCTCCAGCCGCAATTTGCTGACGGTCATAAATACTGAGGCTAATTTCTTTACCTAAGTGTGTTGCATCATTTGGGTTGTCCCGTTTAATTGAAACTGTTTTACCGTTGATAAAGCCATTGAGTACCAAAGGTGTACGCAAGGTTTTTATTTGTTCTATGATTTGTGCCATTTCTGAGTCGGTCAGTGGCTGACCATTCAGCCGATCTATACCACTGTTATTTTCAAATAGAATTTTTGCCCAGTTGTTGATTAAATCCTGTTCCGTTGGATTTTTTAGAACCGTACTTTCCCAGCCCTTGTTAAAAAGAGTTTCGATAAATGCCTGTTCAAATGATGCTTCTGTTTTAAATGTCATGGTCTATTTTGAATTATCAAGTGGTATGGAGTTTTGTATTTAGTCGCCTGAAATTTCAAACGACTAATTTTAAATAAGCTAAACAAACATTTTTTCTAAAAATGCTTGTTTTAGATTTTTTAAGGTTTGAAGCTGTTGCTGTTGTAAAATAAGCATTTCATCGAGCTGTTTAAAGAAATTGCCAATTTCTTTCTGCTCTTCAGTACTAGGTATAGGAATAAGAAATCCAGCAAGATTTCTTGCAGATAAATTTGGCTGTGCAGCACCTTCATCAAAAATTGTTCTTTGACGATACTCAATATCAGAATTTAAAATCTGAAATAGAAAATTACCAATAATATTTTTTGGTCGAATAACTACAAGTGAAGATGCCACTGTCCCTTCAGTGAAATTATTAATGTATGCATTCTTTCCAAGAGTTCCTCGTAAGCAGTAAACTATATCGCCAAACTGGATTTTTGCACCGTTAAGCTGATTATATTTATCTCTTGTAATTTTATTTGCATTCTGAATATCTACTTTGCCATTTTGCAAATCACCAGCGTTGATAAATGGTATTCCAACAGATACCATATCGTCAGCATTTGGATAATTGCCCCCTCTGTCACCATTGAACATATCACAATACTCTCTGAGCTCATGATATTTCCAATCCCCACTAAACCCCTTTAAACGAATTTCAGGCTGCATACTTCCTGCTTTTGGAAACATTTTTCCCAGCATGGCTTTTTTGAGGTTTTGCGTTTGGCTAAGTTTCTTTTCTTGTAAAGCAATGGATTGATCAAAGTTTTGGAAAAAGTTGCCAATTTGGGTTTGTTCTGTTACAGAAGAAGGATATTTAATAATTGTTTTAGCAAGATTCGTCCGACTAACTGATAACACTTTAATGCCTTGCATCAAAGATAAAAGTTGATGGTGATAGGCATTTGAATTGAAGTAATGCCCCAAGTAATAAGGTGATAATTTTATCTTCGGACGATATGCCATGGTATGTAGGCCAGACACAATATAGTTATCATCTACAGCACTTATTTCAATTGCTTTCCCAACAGTTTCATCTTCTGCTGTATCAGCAAAAATAACATCGCCACTCTGTAAAAATTGGTTTTTGAAGTCAGAAATTTCACCGTCCGTAATAAATGGTATTTTATCATTTCTACAATCGAGAACAGCAGCATATTTTACAAGGATATCACCATAGTGAATATTCTTTATATGACCATTGTCATAGTTTAAATCAGCTCTTGAGAGTGTATTATTTGATAATGGTAGAAACATATCGCCTAAAGTTTGTTGATTCCAACTTTCGTTAAAACGCTTAAACCTAACTTCAGGGCATTTTGACTTTTCCACATTACACCCCTTTTAATAACGTCTGAAACTGTGCCAAACCTTGCATGTCAAAGTCATCACCTGTTAAATCATCAATCAAACTCGCTAGACTATTTTCAGCTTCACTAAGCTTTTGCGTAGTTTCAGTATAAGTCACTGCATACTTATCAGCCAAAGCCTGTACCACATCAGTCAAATGCTCAATCACTTCATTTGGCAGTGCCAAAATTGCAGAAACAATCGGTTGTACCCACTTCGCTTCCAACAATTCTAAAACCTGTGAATCTTGCAACACTTCAATCGTGGCTTTAGTCAACAAATGTAAAGTATTGGCATCGGCTTTAATCTCAGCTTTCAGCTCTTTTTCCTGCGCAAGCAAATCTTCCACTTGTAACAATTTCGCTTCTAAAGACTCTTCCGCAAAAGTAAAATTCGCCTGTAAACTTTTTAAATACACTTTTACTTTACCTAGCGCATAAGTGCCATTTTTATTGGCTTCAATCTTGGCCCATTGCACCTCAGGGTGTGCCTGTACAAACTTTTCCTGCTCAGGCTTTTTCGCTTTATTCGCAAGCAATTCTAAAAATTCATTGATCGCACGAATTTCAGGCGTTTCAATATCTTCAAAAGCCTGTTTCAAAGCTTTGGTAATTTCCGCTGTGACAAAAGCATCATTAGCATCGTTTAATAAAGTATCTTTTTCTTCTTCAGACAACGAGTCCATAATCGCTTCGATTTCAGCACTGGCTTCAGTTAAAGCTCGTTCTTTGCTTTGCAAAGCGGTGAGTTCATCAATGAGTAAATGTTGTTGCACCAAATCAAACGGCAACACATAACCCACCCAACCTTCTTGAACTTCCTGTTCCTTACCATCTTTCTTTTTAATAACCATATTTGGATTCACAATCTTGCCAGCAGTCAAACCTTCAGACTGAATGATCTCCAAATCGCCAGCAATACCTTGCCATTGATCATCCAAAGCCTGATATGCCTGATATTTATCAACTAGAGGAATATTTTCCAAACGCTTGAAAATATCCTGACTTAAAACATTTTCCTGCTGTGCAATATGCAAAGATTGCATCTTGCCAATCAACTCAGCTTTTAAATAATCTTGGAAATTAGCAAAAGCCGTATTAAATTGCGTTTTAAATGTCTGAACATTGGCATGCTGATGAATAGCGTTACTGATTTCTGACGTGACTAAATCGACATAAGGTGTGTCGCTATCGGTAAATAAGTCTTGGCGTAACTGCGGAAATGCCTTCCAATACTCGGCATGCGCATCGATTTCTTTCTTTGGAATACCGCCAAACATGGTGGCATAGATATCCCATGTTTCCGCTGTTACAGACGAATCTACATAACGAGGAATATTTAAGTTATAGCCTTGCTCACGAATTTCTTCCAAGCTGACTAATTTAGAAAATTTTTCAATATCTTTACGCTGTACGACAGTATCAACAATTTTCTTAATATTCGATGCTTGTAGATGGTTGTTTTTACCAACTTTGATAAAGCCTTTGGATGCATCAATAATAAGCACATCACTGCTTTGGCGACGCTGTTTTAAAATAATAATGACTGTTGGAATACCCGTACCAAAGAAAATATTGGCAGGTAATCCGATGATTGCATCAATATGCTTATTTTCAAGCAAGTTTTTACGAATACGCTCTTCTTCACCGCCACGGAATAATACGCCATGTGGCAAAACAATCGCCATGATGCCATCAGGTTTTAAATGATATAGATCATGCAGTAAGAAAGCATAATCTGCTTTAGTTTTTGGTGCTAAACCAAAACGAGCATAACGAGGGTCAGACTCTTTATTTGATGAATCCCATGCTTGCGAGTACGGTGGATTAGATACCACGGCATCGACATACAACGGCTCGTAGGTATTGATCGGATCATTGTCATCAAAATACGGCCAATCATCCTCTAAGGTATCGGCATTACGAGCAACAATATTGGCAGGCAAAATACCACGCATAACCAAGTTCATACGGGTTAAGTTATACGTGTTTTCCTTTAACTCTTGCGCGTAGTATTTGATTTTATTTTCATCATTGACATGTTTTGCAACAGAACTACCAATATTGATCAGCAATGATCCCGACCCACTCGTTGGATCGTAAATTTTTATTTCTTGTTGATCCTTTAACTGATGTGCAATGATTTCAGACATCAACACCGACACTTCATGTGGTGTATAGAACTCACCTGCTTTCTTACCTGCATTAGCTGCAAATGAACCAATCAAATATTCATAAATAAAACCAAGTACATCATAATCTTGCTTGTTATTCATCGGAATAACTTTGATCAATTGCAATAAATCACTGATAGCTTTAGTTTGACTGTTTGAGTTGTCACCGAGTTTACTTAAACCTGTTTCCAATGTTTTAAAAATACCATCAAATACTTTTTTATGTGATGGGCTGATTAAACGTGAAAAGGCAGAAAGCGCATCACGGACATTGCCAACGTTAAAGTCATTACCTTTTTTTAACCATGTTGAAAATAAGTTGTCATAAGCAATGAAATAACCAATACCATTTTTAATAAATTCAACAGTTTCAGGATCTTCTTCTGTGAGTGCTTCAATATCAGCCAGACTAAAGTCGTTAGCTTCTAAAAAGGCTTGCTCTTTGTCTGATAGAAATTTGTAGAACATGAACCCTAAGATGTAATCTTTATATTCATTTGCCTCAATTTTAGAGCGCATTTTGTTTGCGGAATCCCAAATTTTTGAGGCGAGTTGTTGCTTGTTCATAGATTCTCTACAGTTAGTTACAGCTGATAAAAGACTCTATAGCTCTAGAATAGACATGAGTACTTTTATTAGGATTGGATTTCGATTTTGAGTAGGTGCTTGGTCCTTAGTATTTTTACTAATTTGATTGAGCTTCTCAACCCAAAATTTGTAGAAATTTGAAGGAATCAAGACAGATATACCATTTCTATTATTTTTAACACTTATAATAATAGAAATGCCTTTGCATTCAGCATAACAAGATTAATTAGTACAATTTTTACATATATTTCAAAATACTAGCTTTCTGCTTCTTTGCAATTAGGATAACTCTAAAAAAGATTTAAATTTATAAAGATTAATTTGAGCTGTGAATATCCTACCAATCTATTAAAAGAAAAAGCCCCGAAACTTACGTTTCAGGGCTTTTCACGAATTTTGGTGGAGATGGCGGGAGTTGAACCCGCGTCCGCCAGCATTACGCTCGAGAATACTACATGCTTAGATATCGTCTATTGTTTTAACACCAAGTGACCCGACGAACAGGGTACAAGTTGCGATCCTCTAAGTTTGGTATAAAGCCCCGAGGCTTGACTCTATACGGACTTGTGTGCGTGCGCTACGGTCGGGTTCCTAAACCACAAGTATTCTAGGAAGCGGACAAACTGCCCTTAGGCAGCTAGAGCGTAAGTTTCGTCGTTTGCGACTAAAATATGCAAATTTGATTTACGAGAGAAAATGCGCTCTCGGCATGCATCTATGAGTTTCATCACCAGCGTCGAAGCCAATAACATCCCCATGAATGTCTGAGCATCATAGCATAACTAAAATAAAATACTGTGCATTTTATCAACAGTCCGCTACTGATGAACATATTTACATAATTGAGTGCCTTTTGTTTTTTTCAAGGGCTACATAAAAAAGCTGTCAAAAATGACAGCTTTTTTTTAAAGTTTGGCCTATAAAGCACCATTGCCTAACACAATACCCTCACGGCGTGGGTCTACCCCCCCTGCGTATTTAGTTTGATTATTAATGTTTACTTTCATAATGGTTGATATACCGCTGGTTTGCGCAGAGTTCGAAATGGTGTGCCCTTTTGCTTTTAAGCCTGCAATCAAATCAAGCATAGAAAGCTGAACATTCGAGCTATCGATATTAGTCGTTGGGCTATTGGTCGCACCGAAGTTTACAAGCGAGGTCGCTTGCTGTGCATTTAAGTTCCAGTCTAGTGCCCCCACCAAGGTTTTTACAACAAATTGAATGATGGTACCACCACCAGGTGAACCTGTTGCCATGTAAAACTCATCTGGCGTGGTGCCTTTAAACACTAAAGTTGGTGCCATGGTACTACGTGGACGTTTGCCTCCTTCTACACGGTTGGCAACCAGTGCCCCTGTGCTGTCATAAGGGTTAGCACTAAAGTCGGTTAACTGGTTTGTCAGTAAGAAGCCATCCACCATGTGGAATGAACCCATGCTTGACTCAACAGTCGATGTCATTGAAACCACATTGCCATAGGCATCTACAATCGTGAACTGAGTTGTGCCATGTTCAACAGTGGTGTCGACACCCGCAGCCGTATTGAAATTACCTGCTGGCGCTACGCCCATACTCTGGTTCGGGTTAATGAGTGCTGCACGTTGTTTTAAGTAATTTTTATCAATAAAACTTGGAATACCTTTTGCTGGTAAAGCGACAAAGTCGGTATCTGCCACATATTTATCGCGGTCAGCATAGGCCAAACGTTCTGCTTCAGACACTAAATGCACGCCCATCACGTCTGGCACACCACCTTCATTTTCAGGGTTTTTAGGTGGGTAAAGCGACATATCAAAGTTTTCTAAAATACCCAGCGTTTGCGCAACCGCAATCCCTCCCGAAGATGGAGGCGGCATGGTACATACGTAGTAACGGTCACGGTAAGTGGTGCAAATTGGGTCACGTTTTTTAACTTGATAGTTTGATAAATCCTGTAAGGTCATCAAACTTGGCGTAATTGGGGTACGTGCTGGGTCATCACCTACAGTTTGCCCTGCTTTTGCCACAATCGCTTGAGCAATCGGACCACTGTGTAGTGCATTTGCACCTTGTGCGGCAAGTGCTCCAAGCGTTTTTGCATATTCTTTATTGGTCATGATTTCGCCCACTTTGCGTGGTGAACCATCTGGATAGAAATAGGTCGCCATTGCATTTGCATCGAGCGACAAATCACTTGCATTACTTGTAATTGCATCGGCCAAACGACCCGGAATGCGGAAACCGTTGTCGGCCAAACCAATTGCTTCACCAAAAAGTTGGTTCCACTTGAGTTTGCCATGTTCTTGTTGTGCAAGTTCAAGTAAACGCATCACACCCGGTACACCAATTGAACGACCACTACGGCGAGCACTTGGTACAGGCGCTGGTGAATTTGGGTCATCCATATTTTGGCGAATTAAATAAAATGGGTTGGCTGCGGCTGGTGCGGTTTCACGGCCATCATAAGCCGTAACCTGTTTGGTTTTTGCATCGTAATACATCATAAAACCACTACCAGCAATCGTGCTCGATTGTGGTTCAACCAAACCAAGCACTGCTTGTACCGCAACCGCCGCATCGACTGCACTACCGCCTGCTCTTAAAACATCACAGCCTGCTTTTACCGCAAGTGGTGTATTTGCCACCACCATATATTTATCTGAATATTTAACGGTGTTACCTAGTTTGTAACCCGATGCTCCCTCAGGGGCTGCTGGGTCACCATTTTGGTTAGAACCTACGACCACGTTTGATCCATCTTGTGCCAGTTTGCTACAACTGGTCGGGTCGTTATCAACAACTAAATTAGGGGGAGTTGTATTTGAGTCATCCTTGGGTTGATCTGACGAAGAGTCATTTCCACATCCTTGTAATAAACCGACTGCTAATAAACTACTAAACAAAAATGAATATTTTATATTCACGTGATAACTCCAATATATATGCTTGCCTATCCATTCCATGCAATTGCCATGCAAGCTTCTTTCGTTTTCAGGTATTAAGTTTTTTTAATCTTTGATAAAAATAAGATTTTATAATAGTAAATGTTTAAGGGCGTTTTATCCTATGCCCTGTTTTAAGCCTCCTTGCTTGATATCACACGCTTTTATAACTCATCCGCCCGATTCTGGCATGCTTTATTCAACTAAATACAGGCAAAATCTACCATTTACAGACCTAACCTATTTTTTAATAGATCTAAAAAAAGCACCTCCGAAGAGATGCTTTTTTTTTGTTTAGTGTGACGGCATGCCGCCGACGCTACCTTTGGGTTTTGGGCATAGCCAAATCACCAGTCCCGCAAATACAAACACCATCGCAAACAGCAAGAACACATGGTTTGCCGACATGGTAATGGCTTCCTTATCGACAAGGTTTGAAATAATTCCCAATGTCGAGTCAGCCGTAAAACCATTTTGCAAAAGATTATTTTGAACTTCGGTTGCGTTTAGGTTTGACACCATTTCACTACGTGCAACTTTGGCATGGTCATCCCACACAGTCACCGCAATTGAAGCACCAATCGCCCCTGCCATGGTTCTTAAAAAGTTCATGAGGCCCGCAGCAGATGCAATTTCTTGCTGCAACACCGAACCAAGTGCAATGTTCGACAGTGGAATAAAGAAGAACGGTACAGCAAAACCTTGCAGGATTTGTGGCCAAGCCAGTGCCATAAAGTCAGCATCTGTGGTCCAGAATGCTCGCATTAAGGTCACAGCACCCAGCAAAATTAAACCAAAGCTCGCAAGCGCACGTGGGTCATGTTTGGTCGATAGCTTTGCCACAATTGGCGACATGGTCAAACTACCAAAGCCCATGGTTGCGGTTAAATAACCAGCCCATGTGGCGGTGTAGGAAAGGTTCATTTGCAGCCACTGCGGTATCAGTACAATACTGCCAAAGAACGCTCCAAAGCCGAGCGATAAGGCCAGTACCGAAATCGCAAAGCCCCTATGCCTAAACACTTTTACATCCACGACGGGGTGTTTATCGGTCAGCTCCCATATCAGGAACACGACAAAACCTATGGCGGCGGTTAATGCTAAAACGACAATACTGGTGCTATTAAACCAGTCACGTTCGTGCCCCAAGTCGAGCATGAGCTGTAGCGCACCAATCCAAAGTATTAACAGACCTAAACCGACCGTATCGATTCTTAAAGAAATCGTTTCTGTTTCGGCGGGTTTAAGCAATCGTATTGCTGCTAAAACACAAATAATGCCGACTGGTATGTTAATAAAGAAAATCCAGTGCCAAGACAGGTTATCACTAATTAAACCACCTAGAATTGGCCCTAAAATGGGCCCAACCACTGTGGTCATTGCCCATAGGCCCATCGCCTGTGCATGCTTTTCTTGAGGGAAAATTCGCATCAGCAAAGTTTGGCTGAGCGGCATGAGCGGGCCACCGCATAGACCTTGTCCAATACGGAAAAACACCAACATGCCTAACGAGTTTGCCAAACCGCACAAAAACGAAAAAATGGTAAAACCAATCAGGCCAAAAATAAAAACCCGAACGGTTCCAAAACGGCCAGCAAGCCAACCTGTTAAAGGTACACAAATCGCTTCTGCAACTGCATATGAGGTAACAACCCATGTTCCTTGTGTGCTGGAAACGGCAAGGTTACCGGTAATATGCGGTACAGATACGTTGGCAATGGTCGTATCAAGCACGACCATAAAGTTCGACAAGGCAATTACAAACGCTGCCAGTAATAAACGGCCACCGCTTAATTCGGCAAAAGGTGTTTGCGTTTTCATAAGCGTTTACTTCGCAGATAGGTCGACTTTTGCTTCCATCGACAAGCCAACACGCAGTGGGTGTTCAGCAAGTTCTTTCGGGTCAAGTGCAATACGAACTGGTAAGCGTTGAACCACTTTAATCCAGTTACCTGTTGCGTTTTGAGCCGGAATTAAGGCAAAGGCAGAGCCTGTACCACCAGAGAAGCCCATCACTTTGCCGTGATATTCAACATCGTCGCCATATAAATCTGAAGTAAGTATAACTGGCTGACCCGGACGGACTTTTTTCAACTGACTTTCTTTAAAGTTAGCATCTACATATAAATCGTTAAGCGGCACAATCATCATCATGCTGGCACCGGGTGCAACACGTTGGCCCACTTGAATATTACGACGCGTTACCACGCCATCGACTGGCGCACGAATTGCGGTACGTTCTAAATCAAGTTGAGCTTGTTCAACATGTGCCTGTGCAACTTGTACATCAGGAGTTGAAACTTCATTTACACCCTGAATTAACGCTTCGTTTGCAGCTAAGGTACTTTCAGCAGCTTTACGACTTGAAGATGCTTGCGCCAAACCTGCTTTAGCAAGCTCTAAGCCTGCTTTGGCTGTTTCAACTGCACTTTGTGCCTTAGTGAGTTCTTCTTTAGACACTGCACCAGACGCTGCAAGTTGCGCACGGCGGTTCAGCTCTAAAGCGGCTCTGTCGTAGTCGGCTTGTGCTTGAGCAACTTGTGCTTTGGCACTATTAATTTCATCGGCATGAACGACAACCTGAGAGTTTAAAGAGCTACTGTTTGCCGCAGTCTGTTTGTATTGGCGTTTTGCTTTAGCAAGCTCTGCCTCGGCTTGCGCCAATGCAATTTTGGCATCACGGTCATCAATACGAACCAGCACGTCACCACGATGTACCGTTTGGGTATCTTTTACCAAAACCTGAGCAACCTGCCCGCTCACCATTGAAGTGATTTGTGCGGTTTCTGCACCGACATAGGCATTATCCGTACTCACGGAATGATTTAAAAATAAGGCCCAGATTGCATATAAAATAGCGGCGATCAATAAAATCAGCGCAAAAAAACCAAGAAATTTTTTACGCTTGTTTTGATTGTTATCATCCGAGGCAGATGTTGTTGGCACTGTTTCTTGTACATTGCTTTGTGCATCAGTCATGGTATGTTCCTAAAGATGAGTTGGCTTTGCCATCAATCTCGCACTACATCTTGTTATAGAGTTTTTATTATTCTATAAACAAGACATATCGCATTGTCAAAGGAGACAATTTTAACGCTAAAACCTCATGATATGAGAATAAAAAATTATAACTAATGCGTTCGTTCTAATTAAATTAATGTTTATCTCAAAGTTTTTATGAAAATTTCATCTTTTTAAACACTAAAAAAAGCGCACTTGGCGCTTTTTAAATCCTTAAATGCCCCATTTAGTAGGCATATGAGGCAATTCCCGCAGCAATTGCTTTATTTTCGTCATTGACCATCGTCATGCGCATGGTACAGCCCTTACGACCCAAACGTAGAACTTC
Organism: Acinetobacter calcoaceticus; assembly: GCF_016508255.1. Classification (GTDB taxonomy): domain Bacteria; phylum Pseudomonadota; class Gammaproteobacteria; order Pseudomonadales; family Moraxellaceae; genus Acinetobacter; species Acinetobacter calcoaceticus_E. The sequence goes on along the minus strand of NZ_JADVKT010000005.1, from coordinate 39,829 downwards.
AGCACGTGCAATAAAGTATTTACCACGCCCCGGTGCCAAATAATCCACACGCATGTCGACTGTTGCCAAACGTGTTACCTGTTTAATGGTTTCAGGCAGGGTTTCTGGGGTTGAACGGCGATATAAATGTTCCATGGCCACAATTCCACCAATACTGTCTAGCAAGGTTGCAGCGACACCACCATGTAAAACCTGAAAAGCTAAATTACCAATCAGGTCAGGTTGCATTTCAACATAGCCTTCAATCTGCCCATCGACCACACGCATAATCATTCCACTATGCTTAAAAAAAGGACAGCTATTAAACGCCTTACATAATTGGTTAAGAACTACATTCAGATCAGTTTTTGACCCTAATTGTATGTTTCCAGTCCAATTTTTCTTTTCATCACTCATACGTTGCCTAAATTAAAAAGCATGCTAAACACCCATAATTTTGTACAAATCCAGCATTATGGGGCTACAATACAGCAGTCGGTTGACAGTAATGGAATATCCGCCAACCTATCCTAGTGTAATACCGAACATCGAGATTGTTATGACTTATACGTTCAATCGTCCTGCATTTCCAGCTACTCGCATGCGCCGTATTCGTAAAAATGACCAGTTGCGTGCGATGGTCAGCGAAACACAGCTCACTACCAATCACTTGATTTATCCAGTATTTGTATTACCGGGGCAAAATCAAACCCAAGATATTCCAAGTATGCCAAACATTCAGCGTTTGTCGGCAGATTTATTACTGAAAAAAGCTGAAAGACTTCTAGAATTAGGCGTATCAAAACTGGCTCTTTTTCCAGTTACCCCGCAAGAAGATAAAAGCCTCACCGCAGAGGCTGCATGGCATGAAAATGGTTTAGTACAAACCACCTGCCGTTTGCTTAAAAAAGAATTACCAGAAATGGTGTTAATCACCGATGGTGCCCTCGACCCATACACTACACATGGTCAAGACGGCATTATTGATGACACTGGTTATGTGCTGAATGACGAGACTGTAGAATGCTTGATTAAACAAGCGTTAAGTCACGCAGAAGCAGGTGCCGAAGTGATTGCACCAAGTGACATGATGGATGGCCGTATTGGTGCTATTCGTCAAGCTTTAGAAGCCAATGGTCACATCTATACCAACATCATGGCCTACTCTGCAAAATACGCATCTAGCTTCTATGGTCCGTTCCGTGATGCTGTTGGCTCTGCATCCAACCTTAAAGGTGGTAATAAATATAACTACCAGATGGACTTTGCCAACCGTGCCGAAGCTTTACATGAAATCGCGCTTGATATTCAAGAAGGCGCCGACATGGTGATTGTAAAACCGGGCATGCCATATCTGGATGTGGTACGTGAAGTAAAAGATACCTTTGGTGTTCCAACATTCATTTATCAAGTGAGTGGCGAATATGCCATGTTGGCAGGCGCTATTCAAAATGGCTGGTTATCAGACTCGGTTATTTTAGAATCACTCATGTGCTGCCGCCGTGCTGGTGCAGATGGAATCTGGACTTACTTTGCAGAAACCGCTGCCGAAAAACTCAAGGAAATGAACTAAGTTCGCAGAGAAAGGATAACACTGCATGCATATTGCAATCATTGGCGCAGGCATAAGTGGATTAATGTCTGCGCTGGAGTTGGTTGAACAAGGCTGTACTGTCAGTATTTTTGATCAACAACAAGCGGGACAAGCAGCCTCTTGGGCTGGCGGAGGCATTCTTTCTCCGATGTACCCGTGGCGCTATGTGCATGCAGTGAACCAACTTGCTCAGTTTGGTAAAGCATCTTATCAAGCATGGAACCAGAAACTCTCCCCTGTTACAGGGATCGATTTTGAAATTCATGACACAGGCATGCTGATTTTTGATGAAGAAGATTTTGACGTCGGACTTTCCTACGCCGAGCAGTATCAAGAACCGATGCAGCGCTGTGAATATTTACAGCGCGATGCACTAGAACAAGTGAATCCGCATATTTCCGATCAGTTTCAACAAGCCATTTATTTCCCTGAACTGTCTAATATTCGTAATCCGCGCGTATTACAGTCCCTGATTAGCTATTTAAAACAACATCCCAAAGTTGAGTTTTTTGAACACACTGCTGTTAAGAAACTGATTCAACAGGATGATGTAATACAAGCCCTACAAACCGAAGATGGTCGCAAACATACAGCAGATCATTTTGTAATAACGTCGGGCGCTTGGAGCCACTATTGGAACTCCCAATTACAACTCGACATTCCAGTTGAACCTGTTCAAGGCCAAATGCTGTTATTTAAAACCCCTGCTCACTGGTTGCCTACCATGTGCATGAACCGTGTGATGTATTTGATTCCACGTATGGACGGACATATTGTTTGTGGGTCAAGCATGGCCCATCGTGGTTTCGATACCTCTACCGATGAAATAACCCAGCACAATATTTTAGAAGCATGTTTGGATATGGTGCCAGAACTGGCCGATTTTCCGATTGTACAGCGCTGGGCAGGACTCAGACCAAGTTCACCAAATGGTGTTCCCTACATTGGCAAAATGCCTGAAATGGATAACCTCTGGGCAAACTTTGGTCATTTTAGAAATGGGTTATGTATGGGCGCAGGCTCTGCGCAATTACTTCGTCAGCTTATGCTGAATCAACCGACATTAGTGGATGCCAAAGCATATTCTCCAGAGCGCCTACAAAATAAAATCTTAGCCTGACGCCAATATATTCTCTAAAGCCAGTTTTAATTTGGGATAAGCAAACTCAAATCCTTCTGCTTGTAAGGCTGCGGGTTTAACGAATTGACCATTTAAGATCAATTGAGACTGTTCCCCCAACAAACAGCGAAAAACCGTGCTTGGTGCTGACAACATTGGTTTCTTATTGAGTATCGCAGCAGCTTGTTCAACAAAAGCTTTTTGAGTCACATTTTCTGGTGCTACTACATTATGAATTTGAGCAGATTGGGGATGCTTAAATATAAACTCGATTGCGCTTAACACGTCTTCAATGTGTACCCAAACCACAGGCTGACGACCATGTCCAATCTGACCGACTAAATTGAGTCGAATCGGAAGCAACATTTTAGGCAAGATGCCACCACCCTGCCCAAACACTACGCCTAAACGAATAATTTTAGTATTTTGCTGAGGATCTACTAAAGCTGCATGTTCCCACTCTTGGCAAAGCTGAGACATAAAAATAGGCTGTGGTGAACTTTGTTCGGTGCACACCTCTGCCCACTTTTCTTGATCATCTATACCGTAATAACCAATAGCCGAACCCGAGATAATCACTTCCGGAAAAATTTCAGATTGCTTGAGCCACGCATACAACCGCCGTGTCGTGTTTACTCGGCTTTCAATGAGTTGTTTTTTACGTGACTCGGTCCAGCGTTTTTCACCAATATTTGCGCCTGCCAAATTCACGACATAGTCAATTTGACGTGTTGAAATATCTTCAAATCTTTGTACCCACTGCACGGCAGGATGGTCAGATTTCTTGCCAGCCTGCCGCGTAACCGCAATCACGTTATAGTTTTTTTGTAGTAGGAACTTAATTAAATGCGTTCCGATAAAGCCACTAGCACCCGTAATTAATACATTCTTATTCATATTTCCTCCAAAACCGAGGACAACAGTTTTATTTGATTGTATAAAAATAATTCATGTTTAATCGTATGAGTTTTCGTAGTGATCTATTGCACATTAAACATTTTGTCTGCCATTCGCTGTGCTTGTTTGCCGTAAAACCAGTAGGTAATTAAATAAAGCGGAATAGCTAACATTAAAAGCATAATGACCATAATGCTTAAAAACTGAGGTTGTTTGAGGTAAAGCATAAAGTTCTGCAAAATCTCAGGGTCTTTTCGTGCAAATAAAAATAAGCCAAATAAAACACCACACAAGTTATAGCCCCAAAAAATTAGGGTAAAGCCTAAAGTAAATTTCTTTTTTTCTTGTACAGTCGGTGCACGGCGTTCTTTCTTTAAAAATTTAAATAAGACGAAAATCATTGCGCCTAAATAAGGAACGGCTGTTAAAACACCACCTACACTCGCTGGTAATAGTGCTGCAACCACACCTACAATTAAGGTGAGTACGATACATAAAGCAAAAAACCAGAGATAGTAAGAGCGTAATTTGGTCATCTTTTTGCCTAATTTATGGGTTTAAAAAATAATTATAAATTTTTTTCGATTTTTTTTCATTTTTCTGTCAACCAATCCTGATTTCTTGACGTTATATAGGGTAATAAGGTCGCAGCAACCGAATACTTCCTTTGCACGGCATCCGCAAAATTGTTTCGGTGACCTTTCATTACGACGCTTTTCTTCCTTCGGATTAGGTTTTGTTAGCAGCAGAAACCCTTGATGAAGTTTTTGACCGACGATTCTCTCATCACTCGAATCGTCGGTTTTTATTTTCTGGTACTTTCATTTATTTTACGCTCTGCATACACAATAATTCTTTCGTGGTCATAAGGGCTATGCGTATACTTTTTACACCATAAAAATGATTTAAATAAGATGAACAATATTGCCTATTTTGAAATCCAGTCTTCAAACCCTGCCCGCGATGTGCAGTTTTATCAAGCTGTGTTCGGCTGGCAATTTAAATTAGATAAAAACTTACCTATTGAATATTACCGTATAGAAACGCCTTCACTCATGGGTGGACTTTTAAAACGTCCTGCTCAAACGCCGCCCATGGAATATGGCACCAATGCATTTACCTGTTCAGTTCAAGTTGAAAATTTCGATGAAGTTGCTGCAAAAATTTTAGTGCAAGGTGGCATTGTTGCGATGGATAAATTCGCCATTCCCGGCCGAGCTTGGCATGGTTACTTTGTGGATTTAGACCACAACGTTTTTGGTATTTTTCAAGCCGATGAAAATGCAGCTTAAATAGCTTATTTAACAATTTTATTAATTTATAGCCACCGCATTTTAAACGGTGGCTATTTCATATTTACTATTCGGCAAAACTAAAGCTGGCTTCACATGTAATTGGGAAATTCACCGAATTAGCAATCATACATTCCTGATGAGCCTCTTCATGCAATTTTGCCGCAAGCTCTTGGTCGGCGCCTTTTTCTAAAACAACCGCAGGCTTTAAAATAATCTGAGTAAAGTGACCACGTTTGACTGGATCTGCATCTTGCATAAATCCAAGTGCGTGATCGACATAACTCACTACGTGAATATGATTGACTGCACATAGGTGTAAATACCATAGCTTATGGCAAGCAGAGGCTGAAGCAACCAATAAATCTTCTGGGTTCCATCTGGTCACATCGCCTAAATAAGCAGGGTCTGATGAGCCTTGAATGGTGGCCTTTTGTGGATGTTGAATACTAAAGTCTCTTTTATATGAACGATAAGAAGAAGTGCCTGTTCCTGTATTGCCTTCCCACTGTATTTTTACTTCGTATTCATGAATGGTCATTTTTTTCTCAAGATTCATTATTTGAATTGATAGTAACAAAGCAAAGTTTAAAGTGACAAAATTAATTCGGTTTTACTGTGGGCTTAAATATCGAGCACTTTAAAATGTCTTGATAAAATCTCCTGCCAATTTATGCTAACGTATCTATGTTTATCTTGGCTTGATGTCTGTTCCTATGTCCGTACATTTTCTACATACTTCTGACTGGCATTTGGGGCAGTTTTTTTATAATCATTCACGACACTATGAACACCAACAATTTTTAAGCTGGTTGCTCACTCAAATTCAAGAAAAACAACCGCATGCCCTGCTCATTGCTGGCGACATTTTTGATGTCATTAACCCAGGTTCTCAAGCACAAAAACAACTCTACCAATTTTTAGCAGATGCACATCGCCTTGCACCGCACATGCAAACGCTCATGATTGCTGGTAATCATGACTCAGGTTACCGTATTGAACAGGTCGAGCCACTTTTAGAAAAATATAATGCAAAAACCGTGGGCGTGGTTCACTGGAATGAAGATAAAACTCTAGATCTCGATCGACTACTTTTACCTATTTATAATCAACATCAAGATATTGTGGCATGGTGTCTTGCCCTGCCTTTTTTACGCTCAGCCGAAATTACGGGCTTTAATGAACATACCACCAACAGCAAAAATGCGATTGCCTATTTGCACCAGCAACTGATTGCCGAAGCAAAACGTCGTAAGACACCAGATCAAGCCCTTATTTTGATGTCGCATGCTCATATGCAAGGTGGGGAAACATCAGACTCTGAACGCCCGATTATTATTGGTAATGAAGAAGCACTTTCAACGACTCTGTTTGAAGATGCTGTCGATTACGTCGCTTTAGGACATCTGCATAAACCACAAAAAGTAGGTCAGCCGCACATTCGTTATAGTGGCTCACCCATTCCACTTTCGTTCAGTGAAATCAACTATAAACACCAAGTAGTTGAAGTCAAAATTGATCCTGCTCAAGACACAGACAAACGTTTGCAATTTGAAGCAGTAGCAATTCCACGTTGCATACAATTGCACCGTATTCGCGGTGAATTAAACGAGGTACTGCAACAACTCAAAGCTTTACCACACGGCGTGATTGAGAATATTGACCACCGTGAATATGTCGATATTGAATATTATAGTTTAACGCCACCACAGCCTAATTTACGTCAGCAGTTTGAAGCAGCCCTACCGCCTGAGCGCTATCGCTTAGTACGTATTTCACGTCAATATATGAGCAAAGATGCTGCCGATTTAAATACCACTCAGCACATTGCACTCGAACCACCGACCCCAGAAAAGCTGTTTCAGAATATTTGGGAAAAACAGGGTTACAGTGCTGATGATGCCGTATTAAAAGATTTTCTGAGTCTGGTACAAGAAGCACAAAAGAATCTTGAAAATGATGCACCCCTTAAGGATATGTCATGAAAATTTTATCCATTCGTATAAAAAATCTGGCATCTCTTTCTGACGAGCACTTTATAGATTTTGAAAGCTCGCCTCTAGCTCATGCAGGTTTAATTGCAATTGTGGGGAAAACTGGCGCAGGCAAATCGACCATTTTAGATGCCATGTGTCTGGCCTTGTTTAATCGGGTGCCTCGCCTTAAAGACAGCGACGGCAAATTAAAAGATGTAGATGGTTCTGAGTTACTCACCAATTCACCTTTAACTGTATTACGCCGTGGCACAGGACATGGTTTTGCTGAGCTTTGCTTTATTGCCCAAGATCAAAAACGCTATTTAGCACGTTGGGAAATTAAGCGTGCGCGTGAAAACCCGAATGGTAAATTACAAAGCGTACAACGCCACTTAAAATGCCTGACCGATGGTGTGGTGCTTGCCGACAAAGCTAAAGCGGTTGATGAAAAAGTTAAACAAATTACCCAGCTTTCATTTGAACAGTTTACTCGTGCCGTATTACTTGCCCAGTCAGAAGTGACCGCATTTTTAAAAGCACGAGACAGCGAACGCGGTGAACTGCTTGAATATCTGACTAACTCCAGCATTTTCGCCAAAATCGGTGAGCTGGCTTTTCGTAAAACAGCAGATATTGCAAAGCAGCGTAAACAGCTCGAAGAGTTTTTAGGCCATATTGAAATTTTATCTGATGAAGAGATAGCTGCATTTACTGCACAATATCAGCAAGCTGAACAAACCCATCAACAGTTAGAACAGCAAAAAAATGTCTTAGACAAACAACAGCAATGGTTTGAGCGCAAAGCAAAACTTGAGCGAGAAGTTCAGGCTAAACAGCAACAGTTTCAAACCCAGCAAAACCATCATCAACAATTGGCTGGTGAGCGTGAGCAATTAAAACGACTTGAAGTTTTCTCTGAAATACGCCCACAAGTTTTTCAGCAAACTCAAAATTTACAAACACTACAACAACTTGAGCCACAAATTCAGCAAGCTCAAACCAAGTTTAATGAGTTGGTGCAAATTTTTGAAACGGGACAAAAACAATATCAACTTGCAGAGCAAGAGCTCAAACAAACGCTCGCTTTTGAGCAACAGCATCAACATGCTTTAAATCAAGTTCGACAGTCCATTCAAGAACGCGCCTTTATTGCCGATGAATATAAAAAGTGCAAAGAAAAAAGACATACACTTGAGCAAAAACTTAGTCCGTTGCAACAGCAGCAAAACGTTGTACAACAGCATATTGCACAGCTTGAGCAGAACAAGATTAATCTTCAACAGCAACTCACCCAGACTCAGCAATATGCTGTATTAGACAAAGGCCTCTCAGCGCATTTAAATCAACTTGGGCAATTTATTCAAAATTACCAAGCGATTGAACAGCAGCTTGGTAACCCTATCCTTGCCCGCCAAAAATTATCGGAAGCTAAAAGTGAACTTGAACAACTGACGTCTTCTCTAGGTACTGCTGAACAAATTGATTTAAAACTTGAGCAACAGCGTAAAGATAAAGAGCAGAAACTTACTCAAATCACTCAGTTAGATCTGATTCAACAGAAAATAAAAATTTATCATGAGCTCTATGCCGAGCTTCAGCAATTCACTGAAAAGCAGACCCAAACTTTAGCCCAAGAGCAGCAACTTAAAGCTCTTTTCCAGTCGGCTGAGCAAGACTACCAAACAGCAAAAACTGAACGTGAAAAATTACAGCACATGCTGCAACAGCAGCGTTTATTACACACTGAAAATATTGAGCAGTTACGAGCCAATCTTAAAGATGGCGAAGCTTGTTTAGTGTGTGGAAGCACCCATCACCCTTACCGTGTTGATGACAGTGCAGTCTCTAAAGCATTATTCGATTTGCAGCAGCAACAAGAACAGCAAGCCGTAGCACTAGAGCAAACTAAATTTAATGCATGGCAAACCCAGCAACATGCGCTGACCCAGTGTCATGCCGAGCTTGAGCAAGTTCAGAAATATCTAGCTCAACTTCAAGCAAAACAAGCAAACTTAAAGCAAGAACTTGAGCAAGCTTTTAACCTCAATCAGTTCCACATTGAACTTAATCAGACTCCTGAGCAAATTTTGCAAACGCTTAACGAGCTCAGACAAGCCGCACAAACTGCGATGAGTACATTTGAGTCGGAAAGCTTGCGTTTAACCCAAGCGATTAAACAGCATAATCAGCTCGTTCAATATATCCAACGCAGTGAAAGCTTGCTTAATACAGCCCAGCAATGGCAACAGCAAGTTCAACATATTGTTGAGTGTTTATCTGAAGCTGAACAGCACACGTGGCAGCAGTCGAGTAGCCAAACCGCTAAGCAAACTTGGTCAATACTAGAGGCTCGTGCTAAGCAACTTGAACAGCAAGAACAGCTTTCACAGCGTTTCGAACAGCAGCAACAAGAACTTAAAATGCTAGCTGCTAACCTTGAGCAAATGACCAAACAAATTGATGATATCGATCAAAATCTCAAAGAGATTACGCTTAAAGGCCAACAAAATAACGAAAAAGCGGTGTCACTCATTCAACAAATGACAGGCCGCGCTGACATTAAACCGCACGAATGGTTAATTGAGCACGATGCTAAACGCCAGCAGCAACAAACAGCGTATCATGAGGCTAAACAACGTTTCGAACAGACTAGACAGCACTTTGAGCAGCAAAAGCAGGCGCTCGATCACCTCAAGCATCAACATCAACACACAGAACAGCATCAACAACAGATTAATACACAAATTCAAAACTGGTTAAACAGGCATTCTGATTTTCAGGCGCAGGACTTTACGGCGCTCATACAGATTAATTCAGCACAAGAACAAGATATCCGTAACCGCCTTAATCAAGCAGAACGTCTACTCAGTGAAGCTTCATCTGCCCTTAAGACTATGCAAGAGCAATTGACTGATCACTTACAAACTAAACCAGATATTGAATTTGAAAAGCTTCTGAACCTGATTCAAGACAATATTGCAGAGCTTAAAGCCCAACTGGAAATTCGTGATCAGCTCAAACTGAAGTTAGAGCTGCACCAGCAAAACCTTGCGAAACAGCAACAATACGCTCAGCAAATTCAAAACATTCAGCAAGAAGAACATCGCTGGAGCAAAATTTCAGGTCTGATTGGCGATGCCAAAGGCAAGGAGTTCCGTGACTATGCCCAGCAATATCATCTGGATATTTTAGTGGAACATGCTAACCAGCAACTGGCGATGCTTTCTCAACGCTATACCTTAAAACGGCTTGACCAATCTTTAAGTCTTGCCATTATCGACCACGATATGGACGGAGAAATGCGTTCAGTTTCATCTTTATCCGGCGGTGAATCCTTCTTAACAGCCCTCGCCTTATCTTTAGCCATTGCCAATATGGCTTCAGGTTCAATGAAAATTGAATCTCTGTTTATTGATGAAGGTTTTGGAACCTTAGATGCATCTTCTTTGCATATGGTAATGAATGCTTTAGATCAATTACAAAATCAGGGTCGTCAGGTTGTTCTCATCTCGCACATTCAAGAAATGCATGAGCGTATTCCTGTACAAATTCAAGTGAAACCTCTTGGTGCTGGCGCAAGTACAATTGAAGTCGTGGGTTAATTAAGTAAGTTTTTATCTCAAACTTTATTTAATTTTATATAAAAAAAGGGACGTATCATTTACGCCCCTTTTTCTTGTATTGTCTTGTACTAATTTTTTATTTTTAAAATATTAAAAAATTAATTAACGCAGAGCACCACAACTGCAAAACCGATACAGTACATACCGAATAAATGCCAGCGCCCATGTTCTAACCATGATGACAACCATTTCAATGCCAAAAGACCAGCACCAAAACTAAAGCACATACCCAATAAGCTTGGAACCATCGAATGGAACACTTGTCCATGTGCAACGGTTTGTAAGCCTTGAGCGTGAATTAAACGATATAATTCTTTTAAAATAACGGCTGGCGTTAATACAACTGCCAATGCAAAACTGAATTCTTCAGCCTTTTGACGAGATACCCCTAAAAATAGCCCAGTAGAGATCGTTGCACCAGAACGTGAAAAACCACGGAACGGTAAACATAACGCCTGTACTGCCCCAATAATAGAAGCACTACGCAAACTGATTTCACCCTGCTGACCACGATCTAAACGCGAAGATAAAATAATCAGAACACCTGCCGAAATCAGCGCAGCCGCCATTAATTTTGAGTTACTGAACAAATGCTCAATTTCGAAACTGCTCGCGCCGCCAAAGAATACATGTTTAATAATAGATTGAAGCGCTAAGCCAAGCACGCCTGTAATAAGCGTTGCCAAAATGATATAGAAGGCTTGTTTTTTAAAACTTTCCCATGAAGAAAAATAGGTCTTTTTCCAAGATTTCCAAAAGTAAACGATCACTGCAAACATCGTACCCGTATGTAACATCACAAGTAAGAATGTCATATCCGGTGCAGATGGATCATACCCCATTAACTTTTCAGCTAAAATAACGTGTGCGGAACTAGAAACCGGCAATAATTCAGCGAACCCCTGAATGATTGCCAGAATGAAAACATGCAACAAATCCATACATTACACACTCAAATATTAAAATATCTGGTTTATAAACGAGGAAAATTAAATTTAAATTAATCGATTACAGTTTCACCACAAAATACTTATCTAAATTGTAAAAGTCATTTTTTCTCAATGGGGTCACGTTTTCCAAATAAAGCTGTACCTACACGTACCATTGTTGAGCCTGCGGCAATTGCAGCGTCTAAATCTCCCGACATTCCCATACTTAATGTGTCCCAATCTTGCACATGAGCATGTTGTTCTTTCACATCATCAAATAATTTTTTGGCATCTGTAAAAGCAGCAGTATTATCGGGGGCCGGAATCACCATTAAGCCACGTAGCTTAATTTTTGGTAATTGACTAATTTGAGCAACTAACTCGGCAACTTCATCTGGTGCACAACCGTCTTTACTGTCTTGTCCATCAATATTGACTTGTAAACAGATATTAAGCGCAGACTGATCATCAGCACGTTGGTTAGATAAACGCTCTGCAATAATCAAACGATCTACACCATGTATCCAGTCAAACTTTTCAGCTAAATGCTTAGTTTTATTGCGTTGAACATGCCCAATAAAATGCCATTCAATGTCTAAGTCATGTAGAGCTTCAATTTTGTCCAGAGCTTCTTGTAAATAATTTTCGCCAAATGCTCGTTGCCCTGCTGCATACATTGCACGCAAACTTTCACTCGGATGTGTTTTCGATACGGCTAAAAGTTGTACAGCTTCAGGCACACGCTGCGCATGTTCACAAGCATGTTGGATTTGCTGTAATACGAGCTGTCGCGCATCTTGCAGGTAATTCATTGACAAGGTTCTCATTTTCAAAAAACTTTTTTGCTTTTCACCTAAAGCGAGGTGTTGGTAAGCCTCGGTGAAAGCCGTATATTATTCTACAAAATAATGACATATTTTGATTTACTTGGGGAAATTATGGATATTACAGAGCTACTCGCTTTCTCTGTGAAAAATGGTGCTTCCGATTTACACCTGTCTGCTGGCATGCCACCAATGATTCGCGTTGATGGTGAAGTTCGCCGCATTAACTTACCAGCCTTAGAACATAAAGATGTTCACCGTCTGGTCTATGACATCATGAACGATAAACAACGCCGAGACTATGAAGAAAAGCTCGAAACCGACTTTTCTTTTGAAGTACCAAATGTTGCGCGTTTTCGTGTTAACGCATTTAACCAAAACCGTGGTGCTGGCGCAGTATTTCGTACTATTCCATCTAAAGTACTCACCATGGAAGATTTAGGCTTAGGTCAAATCTTTAAAGATATTTGCGACTATCCACGCGGCATTGTGCTAGTAACAGGTCCAACAGGTTCAGGTAAATCAACCACGCTTGCAGCGATGATGGACTATATCAACGAAAATCGTTATGACCATATTTTAACGGTTGAAGACCCTATCGAATTTGTACATCAGTCAAAAAAATGCTTGATTAACCAGCGTGAAGTACATCGTGATACACATGGCTTTAACGAAGCACTGCGCTCAGCACTACGTGAAGATCCGGATATTATTTTGGTCGGTGAGATGCGTGACCTTGAAACCATTCGTTTAGCACTTACCGCTGCCGAAACAGGTCATTTGGTGTTTGGCACGCTCCATACGACTTCTGCTGCAAAAACCATTGACCGTGTGATTGACGTATTCCCAGCCGAAGAAAAAGACATGGTTCGTGCCATGTTGTCTGAATCCTTACAGGCTGTTATTTCACAAACCCTACTTAAAAAGAATGGCGGTGGGCGTGTCGCAGCACATGAAATCATGATTGGTATTCCTGCCATTCGTAACTTAATTCGTGAAAACAAAGTCGCGCAAATGTATTCATCAATTCAGACTGGTGCAAATCATGGCATGACTACACTCGATCAAAGCTTAAAAGGTTTAGTTTCTCGTGGTGTGATTAGTCCACAAACGGCACGTACTGCTGCTAAACAGCCTGAATCATTCCTATAAAAATAACAAAATAGCGAGATTAAAATTATGGATTTTAACGACTTACTCAACCTCATGGTTGAAAAAAAATCATCCGATCTTTTTATTACAGATGGCGTTGCACCATCTATGAAAATTAACGGGCAAATTGTTCCAATTTCAAAAAATAGTCTTTCAGGGGACGTGATTGGTCAACTTTTACATTCCATCATGAGCGAAAAACAGCGCAAAGAATTTGCGGACACTCGCGAATGTAACTTTGCCATTATGAACCGTGATAAAACTGCCCGCTTTCGTGTGAGTGCTTTTCAGCAACGTGACATGCCAGGCATGGTACTACGTCGAATTGAAACTAAAATTCCTTCAATTGATGATTTACAGTTGCCATCTGTGCTTAAAGATTTATCGATGACCAAACGCGGCATCATTATTTTTGTTGGTGCAACAGGTACGGGTAAATCGACATCTTTAGCTTCAATGATTAGTTATCGTAACCACAACACGAAAGGTCATATCATTACCATTGAAGACCCAATCGAGTTTATTCACGAACATGCAGGCTGCATCATTACCCAACGTGAAGTCGGGATCGATACAGACTCATTTGAAGTTGCCTTAAAAAATACTTTACGACAAGCACCGGATGTCATCTTAATTGGTGAGATTCGCTCTCGTGAAGTCATGGACTATGCGATTGGCTTTGCTGAAACAGGTCACCTTGTGTTAGCCACAATGCACGCTAACAATGCCAACCAAGCACTTGACCGTATTATTCACTTCTTTGAAAGTGACCGTCACAGCCAGCTCTATATGGATTTATCGCTTAACTTAAAAGCTATGATTGCACAGCAGCTTATTCCAACACCAGATGGAAATTCACGCCGTGCAGCCATTGAGGTTTTGATTAATTCACCGTTAATTTCAGACTACATTCGTAAAGGCGAAATTCATGAAATTAAGGATTTAATGAAACGTTCGCGTGAACTCGGTATGCAAACCTTTGACCAAGCATTGTTTGATCTCTATAAAGCAGGTCAAATTACCTATAAAGATGCGTTAAAACATGCCGACTCACCAAACGATTTACGTTTGACGATTAAGCTTGCCGAAGAAGGACCTGATCAAATTTCAGGCACAAATCAGCATTTAACCTTCGACCGACAGTAATTTCTTCATAAAAAAAGGAAGGTTAAACGTAACCTTCCTTTTTTATTTGTTTTCTTTGTGTGAAAACGATTATTTCTTGCGCAACACTTCCTGACACTCAGGTTCGTTACAGTAACCGTAGAGGTTTAATGAGTGACCTGTTAAGGTAAACCCATGTTGATCTGCTACAGCATGCTGTTCCTTCTCGATAACATCATTAGTAAATTCAATAACTTTGTTGCAATTATGGCAAACCAAATGATCGTGATGATCTTCTTGCATGATTTCGAAAACAGAATGATTATTCTCGAAATGATGGCGCTGAATGATACCCGCAGCTTCAAATTGTGTTAACACACGGTAAACTGTCGCAAGACCGACATCTTCCCCTTGCTCTAACAAAGTCTTGTAAATATCTTCAGCACTAAGATGATGTTGTTTTGAATTTTCTAATAATTCCAAAATCTTAATTCGTGGAAGGGTAACTTTAAGTCCAGCTTTGCGCAAATCTTGATTGGAAATAGGCATGAAAAAAGGTCTCTCAACAAATCTCAAGTTGGAATAGGCAATAGAATTTAGATGAAGTATGATCTATCCTTTGATCAAATGCATCATAATTTATTGGGATAGTGTAGCAAAATGCAAAAACTCGTGCTGACGTTATTAGTCACTTCACTCCTTGCTGGTTGTTCAATCTTTGGTGTATATAAGGTTGATATTCCTCAAGGGACTCCTTTGACCAAAGCTCAGGCCTCTCAAGTACAAGTCGGCATGAATTTCCAGCAAGTGCGTTTTTTGCTTGGTAGTCCAACTGTGACTGATCCCCTCAATCCTCAACGTTGGGACTATATTTACAACTATATCCCGGGAACTTATGCTAAAAAAGCAAAAATCCCCGCAGCACATGGTCAGCATTTAAAAATTTACTTTGATAGCACTGGCACAGTAACTAAAATTGAAGGTTTAGAAACTATTCCAGAGTCGCAACCAGGTTTACCTGCTTCTAAAGAAGCGATTTTAACTGCACCACCACTATAATCGTTTTTTCTAATAAAAATAAACCCCTCAAGTGAAATACTTCGAGGGGTTTTGTTTATGGGACTTATTACTTTAAGCGATTACTTTTAATGAATCTACCCACAGGATTTTTCTCGGCACGTTTACGGCGTATATCTTTAGGGTTAATCGTTAAAGGTCGATAGACTTCTACCCGATCACCTGCTTGCAAAATCGCATCTGCCTCAACTTTTGCACCGAATATGCCAAGTTGTAATGGCTCAGGCAAACTTACCTGTGTCTGCAATCCACTCGCCTCAACTGCTTGTAATGCAGTCATACCAGCTTCAAATGGAATAGCAACTAAAAACTGTTGCTCTGGGGCTGCAAAAGCAACCCACACTTGCTGAGCTTTTTCCATCAGATAATTTGTCCAATCACCGCAATCATGGCAATGACAATTGAAAGCGGTAATACAATACGCACCGCAATACGCCACAAGTTATAGAACAACTCATTGCTAAAATTCATTGATTTACGCAAATGGCTAATTTTCATAATCCAACCAGCAAAAATTGCATAGATCAGGCAAATGAGTAATCCCCAAAGCATCAAAATCAGCGTAAAAATGCTGTGAAGTTCAGGCACAGCCCAAACAGCAATTGCTACAACAATAATTACCCACTGTAAAACGTACATGAGCTGACGCTGAGCAAGCTGTTCTTTAGCAAGTTGAATAAATAGAGCTGCTGTCATTACCGCAGTAAAAATCCAGCTAAAAACAGGAAGCTGTGCTTGAAGAGAAAAGAAACCAAACGCAATCACAGCAATGAGCTGCGCCAACCAAATTGGAAGTACAGTTTTTGTTGCGCCCTCGTCAGCTTTAACAGTACCAACGCTGTTTTGCCAGTAAAGTCCTAAGCCTAAACCACTCGCAACAAGAGCAAGTACTGTAGCATTGCCCCATTCCTTAAACTCAACATTTGTCCAATGCCAAGGCTGTAAAGCAGTACCCATTGCATTGGCTAAAACAAGAGAAGCTATTACACCGACTGTCATTAGCAGAATTAAAATCTGACGCGGAATAAAAGATAGAATTAAAGCTATAACAGCAAGGCCCGCAAAAATTAATTGGCCCGAAACGCTATTATTGAGCTGTACTGTCAGTAGATTGCCAGCCGTACTCAGTACATTCCCTGCTAAAAATGGAATAAAAATAACTGCAAACCAACCAGCCAAACGCCATTTTGGTGAACTATCTGCTTCACGAGTTAAGCTGGATAAAGCATTTAAGGCAGTAGTCTTCGACCGTTTTGCTAAGGCAATTTCTAAATAACAAACTGGCAAAGCCAAT
The DNA here is from genome assembly GCF_016508255.1 of Acinetobacter calcoaceticus. Lineage (GTDB taxonomy): Bacteria > Pseudomonadota > Gammaproteobacteria > Pseudomonadales > Moraxellaceae > Acinetobacter > Acinetobacter calcoaceticus_E. Next base: position 22,968 of record NZ_JADVKT010000005.1, on the reverse strand, counting down.
AACAGCATTGTGCCTAACCACAATAACCAGAAATCGATTTGACGATCAATCTGGATTCCCATAGCGGGTGCCAATGTCGCCATAATGATGAAAGATAAGCAAAACGCCATCAGGGGCGATAACCATCGTGACATAGGTATGTCCTGCATTATGCATTCCTTGAAAAAGACTATAGATATTTTGCCCGTCTCATGCCTGAAAATCAAAGTTTGCTCAATAAAAAAAGCAAACTACCGAAACGATAGTTTGCTGCGCTAACTAAAATTATAAGTTTTGTTATTTAAGTTATGAGAAAAACCGAGCAAACCAGTTTTTCCCTTTCTTCTTTTCTTTTTCTCTAATAATTCCCATCATATTTTCTTTTACTGCCCCCACATAATCGGCATCGTCATGTTGAATATGGTTAATTAACCATTTTGCTAAAATTTCTTGTAGCTCTTTTTCAATGGTATGTCCCATTTCAAAACGTTCACGATATAATTCTATTTTTTTAATAAATAAGTCATGAACCCGTTTATGCGGAACTCGATATTTATAATCTGCCTCTTCTTGTAAACTTTCTTCGAACGTAAAATGTGATTGTGTATAGTCAATAATATTATCTAGAACATCTTTAATACGACGTCTATCTTCATCATCTCTTACTTCATCAATCTCATTAATATAATCAAGTATTCGTTTATGTTGCTCATCAATAACCTCAATACCCGTATTATATTCTGAAGCCCATTTCATCTTCATACATCTCCCCAATGATGTTCAATGACTGTTGCATAAACTTCATGATATATTTAAAGGATATAAATAAAAACAAAGCTATTTTGTCGGCTTTAGCAAACAAAAACTTAAAAAAATATAACCACTTGTTTTAATTTAATTTTTTAATATTTAACCAACTAAAACAATAAAGTATTATTTAAACAATATATTTTATATTCATGTAAAAATTATATAAATCAATCTTATAGATATATTTTAAATCTACTTTATATTAATACTGATCTGCCCGAGTAATACGCTTAAGTTCTGGATTTTTCTGTTCGCGTTTTAATCTTTCTACTTGAGTTATTGCGTTTTTAATCGGCTTCCCCTGCTGAAATAAAATCATTTCACCGGGTTGATAAGCTGTCCAGTTTTCATTATGTGTTAAAGGTTCTGTTGTTATAACTGCAACACGATCTTCAGGTGTAGTAACTTGACTAAAGTCAACTTCAACATCCAAGTCAATTAAATGGGCCTGATTAAATGGATATTCTCGAACCAACCAATGTAATTTAGTTATCGCATAACTAAATAATGCCTTTCCGTTCGATAAGCAATAATTAAATGTGCCGTATTCAGCAATTTGTGGAGAAATTTTTTCTAATACTTCAAATATCTGCTCAAGAGTTGGTTCTTCATAACCAAAAGCTTCAACTAACTGATCTAGCAAATAACAAAATGCACGTTCACTGTCCGTATTACCCACAGGCGTAAAACGTCCACTCAGTGGTGGGTTAAAATCATGTAAATCACCATTATGGGCAAAAATCCAATGACGCCCCCATAATTCCCTCATAAAAGGATGAGAGTTTTCTAATGTAATTTTACCTTGGGTTGCTTTACGGATATGCGCGATCACATTACGCGATTTAATAGGATAATTACGGATAAGATCGGCAATTGGAGATTCAACTGCCGACTGGTTATCAACAAATAGTCGGCAAGCCTTATCTTCGAAAAATGCAATACCAAATCCATCACTATGATCTGAGGTAATTCCTGCACGCTGTGAAAACCCACGGAAAGAAAAAGTGATATCCGTTGGTGTTGCACAATTCATTCCTAATAGCTGGCACATATCGCTTTTAAACTACTTCTAATTACCCCATCTGCTCTATTGTGCATGAGAGTAAAATCGCTTGCAAATCTCAATATGTGCTGGCTACTAGAAAATAGGACATATGATTAACGCTGACCCATTTTATTCATAACAAATGAAGTCGCCACTTTATTCACTTCCAGAAATACAAAATAATCCAGACAGTTAAACTTTTCATCAAAAAATGCCTGTTTCGATAGTTTTGACTGCATACTCAAATACATTTGAAACAGTTTTGGCATACGCTCATCTTGTGGAAAACTAAACTCAGGATATTCAGGTTCATAGATTTTTTTTGAAAGAATATCAATTGTTTTGCTTTCAGATAATTGCTGAATCTGGCGATGCGTGTAGTACGCTCTAGCCAAATTATCTTGCAAATGAATACTGACACAGCCCATCAAATATTTAGCACGCATTGACCACAACACTTTAGGTGCAAGATTCATCCAAAGCGTTGAAAGAGCCTTACCATTACGAAAGCGTGGATGCACACAGGTACGTCCTATTTCTAACACATTCGGAAGGTGTGATAACTGAGGAACAATATCAAACTCATGTGCGCTGTAGCTTTGTGCAATCTCATGACCTTGGAACAGTTTAAGGCGAGTATATGCCACAATTTCTCCAGTCCACTTTTCACGTAGGACCGCATGCTCACAACCAAAATCATAAATATCTTGGTCTAAATTATCTTCAAAATGAATTCCAAATTGTTGGCTAAATTGCTGTGCACGAAACCGTTGTACATCTTGTAATTCTTTTAAATTATCAACCCATTCAAAACGAAATTGTGTCTGATTTATTGCTTTATGACGATTTAAAGGTAAAGTCCAGGTTTGGCGATATTGATTAAGTTTTTCCAGCATAATGAACGCTCCTAGTGACACCCCCTACACTAGTCAAAGCTCATGACAAAAAAATGACCAAAATTAAATGATATAAAAAAAGACCACTTAGCGTGATCTTTTAATAAAAACACTAAATTTAGTGAGCTGCGTTTGTACGATTTGAAATTAGCGTACCTACACCGTGATCTGTAAAGATTTCAAGTAATGTCGCATGTGGTACACGACCATCTACAATGTGTGCGCTTACAACACCACCTTTTACAGCATCAAGCGCACAGCCTACTTTAGGAATCATCCCACCATAGATGACACCAGTCTCGATTAAACGATCAACTTCTTGAGTCGTTAAACCAGTTAACAGGTTTTTATTTTCATCTAATACACCAGTAATATTGGTTAACAGAATTAATTTTTCTGCGCCCAATGCTTCGGCCACCTTACCAGCCACCAAGTCAGCATTGATGTTATAGGTGTTGCCTTTTTCATCTACACCTAATGGTGCAATAACAGGAATAAAGTCACTTTGGGTAAACATTTCTAACACATCTGTTTTTACCCCAGTCACTTCACCTACCATACCTAAATCAATATGTTTGATAGAACCATCTTCTTCTTGTTTTTCCATTAAGAGTTTACGGGCACGTAATAGGTTGCCATCTTGACCTGTTAGACCAATAGCGCGGCCACCATGCTTATTAATTAAATTAACAATAGATTTGTTTACGCTGCCACCCAATACCATTTCAACCACTTCCATAGTTGCTGCATCGGTAACACGCATACCATCAATACGGTTAGACTCACGACCTAATTGTTTTAAAAAAGAGTCAACTTGTGGACCACCACCATGCACAACAACTGGATTTAAACCCACAGTTTTAAGTAAAACGATATCTCGTGCAAATGAACTTTCGAGCTCTGGATCAGTCATTGCGTTGCCACCATATTTCACCACTAGCGTCTTACCAGAAAAACGTTGAATGTATGGCAAAGCTTCAATCAAGATTTTTGCTTTGTCGACGCCGAGATGCTGATCTTGTGGCATTGCGCCTCTCCTTATTAGGACTCAGAAAGTTCTTGTGCAATTTGCGGGTAACGCTCTTGCAACATATCAATAAATTTTTGCTGGATTTCCTTTAAACGTAAAGGATTATCCGCATCAAATCTTACAGTAAAATACTCACCCGTATTTGATGCTCGAATAATGCCAAAACCGTCATCAAAATCAAGACGTACACCATCAATTTTACTCATATCAGCACCTAAACGATGGCTCAAAATTTCAATATCTTGTAGTACATGCATAGGGTCGGATTGATGGGTACTAATATAGGTATCTTCGGTACAGCATCTTTCTGGATAAATAGAAAATAAATCAGAAATTGTTTTAGCTTTAGATTGAGTGAAATATTCCATTACACGCAGTGCAGCATATATACCATCATCATATCCAAAACCACGTCCGTCATTAAAAACATAATGACCAGCATATTCACCACCAAAAATGGCGTGACCTTTGGACTTAGATAAATATGTACGGAGGAAACTACTTCCCGTACGAATCATTTTTGCCTGACCACCAAGTTGCTCTACAGTTCTTTGAACCATACGCGAGCATTTCACATCAAATACAATTTCTTTTTCTGGTTGTTGTTCAAGGCACATTTGAGCAAACAACGACAATAGACGATCAGCTGTAATAATGTTGGCTTTCTCATCAACCAATACAACACGGTCGCCATCACCATCAAGAGCAATACCTATATCTGCCTCTTGCTCAATAATTGCTTTACGTAATGCTTTCAAATGCGAAGCATGTGAAGGGTCGGGAGCATGATCAGGGAACTCACCGTTAGGGTTAGTACGTAAGGCAATCACCTCACAACCCATTTTTTCAAGGATGAGTTTTGAGCAATGTCCTGCCGAACCATGTAAGCCATCTAATACGACCTTTAAAGGACGCTTGAGTTGAATATCTTTTAAGATGGCTTGTTGGTATTCTTTGCAAAATTCTGATTTAAATTGAGGAGTTTTTAATTCTAATAATGAAATTGTATGAGTAGATGTATAAGTTTGAGCAAATTCACCAACTTGCTGAATCATTTCTGGAGATGGAGGCTCACCTCTTAAAATCCATTTAATACCATTATCTGATTTAGGATTATGGCTAGCCGTCACCATAATGCCATTGCTACCAAACTTCCGTGCGAGATAATACATCATCGGGGTTGAGCAACAGCCAATGTTTGTAACATTTAAGCCCTGTTCTAATAAAAACTCTTCGATTAAATGCGCGTAGGCTGGGCTTGTTAGGCGGGCATCATAACCGATGACCAGTTGATTTTGTTTTGCTTGTTTATATTGTTGCGCCAATCCGTAGGCAATTGAACGAACAACGTCCGTGGTTAAATAAGAAAGTTTGCCTCTAATATCGTAAGCACGGAAAATATTTTTTGGGAATGAGTGTCTTACATTCATAGCGTATCTTCTATTTAAAGATCAATCTGATCTATCGCAAAAAACATAGATTATTCAAAATTTGAAAAAGGTGTTTGCTAAAAAAATTAAAAGAATATGAGTAAAGCGTTTTGTAATATAATTCATTGTAACATTCAAGGCATAAAAAGAAACACCTGTAAATCAGGCGTTTCTTTTCATTATTTTTTATAAGTAAATTATTGTTTCCCAGTGTGACCAAAGCCACCTGCTCCACGTAAAGTTTCTTCAAACTCTTCCACTTGCTCAAATTCAGCCTGCACTACGGGCACTAGAACATATTGAGCCAAGCGCTCACCTGGTTCTAAACGGAATGTCGTTTGACCACGGTTCCAAACCGAAACCATCAATTCACCTTGATAATCCGAATCAATCAAACCAACTAAATTGCCAAGCACAATGCCGTGTTTATGGCCTAAACCTGAACGCGGTAAAATTAAACCAGCAAAATTTACATCATGAATATAAATTGCCATACCTGTTTTAACTAAAACAGTTTGTCCTGGTTCAATATCAATTGCTTCATCTAAACAGGCACGTAAATCTAAACCCGCTGAACCTGCTGTTGCATATGAAGGTAAAGGCCACTCTTTACCTAAACGCGGATCGAGCAATTTAACTTGAACTTTCATGGGATTTCCTAAAAATTAAAAAAATTAACGCTTTAATAAAGCTTTCAAATTTGCCAAATATTGTTGAGCCTGTTCTTTAGGGTCAACATTTGCTGCAATTTTCTTTTTACGCCCTAACCATTCGAGCTCATCTTGCGGAAGCTCATCAAGAAAACGGCTTGGGGTCATCTGTTTCATCTGTCCACCATTTTTACGCTGCTCAGCCAGAGTCAACGTTAACCCTTGGCGGGCGCGGGTAATTCCCACGTACATGAGACGGCGCTCTTCCTCAATCGTTTCTGCTGCAATTGAGTTTTTATGAGGCAATAATTCTTCTTCAAGACCCATAATGTACACATATGGGAATTCCAAACCTTTTGCCGCATGCAGAGTAAGTAAGTTAACTTTGTCTGTATCTTCTTCTTCCTGTTGCTGCTCTAACAGATCAAGCAGAACCAGCTTTCGAATGACACTTTCAATGTTCTTTTCATCCACATCTTCTGCACGATTAATCAGATTTTGAATACTGGTAAATAAATTTTCGATGTTATCGAATTTACTTTTCTCTTGTGCAGGGGTTGCTGACTGCTCACGAACGTAATCCATATAGCCCGCTTCGTTCATCATTTGACGAACTTTAGGCACAGGTTCATCATCTTCTAACAACTCACGAGTAAACGTCGCGATAAAGTCGGCAAACTCATGCAGTTGAGTTTCTGCCTTTTTAGGTAGCACCATACTTAAACGCTGGTCAGCAGAAGCACCAAGTAAAGACAGATTATTTTCTTGTGAGAATAAACCTAACTTCTCTAGAGTAACCGGTCCGATTGCACGTTTAGGGGTATTAATAATACGCAAGAAAGCACTGTCATCTTCAGGGTTAATAATAAGACGCAAATAACTCATCACATCTTTAATTTCTGCACGAGCGAAGAATGAAGTACCACCAGATAATTTGTACGGAATCTGCATTTGGCGAAGCTGTGTTTCTAATACACGAGCCTGAAAGTTACCACGGTATAAAACTGCATAATCTTTCCAGTTTTTACCATTCATGAGCTTATGAGTAAGTAAGTCTTTTACTACGCGCTCTGCTTCATCATCATCATTACGACAAGTAATAATTCTGATGACTTCACCATGCCCTTTATCACTCCACAACTTTTTATCAAAAATATGCGGATTATTTTGAATGACACAGTTCGCTGCTTTTAAAATACGGCTAGTCGAACGATAGTTCTGTTCAAGTTTAATAATATGTAAATTTGGAAAGTCCTGTTTCAGCAAAGCCATATTTTCAGGCTTGGCTCCACGCCATGCGTAGATCGACTGGTCATCGTCACCTACCGCCGTAAACTGCCCCATTACTCCAACTAAAAGTTTGACTAAAATATACTGAGCCGTGTTGGTATCTTGATATTCATCGACCAATAAATAGCGAACACGGTTTTGCCATTTATCACGTACTTCTGCATTTTCTTGTAGTAAACGTGTTGGCATAACAATTAGGTCATCAAAATCGACTGCATTGTAGGCACGTAAATTACGTTCATAAAGTTGGTAAAGATGGGCAAATTGTACGTCTTCAGGCGTTTCACATGTTGAATGCGCTTGCTCTGGCACGATCAGATCATTTTTCCAATCTGAAATTTTCTTCATTGCCTTGGCAATTAATTCTTTGCTTTCTGCACCCGACAAATTATCACGATGCATCAAATCCATCAAAATACGTTTACAGTCGTCTGCATCTAAAATCGAAAAATTAGCTTTTAAAGGTAAATTCTTAAGTTCTAAACGTAAAAGATTTAAACCAAAAGTATGGAAAGTAGAGACTGATAAACCTTTTGATTCTTCACGTGATAAAAGCTTGGACACACGCTCTTTCATTTCACGTGCAGCTTTATTTGTAAAGGTCATCGCAGTTATACGATGCGCCGGAATACGGCATTGCTGCACCAAATAAGCAATCTTACGAGTAATTACCGATGTTTTGCCTGAACCAGCACCAGCAAGCACCAATAGAGGGCCTTGAGTATATTTCATGGCTTCTTCTTGCTTGTTGTTCAATTGACTGGCAGATGACATCGTGTATTACCTCTTAATTTTTCGAGCATGATTATAGTCATCTCTGTTTTAGAATCCCAATAGTAAATCTACGGATATGTATAAATGATGTCTAATAATGCAATTTATGCGCCGCAGCTTGTCGTGGTTGTTTATTATTCAAAGCCCATAAAAAAACCACCCGAAGGTGGCTTTTAATACAATAATTTAAATCTTATTGTTTTGCATAGATGCTGATTTCTACACGACGGTTTTGTTCTTTACCAGCTGCAGTACTGTTGTCTGCGATTGGGTTAGATGAACCATAGCCTTGCGCGTCGATACGGCCAGCAGATACGCCTTGGCTTGCTAAATAACTACGTACTGATTGAGCGCGTGCTTGTGATAATGGAATGTTGATTGAATCATTACCAGTGTTATCAGTATAACCTGTTACAAGAATTGCGCTCTTGTTATCTTCAGCCAAAGTTTGAGCAACTTTGTTTAAAGTTGCGTAGAAGTTTGGCTTGATGTTTGATTTGTTTGTATCAAAAGTAATGCTACCAGGCATAATCAATTGAACAGAACCATCTGGGTTACGGCCAACGTTTACGCCAGTACCCGCCATTTGTTGACGTAATTTTTTCTCTTTATTGTCAAGATATAAACCACCAGCACCACCAAGAACTGCACCGATTGCCATTGCACGGTTATTCTGAGCGCTACTACCGTTACCAATACCTTTAGAAATACCGTAACCTAATGCTGTACCAAGTACTGCGCCTACTGCTGTTTTGTCATATTCAAAACCGTTGCCGCCATTCCCTGTAGTTTGGCAACCAGAAAGAACCAAACCAGCCCCGATTAGTGTTGAAATCGCTAATGCACGCATTGCATGCCTCCTCACATTTGTGTGTTTTGTTGTCTGGATGAATAATGAAACAAAAAGGAAGTATAAAACATTGATATTTTGTTAATAATAAACAGTTTAGTTAGTTTTTTGTAATATTTTGATGCACTTTAAGGCGCTCACTCATCACAATTTCTTCATTGTTATCTAAGATACCGTTGTATTTCATTTCACGATAGTTATAGTTGAACAACTTTCTATGGATTTTAGATATTCGGGGTCATTTATATGTCAACTGCACCCAATAAGCAATCTGCGCTAAAAAAAATTACACGTGGACTCACTGTAGGTACAGTCATCACAGGTAGTACTTTTTTTCATGGACCACCTGTATTGGCTTTAGGTTTGACTAAGTTATTAAATAAATCCTCTAAAATTGATGAAACCAATATTCAGATTACAAACAGCTGGCTTGCTGTCAATAACTGGCTCATTGATCATGTTTTACCTAATTTAAAATGGGACATTACGATCGATGAAGATCTTGATTTGAGTATGCAAGGTCGTTACTTAATGACATGTAACCATCAAAGTTGGGTTGATACTACTGTAAACCAGTATTTTGGATTAACCCGAATGCCCCTCACCCGCTTTTTTACCAAATGGGAACTCATTTTTATTCCTTTCGTTGGTCAAGCCTTTAAAATTTTAGGCTTCCCAATGATGAAGCGTCATACCAAAGAGCAAATCGCGAAAAACCCAGAACTCAAAGACCGAGACATGATGGAAGCGCGCAAAGCCTGCGAGCAGCTTTTAAGCCAACCTTTTACATTATTAAACTATTTGGAAGGTACCCGTTTTACTCAAGAAAAACATGATCAACAGAAATCTCCCTATAAACATTTACTCAAACCTAAAGCGGGTGGTTTAGCACTTGCATTAAATATCTTGGGTGACAAAATTGATGCTTTGGTTGATATGACTATTGTTTATCCTGACGGTGTGCCAGATTATGGTGATTTTTGGTTAGGTGATGTTTCACAAATTGCGGTAAATCTCCGTAAACTTGAAATACCGGCTTGGGTACTCGGCGGGAATTATGAAGATGACCCAGTTTACCGTGAACGCTTTCAACAATGGGTGCATGAACTCTGGACTGAAAAAGATCAACTCATCGAACAAATGAAAGCTCGATATACTACTTCAACTCATTAAAAGCATTTATAACCATGCAAAACAGTGCCGGAAAACAAGCAAAATATCACCATATCAACTCAAGCAGCGTTTCTTTTAAGCTGTTTTTGATTTATGACATCTTTATGGTGTTTATCATTATTTTCAATCTGTTCTGTCTTGCAGCAAATTTCTTTTTAATGAGCAGTATTGGGGCATGGTTTTTTGAACATATTCACTTGCCCCAAGTACTCATCTTTTATAAAACCTACTTACACCCTTGGGTGATTACGACTGAAGCTTGGTTCATTGCTTTTTTAATTACCGAATTTGTTGTCCGTTGGGGTATTTCTATTGTTTACAAACACCATAAACGTTGGTTTTTCTTCCCCTTCATTCATGGATATGAAATCTTAGCCATCATTCCACAATTGCGTTTTTTACGTTTATTTCGCGCTGGTATTATCGCATACCGTCTATACGAATTAGGCTATCCGATTATTCCTGAAAGCTGGAGAAAAAATGGTCTATTCTACTACCGTGTAATTATGGAAGAACTATCTGACCGTGTTGTTATTACGGTGATTGATGGTATTCGAAGTGAGCTTCAAACCAGTTCAACACATAAACAAATTATTCACGAGCTAATTAATCACCATCGCGAGCAATTTACACTTACCCTCACCTCTATATTACAAGAGTCTTTAGCGACTGCTTTAAAAGAACAAAAACCAATAATCACAAAAGGTGTTGGACAGATTGTTGATCAAGCAATAGAAGATACACCTGAGCTAACCCAGTTATTAAGATTGATCCCCCTTGTAGGTGGACGTATTGAACAGCAAATTCAAAGTATTGGTCAAAGACTCGGTGAAAATATTAGTGCCGGTTTAATCGAACCTTTAATTGAAGGATCAAAAGAACAACCCAATGCAACTTATCAATTAATTTCAGAAAAGATCAGTAACGTGAATATTAATAATCGTCAGCTTGAGCAACTTGTTGAATCTGTCGTATTCGAAAGCCTTGAAGCAATTCGCAAACAAGTTAAAGTCAAACAGTGGCAACAAACGCTTTCGGAGCATGATCGAATCAAAGAATAAGCATTTACTTAATTTTTTATGAATCTCGCTAGAGAATTGGCACAAATTGTTCTAGCATTTGCTCTATTTACAATAAACTTAACGATATTACAGCTCGTTTTAACGCCTTGAAGGAAGACTTATGGCTGATATCCGGATTACCGGCAGAATGGTTAACTTTAGCAGGATAACCTTCGACACCAATGATCATGATGTGATCCGCCAGCAATTATCAAATATTTTAAATGAAGGTTCCTATCAAGGAACTGTCGTTATTATAGATAGTACTGTTGAGCAAGAGTTGATTGCTTTAATTCAGCTGTTGGTGAGTTTAGGATTACAACCTATGGCGGTCATCGACGGTATATTAGGTGATGAAGCACGTGCTATTCAGTTCCCTGTATTACCCGCAGATCAGCCCTTACAACGCATTAAAGCAACCACTGAACAAGTCGCGATTGTAGAAAAACCTGCAACAGCTCCTGCCTCGTCTTCAGCAGAAACAAAAAAACCACTAAACAAGATAGCGGTTGCTCATATTACCTCTTATCATGATGAAATTTTGCGTACAGGCCAATCCCTCGTACAAGATAACGGCGATATTATTTTAAAAGCTGGCATGAATAGTGGTTCTGAAGTGATAGCATCAGGAAATATACATATTTATGGCACAGTTCGTGGTAGAGTCATTGCTGGTGCGGGCGGGCACGCAGCTGCACGCATTTTTTGCCAATCTTTAGAGGCTGAGCTCGTTTCCATTGCCGGAACGTATTGTGTCGCAGATGATATCCCTAAACATGTGGTAAAAAAGCCAGTACATATTTATTTAAATGAAAAGCAAGAGCTTGAATTTGAAGCGATTGAACTTTAATTTATTAAGCAAATCACCAAAAAACAGCCCTTTTAAGGGTGTATGACCATAATAGGAGTGGATTCGGTGGCCAAAATTGTTGTCGTAACATCAGGCAAAGGTGGTGTAGGTAAAACTACAACGAGCGCATCTTTTGCAACAGGTTTAGCCCTTCGTGGTCATAAAACTGTTGTTATTGATTTTGATGTAGGCTTACGTAACCTTGATTTGATTATGGGTTGTGAGCGTCGTGTTGTTTATGATTTTGTCAATGTTATTAACAACGAAGCACGTCTGCAGCAAGCCCTTATTCGCGATAAAGATATCGAAAACCTTTATATTTTGCCGGCTTCACAAACACGTGATAAAGATGCATTGAGCGACGAAGGTGTTGCTCGTGTTATTGATGAGCTAGCTCAAGAGTTTGATTACATTATCTGTGACTCACCTGCTGGTATTGAACGTGGTGCGATTTTAGCCATGTATCATGCAGATGAAGCAATCATTGTAACGAACCCTGAAATCTCTTCAGTACGTGACTCTGACCGCATTATTGGTATGTTAGATAGCAAAACCAAAAAAGTTGAACAAAACGAAGGACGTATACGTAAACACTTATGTATTACTCGTTTTAACCCTGAACGTGCTGACCGTCAGGAAATGCTAACAATTGATGATATTTCTAAAGATATTTTGCGCGTACCGACATTAGGTGTTATTCCAGAATGTCCAAGTGTATTACAAGCATCAAATGAGGGTAAGCCAGTAATTCTATACTCAGAAACTAAAGCTGGTCAGGGTTATGATGATTTGGTTGCACGCTTTCTTGGCGAAGACCGTCCTTATCGACACATCACAGCTCAACCTAAAGGCTGGTTAGCACGACTATTTGGAGCGTAGTTATGGCAGGATTCTGGAGTAAATTATTTAGCAGTGACGAAAAGCCATCAAGTGCTCAAACTGCCAAAGATCGTTTGAAAGTTATTGTTGCTTCTGAACAAGGTTTAGGCCGTCGTTTAAGCCAAGATAAGATTGATCAGATGAAGAAAGAAATCATGCAAGTGGTTAGTCGTTATGTAAGTGGTGTAGGTGAACAGCATATCCAAATGCAAGTTCGCTCTGAAGCCAATATCGAAATGTTAGAAATGAATATCAATTTACCTGAAGAACGATAATTCTATTTCTGACTATTCAATAAAACAGAATCAAGGCAAAATAACGCAAGTTATTTTGCCTTTTTTAAAACTGAGGAGATTGTCATGGCATTATCACAGCCAGCAACTTTCAATGAAGAATGGTCCGATGAGCGTGTTTTTGCCTACCTCAACCAACTTCCGCCAGCGGGTGTGAACGCAGATTTTCATGTGCTCTACCATGCATTCAAACATATGCGTCCAACAGACTATGAACGTCTTTTGACTCAATTTATTGCGGATGGACGCGATATTAATGCCAAAGACCCTGAAGGCCAAAGCATCCATGATGTGATTACCAAATTTCCGCGTCAATCGGCACCATTTTTAGAAGTACTAGCAAAGTTTGCTTAAAAAATAAAAAGCCTCTTAAAGAGGCTTTTTTCTTACATAAATTTATCGATTGCCAATCAGGAAAATACCAAACACAGTAAAAATACCACCTGAAATACCATCAATCCATTTTGAGAAATTACGGTAAGCCACTCTGAAACTCGGTAACGAGAAAATAAAAGTGACAAAGCAGAACCATAAAATCGTTTCAACCGTGACAATAATAAACAGTAACCAATGAACCTGATCAAGTTGAGGATTGGCTAAAAATAAAGAGAAAACGCTACCAAAGTAAATAACAGCTTTAGGATTTGATAGATTCGTTATAAGACCTTTAATAAAAAATAAGTAAGGTGCTTTTGGCAGCTCTACAGCAACAGTGTCCTCTTGCTGATTTTTTGAAAAAGCCGAACGTAACATCTGATAGCCCAGCCAGCATAGATATAAGCCACCGGCAATCAGCAAACCTTGTTTTAACCAAGCCATTTTTTCAAAAATAAGATTTAATCCCATCAGCGCCAAACAAGCCCAAAACATAACACCTGCTGTTATACCAGCAACTACTAACATAGCGTCTTTACGTGATCGACTAATAGCTGTTTGAGATACTAGAAAAAAATCAGGGCCGGGAGTAATCAGTGCACAAAAATGAATAAAAGCTAAAGTAATAAGAGCCAAGAACATGTTTTCTCCTAATCTGTTTCATTGTTATTTATTTAGGAAAAATACATTACCACTTTTTACTATACGATAAAATATCTAAGCTATTTAAAGGGTGTATTCATTTTATTTTACTCATAAAAAAAGCCTCCGAAGAGGCTTTTAGTCAATTCATATTAAACTAAAATATCTCGTTTACCATTTGGTCCCATTGCGCTCACAATACCGTTCTCTTCCATTTGGTCGATGATACGGGCAGCACGGTTATAACCAAGGCTAAATTTGCGTTGTAGCGAAGATGTAGAAGCTTTGCGGGTTTCTAAAACAAATGAAACACATTGGTCATAAAGTGCATCACGGTCAGAACCGCCCTCACCGTCTTCAAAACCACGTGAAGTCGGCTCTTCGTCAAATGGCGTTAAGATCTCATCGACATAATCAGGTTCACCACGTTCACGCCAAGCATCACAAATACGGTTTACTTCATCATCACTAATGAATGCCCCATGCACACGCTCAGGTTCGATTTTACCAGGCCCCAAGAACAGCATATCACCATGACCAAGCAGATCTTCCGCACCGCCAGCATCCAAAATAGTACGAGAGTCAATTTTACTGTTTACACGTAAAGCTACACGCGTTGGAATATTGGCTTTAATTAAACCCGTGATCACATCAACAGACGGACGTTGAGTTGCAAGTAATAGATGAATGCCCGCAGCACGAGATTTTTGCGCTAAACGCGTAATCATTTCTTCTGCTTTTTTACCGACCTGCATAATCATGTCGGCAAACTCATCTGCCACAATTACAATAGATGGTAACGGTGTTAAACGAGGTGCACGTTCTTGTGTTGCAGAGTCACTTGGTTTCCATGTTGGGTCAATTAGATCTTCCCCATTCGCAATTGCTTCTTCAACTTTACGGTTGTAGTCACTTAATTTACGAATCTTTAAGAACGACATTAGCTTATAGCGACGTTCCATTTCATTCACACACCAGTTCAACGCGCTTACTGCATCTTTCATGTCAGTAACGACTGGAGTTAATAAATGAGGAATATCATTATAGTTTGCAAGTTCAAGTTGTTTTGGATCGATTAAAATCAAACGCAACTGGTCAGGTGTATATTTAAGCAACATCGATAAAATCATCGAGTTTACCGCAACGGATTTACCAGAACCCGTCGTACCAGCAACCAACATGTGCGGTGCTTTCGCTAAATCAGTTAATACTGGATTACCTGAAATATCTTTACCCATTGCCATACTGATTAATGCACTTGGATCACGATATGTTGGTGTTTCCAATAGTTCAATCAAACGCACCATTTCACGGGCACTGTTTGGCACTTCAATACCAATATACGGTTTACCAGGAATAACCTCTACCACACGCACAGAAGCCATCGACATTGAACGAGCTAAGTCACGCGAAATATTCGTTACTTTAGATGCTTTAACACCTGGCGCCAAATCTAACTCAAAACGGGTGACTACTGGCCCCGGTTGAGCTTCAACCACTTGAGCCTTCACATTAAATTCTTGTAACTTAATTTCCAGCAATTCAGATAAACGCGAAAGCTGCTCTTCAGTAAAGTTAACTTTCTTATTCGGATCAACCTTATCAAGCAACTCAAGGCCGGGTAATGTTGGTAAATCCAAACGCTTCTTAGCAACCTGCATTGCACGAGACATTGGTCGGCCCGATGCATCTGTTAATGGTGCATCTAAATCGAAATCGTCTTCATCAATATCAGGATTTTCCTGAGGTTTCCCTGCGGTTTCCTGCCAAGCCTCAATAAACTCTTCTTTTGAAAGTTTATCGGCCTGAATTGTCGTTTGAATAGGAGCTTTTACAAATGCTGAAGACTGAGCATAACTACTTGCTCTGACAGGTTCTGCTGGCGCAATATCTTCATCTATTAATAAATCATCAAAGTCTTCAAAAATTTGTTCATTTGCTAAATTTTTAGGTGACTGATTTACATTCGATAAAGGTGTAGAAGCTTCTTTCGCAATATTCACCGACTGAGAAGTAGGTTCTGCGTCTACATGCTGATCTTGAACAAAGGGTGTATGCACATCTGTTGCAGTTTTGCTGTTTGGCACCGCAGCGAGCAATTCATCAAAAATCTCATCGTCATTCCAATCAAGACCATGTAAGTCTTGTTTAGTTGTAGGCTGAGTTTGATGAACTTGAGAAATAGTTTGCTGGAATTGCTCATGAGCAGGAGCTTGTTCAGTTGAATCATCTGCTGCTCTTAAAAGCGCATCAATTTCATGCTTATGGCTAGCATCATCGCGTTGTAAAGCACGCCATACCTCACCCGTAGCGACTAAACGTTGGCTATCTTGTTCAAGCTTGTGGGCTTGCTCAAGCGTATGCTCAAAGTTTTGAGTATTTGCAACTGGTGTGTCTACTACAGGTTCAGGTCGGCTCTGCTCTTTTGCTAGCACATCTGCAAATAGGCGCTCAGCAACCGCATCATGTCGTGTTGTCGCAGGTTGAGTACTTTCAGACTGGACTGAGGCTACTTTCTCACTTGAAGCATTTGTCTCTACTTTTTCAGCAACTTTAACCGCTGGAGTTTTTTGAGCAGGCTGAGTTGTTAAATCATAATCCGATTCGCTCGGTGATACATTTTTATAAAATAAATCTTGTAAATAACTTGGTGTCGCTTTAAGCGTAATCCATGTTTTGCTCCATTGCACCCCAAATGCAAGAGTAAACAAGACCACTCCGAAAACCAGTAAAAATAGAGTCGCACCATAAATTGTGAGCAATTGAGATAGGCTCTGACCCAACTCATAACCAATAATTCCCCCAGCTGCATTATCTAAAGTATCTGCTGGTACATTCCAGTGTAAATAAAGCAGGCTAGACACAACCAGAATTAAAAAGAATTGTGCAGCATAACGAAATGGGCGGTTTAAAAAACTACGTGGCCACCACACCTGAATTGCTTCAATAAAAAGGAAAATTGGAATAAGCAAACTTGCCCATCCTAAAAAACCAAACAGCAAATCTGCAATCCATGCACCGGCAATACCACTTGCATTGGATACTTGCTGAGTATCACTGGAAATATGCATCCAGCCCGGGTCAAATGGTGTATATGTTACTGTCGCCAGAAACATATAAATGCCAAAAGAAACCAAGAATAATGTCATCAATAAGCGCTGTGCATAAACACTCGACACCGCAGTCATATACTGTCCTGTAACCCATTTAATTATTGGTTTAGAGATGTGAAGAACTACATTTTAGATCTTCAACGAATGAACTTTATATTATGCACCTGTTCTTACAAAAAAGGTGCATGATTCTTTACAGTTGTTGTTAACATGAGGCACTTCTATATTGTTATATAACTTAATTCGATTGACCTGATCAATATTATCCACATTGATTTAACGCTATTGATCGGTAAATTCACGTATAATTTTCAAAATTCTCGAAATAAATAAGGATACCCTCAATGAGTGCTCGTCATTCTCGGTTAATTATTCTCGGTTCTGGCCCTGCAGGCTATAGTGCAGCTGTATATGCAGCACGTGCAAACCTTAAACCTACTTTGATTGCAGGTTTACAGCTAGGTGGGCAACTTACAACAACAACCGAAGTTGACAACTGGCCGGGCGATCCTGAAGGTTTAACAGGTCCTGCATTAATGGATCGTATGCAAGCACATGCTGAACGCTTTGGTACAGAACTCGTCTATGACCATATTAACGAAGTGGACTTAAATGTACGTCCCTTTGTTCTTAAAGGTGATATGGAAGAGTACACATGTGATGCTTTAATTATTGCAACTGGTGCTACAGCTCAATATCTTGGCCTAGAGTCTGAACAAAACTTTATGGGACAAGGCGTAAGCGCATGTGCAACATGTGATGGTTTCTTCTACAAAAACCAAAAAGTAATGGTTGTAGGTGGTGGTAACACTGCTGTTGAAGAAGCGCTGTATCTATCAAATATTGCTGCACATGTAACGCTAGTACACCGCCGTGATAGCTTACGTTCTGAAAAGATTTTGCAAGATCATTTATTTGCCAAAGAAAAAGAAGGCAAAATCAGCATCATCTGGAATCATGAAGTTGAAGAAGTATTGGGTGACAATACTGGCGTAACAAGTGTTCGCCTTAAATCAACTCAAGATGACACTAAGCAAGATGTAGAAGTTCACGGTCTATTTGTTGCAATTGGTCACAAACCAAATACTGGAATGTTTGATGGCCAATTAAACTTACGTGATGGCTATATTCAAGTTCAAAGCGGTACTTCTGGTAATGCAACAGCGACTTCTGTAGCTGGTGTTTTTGCTGCTGGTGACGTAGCTGACAGTATTTATCGCCAAGCCATTACTTCTGCTGGGTCAGGGTGTATGGCGGCACTTGATGCTGAAAAATATCTAGATAATCTTTAAATAATAGATTTCTAGAGTTTAAAAACAGCCGTTCTTATAACGGCTGTTTTTTTAGAATAATGACTAGCTGACATATATTAATTTTTTTAGCATAACCTTAAAGCTCATTTTATTTTTATGAATACACTTCCACTCACGCAATTCATTTTTCCTGACCCTATTGAATCCGATCCGGATGGTCATGGGTTAATTTGTATTGGAGCTGATCTCTCCCCTTCTACTCTGTATGAAGCGTACACTCATGGGTTATTCCCGTGGTTCAATGAAGATGAGCCAATTTGTTGGTGGAGCCCAGAACCTCGTTGTGTCATCTACCCTCAAAATTACAAGCCAAGCAAGTCACTACTTAGAAATATGAAAAAATATGACTATGCAATTACGGTTAATCGGGCTTTTGAGCAAGTGATTCGCTCATGTTCTCTACCAAGAAGTTATGCAAACGAAACATGGATTAGTGAAGATATTATTCAGGGCTACTGTGAGATGTTTAATGCAGGCTATGGATATAGTGTCGAAGTCTGGGAACAAGACCAACTCGTTGGAGGTTTGTACGGCATTACGATTGGCAAAGGATGCTTCGGTGAATCAATGTTTAGTAATGAAACAGATGTTTCAAAGATGGCTTTTTATACATTAATGCTGATTGGACAAGAAAACCAGCTCCCTTGGGTGGACTGTCAACTTGTAAATAGCCACTTAATTAGCTTAGGAGCTTGTACACTTTCTCGTCAAGACTACTTAAAATCGTTACAAGATGTAATTATTCACCCTTCTATCAATTGGAAAAAGTATCAAGAAGGTGTATTTTCAAGTAAAACAATAGCATTAGATGCAAAATTAATGGAATGATAACAGGAGGGACCAATCATGAAATCATATCACCCGAAGTCCCTTTTAAATGATTTGCAGTATTATATTACTCCACCTCATGATTGCAGCTACCTAGAAAATAAATCGGCGCGCATGGTGTTTTTAGACCCTATTCATCGGATTGATGTGGTCACTCTTTCAGAATTGTCTCGTTTAGGATTTCGTCGTAGCGGTGACTTCGTTTATCGCCCTGAATGCCATTTATGCAGACAATGTTTATCTTGCCGTGTTCCAGTTGCCGATTTTCAAATGAACGGGATGCAAAAAAAAGCGTGGAAACGAAATCAAGATTTAACTATGACTGTTTTGCCTACTCAGCAAGCAGCACAAATTCATTATGATTTATACGAACGCTATATTAATGAACGTCATGCTGATGGAGATATGTTTCCACCTAGCTTAGATCAGTTTGAAAAGTTTTTAGTACATAGTTGTACAGATAGCTTTTTTCTTGAGCTTTGGAAAGATAACCGTTTAATCAGTGTATCTACCTGCGATCTAATGGATGATGGGCTATCTGCGGTCTATACTTTCTTTGATCCAGATGAACATCGTAGATCACTTGGTGTGTACTCTATTCTTAACCAAATCGAATATGTTAAATCGCTTGGTTTAGAATATCTTTACTTAGGCTATTGGGTACCCCATTCAGCTAAAATGAATTATAAATCGCAATATACTCCTTTAGAACTTTTGCTAGATGGACAATGGCGCCGTTTAAACAAATCTTTGTCACCAGAAGAAATTCAACAGTTAGGTACGTCGCTTATGACAACATTACCTTCTGAATGGAATAATTTAATTATTAAATAATTTTGATCCTGCCTGGTTATGAAATGTGATCAGATCGAAATTTAGAATAACGATGCAAAATCATCGGTACAGGTTTTTACCATAATGACTGCATGTTCCCGCCCGCCTTCTGGGGTAGGATAATAATTGCGACGGAGGTCAATTTGGTGAAAACCTGTTTTTTCATACAAACCGATAGCGGCTTTATTACTTTCACGAACTTCTAAAAATATTTGTACTGGTTGATTTTTTAATTGATCAATTGATGCATTTAATAATTCACACCCTAAGCCTTGACCTTGCATTTTAGGATCAACTGCCATAAGCAATAAATTTGCTTCATCTAATACGGGTTGTAAAATACAAAACCCCACTACCCTGTTTTGTGACTCAATGACTGTACATTGATAGGAATTCAAAGATTCTACAAATTGCTGTCTTGACCATGGATGTGTTTGCACTGATTTTTCGATTTGTACAACAATATCAACATCAGTGTTTTGCATAATACGAATCATGGGTTCCAGCACAATCAAAGTTTCAAAGTAATGCGTATTATAAAAACTTCACAAGAAAAAACGAGTAAAAAAAAGGACAATTGAATTGTCCTTTTTTATCACCTTTTCTAGAGACCTAGTTTTTCACGCCAAGTTGCTAACAGTGCTGTAGTGTCAGAATCATTTGGATGAAATTTTGGTCTTAAAAAATCAAGTAACTCTGGAATTTGACGTGTCATGAAACCTTTACGACCATACATAAACTTAAGCATGTACTTCGTATCTTTCCATGTTAATTTTCCATCGGTTTTTAATAGCTTGGCAGTGAAATGTGTCTGAGTGGCAAAAATTAATGCCATTGCAATAATTAAAGCTGTTGAACGCATGAAATAAGCTTTTGGCCCTTGTCCGTACATGCTTGTATATACATCAAATGCCACAGCCTTATGCTCATTTTCTTCTACTGCATGCCACATCCACAAATGATACATCGTGTTATCTTGGAACATTGCCTGAATTTCAGGATTTTGTAAAAGTTCAGCTGCAATGGTAGACGTAAAATGTTCTAGAGCACATGTTCCAGTCAAATCAATCATTTCTTTGGTGTAGCCAAAAGGTTTCATTAATTTGGTTACAGCAGCCGTACCCATCTTAATGACTTTGCCTGTTTGCTTTTCCATATGACGTACATCATATCCATAAGCCTGTGCTGAAGCATTAAATGCTAAATGTTCTTTCGAATGCATGGCTTCTTGACCGATAAAAGCGCTAATTTCTTTTTGAAGATCAGGATCTGCAAGTTTTGGATCATTTCGAACAGCACGTGTACTATTTACAAAGAACTGCTCACCCTCTGGGAAAAGAGCTGATAATGCTGTCATAAAATGAGTTAATCCTGCATCATAATTCGCCCAATAGCGAGGGACCTCAGCAAATTCAAAGTCCATACGACGCACAGGAAAACTAGCACCAGCACGATTGGAAATATTTACCTTAGCATTCATCTCAGACTCCTTTTAAGTGAATAGCTAATTCACATATAACTTTATTTATTTTCTTAATATTTATAATCATACGTCTTTCAATGTGCCAATTAAGTGCAGATGAGGACAGAGAAATATCAGATGAGGTCATTAATAACCCCATAAAGGTGCATAGACCTGCTAATCGTTATTGTTAGTACTTAAAAAGAAAAAGGGCTACTAATAAGCCCTTTCAAATCAACATAGATTTAAATTACAAACCTAATTTTGCTTTCCATGTTTTTAATAGACCTACTGTATCCAAATCATTTGGATGAAAACCAGGCTTAAAGTAAGCCAGCATTTCTTTAGCCATACCAGTAATGATACCTTTCGACGGGCTATATGCGTATTTATAAATCACCGATAGCTCATCCAGATTTAACTTTTTATCTTGCTTTAATAGACGAAGCACAAATGAAGACTGAATCAAAAAAATCAAAGTCATAGCAAATACTAGAGAACTTGTACGTAATGCATAAGCCTTTACACCCCTACCGAATACACCTTCGTACACGTCAAAAGCTACGGCTTTATGCTCATTTTCTTCGATAGCATGCCAATACCACATAGTTGACATAGTTTCGTCTGTCATCAACTCTTGAATATGTTTATTGACTAATAATTGTGAAGCAATCGTAGCGGTAAAATGTTCAAGTGCTGTTGTAGCCGTTAGGTCAACCATATCTTTGGTCATACCGAAAGGTTTGACAATTTTTACAAAAGTTTTAATTGCTGTTTGAATTGCCGTGTCGGTAAACTTCTCTAACGCTTCTACATCGTGACCAAACTTTTGAGCAGAAGCATTAAAATTTACATGCTCTTGAGTATGCATTGCTTCTTGCCCAATGAAGGCACTAATCTCTTTTTGCAATACTTCATCATCTTTAATAGATGGATGATAACGTACAGCCCGTACACTATCTATGAAGAATTTCTCACCTGCTGGAAACAAGGCCGACAATGCTGTCATAAAGTGTGTTAGTCCAGCAGAACCATTCATCCAATATTCTGGTACATCATTAAAGTCAAAGTTCATACGACGTACAGGAAAGCTCGCCCCTGCGCGATTAGTAATATTCACTTTAGCATTCATACCCAAAGCTCCTTAATAAGTAACCCAAGTTACTCAAACTTTATTGTTCGTTTTCTTGATTCTTATCATACAAATTTAATAAAAAGGATTAAGGGTAAATAAGGACATTGGAATATCAGTTAAGGCCAGCATTTATAGTGATTGTTAGACAATTAAACATAAAAAAAGCGCTCTAAAAAGAGCGCTTTTTTTCACTGAAAGTGATTATGCAGTTACTTTCGCAACAACACCAGCACCTACAGTACGACCACCTTCACGG
>NZ_JADVKT010000004.1 GCF_016508255.1 Acinetobacter calcoaceticus | reverse complement strand
ATGCAAAATTAAAAACCAAGAATATTAAAAATTCGTGCTATAAATAATAAGAAAATTATATACTTAAATATGCAAAAAGAATAAAGGGAAAGTACCTATGGTAGTCTATGGTGATGTAAATTCGGGTAATTGTTATAAGATCAAATTACTACTTTCCTTATTAAATATTAAACATAGATGGATCCATATTGATATTTTAAAAAAAGATACTCAAACCACAGAGTTTTTATCTTTAAATCCTAATGGAAAAATACCAGTATTAGTTCTAGATGATGGGCGTGTTTTAAGTGAATCTAATGCTATTTTAGGTTATCTAGCTGAGGGAACAGAATTTCTTGCCACAGATCCTTATATTAAAGCAAAAATATACCAATGGATGTTCTTTGAGCAGTATAGCCATGAACCATTTATTGCTGTTGCTCGTTTTATTAATAAATATTTAGGTTTACCACTAGAAAGAATAGAGGAATATCATAATTTACAACCAAAAGGCCATAAAGCTCTATCTATTATGGATAATGCTTTAGTAAAGTGTGACTATCTTGTTGGAAGTCAATTTACCATTGCTGATATTGCCTTATATGCATACACGCATATCGCTGAGGAAGGTGGGTTCGATTTAAACTTATATCCAAATATTCAAGCATGGTGTCAAAGAATTAAAAAATACCCGAAATATGTGAGTATGGTTGAATAAAAAAGAACTCATAAGAGTTCTTTTTTATTTTGAGTATTAAAATTTCATTTCATTTTTTGATTTAAAAATGCGCTTCTAAGCCAACATAAGGACCTTTAAATTCAAATTTTAGGTCATTATTATCGTAATCATTTAAATCAATATTGAGTATGCGATAGCCTGCTTTCAGGCCTAAATCAACTACTAAATTATCGATGAATTTATACTTTACTTCTGCTAATGCATCTGTAATTTTTGCATCATTAAAGTTTGTATAGGTTGCCTCACCTTTAGCACTTAAACCTGTAAATGGAAGTTTTACTTCACCTGATAAATAAGTAATAGGATATGTCTTATTAATATCTACACGTTTACCTGTATACGCAGTAATATCACCATTTAATACAGTTGCACCAAGTCCTGCATCTACACTTACAATATTATCTAGTAACTCATAGTAAAGAATAAAATCACTATGATCTAAATCAACTTTATAATTAGCTTGACCTAGAGTTTGTGATTTAGTTTGAGTATCTAAATTTACATAACGAATTTTTGCGTTTGGAAGAAATGGTATTGGATGCTCAAAAGCAAGTGAAAGTTGAGCGCTACCTTTCCGATCTAAATCTTGATCATCAGGTAATTGTGAGGACATATTTGCTTTACCATCGTAAAACCAATAGCTAACGTCTCCCTTTACCCCTATAAAATCTGCTTGTGCGAATCCACTTAGGCTCATCCCAAGCGCTACAAACGACATTTTTAATATTTTCACCATCATATCCTAAGAAAAGAAAACTTTGTGCGCATAATATAGAAAACTGTGCAGTAATACATTGATGGAAAATGGTGAATATAAAAATTCAATTATTTGAAATTTTAAAAACCTGATATTTTATTGATTTTTATAAAATAATTTCTAAATTGATATGGGCATTATTGGGAACATTTGAGTATAAATTTTGTGAAATGAACCGATAATATTTTTATTTTTGCATATCTAAAAAATTAGTTGATATATCTACTTTATAAAATGAAAAATAATTTAAATGACAGAAAATATCATTGCATATAATGACCTAACATTCTGCTTTAAAACATGAATGTGAGCTAAAAAATAACCAATTTAAATAAAAATTTTTAAGAAAACGTAAAATTTCAGACGGAAATTACAGTAAAAATAAATAAAAACAGGTATTGTTCAGCTATATAGGGGCAAAAAATGGACAAAAATCTTTAAGGAGGAATTTTCTATTTTTGCTTGTTTGAAATAAAAATACTCACAAGGTGCTTTTTATTATTAATCAAACACAAAAATATTCTTTAGTTCTTTTTTGCATGCGGAATAACAATCAACAATAGCAGTAAAAATAAGCAATTTTTTAACATTAGGTGTTTTATGACAGATTCTCGTGAAAACTGGACGTCACGATCTGGTTTTATTATTGCAGCCGTTGGTTCGGCTGTAGGCTTAGGAAATATTTGGCGCTTTCCATACGTTGCTTATGAAAATGGTGGTGGCGCGTTTCTTATACCTTATTTATTAGCACTGATTACCGCTGGTTTACCATTACTATTTTTAGATTATGCGGTAGGTCATCGTAGTACAGGTTCTCCTCCTAAAGCATATCGCGCCTTATTTAAAGGTGGGGAAACATTAGGGTGGTGGCAGGTTTGTGTTTGTATCATTATTGGTCTGTATTATGCGAGCGTCCTGACATGGGCGGGTAGTTATGTTTACTTTTCTATTGGTCAAATGTGGGGAAGTGATCCTGAAGGCTTCTTCTTTAATACTTACTTACAAACCTCAAAAGAGACTGGTTTTGATCTACAGTTTGTAAGTCATTTATTCTGGCCAATTGTTGGAATTTGGGCACTTACTTTAATCATTCTTTATGGTGGGGTGAAAAAGGGTGTGGAATTATCCAATAAGATTTTCATGCCTTTATTATTCATTTTATTCACTATTTTAGTAATTCAGTCATTACGTTTACCAGGTGCAGCTCAAGGCTTGAATGCATTCTTTACACCGAACTGGTCAGCAATGATGGATTATAAAGTTTGGCTAGCTGCGTATGGTCATACGTTCTTCTCATTATCTGTTGGTTTCGGGATCATGGTGACTTATGCATCATATTTGAAACCAAAAACAAACTTAACGGGCTCGGGTTTAATTGTTGGTTTTGCAAATGCATCAACAGAGATTCTAGCGGGTATTGGTATTTTTGCAGCGCTTGGTTTTATGGCACATGCTGCTGGTACTGAAGTTAAAGATGTGGTGAGTGGTGGGATTGGACTAGCATTTATTGCATTCCCTAAAATTATTTCAAGTTTAGGTACAGGGGCTGATTTATTTGGTCTCTTATTCTTCTCATCACTTTTCGTCGCAGGTATTTCTTCGATGGTCAGTATTTTGGAAGTGCCTATTGCAGCAATGCAAGACAAGTTGAAATGGGGGCGTAAAAAAGCAGTAACGATTATTGGTGGCGGTAGTGCGTTTGTATCAATTATTTTATTCTCAAGTGTAAACGCAATTAAGCTGGTTGATATCGTTGATCACTTTATCAATAACATCGGTATTGTCGGTGGCGCTTTATTAGCCATTATTAGTGTAGCTTGGTTTAAGCGTTCGGCCCTTAGAGAGCTCCGTGATCATGTCAACCGTATCTCAACTATTCAATTAGGTAGAGGATGGGATTTCACTTTAACGGTCATCACCTCTTTAATTTTGTTAACCACACTCAGTATGACTGTTTTTAATTTGATCAAAAATGGCTATGATACTTATAGCATGAGCTTACAAGGCATATTCGGCTGGGGCAGTGTAATTTTCTGCGCAGTCGTTGCTATCCTGTTAAGTAAAATGAAAGATCGCTAGGAGGATAATATAATGAATACTTCGGCAATCGTAATGATGGTAATTTCGATGGTGTTTGTGTGGGGTGGATTAATTTTATCCATTCTACATTTATCGAAACATCCTGAAGAGTTAGATGATGTTTTAGAAGAAGTAAAAGATCAGCACACACTTTGATGCTGATCTAGTAAAAAGCAGGCTTAAAGCCTGCTTTTTTTATGCAATTTTTTGAATTTTACAATAATAAAATCCGTCACCAGACTGCGCTTGTGGAAGTAATTGTCGACCATGAGTTTGCTCAAGTCCCCACTTGGCTTCAATTTTGATTTCTTTCGCATCAGCATGTTCAGCAAAAAAAGCCATCATTTGTTGTTCATTTTCTATTTTCAAAATTGAACAAGTAATGTAGAGCAATGTGCCGCCAACTTTAAGTTGTTGCCACATGTGTTCCAAAATCTGCTTTTGTAGTTCAGCAGTTTGAGCAATATCAGTAGATTGACGTAAGAGACGTATGTCAGGATGACGGCGAATAACACCTGTTGCTGAACAAGGCGCGTCTAGCACAATACAATCTACTAGTTGTGTTGGAACCCATTCGGTTGCATCTGCTGCCAGAATTTCTGTATGGCTTTGATCAAGTGCTAAACGGTTAAGGTTTTCAGTGACACGCAATAAACGGTTAGGGTCCTGATCAATGGCGATTAAATGTGCGGGTTTAAATTTTTCGAGTAAATGAGCTGTTTTTCCACCCGGTGCCGCACAGGCATCAATCACGATTTTATCATTTAAATCCGGTAATAATTCTGCACAAAGTTGAGCATGTTCATCTTGCACAGAGACCCAACCTTGTTCAAAACCAGGCAACTGGGTAATTTGCATAGACTGCTCTAGTACAATACCCGCTTCAGAAAAAACACATGCACGAGATTGAATATCTAAAGCTTGTAATTTTGCTAAATAAGCATCTCGACCAATGTGGCGCTGATTGACCCTTAAGGTTAAAGGAGCGATTTGTTTTAAAGACTGGCAAAGAGCTTCAGTTTGTTCTCCCCAATCTTTTTTCACACGCTTATAAAGCCAACTTGGTAAGCCATGAGCTTGTTGCAAACCTTCTTCAAACTCATCAGTTTCACGAGTCGCTCGGCGTAAAATTGCATTCACAATGCCGCTGAGTGCAGGGAATCCAAGTTGTTTGGTCGCATCTACTGTTTCTGAGATAGCAGCATGTGCGGCAATACGTGTGCATAAAACTTGATAAAGACCCACATAAAGACAAGTTTCAACCGCCTCATTATTTAAGGGCTTACTCAGTAATGGCAGGCTAATTGATTTAAGCGCAAACCATTGACGTAGCGTACCCAAAACAAGTTCATGAAATAGGGCACGGTCTCGTTCTGCGACTTGATTAAGCTGCGTATTTAAAATGCTCGCAAGAGAATGTCCTTGCTGAACTTTTAATAGAGTCTGGACGACTTGGGCACGTAAGTTAAAACGTGACGAATTTGTTGAAACCTGACTCATGGCAGAATTTGTCCTACATGAAGTTTTTGAGTTTGGGCAATTTGTTGGGCATTCATTGCTTTACCACCTGGCCATTGCACACTGGTCAGACAAATAAAGGAATCTTGGCCACAAGCAACATGTACACCTAGTTTATCAATCGCGATAATTTCACCAGCTTGAGCTTTTGCTTGGCTTTGAGTAGAAGTCGTTGAATTCCAGACACGCAGAGCATTATTTTCGTCAAGCTGAACGAAGGCAACTGGCCAAGGGTTAAATGCACGAATATTTCGGTCAAGTTGCATCGCATCGGTTGACCAGTCAATTCGAGCTTCTGACTTCACTAATTTATGTGCATATACAGTTAAGCTTTCATCTTGAACTTCACGTTCTGCCAGATATTTTTGTAAGGTTGCTTCCGATTCTAAAACTGCACAAATTGCTGTTGCACCTTGAGCTGCTAATTTGTCGTGTAAGCTAGCTGATGTGTCTTCGGCAGTAATTGCACAATAGGTTTTATACATCATGTCGCCTGTATCTAAACCAGCAGCCATTTGCATAATCGTAATGCCTGTTCCAGCATCACCTGTTGCAATTGCACGCTGAATTGGTGCAGCACCACGCCAACGTGGTAGTAATGAACCGTGGATATTTAAGCAGCCATATTTTGGGGTATCGAGTACTGCTTGAGGCAGAATCAAACCATAGGCAGCAACCACCATTACATCTGCACCTAAAGCTGCAAGTTCTTGTTGAGCTGCAAGCCCTTCTTCTGTAGATGCTTTAAAGTGAAGTGGCTGATAAACAGGGATGTTATGTTCAAGAGCAAGCTGTTTTACAGCAGATGGTGTTAATTTTTGTCCGCGACCAGCTTTACGGTCTGGTTGGGTATAAACCGCGATAATTTCATGGGAAGTTTTTAATAAAGCCGCCAATGCTGTTGCAGCAAATTCAGGGGTGCCAGCAAAAATAATTTTCACAAATGCATTCCAAAAAGAGTTTGTGGGTAGTATACGTGAAAAACGATTGAAGCCCTAAGCTCATGGCTGTTGAGAGGATTGGTTTTTAAATAGCGAACAAAAAATTATTGAAAAAATTTTTATTGATAAAAAAAGGTTATGAAAAAATAAAAAATTATTCATGGAAGTTTTGCTAAATATTGACTGACTATTACTGTTCTTGGCTTTCCGAATATTATTTGCTTGTATAGAATGGAGAATGATCAAATTATGATGATGAGTCAATATTCCGACTGATCTAACGCTATATCAGTATCATTCGCCAGAGTGGAAGTCATTTCACTCAAGCACAACTTGTTGGAAACACTAATGCCTGACTATCGTTCAAAAACATCGACACATGGAAGAAATATGGCTGGCGCACGTGGCTTATGGCGTGCAACAGGAATGAAAGATGAGGATTTCGGCAAACCGATTATTGCGGTAGTCAATTCATTTACTCAATTTGTTCCAGGCCATGTACATCTTAAAGATCTAGGGCAGCTTGTTGCAGCAGAAATTCAGGCATCAGGTGGTGTTGCTAAAGAGTTCAATACGATTGCAGTTGATGACGGGATCGCAATGGGGCATGACGGCATGCTTTACTCTCTACCATCACGTGATTTAATTGCTGACTCAGTAGAGTACATGGTAAATGCGCATTGTGCTGATGCTATGGTCTGTATTTCTAACTGTGACAAGATTACTCCGGGAATGCTCATGGCTGCGATGCGCTTGAATATTCCAGTGGTTTTTGTGTCTGGCGGCCCAATGGAAGCGGGTAAGGTTAAATTCCGTGGTAATGAAAAAGCGATTGACCTTGTTGATGCCATGGTTGTTGCGGCTGATGAAAGTTATACAGATGAAGAAGTAGCGGAATTTGAACGTTCAGCATGTCCAACATGTGGTTCATGTTCAGGCATGTTTACTGCAAACTCAATGAACTGTTTAACAGAAGCTTTGGGTTTATCTTTACCGGGCAATGGTTCGATTGTTGCGACACATGCGAATCGTAAAAAATTATTCTTAAAAGCAGGTCAGCTTATTGTTGAATTGGCTAAACGCTATTATGAACAAGAAGATGCAAGCATTTTACCGCGTTCAATTGCAACAAAGGCTGCATTTAAAAATGCCATGACGCTTGATATTGCAATGGGTGGTTCAACCAATACGGTTCTACATTTATTGGCTGCTGCAAGTGAAGCCGAAGTTGACTTTACAATGGACGATATTGACGAATTATCACGTCGAGTTCCTGTATTGTCTAAAGTAGCGCCTGCAAAACAAGACGTTCATATGGAAGACGTACACCGTGCTGGCGGTATTATGGCCATCTTGGGTGAGCTTGATCGTGCGAATTTACTTGATGTATCACTACCAACAGTCCATGAGAAAACGTTAAAAGATGCGTTGGACAAGTGGGATATTATTCGTACAGAAGATGCAGATGTGTATGAATTCTATCGCTCATCTCCGGGTGGGGTTCCAACACAAGTTGCATTCTCTCAAAATCGTTACTATGCAACTTTAGATGGCGATCGTGAAAAGGGTGTTATCCGCAATGCAGAACATGCATTCTCTAAAGACGGTGGTTTAGCCGTTCTATACGGCAACATCGCTCTTGATGGCTGTATTGTGAAAACTGCGGGTGTAGATGAATCTATTTTGAAATTTACTGGTACTGCACGTGTGTTTGAGAGTCAAGATGCGGCTGTAGATGCAATTTTGGGTCATGACATTAAAGCTGGCGATGTGGTTGTTATTCGTTACGAAGGTCCACGTGGTGGTCCGGGTATGCAAGAAATGCTTTACCCAACCAGCTATCTTAAATCGAAAGGTTTAGGAAAAGACTGTGCATTGGTTACAGATGGCCGTTTCTCTGGTGGTTCATCAGGTCTTTCGATAGGACATGTTTCGCCAGAAGCTGCTGAAGGTGGCGCAATTGGTTTGGTAGAAGATGGTGACACCATTGAAATTGATATTCCAAATCGTACCATTCACTTGAACGTTGATGATGCGACTATGGCGCACCGTCGTACAGTTCAAGAAGCGAAAGGCTGGCATCCGAAAGAAGAACGTAAACGTAAGGTATCAAAAGCGTTAAAAGTTTATGCAATGCATACAACAAGTGCGGCGAAAGGAGCTGTACGCGTTCTATAAAATATTCAATTTTAACAATTGAGTAGAAATCATGCACCCATCAGCACGATGAATTATTATCAGGTTGAGGGTGCATTTTTTACGTATGATAAAAAAAATAGGCTTCTAGATGAAGGTGTTGCAAGTCATTCTATGGGTTTGCCATAAAATGATGATAAAATCTTCACCGATGCAGGAACACGTGCAATAACATGATGTTTGTTCTGCGTCAGCAGAGCTCGTCAGCATTTTGTATATGAAGCTTCTGCGGCACTTTGTACTGCGATCAAAGCAGTTTTTTGGTCTTGCTTAGGATTTATTTTTTAGAGGCTCTACTCTCATGTCACTGCTACGCCGTTGGTTTGACCCTATCCGATCGAGCTGGTTTTACCAAAAGCCTTCTCGTCAAGCGGTGTTACCCACGGAAAATGGTTTAAGTATTCATTTACGACTTGATGATGTGTATAGCTACTTAGCTGTTCAGCAACTCTCTCAGCTCGATGAGATTTTAAGTGATGAACTTAAACCCTTAAAAATTATTATTTCGCATACGGCTTCTGAACCTCCGAATGGTATGTCACATGAAGAGTGGCAAAATTATTGTTTAAATGATGCCAAAATATTAGCCAAACAGCATCGTTTTGCTTTTGATGAATTTCCAGAAATCCCAAGCCAAGAATCTTTAAAACAAGCCGCTGTTATATTAAAAAGAACCCCATTACAAGGTCAGAATTTCTTACATTTACTAGAAGATATTTTTCACATGCTTTGGCAGCAACAATATGGAAAGCTACGTACTTTACATGCCATGGCAGTTAAACATCAGCTTCCGCAACATTTGTCAGAACGTATTTTTACGGATGAGTCTGTACCAGCTGCATACTTTGAATTTGGTGGACGTAAATATCATGCAGTAGATGATTTATTGCGTTTAACTCGTCGTCTAAAACAACAAAAACTACTTACTGGTAATCCGATCTTTTTAATTAATCATATCGAATGGCGTGAACATTTGATTAATGATGCTGAGGCACTTACTGAAATTCAGACACTTCGTCCGGAACTCGATATCTATGTAGCTTTAGAAGATCCAATGAGTTGGCTGCTACTTGCCTATATTAAGGAAGAACTGGCTGATTATTACGACATTCAATTAAAAGTTTATCCCTTAAGCTATCAAGGTCGAGACTGGTTTGACTGGAGTTTGGCAACACGTGTTTCTAAACGAACAGATGTAACATTCACTCCTTTTTGCCGTCCTACAGAAGAAAGTACGCTTGAAATGGCAAAGCTTTTCTATAGTGTGCAGGAAAATCAGCAAATCGATACAATTTTCACGATTTTGCAGGCTGTTTGGACGAAAGGTAAAGATTTATCTTTCCAAAAGCATTTCCAGGAATTGCAGCAGCAGTTGGGAATTGAGCAGTTAACCGAGCAGGATGTGCTATCTGCTCTAGCGCAAAATGATGCATTTTGCAAAGAAAAGCATCAGCCTGATTTACCTGTTTTAGAGTTGCGTATTGATGGTCAGAGCTATGTATTTAATAGCTTGTACCGAGTTTGGATGATTGAAAGCATTTTTAGCAATGTATTAGAAGAAAAATATAAAACGGCCTCAACTTTTAATTGAGGCCTTCTCCTAAAAACAAGAATAGGGCAAAGCCTGTTTTTTCCGTAGCATAGCCTTGTAGGGAATCGGAGATAAACAGTGACATTTCTAGCAATTATTATGGTGGTGTTTGCCTTTGCTGGCATGATTAAAGGCATGATCGGCTTAGGGTTGCCCGCGGTATCGATGGGCCTACTCACCATCGCAATGAGTCCTTTTCAAGCAGCATCTCTTCTGATTGTTCCTTCAATGGTCACTAATGTCTGGCAGCTTTTCGCTGAGGGGCATGTCTGGTCTTTTATTCGCCGTTTCTGGACTTTGCTTGTAGGCATTGTGGTGGGCTCAATATGGAGCTTTCTGCCCACCTTGAGCCAAAGTCATGGGCATAGTAGTGAAATTTTATTAGGCTGTATGTTGGCCTTATATGGGCTCTACGGTCTATGCGTGAAAAAGCTTCCGCACTTAGGGAAGTACGAGCGTTGGTTATCGCCCATCATTGGTTATATTGGTGGGGCAGTGACGGTAGCAACAGGTGTGATTATTATTCCAGTAGTGCCTTACTTGCAGTCGTTGCATTTAAAACGTGATGAGTTGGTACAGGCTTTGGGGCTGACTTTTACTGTCTCTACCATTTGTCTTGCAGTCTTTTTACACCACAACCCTATGTCAGGAATAACACTGGACTACCGTTTATCTTTTGCGGCTTTATTGGCTGCATTAGTTGGAATGTGGTTAGGTAAAAAAATCCGTTATCGACTCAATGAACAAAAATTTCGTCGTATATTTTTTATTGGTTTGGTGTCATTAGGAATTTATATGGTCTTGCACTAAGCCAAGTGTTTAAGGGCGATGTTGCAGTAAAAAATCTGCAAATTGTTGGTAACTGCTAGGAAGCTGACTAAAATTTTGGGTAGCCAAAAGCAGTTTACGGTTTGCCCATGCGCCGAGGAGCTGAATGGAGTGGAAATGGTAGTCCGATTGCAAACGCTGTGCAGCCCGAGCGGGCATAATTGCAATTCCAACACCTTTCGCCACAACCTCAGCAATTGCACCAAAGTTAGGTAAACGCAAACGGTACTGTATGTTAAAGCCTAATAACTTAGCTTGGGTTTCAATGGATTGTTGCAGTGAGTGATGCGGCATAAGGCCAATAAAGCCATAGCTTAGTGCATCCACCAGATTTAATGCTTGATATTGGGCTAGCTGATGAGTAGCAGGGCAAATCAAGACCAAAGGATCACTAGCAAATTCTTGAGTGTGTAAATGTCGAGTATCGAAGAAACTTGAAACCAATCCCAATCTAGCAATACCTTTGGTCAGTGCTTCTACAATTTCAGAGCTTTCCGCTTCATGTAAATCAATATTCATTTCGGGATGAAGCACCAGATATTGCGGTAGTAACGGGGGCAGATATTCGCTTTGGGCAGAAGAGTTACACCAAAGCGTTAATGATTCTGTGGTAGGGGGCCTAAAACGTAGCATTTCTTGTTCTAGTTGATCTTTTTGTGCCAAAAGCTGACGAGCATGTTCTACAAAAGCGTGTCCTGCCGTGGTGAGCTCCACGCCAGTGGTCTGACGAATAAATAAGGGTGTTTCAAAATATTGTTCGAGTTTTTTGATACGTTCACTAGCAGCTTGAAGTGAAATAGCGGAGCGGTCCGCGCCTTTGGTTAGGCTACCTGTAGAGACAATATGGAGAACCAGTTGTAAATCAAAAAAATCAAAACGCATAATGGGGAACGTATTGAAGGGTAAAAGTCATCATACTAAATCGTAATGAAAAAAGGCAGCTTATGCTGCCTTTTTGAATTTAAGTTTTATCTTTTAAACTAAACAGCCAATTTAAAATAATGGCTGCAAAAGTTGCGGTACCGATACCACCTAAATTGAAATTACCGAACAATAATTCAAAATTTCCAGCACCTAAAATAATCGTTACAGAAGCAACAATCAGGTTTTTATTGTTAGAAAAATCAACTTTGTTTTCAATCCAGATTTTTGCACCAGCAATGGTAATTAAACCAAACACGACAATAGACGCACCAGTGAGAACTGCACTTGGAATTGTACTAATTACAGCACCAAATTTTGGAGATAGTCCTAAGAAAATCGCGAAGACACCCGCAATAACAAAGACAATAGTTGAGTACACACGAGTGACTGCCATAACACCAATGTTTTCACCATAAGTCGTCATGCCTGGAGCACCTACACTACCTGAAAGCGTGGTTGCCAAACCATCTGCGACAAATGCTTTACCTAAGTGGGGAGTCAGATTTTCGCCAGTCATCGCACCAACAGCTTTAATATGCCCTAAGTTTTCCGCGACTAAAATGAGCGCAACCGGAGCAATAATTAGCATCGCTCTAGTATCAAACGTAGGATGAGAAAAGCTTGGAATACCGAACCATGCAGCCGCTGAAATCTGGCTAAAATCGATAGGTTTTCCTAAACCTAAGCCATTGGTGGTGATCGCATAAATCACATAAGCCAAAATTAGACCAACTAATAGAAGCAGACGTTGTAATAAACCACGTGTAAATACGGCAATGCTCCCCATACAAAGTACAGTAATTAATGCCATCCACATTTCAAATGGTTGCCCTGCAACGCCTTTAATTGTAACGGGTGCGAGGTTTAGACCAATGATCATTACAATCGCGCCAGTCACGACAGGCGGCATGAGTTTTTCAATCCAGCGCGTGCCGGTGAGCATCACAATAAAACCGATGATGGCATAAAACACACCACATGCTACGATTCCACCTAAAGCCATAGAGAGATTAGGATTTGCACCAGAACCCGTAATATGCCCAGTTGCTGCTGCAACCACCCCAATAAAGGCAAAACTTGAACCTAAATAACTTGGAACACGACCACCTGTAATTAAAAAGAACAGGATGGTACAGATTCCAGACATTAAAATAGCAAGGTTCGGATTAAAACCCATGAGCAACGGCGCTAAAACAGTTGCTCCAAACATCGCAAATGCGTGCTGAATACCTAAAATAGCACTTTGAACTGGTGGGAGATATTCATTGGTAGAGACCGGCCGATGGTCAACATCACCTTGGTAAGGCTGCCATTTTGGAAACCAGTTGGACATAAAATAAGCTCATTATTCTTTAATTGGTGCAATGATACTCTTTCTTGTAAAGGCATTTAATCTCTTGTATTAAATATGGCGGTGAAAAGTAATTGTTTTTTAACGATTGGTATATTTTTATGAATTCTAAATATAAGGAATCAGTTATTTTTTTCTAATAAAGATTAATTTTTTGATTTTTAAAAAATATTCAAAAAAATAGAAAATCGGGGAAAATTTGAGAAAACTGGGAAACTTTGTAAGTAAAAAGCAGTGCATCGATGATGCACTGCTTTATTAAACAATTGGTAAAATCAGCTTAGCCTGTATTACGTAAACCAGCAGCAATACCTGCAATACTCACCATAAGTGCATGGTCAACAGGTGTATTTTCTGCCTGACGCTCTTTGAGATAGTCACGTCTGCGTCTCATCAGTTCGGCTTGTAAAAGGTGTAAAGGAAGTAAATATGGCTTACGAACCTGCATAGACTGATCGAGTACTTCGTTATTGCTAAGAAGCTTTGATTCATCTTTTAATGCAAGTAGGGTTTCAACGGCATCTTTTAATCGCTGACGTAATTGATTGCCCAATACTTTTAAATCTTCATCTTCAGTCAGATGGGACTCGTAATAAAGTGCAATATTGGCATCGGCTTTAGACAATACCATTTCCAGCATATCAATGAGGGTCTGGAAGTAAGGCCATTGTTGTAGCATTTCATCAAGTGTTGCTTTTTGCTGATCGGCAATGACTTCGTTAATAGCCGCTCCAGTGCCTAACCATGCAGGTAACATTAAACGGATTTGTGTCCACGCAAATACCCAAGGAATAGCACGTAAAGATTCAATACCACCACTGACTTTACGTTTTGCCGGACGTGAACCTAAAGGCAACATTTGTAATTCAAGTTCAGGCGTAACCGTACGCAAATATTTAACGAAATGTGGGTTTTCACGAACTGTTTGGCGGTAAACTTTAACAGAATGATCTGTCATACGGTTCATCAGTTCACGCCATTCAGATTTAGGTTCTGGTGGTGGCAATAAGGTTGCTTCGAGTGTTGCTGCGGTATAGATTTCAAGGTTTTGCATGGCAATCCCTTCTAAACCGAATTTAAAGCGAATCATCTCACCCTGTTCTGTTACACGGATTGCACCAGAAATAGAACCCGGTGGTTGTGAAAATAGCGCTTGTTGTGTTGGGGCACCACCACGACTAATTGAGCCACCACGTCCATGGAACAGCGTCAATTGTACGCCGTGAGTTTGAGCGATAGCAGTTAACTCTTCTTGAGCACGATATTGCGCCCAGTTAGCAGACATAAAACCGGCATCTTTTGCAGAGTCGGAGTAACCGATCATGACTTCGTGTTTACCCTGAATATGCTGCTTATACCAATGCATATTGAACAGCGTATTCATGGTGCTTGCGGCGCCATCTAAGTCTTTTAAAGTTTCAAACAAAGGGACTACACGTAAAGGGTGCTGAATACCAGCTTCTTTTTGCAGTAATAAAACGGCTAAAACATCGCTTGGATATTCAGCCATAGAAA
Source organism: Acinetobacter calcoaceticus (assembly GCF_016508255.1). Classification (GTDB taxonomy): domain Bacteria; phylum Pseudomonadota; class Gammaproteobacteria; order Pseudomonadales; family Moraxellaceae; genus Acinetobacter; species Acinetobacter calcoaceticus_E. The sequence goes on along the minus strand of NZ_JADVKT010000004.1, from coordinate 340,589 downwards.
TAATATAAGCCCCTAAAGATTCAGGTGGTTGATCTGCCAAAGTACGCATGGTTGCGAAAACTTCTTGAACATCTGGATGTCCAATCAAACTGCCTTCAGGTTCATTAATATATTTTGGTAAAAGTGGGCGTTTGCTTTGTAGTTCCTGAATCAGGAAGTTTTGGCGTGCCTGTTCAGTCCAAGATTCAAAATTACCTAAACCTAAATATTCGGTAATGGCTGAAATGGCTTGACGATGGCGACCAGATTCTTGACGGATATCGAGTTTAAGTAGTTCAATTCCAAAACAGTTCACCCGATAGATGAAATCGAGTAATTGACCATTCGCAATCTCAGGTAAATTGCTGTCGATTAAAGAGCGATAGCACAGCAATAAAGGTTGTAAAAGTTCGTCTTTGCTTTTGATGACATTGGTATCGTCTGCTTCTAGGCCTTGTAGGCGTTGCGCTAACCAATGACGAGTTGCTTTTAGGCGCTCTCGTGTAGCACGTAAATATTCACGATAAGGTTCTGCATGTGGACTACCCAATGCTTGAGTCATTTCTTCAGAGCAGGTTTGAATTGAAAGTTCCCAACGTAAATTTTCAATGTCTCTTAAATAAAGATCAGCAGCCTGCCAACGTGATAACCACAGTACTTCTTGCGTAATATGATGAGTAACGTTCGGGTTACCGTCACGGTCTCCACCCATCCAAGATGCAAAGCGGACAGGAGCAATATTGAGTGGTAACTCATGTTCGCAATTTTGCTGTACGAGTTCATTTAATTCACGAATAAACTTGGGTACTGCATTCCATAGCGTTTGCTCAATTGTGGCAAATCCCCATTTTGCTTCATCTACAGGTGTCGGGCGGTGCTGCCTGATTTCGTCTGTTTGCCATGCCGAACTGATTTGTTGCTTTAAGTTGGCAAGCGCATTTTGACGTTCGCGGGGAGTAAGTTTTTGCTGATCAAGTTGTGACAGACAAGCATTGATATCATCATATTTTTGAATGAGGGTACGGCGACTAACTTCGGTTGGATGGGCCGTAAGGACTAACTCAATATTAAGATCACAAACTTGTTTGAACAGCTTTTCTGTCGAAATACTTTTATCTTTAAATTTTTCAAATAGGTGAACAAGCGGGTTCGGAGAAGTGGTATCCGAATCAAACTCTGCTTGTCTGCGGCTACGGACCACATGATATTGCTCGGCAATATTGGCAAAATTGAGGAAATGAGAAAAAGCTCGGGTAAGGGGAAGTAATTCGTCGTCGGGTAGATTTAAAAATAATTGTTCTAGTTGCTTTTGGGCTTCAGCGTGGCCGTCACGTGCACCTTTGGCAAGAGCACGAATTTGCTCGATCTGATTAAACAGCTCTTGTCCTGCATGTTGCTTTAGGGTTTCACCTAATAAATTACCAAGTAAGCGGACATCCTCGCGCAGTGGCGCATCGATTTGCTGAACCATGCTATTTTCTCCTGTTCTTATCCTTATCGAATATAGCGTGATTAACAAACATTCCAAGCTTTGAGCGTAAGAAAATGTGAATTTTTGCTTAAAAAATAACATTTAATTTGCATGTGATGCTGTTAACGATGGCATGCACTCAGTACAACTTTTGGCAATGGTACTTTGGTTTAAGTCCGATATTTGAGCAGGAATAAAGCAATTGCATCTTGAATGATTTGCCCTAACTCTTGTGCAGTGGGTACAGCAATGATCCCAAGTAAAACCTTCTGATGGCGTATGCCAAGCAATAAAGACATAAGAAGCTCGGTTTGATAAGTAGGATCATCGGTTTGAATAAAACCTAATTGAGCCGCTTTTTGCAAAAACACAGCTAACTGATTTTGAAGTCGCGTATGCGATGCATCAAAAAACTGTAGAGCAAGTGGACTTTGTTCTGCTGCAAGTTCAAATAAAACGTGTTCAAGTTTAAGTGCTTCGGGTGAGTAAATAATTTGCAAGGCACGGGAACACACAATAAAGAGTGCTTGATAAAAGTCTGCCGATGCCTCTAATTCAAATTGTTTAGTACACAGCGTTTCTTCACAGGTTTCTGTAATCGCACAGATAAACAGGTTGGCTTTATCTTGAAAATGATTATAGACAGTAAGCTTAGTTACACCTGCTTCTTGGGCGATCTGGTTCATGCTGGTACCGTGATAACCAGATTTCAAAAAAATGGCTTTTGCTGCTTGCAGAATACGAGCACGTTTTTCTAGATCTTTGGGGCGACCACTTTGATTAACTGTTTGCACGAAATCCTCTAATAAAAGCTAAAAAATAAATATTTATAAGTTTTTCTTCAATTAATGTACCCATGGGTATATTAATTAAAAAACAAACAATTTATGATGCAAACATATTGTGCCTTAAAAAATCAGTTTGAATAAGAGCGATAAGATATGAATCTGTTAAAACCTCTCATCATGAGTATGGTGATTGTTTGTACGGTCACATTAATGGGGTGTAGTAAAGAAGCCCCAAAAACAGAAGAGATACCCTATGTGATGGTGGCACAGCCCTTGACCACTCTCAATGAACAAAAAAGTTATGCAGGGGATGTGCAAGCCAGACAACAAACGGCTTTAGCATTTCGTGTGGGTGGTCAGGTTACGGCACGTTACGTAGATGTCGGTGATCGAGTTAAGGTCGGACAAGTTTTAGCAAAGCTTGACGTGGCAGATGCTCAGCTCCAATTAAATGCTGCTAAAGCCCAACTTGATAATGCACAGGCTTCAGCAAAAACAGCAGCAGATGAACTTAAACGTTTCCAGCAATTATTGCCTATTAATGCGGTTAGCCGTTCGCAATATGACACTGTAAAAAATCAATATGACGCAGCGCAAGCGGCTCTACAGCAAGCACGTTCTAACTATGAAGTTTCGGCGAACCAGACTGGCTATAACCAACTCATTTCTAATAAAAACGGGGTAATTACCACGCGTAATATTGAAATTGGACAAGTGGTTGCGGTGGGGCAAGCTGCTTATCAACTGGCAATTGATGGAGAGCGTGAAGTTGTTATTGGGGTGCCAGAACAAGCAGTTACTGAAATTAAAGTTGGTCAAGCCGCTTGGATAACCTTGTGGTCTAAACCGAATGAAAAATTTGCAGGATATGTACGCGAAGTTTCTCCCGCAGCGGACCAGTCCCGTACTTTTACAGTCAAGGTAGCACTTAAAGAAGGGCAGTCTGTTATTCAGCTTGGACAAAGCGCACGCGTATTTTTTAGTACAACTCAAACCAATGTGATGAGTGTTCCACTTTCGAGTGTCTCAGCAACAGATAATCAGCCTTATGTCTGGGTTGTTAATGCGAATCAGACTTTGCGTAAAGTACCTGTAGCCATTGGTGCATATGGCAAAGACAGCGTGCCTGTGTTATCTGGTTTAAAGCCAAATGATTGGGTTGTGATTGGCGGCGTACACTTACTACGTGATCACCAAAAGATTCATCCGATTGACCGTGAAAATCGTGCAGTGAAAATTCAGGGAGCGAAGTCACCATGAAATTCAATCTCTCGGAATGGGCATTAAATAATAAAGGCATCGTCTTTTATTTTATGCTGCTGCTTGGCATTATCGGTGCGATCTCTTATTCAAAATTATCACAAAGTGAAGATCCACCATTTACCTTTAAGGTCATGGTGGTACAGACCTACTGGCCTGGGGCGACTGCCAAAGAAGTTTCTACTTTAGTTACGGACCGTATCGAAAAGGAACTCATGACCACAGGGCAGTATGACAAGATTATGGCTTACTCCCGTCCAGGTGAGTCGTTGGTTACTTTTGTGGCGAAGGATTCGCTTACTTCTGACAAGATTCCCGATGTTTGGTACAACGTTCGTAAGAAGGTAAATGATATACGCCATGAACTGCCAAACGGTGTACAAGGTCCATTTTTCAATGACGAATTTGGAGACACTTACGGCAATATTTATGTACTGACAGGCAAAGACTTTGACTATGCGGTTTTAAAAGAATATGCAGATCGTTTGCAATTACAGCTTCAACGTGTCAAGGATGTCAGTAAGGTTGAATTAATTGGTCTGCAAGATCAAAAAATCTGGATTGAGCTTTCTAACACTAAAGCGGTACAGCTTGGTATTCCAGTTACAGCGATTCAAGACGCCTTACAAAAGCAAAATAGTATGGCAAGTGCAGGTTTTTTTGAAACAGGCACAGACCGTATTCAGATCCGAGTAAGTGGTCATTTACAAAACATTGATGAAATTAAGAAAATGCCTTTACTGGTAGGTGATAAAACCATTCAGCTTGGAGATGTCGCTGATGTCTACCGTGGTTTTAGTCAACCTGCTCAGCCACGTATGCGCTTCATGGGTGAAAATGGTATTGGTATTGCTTTATCGATGCGTAAGGGCGGTGACATTATTGCCTTAGGTAAAAATCTCGACACAGAGTTTGCCCAACTGCAAAAAACTTTGCCTTTAGGCATGAAGCTCCAAAAAGTTTCTGACCAACCTGTAGCAGTACAACGCAGTATTCATGAGTTTATAAAGGTACTCGCTGAAGCAGTTATTATTGTCTTGTTAGTGAGTTTTTTCTCTTTAGGTTTCCGTACAGGATTGGTGGTCGCTTTTTCTATTCCTTTAGTTTTAGCAATGACCTTTGCAGGTATGAATCTATTCGATGTCGGGCTGCATAAGATTTCCCTAGGTGCCTTGATTCTGGCGCTAGGTCTGTTAGTCGATGACGCCATTATTGCCGTCGAGATGATGGCAATTAAGATGGAGCAGGGTTATAGCCGAATTAAAGCCGCCGGATTTGCGTGGAAAACTACTGCATTTCCGATGCTCACTGGAACATTGATTACTGCGGCTGGTTTCTTACCGATCGCTACGGCTCAGTCTGGTACAGGTGAATACACTCGCTCTATCTTTCAGGTTGTGACGATTGCCTTATTAGTCTCTTGGGTCGCGGCAGTTTTATTCGTACCTTATTTAGGCGAAAAGCTATTACCTGATTTTACCAAAACAGGCCATCAGGCCCCTTGGTATGTCCGTTTATGGGCGAGGTTAACTAAAAAGCCGCAACCGCAAACTGTGGCCATTTCACAGGACCATCACTACGATCCCTACCAATCTAGTTTCTATTTACGTTTTAGAAAGATGGTCGAGTTTTGTGTGACTTACCGTAAAACCGTGATTGCAACGACGGTGGGTATTTTTGTGCTATCTGTGCTGATGTTTAAGCTGGTACCTCAGCAGTTTTTCCCACCTTCAAACCGTGCCGAGATTTTAGTCGATTTAAAACTTGAAGAAGGCGCTTCTTTAACAGCAACAGAACAAGCTGTGAAAAAGGTTGAAAATTTCCTGTCTAAACAAAAAGGTATTGATAACTATGTGGCTTATGTCGGTACAGGATCACCACGTTTTTATTTACCGTTAGACCAGCAATTACCGCAAGCCAGTTTTGCGCAGTTTGTTGTACTAGCATCATCACTTGATGATCGTGATGAAATTCGACGCTCGTTAGACACACAAATTAAGCAATTACTTCCGCAAGTTCGTACTCGCGTGTCATTACTGGAAAATGGCCCACCAGTGGGTTATCCATTGCAATATCGTGTGTCGGGCGAAGATCAAAATCTGGTCCGTCAAGAGGCGCAGAAGGTCGCTAAACTGATTGGCGAAAATCCGAATACGACCAATGTGCATTTAGATTGGGGTGAGCCAAGTAAAATCATTTCGATTCAGATCGACCAAGATCGTGCTCGACAAATGGGTGTCTCTAGTGTCGATTTAGCGAACTTCATTAATGCCTCAATTACGGGTAGTGCGATTGAACAGTATCGTGAAAAGCGTGAACTCATCGAAATCCGCTTGCGTGGAGACCAATCTGAACGAGTTGAAGTGGCTTCATTGGCGAGTTTAGCTGTACCTACCGCCAATGGAACGACAGTGCCTTTAGCTCAAATCGCTAAAATTGAATATAAGTTTGAAGATGGTCTAATTTGGCATCGTAACCGATTACCAACCATTACTGTTCGTGCAGATATCCGAACTCAATTACAGCCTGCTACTGTAGTGAGTGAATTAGCTCAGTCAATGGATAAATTACGCGCTGAACTTCCAAGCGGCTATCTCATTGAAGTCGGTGGAACCGTAGAAGAGTCTGAACGTGGGCAAAACTCTGTTAATGCTGGTATGCCACTGTTCTTAGCTGTCGTAATGACATTACTTATGATTCAACTCAAGAGTCTATCTCGCGCGTCCATTGTGCTTTTAACAGCTCCACTGGGTTTAATTGGTGTGGTTTTATTCTTACTTTTATTTAATAAACCATTTGGCTTTGTGGCCATGTTGGGCACAATTGCGCTTTCTGGCATGATCATGCGTAACTCGCTTATTCTGATTGATCAGATTGAACAAGACAGGCAGGCAGGGCATCCAACATGGGAGGCGATTATTGAGGCTACCGTACGTCGATTCCGTCCGATTATTTTGACTGCTTTAGCCGCAGTTTTGGCCATGATTCCACTTTCACGAAGTATTTTCTTTGGTCCAATGGCAGTTGCAATCATGGGTGGGTTGATTGTTGCCACCTTGCTGACATTATTTTTCTTACCTGCGCTCTACGCAGCGTGGTTTAAGGTGAAAAAAACCGCATAAAATACATAAATTTTTTGTGAATAAAGGTGCGAAATATTGAAAACTCCAATATAGTAGCACCTGTCTTTACACAAAAAATACAGGAATATTTCACTGCATAAAAAATAGGCAAAATGCAGTGGATTGAGGTGAAATACAGATGGGGCAAGACCATATCGAACAGCATCGCCGTTATATAGTAATTTCTTATGCGTTCATGTTTCTTGCATTGTTTACGGTTATTTTTGCGGCCTTTGCTTATTTGGTCGCTCGTAAAGTGGCGGTTGTAGATAATGCAGAAGTTTGGATTCATGCGCATGCACTATGGATTATGCGAAACGGGATTCTATTTCTTTGTATGGCAATTTTTGCTGCGGTCTGGTTTATTCCGCTCTTCTTTTTTGCATGGGACAGTAACCTTTGGATAACCGCCTCTACGGTTGCTGGTGTAGTTTTCAGCGCTATTGCGTGGTTATTTCTATTAAATGCATGGTTAAAAGGCTTGTCTAAATATTTAAAAAATAAGGCAGTTTTTTAATATATCTATTTTTTAAACATTTTCCCCTTGTAAATTCGGCTAAAGTCCCCCATTTAGTCGGCAATAGAGTATTGATAAAATTCCGTGAGGAGCACCGCCAAAAATGGCTAAACGTGATTATTATGAGGTTTTAGGCGTTTCAAAAACCGCAAGTGATGATGAGATCAAAAAAGCCTACCGTAAATTGGCGATGAAGTATCATCCTGATAGAAACCCTGACAATGCCGAAGCTGAAGAGAAATTTAAAGAAGCTGCTGAAGCTTATGAAGTTTTATCGGACAGCGAAAAGCGTAGCATGTACGATCGCATGGGTCATAATGCCTTCGAAGGTGGCTTTGGCGGCGGTGGTGGTGGCTTTGGCGGATTTAGCGCAGAAGATATCTTTAGCCAGTTCGGCGATATCTTCGGTGGTGCATTCGGTGGTGGTGGACGTCAACAGCGTCAACGTCGCGGATCAGATTTACGCTATGTAATGGAACTTACCCTTGAAGAAGCTGTAAAAGGGGTGAAAAAAACCATTACCTTTACTGCTCCGGCACCATGTGATGTGTGTGATGGTAAAGGTTCAAAAAATCCAAAAGATGTTGAAACCTGTAAAACTTGTCATGGTTCAGGACAAGTGCGTATGCAGCAAGGTTTCTTCTCTGTACAACAAACATGTGGTACCTGTCGTGGTCAAGGTAAAATTATTAAAAACCCTTGTCAGGCATGTCATGGTTCAGGTGTGGCCGATCGCCAGCAAACGTTGGAAGTTACAATCCCAGCGGGTGTAGATAATGGTGACCGCGTTCGTTTGAGTGGTAAAGGCGAAGCAATTCGTGATGGCCAATCAGGTGATTTGTACGTTGAAGTCGTTGTTCGTGAACACGAAATTTTCCAACGTGATGGTGCGGATCTTTATATGGATGTGCCAGTCAGTATTGCTGATGCTGCACTTGGTAAAGAAATTGAAATTCCAACTTTGGAAGGCCGCGTTAGCTTGAAGATTCCTGAGGGAACTCAAACAGGCAAATTATTCCGTTTACGTGGTAAAGGCGTTCGTCCCGTACGTAGCAGCATGGTGGGTGATTTACTCTGCCGTATTGTGATAGAAACACCTGTCAACTTAAATTCTCGTCAACGTGAATTACTTAAAGAGTTGCAAGCTTCTTTTGATGGCGAAGACAGTGCTTCTTCACCAAAGAAAAAATCATTCTTTGATCGTTTATTTGATTAATACTTGATTAGATAAGAAATTAAAAAGAAGGCGGATATTGATAAAATATCCGCCTTTTTAGTGCGCTGATTTATCTTATTATTTTTATTCTGCTTAAAAGAAAATTACATCTGCTTATTCTGTAGGATGAGCAACATCAATGTCGTCAACACTTACAGTCGGTTCGTTAGAAGCAAGAGTCGATATATTTTCGATAACTGGAACTGCTACAGCTTGTGTTTGTACAGCTACTTTTGGTGTTTCTGCTGCTGTTTCGCCAATGATCGAGTCAATGTCTTCAACTTTAACGTTAGCATCGGTTGCCACGCTCGTTTGCGCTGTAGGTATTGCTACTTGAGTAGTTACACTCGTTGTAATACGCGCTTTAGCTAAACTTTCTAATGTATCGCCTGACTGGATTGCAGGTTCTGCAAAAGCCATTGAACTCATTATCCCCATCATCGCTGTTAAGCCAATAATTCTCGAATGCATGCTGAACTCCTTATAGTCATCTTTTTTTCATTCGTGGCTGAGTAGTGTGCCGATCAATTCTTTAACTTTTGTGAAAACAGATTGAATTTCAACTGATCTTAAAAAATAATTTTTACTTTTTATCGTGAGCAAAGAGTTTTGATATAGTAGACAAATTACGTAAAACAGAAGATTGGGAAGGATTATGTCAGCAGCTCCACGCATTGGTGTTTTGGGTGCAGGCGGCCGTATGGGTCGTATACTTATTCAGGCAGTTCAACAAGCAGGTTATCAGTTGGGAGCCGCTGTTGTACGCCCAGAAAGTACTTTAATTGGTGCTGATGCTGGTGAACTTGCAGGAGTGGGTTCAATTGGAGTGAAGCTTACAGGAAGCTTGGCAGAGGTTCTGAAAGACTGTGACGTCGTAATTGACTTTTCTACTCCTGTTGCAACATCTGAGCATTTAAAACTATGTCGTGAGGCTGGGGTAGCTATAGTCATTGGGACAACAGGTATGTCTGATGAGCAAAAAGCTGAGCTAGACGAAACAGCAGCTCATACGCCGGTTGTCTATGCTGCGAACTATTCTGTTGGTGTAAATGTATCAATCAAGTTACTTGAGCTTGCAGCAAAAGTATTTGGCGATACAGTAGATATTGAAGTGATCGAAGCTCATCACCGTCATAAAGTAGATGCACCATCAGGTACAGCACTCATGATGGGTGAGGCGATTGCAGATACTTTAGGTCGTAACTTAAAAGAAGTTGCTGTGTATGGACGTGAAGGGCATACGGGCCCACGTGACCGTCAAACGATTGGTTTTGAAACCATTCGTGGTGGTGATATTGTTGGCGAACACACTGTTATGTTCATTGGTGAAGGTGAGCGCGTTGAAGTGACTCATAAAGCAACGAACCGTATGAACTTTGCTGCTGGTGCAGTACGAGCTGCGGCATGGGTTGTGGGCCGTGAAGCACGTAAATATGACATGAAAGATGTTTTAGGATTGAATGACGTACAGGTTTAAAACCCTGTCCGTATTCCATGTGTAGCCAGAAAAACAAGATAGAGCAGAACATGAATAAAAAACAAATTGCCTTGACCACTTTTCTTTGCTTGAGCAGCTTCTGGACAGGGGCTGCTTCTACAGAAAAAGCTAAACTCAGCTTAGATCGCAATCATATTAAAGTCTGGACCTATCAAAAAGCTGATAATCCGGTCTTTCAATATAAAGCTGAAACAACCTTTGATGCCCCCATTGAACGTGCGGTTGCGGTGATTTTAGATGTAAATCGAGCAGCGCAGTGGGTGCCTTATATGGGGAAAGTTGAAATGCTTTCTCAGGATGAGAAGAAAGGCGAATTTACTTTATATATGGTGTTAGATTTTCCTTTTCCTCTAAAAGATCGTGATGTGGTGGTTAAAGGAAAAATGAGTAAAGCTGCTAATGGTGTCATTACGATTAAGAACACAGCGATTAATAGTAACTATCCGATTCAACCCGATGTGGTTCGTTTAACCCGCTATGAAGGTGAATGGACGTTCCAGAAATTAGCGAATAACAAAGTTAAAGTAACCACTAGTGGCTATGCAGATCCAGCTGGTTCAATCCCTTTAAGCTTCGTCAATATGTTTGTTCAGCAGCAACCGTATCAGATGCTGCTGAAAATGAAGCGGGAAGTGATGAACCCGATTTATGAGCAACCTAAATTACCCGATATTTTAAAATAATAAGCAATAAAAAAGCGCCTGATTTCAGGCGCTTTTTTATTAGTCTGAACACTGTTGCAAAGCTTGTGTTGGGCTGCTTTCACGTTTGATTTGGAATAAAACCAAGAGTAAACCTAACCCGGCCAGTAATGCACCAGCAAACGATACAGCAGTGTAACCCCAGCCTAAATCGATGACTAAAGCGCCTGCTGCTGCTCCGACAGCATTGCCTAGGTTAAACGCACCAATGTTTACTGAAGAGGCAAGTCCAGGGGCTTCATGAGCGACTGACATGACACGCATTTGCAAAGGTGGAACTAAGGCAAAAGTTGCAGCGCCCCAGATGACTAGTGCAATGGCTGCTCCAACTTGGCTTTGTGCAAGAATTGGGAAAATTAGCATCATTACAATTAATAAAACCAAGAAGCCAATCAGAGTTTTATTGATAGATAAATCTGCAAAGCGGCCACCTAAATGGTTACCAATCGAGAACCCGACACCAATTAACACCAACATGAAAGTAATGAAGGTAGGTGACGCATGGGTAAATTCAGTCAAACTTGGCGCAATGTAGGTATAGAGGGTAAACATTGCACCTGCGCTGAGTACCGTGGTGAGTAAAGCAAGTATTACAGGAGTACGTGTTAATACTTTCAATTCAGCTTTTACATTGGGTTTTTGGGCAACCATGCCTGATGGCAGGGCTTTCCATAAAGCGAGCATGGTAATAATGCCAAGCACGGAAATCGCAAGGAAAGACATACGCCAGCCAATATTTTGCCCAATCCATGTTGCCAGTGGCACCCCACCAATATTGGCAATGGTTAAACCCATAAACATGGTTGCTACAGCACTGGCTTGTTTGTGGGCCGGTACAATACTTGCGGCTACAACTGAACCAATCCCGAAGAAAGCACCGTGGTTAAGGCTAGTAATGAGACGTGCACCTAATAAGCTCATATAGCTTGGGGCAAATGCTGCGATCAGATTACCTACCGTAAAGATCGCCATGAGAAAAATAAGCGCATTACGTCGTGCAAAACCACCAAACCACAGTGTCATGAACGGGGCACCTAACATGACGCCAAGAGCATAACCCGTAATTAACATGCCAGCCGTTGGAATTGAAATGCCTAAATCATTCGCGATATTTGGAAGTAATCCCATTGGGGAAAACTCAGTGGTGCCAATGGCAAAAGCACCAATTGCCAATGCCAATAACGAGAATGCCGTATTTGATTGAGTGTTCATGAGTTTAGTCCCAAACTGGTGCCCATGGTTCTGGGCTAACTTCACGACCATTACGGTCGAGTTCAGCAATCATTTGCATTTCAGCTGAAGTTAACTCGATATCCTGTGCTTTTAAATTGCTCATCAGGTTTTCACGTTTAGTTGAAGATGGAATGACCGCAAAACCACGTTGCAATGCCCACGCAAGTGCAATTTGCGCTGTCGTTGCTTTATGCGCTGCTGCAATTTCAGCTAAAACAGGGTCTTGAAGTACTTTGCCGTACGCAAGCGTCATATATGAAGTGACATCAATATTTTTCTCTCGTAAGAAATTCACAAGTTTATGACTTTGAAGATAAGGGCTGAGCTCAATCTGGTTGGTTGCAATATGCTCTGCGCCAATTGTGTCAATTGCTTGTTGGGTAAGCACAATATTGAAGTTTGAAATACCAATTTGTTTGGTAAGACCCTGTTGTTTTGCTTCTAGTAAAAGCTGCATGATTTCAGGAATTGAAACCCCTAAATCTGGTGCTGGCCAGTGAATCAAAGTTAAATCGACATGGTCAGTACGAAGCTTTTGTAAGCTTTCTTTTAAGCTTAGAATAAATTTATCTTGAGCAAAGTTATCTACCCAGATTTTGGTGGTTAAAAATAAGTCCTGACGTGATACGCCACTTTCGGCAATCGCTTGGCCAATCGCTGCTTCATTGTCATAAATTTGAGCCGTATCAATTGCACGGTAACCTACATCTAGCGCATTTTTAACAGAATCAATCACCGCTTGTTCTTTAAGACGAAAAGTTCCTAGACCAAAACGTGGGATATTCATGGGTTCACCTGAATTTAAATAATTGTTTAACTTGAGGTGCATTTTGCTTTTTTTATTGTTGCGAAAAAATAGATGAATAAGCAAAATATCTTTGATGATTAGTCAATAATAGAATAAGCCATGAAATCAACAATTGAAGAACTGGTTGCCTTTATCACAATTGTTGATACAGGCTCCTTTGTCGCGGCGGCAGAACATTTAAAACAAACACCATCTGGGGTAAGCCGCTCGTTAACGCGTTTAGAAGCAAAACTTGATGTGACTTTATTAGAGCGAACGACACGTAAGCTGAAACTCACCCAAGAAGGGCAGCAGTTCCTCACCAAAGCTCGTAAAATATTAAATGAGCTTAATGCTGCCGAAGAGGAATTACAAAAGTCGGATCAGGGCACCGCAGGCCTCATTCGCATTGATTCGGCAACGCCGTTTGTTCTACACGTGATTGCACCATTAATGCATAAGTTCCGTGAAGGTTATCCAAATATTGAAATTGAATTAAATAGTAATGATCAGGTGATTGATCTCTTGCAGCATAAAACCGATGTGGCATTTCGGTTTGGAGAGCTTAATGATTCGAGTCTGCATGCCAAATTGGTGTGCAAGAGTCGTTTATATATTGTGGCAAGCCCAGAATATTTAGCGATTAAGGGCACACCAACACAACCTGAACAACTCGAACAGCATGATCTGATTGGTTTTACCAGACCTGCATATATTAATAGTTGGCCCATTAAAGTTGGTGATGAATATTTTTTTGCACAATCCAAAATCAAAGCATCGAGTGGCGAGACTGTACGCCAACTCACGATTAGAGGCCATGGTATTGCACGACTATCTGAATTTGAAATTTGGAAAGATATTCAAGAAGGGCGCTTGATTGCATTATTTGAAGATCAAATTGAACATCAATATCAAAGCATCCATGCTGTGTATTATCAACAAGAGCACCTACCAAAACGAATCCGTTTATTCATTGAATTTTTGGCAGAACAGTTAAAAGATGGTTTTAAAAGCGCTCTCTAAAAGTAGCATAACCATCAGTTGGAAAATGAACTTCTAAAATTGGAGTAATTTGTCCTTCTGATGAGTGTTGAGCTAGAAAATAACTCTTTTGCTGTTCGCGGCAACTAAAATACAATTTGGAATAAACCGAATTCACCATCACAACTTCATTTGAGCTATTACGCTTATATTGATAATGAGAAATCGTATTGGCCTCATCATCAGTGCGCTGCTCTAATTTATAGTCTTGTTGATTGGTCATTTTTAAATAACCTTCAATCAGACTTTGGCAAACTATATGTCTGTGCTGTTCATTTTTTGGTTGCGGTTGGCAGCCTGCTAGTACAATAGTTAATAAGAATATAGCTTTTAATTTCATGGCTTTGCTACTCTTTGAGTTGATTTCTATAGCGTAAAGGTGTTCTATAAACCAGTACAGATACAGAAATTTTTAAAAAAGCAGCACAGAATGACTTTTCAATATCAGGTTCTTGCCAATCAATTGGCACATCGAATTTATCAAGATGAGCTTAAACCTCATCAAAAGCTCATTTCGTTACGAGATTTCGCTCTTCAGCACAGTATTAGCTTAAGCACGGCAAAAAGTTGCTATGAATTGCTTGAGGCGAGAGGCCTGATTTATGTAAAGCCTAAGTCAGGTTACTTCGTGGTTGCTCGCACCCAATCTAGCCCTATTCCTGATAGCCCAGATTTTTTGTCTTTACCTCGGCAAGTCTCAAATCTAGAGTTGCATAACCAAATTCAAGAAGCTGCATTACAGAGCCATCTGGTACCCTTGGGTTCGATTCAATTAACGCCTCATTTTATTCCGATAGAGGGTTTACGTCGTTCTATTCAACGCGCTTTAAAAAATTGTCAGCCACAAGATTTTCTTTATTGTAATAAACAAGGACATGAGCAATTAAGAAAAGCACTTTCTGATCATTGGCGCGAAGACGGAATCTTCATTGCAACGGAAGATATTTTTATTACCAATGGTTGTATCCCTGCTTTGTCTTTAGTCATTCAGCACCTAACAGAAGTAGGCGATAGTATTTTGATTCCGACGCCTACTTTTAATGGGCAGCTACAGCTTTTAGCGAGCTTAAAACGGCAGATTATTGAAATTCCAGCGCATCATCGTGGCATCGATCTTGAGCGCTTAGAGTCATTGATGCAGCAGGGTTTGGCAAAGGTTTGCCTGATGACAGCCAACTATCAAAATCCTTTAGGATATTGTTTAAGTAATGCAGAAAAACAAAAAATTGCTGAATTAGCTGCAAAGTATCAGTGCTTTATTATTGAAGACGATATTTTTGGTGAATGTGGTTACAGTAATGAACGTCCGCTACCGATTCGCTATTGGGACCGTGAAGGCTATGTCATTTGGTGTGGATCAGTTTCTAAGTCGCTATCGAGCGCGTATCGGGTAGGGTGGTTTTGTTTAAGCTCAAAGTTACAGCATTTAAGGCTTGAGCTACTGGCAAGTAATATTGGCGTAAATACACCGCTACAATTAGGCCTAGCTGATTTTATTTATAGCCGTGGTTATCGAGAGCATTTAGAGCAGCTACGACCAAATTTAATGCGACAGGTCGAACAATATCGTAGCTGTATTTTAAAAGCCTTTGAAGGCATTTCAATCGCATTGAGCCAGCCTGAGGGTGGCTATGCACTATGGATACAGCTACCTAAAAGCGTAGATAGCTTAGCGCTATATTACACTGCGAAAGCTCAAGGAATTACCGTAGTGCCAGGCCATGTTTTTGGTGAAGACGAACGCTATAGGCAATTTATTCGTTTAAACGCGGGTCATGAATTAACAGCAGATGTCCGCCAAGCAATTAGTAACTTAGCGGACTGGTCACGACAACAGATGAAAACAGTAAGTTAGTTTATTCTGCGAAGTCTGCTTTAAGCACAATACGGTAGCGTGTCTGACCTGAGTGTAAACGTTCAATTGCTTCATTAAGCTCTGACATTGGAAATAGCTCAATTTGAGGCGCAATTTTTTTACGTGCAGCAAACTTTAAAAGTTGACGTAGTGCAGCTGGTGAACCCGTAGGTGAGCCTGTCACTGATTTAGCACCACTAATAAGTGAGCCCACAGAAACAGGAACAGGTTCAAGAGTAAGCCCCAAGAAGTGCAAAGAACCATTTGGTGCCAACGTAGAAATGAAAGCACGCCAGTTTAGGGTCACGTTTACGGTGCTGAGCAATAAATCAAATTTCCCTTTTTGTGCTGTTACCGCGTCTGTATCGCGGCTATTCACGACATGATCTGCTCCCATTGCTTTAAGTTCCTCTGTTTTATCAGGGTTGGAACTAAATGCAGTGATCTCGCAGCCCCAAGCTTTGAGTAGCTTAATGGCTATATGACCTAAGCCACCAATGCCAATCACACCGACATGATGTGTTGCTTGAATTTTGTGTTTGAGTAGTGGGTCAAAAACGGTAATTCCGCCACAAAGTAAAGGACCAGCACTTTCTGGGTCTAAATCTTCGGGAAGGGGAATAGCCCACTGCCAGCCTGCGCGGACTTTATCGGCAAAGCCACCTGCATGCCCCACGATTGTTGCAATATTTTCACCCGTACAAAGTACTTGCTGACCACCAATACATTCATCACAGGCTTGGCAACTTTCAGCAGTCCAGCCAATGCCGACACGTTGCCCGATTTTTAGACCTTTGGCTTCTGAACCCAAAGCAACAATTCGTCCAATAATTTCATGGCCTGCTACTACAGGGTAGACGGTTGAGCGCCATTCGTTGTTCAACACAGAAATATCAGAATGACATAAACCACAGTATTCAACTTTTACCTCAACCTGATGCGGCTGTAATTCACCTGCATCAAATTGGTAGGGAACCAGTTTTTCACCTGCCTGCATTGCAGCATAAGCCTGAATCGTATTATTGCTCATCGGAACTCCTTAAGCGGATTTGAACCGTTCTGGTGGGTTATGAAGCTTTAAATTGACAATCATTTTCATGGTCGTTGACCATGCCCACTGCTTGCATAAACGCATAACAGGTGGTTGGGCCAACAAATTTGAAGCCATTCTTTTTAAGGGTTTTAGAAAGTTTTGTGCTCACTTCAGTTTGTGCAGGTGCTTGACGATAATCTGCAACATCATTTTGTTGTGGCGCTGCTTCTACAAACTGCCAAAGCCATGTAGGTACATCGCCGACTTGAGCTTTAAGTGCTAGCCAAGCAATTGCATTATCACGAATGGCTTTAAGTTTGCCTAAGTGACGAATTAAGCCAGCATGGGATAATTTTAGTTCTAAAAAATCATCTGTAAATGAAGCAATATCAGAAATGGGGTGATTAAAGAAATGCTCTCGGTAGCTTTCTCTTTTTTTCAGTACGGTAATCCAAGATAAGCCCGCTTGCTGACCTTCAAGACAAAGCATTTCAAATAGTCGAGCTTCGTCGTGTTCTGGTTTGCCCCATTCTTGATCATGGTAGGCAATATAGAGAGGGTCGTTGGAACACCATCCGCAGCGTTGAGTTTTCATGATGATGCTCCTTATATTTATCTTAGAATTTTAAAGTTTAAACAGGACCCAGTCATTTGGTCGCGTATCCCAATAATACAGTTCAGCTTGAGTTAAGTCTTCAAACTTTAGCCAAAAGTCTTTACCTACTTTATCTGAAAAACCGGTACTGATTAGCAGGGCATCATCACTGATTTCCATGATCCAGCCTTGATAGGTATTGCCATTTAAAATGATCTTTTGCTGATTGCCTGACTCGGCAAACTCTACTAAGCGATTGATCAGCGCTTCCGACATAAAGTGTTCCTAGCGTAAATATGAATAAGGGTTAACAGCACCACGTCCTTTACCATCTAGGTAAAGACCATAATGAAGATGAGGTGAAGTATAACGTGCATTGCCTGTATTGCCGACATAGCCAATGAGATCACCTTTTTTAATGTAGTCACCTACATTCAGGCCACGTTTGTGACCATCAAGATGAGCATAATAATGCCATGTTCCCGCCGGCCCTAAAATCCAGATGACTTTGCCACCTAAGTTATTATTGCGAAGATCTGCAACGAGTCCTTCAGTTGTACTGTACACTTTGGTTCCACGTGGAGCCAATATGTCAATTCCTTCATGACTACGGCCCTGACTGCGTGCAGCTCCCCATGTATCTTTTAATTCATTTCGATCGACACCTTTGACCGGTACAGGCAGCCGATTTGCAAGCTGCATACTTTTAAGCTTGCTGACCTGAGTAGGTGAAAGGGGCGCTGGTTTTTTAGGTGCACTGGCACAGGCAGCCAATAGAATTATTAAAAAACCAAGTGAGAAATGAGAAACAAAACGTCGCACAAAGTACTCCCTGTCACATTCATATCAAAATTATTTTGCCCACTATGTCATGAACGACTTGCCGAGATCAATTTTTTCATTGCTGTTGGAACCCCTTTGGCAATAGCTTGTTCCGGACTAAGCCATTGGCCTTGTAGCTCAATTGCCAGATGTTCTTTTTGATCAGGTTCCACGTGGAACGTGTGAGCATTAAGTAGCCATGTAAAATGGGTGAAACTATGACTAATCTGAAAGGCCTGTGGTTGAGGTTGCAGTTTAAATTGCTGGCTTAAGCTCAGTCGTTCATGTTCATTTTCTAAAATAGGTAAACAGAATAAGCCACCCCATAGACCATGAGCTTGTCGTTGTTGCCAGAACCATTCATCTTCGCACTGGATAATAAGAACATCTGCTGTTCTAACAGGGGGTGTTTTTTTAGGTTTCTTAAATGGTAATTCTTGTTCGAGGCCTTGCTGATAAGCCTGACAATGGGCTTGCATTGGGCAATATAAACAAAGAGGCTTTTTAGGCGTACAGATAGTTGCGCCTAGATCCATGATTGCTTGAGTATAGTCATGATTGCGCTGAGTTGGGCAAAGCTCTTCAGCGAGTTTCCACATTTCACGTTCGTGCTGAGGCTTGCTTAAATCATCTTCAATGGCAAAAAAACGTGCCAAGACGCGTTTCACGTTGCCATCCATAATGACGCCATACTGACGTAAACCCAAAGACATCAGCGCGCCTGCTGTAGAGGGACCAATGCCGGGTAATGCAATCCATTCTTCTAGCGTTTCAGGAAACTTACCTTGCTGGGTTACAAGACCCGCTGCTTTATGTAAATTGCGTGCACGGGCGTAATAGCCAAGCCCTGCCCAGTAAGGCGCTACTTCATCCCAAGTTGCATGACCTAGTGCCTCTACTGTTGGAAAGCGCTCCATAAAGCGGTCAAAATATTGCAGAACCGTTTTCACCTGAGTCTGTTGTAGCATAATTTCGGAAACCCAGACTTTGTACGGATCATCTGCGACTTGCCAAGGCAAATCATGACGACCATGTTGATCGAACCAGTTCAAAAGGGCATCAGAAAAAGAAAAGTCAGGCATGAACAGCTAAAGAAGAAAAGTAAGGAGTAAATTATAGCTGAAATTTGGGGGAATTTTGTTTAAAGCAGGCAAAGAATAAGAGCAGCTTAAAACAGAGATTGCCGTAAAAATAGTAATCTCTGTTTCAATCATAAAAAGGATTAATCCTTTTTTACACCCCAACGTTGGTCTAGCGCCAAGGGTTGGTTTTTGTAGTAAGGAATGACATGAATATGGAAATGGTCGGAAGTTTGTCCGAATACTTCACCATCATTAAAGCCGATGTGGAAACCAGCTGGTTGATGTCGAAGCTGTGTTTCGTGGCGTGCAATTTCAAGAAGTGTGAGCAAGCCTTGGTGCTCTTTAGACGTGATATCAAAAAACGAGCTGATATGACGTAATGGTGTTACTACACAATGGCCTTTAGACAGCGGATTAGAATCAGGTAAAATTACAGCAAATTCATTCTTATCAATGATGTCATATTCATCAAAATTGCAATACGGACATTTCTTGTCAGTCATTGTTGTATCCTCTCATGTTATTCCATTAAACCCCGAGTGCGGGAAATAAGACTAGGCTTTGCTCTAGCTCAACGGGAGTATATTTATTGAAGTATGGTTTAAAAAATACAGTAAAAATATTGCAAAGTCATAAACATTTAAGGGAGCAAATGCTAAAAAAAGATTTGCTCCAAATTTGCTTCTTTTATTTTAAAGTACGTTCTAACAAAGCGTACATTTTTGCAAGACCTTGTTTTTCCGCTTCGCTATTATAGCCAAGGTCTACACCGTTTGCTTTAGCTTTTTCATCTGCAAGCGGGTTACTAAAGCCATGTTTAGCATCCTTTAAAACCACTACCTCATATTTCACATCAGCAGCTTGCATCTCTTTTTCAAAATTAGCAACATCTTCTAAGGTGACCATACTGTCTAATTCACCATGTAGTACTAAAACTTCACCTTGAATGTTGCCTTTTTGAGCAGGTGCTTTAGGTGTTAATGTGCCATGGAATGTTACAGTTGCTTTAAGAGGGGCACCTGAGCGAGCAAGGTCCAACACGACTTTACCGCCATAGCAAAAGCCAATTGCAGCAAGTTTCTCACTGTTCACTTCTGGCTGGGCAGCTAAAGTTTGAAGTCCAGCATTCGCACGATCGGTAACGGTGTCTAAATTCTCAAATGTCTGCATCATCCATTCATAGGCTTGAGCTGCAGTAGAGGTGACTTTTTTATCGCCATACATATCAATTGCAAGTGCCGCATAACCATGTTCCGCAAGCTCACGTGCACGTTGCTCAGTATATTCATTACGACCCCACCACTCAGGACCAACAATCACACCCGCAACAGGTGTTTCACTATCTGGAGCCGCAAAGTAACCAATGAGATGGCTGCCATCTGGTGCAGTATATTGAATTTCACGGGTTTTAATTGCTATAGTCATAACCTTAATCCTGAAATTTAAAGAGATTTAAACACGTTTGATTAAAGCATAAAAAGATAAAAGTAATATAAATAACTATGTAAGAATCTACATCAAAAGAAAAAGAGAGAAAGGTTCCTACAACAAAAAAGAAGGAAACAAGTTCCTTCTTTTTTTATATGGTCGTGATGATTAAATTAAGTCCTGCCTCGCGAAATAAAACCAATAACCGCTAGAATTACAGCCACAACTAATAGAATCACGGCAAAGTCTTTAGATAACCCTGCAACACCACCAAACCCTAATAGACTGGCAATGAGCGCAATCACTGCAAAAATTATTGCCCAACGGAACATAATGCTGTTCTCCTTATTTTTTCATTGTCATTTAACTATATAGCGTGTTTTTTGAACCGAATGTGTCGTTTATGTGGTTGAAATGTATATTAAACACTCATTTTGTGATTCTAAAAATGTATCTTGTTTTTTAGAGACAACATACTTCAATGTTATACTTATATATTGTTTCATCTATGCAGCCGTTGAAAACTTATGTCTACCGAGACCTCACTTCGTCCATTATTTTGGAAAAATTACACGCTTGAGCAACTGACTCAGGCTGAGTGGGAAGCTTTGTGTGATGGATGCGGTTTGTGCTGTCTAGTAAAGCTAGAAGATGAAGATACACATGAAGTCGCGTATACCAAAGTGGCTTGCAAGCTACTCGATTGCAGTACAGGACGTTGTTCGGATTATTCTAATCGCCAGCAACAAGTGCCTGATTGCTTACAGTTAACGGTTGAGTCTTTAAAAACAATTCACTGGTTGCCATCAAGCTGTGCTTATAAGCGTTTGAATGAAGGGAAAAATTTACCTTCTTGGCATTATTTAAATACGGGTTCTAGACAAAGCGTGGTTAATGCGAAAAAGTCGGTTGCAGGACGCTGTATTTCTGAAGTTAATGTTCATGAAGATGATCTTGAAGATTATGTCGTACGTTGGGTGCGTTGAGCAGGTCTTTATGAGCAGTTTTAATTACAGCGTATAATAAAGTAACACTTTTATCGTAAGTTTTTTAATCGTCTCCGTTATATAACAATAAAAACAAAAGGAGATAAACTGATGAGACGATTAGCAGCTCCTTATGATGCAAAGGCCGTGTCTCATAGATTCAAATTGTAGATTTCTGTGAGACACAATAGACTATAGTGAAAAGACGATAAAGCTATTTGAAATGTCAGACACCCATATTCCACTTCCCGAACGCCTGCGCCCAAGAGACTTGTCTGAAATTATTGGGCAAGATCATTTGTTAGGTGCACATGCACCGTTACGTCAGATGATTGATCAGGGGCATTTACCTTCTATTATTTTTTGGGGGCCACCTGGGGTAGGAAAAACAACAATTGCTTTGCTATTAGCTCAGGCCATTGATCGGCCATTTGTAAGCTTATCTGCGCTGAATACGGGTGTAAAAGAATTACGTGAAATAATTGCAGAAAGTGGTGATTTACTGACTCCTGTGGTTTTTATTGATGAAATTCATCGTTTTAATAAATCTCAGCAAGATGCTTTATTGGGTGCTGTTGAAAAAGGCAAAATTACCTTAATTGGCGCGACTACTGAAAATCCATCTTTTGAGGTCAATAGTGCGCTATTATCACGTTGTCAGGTCTATACCTTAAATAGTTTAGACAGCGAGGCGATCCAGACTCTCATTAATAATGCGCTTCAAGCCGACAAGTTTTTAAAAGAACGTTATATTCATATTGAAGAATATGATGCCCTCATTCAGTTCGCAGCAGGTGATGCTCGCAAAGCGCTGAATTTACTAGATCTGATTGCCAGTACCTTTGAGCCAGAAGTTGAAAACACGATTACCAATGCGGTGGTGGTGAAAGTTGCTCAACAAAATATTGCGCGTTATGACAAATCGGGTGAACAGCATTACGACCTCGTTTCTGCCTTTATTAAATCAATTCGTGGCAGTGATCCAGATGCAACATTGTATTGGATGGCACGTATGCTTAAAGGTGGTGAAGATCCAGTTTTTATTGCCAGACGTATGCTGATTGCAGCCTCAGAAGATATCGGAAACTCTAATCCCAATGCGTTATTGCTTGCAGGTGAATGCTTCCGCTCTGTACAAGCAGTAGGGATGCCTGAGGCTCGAATTATCCTAGGCCAAACCGCGGTTTATTTAGCAACCAGTGCAAAAAGTAATAGTACCTATTTAGCGATTAATAAGGCCTTGGAGCTTGCTGAAAAAACGGCAAATTTACCCGTGCCTTTGCATTTGAGAAACGCACCAACCAAGCTTATGAAACAGCAAGGTTATGGGATTAATTATCTCTATCCGCACGATTACCCAGAGCATTTTGTGCTGCAAGATTACTTGCCACCTGAATTAAAAGGCACAAGACTCTACGAGTCTGCAAGAAATAAACGTGAAGTCGAAGGCGAGCGTTTGCAGCAACGAAGATGGCAGCAGGAACAATAAATTTAAAAGAATGTATAAGCTCTCAGGGTACGAATGAGTGTCATATAGTCACCTTGAGAGGCCTTAGAAATTACTGACTCAACTTCTGTCTGACTCCAGCCTTGTTTTAAGGCCGAACTGCTAAAGTTGGTTAATAAGACCAAAGGATTTTCACCAAAATGAATTGGATGATTCATTAATCTCTTTTCAAGCTTAAATATTTCCATAGGCTCACCCTATTTTTAACTTTAATTATTGTGAAGTACTTTGTGTTTTTTTAGATTTTAGTGTTTTAAATTAAGTTTATGCAAGTGATAATTTATTTTAATAGACAAATCTGTCTATATTGCTGGGTTTCTATAGTGCCGAATATAAAAAAACCGGGCTGAAAACCCGGTTTTTTATGAAGTTTAACTGATTAGATACCAGATAAATCTACACCTAAACGAGCAGCAACTTCTTCATAAGCTTCAACAACACCGCCTAAACCTTGACGGAAACGGTCTTTGTCGAGTTTCTTCTTAGAGTCTTTATCCCATAGACGGCAGCCGTCTGGAGAGAACTCGTCACCAAGCACGATACGGTCATGGAAAACACCGAATTCAAGCTTGAAGTCCACCAAAAGCATGTTGCCTTCAGCAAATAATGCTTTTAATACATCATTTACTTGGTAAGTTAACACTTTCATTTGCTCTAATTGTTCTGCAGTCGCCCAACCTAAAGCAATCGCTTGAGATTCGTTAACCATTGGGTCGCCTAGACCGTCATCTTTATAGAACAATTCAAATGTAGGAGGAGTTAACTCTTTACCTTCTTCTACACCTAAGCGACGGCATAAAGAGCCAGCTGCGTAGTTACGAATTACACATTCAACAGGAATCATTTGAAGTTTTTTAACAAGCACTTCAGTTGGAGAAAGCAATTTTTCAAAATGCGTTTCAATACCTGCTGCAGCAAGTTTTTCCATGATGAAGGCGTTAAAAAGGTTGTTCACCTTGCCTTTACGATCTAGTTGTTCGATTTTTTCGCCGTTGAACGCAGAGGCATCATCACGAAAGACTAAAATCAGATGGTCGGCATTGTCTGTTTCATATACAGATTTTGCTTTACCAGTATAGAGCAAGGTTTGTTTTAACATGAGGGAACCTTTTAAAAAAAATGCCTAGTAAACGACTAGGCTGGCCAATTTTGGTAAATCTGGTTTAACACTTCAGCAGCCACATCTGGGCTTGCAAAAGTGTTGTCTACATTAAATAGAGCAAGAGCATGACTTGAACCAACACCAGTGAGCTTAAGCACATAAGTACGGTCATTTACTTTAATCGTCGCCTGATTACTGCCTTGAGCGATGATATTGTAATTTAAAGTACTTAAAGTTGCCTTGGTGTATTGCCAGATTTCGGTCGTATTCCCATCAATTTTTAATAATGGGTTTTTATTACCGTCAGTCACAAGCTGAGGGCGTCCAAGTGCAGTTGTTGTTTGAGCAGATGCATCTGCTGTTGCATTGCCATCTTGTGTTTTTTCAGGACGTGGCAATGCAAAACGGTTACCACGCTGATTTTCAAACTTCGGCGCGTGCTCAATAGCGAGCTGGTCAACAGTTGGTGCAGGATACAAAGGTGTCACTGGTCGTACAGTTGCATCGGCAGGATACTCAAGCGGTGCAAGTTGCTTAGCATTTCTATAATCTAAAGAGTGATTATTAATTGCGAAGCGACCACAACCAGCTAAACTTAAAGCTGAAACTGCAAGGACTAAACCAAGACGTAATTGCATCATAAATTGCTCTTTAAATAATTCCCGCATCTTTTAGGGCATTGCGGAGAGGTTCGCGATATTGCTCAGCGAGAGGAGTGAGTGGTAAACGAATACCAGTATCAATCAGTCCCATCTCATGTAGTGCCCATTTCACAGGAATTGGGTTTGATTCGCAAAATAGAATATTGTGTAAATTTGCAATCTTATTGTTAATCGTCTTCGCTTGTTGTTCATCTTTGGCAATTGCAACAGAACATACTTCGCTCATTGCTTTAGGTGCAATGTTTGCAGTTACCGAGATATTACCATCAGCGCCAAGAAGCATAAGTTCCCATGCTGTTTCGTCGTCGCCTGAGTATACAGCCATCTTGCCGTTTAAGGCTTCGATTAAAGCTTTACCACGAGCTACGTCACCAGTTGCATCTTTAATGCCAACAATATTAGGGATCTCTGCTAAACGTACAGCTGTATCGTTTGCAAGATCTACACCAGTACGGCCTGGTACGTTATAAAGAATAAGAGGTAAATCTACGGCTTCAGCAATCGATTTATAGTGTTGGAATAGGCCTTCTTGAGTTGGCTTGTTATAGTATGGCGTAACAAGTAAGGCTGCATCTGCGCCAAGATCTTTGGCAGCTTTTGTTAATTCGATTGCTTCGCGGGTTGAGTTTGCACCAGTACCGGCAATAATTGGAATACGTTTATTGGCTACACGAATAATTTCTTTAATAACCTGTGTGTGCTCTTCCATGCTCAATGTTGAGGCTTCGCCGGTAGTACCGACGGCTACAATACTGTTTGTACCTTGTTCTATGTGCCACTCAACCAGCTTCTCAAGACCCTTCCAATCTACTCCACCATCTTTCAACATTGGTGTGACGATTGCGACGATTGAGCCTTGAATGGTCTGTGCTTGCTGAGTCATTTTTAAAAATATCCTATTTATCCATCCGAATCTGAGGTAAGAAAACAAAATGTGGGATGGTTGCAGTATTTTGATTGTCCAGTTCTAACAATAACAGATTGTTGAATGACAATTATGCAAATTATGACTGATCAGGCGCATAAGAACAATACGCCTAACAGATAATCGCTATGTAAACTTGATGAAAACATAGGGTGTTTTTGTTATCTCGCCCTAGTAAGGGGCAGTAAATATAACAATACAGCTCAATTCAACTGAAGCTGACCGAATATGACCTTTTTTTATGGCAAGATAGAATGCAATTTCCCTTGTTGGGATTGAAGATGACATGAATATGAATAAACAACCACAAAATACAGCTCTCATCGTAGTTGATGTGCAAAATGGCTTTACACCGGGTGGAAATTTAGCAGTTGCTCATGCAGACACAATTATTCCAACCATTAATCATCTGGCAGGTTGTTTTGAAAATGTGGTTCTGACACAGGATTGGCATCCGGATAATCATATTTCTTTTGCAGAAAATCACGAAAATAAGCAGCCATTTGAAACCATTGAACTGGACTATGGGCTGCAAGTGCTTTGGCCTAAGCATTGTGTACAGGGTACTAAAGATGCCGATTTTCATCCTGATTTAAATATTCCCACAGCTCAACTCATTATTCGAAAAGGCTTTCATGCTCACATTGATAGCTATTCAGCTTTTATGGAAGCAGACCATTCAACAATGACGGGTTTAACGGGCTATTTAAAAGAACGCGGGATTGATACGGTCTATGTGGTTGGTATTGCCACTGATTTTTGTGTAGCGTGGACTGCATTGGATGCGATTCAGCAAGGTTTTAAAACGTTTGTAATTGAAGATGCTTGTAAAGCAATTGATTTAAATGGTTCTTTAGAGCAAGCATGGCAAAACATGCAACAACAAGGGGTCGTGCGTATTCAGTCAACCGATGTGTTGAGTGAGTGCTAAGTCCATTGGTCTAGTGTTTTGACTTTCATGTTTTAATTTTTAGGGATAGAAAGTATGTCTGCATTACTGCGTTTTACTCAATTTATTCAAAAAACTTTTGCCCTATGGGTGATTTTTTTTGCAGCATTGGCGCTATGGCAGCCTGAATTTTTTGTCTGGTTGAAAGCATACATTCCATGGATTTTGGGCATTATTATGCTTGGCATGGGAATGACCATGACCGTCGATGATTTTAAAGGGGTATTACAAAGCCCTAAGGCGATATTACTTGGCGTTGTTGCCCACTTTGTGGTCATGCCAGGTTTGGCATTTGTTCTGTGTAAATTATTTAATTTACCGCCTGAGATCGCAGTCGGCGTTATTTTAGTGGGCTGCTGTCCAGGTGGAACTGCGTCAAACGTGATTACTTATATGGCGAAAGGCAACGTGGCTTTATCGGTAGCGTGTACATCGGTATCAACACTTTTAGCGCCAATATTAACACCTGCAATCTTCTATTTGCTTGCCAGCCAATGGCTAAAGATTGATGCAGCTTCGATGTTTATTTCGATTTTACAAGTGGTGGTGTTACCTATTGTCGTTGGCCTGATTTTAAGAATATGGTTCAAGCGTCAGGTCGAATCATATATTCAAGTCATGCCTTTGGTGTCGGTCGTTGCTATTGTAGCGATTGTGGCTGCCATTATTGGGGGCAGTAAAGCCGCTATTTTCCAGTCGGGTTTGCTCATTTTGGCTGTGGTGATATTACATAATGGATTGGGATATTTATTAGGGTTTGCTTCAGCTCGTTTCTTTAAACTACCGTATGCAGACAGCAAGGCAATTGCGATAGAAGTCGGTATGCAAAACTCCGGCTTAGGTGTGGCGCTTGCAGCGGTTCACTTTGCGGCCTCTCCGATTACTGCCTTACCAAGTGCTATTTTTAGTCTTTGGCATAATATTTCTGGTCCTGCACTTGCGACATACTGGGCAAGGCGTACAGATGAAGACAAATCCATTCAAGCAAATGCTGATTAATGCACTAAAGAGGGTGGGTAGCTAACCAATCTTCAATTTCATTTTCAGAAATCACTTTAAAACCATGGTGCTGCAAAAGTGCTGTGGTAATACCAGTTCCCGTAATTTTCTCACCTTGAAAAGTGCCGTTGTAAATCTTTTGACTGCCACAAGACGGGCTATTTTCTTTTAAAACCACACAGCTCGCTTTTATTTGCTGTGCAATTTCTAGAGTGTGGTAAGCACCTTTTAAATATAACTCTGTCACATCTAAACCTGATGAATCGGTAATTTTGGCTTTGCCATCAAGCACATCTAAGCCTGTTCCTCCCACAATTTCTGCGGGTAAACGAGGGGTTGAAAAGCCACCAAGTAGCTCAGGACAAAGTACATGAGCTTTTTTATTAACTACCAGTTGTTTAAGTAAAGTATTTAGGCATGATTTGCCATCATAACGAACAGGTTCACCAATTAAACAGGCACTGACTAAGATCATGATTTTTCCTAAATCAAATGGATGGCGGGGCTTATTGTAGAAATCATAAACAAAATTTGAAAACTCACCATTAATTTTAAAATAGCTTCATTTAAGATTACTAAAATTATGCAATTCATAATTAAATTATGTATTGCATAATTTAATTCTTTTTAGTAGCATCTAATTCAAGGTAAATGGCCATTGGAGATCCAACAAGGATGTTGGTCTCCATAAATCTATAAATGATTTTTAGGAAAAGACGATTTTTAAGGGTTTATTGAAAAATCTCAATCGTACTTTTAGATAAGAAAGGACAGTGTGTATGGAAAATAAACACCACATGGAACAGGAATTAAAAACCAGAGGCTTTGTTATCACTCCATCATCTTTTTAATCATTGGTTTTTTTCTCATAGGATGCGTTGGGACAAGGCATTTTGACGGTTCAAATACTCCCCAATCATTACGTATTCTATAGAGAAAGGAGCTGAGTTGTTCAGCAATAGAGATAAACGGAACAGGTAATCACCAGAGGGAAACTAGATGGATATTTTAGAGAACCCATTAGAATTATGCGGTTTTGCATTTATTGAGTTTGTTTCAAAAGAAAATGAATTAGATCCAGTTTTTGAAACAATCGGCTTTTCAAAAGTAGCCAAGCATAAATCGAAAGAAGCGTACTTATGGCGTCAAGGAAATATCAATATTATCCTGAATTATCAGCCAGAATCTTATGCTTCATTCTTCTTTAATGAACATGGCCCATCAGCTTGTGCAATGGGTTTTAAAACACGTGATGCAGCAAAAGCTTTCCAAAAAGCTGTAGAGCTTGGCGCTGAACCAATGTATTCAAAAGTTGGGCCAATGGAGCTCAACATTCCGGCAATTAAAGGTATTGGTGGCATGCCAATCTTTTTAGTTGACCGCGATATTTATGAAAACGACTTTACTTTCTTTGATGATGCTCAAAGACACCCAGTAGGCGCAGGCTTAAACGAGATTGACCATTTAACTCATAATGTCTACAAAGGGCGTATGGAGTATTGGGCAAACTTCTATGAAAAAATCTTTAACTTCCAAGAAATTCGTTACTTTGATATTAAAGGCGAATATACAGGCTTAACGTCTAAAGCATTAACAGCACCAGACGGCATGATCCGTATTCCATTAAACGAAGATTCAGATAAAGGAAACGGCCAAATTGCAGAGTTCCTGTCTGACTTTAATGGCGAAGGTATTCAGCATATCGCGTTTATCTGTGATGACTTAATTTCTACTTGGGACAAGTTAAAAGGTCTCGGTCTGAAATTTATGACACCGCCGCCAAATACGTATTATGAAATGCTACCAGAACGTTTACCTGAGCATGGTGAGCCGACTGACGAGTTAAAACAGCGCGGTATTTTGCTTGACGGTAATACCAAAGATGGTCAGAAGAAGTTGTTATTGCAGATCTTCTCTGAAAACATGATTGGTCCAGTCTTCTTCGAATTTATTCAACGTAAAGATGATGACGGTTTTGGTGAAGGTAACTTCAAAGCGTTATTTGAGTCGATTGAACGTGACCAGATTCGCCGTGGCGTGCTTGAAACTAAATAAGCTGAGCTTTTTTGTTTCTGATATAAAAAAACCAAGAGTTTGATCTCTTGGTTTTTTGATGGCTATTAATTAGCGACTTTTAATATATTGATTGATGAGCTTTACTTCATTTTTTAAGATTTCAATCGTTTTACTTTGTGGGTCGACTGGCAAAAACATTTCACTGTCTAGTGCGACAATACAAAACTCAATGCTTTGATTTGAGTTAAATACAGGTAAACCCACAGCATTAATTCCTGTCAGTAAATCACCTTTTGCTGCTGACATTTCTTGCTGGCGAATAGTTTCTTTAAGCTCTGTAAACGCTTGCCAGTTTTGTGGTGCAATCTGAAGACCAAGTTCTTGATGCTTTTGCCATTCTGCTTCCATTAATGGACGAACAAAATGCTCTGGAAGGTAAGACGCGAATAAACGTCCCGCAGCAGAATTAACTAAAGGCATAATCGAGCCGACTTTCGTCACAATCGAGATAGGGTGGTTTGATTCAATCGATTGAACAACCACAGGGCCTTTAGGCGACCATTTACTAATTTGTATGCCGCAGCCAATTTTATTTTGTAGGTCGTAAATTAAATGCTGGACCAGCTGTAGTGTGTCGCTATGCTGAACACAGTTTAGACCTAAGCGCCATGCCTGATCACCTAATGCATATTGGCCATCATCAAGTTGTTTTGCATATTCCATGCGAATAAGGCTGACCAGATAGCGATGTACCTTGGCAGGATGCATTTCTAGCTTGCTAGACAAGTCTTTGAGAATAATAGGTTGATTGTGTTCCAAAAGGGCGTTTAGTACAGATAAACCGACTTCAAGTGATTGAACTCCCCCAGATACTTTTTCTTCAATCATTTAAATACCCTTAATAAATTTACTTCAGCCGTTAAACAGCGATGTTCAAAACATAAATTGAAACTGGTGCGTTTTACATCATGCCTGAGCCTAGTGAGAAATAGAAATCACCTTTTTCTATTAGCGAAATTGGCATGTTTAATAATCAACAATTTTCTAAAACCACCATGCTCTAGTTTATAGCGCAATTTTCTAGAAATTTAGCAGTTTTAAATAATATAAATCGGCATTGATATAGAGCTGCTCGTTAAAACAATCCTAATCAATGCCGACTTTTGAATTTGCTCTTTTAAAATTAGGTTCCTAACTCAGCTTCATGTAAGAAATGAGTGTGATGCGGAGCACGTTTGGTTTTGCTCCATTCCTCTAACATTTCAGCTTTCATTTCTTCAGTAATTTTTGCAATTTTTTCTTCAGCATGGACATCGTTATAAGTCAGCTCTAAACGGTGGCCATTTGGGTCAAAGAAGTAAATTGAGTGGAAAATGCCATGGTTGGTCACACCCAAAACTTTCACGCCATTGTCTTCTAAATGCTGTTTTGCAGCCATCAAAGCATTTAAGTCTTCAACTTCAAAAGCAATATGTTGTACCCATTGAGGGGTATTTTCGTCGCGGCCCATGTCTGGTTGAGTTGGCAACTCAAAGAAAGCCAAAACGTTACCTTGTCCTGCATCTAAGAATAAATGCATGTATGGGTCAAATGCTTTGGTCGAAGGCACATGGTCTTCTGCAAAAGCTAAAATAAAGTCCATGTTGAGCATTTTTTTATACCACTCAACGGTCTCTTTCGCATCCTTACAACGGTATGCAACGTGATGTATTTTTTTAATGGCAAATGTCATGTTAAAA
Organism: Acinetobacter calcoaceticus; assembly: GCF_016508255.1. Lineage (GTDB taxonomy): Bacteria > Pseudomonadota > Gammaproteobacteria > Pseudomonadales > Moraxellaceae > Acinetobacter > Acinetobacter calcoaceticus_E. The sequence continues at coordinate 309,276 of NZ_JADVKT010000004.1, read as the reverse complement.
CTCCTTTTTACTATTCCCAATCTGGTTGTTGTTCTGGCGCCGCTTTATAAAAGGCTGGGATAGACAAACAATGGTGATAAATTGAATCAATTTTTGGAAACGCAGTTAAATCAATCTTAAAGCGCTTGGCGTTATATACCTGTGGAATCAGGCAACAGTCGGCAATTGTGGCAACTTCTCCGAAGCAAAATTGCCCATTTGAATTTTGTAATTGCTGCTCTAGACTTTGAAAACCTTCAATAATCCAGTGCTGATACCAGTAATTTTTCTGTTCATCTGAAACATTTAAATCATTTTTCAAATATTTCAGTACGCGCAGGTTATTTAACGGATGAATATCACAAGCAATAGACTGTGCAAAGGCGCGGATTTTGGCCCGTTCTTGTATATCACTTGGAAGTAACTTGGTTTCTGGATATTGTTCATCCAGATATTCCAAGATACTTAAGGATTGCGACAAGATTAAATCGCCGTCAATTAAAGTCGGGACTAGAGCACTGTGATTTAACTTTAAATAGTCTTCGCTTTGCTGCTCGTTTTTTACCAGATGCACTGGAGCAGTCTCATAAGCCAAGTCTTTAATGTTTAGACCAATCCGTACTCTGTATGCTGCAGAGCTACGAAAGTAACTATACAGCTTCATAGTCTGGCTCCGAAGTTTCTGCAAAATCAAAAGTTAATGCAGGAAGAACCGTGTTTCGAACTTCACCAAAGCCAATGCGAATACCATTTTTCTCACAATGGCCTTTCATGATGAGCGTATCACCGTCTTGTAAGAAACCACGAGTTTCACCGTTAGCAAGTGTTAAAGGCTTGGTGGTGTTCCATGTAAGCTCAAGCAAGCTACCATACGAATCTGGTGTAGAACCTGAAATGGTACCCGAACCCATTAAGTCACCAACCTGAACGTTACAGCCTCCAATGGTGTGGTGAGTGAGTTGCTGAGACATAGACCAATACATATATTTAAAATTAGTTTTGCAGATCACATCAGCTTGTGCCGATTTCGGGCTTTGAATTTCAACACTTAAATTAATGTCATAACTGTTTGCGACATTTTCTTGTAAATAAGTTAAAGGTTTAGGCTCTTGTTCTGGGCCTTCCACTTTAAATGGCTCAAGTGCTTCAAGTGTTACCACCCAAGGTGAGATGGCACTGGCAAAAGATTTTGAATTGAATGGACCTAGAGGAACATATTCCCATTGCTGGATATCGCGTGCTGACCAGTCATTGAGTAATACCATTCCAAAAATATGGTCCCAAGCATTTTCAATCGAGATAGGCTGGCCAAGCTCCGTTGGTTTACCAATAACAAATGCTGTTTCAAGCTCAAAATCGAGTTTGCGTGTAGCAGAAAAAACAGGGCGCTCTTCATTTGGAAGTTTAATTTGTCCAGATGGACGCACGACTTGAGTACCACTGACTACAACAGAGCTAGCACGACCGTTATAACCGACAGGCAATTCAGTCCAGTTTGGCAGTAAGGCATTTTTTGGATCACGGAACATACAGCCCACATTGGTCGCATGTTCTTTAGAAGAATAGAAATCGGTATAACCTGGTACTTGCAGTGGTAAATGCAAAGTAACGCTGTCTTGCTTAACCAGTACTTCTTGGCGCAACGCTTCATTTTCTTGAAGCGTTAAATTTTCAACCGAGAGAAGAGACTGTAGTGTCTTGCGAACTTTTGACCAGTTGGCTTTACCAGAATCGATAAATTTATTCAGTGTAGGCTGGTTAAAGTAAGTGTCATGATCTGAAAGTTTTAAAAGACCGTGCTTTTCAAGAGCAGCGAGATCAATCACCCAATCACCAATTGCTACACCAACTTGACGCTCGCCTTGGCTAGTTCTGCTAAAAATACCATAAGGCAAATTATGAATAGTGAAATCTGATTGAGGTGCAACTTCAATAAAAGAGTTTAGTTTTTGTTCCATTTTCTCGTCCTTGTCTTTATCTCGGGTCTTATACAAATAAAAGTTCGGTCTAGGACTGAGCTACTCAATAAGTTTTTAACCTTTATTTAGATCATCTTTTCTCTTATGAGTTTGGTATAGACCGAGCACAACCAATTGCTTCATGTTTCTATAATACTGAATTCATAAAATTACGCAATACATAATTTAATTACACATATCATAATAATTGTCATTTCTTGTATTTTCTGTTTTCATTCGCGGTCATGAGAAAAGTCACGCAATTATTTTTCATGAATCTCTATGAAAGTTTGATAAATTTATGATATACGTAATTTATTGGAAAAAAATTACGTGACAAGGATGAGAATAATCATATGTCAGCACAAGAGCAAGGAAACCTGAAACACGGTTTGAGTAATCGGCACATCCAACTTATTGCATTGGGTGGGGCGATTGGCACAGGGCTTTTTCTTGGTATATCACAATCGATTAAATTAGCAGGTCCATCGGTCATCCTTGGCTATGCAATTGCCGGATTTATTGCTTTTTTAATGATGCGTCAGCTCGGTGAAATGGTAGTTGAAGAGCCAGTAAGCGGGTCTTTTAGCCATTTTGCCTACAAATATTGGGGACCATTTGCAGGGTTCATGTCTGGATGGAATTACTGGGTACTCAATGTACTGGTATGTATGGCAGAACTGAGCGCAATTGGTCTTTATATTCAATATTGGTGGCCACAAATCCCAACGTGGGCATCTGCTTTAACCTTCTTTGTCTTAATTAATGGCATTAATTTATTGCACGTTAAGTTTTTTGGCGAAATGGAATTCTGGTTTTCTATTGTCAAAATCTTAGCAATTCTTGCAATGATCGGTTTTGGTTCATATTTACTTGCAACAGGTACAGCAGGGCCGCAAGCCAGTATTACTAACCTTTGGGCACTGGGTGGTTTTTTCCCATTTGGTATTAAAGGTTTAATCATGGCAATGGCAGTTATTGTTTTTGCTTTCGGTGGCATTGAGCTTTTTGGTATTACTGCTGCCGAAGCACGTGATCCAGATAAGACCTTACCTAAAGCTGTAAATCAGATTATTTATCGTATTTTGATTTTCTATATTGCGACACTTTTAGTTCTATTCTCGCTTTTCCCATGGAATCAGATGGCTGAAGGCGGTAGTCCATTTGTGATGGTATTTGCTTCTTTAGATAGCCAAGGAATTGCAACGTTGCTGAACTTTGTGATTTTGACTGCTGCGGTTTCAGTTTATAACGGTACAAGTTATTGCAGTAGCCGTATGTTATTGGGCTTAGCACAACAAGGAAATGCACCAAAAGTATTTGCACACATTAATAAACGCGGTATTCCAACCAATGCAGTGATTCTTTCTGCTGCGGTGACTATCTTATGTGTATTGTTAAATTATATTTTCCCTGAAAAAGCTTTTGGTTTGCTCATGATGTTGGTGGTTGCAGCCATCGTAATTAACTGGGTGGTAATTTCATGGACTCATTTGAAGTTCCGTAAATTTATGCACAGCCAAGGTCAAACCACTAAGTTCCCAAGCTTTATGTATCCATTTAGCAACTATTTATGCATCGTGTTTATGTTGAGCATTTTGGTTGTAATGTCTTTAACGCCAGATATGCGTATTGCAGTCATGATGATTCCTGGTTGGATTTTATGTTTGATGGTGGCATATCAATTTAAACGCCGTAAGCTCAAAGCTGAGCAGCCAGTACCTGCACTCGAAGCTGATCTGTAAGGTTGCTTCAATTCTAAAAGGACGTATCTCATACGTCCTTTTTTATTTTTAAAATTTAACAACACAAATTAAAGGATTTTATTGTTGTTATACTATAACATTTCTTCAATTTAATAATGAGCAGTTTTCCCCTTTTTGGTGAAGATAGAGCATATTTATGAAACGTTATTTAGGTTTAATTTTATTATCTCTTACGGCATGTACGACTCAAACACCCAAGCCAACGGCTTCTAAACATCATCATTCTTTGCCTCAGCCTTCTAAAACAATAGCGAGAATAAAACAACAACCCGAAGATTATACTGCTTGGATCGCAACCGCAGATCACGGCCAGTCTGTGCAAGCTTACAAGCAATTTCTTAAGCAAAAAGGGCTTGCCAATTTAGTGCCAGATTATGAGTTATTACGCTCGGCTCGCGATTGGCAAAAATGTGGAGTCGAGCCTTATGCGGTGCCGCCACGCGAGATTTGGTCCAATATTGTTCCGACGCTTAGCATTTTAAAAGCATTAGTCGACGATGGTGTGATTAACGATTTTGAAGTGACATCGGCTTATCGCGCTTTATCTTTAAACCGCTGTGCTGGGGGTGCCGATGCATCTCGACATGTTTTTAATGCAGCGCTTGATTTTCGGATTGGACCAGAACAACCAAGCGACTTAGACCAGTTCAATATTCAGCAAACCAAAACCAAACTTTGTCAGTTCTGGGAAACCAAGGGACAAGCATTTAACATGGGGCTTGGTGTTTATGCTTCAGGACAAATTCATATTGATAGCCAAGGCTTTCGATCATGGGGACCTGACCATCACTATAGAACCTCAATTTGTCAGTGACTATAAAAGCAATTTTTTCAACGATTAACTGAGTTAGCTTAAATAAAAGCAGAATAAAAACTTGATCAATGGTTATGTTATAACATAACATTATTGTGGTTTAGAAATAGATTACGCCTGTGATCTGGCCATATTTAGATGGTCAGCCATGATCAGTTTAAATAATATTCAAAGAGATCAAGCCATGCGCACTGCAAACGCCAACTCATTTGCTAAGCTTCCTGTCACTGTTTTATCGGGCTTTTTAGGTGCAGGAAAGACCACATTACTCAACCATATTTTAAATAATCGTGAAGGCCGCCGTATTGCCGTGATTGTGAATGATATGTCAGACGTCAATATCGATGCAGCGTTAGTGCGTGAAGGCGGGGCAGAACTCTCTAGAACAGATGAAAAGCTAGTTGAAATGAGCAATGGCTGTATCTGTTGTACTTTACGAGAAGACTTATTGGTCGAGGTGAGACGTTTGGCCGATGAAGGTCGCTTTGACCAGTTGGTGATTGAATCGACTGGCATTTCAGAACCGTTGCCTGTGGCTGAAACCTTTACCTTTGAAGATGAAGATGGAAATTCATTAAACGAATTTGCTCGCCTAGACACCATGGTCACGGTAGTCGATGCTTTCAATTTTCTCAAAGATTACAGTTCAATCGATTCACTCCAACAACGTGGCGAGTCGTTAGGTGAACTGGATGAACGAAATGTAGTTGATCTTCTCATCGATCAGATCGAATTTTGTGATGTGATTGTGTTGAATAAAATTGATTTGATTGACTCCGTTGAACAACAACAATTAATTGCAATGTTAAAGACCTTAAACCCACGTGCCCGAATTGAAATTGCTCAATTTGGAAAAATTGCTTTAGATAAAATTTTAAATACACAGTTATTCGATTTTGATGAAGCAGCACAAGCGCCAGGCTGGTTAAAAGAATTACGTGGTGAGCATACGCCAGAAACTGAAGAGTATGGGATCAGTAGCTTTGTTTATCGTGCCCGCCGACCTTTTCATCCCGAACGTTTTTATGATTTGGTTCAGGCTGAATGGCCGGGAGTCATTCGTTCAAAAGGCTTTTTCTGGTTAGCAGTCGAACCTACATTGGCTTATTCATGGTCACAAGCAGGCGCGATGGCACGACATGGCTTGGCAGGCTATTGGTGGGCGGCCGTTGCAGAAGAAGACTGGCCAAGTGACTTAGACAGTATCGAACAAATTAAAAAGGTTTGGGACGCTCAAACTGGTGATGCGCGTCAGGAGCTGGTTTTAATTGGTATGCAAATGGATGAGCAAGCTTTAATAGAACGCTTGGATAGCTGCTTGTTAAACGATGAAGAAATGGCTTTAGGACCACAAGCTTGGCAGAGATGGTCTAATCCTTTTAAGCAAGACGATGAAACCATGTTGATTACTTAACAAAACAAAGCCCCTATTTTAGGGGCTTATTTTTATGATTTGTCTTTAATGAAAACCTTTCGAATGTAGCTGTTAAGCGGTGTGGAATAATATTTTTCGATGATTGCGCTGATAATAAAAGTCAGAACCAGATATGCAATTAAAAGCATAATTTTAATGCTAGAGTCGGTTTGGGCCGGAATAAAAGCAACTTTCATAAGACCCAGCACAACCAGATGAAACAAATAAGTTTCATAACTTCTTTGACCTAGCCAGACCATGATTTTTGTAAATAGACTATGCGCTTGCGTTCCAGCAGGATGCTGAAAACACAAAATCAGTAAACCCGTAGCAAAAGCAAATAAGCTGATAGCCCAAGTACTAACTTCTTTAATTGGTGCATATAAATAAAGAGCGACCATACTCAAAATAATCAACCAAGAAAGAGGTTTTTTATAGCTCCAATCTGGCTGATATTTATGAGAGAAAATAGCAGTTAAACAGCCAATTGCTATACCATCAAAGCTCGAAAAATAATGATATAAATATGCACCGCTTTCTTCTCCAAAATGGAGAGATCTAAAATAAGGCCCATATAGAATTACTCCAACAAGTACAGCAATAAAGACTTTATTACTACGGGTGAGCAGGCACAATAATGGAAAAACAAAGTAAAAAACTTCTTCTACAGAGAGCGACCACAACACGCCTAAAGCGTAGTTTACCCAACCGAATTTAATAATCAGGATATTCATCCAGAAGGTGAAAGCTGCCAAAATGGTCAAAGGATAAGAGACTTCAATGCCATTGGGTGCTTGGTTTATAAAAGGTTTTAAGTCAAATGACCCAAGTATGCTTACACCTAAAATGAGTAAAACCAGACACGGTAAAATGCGCGCTGCTCGTCGGATATAAAAATGCTTGAGGTTAATTGCGGAAAATTGTTTGTCTCTTTTTAAGGTGTGATGAGTGATTAAAAAACCTGAAATTACGAAAAACATGGTCACGCCATAATTTCCATTTCTTGCGATGACTGTGCTAAATGCTTCACCTAAGAAATCAAAACCTAACCATGTATCTTTAAGTTTATAGGGAATATTAAAATGATGTAAAAGAACCAACAGGATAGAAATTCCACGAAGAATATCTATTTTATAATTACGCATTCGATGTGCTTCCAGTTTTATTAATATACTGTGTGGCAGAAGAATACTATCGATCAGTTATTTTAAATAAAAATTTTAAGCATCATTTCGTAAATCAGAAAGGACCATACTTTCTAAAACTTTGAATAGAGCCAAAGGCATAGCAGAAATAATTATTAAATAAATATTGATAAAGCCCTTATATATTTGAATTTCTCTACATAAAACTTTAAATTAGCTCTTATTGAGCTATGTTTATTTTTTAAACTTTTTAAAATCTATTTATTTCATAAATTAACATGTTGTATGTGGTTGTATATACATAGCATGTCAACTAAAATGCTTTTTTGCCTGCTGCCTTTTTGAGTAATTAGTTATGCCCAGAACATCAAAACAAGAACATGCTGAGCTTTCGATTGAAGCTGATAGTCCAGTTCCTTTATATCAACGCGTCAAACAGCTAATTTCACAAAAGATTTATGAAGGCTCATGGGCTGTAAATAAAAAAATTCCTTCAGAAAGCGAATTGGTCAATCAACTCGGTTGCAGCCGCATGACGGTAAATCGTGCGCTACGTGAGTTAACGACTGAGGGCCTACTTGTTCGAATTCAAGGTGTTGGCTCTTTCGTTGCCGAAGGACAGGGCCGTACTGCACTTTTTCAGATTAACAATATTGCCGAAGAGATTATTGCACGAAACCATAAGCACCATGCTGAAGTTTTAGTCTTAGAGCAAATTTATGCAAATGCAGAGCAAAGCGTGTTAATGCAGACACGCGAAGGGCAAAGATTATTTCACTCGATTATTGTGCATTATGAAAATGATGTACCTGTTCAGGTCGAAGATCGTTTAGTTGATGCAGCACTGATTCCAGATTATCTACAACAAGACTTTAAAACCATTACCCCGAATGCTTACCTCATGGCGAAAGCACCGGTCTCAGAAGGTGAGCACATTGTTGAGGCAGTTTTAGCATCTCCTCAAGAGTGTAAATGGTTGAAGATTACTAAAGCTGAACCATGCTTACTTATTCGTCGCCGTACGTGGTCAAACAAACAGCTTATTTCAAGTGCACGTTTGATTTATCCGGGTAGTCGCTATTATCTTGAAGGGAAATTTAACCCATGATTGAATTGATCAGGGCCGATCAATATACAAAAATGCTTTGGAAAAATGGTGCTGGCTTTACTTTAGAAATTGCTCGAAGCCAAGGTGAAGCTGATTTCGATTGGCGTATTTCGATGGCTGATGTGACCACTTCTGGGCCATTTTCGCTATTTCCCAATAAGCAGCGAATTATTACGGTACTTGATGGGCAAGGCATTGGATTGCATGTCGATAATTTGCCAGTTAAAGCGTTAAAACAAGGTGATATTTTTGCTTTTCATGGCGAAAGTCAGGTGCAAAGTGAGCTGTTTGACGGTGCAATTCGGGACTTAAATCTAATTTATGATTCTGCAAAATTTCATGCCCGCTTTCAAAGAGTAGACGGTACAGAAGCACAGACCTTTTTAAGTTCGGCAGACCTGATTTTTATTTTTAATAGTGGTTCTGACATTGAAGTCGTGGTTGAGGACAAAGTCTTTTTACTTGCAGCTCATGAGACTTTAAAAATTGAAAAAACCACTGCAATTACCTCAGTCCATTTTCCGCAAAATTGGGCAAAAAATTGTTATGTTATTGAGTTAATTCAACGTTAAAAGTAAATAAATTATTTTTTTAAAGCACATGTCTAGTGAAAAGATATGTGCTTTTTTTATGCTTAATATAAAAATAAATTAATTTAATTCATAAGCTTATTAATTTTTTTCAAAAAAATATGAGCAAGCCTCTTCACGCCGTAAAATATTTGTGTAGTATATGGATGTATATACAAGTTAATACATTACTATACAAATGCAGAAACAAGTGATGTTCTGCTGATGTAAGCTCAAAGGAAGGAGTCCGCCTGTGACAACAACGACAACAAAATTTCGTGATGTAGAAATCCGTGCACCACGTGGCACTGAATTGACGGCTAAAAGTTGGTTAACTGAAGCTCCATTACGCATGTTGATGAATAACCTTGATCCGGACGTTGCAGAAAACCCGAAAGAATTGGTGGTATACGGTGGTATTGGCCGTGCAGCGCGTAACTGGGAATGTTTTGACAAGATTGTAGATACGTTAAAAAATCTTGAAACTGATGAAACTTTGTTAGTTCAATCAGGTAAACCAGTAGGCGTATTTAAAACTCATAAAGATGCCCCACGTGTTTTAATTGCAAACTCAAATCTTGTACCGCACTGGGCAAACTGGGAACACTTTAACGAGTTAGATGCAAAAGCTTTAGCGATGTACGGTCAAATGACAGCAGGTTCATGGATCTACATTGGTAGCCAAGGCATTGTGCAAGGTACTTACGAAACTTTCGTTGAAGCAGGCCGTCAACATTACAACGGTGACTTAAACGGTCGTTGGGTACTAACTGCTGGTTTAGGCGGTATGGGTGGTGCTCAGCCTTTAGCTGCAACACTTGCAGGTGCTTGTTCTTTAAACATCGAATGCCAACAAGCAAGTATCGATTTCCGTTTACGTACACGTTATGTAGATGAACAAGCAACTGATTTAGATGATGCTTTGGCTCGTATTGACCGTTACACGAAAGAAGGCAAAGTAATTTCAATTGCACTTCATGGCAACGCTGCAGAGATTTTACCTGAGCTTGTACGCCGTGGTGTGCGTCCAGACATGGTGACCGACCAAACAAGTGCACACGATCCATTAAATGGTTACTTACCAGTGGGCTGGACTTGGGATGAATATCGTGAACGTGCGAAAACAGAACCAGAAGCTGTTGTAAAAGCTGCAAAACAGTCTATGGCAAAACACGTACAAGCGATGCTTGATTTCCAAAAAATGGGCGTTCCAACATTTGACTATGGTAATAACATTCGTCAAATGGCGAAAGAAGAAGGCGTAGAAAACGCATTTGATTTCCCTGGCTTTGTTCCTGCTTATATCCGTCCATTGTTCTGCCGTGGTATTGGTCCATTCCGTTGGGCAGCGCTTTCTGGTGATCCAGAAGATATTTATAAAACAGATGCCAAAGTTAAAGAATTAATTCCTGATGACGAACATTTGCATCACTGGTTAGACATGGCACGTGAACGCATTAGCTTCCAAGGTTTACCAGCTCGTATTTGTTGGGTGGGTCTAGGCTTACGTGCAAAACTTGGTTTAGCATTTAACGAAATGGTTCGTAGTGGTGAGTTGTCTGCACCAGTTGTGATTGGGCGTGACCACTTAGACTCAGGTTCGGTTGCAAGTCCAAACCGTGAAACTGAAGCAATGCAAGATGGTTCAGATGCCGTATCTGACTGGCCATTGTTGAACGCTTTGCTCAATACAGCAGGCGGCGCAACTTGGGTATCTTTACATCATGGTGGTGGTGTAGGTATGGGCTTCTCTCAACACTCAGGCGTTGTGATTGTGTGTGATGGTACTGATGATGCTGCTGCACGTATTGCTCGTGTATTGACCAATGACCCTGCAACAGGTGTTATGCGTCATGCCGATGCCGGTTATGAAATTGCGATTAACTGTGCAAAAGAGCAAGGCTTAAACTTGCCAATGATCACGCAATAAAAATACATGGAAAGAACGGGCGGTGCTTTTTGCAATTGTGAAAAGCGCCGTCTCAGCAGAATATAGTGCCAAAAATTAGGAAGCCAACATGGAATTATTAATCCAACCGGGAAAACTGACCTTAGCCGATTTACGTCAAGCTTACCTCAACCCGATTAAAGTTAAACTAGATGAAAGTGCATCAGCTGCCATTAATGCAAGCGTGGCTTGTGTAGAACAGATTGTAAATGAAGGGCGTACAGCTTACGGAATTAACACAGGTTTTGGTTTGCTCGCTTCGACCAAGATTGCTCCTGAAGATTTAGAACAATTACAGCGTTCATTGGTACTTTCGCACGCCGCAGGTGTAGGCGAACCTCTTGATGATGCAATGGTTCGTTTAATTATTCTATTGAAAGCAAACAGCTTGGCACGTGGTTTCTCTGGTATCCGCCGTAAAGTGATTGATGCTTTGTTGGCTTTAATTAATGCTGAAGTTTATCCGCATATTCCTCTTAAAGGCTCAGTAGGTGCTTCAGGTGACTTGGCACCACTTGCGCATATGTCATTGATTTTACTAGGTGAAAGTAAAGCACGCTACAAAGGTGAGTGGTTACCAGCAGTTGAAGCTTTAAAAATTGCAGGTTTAGAGCCAATTTCTTTAGCTGCTAAAGAAGGCTTGGCACTTCTAAATGGTACACAAGTTTCGACTGCCTACGCGTTACGCGGTTTGTTTGAAGCCGAAGATTTATTTGCTGCTGCAACTGTATGTGGTGGCTTAAGTGTTGAAGCAATGCTGGGTTCACGTTCACCGTTCGATGCACGTATTCATGAAGTACGTGGCCAACGTGGTCAAATTGATGTTGCTGCGGCTTATCGCGATTTATTGACTGATTCAAGTGAAATTGCACATTCACACGAAGACTGTAGCAAAGTTCAAGATCCGTATTCTTTACGTTGCCAACCACAGGTGATGGGTGCATGTCTAACTCAAATCCGTCAGGCTGCTGAAGTTTTAGCAATTGAAGCAAACGCTGTATCTGATAACCCACTTGTTTTCGCTGAACAAGGTGACGTGATTTCTGGTGGTAACTTCCATGCAGAACCTGTTGCAATGGCGGCAGATAATTTAGCATTGGCAATTGCAGAAATTGGTTCACTTTCAGAACGTCGTATTTCGATGATGATGGACCGCCACATGTCACAGCTTCCACCGTTCTTGGTCGCAAATGGTGGCGTTAACTCAGGCTTTATGATTGCACAAGTGACAGCTGCTGCACTTGCGAGCGATAATAAAGCACTAGCACATCCTGCAAGTGTTGATAGTTTACCAACTTCTGCCAATCAGGAAGACCATGTATCAATGGCTCCAAATGCTGGTAAGCGTCTTTGGCCAATGGCTGATAACGTTCGTGGCATTTTAGCTGTCGAATGGTTAGGCGCTTGTCAGGGTCTTGACTTCCGTGAAGGCTTAAAAAGCTCGCCTAAACTTGAACAAGCCCGTAAAATCTTGCGCGATCAAGTTCCTTACTACAGCGAAGACCGTTTCTTTGCTCCGGATATTGAACAGGCAAGTGAGTTGCTTTCGAGTGGTTGCCTAAACGAGTTGCTCATTCCAAAACTACTCCCTAGTTTATCTGAAGTGTGATTGATAAAACGGTCACATGGAGTGGCCGAATCTAACTAAATATCCTCAAGGATTGGAGATTATAATGTCACAAAACTCCACACTACAGCGGGGTTTGAACACCCGCCATATTCGTTTCTTGGCATTGGGCTCAGCAATTGGAACTGGGCTTTTCTATGGTTCGGCAACCGCCATCAAAATGGCGGGGCCTTCAGTATTACTTGCGTATATCGTTGCAGGGATTGCAATTTATATCGTTATGCGCGCACTGGGTGAAATGGCTGTCCATAACCCTGTGTCTGGTTCATTTAGTCACTACGCATCACAGTACATAAGTCCACTGGCAGGTTTTACCACAGGTTGGACTTATGTTTTTGAAATGGTGATTGTCGCCATTGCCGATGTGACTGCTTTTGGTATTTATATGGGGTTCTGGTATCCCGATGTGCCAAGGTGGATCTGGATTTTATCGCTGATTATGTTCTTGGGTGCCATTAACTTAATTCACGTTAAAGTCTTTGGTGAGCTCGAGTTTTGGTTATCCATTATCAAAGTTACGGCCATTGTTGCCATGATTATTGGTGGTTTAGGCCTTATGTTTTATGGCTTCCACGTTGACCATAGCAATGTAGTGCCTGGCATTCAAAACTTATGGGTTTATGATGGCTTTATGCCGCATGGTATTGCAGGCTTGGTTGCATGTTTATCTGTAGTCGTGTTTGCTTTCGGTGGTATCGAAATTATCGGTTTAACTGCTGGCGAGTCACAAGACCCGAAAACGACTTTACCAAAAGCAATTAATGCTGTTCCAGTCCGTATTTTACTGTTCTATGTACTGACTATTTTTGTACTTATGTCGATTTTCCCATGGAACCAGATTGGTAGCCAAGGAAGCCCATTTGTACAAATTTTTGAAAATTTAGGCATCAAATCTGCTGCAAATATTCTAAATGTTGTGGTGGTGACTGCTGCAATTTCGGCAATTAATAGTGACGTGTTTGGCGCTGGCCGTATGCTTTATGGTATGGCAAACCGTGGTCAAGCACCGAGAATTTTCCAAAAGTTATCACGTAATGGTGTGCCATGGATGACCGTGGTTGTGATGGCGGGTGTGCTATTGATTGGTGTGGTGTTGAACTACCTGATTCCTGAAAATGTATTCATGATCATCGCGTCAATTGCAACGTTTGCTACTGTTTGGGTTTGGCTCATGATTTTGCTTTCGCAAGTTGCGATGCGCCGTAAATTATCTGCTGCTGAAATTAAAGCACTTGATTTCCCTGTCTGGGGTTGGCCTGTTGCACCTGCGTTCGCGATTGGTTTTATGGTGTTTATTTTAGCCATGATGGGTTATTTCCCTGATTCACGTCCTGCGATTTATGTAGGTATAACATGGCTTGCTCTTCTCACTATTGCTTATCGTATCTGGGTCAAACCACAGCAAAACTTGGGAAAGGAAAGTAATTCTATCCAGCAAAATGTTGAGATAGAAAGCTAACAAATGAACTGCCCAATGGTTTCACTATTGGGCAGTTTTGAGGAAAGGCTAATGAAAAAACTTTGGCAAAATTGCCACATTGCGACCATGCAAAATGGGCAATATTCTTACATTGAAGATGCTGCAATTGTCACAGAAGGGCATCTCATTCAGTGGATTGGAAAACAACAACAACTTCCTGCCGACACATATTCCGAAACAGTTGATTTAAATGGAGCTTGGGTAACCCCGGGGTTCATCGACTGTCATACGCATAGTGTTTTTGGTGGCAACCGTAGTGTTGAGTTTGAAAAACGCTTGCAAGGTGTGAGCTATGCTGAAATTGCGGCGAGCGGTGGCGGTATTGCAAGTACAGTACGTGCAACCCGTGAAGCAAGCGAAGAACAATTATTAAATTCGGCACTTAAGCGCATTCGCTGCATGCAACAAGACGGTGTAACGACCATCGAGATTAAGTCTGGCTACGGACTCAACTACGAAAATGAACGCAAAATGTTGCGTGTGATCCGTCAAATTGGTGAAAAATTACCGATGACGGTAAAAAGCACATGTTTAGCTGCTCATGCTTTACCACCAGAATACAAAGATCAAAGCGATGCTTATATTGAGCATATCTGTACAGAAATGCTGCCTAAACTGCATGCTGAAGGTTTAGTCGATGCTGTAGATGCATTCTGCGAGCACTTAGCCTTTTCACCTGCTCAAGTTGAACGCGTTTTTAAAACAGCGCAATCATTGGGTCTACCTATTAAGCTTCATGCTGAACAGCTCTCATCGTTAGGCGGTTCAAGCTTGGCAGCACGTTATCATGCTTTGTCGGCAGACCATTTAGAATACATGACCGAAGATGATGTCAAAGCAATGGCAGAGTCGGGTACGGTCGCTGTTTTACTACCGGGCGCTTTTTACTTACTGCGTGAAACACAATATCCGCCAATTGAAAGCCTGATTAAGCATGGCGTGCGTATTGCGCTGTCGAGTGATTTAAACCCCGGTACATCTCCAGCACTTTCTGTACGTTTAATGCTGAATATGGGCAGTACGCTCTTCCGCTTAACGCCCGAACAAGCATTAGCTGGTGTGACCATTCATGCTGCACAAGCACTCGGTTTAGAGCAAACACACGGCAGTTTAGAACAGGGTAAAGTCGCTGACTTTGTGGCTTGGGATATTGAGCATCCATCTGAAATTGTTTACTGGCTTGGCGGAGATTTGCCTAAGCGAGTGATTCAGCATGGACAGGAAATTATTTTTTAAACGGTGTCACATGAATCACACATTTAAATGGCAAGGCCGACATGATGGCGAGGGTGAAGCACACCAACGTATCCATCATATTGTGAATAAAAACCAACATGCCGAATTTGCCCTCATTGGCTTTAGCTCTGATGAAGGTGTAAAGCGTAATAAGGGCCGTGTCGGTGCTGCCGATGCGCCAGATGCAATTCGCACACAACTGGCTAACTTACCGATTCATCGCCCAGTCAGTATTGTCGATTTGGGTACAGTGACTTGTGAATATGACAATTTAGAGCAAGCCCAAACTGAGTTGGCTGAACAAGTCGCAAACAGCTTACAAAATGGTTTAAAGCCGATTGTACTTGGCGGCGGGCATGAAGTTGCATTTGGAAGCTTTAGTGGTTTATTCCAATATCTACAAGCACATGCGCCAGATAAAAAAATAGGCATTATCAATTTCGATGCCCATTTTGATTTGCGTGAAGCAGAGCATGCCACCTCTGGGACACCTTTTTTACAGGCAGCAAGGCTTTCTGAGCAACATCAAAAACAATTTAATTATTTATGTATTGGGGTAGCCAACCACGCCAATACTAAAGTTTTGTTTGATACAGCCGATGCGCTGAATTGCTCATATTTAAGAGATCATGAGGTTAATATTTTTAACCTACCAAAAGTGCTTGCAGCGGTTGATGCTTTTATTGAAAAAGTAGACTGTTTGTACGTTACGATTGATTTGGATGTTTTCGCGGCTGCGGTTGCACCGGGAGTCAGTGCACCTGCTGTAAAAGGAATTGATTTAGCTACTTTTGAAGCAATTTTTAAGCATATTCAAGAGAGCGGCAAAATCAAACTTTTAGATATTGCCGAGTGCAATCCAAAATTTGATTTAGACAACAGAACAGCAAAACTGGCTGCCTATATTGTTTATCAATATTTGTTTTCTTAAGAAACAATTTTAATGTAGAAATGAAAAAGTGCACTGAGATCGCTCATGTGCGCTTTTTTTTAAGTTTCTGATCTATTAAAGTCAGATATGGAATATAGATAGCAACTATAAATAATTTGATTAAAAAGAAAATTAATTTATAAAATCATTGAGTTAAAAAATACTCGATTTTTACACCATTTTATAGGTTGCTTGGCACGTAATTTGTTTTGTCTATATTTTAAACTTGATTACACATGTCTGGATAATTAAATGAAAAACAGAACCTTACATTTTGCTTGTGTTAGTGTTTTATTTTGGATGTCTCATTCGTCTAATGCTGCAACCCCCGAAATAAATACAAATACCATCGAAAAGTCACAATCTAAACCAAACAGTGATGTCTCTGTTCGGGTGAAAGCTTTAAACCAGCTTTTACAAGAACAGTGGGAATACACTTTAAAAAATAATCCTGAAACTGCAACGGGTTTAGGAGATTTACGCTACAACGATCGATGGACAGAATTTTCAAAAAATCAGATCGAGAAAGATAAAAAAACTACTCAAATTTTTTTAAACCGTTTTGAAGCAATTGATAGCACAGGGTTTTCAGCAACTGATCAATTAAATAAAGACTTAATGATTTATCAGTTGAAAGAAACACTTAAAAATTATGATTTGAAACTCTATGAGATGCCTTTCAATCAAATGTGGGGGCTACATTTACAATTTCCAGGATTTATTAGTTCGATTCCATTTAATAATGTTAAGCAATATCAAGACTATATTGCTCGTTTAAAACAAATCCCTCTTATTCTTGATCAAGGGACTCAGTTAGCAAAACAAGGACAAAAAGATGGGTTGATGCCACCCAAGTATTTAATTGAAAAGGTGGTAAAGCAGATTAATAGCATTGCAACGCCAGCAGGGAAAGACAGTGTGTTTGCTTCTCCATTAAAGCAGTTTCCAAGCAGCATTTCGAAAGCAGAACAAGAGCGTTTAAGCCGTGAAATACTACAGGCCATAGATCAGAATGTTCGGCCTGCTTATGAAAAACTCGGAACGTTTATTCAGAAAGATTACTTACCCTATGGACGACAACACGAGGGTATATGGAGCTTGCCAAAAGGTGATGAACTCTATCGCTTCTATGTAGAAAATAATACGACCACGCTAGAAAGCCCCGAAAATATCCATCAACTCGGATTAAAAGAAGTTGCTCGTATAGAAGCGGAAATGCTTAAAATTGCCAAAGCACAAGGTTTCAACGATTTAAAAAGTTTCCAACAATCATTAAAAACAAATCCCGCCGTTTTCCCAAAATCTCGTGAAGAAATTTTAGAGATTTATCGCGGGTATATTGCACAAATGCAACCAGAGTTGCCGAAGCTATTTGGTCTATTACCCAAAAATAAAGTCGAAGTTTTACCCGTAGAGCAATATCGAGAAAAAGAAGCGGCAGGTGCCGAATATCATCAAGGAACACCTGATGGTTCACGCCCCGGACAAGTGTATGTGAATACAGGCGATTTCTCTGAACGTTCCAAAATATCAATGGAAGCGACCGCTTACCATGAGGCAATTCCCGGCCACCATATGCAAATTGATATTGCCCAAAACCTGCCGAATTTACCGATGTTCCGAAAGCAGCCCAATCACACCGCTTATATTGAAGGATGGGCACTTTACGCAGAGCAATTGGGTAAAGACGTTGGTTTCTATAAAGACCCGCTTTCAGACTATGGAAGACTATCGAGTGAGTTGTTCCGTGCGTGTCGGTTAGTGGTCGATACTGGCGTGCATTATAAAAAGTGGACCCGCCAGCAAATGATTGATTTTATGAGAGAACATTCTGCTTTAGATGAACCCGACATTCAGGCAGAGACAGACCGCTATATTGCTATTCCTGCCCAAGCATTGGCATATAAGATGGGCCAACTAAAAATCTTAGAATTAAGAGAGCTTGCGAAACATGAGCTTGGAGATCGCTTTGATATCAAAGCCTTCCATGACATGATCTTAAATGCAGGAACCTTGCCTTTAAATATACTGGATGCACGCATTAAAAATTGGATTAAGGAACAAAAAGCGGCAGCTTAAAACAAAATTCGAAATTTAGGTCAGGTCCTCGTTGGGCCTGATTTAAAAACCGATAGAAAACAGAATATAATAATGAAAAATATAGTTTCTTTTTGAATTTTAAATTGGAAAAATAATGAACCAGAAGAATAACCCGATTGGAATGATTGATTCTGGTTTAGGCGGACTGTCTCTCTTTAAGCATATTCGGCAGGCTCTTCCGAATGAAGATATTATCTATTTCGCTGACTCGAAATATGTCCCGTATGGAGACAAAGAAAGTGACTGGATTGTTTCAAGAACCACGCATTTAATTTCAAATTTAGTGGATCATGGCAAATGCAAAGCGATCGTGATTGCTTGTAACACCATGACGGCTGTAGCGATTGAAACCATTAGAGCGCAAATTAATGTGCCACTTATTGCCATAGAACCAGCAGTAAAACCGGCAGTGAAAATAACACAAAGCAAGCATATTGCTGTCTTGGCAACTGCAACGACGGTGAGGGGTAAAAACTTAAAAAGTTTAATTGAAACGTATGCGCAAGATATTAAAGTGTCTTTAGTGCCTTGTATTGGCTTAGCCGAAAAAATTGAAACGGGCAAAGCACATACAGCGGAAGTTAAAGATTATTTAAAAAATATTTTGGCGCCGTTAGTCGAGCAAAAAGTCGATACGATTATTTTGGGATGCACACACTATCCGTTTGTCACAGATACGATTCAAGAAATTGTAGGTGGTGATATTCAAATTATTGAGCCTTCGGAAGCTGTAACAGCGCAATTAATTCGGCAGCTCAATCAATATCATTTAAGTTCTGAAAGTCCAAATGAGGGGAATCATATTATTTGGACCAGTTCAGACCCGTTGGAAGTTGCGGATGTTACTTTTTCTTTGTTAGGTAAACGTTTACCCGTAGAAACTACTGGTTTTTAAAGCCAAGAAAAACGCCTAGCCCCATAAAAATGAGTCCCCCCATCACGGACATAGATTTTTGGGGCTTCTTTGATTTTGTTAATTTTTGGCTAATGTAGTTGGCTAAAAACACACAAACCACATCGGCAGACACAAAGATCAGATTCACAATTAGCCCTAAAATGATGAATTGAGACCAGACTGGAAAATCGAATGAGGTATTAATAAATTGAGGTAAAAATGCGATATAAAAAATAGCGGTTTTAGGGTTTAACACTTCGACCAAAATGCTCTGTTTTAAAGATAACTGACTATTTTCAATATTTTGCTGAAGAGTCGGGGCAGAGGTAGATCTAATTAATTTAATGCCTAACCAAACTAAATACAAAGCACCTAAAATTTTAATAATATCATAGAGTTTTGGAATGATTTGAAAGATGGTCGTTAAGCCCAAAGAGGCCGCGATAATATGAAAACAGCCTCCTAAAAAAATCCCAAATGCTGCCATTAAACCCGATTTTCTACCGCGAGAAAGCGTTTGTGCAGCGGTATACAGCATTGCTGGTCCAGGAATATAAGCAAAAATAATCGTAGTCATTAAAAATGTAATGAAAAGCTCTAAAGAAATCATGTTTTACCTATCTTATTGTTACTGTTTTTGAATGAATTTTAAGCAATTTAAAGTATAAGAAATTTATAAATATTTCAATTTTATAATTGGATTTATGTCTATAAAACTAAAAATCATCCAAAGAATGATTTTAAATTCTTTGGATGATTGAAAATAAACTTACTTAGCTTTGCGAGTCACTGTCTCAATGACTAAAACCTAAATTCAAAGAACCTAGACTCAGCTTATTTCAATTCCCAGCGCTGTTTTGGGTCATTAGATCGTTGACTAATACCTACAGATGAACCCCAGAGATGTGTCAGTACAGCATCTGGTTGGCCTTCTACAAAGATATAGCCATCTTCAAATGCCCAATTAGTTTGGTACTGGCGACCCGCACCTTGCAAGAAGACATTACCACTATGCCAATTAACAGGTTTTATTTCTTTACCATTGGTACTGTTTAACGCTGTTTGCAATTGTTCAAAAGACTCATTTGATTTTAAGCTGACTTTTAAAATCTTTTTGACCGTATCCATATTTTTTTCATTCGTATGTAAATCTAGAGTTTTTCTAAGCTCTAAAAGGACTTTTACGGCTTCTTTTTTGAGGTCTTGGGTATTTTCATATTCTTTATATGCTTTTACATGAAGCTCCGCCATGCTCTCTTTCTTCATATTTTTTAGTAGAGCATCGATATTGTCATGGCGTAAATGCAATCGGAACTCTGACCTTGTAGTCCAATCTTTTTGATCCAAGACATCTAATTGCACAGAGGCAAGAATGATCTTATAGATTTGTTCATTCTGCTGAGCGAAAGGATTCACAGGCAAATCTTTAAATTCAGGAATATCTAAAAATAGCAAAGGAGAGGCAGCATATTCATGGAACTTTTGTTCGATGCGACGAATTGACTCATGAGCGAGTACGGCATTTAAATATTCGTTCAGCTTAGTCTCATCAAGTTTACCAACAAGTTCCGATTTAATCGTTTCTTCGCCGTTACTATAAATAAATGTTTGTAATAAATGAACAATATCAAGACAATCACTGGTTTTTAAGTGGGCGAGTGTTTCTTCATCTTGCTTTGGTAAAAGACTAAGGAAATGCTCTAAGTCTTTATCAAATAATTTATATGCAATCGCATCTGTTTCAACATGAGCACCGAGCACCCAACTAGAACGGATATCTTTAACTTTGTTATAAAGCTTATTTTCTCGACCACTGCGATAGTCTTGGCTGTCAAAATACCAAAGTTCTTCTTCTATGTTTTTAACCTTATCATGTACCGTAAATAGTCGATCATTTGTATGAGAGTAAGGTAAAACACCTGTCTCACCGCGTGCAGTTACAGCATCTTGTAAGCCATGGGTTTGTCCACCGTATGCGCTTGCGATACACGCACCTGTTTCTTTGTTAACGATTCTAAAGTTTCCAGTTGGGAATCCGTTAGCCATGATTAGTCGCTCCTTATAATTAGAAAGTGTTTTGTAATAGTCGAAATTTATAGTTATTAGGCAAATTTCGAAGCGTGATTTATACCATAACTTTTCATGTATAAATCCAAGTGTTTTTGTTGGTTTTTGTATATAACATATTGAATTATTTATATTTATTAGAATACCTTAATAAAAGGGAGCTACTATGTTTTAGAGCTTTATGAATGCAATAAAAAATTCCAATATGTATTTCAAAGACATATCAGGCTTTCTAATAGATGAGTTATCAAAGTTATGGCTGCTTTGATAATGATATATTTTTAAATTACTTAACGATTAATTTATTTTATTAACTAAATGTATATAACCCAAGTTTATATTTTAAAATTAATTAAAAGTCATGAGTATAATAAAAAGGATAATATTATTTAAGTATTAATTAAATTATTATATTTAAACTTTTTCATTAAAATAAATTGACGTTCTTTATTATACCGATTATTATTTCGTTGCTGGCCTACATTGCCAGTCGGTTTTAGCAGACCGTATCCTAGCGAATGGGTTATACTTTCTGAGTATTTCCCATGTGGAACCTTTGTGCCCCCTTTTTCTCTATGGTAGGGCGGAAGGGGGACGCGTTCGCGCGTGCTGGTCGCTAGGTCAGTCTGCTAACCCTCTTTCGTTCTGCCACCCTAATCAATTGACGGTGATTTGGTGGCAGGACTCCATTTTTAAGGAGTTGGCCATGCTATTATTCAAACTTATTTTCTCTCTCATTTAACTATTTTATTTATTTAAAATTTGGATTTTTGCGACCTAATTTTTTAAATTTATAAATTATTTTTATTTTAAAATCTTAATTATTTTATTTTCCTATTTCTGTGGGAGGATTAATTTTATTTAAAAAATTATTTTAATATTTAGATGAATTATATTTTTATATTAATGTAGATATAAATAATCATGAGAATAATATGAAACTTCATAAATTTATATTAATTTTAAACCTTATTGCAGGTGTTTACGGTATTACAAATGCTGATGCCAAAGCTCAGCAGGAATTTAAAAGAATTTGTTTGTCAGGTGAACACATGCAAACCAGTTGCGATTGTGTTTGCCAACAGCTTGCACAGGTGTATTCACCTCAAACCGTACAACGTTTAAAGCACACCAGTTTGCAAAGTCCTGATCTCCCACAGGACTTTGCCCCTAACTTGTTCAGCAGCATTCGACGCTGCGACAAAACTGAAATGGGCTAAGTTCGCTTAGCTCCTTTATCTCTGTGTCGCAATGATCTCTCACACTTTAAATCAGCGCAAAGTAAAACGTCCGTTGGGACACAGAGGCCTAGGGGAGTGTTCTAAAACCTACGCTCAGAAAAGCTAGATTAAGCTCTCTTAAATTCCCAACGTTGATGTGGGTTATCAGATCGATGACTGATATATACATGCGTATCACCTAAACATGTCAGTACAGCATCTGGCTGGCCTTCTACAAAGATATAACCATCTTCAAATGCCCACTTAGTTTGATATTGGCGACCACTTCCTTGCAAGAAAATATTGCCACCATACATATTGATTGCTTGTAGTTCTTTACCATGAGTATGGTTTAACGCTGTTTTGAGCTGCTCAAAAGACTCATTTGATTTTAAGCCTGTCTGTAAAATCTTTTTGGCAGTATCAATATTTTTTCCATTCGTATTTAAATTTAGAGTTTCTCTAAGCTCCTGAATGATTTTTACAGCTTCTTTTTGAGGGTTTTCAATATTTTCATATTCTTTCCATACCTTATCTTGAAGCTCCTCAAATTTCTCTTTTTTCAGTTTTCCTAGAAGTGTATTAAGATTCTGATGTCTTAAAGCCAATCTGAACTCTACCGAATCTGAGCTGTAATTCTGTCTGTTCAAGATATCTAATTTGATAGAAGCAATAATTATTTTATAGAGCTGCTCATGATACTGAGTGAAAGGATTCTCAGGCAAATCTTTAAGTTCAGGAATGTTTAAATCTAGAAAAGAAGAGGAAGCATATTCTTGGAACTTTTGCTGAATGTTATGAAGCGAATCATAAGCCAGTACTGTATTTAAATAATCATCAAACTTTTTATCATCAAGCTTGCCAATGAGTTCGGATTTAACAGTTTCTTCGCAGTTAACATAGATAAATGCACAAATTAAATGAGTAATATCAAGACAATCACTGGTTCTTAAGTGGGCGAGAGTTTCTTTATTTTGCTCTGGTAAAAGCCCCAGAAATTTTTCTAAGTCTTGGTCTCGCAATTTATAGGCAATGGGTTTTGCCTCAATATTGGCACCTAAGACCCAACGAGAACGAATATCTTGAACATAGTTATAAAGCATATTCTTTCGTCGGCCGTAAGTATCTGCACTACTATCAAAATACCAAAGCTCTTCTTCTATGTTTTTAACTTTGTCATGTACCGTAAATTCACGGTCGTTTGTATGGGAATATGACAAAACCCCAGTTTCACCACGTGCAGTCGCTGCATCTTGCAGACCGTGGGATTGACCACCATACAGACTTGAAATACACGCACCAGTCGCTTTATTAATGATTCTAAAATTTCCTTCTGGAAAACCATTGGCCATGTTGAGCCACTCCTTATAATTAGAAAGTTTTTGTAATAGTCGAAATTAATAGTTATTAAGTAAATTTCGAAGCGTGTTTTATATCATATTTTTATATTTCAACAAGAAATTAGTTTGTAAAATTGTTAACGTAACATATTGATTTAATTGTATTTGTAAGAATAAATTAATAAACATTAGAGACTTTTTCTTAGGGCTTTATGAACGCAATAAAAAAGCCCGATAGGCAATTATGCATATCGGGCTTTTAATATGAGTTATCAAAACTATGACAGCTTTGATAACTCTATATTTTTATTCTACAGTTACTGACTTCGCCAAGTTACGTGGCTGGTCAACGTCTGTACCACGTAATACAGCAACGTGATAAGACAACAACTGAACTGGTACGCTATAAATGATTGGTGCAAGCCATTCGTTTACTGCTGGAATCTGTACAACGTGTTGACGATCTTTTTCGGCAATACCGCTATTTTCATCAGCGAAAACGAATAATTCACCACCACGCGCCTGTACTTCTTCCATATTCGACTTAAGCTTATCAAGCATTTCATCGTTTGGAGCAAGAATAACGATTGGCATTTCATTATCAACAAGTGCCAATGGCCCATGTTTTAACTCACCAGCCGCATAACCTTCTGCGTGAATATATGAAATTTCTTTAAGCTTTAATGCGCCTTCCAATGCGATTGGATAGTGCGTGCCACGGCCTAAGAATAAACAGTGTTGTTTTTCAACGAACAATTCTGATAAACGTAAAATTTCATCATCATTTTTAAGCGTATCAAGAATGACTTTCGGGCTGTGCCATAATTCACGAGCAAGCTCTTCAATCATCGTGTTGCTAATACGCTGTTTTACTTGTCCAATTTTTAGAACGAGTAACATGAGCGCAGCAAGCTGAGTGGTGAACGCTTTAGTTGATGCAACACCAATTTCAGGCCCAGCAAGGGTCAATAAGTGGTGATCAGTTTCACGTACCATTGAAGACGTTGCAACGTTACAGATCGTTAAAGTCTGAATGCTGAGCTTGTTTGCTTTGGCACGTTTTTGAGTTTCACGTAATGCAGCTAAAGTATCGGCTGTTTCACCTGATTGAGAAATACACACATAAAGCGTATTTTCAACAATTACAGGTGTGCGATAGCGGAATTCACTCGCGATTTCAACTTGGCATGGCACGCCAATCAGTTGTTCAAACCAATATTTCGCGATCATGCCTGAGTGGTAACTTGTACCACACGCAATGATTTGTACGCTTTGAATTTTGCTGAAATCTGCATTTGCATCTTGCAAGAAATCTTCGCGTAAGCTGTTGCCATCAAGTGCTTGAGAAATCGTTTGTTTGATTGCTTCTGGCTGCTCATAAATTTCTTTGAGCATGTAGTGTTTGTATTCACCTTTTGAAGCATTGCTTACTGTTGCGTCAAGCTCTTTCACTGGACGTTCAACAGGTTGACCGTTTACAAATACTTCAATTGAAGTACGAGTCAGGCGAGCAATATCACCTTCTTCTAAATACATAAAACGGTTAGTCACAGGTAAAAGCGCAAGTTGGTCTGAACTAATAAAGTTTTCACCAATACCTACACCAATCACAAGTGGTGAACCTTCACGTACAGTGATTAACTCATCTGGATAATCGCTATGGATAATACCCAGTGCGTATGCACCTTTAAGCTGAGGAACAACAGATTCTACTGCTTCAAGTAAGCTGTCAGTGCTTTTTAGTGCTTCAGCAACTAAGTGAGCAACAACTTCTGTATCTGTTTGAGAGGTAAATACATATCCTAAAGCTTGAAGGTCATCTTTAAGCTCTTGATAGTTTTCGATAATACCGTTGTGAACGACTGCCACTTTACCCGACATGTGCGGGTGAGCATTATTTTCAGTTGGTTTACCATGTGTTGCCCAACGTGTATGAGCAATACCAACGACCCCAGTGAGCTGCTGATCAGCAACTGCATCGGCAAGGTTAATGACCTTACCCACACGACGCTCACGTAAAACTTGTTGATTATTCAGTAAAGCAACGCCCGCTGAATCATAACCGCGATATTCAAGACGTTTTAAACCTTCGATTAAAATCTCAGTTACACAACGCTCTGCAACGCCTCCGACGATACCACACATAATTCAATCCTCTTATTTTTCACGCTTTTGGGGACGTTGATAATTTGCTTTAGAAATTTGTTGAGCACGTTCAAAGGAGAGACTTTGTTCAGCCACATCTTTCGTAATCACAGAACCCGCACCGACTGTTGCTCCATTTCCAATAGTCACAGGCGCAACCAGCGAGCTATTAGAACCGATAAAGACTGCATCGCCAATAGTGGTTTTGTGTTTATTTGCACCGTCATAATTACAAGTAATTGTACCTGCCCCAATATTTGAGTCAGCACCGATCTCAGCATCACCTAAATAGGTGAAGTGATTGGCTTTACTGCCAAGACCGATAGTTGTGTTTTTGACTTCTACGAAGTTACCAATATGGACTTCGTTAGCCAATTTCGCGCCTGGGCGTAAGCGTGCAAATGGGCCAATTTGGGCATTTTCCCCAACAATTGCACCATCAAAAACGCTATACGCTTGGATTTTAGTTCCTGCTGCAATTTTTGTATTTTTCAAAATACAACCAGCACCGATTTCTACAAAGTCACCGATTTCGCAGTCACCTTCAATAATGACATTCACATCAATACGAACATCGTGTCCAACTTTTACAGAACCACGTAAATCAAAACGGGCAGGGTCGGCAAAAGTTACGCCTTGTTGCATAAGCTCTTTTGCTTGCTGTTGCTGAAAATCACGTTCAAGTGCTGCAAGTTGTAAGCGGTCATTAACCCCTTCAACTTCAAAAGCAAGTTCTGGCTGAATAGAGGCAATTTCTAAGCCATCTGCTACCGCCATTGCAACGATGTCAGTTAAATAGTATTCGCCTTGAGCATTTTCATTAGAAAGCTTAGGTAACCATTCATGAAGTTTTGCATTGCTTACACAGTAAATACCTGTGTTGATTTCTTGAATTTGACGCTGAGCTTCTGTTGCATCTTTATGTTCAACAATCGCTTGAATTTTTCCGTCTTGGCGAACAATACGACCATAACCTGTTGGGTTGTCGACATGTAAAGTAATCATGCCAATACCAGTTTTACTTGATACTTCAACAAGTTGCTCTAGCGTTGTTTGACGTACTAAAGGGACATCACCGTATAGAATTAATGAAATACCGTCTTTAGGAAGTACTGGTAAAGTCATTTGTACAGCATGACCTGTACCTAATTGTTCTGCTTGTTCAACCCATTCAATATTTTCTTGTGCAAACGTCTGTTTTACGTGATCGCCGCCGTGTCCATAAATGGTAATGATGTTTTTTGCTAATAGTTGTTTTGCGGTTTTAATAACATGTCCTAGTAGCGGGCGACCAGCTAAAGGTTGTAATACTTTAGGTAGTTGTGAACGCATTCGCGTTCCTTTGCCTGCAGCAAGGATAATAACGGTAGTTGACATGAGTAAACCTACTTAAATGGCGTTACGCCCCAAAAAGTAATAAATATGATGATACATAGTGCCGCCCAAAGCCCTGCAATGATGTCGTCCAGCATAATTCCGAAGCCACCAGCAACTTTCTGGTCGGCAACACGGATTGGCCAAGGTTTCCAAACATCAAACAGACGGAATAAGCAAAAACCAATTAGCGCCCATTGTAACGACATAATATTAAAATATATTAAAGGCAGCAGAGTAATTGATTGTCCTGCAAATTCATCCCACACAATTCGTCCATCATCATGAACATCAATGATTTTTGCGGTTTGGTCACAAATATAAATTCCCACCAAGGACATGATGAGAATAGCAATTGTACTTAACGTAAAACCGAGAGATACCCAGATAGGAATGAAAAGTAAGGCAAAAGCAGAGCCAAAAGTGCCGGGTGCTTTAGGTGCGAGACCAGATCCAAAACCAACCCCACAGAAAACGATGCAGCGGTTGAACCAAGACATGTTCTTAAAATGAATCGGCGGTTTATGCAAAGTGTTGGTATCCATGAATTTGCAACGGGTAATCTGAACCCAAATGCTCAAAAGTTAGTTTTGTTTGTTCAACGATCTGTCCAATCATTGTAATCTTAACGTCCAATTGTTTTTGCAAAAGTTTTTCATAATTTTGCGGTGTTATTGTAAAACATAATTCGTAGTCATCACCACCAGCCAGAGCATATTGCCAACGTTGTTGTTCGTTTAATTGTTGTAATACTGGATCGACAGGTAGTTTTTCCAAGAAGAGTCGTGCTCCAACCTTGGATGCTTTTAAAATATGGCCTAAATCTTGGGCTAATCCATCAGAAATATCAATCATACTAGAGGCTAATCCCTTCAACTGTTGTCCAAGCTGACAACGTGGTGTCGGGTAGTCTAGTCGTTGTTGTAAGGGGTGTCCTAGGTGTTGTAAACCATAAGCTGCATCTCCAACTTGACCGCTTACACAAACATAGTCACCGACTTTTGCGCCCGAACGTAACACAGCTTGTCCGGTTTCAATCCAGCCCATAGCCGTCACGGTAATGGTGAGATGTGGACCTTGGGTCGTATCTCCACCAATGAGAGCAACGCCAAATTGATTACAGCAGTCATAGATGCCCTGACTGAATCCTTCGAGCCATTCATGGTCAATAGTAGGTAAGCTTAACGCAAGTAAAATACTATGGGGTTTAGCACCCATGGCAGCAATATCTGAAAGATTAACAGCCACACTTTTCCAGCCAATTGCATGCGCTGATGTATTAAGAGGAAAGTGACGACCAGCAACTAGCGTATCTGCACAGATCACCAATTGTTGGTTTACAGGAGGGGTGATTAAGGCTGAGTCATCTCCAATACCTAAGGTGACATCTGTGTAAGATTGTCTGTTAAAGTATTGGTCAATAATAGAAAACTCAGCCATATCAACTTCAAACCTATTAGTTTGCTTGTTGTTTTTCAGCACTACGTAGTGTTGAACTTAAACGATCTAAAACGCCATTAATGTATTTATGGCTATCTGCTCCACCAAAGTGTTTGGCGAGTTCAATGGCTTCATCAAGAACTACACGATAAGGTACTTCTAAATGATCACGTAACTCATAAGCACCTAAACGTAAGGTTGCGAGCTCTACACCATCAAGTGCATCAAGTTCACGGTCAAGTACCGGAATGAGTAATGCATCAAGATCGTCGCGCAGTGCAATCACTTGCGTTAATAGTTCGTGATAGTAATTTAAGTCTACCTTGTGCATCGCATTTTCAGCACGAGTACGTGCTTCAATTTCATGTACAGGATTGTGACTCATTTGCCACTCATAAATACCTTGTACAGCAAAACGACGTGCTTTGCGTTTTGCTGCATAAGCGGCTTGCAGTGTTTGAGACATGCTTTAAATTGCCTTTAATAAATTAACCATTTCAATTGCAGTTAAAGCAGCTTCGCTACCTTTGTTTCCTGCTTTTGTACCTGAACGTTCGATGGCTTGCTCGATGCTATCAGTAGTTAATACACCATTGATGACAGGCAAGCTGCTTTCTAACGCCACTACACCTAAACCTTTTGCACATTCACCAGCAACGAAGTCAAAGTGTGGTGTACTACCACGAATAACTGCGCCAAGTGCGATGATTGCATCAAACTGATTTGATGTAGCTAATTTTTTAGCAACAATCGGGAGTTCCCATGCGCCAGGAGCATGAATAACAGTAATGTTATCTTCATTTACGCCATGACGTTTTAATGTGTCGATTGCACCATCCAATAAGTGTTCAACAACAAAACTGTTGAAACGACCCACTAAAATCGCATAACGACCTTCGCTTGCGAGATGTAATAAACCTTCAATACGGCGAATTGCCATAGCAACCTCGATTATTTCGTTGTGATTTGATCAGCAGTGATATATTCCACTACTTCTAAATTAAAGCCAGATAAAGCATTGAAACGTAATGGTGAGCTAAGAAGCTTCATCTTTTCAACACCTAAATCACGCAAAATTTGAGCGCCTACACCAATCGTTTGATATTGATGTGAAAGTGCTGCATTGGATTTCACCGGTTTTGGTTTATTTAAATCATCCAGCGCTGGTCCCAAGTCTTGCAAATGATCTTGCCCGATCCAGACTAAAACACCGCGATCACTCGCTGCAATTGTCTGTAGTGCACGGTCTAGATTCCACGCAGGTTCACCACCAGCTTTATTCAGCTTAAGTAAATCGCGAATTGGACTGAAACCATGTACACGTACTGTTGTAACACCTTCTTTTGGCTCGCCTTTGACTAAAGCCAAATGAATGTCTGGGTTACCAATCTCACGATAACGATAGAGTTCAAATGAACCGTATTCTGTTTGAATGGTTTTTTGATCCAGACGTTCAACCGTTTGCTCATTGGTCATGCGGTAGTGAATCAAGTCCGCAATTGTACCAATTTTTAAGCCATGCTTCTCGGCAAAAATTTCTAAATCTGCACGGCGTGCCATTGTGCCATCTTCATTGATGATTTCACAAATGACAGAAGCGGGTTCAAGACCTGCTAAGCGTGTTAAATCACAGCCTGCTTCGGTGTGACCTGCACGATGTAGAACACCGCCTGGTTGCGCCATTAACGGGAAAATATGACCCGGTTGTACAATATCACTTGGCTTTGCATGCGCTGCGACAGCAGCTTGAATTGTATGTGCACGCTCTGCTGCTGAAATACCAGTTGTAATACCTTCAGCGGCTTCGATTGATAAGGTAAAGTTTGTACTATGCTGGGCACCGTTTTGGTCAACCATCAACGGAAGGTTTAACTGTTTACAGCGCTCACGGCTTAACGTTAGGCAAACTAAACCACGTGCATGAGTAATCATGAAGTTAATGTCTTCAGGACGAACATGCGTTGCTGCAATGACAAGATCACCTTCATTTTCGCGATCTTCGTCATCCATCAAGATAACCATTTTGCCTGCACGAATATCGGCGACAAGATCTTCAACACGACTCAGCGGCATTCGCTTTCACCTTTTTTTGTCGTTAGACAATTTCTATTTAATAAATTTTGCATAGTTTACGCTGTTTAGAGAATTTTGCCTATGATTCTGATTTATCCAAATTTACTCCTCTAAAGAATAGATCCAGCTTTATTTATACAAATAAATCATAAGAAAAAGGGGTAATTTAAAACAAAATCTATGAATTTAAATAAAAAAACCTAGCCAAAAGGCTAGGTTTTGCTGCGAACACTTACTTTTTATGAAGCTGCGCTACTTGGACTATCATTTTGTGGGATTGATTTTTTACCCATCAAAATTTCAGTTCTGATATTTTGAGCAAGTTCAGCACATTCTGCATTCATGCCATTGATCATAAATGCATGACGAGTCATGACATTGCTTGGGTTTGGCAGCGCAACAAGTTGATAGCTGTCTTGAATTGCCTTGAGTTGATCATTCTCAAGATATAAAGCAGACTCTTTCGCATGAAGATGCTGTGCTAAACGTTGAGCAGCTTCTTTCGCATCAATTTGCATCGCTTCCACAGCATTACAAGTTGCGCTACGCGTTTGCAATGCAAAGCGTTTATCTTCGCGGTAACGTTTATATAAAACTTCAGAGAGCAACTGGAATACGGTTCCAACCATAAGCAGACACTCTACAGCGTGAGTATGCGAGGTTGAAATCGCAAGTGTCGCGCCCTCGGCATTAAACTCATCTACCACTTCAATATCTGTTAGCTTCAATTGGTAATGCTTAACGCACAACTCAATACTCTTGTTTAAAAAGAGCTGACAAAGTTTAAAGTACGGAACAGAAACAGATTGGTTAACACTACTTAATAACTGTTTAGGGTCATAAAACTGGATATTGAGTGCCAAAGTATGTTGATCAGCTGAATCTGAAGTTTTTTCGGTTTGTGGGCGAACCGCTGGTTTAGCTTTACCTTTCGCTTGCTGCTGAGCTTGGGCAACCAATGTCACCGTATTTTGTTTTTCTAGTGCAAGCGCCTGAGTTAACTGCTGAATTTCATGTTTTAAGCGGTTCTCTTCATTAATGCGGGCTAAATATTCGCTACGGGTTGGACGAGCAATCGCGCGATAAGCAAGCCATAATAAAACATGCAAAAACAGAGAAGCTAAGATTGCTAGCCATTGGGTACGAAGAATTTCCCCAATACTTGGCTGAATAAGCGTGATCTCGATAGAGCCTACTTTCTTTTCATTTTGCAGCGCATCGCGAGCAAAAATCTCACCTTGGCGAGTTTTTGAAATTCCACTCGTTGCCAGTACTTGTTTGTTGGCATCAAGAATGCGAATAGATGCAACGCTTGGATTGGTCGCATAGCGATTGGCAATCAGAGCTAAAGATACCGTATTGGCAGGTTCTAGCTCAGATAAGCTGTCTGCAACGAGCTGACTGGTCATGAGCTGACCTTGACTCGCACGGTTTTCATTGAGCTGGTGTGTCGTTGCAATCACCAATAAAAAGGTATGCAATGCAAAACTAACGATCAGTAGGCTAGCAAATAGCCCTTGTCTAGGCGCAATCAAGTTAAACTTCCAAGGCAATTATATTGAAATTCGATTATGATTCTTACAATAGTTGTCACTCAGACTAGAGTCAATTCATGCGAGAAATCATTCTTATATCCTTTTTAGGACCAGACCAACCAAACCAGTTTACCCGATTAATGCAAGTACTATCCGTACATTCATTGCAAATACTGGATGTAGGTCAGGCTGTTATTCATAATCAACTCACATTGGGCATTGTGGTCGCTTCTGATAATGAAACTGCGACCGCGTTGGCAATGAAAGAAATTCTGATTTTAGCACATGATATTGGCTTAACAGTGCGCTTTAAACCAATCACAGGCGCAGAATACGATCAATGGGTAAGTGAAGGAGGCCGTACTCGTTATATCGTCACGGCTTTAGCACCTGAACTCACTGCCGCACATTTACAAGCGGTTACACAAATTGTGTCTAACCAAGGCTTTAACATCGAAACTGTCACCCGTTTATCAGGTCGTGTCGACTTTGAAAAGGATAGCGTATTCCCGCGTCGTGCGTGTGTACAATTTGGTTTAAGTAGCGGCCCAACTTTAGATGCACAAGCGATGCGTGCAGCATGTTTACTTCTTTCAAGTGAATTAAACATTGATGTTGCTGTTCAGGAAGACAATGCTTATCGACGTAACCGCCGTTTGGTGTGTTTTGATATGGACTCAACATTAATTGAACAAGAAGTGATTGATGAGTTGGCGATTGAAGCAGGGGTAGGTGCACAAGTTGCTGAAATTACTGAAAGAGCGATGCAAGGTGAGCTTGATTTTCAGCAAAGTTTCCGTGCTCGTGTTGCATTGTTAAAAGGGCTTGATGCTGCTGTATTACCTAAAATTGCTGAACGTTTAACGATTACCGAAGGTGCAGAGCGTCTTATCTCGACCTTAAAAGCGCTTGGCTATAAAACAGCAATTTTATCTGGTGGATTCCAGTATTTTGCTGAATATCTACAAGGCAAACTTGGTATTGATGAAGTTCATGCCAACATTTTAGATGTGCAAGATGGCTTTGTAACAGGTGAGGTTAAAGGGGCGATTGTTGATGGCGCCCGTAAAGCTGATCTATTACGTGAGCTTGCGAACAAAATGGACATTTCTTTAGAACAAGCCATGGCGGTAGGTGATGGTGCGAATGACTTACCAATGCTTGCGATTGCAGGGCTAGGGGTTGCTTATCGTGCTAAACCTTTAGTGCGTCAAAATGCAAATCAGGCTATTTCAAGTGTTGGCTTGGATGGCGTGCTGTATTTACTTGGCATGCATGATAAAGATTTAAACCGTGCTTAACCTATAAGGCTAAGCTTTAAAGCGCTGCTTCAGAGTAGCGCTTTTTTTATGCAGAATAGTTATAAAATCAAGCAAGTTATGACAGAATTGTGCACAGAAAAAAGGCAATAAAAAAATCTGAAAAAAACTTATTTTGGTCCTTAAAAACAGCATATTTTTTTGTAATGACACGCCAGAATTGATGCCATATAGGGAATCGAACTTTTTGAATTTTACAAAAATGTAATGACAAAAGAATGTTGCGACAAAGTATGTCGCATTAAGAAAAAACGGGTCTTTTTTTCTAAAAAAAAACATCCATAATGCATCGTAAGCTTCAACACAAATTATGAATTAAAGATATTTTTGGAATGAGGTCGGGTTGTTAAGACCGAATGTTTTTAGACGTTTTCATTAAGACGGAGGTTTCTATGGTAACAGCGAATTTTGCCGCTATCGCCGGATTCAGCTTGATCGCTGTCGCGCTTGTTGCTGTTTTCTTTTCTCCTTACCGTCGTTGGCTTGGTTTTATGCTTGCAGGAATGTTCTTTTGGGGGCTGTTGGAAGTGGTCCGTTTTGGAGTTCAAGTCACTTTTGAAATGCCAGTCACATATAGTTATTTAACTGCACTAAGTCTAGCGATGGTAATGGTTACATTTATTTTGTTACGTGAGGATAAACAGGCACAAAAGGCTTTGGCAAATCGCCAATATATAGAACACACGCCAGTATATGAAGATGATCAGCAGCAATGTTCTAGCCGATAATTAAATTGTTATCTAACGGTAAAAAGGTATGCACAGCATGCCTTTTTTATTTACGAAACGTGATTTTTATTATACAAAGCATTTATTAAAAAATAGCCAGTTATGCTACGATACATGGGTCTGTTGACGTTTCATCTAGATTGCGTTGCCAGCTAAAAATTATCAGTTGATGCACAAAACACAGGCAATGGTATGTCCTTGCTGAGTTTTGCTCTAAGGTTTTCATAAAAATACAATAGGCGTGAATGTTCATGAAACTTTCTTCTATACCTGTAGTCAAATTACCTCTCGTTGATGTCAGTACAGACCCGTTAGATTTATTGGTAGCAGGTTTAGTGCTGCGTATGAAGCAATTGGCACGTACTAGCCCTAAGTTTATTGAATTGATTCATGACCGCGCATTCCGTATTCAGATCGGTACGGATTTAGGTGTTGCACGTCAGATCATTATTAATAATGGACAGATCGACACTGTTGCAGGTTCACCTGAAAAAGCTGATTTTATCTTGCAGTTTGCAGATAGCGAACAAGGTGTAAAAACTTTGATTAAAGGTGACCCGACAGCATTTATGACAGGTATGCAAAACGGCAGTATTAAAATGGAAGGAGACTTCAGCTTACTGGTTTGGTTTAACCAAGTGGCTAGACTCATTCCACCTAAGTTGCCAAAACCAGTTAAAGATAAAGTACGTCAGGCACGTGCTTTTATTAAAGAGAAAACTGGTCGTTAATAGCCAGATATAAAAAAACTCCCGTTCGGGAGTTTTTTTATATCTATGCTTCGACTTCCAAGTTAAACGTAACTGGACCATCGTTAATTAAATGAACTTTCATGTCAGCTGCAAAAATGCCAGTTTGAACTTTTTCAAATTGTGAATGTGTATATTCAACCAGTTGTTCATACAACGCTTTGGCGTCGCTAGGTGGCATGGCTGGGCCAAAGTCTGGACGTAAACCTTTTTGCGTTTGAGCCATCAGGGTAAATTGAGAAACAAGCAGGACTCCACCATTTGCTTGAGACACATTCCAGCCCATTTTTCCTTGCTCGTCATCAAAAATACGATATTTCAAAATCTTATCAATAAGCTTTTGGCCCATCGCTAAAGTGTCATCTCGGCCGATGCCTAAAAAAACCAGTAGTCCGTGTTGGATTTCACCAGTAGTCTCACCGTCTACCACCACTTTGGCTTCAAGAACTCGTTGTATTAAAGCGCGCATAGTTAAAGCAAATTTCTGCAATTAATTGAATTGATTTAGTTTAGCAGAATTTAAATTAAATGATTTTTAAAAGGAAAGTTCATGGAATTGAAACAATGGTCTAAAAGCCCGCAATTCATTTATAAAAATATGCTTTAATGCTAAGAAGCAAGCGAATAATCATTGACTATGTCTCCAATTATCCATTCTTTACTAGATACAGACTTGTACAAATTTACTATGTTACAAGTGGTTTTGCACAAATTCCCGCAAACTCATAGTGTCTACCATTTCCGCTGTAGAAATTTAGAAGATACTGTCTATCCACTAGTGGATATTTTGGATGATTTAAACGAGCAACTCGACTATTTGTGTAGCCTTAAATATAAAGAAGATGAGCTTCAATATTTGCGTAAATTACGCTTTATAAAAAGTGACTTTGTTGATTATTTAGAACTATTTCAACTGAAACGCCGCTTTATTCGGGCCAGTATCGATGCCGAAGGTCGTTTGGATATTCATATTGAAGGTCCAATGGTTCAAGCCATGATGTTTGAAATTTTTGTATTGGCAATTGTAAATGAACTTTATTTTAGCCGTATCAAAACCGATGAAGTCTGGGCTGAAGGTGAACGCCGTTTAAAAGCCAAGCTTGAATTGATTCAGCAATATGAAAAAACTCAAAAACCAAATGACCCACCATTTTTAGTCTCTGATTTTGGTACACGTCGCCGTTATAGCTTTGTATGGCAAAAGCATGTTGTGGCAGCCTTTCATAAAACGGTGCCAAATGTGTTCCGCGGTACAAGTAATGTGTTACTTGCTAAAGAGTTAAACATTACGCCAATTGGAACCATGGCTCATGAATTCCTACAGGCTTTTCAGGCACTTGATGTACGACTGCGTGATTTTCAGAAAGCTGCTTTAGAAACGTGGGTACAAGAGTACCGCGGTGATTTAGGAATTGCTTTGACTGACGTTGTTGGTATGGACGCTTTCCTCAGAGATTTTGATCTGTATTTTGCGAAACTATTTGATGGCTTACGTCATGACAGTGGTGACCCCTATGAATGGGGTGATAAAGCTTATGCGCACTATCGTAAATTAAAAATTGATACTAAAACCAAAATGCTGACTTTTAGCGATGGCCTTGATTTGCCCAAAGCTTGGGAATTGCATCAATACTTTAAAGACCGTTTTCAGGTGAGTTTCGGTATTGGAACCAACTTGACCAATGATATGGGGCAAAAGCCGCTCAATATTGTGTTGAAATTGGTTGAATGCAATGGACAGTCTGTTGCCAAAATTTCTGATAGCCCTGGTAAAACCATGACTGATAACGATACTTTCTTGGCCTATTTACGTCAGGTTTTTGAAATCGAAGAACTTGAAGAAGTGGTTTAAGTAAAAAGTAGTTTCGCTATTTGTATCTTTAAAAGTAAGAATGCTGATATCTGATTTTCTGCTAAAGCGTTGCAGAAAATCAGAGTTTGTTAGATATATGCTTATGCTAATATGAAATTAAGCTGGTATAAAAAGTAATCATGACGATGACACTCCCGGATTTTAAACTCGACTTATTAATAGAAGCAGAAGAGTTAGTGCCTTATTTAGGCAATGAATATATTCGCATTGTAGATTTGAGCCGTGCGTCTGTTTATGAGCAACTTCATATTCCGCATGCTATTCACTTACAGCCGAAATGGTTAGTGACTCAACACGAAGAAGCCACCGGTATTTTGCCAGATGAAGCGGGTTTACAAGCACTGATTGAAAAATTGAATATTTCACCTAATCATCATGTTGTGGTCTACGACGATGAGGGCGGAGCATGGGCTGGACGTTTAATCTGGAATTTGCATTGTTTAGGATTTACCCGCACCAGTTTAATTAATGGCGGTATCCATGCATGGTTAGGAGCAGGGTTACCAACTACTGCAGAAGTCGAAAAAGTTTCTCCTGTTGTGGACTTAATTCAGATTGATTTATCGCATGCTGCTCAGTTCCGTGTGAATTATGAAGAGCTACGCAAACAGGTCGAACAAGAAAATGTTCAGTTGTGGGATTGTCGAACCAGTGATGAATATAGTGGTGTCCGTTTAGCAGCGCGACGCGGTGGTCACATTCCAAATGCGCTCCATTTTGAATGGAGTACTGCACTTAATCGTCAAAATCATCTAAAATTGCATCCGCTTGAACGCACGCGGCAGCGCCTTGAACAACTTGGGTTCGATTTACAGCAACCTGTAGTTGTGTACTGCCAGTCACATCACCGTTCTGGTTTGGCCTATATTTTGGCTAGACTCTTGGGCTGGGAAGCAAAAGCCTATGATGGTGCGTGGAGTGAATGGGGCAATCGCCTCGATAGTCCTATTATTACTGGAGAATCACCGTCGTGAGTTTCACATCTCGATTAAAAAAAGAATTATTTATTAAGGCACAAAATCTTGTTCCGCAACATCAATTGAGCCGTGTGGTAGGTAAAGTTGCTGCGAGTGAAAATCCAGTTGTAAAAACTGCTGTTATTCAAGCGTTTAAAACCAAATATGGGATTGATTTGTCGATTGCTGAGCAAGGCAATGCACTGAAATATAAATCTTTTAATGACTTTTTTACTCGTGCATTGAAAGATGGCGTACGTCTAGTTGATGAAAAAGCAGATAGCATTGTTTCACCTGCCGATGGTGCAATCTCGCAAATTGGTCAAATTACTGCGGGTGAAGTATTTCAGGCGAAAGGACAGAGTTTTTCTGTAGATAAGCTCATTGGTGACCCACAACTTGCTCAGCCATTTCAAAATGGCGAATTTGCGACAGTCTATTTATCTCCACGTGATTACCACCGTGTTCATATGCCTTTTGCAGGCATATTAACTGAAACCTTATATGTACCGGGTGAGCTATTTTCGGTAAATCAGGTCACTGCTGAAAATGTACCGGGTTTATTTGCTCGTAACGAACGTATGGTTTGTTTATTTGATACTGAAATTGGCCGTATGGCAGTAGTATTGGTTGGTGCAATGATTGTTGCGGGTATTGAAACCGTTGCGACAGGCAAAGTGAAACCTTCAGGTCGTATTGAATTGCAGCATCATCAGTTAAAACTTGAAAAAGGTGCCGAGCTTGGACGTTTTTATTTAGGTTCTACAGCCGTTATTTTATTTGAAAAAGATAAGATTGAATGGGAACAACGTTTTAAAGCTGAATCTGTTGTTGTCATGGGTGAGCGCATGGGACATATCGTTTAGTAAGTTATATAACCCATATAAAAAATAAACCCTGAATAATTAAATTCAGGGTTTATTTTTTTGTTTATGTTATATGGAAATATAATTGCTATTAAGTGAGCTAAATTACAATTATATATATCACTGTTTAGCAAAATTATTCTTTCGATTATATTTCTTATTCGCGGTTTTTCTTTTTCATGGTTAAAGTCAAAATTTGTGGGGAACATGATTGATTTTGGTATGACAGTTCATCCTTTTTTATTTAGTCCAACCAAATTTTTTGAAAATAATATTACCTTGTTGAGAAGATAAAAATTCTATAAAACGTTTAGCTTCAGTGTTTTTTAAACTATGTTTGGTTAATGCCACACCTGTATCGCGATAGACAACCAGCTCTGGTTCTATCGGTATAATTTGCCCAACGTCTGGGTTGCTAACACCCCAAATATTAAAAACTAACCATGCATCATAACTGCTATTTTCTTCCCAATTTTTTTTGGCAATACCTGTGTTAGCTGCATAGGTGGCAATATTCTTTCGAAAAGATTTGGTTAATTTAATATTTCCTGTTCTACCCGCAATATCCTCCCACATACCGACCTGACCTGCACCATGAGTAACTAAAACCTTAACATTTGGCTTGGCTAGATCTTTAAATCCTTTAATATTTTTAGGATTTCCTTTGCGTACTAAAATGGCTGCGGGGCGTAAATATAAAGGTTCCACCGAGTCTTTTATAATTTGCTCAGAAAAAGCATTTTCAAAATCAGACATCATGGCTTCAGAACCACTATATATAACATCGGCATCTAGTTTCGCTTTGTCAGACCATTGAGAAGTAGGACCCGATGTAACATTTACTACTATGCCCGTTTTATTGGTGAATTGTTTGGCGGCTTCTTTCATGGCAGGTGCCGGCCCACCCGGTCCATATACATATATATCTGCAAAGCTATGAATCGGTAGGGAACAGAGAGCAAGATAAATCAGGTAATGTATAAATTTATATTGTTTTAACATTTTAATCGCTATAGTAATTAAGAAAATATCAGCATATATTTTTTATTATTTAAATAGGATTAATTTTTGCAACCATTTTTATACTACGTTTCTTTAAAATATATTTTAATTAAATTTTAAGTGGTTATATTTAAATGTAATTGAGTTTGAATTGAATATAAATATAGATGATTTTATGGTACTTTAGATTTTATAAATTGATTATTTAAATAGATATAGTGTAAATAATAGAGGAGTAATCCCTTGATTAAAAAAAGTAATTCTTTTTTAAAATTTTTATTTAGCAGTGCGTGTTTGATGTCTGGCTTTGCTATGGCTGCTCCAATTACAGATTTGAATAAGCAAATTGTGAGCGAAAAACCAGGTTCAATACTGTCTCTAGAGCGGCAAGATGTGACGGATTTATTTCCTCATGCAGATCAGCGCTTATTGGTAAATTATCGTAGTCGAGGTATTCAGGGCGAACCTATTGTTGCATCGGCTTTTATTTTATTGCCCAAAGGTACAGCTCCTAAAAATGGCTGGCCTATCCTTGCTTGGGCGCATGGCACGACTGGAGTTGCCGATACTTGTGCGCCTTCAGGTGATTATGTTGGTGGGCCTGTTCATTCATATCAAGAAGTTGCATCAAAAGCTTTAGACTCTTGGCTGGCACGAGGCTATGCAGTAGTTGCACCTGATTATCAGGGGCTAGGTACACCGGGTGGTCATCCCTATATGAATGCAAATAGCCAACTGCATACCGTCGTAGATGCTGTGCGGGCATTACATGCACTTAAGCCAAAAGATTTTAATAAACAGTGGTTAGTCATGGGACACAGCCAAGGA
Source organism: Acinetobacter calcoaceticus (assembly GCF_016508255.1). GTDB lineage: Bacteria > Pseudomonadota > Gammaproteobacteria > Pseudomonadales > Moraxellaceae > Acinetobacter > Acinetobacter calcoaceticus_E. Next base: position 268,791 of record NZ_JADVKT010000004.1, on the reverse strand, counting down.
GGGGCTGCGGCAATTGCAGTGTCTGCCTATGGACAAAAAGATGCGCCCGAACTTGATTTAAAAGGCGCGATAGCCCTTGCCCCAGGTGGCTATCAATATGAAGGCATTGCAGAATATGTGTTGAGTCATCCACGTCCGGAACCAAGTGTGGCAGCATTTTTCCCAATTGTGTTATTGGGAGCACAAGCAGCAGATCCCACTATCGTTCCTGAAAATTTGGTCAGTTCAGAAATGAAAAACGTGCTTACTCAAGCACGCAGTCGCTGTTTATCAGAACTTCAATCTGATTTAAAGAAATCGCCTTCTAGCATATTTCGACCCGAGGCTGATTTAAAACCTCTTTTGACCTATCTTAAAAAGCAGTCGATTGAAAATATGGTGCCTACCGTACCGTTAATGATTGTTCAGGGGTCTAAAGACCATTTAGTTGATCCTAGAGGGACATATGCCTATTACCAACAGCTATGTAAATTAAAGAAACCAACGATATATCAAACAATTGATGGCGGAGATCATCGTGATGCATTACGTCAGAGCAATACTTTCGCTACTAACTTTTTAAATGTCATCGAGAAAAATCAAAGTAAATCTTATTGCTCTACTTCTAGGTAAATGGGTTTAAATGCTACAAAAAAGCCGACTTTTCATGAGTCGGCTTTTTTATTATCTGAAAGAGAGGTTACTTAGGTCATGTTATATAGTCTTTCTTTAGGAAAAACTACGGTGAACGTTGAACCTTCATTTTCTTTAGATTGCACATCTAAATAAGCGCCATGTTGCATAAGAACGTGTTTTACAATCGCCAAGCCTAAACCGGTACCACCTGTTTGGCGACTACGGTCACTGTCTACACGATAAAAGCGTTCTGTCAGGCGTGGCAAATGTTTAGGGTTAATTCCGATGCCCGTGTCTTGTACGCTAAAGTAAGCATGATCACCGTCATCATGCCAACCAATGGTAATAGTGCCGCCTTTTGGCGTGTATTTGATGGCATTGGTAATTAAATTACTAAATGCGCTGGCAATTTCCATGTCGGAACCAATCAGGTCACAGTGACTATCAATATGTAAGTTGAGCGTATGTCCGTAGTCGGCATTGTAGGCCTGAGCATCATCAAAGAGTTGATTCATTAAGCTCGGCATTTCAATAATCTGATTTTTTGCAATTTTCTTGTTATTTTCCAAGTTGGATAACAACAATAAATCATTCACCAAAGCATTCATGCGCTTAGTTTGCGATTGCATCTGGTCAAATGCACGTTTCCAGCGTGGGCTGATGTCTTCTTGATCGGTGAATGTCTCGATATAGCCACTCAACACGGTTAATGGCGTGCGGAGTTCATGCGAAATATTATCTACAAAGTCTTTACGCATTTGCTCAAGGTTGTGCATACGAGTAACGTCGTAAGCGACCAATAAGCGGCTTTCTCCACCGAATCGTGTCAGTTTGACTTGTACATAACGGTCATCATCAAGATTGGAATGGAGTTTGATACCATCTGGTGCCTGATCAATATTATTAAAATATTCAATGAAACTAGGCTGGCGTAAAATTGTTAATAAATTCCGGCCGCGATCGAGCGGGCTAATACCTAATAAACGTTCAGCTGCAGGGTTCCACCATTCGATTTGATGTTGATCATCAATCAGAATAACAGCTTCGGCAAGCGCTACTAACGATGATTGAGCACGGTCAATTAAACCGACCATTTCGGACTGAACAATTCGTTCTTGACGCTGAGCGCGGTAAACATTAAATAATAATGCCCCCCAAATCCCGTTCAGATTTGGAGGAACGTCATATGGTTTATTGGCAATCCAGTCATTGACCAGATATAAAGAACGCAACTGGAGTGTAAAAAACACCACGAAGGCGATAAAAATACAACTCCAGAAATACCCAAGTCCAAAACCGACTAAACCGGCAATAATTAGAAAAAATAATAAAAGCCGTAAATCTTGTTTGGCAAACGTCCATAAACTACTGTAGCGGGAAAGTTTTTGTTCACGTACCTGTTCGGGGACGGGGTAGGGTTCATACATAAATCTTGGTTAACCTGCGGCTAAATCTGCACGTGTTGAGAATCGGTAGCCTGTTCCACGCACAGTCTGAACAAATCGGTCAACACCGAAAGGTTCTAGAACTTTACGTAAACGACGGATGTGTACATCGATAGTTCGATCTTCAATATATACATTACCGCCCCATACCTGATCGAGCAACTGGGCACGGGTATATGCACGCTCTGGATGGGTCATAAAAAATGCAAGTAAGCGATATTCAGTTGGACCCATGTCTAAAATGCTGTTGCCGAAGCTAACACGCTGGCTCACAGGATCAAGAATCAAGCCATTGGCATCAATCATTTTTTCGCCACTTAATGCATTTGCACGACGCAAAACGGCCTTAATACGTGAAACCAGTTCACGTGTAGAAAAAGGCTTCGTCATGTAATCATCTGCACCCGCATCAAGACCTTGTACTTTGTGGTCTTCTTCTCCGCGAGCGGTGAGCATAATAACTGGGATTTCTGCTAGGTTCTCATCGCGTTTTAAGCGGCGACATAAATCGACACCACTTACGCCTCCAGGTAACATCCAATCAAGCAAGATAAGCGCCGGACGTTGGTCGACGATAATTTGATGAGCCTGTTTGGCATCTTCTGCCTGTAAACACTGAAAGCCTGCCATGTCCAAAGAAGTATGGATCATTTCGCGAATAGGAAGCTCATCATCGACAATTAAAATATAGTCATCTTTCACAGCGCAATATCCTATAGATTTAACGGTGAACCGTTTTGTAGTTATGACAGGCTTATTACAAAGATTAATTATGACAATTTCATTGCAGAAAAGTCTATAAAATTGAATTTAGCAATAATTTGTGACAAAACTAAGGCAAAGGTATGACCAAATTGTGACATGAAGACTTTATTTTTCTTAAAGTCATTCAATAGTTTATCACCTGAATAGCTTAACTCATTTAGCGCATTCATGGCTGTCAAAAAACTTTAATATTATTTTGAAACCTGAGCTAATAAAGATAAGAAAACAATGCGGCATGCGGTTAAAACCTGCTCAAGAGACTGTTCAAACCCTCCCATGACCCATCGAATCGCAATTTGAGTGACATATCCATTTAAACCAGTTGCGATTAAAGATAGCTCATTTTCATGGTGTTGAATCTGTGGCATGGTCAGCATAACAAAGGCCTGAATCATGCGGTCAAATTGTGCAAGCGTTTCCTGAATGGTGGCCTGATTATGTAACTCTTGTACCAGAACTGCATCGACATAGACAATACGCGCTAATCTCGGATCTTCTTTTAATGTCGTCAACAGTGCTCGCAATCCCGCATCGACCATTTTTTCTGGATCGGGCGTCGCTTTAATCACGGCTTGCATCAGGTTTTGCTGTAATTCTTCAATCATTTTTAAAAAGATGGTTTGGAATAAATCTTCACTTTTCTTAAATGATTCATAGAAATAGCGTTCTGTGAGTTTTGCCTCTTGGCAGACATCTTTGACCGTCACGGAAAAAAAGCCAAGTGTTCCGTAAGTCGCGATACCCGCTTCAATCAGTTTTTCTCGGCGTGCCTCTTTACGTTCAGATAGAGATAACCCTTTGAACTGACGTTCTTTACTCACAGTTTTTGTTTTCTTTTTACTGGTTGAGTCGCTTGTCGCCATAAATAAGTCGTTTCCTAATGAATGCCTTCCTAATTTATAGGTTTGGGCCAAATATGCTCACTATCATAAGGCCCTCAGCAGAATTGTGCCATTCTATCTGAAATTACAGTGTACTATATTGACAATGAATATTGTCAAAATTATATTGAAAGAGTCTAAATTGCACATGCAGTGAACCGACTGTGCAAATATCGAAAAACAAAGGATGGACAATGAAAAATTTTAAAAACAAAGTCGCTGCAATTACGGGCGCGGGTTCTGGCATTGGGCAACAGTTAGCAATTCTTTTGGCAAAACAGGGCTGCCATCTTTCGTTGAGTGATATTAATGAAAAAGGATTACAACAAACTGTCGAGCTTTTAAAACCGTACAGTGATATTACTATTACCACCAAAAAGCTTGATGTTTCTGACCGCGAAGCGGTAAAGCAGTGGGCACAAGAAACTGTTCAAGATCATGGTTCTGTTAACCTGATTTTTAACAATGCTGGTGTAGCTCTAGGTTCAACTGTTGAAGGAGCGACCTACGAAGATTTAGAGTGGATCGTTGGGATTAACTTCTGGGGTGTCGTGTACGGAACTAAAGAGTTTTTACCGTTCATTAAGCAAACTCAAGATGGCCATATTATTAATATTTCAAGTTTGTTTGGTTTAACCGCTCAACCAACACAGTCTGGTTATAACGCGACTAAATTTGCTGTACGCGGTTTTACCGAGTCATTGCGTCAAGAGTTGGATATTGAAAAAAGTGGCGTAAGCTCGTTGTGCGTACATCCGGGCGGAATCCGTACCAATATTGCTAAATCTGCAAAAATGAGTGATAGCCTAACTAGTTTGGGTATGGACCCAGCGAAGTCGATTCAAAATTTTGACAAATTCCTGCGTACTCCACCTGAAGAAGCAGCTCGTCAAATTTTACAAGCTGTATTAAAAAATAAGCGCCGTTTATTGATTGGTAGTGATGCAAAAATTCTTGACGCATTCCAACGTTTATTCCCAACAGGATATCAACGTGCTTCAACCATTGTGACTAAGTTAATGAAATAATTTTAAATGCAAAAAAGCCATCAAATGATGGCTTTTTTTATGTGGTTTAGGTAGTTCTAAATAAGAACTTTGATCTTCTTTTTCTTCCAGATAAATTGGTAATACAGGCCTTGAATAATACATAAGCTAACAAATGCTAATGCATAGGCAACCCAGATTCCTTTAAGGCCCCATATTGAGCTAAACCAATAAGCACATGGAATTTCAATAAATAAAATAGCAGAGATGTTTAACAACATTGGAACGGTCACGGTTCCACTGGCGCGCATGATCGATGCAAAAATGGCACCCGCACCAAAAAACAAAATTGCCCAAAGTACAATAAATAAAAGCTGTTGACCGAGTACTACCACCGTTGGGTCGGTAATAAACAAAGCCATAAGATACTTTGAAAATAGATAGCCAAGTACAATTAAGGTACCTGTAAATAAAAAGTTCATACCTAAGGCTGTACGGGTTACTCGTGCTAACAAGTCTGATTTACCTGCACCAATCGCTTGAGCAGCAAAGATTGAAGCTGCAATTGAGATCGATAAGGCAGGGAACTGAATGTAGTTGAGTACCTGATTCACAGCACCATACGCTGCTGTAGCATGTGAACCGTAATGGTTAACCAACCCAACAATAACCAAGCCAGCCATTGAGGTGGTAATCATTTGAATGCCGGTTGGGACCCCTAAGCGCAAAATGATTTTGCTCAGTTCTGGATTGTGACGGATATGTTGCAAAAGCTGGCGGTTGGGGCGAAGAGGATGATTCTTCTTGTTCAGATAAATTGCCAGAAAAATTAAAATAGCCACATATCCTGTAATGGTGGCAATTGCGGGAGCGATAATCCCTAGAGCTGGTAAGCCAAAATAACCTTTAAGCAGGATAGGGGTAATCACCAAACCAATGACACTGGTTAAAGCTAGTGCAAGTAATGGGGTAGTACTGTCACCTACACCACGTAAAATTGAAGTGTAAATAATATAAACAAACAGAAGCGGGCTACCCGCCAGCATCCATTGAACATAAGGCAAAGCAAGATGCATTACCTTGGGATCAGTACCTAATAACTCTAAAATATCTCTGGCAAAGAACACACCGATAATCGCGGTAATTACTCCACCAATCAGTGTCATAAATAGGGTAGAGCCAACTACGCTTTGGACTTTCTCAATATTTTGTGCACCCCATGCTTGCCCTACTAAAACGGTAGTACCTGTTGAAATCCCGATAATAAAAGCGAGTAGCAAAAATAAAATAGGGAAAAAAACAGAGACGGCGGCAATAGCATCTACCCCCATCATTTGGCCGACAAAGATGGTGTTAATAGTACCAGACAGGTTTTGCAGAATATTGGTTGCAATCAGCGGTAGCAAGAAAACAAAAAATGTTTTCCATAGATTTTGTTGATGAATTAATGACTGTCTTGGTGGCATACGTTCTCCATCGCCCATCTCTTTGATGAGCGGGGCAGATATTCAACTTAACATAGTTGGAGTAAATTGCTTGTAGTGTTTTTACTGTGCTAAGTGGCTAAATTTATTAACATTCATTCAAGATTTCTCCTGCTTTTTGCAGAGTCTCATCATTTTTAGCAAAGCAGAAACGAATCAAACGTAAAGACTCTGGCGCTTGCTGATAGAAAACTGAAACAGGAATAGCCACAATCTTGTGCTGTTCAGCTAAAAATTGGCACATTTCTACATCGTTTAAGTCGGGTCTAATTTGGCTGTAATCTAAGTTTTGAAAATAAGTTCCTTGAGATGGCTTAAGTATAAAACGGCTATTGTGGATGGCCTGATTAAATCGATCTCGTTTGGTTTGGTAAAACTGTGAAAGTTCTTGAATATGTTCCGGATGTTGCGTCATATATTGAGCTAGGGCAATTTGACAAGGTGTCGTGCCACAGAAATTCGCATATTGGTAAATCTGGCGGAATAAACGCATTAACTCAGGTGAAGCAACACAGTAGCCAGTTTTCCAGCCCGTTACATGAAAGGTTTTTCCAAAAGAACCAATCACAAAGCTGCGCTCTCTGAGTTCAGGAAAATGCAATGCACTAAAGTGTTGTTGCCCATCAAAAACTAAGTGTTCGTAGACTTCATCGGATAAAACGACAATGTTTTTATCTCGAATCAGTTCAATGAGTTCTAACCAGTCTTGTTTTTCCCAGATCGTACCTGTTGGATTATGGGGAGTGTTCACCACAATCATACGGGTTTTATCATTCACTAGATCTTTAACCTGTTGCCAGTTCACCCTAAAGTCTGGGGCTTCCAGCGCAATATGAACTGCTTTACCACCTGCTAACTGTACAGAAGGGCTATAGCTGTCATAACTTGGGTCAAAAATAATGACTTCATCACCTGCATTAATGCATGCCTGTATGGCACAAAAAATTGCAATGGTTGCGCCGGGAGTAATCGTGATTTGCGTTACAGGGTCCAGTTGAAGTTGGTCACGGTGCTGAAATTGCAAAGCGAGCTGTTCACGCAAACCCAGAATACCGTCACCGGGTGGATATTGATTATGTCCAGCTAAAGTCGCCTGAGATAAGGCTTCCAGCAATGCGGGCGGTGCTGGAAAATCTGGGAAGCCCTGCGACAGGTTAAGTGCACCTAGTCGATGTGCCACTGCCGTCATGGTACTGAAAATAGTAACGCCTTGCGTGGGCAATTTTGACTGTAGCTGTAGCATATTGTTCTCTTATTAAAATATTTAAAGTTATAAAATTGATTCAATCACTGCCCGAATTACACCGAGTGTTAAACCAATAAATGCCCCGACCACAACGCCATTTACTCGGATCATGTGTAGATCGCCACCGACTTCGTTTTCAATTTTCCCGATCATTTCGCGCGAATCCCATTCATGAATGCGCTCGCTCACATAGCGGATAATTTTATGGCTATATTGATCTGTAAACGTCAGCGCAAGTCCTGTCATTTCTTTGTTCAGCACTTCGCGTACTTTGGCATTTTGAACAAGATTTTCACCCAGTTGTTGAATGGCAGCCCGAAGGTTCATTGCAATGCCAGAATCTTCTTTCATTAAATCTTCTTTAACGGCATTACACAAAATGGTCACTGCGCCACTAATAAAGTTCAGAACTTGTGGGCTATCTAAAAGGGCGTCTTTTCCACTATTTAGCTTTTGGCTGGCATCGCTATCTGGCTTTGCCAGCTCAAGCATGAGGGCATGTGCAATGGTTTCAATTTCTTGGCGCCATGGATGTTCGTGATCGGCCAACATTGACTCGACTTTTTCAACCAGTGAATCAATTGTGCGTTGCTGAACATCAATACCAATCCAGCTCGCACCTCTTGCAAGTGACCATACCCCCAACGCTTTAAACATTTTTCGGGTTAATTCACGCGTTTTATCTGGATTTTGTACGACCCATTCATGCGCAATATCGAGTCCACGCTGTAAGACATCTTGATGAAAGTCATTTTCCAATACCGCACGTAGCATTTCACTTGCTAGCTTGTTGACTTGAGTATTTCGCACCCATTGCACACTGTTGTTTTGCACAAAATTGGCAATTTGATCTTGGCTAACAAACTCAAAAATTTTCGGTACAGTTTGCTGAATGAGCTGTACCACTTGCGTATTGTTTTGTGGGCTTGCCAACCATTGACCAATTGCAAGGCTTAAGTCAGTTTTTTCTAAGCTTCGTTCGACCACTTGAGGCGATAGAAAGTTTTCCTGAACAAAACGGCCCATTGACTCTGCAATGCGGGCTTTGTTGCGTGGAATAATTTCGGTGTGGTCACGTAAAAACTTAGGAATCGGCAATTTACCAAAGGGGTTGCGAAACAGAACTGTAATCGCGTACCAGTCGGCTAAACCACCGACTACACCAGCTTCTGCCCCTAACATTAAAATATGAATAAAACCTGTGTATTGTGGCAGAAAACGGTCGGCTACCATGAGTGCAACCCACAGCACAACCACAATAATAAGTGCGAGAGTGGCAAAGTATTTGCTACGTTTAAGACTGGGCACGTGGTGGACTTCTTCTGCCATACTCATAAATTTACCCTATTCATTTTTGTTTTACTGGAGGCTCAGGCGGGGGCAACAGCTCTCCTGTCGGACTCAATCCATATTTTTGTCCGATTGATTTCAAGATCAAAGTTGCATCAAAAGCATCTTGAGGAGCCTGCTTTTGATCCCGATAACATTCAATAGTATACGACACTTGAACGGGGTCGATATTGACCACTTGAGGGAAATCATAGAATGGATCATTCCAGAAACCTGGGTAGCGACGACCATAACCATATGGATAAAAGCTTGGTGCTGATGGATAAACCACTGCCTGACGAGGAGGTTTCTGACTTTGATTACTTGGGTCATTGACTACTTTAAAAAAGCGGAAACCCTTTTGTACCGTCGTTTGTGCTGATTTTACCAAGGTGATTTCTTCGGCTCTGCCATAACTCATATTCGGATCAGCTTGAAAGCTAATTCGGAAGGTTTGGGCATTTAAAGGATATGCCGAAAATTGGCCAAGCTGATCGAAAGTTCTTGGTTTACTTGGCGTTGTTGCACAGCCGGTTAAAGTTAAGGCAGTGCCTAAAGCTAAACAAATAGAGAGATATTTCATGATGAACTCCCAGCTGAGCATTAAAAAATAGATCACTCAGCCTTAAATATCGAGAAGTTTTAAAAACTACTGTTCGGTTCTAATAAAAATTCAGTTTCCTCTGGTGTAGAAACACGTCCAAGGATTACATTGCGATGAGGATAACGCCCAAAGCGATCAATAATTACTTTATGCTTTTTTTCGAAGCTTAAGTTAATTTCATTACCAAGGCGTTGAAATAGTTTTAAAGCAAACTCATGAATGAGTTTTGACTCGCTATGCATAAATGGCATATATAAAAAAGAGCGTTGCTCAGGGTTGAGCTGTGCATCTAGTTGTAGGCTAATTGCCTCTTGTGCCAAAGTCAAAGCGAGTCCGTCGTAGGCAAAAGATTCAGGTTGATCACGATAAATGTTGCGAGAGAATTGATCTAGTACAATAATCTCAGCCAAGCGGCCTTCTGCGGTTTTTCGCCAAGACCAAAGTTCTGCTTGAGTTGCCTGCCGATGAACATCGCTAAAATGTTCATGAATTTTTTTGTCAAAATCATCACTTTTTGCAAACCAAAGTGGACGGTGTTCAGGTGAAAACCAGAAGTTTAAAATGTCTTGATCGTTCATGATATTGACAACTCTTTAGCAATTATTCTTCAATAAAATCACAATTCTTTCGTGTCTTAAATAACAAGATTGTGATAAAAATTGCCAAACTGGAATGATGTGTTTATATCCATAGCCATATCATCCCACGATTTTGTATATAGTGATCTTTAATAAGCGAGCAAATGCATGAGTCAACCCACTATACCATCTCAATCAGTTATTCCTGCTTGGGTGGATTCGTCGCTACTTCAAGGCATGTTACGTGGAATAGAACGTGAAAGCCTACGTATGCAAAGTAATGGGTTCTTATCGCAAGACTTACATCCTAAAGCATTGGGTTCGGCTTTAACTCATCCAAAAATTACCACCGATTATTCTGAAGCATTGATGGAGTTTATTACTTCACCACAGCCAACGATTGGTGATGCATTGAATGAGCTCACCGATATTCATGCAGTTGTACACCGTCATTTAGAAAATGGTGAAAAACTCTGGCCGCTTTCGATGCCGTGTATGTTAGACGACAACGAAGAACGAATTCGTCTGGCGCAGTACGGTACTTCTAATATAGGTCGTTTTAAGACGCTTTACCGCCGTGGGTTAGGAATTCGTTATGGTCGTCGTATGCAGACGATTTCAGGTGTGCATTACAATTTATCTTTTCCAGATGCCCTTTTTGCCGAATTACAGGCTCATGAAACTGACGAACAATTAAAATCACTCAGTCTGCAAGATTATCGTAGTCACCGTTATTTTGGGCTTATTCGTAATTTTATTCGCTTAACACCACTGGTTATGTTTTTAGTGGGTGCGAGTCCAACAGTATGTCGCTGTTTTTTAACTGGGCATAAACATCAGTTACTACCTTTAATTAAGGGTTCATATTATTTGCCGTATGCTACAGCACTCCGTATGGGGCGATTGGGCTATCAAAACTCTGCTCAAAAAAGCTTGGGTATTCATTACAACAATTTATGTGGCTATCTGGACGGTTTACAAAAAGCAGTCCATACACCTTACCCACCATTTAGCCGTTTAGGGTTAAATGATGCTTCGGGTGAGCCGCTGCAAATTAACGACCATGTTTTACAGATCGAGAATGAATATTACAGCCTCGTGCGTCCAAAACAGGTACCTCAAGCAGGTGAAACACCTTCTCAGGCCTTAAAGAATCGAGGGGTGGGGTATGTTGAGTTGCGTGCAGTTGATGTAAACCCATATTCGGCGATTGGGGTTGAAGAAACGACAGCTGGCTTCCTTGAAGTGTTAGCACTTTATTGCTTATTAAGTGATAGCCCTGAATTGTTAGGTCCTGAGCAGGATTTGATTGAAAAGAACCAGACAGAAGTCGTGAATCGTGGTCGAGCGCCAAACGCAACCATTACAGATTCAAATGGGTCTTATCACATCGAAGACTGGGCACGTTTACATATTGCTAAAATGCAAGATTGTGCGCAGTTACTTGATCAGACCTATGCAACAGACTTGTATGGTTCAGCACTAGCAGTCATGCAAGCGCGAATTGATGAAGTTGATGAAACTTTGTCTGCCCATGTGATTGACGATACGTTAAAGCATGGCGGTACTTGGAGTTTTGGTAGCCACATGGCACAGCTACATGCTGAAAGTTATGAGCAGCATGAGCTTAGTGTGGACACTTTGAAACATTTTGAACAGTTGGCTGCCCAATCTTTACAGCAGCAAGAACAACTTGAGCAAGATAGTCAGATCAGTTTCGATCAATATCTTGAACAATATCGATAATAAATGAGGTTTTACATGCGATTAAGTTACCGTTTGGTGAGTGGACTGCTTGTTTTGGCAAGCATTATCGGCATGTCTTTTGCGTTGTATCTGGAACATGTAAAAGGTTTAGAGCCTTGTCCGCTCTGTATTTTTCAACGTGTTGGCTTAATGGCAATGGGCCTTGTCGCACTGATTGCATTTTTTCATAATCCAGTTTCTAACGCAGTTAAACGCTTTTATGCATTTTTGGCAGGCATCGCAATTTTATGGTCAGTGGGTGTGGCATCACGCCACGTTTGGTTGCAACATTTACCACCTGATCAAGTACCAAGCTGTGGTCCGGGTTTGAATTATTTAATTGATGCTTTACCAATGAAAACGGTTCTGCAAGAAGTATTGTCGGGTTCAGGTGAGTGTGCAGCAATTGATTGGACCTTTTTAGGCCAAGCTTTACCAGTGTGGTCATTGGTTTATTTCCTTTTGCTATTGCTGGTCTGTTTATGGCAGTTATTCCGTTTTTATCCAGTATTTAAGACTGCTAAAAAGTGAGTTTAATGTGATTAAAAAAAGCCCAACTTAAGTTGGGCTTTTTTTAATCATATTCGAATAAGTGAAAATATAAGAAAAATTGATAGAAACAACGCATAATTTTGTAGACAGATAGTTCTGTTTTTTATAAAGTGCAGTCGTTTATATATCCTCATGATTATAAAAAATGCTTTTTAATATATTTAGTGTGTTAGAAAAAATAGGGCTAAGTGCACAGAAACGTGCGATCCATGTGCAATTTTCTAATGAATTGCTCAATAACCAAGTTTTCTTGCAACGTATAGAAGGTCAACATCAGCTAAATGGGGGCATTGAAGCTGAGTTGATTTGCCTGTCGACCAATGCTCATATTGCATTAAAGCAGTTTATTGGAGTTCAGGTCGCTGTTGATCAGGTCACAGATTCGGGCCAATTGTTCCGAACAACGGGTATTGTGACTGAAGCCAGTTATGGACAAAGTGACGGTGCTTTAACGCTGTATAAGCTGACTTTAGAAGATGCGACAAATTTATGGCACAAACGCCGTAATAGTCGTGTTTTTATGAATAAAAGTATCGTAGAAATTACCGAAGTTCTATTTAAAGAATGGCAAGAAAAAAGCCCACTTTTTGCTGCGAGTTTAAGTCTTGATTTGGGTGGATTAAATCAAAACTATGATATCCGTCCTTTCGTCATGCAACACAATGAGTCCGACTATGACTTTCTCACGCGTCTATGGCGAAGCGAAGGTATTAGTTGGCTCATTGATGAATCAGAGCTTTTTGTTCCTCATTTTACCGCGCCAATACAAGCTCAAAAACTACGATTAATTGATGACAATAGCCAGTATCAGGCTTTAGCACGTCGTAGCATTCGCTATCACAGAAGTAGTGCAACAGAATATCAAGATAGCATTACTGGTTTTGTTGCAGTACGAAGTCTACAACCGACCGCGGTACATGTGCAGCGCTGGCAACCTGATGCCTTGTCACAAGAGGAAGGTAATGGTTCAGTTGCTACTACACATATACATTCAGATAACTTTGACTCAGCCACTTTAAGTCTTGAGCAAGCATGGCACGTAAGCCCCGCTTGGATGCAAGATTTAAAAGGGGAAGATCAGGCAACGGCTTCGGGTAGTGGTCAATTAGAAAAACTAAATCAGCATTTCACTGATATGCATGCGAGTCGGGCTAAATACTTTAAAGCCTATAGTAGTGTCCGCGATAGCCAAGTTGGCTATTGGTTTAATCTACGAGAGCATCCTGAAATTGATCAGCATGACGGGGCAGATCAAGAGTTCCTGATTATTACCAAAAATTTCTATAACCAAAATAATTTACCTAAAGATTTACATCAGCAAGTTAGCCAATTATTAACCCAAAGCCGTTGGGACGATCATGGTTACGACGACATTGAGCGTCAAGGTAATGAGCTGACCTTAATACGCCGTCAAATTAAGACTGCACCTGAATATAATCCAGAACAGCATCGCCCAATTGCCTACCCACAAAGAGCGAAAGTCGTGGGACCACAAGGAGAGACCATTCATGTCGATGAATGGGGGCGCATTAAAGTGCGTTTTCTATTTACCCGTAGTGATGATCATGGCCATGACGGTGGCGCAGGTAGCAATGACAATGATACCGACTCCGCTTGGGTGGATGTACTAACGCCTTGGGCTGGAGAAGGCTATGGAGCACGTTTCTTGCCACGTATTGGAGAGGTGGTTGTTATTGACTTCTTTGATGGCAATATTGACCGTCCATTTGTGACGGGACGTATCCATGAAGCGCAGCGCTCACCAACCAAGTTCGATGTAAAAGGACAACTTCCTGATACCAAGAAGTTAAGCGGTATCCGCAGTCAGGAAGTCAGTGGTAGCGGTTTTAACCAATTGCGATTTGATGACACAACAGGGCAAATCAGTACTCAACTACAAAGTAGCCATGCAGCAACACAACTAAATTTAGGTAATTTAAGCCATCCTAAAGAGCAGGCAACCAGTAATGGCCGAGGTGAAGGTTTTGAGCTTAGAACTGATGCTTGGGGAGCCGTGCGTGCGGGTAAAGGCATGCTCATTAGTACCTATGCACAAGAGCAAGCAATTGCAGACCATTTAGAGGCTGCACAAGCACAATCATTACTGTCACAAGGCTATGAAAGCATGAAAATGCTCAGTGAAGTTGCAGCCAAGCAACAAACTGATGCTTTGAATGTGATTAATCGCTTACCCAAATTTATCCAGTCGCTTGAGCTAAAAACCAAAGGACAGGCATTAAATAGTACGGTGAACCTGTTTAAAGAAGGGATTAATAACGATCCTATTCATGCATTAAAAGACTGCGGTGGCTTTATTCAAGACATTGGTGCACTAGGTGGAAATGCAAAAGGTGTTGTAGACGAATTTAATACTTTCTTTAGCGATGCTAAAGATGCAGTAGAGAATTTAAAAGCGTTCATCGAAAATGTTGAAGAACATGGCGCTGACATGGTTAAAGGTAAACTCGCCAGCATTAAAGACCGTATTCATAAAAATCCATTTGAAAGTATTAAAGAGGTTGGAAAAGTCTTAGGGAATGTGGAGACTAAAGACTTTGACATGATGAGTGTGTGTGGAACTTTTAGTAAAGGCAGTAAATTGGAAGTATCACCTTCAAAAGCATTGAGCTCTTTGCAAGGCTTTATGGAAGGTTATACCCAAGGTTTAGAAAGCAGTTCTGATACTAAACAGCAAGAACAAGGCAAAATTTTTAGACAAGCCCTGATGTTATTAGCATCGCCAAATGGCATTGCCTTGACGACACCTGAAAATATTATTTTGCAAGCGTCGCAAGATATTGCCGAAAGTGCTAGCGGTTCAATTAATTTGAGTGCACAAAAAAATATTATTGGGCACGCACAAGACAAAATCAGTTTGTTCGCCGCGCAAAAGGGTTTGCGTGCTTATGCAGCAAAAGGAAAGCTCGAACTACAAGCGCAAGATGATGCTATTGAAGCAATTGCCAAGAAGGTCATCAAGCTCATTTCTACTGAAGAAAAAATCGAGCTTACGAGTCCTAAAGAAATTGTATTAACCGCAGGTGGGTCACAGCTCAAAATTAATGCCAATGGTGTGTTTTCAACAACAGGCGGTAAGTTTGAAAGTAAAGCTGGGCAGCATTTGTTTACGAGTGGGGCAACAGTAAATGCTGAGTTGCCGAAAATGCCTGAGAGTGGAATGTACAGTAAGAGAATTGATTTAAAAAATCTTGTACCAGAAAATCTTTTGAATACAGAATTAAACTATAAAATTATTAATCAAACGAAAAAAGTAGAATATATTGGTGAATTAGATGAATTTAGAACAAATCGTTTATTTTCAGATGCTTCCGATCAAATAGAATTTAGATTTATTGACAGCGAAAATGGAGAAAATGGAACAATGTTTATAAGTTTATCGGATCCTGATGATGAGTTATTCAGTTGTTTAAATGAAATGGGCACTGAAGATGATATTGATGAAAATAATGGAGTTGAGTAATGAATAAGATAGTATCGATTTTATTATTTTTTATAGCTAGTTCTGCTTTAGCAGCTGAAAAATGTGATTATAAAGTTCAGTTTGATGATACGATTCCTGCAAATGTATCCTTCATAAAATTAGGGAAGGCTAAAAGCTATACGAAATTTGAAGTTAAGCCGGATTATTTTGAAACTACAGTACAGGATTGTGCTTTTAAAAATAATAAATATTATATTTTATCTAGTTCAATTACTCACCCTGCAAATACATTAGCTCAGTCAATATTGGTGGTAAGTATTTTTGATAAATTTGGAAACTTAAATGAACATAAATTTATAAATAAAAAATGGACTTGTGAAATAGATGATGGTTTTTATAAAAAAAATAATAAATTAGAAGTCCTTTATAGTTGTGCAGATAAGTCAGAAAATTTGAAGTATAATAAATATGCGGTTGAGGTAAAATAAATGGCTTATACATACGAGGATAAACTAAATTTTATTGCTTCAATCTATTGTTCTGTAAGGAGAATGGCATTTAAGAAGGATGTAAGTTGGGAAACTATATTAGCTCAAGCTGCTCAAGAAACTGGGTGGGGAGAAAAAATATTAATAGGTACAAATAATATATTTAATATAAAGGCCGATAGTAGGTGGAAGGGTCCTAAAAGTAAGCATTTAGTCTGGGAAGATAAACCTGATGGAACGCGTGTACAGGAATATCATGATTTTAGAAATTATAAAGATTTTGATGAAGCAGTTGAAGATAGGGTTAAATTTTTAGAAGAAAATCAAAGGTATCATAAGTTTTTCAGTAATGGGGTGAGAGGTATATTTGAAAGGGAAGCTCAAGCATTGGAAGATGCTGGATATGCTACACATAAGGAAAAAAATAAAGCTACAGGAAAATTTGAATTAGTATATGCAGATAAATTAATAGAGGTATTTAGAGGGCCTTCAATGAGAAAGGCTATAGCTAGAGGTGAATCTAGTGGACAATGCACTATTGTGAATGCTGTATTTTTGGATGATGATAATAGCAAAGAAGTAAATAAAGAAGTTGAAATCGTCATAGATGGAAATATCAAGATAACAAAAGTTACGGATAGTAATGCGATTATTAAGGGTATAGTTGTAAAGCCAAATGGAACTATTAGCTTTAAGAAAGATAATATCATTGTTCCAGCTAAAATTCCTTCAGCTAAAGCTCCTCTAAATATTAAAATTACTAAAGCATCAACCCCTGTAGCAGATAAATTAGACCAACACAATGGCAATCCTTCTAAGAGAGAAACTCCTGTAGAAAACTCAAGACAAACACAAACTTCTATACCAGCACCAAATGCTGATAATGGTCTGGCTTCTTTTAAAATAAAATTTGTAGAAAATGATACTAATAAAAGTATTGAAAATTTTTCGTATGGAATTTTTTACAAAAATAAGATGAAAGAACATGTTGCTGATAGTAGAGGTGAAGAGCAGATCCGTGCAGAATCTGGTGCAAAAATTACGATTTATGTTAAAGATTTTTCTGGGAAACTTAATCAAAAAATTGAAGAATTTAATGTTCAAGAGAATGTATTAAAAACCATTAAAATTCCAATTAGAGAAATAAAAGTGTTGATAATGGACCACTCTTCAACAAAGGCTATGGGAAATTATCATATTATTTCAGAATATAGGGGTTTAAAGAAAAATAAATATACACGAAATGATGGCAGAATCACTTTAAAGGGTTTAGCTGGCTTTGGAGTAAAATTAACTATACCCTCAGGTCAAGTCGTGTTACCGGAAACATATTTTGATAATAAAGTTTTATTTTATAAACGGGCTTTGTTTGAAAAATATGAACAGCCTGCTTTTGCAAAAACAACTCCACCATTAAAAGCAGATGGTGAAATTGTTGTTTCAAAAAATAAAACTGCACCAATAACGCAAAATGATGTACGTGGAAATAATGGGCATCCTATTAAATTAGTCAGTAAAGAAGGCACATTTGAAGTAGAGACTTACTTGGATACTACAAAAGCACTAGCATCGAATTTAAGTTATGAAATAGTTTATAAAGGACAATCTCGAGTCCATATAAGTGGAAGTACTGGGCGTAAATTACATAAATGTGAGATAAATCAAGAAATAAGTATAAAATATAAAAGTGGTAATAAAATATTAATTGAGAAGTATACTGTAATTGAAAATATGTCTCCTATTAAGATTTATATAACAAAATCTAAAGGAGGGTTTAATAAAGCAATTTTTGCCCAAACTTTAAGAGCAAACTCTACGGCAAAAAGCCGCGGGTTGTGTGCAATGTATGTCCGATTAGCTTTTGAAGCAGCTGGTGGAAAAGTTAATCCTAGACCTGCTTCTGCTTATCAGTATGTAAGAGTTATGCAGGATAATGAATTTAGAGAAGTAGATAAGGATGGATATACGCCACAAATTGGTGATATATATATAATTGATAGATTTGGTTCACATGTGCATGGGCATATTTCTGGTTATGATGGGTCACAATGGATTTCGGACTTTAGGCAAAATGGAATAAATATCTATAGAGGAAGGCCTACCATTAGTTATAGAATTTTTCGGTATTATGATTAGAGGATAAATATGCTTGCTGATATTAAAAAACTACTATATGTAATTTTTTTAACATTTTTTTGTTTTGGCTGCAATTCAAAACAATCTGTACAAGAGTCTAAGGAAAAATTGGATTCTATAAGTAAAGAGAGTACAAACCAAAAAGAAGTTGATATAGTATCTTTTGTTCTAAACTTTTATAAAATATATTCCCCTTATGATTTTGGACGAGATAACGAAAATAAATTGAGTGATTTTTTATCAAAAAATGGTGATGAATTTTTAACAAATAACTTGAAATCATTGATTTTGGAGGATATTAAATGTACAGAAGAGGGTTATGTATGTAACTTAGATATGGACCCATTTTATAATAGTCAGGATAAAATAATATTATCAAATGCCTTAAAAAAAAATGATAAAAGTGTAGATATTTTTTTTGATAATAAAAGTAAATTAACAATTTTATTGGATTGTAATAATAAATGTTTAATTTCAAATGTTATTTACCCTGATGGATCTAACTTGGAAGAAAAGTTAAAACAGAAAGATTAAATATAAATTGGAAACTAATTTTGGTATTAAAATAGTATTTTAATATTAAAATTTTTATTGGGTGAGTAATAACTCATAAATTTATAATAGAATTAATATTAATTAATGAAGTTACGATGATTAGGTTTTAGATAGTAAAGACAACTTATTTTTTAAAGATAAATAATTGTTATAGAACTCTTTCTAATATATTTATAACCTTTTCTATTTTCAATATCTGAGATAACCAGAGAGGTTTCAATTCTATAAAGAAGCCCAACAAAAGTTGGGCTTCTTTTACATCTTTACAATCCCTTCCAAATCTTTGAATGTATAGTTCTATTCATCAATTATGAGTTTGAATACCTTCTTGCACATAATCATGTACATGAGGAAACTGCTAACAAGTATTTTTTAGAAAAATTAAGTGGTACTGAATTTAAGAATACTTTAAAATAAAAAACATTGCTTTATATGAGTTCGTAATTATAAGCTTGAATAAATAATTGATTTAAATTCAATAATGTTATGTTAATAAATTGAGTGTATTAGATGTCTAGAAGTAAATTGTTTTTGATATTAGCTTTATTAATACCAAACCTTTCGCAGGCAAAAAATATTATTCTATATGATGATTCAAATAGTTTTATTTCTCAAGGATATAAAAGTATTAATGAACTTGGCCAATCTGTAAAAATAGATAAAGATTACGAAATTCAAACTAAAGAAAACTCTTTGAATTCTAGTGATAAAGATACTCATTCTTATAGTATTCTTTTGAAGAAAGGAAATAATATATATACTTTGGATAAAAATAAAATATCTGGTTTGAATAGATATGTTATTTCACCATATTTTGCAGACAATAATTTTATCGGTTTTACACAATACACGGGAAATGTATTAAGAGGCGATTTCTATATTATAAAGAAATTTTATATTTTTAATAAAAAAACAAAAGAAATTGCTGTTGTGAAACTAAATAATACAAGTGTTTCTCACAATAAAAATGGCAAATATGATTATAATTTTTTAGACCAAAATTATATAAAAAAAATTACTATGGATGATTCTTTAAATATGTATACTGTAAATTCGATATATGAGCAGAACAACCCTGCTGTTTGGGGAGTATTATCTAAAGAATTTAAACCTGGGTATAAAATTAATAATGGTTTTAAATTTAAGTTGACAAAAGATAATAAAATTAAATGTGAAGATTTAAAAGGTTCAACTCTAGAATGTAATGAAGGTTTTATGCAAATTCAGCAAATAAAGTAAACTTTTTAATATCTTATTCTAGTTTTTAGATTATGTTATTTTAATGAAGATTTACTTAATAAATATGAAGTCGAAATTTTGTGTAAGCTATCTTTTAAAAAATATTATCTTCATTCTTATAGAGTTTTAGATAATTTATTTTATAATTATAAAAAGCCTAATATATTTGGGCTTTTTATATGAATTATAATTTTATGAATTGTACTAGAGTTATTAAATTTTTAAGTAATAAATAGAAATTTACGTAATATTTTTTTATTGAAGGTGTGTATAGTGAGAACTAGTTTTATTAAATTTTATAATTTTTATTGGTTTTCAGCGTATGCATTTCCTCAACTGCTGCAGTTTATAAATCACAACCAATAGATGAGAAAACAATATATAGTAATAGTGAGCATGATCTGAATAGTATATATTCTGATATAAAAAGCTATATCAGTGATAATAAAAATGAAGTTAATTTTTTTATTGATAATCAACGTTCTTGGTTGAAAAGTAGAAATTTAAAATGTAATTTTAATGGGAAAGAAGTAAGTAATGAAAACTATAAATGTCTAAGTGATTTTAATAATTCTAAAATAAAAGATTTGAGAAAGTCATATTTGGACTTTGATAGTTTAGAAGGAAACCTAATAAAACCATTTAAATGTACAAATGGTATTGTGAAAGAGTTGGAAACAGGTGGATGTTATTGTAGTGAAATTACAATTAAGATTTTAAAAGACAAAATTTATATATATATATCAAGCTTGTGATCAAAGGTTAAAGGAGCCAAGTATATATAATATTGTTGGTAAGAAAAAAGATGAGTTTTCTGTAGAATATAAAATTGATACTAATAATAAAGTTCCAGAATTTAATTTGGCATTTGTTACTAATGGTAAAAATGTTTGGAATATAGGTTCCGAAAATCTTTAGAAAAGAAGATTTAATAAATTTAAATTTTATAATTAATTATACAACTGATGTGAATATAAAAGTAAGAAAAATGATTGTCATGATGATGAAGAGTAATCATGTATTATTGAGATTTTGGTTGTTTTTAATAATAGTAATATCACTTTGAAAGATGATATTATTATAAAAGAGAAAATTCAAAATAAAGAATGAGCTTAAATGAAACAATATCTTAAATTTATAGTTTTTACTTCTTTCATGATCGGATCTATTGAGGCTTCATATGCTGACTTTGGTTTTATTCAAGATAAGGATGGGTACGCGAATGTGAGGGAAAATTCAAGTTTAAATTCTAAAGTTACGTCCAAATTAAATAATAATGAAATTGTTTCTTGTGTGATGGATGAAGGGGCGAATAATTTTTGTTTAGTTAATGCAAGTAATGGTATAACTGGATTTGTTTATCAAAACAGAATAAATAATTTTAGTGGTTATACTTCTATTAAGCTATCTCAATATTCTAGAGTAAAAGCTGTTTATAGTGATAAAAATATAATAGTAGAAGTGTATGCAAAAAAAGCTATTTTAGATCCTAAACTTTATAAAACTTTTAAAGGTGAATATAAATATTTTAATGATAAAAAGTTCTTTGGTACAGATGGTAGTCTACCTGACAATAATTTTTTACAACTTGATAAAATTATTGTTAAAGAAAAAGATAACAGAATAGAAATTAGTAGAACTGAGCTTGAGCAATATTTTTTCCCTAAAGATGGTATCGATGAGGGCAAGAACGAGCTTGCTGACTTTAAAATATATTACTTAAATAATAACATTTTTATTTTAAATACTTTTAATGCTGGTGGTGCAGCAGCTTACAATATCGTTTTAAATGTAAAAAATGGGAAAATAGTTACTAATAAAGCTTGGAAAGTTGAAATTTTATAAAATTCATATAGTAAAGTTATGAATGGCTATAAATATTAATTTCATTAGTGATACGAGAAAATAAGAGTGATTTATAAAAAATTAAGTTTTGTATGTTTATTAGGTTTAAGCGTATGTGCTATTCAATATCTAATTGAAGGAGCTTATGCCAATTCTTTTGAAATACAGAAAGTAGATAATAATAAATCCATTGAATCTACTGTAAAAATTAGAAAAATAAAGAAGAGTTTAGATAATAAAATTTATTTATTATTAGACTCTGATGAAGGATGTATTATAAGTGAAAAAACTCTTAATAAAGATGTTGTAATTATTTATAAAGATGATGAAAAAATTAAATATGATGTCGTAACACCAGTATTGAAAAATGATGATTCTGATTGTGTTTCAAAATTAACTATTGTTACAGATGAGCCTAACTATTTTTATAATATTAATAAAAGAAGCAAGGATTTAGTTCGAGGCTATGGCTTTGAATTAAATAAGGATCAGATTTTATATAAAAATAATAAAATTAGAGGAGTTGATTTGATAGGGGATGGAATTCCTAACATTATAACTGAATGTTTTTCAAGTGAAGGTGCACATTTTAATATTTTTGGAGGGCACAACAATGAAGAAAAGTTGTTACATCGTTATACTTACCTAGATATGAACTTACAAGCATCATGCACTGAAAATGAAAAAATATATAGCAAAGGTTTGTTGGATTTAAGAAATAAATATAGAGAAAATTAATGAAATTTATCTGATAATTTAAATAATATAGACACTTTTAGTAATAAAAGTGCCTATATTGGTTTAATTGATTTTATAATACTTTTATTTGGATTGTTATTACACTTCTTCTGTAAATAATATTCATTCTAAAGTTGTTAAATCCATTTAATTTTTTATTTCCATAAAATTTAAAATCTAGAAGTTTTTAGACTTTATTTAAACTGATGTATTGGTTGAAAAAATATATAGAGACTATACAATGATGAGCAGATTATTTCTTGTATTTTTAATTAGTTTAATGTATGCATGTACAACTGAAGCGGATCAGCCTAAATCAAGTAACACAAAATTTTATTTTTCATATCGAATCTGTGAAAAGTCAGGAAAGTGTAAGAATTTTACACCTACAAAAAAGATGGATAATTATCTCTTTAAAAGACTTGATCCTGCATATGATGAATTTTATATAAAAGATAATAATGGTAATTTTACTTTATATTATAAAAATGTTTATAGTGAAGATGTTCAAGTTGGATGGGCAGAAGCTAAAGTGGATAAAAATAATAGTAGTGAGTTGAGTTTAAATATTGATAAAGTTAACCTAGCTTTGGGTGGGATTGATTTTATAAAGAATGGATATGCAACTAAACAAGCTGAATCAAAGAATTTTAAATCGGGGATCTATTATTTAGCTGATAATTATACGGGTGCTCCATATTATCAAAAGCAAAAAATAGTTTTTAAGAAAAATGCTGGAGATTTAGTATTAGACTGTAATGGTTATTTGAATAATCCCTCTGTAAATAATGAGTCTTATGGAATTTTTTATGGGGTATGTTCCGAGGGTGAAAAAGTATATTTTAAACAGGTAAACTGAGTTTAGGTATAATATTTTTAAATTTATTAGTAATTCTTGAGTTACATGAAAAAACTTGTTTTTTTATTATTGCTGGCTCTTTCTGCTAACACATTTGCAAATGTAGATAAGTGGAATGGTACTTATCATTATTATAGTTCAGAAGAACTAGCAGGTGGAAATGTTGCGACCATAGAATCCGTTTTAACACTAACACCCAAAAAGTGTGAGTATTCTACTACTGGCTTTCAGGTTGACAAATCTTATATATGCAAAGTGAAAGAGAAAAATAACGAACTATATTTCTTTAAAGTTCAAAGTGGTGAAAAGTTAGGAAAAGTAGTCTTTAAGAAAGGAAAATACTATCTTTATTCTGATGAAGTTTTAGATAGTAAAGACAACTTATTTTTTAAAGATAAATAATAGTTATAGAGCTCTTTTTAAAATATTTCAGATTCTATAAAAAAGCCCAACATAAGTTGGGCCTTTTTTACGTCTCTACAATTCCTTCCAAATCTTCGAGCGTATAGTTCGGCATATCAATAATATGGGTTTGAATACCTTCTTGCACATAATCATTAGCATGAGGATATAACCAGCGCGTGATCTGTTCGGCAACACTTGAGTGGTATTGAATTTCAAAGTGATTTAAGCCATAAAACACGGCTTTATGTGAGTCTGGAACTTTAAGCTGAAAACGTGGGTTAGGGTGTTCGCCTAACGCGCTTTTCACACTCACCAAGTAATCGCCAATCACGGTAAGTGCTTTATTACGCACTTTTTCAAATTCGAGTGTGCCTGCCACTAAAAAGGTATTGATATGGGACGGCAGAGGAGCCGGAGCGCGGTTATCATCCATCATGCCAATACGTGCATCCATATATTCCCAGTCGTCGTCACGAACGCTGCCGTGGCGTAAGTCTAAAATACCGTTACTACGAATATTGACTAGCTGGCCAAGTAAGCCTACGAAAGGGAATGCACCTAGTTTATCCTGAATGGTAAAGCCAAAGCGCTCCAAGACCGCACCATGATGTGGAGAACCAATACATACTAGATTTTCGACCATATGAATCCATTGATACATATTTTGTTTGCCATAAAACAAGGCGCTACGGGAAACTAGCCCACCCATGCTATGGCCAATGATATCAATACTGGTAATTCTTGGATTATGTTTTACAAGATCTTCTAACAAATTTGAAAAACTACGGCCATTGGCTGAAATGCGGCGACCTGTATTGTAATTTAAATATAGCATCGTGTTATGGTCACGTTGGGCTAATAGGCGCTCTCCAATACCACCATAATGGGCGTTTGACCAAGTAAGGTGGTTCATGCATAAACCATGAACCAAAATGACAATACGACCTGCAAGTTCCCCTTGCTGTATGGCACCGTAGTGATCGTATAGCACTATTGGTAAAGCAAGGGGGCTATGTTGTTTAAGTAGGTAATCCCCAAAAATACCATTCAAAATTCCCACCAAAAAATGTAGGCTTGGGGTAAGTGGTTTTTCGTGAAGTGTTGGATATTTTTCAATAATACGACGCAAACCAGGTGCTAAAAAATAACGACCATATTTTTGTAAAGCGCCATAAGAAAATTGATATGCTTTTTGAACAAATGGTCGTTTTTGAAAGTTTTTAGCATTTTGTGTGCTAATACCAAAAGCATTTTTTAATACTTCAATATTAATAACTTGTATTAATTCATGTACACCATTTAAGCTGGTGCTGAACAGTTGAGCTAAACCTTCTAGTACGTCTGCCTGACTAGGTGGCGTACGATCCCATTTACAATAAGTTTCATGTAGTGGTGTTAAGCTCGGCATATCTTTTCCCCATATACGTTATAACCGACGTTTTAAGCTGTACTTTTTATCAACGGTAGTAAACGTTTCCATCTTAGTAGTTTAAATAACACATTTTTTTAAAATACTGATGAATGGTTAGTTGAATGGTTTTTCTTGTCTGACAATAGCGCTTTTCTATACAAACTGAGAACAAAATTGTGAAATTTGTCTCAATTTAGAGGGGAATATATGAATATTATCTACCTCCATGGTTTTAATAGTAGCTCTCTTTCGATTAAAGGATTGAGCTTAAGGCAGTATTGTAGCGAATTAGGGATTAATGTGCATTTGCCAAACCTAAATAGATCTCCAGATCAGGTGGTTAAGCAAGTTTCAGAGCTTATTGAAAGTTTGGATGAAGTTGCACTTGTTGGGAGTAGTTTAGGTGGGTTTTTTGCGACATATTTTGTCGCGAAATATAATATTCCTGCTGTACTGATTAATCCGGCTATGCAACCATGGAAGTTGTTTGATGAGTTATTTCAAGTTGAAAGCATGCCCTATGTGGTGAATGATCAATGGTCAATTGATCATATTCAGTTACGCCAGTTACAACAACTGGAACTGAAACAACCTGAAAATGCTGACAAAATACTCGTCTTGTTGCAACAAGGCGACGAAATTTTGGATTATCGTCAAGCACAACGCTATTATAGTGCTACAACTCCATCCTCATTGATTTTGACGGATGCTCATGGCAATCATGCTATGGAAGATTTTGAAGAAAAATTACCGTTAGTGATCGAATTCTTTGCGCACACCATCAAATAAGGAAAACGTACAACGTGACACAATATACGGCTCAATCGCTTGAAGTCCTTTCCGGTTTAGATCCTGTTCGTCGTCGTCCAGGTATGTATACCGATACGACTCGACCTAACCATTTAGCTCAGGAAGTTATTGATAATGCTGTTGATGAAGCATTAGCGGGTCATGCCGACAAAATATGTGTCACGGTTTATAAAGATGGGTCATTGTCGGTTGAAGATAACGGCCGTGGTATGCCAGTCGATATTCATCCTGAATATGGACAAAGTGGTATCGAAATTATTCTGACCAAGCTCCATGCTGGCGGCAAATTCAGTACCGACAACTATCAGTTTTCTGGTGGTTTGCATGGGGTGGGAATTTCAGTTGTAAACGCTTTATCAACACGTGTTGAGGTCGAAGTTCAACGTCAGGGTAACTTATACCAGATGGCATTTGAACAAGGTGAGCCAGTTGCTCCTTTAGCTGTGCTAGAAGGTAAAGCACCAAAACGTGCGACAGGTACAACGGTACATTTTTGGCCAGAAACGAAATATTTTGATAGCCCAAAATTTGCTTTAAAAGCCCTCAAACATAATTTAAAAGCCAAAGCTGTTTTAGCCGCTGGTTTAAAAATTATTTATATCGATCAAATTAACGATGAAAAAATCGAATGGCAATTTGAAAATGGCCTCGTCGACTATTTGATGGATGAATTACAAGACCGTGAAATCTTACCAAACCCTGCGTTTGTGAGCAGTGGACAGGCAGATCGTGCGGCATGCGAGTTTGCGATTTGCTGGAATGTCGAAGGCGGTGAGCAGGTTCAAGAAAGTTATGTCAACCTGATTCCAACTGCACAAGGTGGTACCCATGTGAACGGTCTGCGTTCAGGGGTAACCGAAGCATTACGTGAGTTCTGTGAGCTACGTAACTTGTTACCACGTAATCTCAAACTATCAGCAGAAGATGTTTGGGACGGCGTGAACTATATTTTGTCACTCAAGTTCCAAGAACCACAGTTTTCAGGTCAAACCAAAGAGCGTCTTTCTAGTCGAGAAGCATCTAATATTGTTTTAAATATTGCTAAAGATGCGTTTTCACTTTGGTTAAATCAACATGCTGAAATTGCGATGCAACTGGCAGAAATGGCGATTTCTAAAGCAGGTCGTCGTTTAAAAGCGGCTAAAAAAGTTGAGCGTAAAAAGATTGTTTCTGGCCCTGCATTGCCAGGTAAATTGGCCGACTGTGTTGGGCAAACTCGTGAAGACACAGAGCTATTCATTGTCGAGGGTGACTCGGCTGGTGGTAGTGCCAAGCAAGCGCGTGATAAAAACTTTCAGGCCATCATGCCAATTCGTGGAAAAATCTTAAATACGTGGGAAGTTTCTTCGGATGAAGTTTTGGCTTCTCAAGAGGTTCACGATATTGCGATTGCCATTGGCGTAGACCCAGGTAGTGATGATTTATCAGAGCTGCGTTACGGCAAAATCTGTATTTTGGCCGATGCTGACTCGGATGGTTTACATATTGCGACTTTGCTATGCGCATTATTCGTTAAACACTTTCCTTCATTGGTTGAAGAAGGCCATTTGTTTGTAGCAATGCCACCATTGTTCCGTATCGACATTGGTAAAGATGTCCATTACGCGCTTGATGATGATGAGCTTGAAGTCATCTTGAAAAATGTGAAAGGCAATCGTAATCCGCAAATTACCCGATTCAAAGGACTGGGGGAAATGAATGCAATTCAGCTACGTGAAACGACCATGGATCCAAATACACGTCGCTTGGTTCAATTAGATCTTGATGATGCTCATTTTACGGCAGGCTTGCTCGACAAATTACTTGCAAAAAAACGTTCGGCAGATCGTAAGCAGTGGCTTGAGCAGAAAGGTAACTTAGCCGATATCACTGTTTAAAAAGAATTAAAAAAATCCCCGCTCAATAGGCGGGGATTTTTTTATATAAACCTAAATTGTTGGAAATCACTGCAACGTTTGTTGCTATTGGTGTTGTGACCATTAAATCAAAATATACAGATCTGTATATTTTGATTTAGACCATAATTTTTATAGCATGTGGAAATTGAAAAATATCACAATTTGCTCCACCTCCAATTCGATCAACTACCACAAAATCACTAGGTGCCTCAAAGGTAAGCAAAGGATGGTGCCATGTACCTGCCCGATAATTGATACTTTGCTTCCCATTTGAAACAAAAGCACATAGCTTTGAAATATCGGGAGTGTGGTCATCTAAAGAGGGTGCCACAATAATTAAAAACTTTTGTTGCTGTAATGGAATAAATGCCTGAGAACCTTTTGGATGTCGCTCTAGCATTGAAATTTCCAGAGGTAACACGCTGGCTTTAATATTCCGGAAAATACTAATACCTGCCTTTGCTTCCCCTTCAATTTCAGTTTCACCGAGCGCATGGTAGCGCTCGGTGTGGGCATCATTAATATGAAAAAAGTCATGCCCGTCACAGCAAACGACTTCTCCGAAGGGCTGAAAGTTTTCAATCGTTAAGGGCTGAATTTGGACTTTATTCATCATCATGATTTAGCAATTTTCCCCCATAAACGGACACGGCTAATGCCACCATCTGGAATCATGTTAATACGAATATGCGAGATTTTTTCATGCTGTAAAATCTCGTTCACATATTCATGAATATGGTCCATTTGCATAGGCTGTGCTTCAAGCAAGTAGGACCAAAACATACTTTGTGGAATGAGCTGTGCATCGGTTGCATTTTCAAGGTAAACCGCCTGAATGGATACTTGAGCAGGGAAGTTTCCTTTAAAGTGAGCCGTATCGATTTCAAGCTTTTCAATTTTGCCGCTTTTACCCAACGCAAGAATACACCAGTCATAACCCGGTGCGCGACGGCGTTTGGTTTCCCATCCATCGCCCATGTTGATTCCGCGGCCAGGATTGATCAAATTACGTGGATGTCCAAAATGAGCATCGCTATAGGCAACTACACGGCCACCATTTTCTAGGGCTAATAAATCGAGAGTTTGCTCGCTGTCAGTTACCTGAATATGAACGTCTCCATAAACACGCAAACGGGCAATACCACCATCTGGGAAAATATTGAGGCGTATATGGGTGAAAAGTGCATCATTATCGACCATAAAAATATGATGCTGGCTTGGTCCGAGTTCAGTATTTCCTAAAAGACCCTGCCATTTTGCCCCTGCAAGGTCACCATTTGGTGCATAGCATGCTTCTAATGATGCAGAAGCAGGATAATTTCCTGTAAAAAAGCTGGTATCGATATCAAGTGCACTGATTTTTCCACTTACACCAAGCTTCACAATACACCAGTCATAGCCTGCGTGACGCTTACGGCGCGTTTCCCAACCGTCCATCCATTTGCCGTTGTCATCAAATTTATCTTCAACAAAAACAGGTGCTTCAAATTGCAGCATACGCTTTGCTTCTGCAAAGAAATCATCTGAACACTCAATGACTTGTGCACCAATTCGGGCATCTGCCAAATTGGTTTTTGTATTCAAAATTTCAGGAAGTTCAAAAGCTGGAGCGTGCAATGTTGCCATAGTGGATTATCCGTATTTCTTGTTAAAAACATGATTTTTCATTTAAAACTGCGCCAACACGCAGCGCGCTGAGACGAGTTTTACACGTAAATATATAAGCATGGTGCATGCCAGTTTTATATAAAAGCTAAATAAGTTTTGAAGGATGGCATGTTTTTAGCATAAGCACCCTATAGGTGAATATCTATAGGAGAGTGTTATGAATGTGGTGATTATTGGTGCGGGAATGGGAGGTCTAACCACAGGCATTGCATTAAAAAAATTTGGTCACCAAGTTCGCATTTTTGAGCAAACTGAAAAGATTCTTCCAGTTGGCGCTGCAATTTCACTGTGGTCGAATGGTGTGAAATGTCTAAACTATCTGGGATTAACTGACAAAATCGCCAAACTTGGTGGACAAATGGATGATTTGGCCTATGTGGATGGTCTAACTGGAGATGTGATGACACAATTCAGTTTACTACCATTAATTGAAGAAGTAGGCCAACGACCATATCCAGTTGCACGTGCCGATTTACAAAATATGCTGATGGATGAATTTGGCAGAGATCAGATTTATTTAGGCAAAAAAATGGTACGTCTTGAAGACAAAGCTGATTTTGTTGAGGTCCATTTTGCAGATGGCAGTTCAACGCAGGCTGATCTATTAATTGGGGCTGACGGTACCCACTCACTTACACGGACCTATGTGTTAGGCCAGCAAGTACAGCGCCGTTATGCGGGTTATGTGAACTGGAATGGCTTGGTTGAAATATCTGAAGATTTAGCTCCAGCTCAGCAATGGACGACTTATGTGGGGGAAGGTAAGCGTGCATCGCTGATGCCAGTTGCAGATGGGAAGTTCTATTTCTTTTTAGATGTGCCTTTACAAGCAGGATTAGAAAACAATCGAGACAAATATAAAAAATTTTTAAAACAATACTTTGCTGATTGGTGCCAGCCAGTACAACAACTCATTGAGCGCTTAGACCCGCAAAAGACCAATCGGGTAGAAATCCATGATATTGAACCTTTCACTGAGTTTTATAAAGGTCGTGTAGTGATTTTAGGCGATGCTGCTCATAGCACCACACCTGATATTGGACAAGGCGGTTGCCAAGCGATGGAAGATGCGATTTATTTAGCACGTTCTCTGCAAATTAACACTTTGGGGCTAGAGGACGCTTTACGTCGCTATCAAAACAAACGTAATGAACGTGCAAATGAATTGGTTCTTAGGGCACGCAAACGTTGTGATGTAACGCATATGAAAGATGAAACAGTTACACAGGCTTGGTATGAAGAATTACGCCGTGAGCAAGGCGGACATATTATGCAAGGTATTATTAGTAATATCGTGGGTAATCCACTCGATTAAAACAAAAACAGCAAGGAGTTTTCCTTGCTGTTTCATGCTTCTAAATAAAAACTTTAGAAGTGGTATTTAACCAATGCACTGACGTTATTTTCGTCTCGGCCTTGCAGACCAAATTTATTGTTCCATATAGAGTGTTCGATACCGAGGTATAGACGTGTGTCAGGAGAAATGTGTTTACCCACATTCCATTTCCATTGTGTTGTCCAATTCATTTCGCTGGCATGGTCACCCTCAGAAGTTGACCAATCAAGGAAACCATCTACCAAGAATTCTTCAGACGCAATATTAAATGGAATTCCATAGACGAATGTCATTTGATAATCGTCATCAGTTTTCTCATTGCTTGCGCGGTAGAAGTTTAAATTCGCATATTTAAAATATGGAATGTCTAAATCGACAGCAAAACCATATAAGAAGTTATCGAAATTATTACCGTTCTCGCTATTACTTTCCCACGTGGTACTAATTAACACATCTTTGATTGGGCCATACGCCAATTTTTTGCCAGATATTTCGCCTAAGCTTAAACGTGGCGATAACTCAAAATAAGTGCTTTTGTGATCGTTTTCGCCGCGCATGCGGTCCATAAAGAAAAACACATCAGCATATTTAACTTTTGCTGCATATTCCAATGTAATGGTGGTTTCTTTTGCGTCTACAACTTCATAGTTTTCACCATAAAGACCGGTTACGCTAAAATCTTGCCAGATTGGTTTTGCCTGAACCATGGCAGTTGTAGATAACAAGGTACAAGTCGCCGCCAGTTGCTTTAATCGCATTTAAATGATCTCCCCTCAAATAAAGCACGCTAAGGATACAGAGTCTTAAGCAAAAATGAAGCCAAATTTGATCAACGGTTAAAAAAAAAGCCCACCGAAGTGGGACTCTAAAAAGTAATTCATCAATGTGTATTTCGGGTGTTTACAGTTCGGTTCAAATGAGGGGTAGTTGAGCTACGAAAAGAAGGAAAATGATTAAATAATAAATTCAATAAGATAGCAAAGATGCAAGTTGAACTAATACCCGAATGAAATAAAGTTTGTACCCAAACTGGAAAATGAGCATAAAATTCATGGTTAATAATTGGAATCATTCCTGCCGATAAAGCAGTCGCGACAATGATTAAATTTTTCTGATCGGTATAATTAATTTTTGCCAAAGTACGAATTCCGCTCGCCGCAACAGACCCAAACAAGACCAAACCTGCACCGCCAAGTACAGGCATAGGAATTGCTGCAATCAAACGGCCCATAATGGGTAACAGCCCTAAAACAATCAGAATGAATCCGCCTGCTGCCACCACAAACCGACTTTTTATGCCTGTAATTGCAACCAAGCCAACATTTTGTGCAAAAGCACTTTGCATGAATGAACCAAAGATAGGGGCAAAAGCACTTGAAAACATGTCGGCACGAACACCATTGGCGATACGTTTTGCATCGACTTCAGTTCCAACAATGTCTCCTACAGCAATAATATCGGCCGTGGTTTCCGTCATAATGACTAAGGTAACAATAAGCATTGATAAGATCGCACTGAGCTCGAAAGTTGGCAGACCAAATGCAAATAAATGTGGAAATTGTAGCCATGCACCTGAGCTGACCTGACTAAAATCCCCAAAGCCCATGAAGTAGGCGAGTGTAGTACCAGCAACAATAGCCAATAAAATAGATAAGCGACGAATGCTTGCTTGTGGCAGCATGTTTAAAACAATCACAATGCCTAAGGTCAGTAAGGCCAAAGAGATATTTTCTACGCTACCCCAGTCGGGTGCTTTATCGTTGCCACCCATCATTCAGCGAATTGCAACGGGTAACAAAGATAAACCAATAATCGTGATGACACATCCCGTCACAACTGGTGGGAAAAATCGAATAATTTTTGAGAAATAAGGCGCAAGGCATAGTCCAATCAGAGACGCGACAATTACTGCACCATATACAGCAGATAGACCACCACCAGTGGTGATAATTGCGACCATGGTTGCAACACCTGCAAAAGAGACCCCCTGAACTAAAGGCAACTTTGCACCTAGATATTTAGTTCCAATTGTTTGGATGAGTGTTGCCAATCCACCTACAAATAGGGCAGCCGCAATGAGCATTCCGACTTGTGCTGCACTTAACCCTGCCGATGTTCCAATAATCAGTGGCGGAGCCACAATGCCGCCATACATGGTAAGCACATGCTGTAAGCCGTAGGCGAAACTTTTGGATATTCCTAAATATTCATGCTCTGGAGAAATTGCATTTTTTTGTCGATGATTCATATTTTTCTCCTATTTATATTTTGAGTTAGCTGCCGCGATAAGTGGAGTAAGCAAATGGGCTAATCAGTAAGGGGATGTGGTAATGCTGATTAATGTCTTCTATAAAAAATTGAATACAAACACGTGGAAAAAAGGTTTTGATTTGTTGCGATGAAAAATAAGCTGCAATTTCAAATTCAAGTTGATAAGCGCCTTCACCCAAGTCTTTTATTCCAAAATCACTCACTCGCCCATCTTGATTAGTGGTTGCTGTAGCAATTAATTCATGAGTTACAGCGTGAAATAACTTTACTTCCACCTGTGCAGCTGGTTTACCTAAACTTGTATCTAAAATATGAGTACTGATCATGCTTGTATTTCCTGAGACAGACGTAATAGGGCAATTGCTGCAAGTTGCTCGTGTACAATAATTTTTTCTATAGCCAAGTCATTTTCCAGACGTTCATGTAGTTTTTTTAAAATCTCGTTGCTACTTAGTCCTGCTGCTTTAATTAAAAAAATAAAACCAAACTTTTGTTCATAATCGAGGTTGCCTTGTAGCAAAGCTTGTTGTGTTTGTTCATCTAACGAAATGCCGGCTTGTTCTTGAGCTGAAAAGTCTTGCTCTTTTGCATTGAGTTGCTTTTGTGCCTGTCGTTCACCAATTTTTGGATGGGTTGCTAAAGCAGTTTCGATGTCTTGCCATGACCACATTTGGCTTAATTGCTCTGCATATTCCAAAAGAGTTTCTTTTGATGAGTAAGGGCATTGTCTAATAAGTTTTTCGGCCCAAGCTGGAATGTGGACACAGTTTTTTAACAGCGTCTGGAGTTGGTTTGGTGGGGCTTGGTTAAACTCGGCTAAAAACACTGTTATTCCTAAACTCATTGTTGTCATATAGAGTTTTAGCAATAACAATGCCAATAGTGATTTGCGATTCGCTTATGAATTTGGAAAATTAAAAATCAATTATTGAGTTATGTGATTTTTATACCAATGCTGCGCAATATCCTGACGACGGCACACCCAGACACGGTCGTGCATTTGAATGTAGTCGAGAAATTTTTGTAAGGCTTTAAAACGACCAGGATGCCCTAAAATACGGCAATGCATACCAATCGACATCATTTTTGGTGCACTTTCACCTTCTGCATAGAGCACATCAAAACTATCTTTCAAATATTGAAAAAACTGTTCTGAACTATTAAATCCCCCGGGTGAACAAAACTTCATGTCGTTACATTCTAAGGTGTAAGGAATAATTAAATGTGGTCGTGATGCACCAGCAGAGTTGGTGATCGTCGTCCAAAAAGGGAGGTCATCACCATAATAATCCGAGTCGTATTGAATTTGCGGGAACTCTGCAAGTAACTGCCGTGTATTGGGGCTGTCACGTCCTGTGTACCAACCTATCACTTTATTTTCAAACAAATTTTCTAAAACAGATAGGGCTTGTTCCATATGCTGTTTTTCTAGTCCGATATCACTCTCTTGATAGTGAAGCCAGCGATAACCATGAGACACTACATCATAATCAGCTTGCTTAATTGCTTCCACAATATAAGGGTTGCGGACTAGCGCCATTGCAACGCCAAAAATAGTCATTGGGAGTTTGCGCTTTTGGAACTCACTATGAATGCGCCAAAAACCAGCACGTGAACCATATTCGTACATTGAGTCCATCGACATATGTTTAGCTGGGTAACTTGCTGCACCAATAATTTCAGACAAGAACTGTTCTGAACCCTCATCGCCATGCTCAATATGTTTTTCGCCACCTTCTTCATAATTAAGAACAAATTGCACAGCAATTTTTGCATTATTAGGCCATTTCACCTGTGGCGGCTGTCCGTGATAACCGATTAAATCACGTGAATAAGGAGACTTTTGAATCCGCTCAATGAGCTTTGCTCCAGATAGATAAGATTCGGACACGATTGCTCTCCTTTTGTTCGTTTTTTCATAAAAATTTAAAAAATCAGCTTGCATATTTTTATAGATGGACTGATATTGAAGATATGAAGATCTTCAAAATAAATTAAAAGCAGTACGTTTAAGACAGGAGATAACAAACCATTACACCATCAAAATGTACAATTTAAGTCAGTTCATGCATGCTTAAAACATGCCAACATAAAAAAGTTTTGCATAGAAAAGATCCACAGTAAGAAAGAGAGGATGGTATTTATGAATATTGAAATCCGCACAGATAAAAACATCCATAATAGTGAACGTTTAATTACTTATGTACGTGCAGAACTTACTCAAGAATTCCAACGTCATAGCGAACGTATTACGCATTTCTCGGTTCATTTTAGTGATGAAAATGGGGATAAAGGTGGCGACAAAGACATCCAATGTATGATCGAAGCACGTCCTTCTGGTTTGAAACCAATTGCAGTGCACCATAAAGCAGGCAATATTGATGCTTCAATTCATGGCGCAATTGAAAAATTAAAACGCAGCCTCGAACATACCTTTGAGAAAAAAGAACACCCGAGAGGTGGGCAACCTGAATTCATTGATGATGAAGTTTAAAAATGCTAAAAAGCCCTTCGGGGCTTTTTTTATATTTGACGAAAATAAAACTATTCACAACATTAGGTTTGCAATGCAATGCAATCAACCTCTAAAATCTGGATAAGAGATTAGGCATAATAGTCCTAATATATTTTTGAGAGATGGTCATGTTAACCACCCAGCAGCAAGCTTTAATTAAAGCCATAGAAGAATTAGAACTCGCGCAAGTGCAGAAATTACTTGCTGAAGGACTTGATCCGAATTTTATTGATCTGGAACAGGGACCACCTGTGTCAATTATCTGTGATGGAATTTTTAAATGGTGGGAAAATGTATCGGAAGCTTATGAAGCAGGTACACCATTAGCAAAAGAAGAAAAGCAACAAGCGTTACAAGTTTACCTCGATATTCTCGAAGCTTTGATTCAGGCCAAAGCGAATGTACATCTTTGGGACGCAGAAGAGTTTTATGGTCCGTTATGGGATGCTGCGAGCTCAGCATGTGCACCAGCGGTTCAACGTTTACTTGATGAAAAAGTTGATCCAAACACACGTGATGAAGAAGGACTCACCATTTTATCTTCAATCAGTCAGTTGTTCTTTGATTGTGATTTTGATGAAATAGATTGGTCAGAAGCGCTTCAAGAAGAGCGTGAAACACTAGAGTTATTGCGCCGTCATGGAGCAAAAATGTCAAAAGAACTCACTACTTGATTGGATATTAAAATGAAAATAGTACAAATTTTAACTTTTGCTCTGACCACCGTTGCAGCAGGAAGTACTTTCGCAGCAGAGTTCTCGTTTGACCGTCCAGGTTCAGGCTTTGGAACAGGCATCACTCCAGTAGGTCAGTTAGCTTGGGAACAAGGTTTACCAAGTGCAACTTATACAGAATCAACTGTTGATGGCGTGAAAGAAAAGACCGTAACCGTAAATGGGGATATGTTATTCCGTACAGGTTTGGCTAAGAACTTAGAATTACAATTAGGCTGGCAAGGTCCCGGGTGGACTCAAACCAAACGTGCAGGTAAAACCACTGATACCTCTGGTTTAGGCGATGTAAGCATCGGTTTAAAAAGAGCTATTGACTTAAATGATGACAATTTAACAATGGCTGTGCTGGCTCAAGCTGTCATTGCGACGGGTAATGATGAGTTCACTGCACATGATGATATTTATAGTTTAAGTTCGGCAGTGGCTTATCAATATAATGATTTGATCAATACTGCAATTACCATGCGTTACGAAGTGCAAAACAGCAACTGGGCTGTGACAGCTATTCCAACAATCAATTATAAGATTGCCGGTAAACTTTCTGGCTATTCTGAATTTGTTTATCGTAAAGCTGAAAGCCAAGACTACCAATATAGCTTAGGCACAGGTTTAGTTTATGCACTAAATAAACGTACTCAACTTGATGCAAGTGTAGGTGTTGATTTGGATGGTCAAGATAAGGGCTACCGAGGTGGCTTAGGTATGGCATTCTTATTCTGATAAAACTAACTTGAATTGATGTTAATGAAAAAGCTTATTTCTCAGGGAATTATTTATTTTCTAGCAGCCGCTACTTTTGTACTAAGCCAGTTTGTTTTTGCAGAAGATAAGCTACTGTCACCAGAACAGGCTTTTTCATTTTCGGTTGAGTCGCCACAATCGCATATCGCGAAATTATCGTGGCAGATTCAGCCGAATTATTATCTATACCAACATAAATTTACTGTACAACAAGGTACTCAACCTTTAGCTTTAAATTTGCCTAAAGCCGTTTCTCAATATGATGAAAACTATGGGCAAAGTCAGGTTTATTATCATCAAATCAATTTCCAAATTAAGACCAAACCTTCAGAGCACTATAGTGTGACTTGGCAGGGCTGTGCCAAAGATCGTATTTGTTATCCGCCACAAACTATTGAGTTTCAAACTGATGCAGATGGCTTAGTTGGTGTGCAAAACCAAGCAGGAACAGCGCCAAAACGACTGCTCGATTTGGCAAATACTCAACCAGAAGCTTCTTCAGATTCAAAACTTTTAGAAAAAGGGCAGAGTACAGAGCCTGTAGTAGATTTATCTACGCCACAAATTGCGCAAGATCAGATCTGGTCAGCTAAGTTAATTGAGCACTCGCTTTGGTATGGGATTTTATTATTTCTCGGTTTAGGCATGTTGCTCGCATTTACACCATGTTCTTTACCGATGTTGCCTATTTTAACTTCATTAATTATTCGAGAACATAAAGGTCTAAAGGCTTGGACCATTGCACTTACTTTTGTTTGCAGCATGGCATTGGTCTATGCAGGTTTAGGTTTAATTGCTTCTTCGGCAGGTTTAAATTTTCAGCGCTGGTTACAACAGCCTGCGACTTTAATTGCTTTTAGTTTGTTGTTTATTATCTTTGCTCTGAACCTATTTGGCTTATTTGAACTTCGTTTACCGCAAACGTGGTTAAACAGACTTGACCGTATTCAGTCAATGCAACAAGGTGGCACTTTAGTCGGTGCGGGAGTCATGGGTGTGGTTTCTGCACTCTTGGTCGGTCCTTGTATGACTGCACCTCTCGCTGGAACTTTATTATTTATTTCTCAAACACAAAACCAATGGCAAGGCGCTTTGCTTTTATTCTGCCTAGGTTTTGGAATGGGAATTCCGCTACTGCTGGCAAGTATTTTAGGGGCAAAATTCTTGCCTAAAGCGGGCGACTGGATGCATCAGATTAAAGTGATTTTTGCTTTTTTGATGTTGGGTTTAAGCCTCTACTTTATTCGTCCTTTATTGCCAGATTGGGGCATGCAAGTACTTAGTTTAGTACTAGGCCTCGCTTTTATAGCCTATGCTGTTTATCAGTTTTTCTGGAAAAAAGGGCAGCTACAGTGGCTCTATGCGATCTTATTATTAATCGTTACCCCTTTTGTAGCCTATAACCAATATCAGCATATTCAAAATCGAACTTTGCAAAGTTCTGACCATATGGCCGAGTGGCATGTTGCGACTAGCGCGGCAGACTTCCAAAAGATTTTAGCAGCAGCGCCTACTGATCGGGCTATTGTGGTTGATGTCTATGCAGATTGGTGTGTTGCTTGCCAACCGATTGAGCACCGTATTTTAAAAGCACCCGAGGTTCAGTCTGCTCTTGCACCTTACTATTTAATTAAGCTTGATTTGAGTCATTATGACCAGTCACATGAAGCGCTACTCAAGCAATGGAATATTTTAGGACCACCGACCTATTTATTTTTAAGCCCCGAGCAAAAAGAAATTCGTGCTTTACGCTTAACAGGTGCTTTTAGTCAGCAAGAACTTTTGCAACAACTCGCGAGTTTGGCAAAACTAAAACAATCATAAAGTATCAATAGCTTCAGTCTGATGAAATGTACGTACCTGATTACGACCTGAAGCTTTCACCGCGTAGAGAGCTTGGTCAGCCTGCCGAATAACGAGATAAGGATCTTGTGCAAAAGCTGAACTGCTTATTCCAAAACTTGCACTAATATGAATGGGACTATTTTGAGCACTACAAACAGGCAATTCTTGCAAAGCATGGCGACAGCGCTCAGCAATTTTTTCTGCTTGAATGATATCGGTGTGGGGAAGTAATAAAATAAATTCCTCTCCACCAAATCGACCAATAATATCCTCACTACGCAAGTTCTCGGAAAGACATTGAGCAATTTCAATTAAGACCTGATCACCTTGGTGATGGCCATATATATCATTAATTTTTTTAAAATGATCGATATCAAGAAGTACTACTGCATAATCAAATTGCTGTTGGTGTAGCGACTCTAAATGCGTATTTAAACTACGTCTATTTAATACGTTAGTTAATGGATCAAGTTGGCTTAAACGTTGAATATAAGTTTCACGCTGACGCCATTGGGTGAGTAATATTTCAAATAAAATAAAACATGCCAATAAAATGGGCATAATAAAAAAAGCCATGCTTCCTAACCAAAAAGGATTGGTTTGAGCACGTTGCATGGCAATCAGATTAAATAAGGGTGCGTAAGGTACAACACCTTTCATACTCAAATAAGTACATACGATTAAAATAATTGTTGCAGGTATAAGGGCGCTATAAACAATTTTTCGGTCAAATAACACCAGACCTACCCCAATCGTGCCGACATAACCGACCATAGTGGCGGGGCTAATGCTGCCAATTAAATATCCATCGTGGCATAGCATGAGCGTAAAAAATTGCACGCTCACTAAAGGAATAATTCGTTGAGCCCATTCATCATTTTTATAACGATAGCAGGGGATAATCAAAAGAGCCAATAAAAATAAGGTTAATAAATTGAGCCAGATTTGCGACTCAACTAAAGGTAAATGTGTCCATTGCCAGACACTAGGGGTAATTAGAATATAACCTTTCCATAAAATCCAACTGAAATTCATTGCACAGGCAAGTGTAAGCATCAGTGCACTTTTTTGTAGTGGCGTCCAGTTGATGATGTGATTATTGTAGATGAAATCGATTATCACCTGTTTTATTCTATGTATTGGATGAGTGATGAAACGACTTTTCATAATAAGTAAGGCCTCCTAAATATAGATGCCTCTTTGTTGGACCATCCTAAAATTGGATTGTTTAAATAATTTATGTTTTAAACATAACATGATTTTCAATTTATACATGATGACTTTTTATAAAGTAAATGATGTGAAAAGTTTTGAGGCCTATTCACATCATTTATAGATAAATTAAGTTTTATCTAGTTCGTGAGCAAATTCAGCAATATCTGCCAATGCTTGTTTGGCTTCATCAAACCATGCATTAAACATCTGGAAGTTATGCCACATGCCTGTATAAAGTTTGAATTGAACTTTAACGCCAGCTTCTTCAGCTTTTTCTCTAAACCGCTTGGCATCGTCTAATAATATTTCTTTGGAACCCACTTGAACCAAGGTTGGTGGTAGGCCATGCAAGTCATCGAAAATAGGGGAAACACGTGGGTCATCAGCTGCAATTTGATTACCTATATAGTATTGGGTTCCTGTTTGAAGAGCTTCGATAGACAATAAGGCATCATGTTTTTTGTTATATCTGAGAGACTCGCTGGTTAGCGTTAAATCCAGAAATGGTGATAATAAAATAAGACCACTCGGCATGAGTTCGGGTTGTTCTTTTAAGCGTAAACAAAGTGCCAGTGCTAAATTTGCTCCGCATGAATCACCTGACAAAATAATATCTTTAGGTTGAATACCTTGTACTACTAAAGATTGATAGATGTCATATAGAGCTTCGGTGGCCTCAGGGTATGGATGTTCAGGCGCAAGTGGATAGTCCACATGAATAATCTGCATTTGGGTGCGAGCAGCTAAATCCGTCATAAAGGCATGATGGGTTTTAACACTGCCAAGAAAAAAAGCACCACCGTGAATGTGAAAAATCAGTTGAGTGGCTGAATCTTGCGGTTTAATTTCTTCACCTTTAATGCCTGCTAGGCGAATCGGGCGAACAGTAACATTTTTTTGTCGTGGAAAAGCACGACACATCTGATCTAGAACGGGACGTAAGGCAGTAGCTGGCAAATTTAGCTGACTTGGCTTGCGAATTGTTGTTTTAAGAAAAGTTTCTGTAAAGTAATATTTCCAAACATTTGATATATTCATACAGCATCCATTTTTATGCTAGTTTCTTGTTTTCTTGTAAATTTTATTTTGCAAGATTACAAGGTTACACGAAACAGTCACATTCAAAAATTGCAATATCTTTGCGACTTCTGAATACTAAAAATCTTGAAAGACCCAAGGATATTACAAAAATGAAAAAGATTGCTTTAGCTTTAGGACTCATTGGTATGGCTGCATTTGCCAATGCGGCTGATTCACTCAATGGAACGGTATGGAAAACAATTGATGATCAGACCAATAAGCCAAAAGCCGTAGTTAAATTTACGGAACAGAAGGATGGAACCTTAACTGCTGCCATTCAAAACATTTTGACGCCAGGCGAAGAAAACGCTTGTACAAAATGTGAAGGTCCGTACAAAAACAAACCGCTTAAAGGTGTCACCATTGTACATAATTTGAAAAATGTAGGTGGCAATAGTTATGAAAACGGTACGATTTTAGATCCAAAATCTGGCAAAACTTACAAATTGAAAGGTGAGTTAACAGATGGCGGTAAGAAGCTTAAATTGCGTGGCTATATTGGTGTCTCTGCACTTGGTCGTAACCAAACGTGGATTCGTGCTAACTAAAAGCCTTATTAAAAAAACGAGCCAAATGGCTCGTTTTTTTACGCTTGGATATTTTGATATATCGCTTCATCAAAACCGACAATGAAACCTTGTGAGGTTTGTAAAACTGGTCTTTTAATTAGACTTGGTTGAGCAATGAGTGCTTCAATAAGGTTGTCTTCACTGCTTAATGCGCGATTTTGTTCTTCTTCTGAGAGTTTACGCCAAGTCGTCCCTTTTTTGTTGAGAACAGTATCTTGCCCAATTTCTTTTAACCAGATTTTTAAAGTATCTGCATCAATCCCTTGTTTTTTATAATCATGAAAATCATAGTTAAGCGCTTTAGCTTGCAATGCATCAAATGCTTTTTTCATTGAGTTACAGTTTTTAATTCCGTAAATTTTTAACATTTTATCGGACCATGTCAAAAAGAGAGAACACACAGCCTAACTCAAAATGCATGAGAGCACTACTTTATACAGATACTTTTAAAACAAATGAAAAATAATGATTAATCGAATGAGAAGTGTCATGTTATTGTCATAAGACAAGGCGATAATGAACTCAATAAGAAGAAGTTAAAACTAAAAGAACTTAGCGCAAAAAATAAAAGATAGAAAAGAGAAAACCCGCATTTAATCATCCTGATCATGCGGGTCTCATTTCAACGTCCAATGTCACATCCTTGCAAATAAACTTAATCTAAGTTTATTTTATCTTCCTACGGCGTCCTATCCTTTTGCGTCATCCTGACTGCTTCCCTGTGCCGTGGAGCTATAATGCCGTTAAAGCTGTGTAAGAAAAATACTCAAAAACGACAGATGCTGTAAGCGAAAACGACAATGTAAGTGAACGAGTGTTCACTTATTCTTGAATTTTATAGTCGATGATAACGGGTGCATGGTCGCTAAACCATTGATCTTTAAAGACCCAAGCATTTGTTGTACGCGCTTTCCAGTCTG
Source organism: Acinetobacter calcoaceticus (assembly GCF_016508255.1). Classification (GTDB taxonomy): domain Bacteria; phylum Pseudomonadota; class Gammaproteobacteria; order Pseudomonadales; family Moraxellaceae; genus Acinetobacter; species Acinetobacter calcoaceticus_E. The sequence goes on along the minus strand of NZ_JADVKT010000004.1, from coordinate 225,840 downwards.
GAGAGCATGCATGGTAGTCAATACGCCAGCCTACATTTTTTGCACGAGCTTGGCCGCGATTTGACCACCATGAATAAAGTTCTGCTTCTGTGCGAACTACACGGAATGTATCAACATAGCCAAGTTCATCATAAATATGGTCAAGCCATGCACGTTCATGTGGTAAACAGCCAGATGATTTTTGATTACCTGACCAGTTTTTAATATCAATGCGTTTATGAACAATGTTGTAGTCACCACAAATGATGACTGACTTATTTTCATCACGCCATTGTTTTAAGATTTTCGCGTATTCACCTAAAAATAAATCTTTACGCGCTTGCGCTTCTTCACCACTTGAGCCTGAAGGTAAGTATAATGACGCAATATGTACCGGATGTGACAAACCTAAATCGAATTCAGCAGAAATAAAGCGGCCCTGACTGTCAGCCAACTCAAACCCTAAACCATCTTTAACAGAGACGAAGGGTAAGCGGCTATATATGGCAGTTCCTGCGTAACCTGCACGCTCTGCTGGAAAGAGATGGGTATGCCATCCTTCGGGTCTAAATTTTTCAGTCCATTGTTCATGGGTAATGCGGCTTTCCTGCATGCATACGACATCGGCATCTGATTGTTCTAACCATTCAAGTAAGCCTTTCGTCACTGAAGAACGCAAGCCATTTACGTTAATGGAAACGACTCGAAGAATTTTTACATCACTTGGATACTGATCCTTTGGTATCATGCGAAAATTTAACCTCAATTGTGAATTTGGAGCACCTCATGACAACGCCTGTGTCATTTAACCCGCAAGCATTTATCGAACTCGCATTATCACGCGGTGTGCTTAAATTTGGTGAGTTTACTTTAAAATCAGGGCGTGTGAGTCCTTATTTTTTTAATGCAGGCCTACTCAACGATGGTGAAGCTTTATCTCTTTTAGCACAAGGCTATGCAGATAAATTAACACAATGTGAAAATGTAGATGTAATTTTTGGACCTGCTTACAAAGGTATTCCATTTGTAGCTGCGACTGCTGTTGCTTTGTCTCAAGTACATAACAAAAGCGTGCCATGGGGCTTTAACCGTAAAGAAGCGAAAGATCATGGTGAAGGCGGTGTTTTAGTGGGTGCTGCGGTTGAAGGTAAAAAAGTCTGGATTATTGATGACGTTATTACCGCAGGAACTGCTATTCGTGAAGTGGTCATGATTTTGAAAAATGCGGGTGCAACCATCGCTGGTGTTTTAGTTGCACTCGATCGTCAAGAACGTGGTCAAGGTGAGCTTTCTGCAATTCAAGAAGTTCAAAAAGAATTAGAAATTCCTGTGCATGCACTCATTACTATGAAAGATTTAATGGATTATTTAGATGCAAAAGGCGAGAAAGAAGCTTTAGCAAATATGCAAGCTTATCGCGAGAAATATGGTATTTAATTTTCCATAATATAAAAGGAAGGGGCACTTGAACTCTCCTTCCTTTTATGCCTAATGATTTTTTATGTAGTTTAGAACACATGCCATTTCTAGAATTCTATTTGCAATAGAATTAGGAATAGCTGGTACTTCTTGTGGAAATTCTACTTCTTGTATTGAAAATATTTCAGAATTCGTAATTGAATAAGTCGCTTCGGACAACAACATCATTTTTTTATTTTTGCAGTCAAATTGCCATAACTCTAAAGAATTTAAATTTCCTAGATTGACTGGTGTGGTTTTAACTGGAGCTATTACGACGGAGTCTGAAATAGATTTAATTAGTTGATAACTCAAATAATGAATTTTTGTATCATCTCTAGCATAACTGATCCATCCTTTGTTGAGGTTGTCTTTAATACTATTTTGCTGTTGTTTTGATAAGTCTTGATATGTATCAATTGAAAGAGTAATGATTTTTGCCTCTGTTGATAGTGATAAAAAAAATAATAAAAAAGTTAAAATAAACTGTTTATTCATATTGTTTATTTAATTGGTATCTTTAATGAGAAAAGTATAATCTAAAAATTAAATATTTTATTTATTGAAGATAAAAAACTTGTCTCTTTTATTATTAAAAACAAAAGGCATACCTCTAAATAGGGGGATGCCTTTTTAATATTTTTATTTAGAATTGATAATTCAAACGCAATAACACATTACGTGGCGTGCCTGGCATGCTGTCTGAACGCCAGTACTCTTTATTGGTTAAATTATTCACCGCAAGTGTGACATTCCAAGGGTCTGCACTATAACCAATCGCCGCATCAACACGGTTAAAGCCTTCCATTTTTACTTGATTATTAATGTTTGGATAATAAGACCCTACATAGGTCACACCCACCTCGGTATACCACTGCTCGGTTGGTAAATAACGAACAAATAAATTACCTGTGTTTTTAGATGTATTTGCTAAATAGTTACCTTCTTGTTCAGGCTTTTGTTTATCTTCTTTTACTTTCGCATCTGTGTAGCCATAACCACCGCGAACAAAGACATTATCAAGTACACGGCCAATAAAACTAAATTCAAGACCACGAGATTGATGCTGTCCCGCAGTTGCCCACACATCTGGTTCACTGTCTGGGTTCGGTTTATAGCGAATATTATTTTTACGAATATCAAAGACAGAAAATTGAGTGTTTAAGCGATTATCTAACCATTCACTTTTTACCCCGACTTCGTATTGCTCGTTATATTGAGGCTCTTTATCCATTTTTGCGACGTCGGTGCTGCCTGTAACTTGGTTAACACCCATTTGTCCACCAAACGGTGCAAAGCTCTTAGAATAAGAAGTGTAAAAACTATGTTCAGGAAGTGGTTGCCATACCAAACCAACATTTGGACTAAAGCTGCTGTCTTTTACATTGCGATGTTCACTAGTCAGTTTGTTGGTGGTTGAAAAGTCGAAGTAATCGTAGCGTAGGCCCATCATGAGTTTAAGTTGATCATTTAGACCAATTAAATCTTGAATGAATACACCATAAGTTGTGCCTTCATTATAGTTATGCTGACTAATCGATAGTGGGCCATTGCCGCGGCTGTATTCACGTTCACTTGTGAATGGATTAACGTAGCCGTAAATAGAACCATTTTGAGCTTTATTTGCTAAGCGTGGCTCGCGTTGTTCATAGGTCCAGTCTGTACCCATCATAATTTGGTGTTCAAATTGGCCTGTTTTGAACTTGCCCTTAATATCAAAGGTATTGGTCGTGGTCTTATTGCTGGTTTGTTGCCAGTAGTAAATTTGGTTGATGTAGCCTTTTTTAGTGGTGCATGCTTTACCTTTTAAATCTATTCCATCTAACCCACAATAAGTTCCAAAATAAAAGTGATCAAAGTTTTGCTCCGCTTGTCGGTAACTTGCTGCCCAGTGAAAGTTCCAGTCAGGGGCATATTGATAATTTATGTCGGTACGCACTACTTGCAAAATATCATCAACATAATCGCCGTCTTGGGCAAATCCCATTTTAATTGAAGTTCCCGCAGGCAAGTTATCCCGTGTTGGTCCGCGGTCAGGCACACGACCTAATTTGTCATAGGTATATTGTGTGGTCCAAGTCAGCGTTTCATCATCATTTTTATAGGTAAAGCTTGGTGAAAACATTTCAATTTTATTTTCAATACCAGAGCGGAAGCTCCCTGACTCGCCATATTCTCCGGTCAAACGAACTGCTAAATTGTCATTAATGACTTGGTTGATGTCAGCAGTTGTTCCGTAGTTATCGTAAGAACCAGCATACGCACCAACTGAACTTTTAGAGTCAAAATTGGCAAACTTACTCACCATATTCACAACCCCACCACCAGCACTACGACCATATAAAACAGAAGCAGGGCCTTTTAAAATTTCAATACGCTCAATATTGGCTGTACTACGGCGTACTTGCCCACTTTCACGTATACCATCGCGGTAAATATCGCCTGTATCCGCTCCAAAACCACGAATAGTAATTCCATCACCACGCATATCATAACTGGTTGATACCCCGGGTGTACCTTGCAGCATAACGCTTAGGTCATTTGATCCATAAATTTTATATTTCTGAACATCAATGGTATCAATGGTTTGAGGAATATCTTTTTTATCTAAACCATTGCGGGTGACATTGGCTTTGTCATAGTCAATGTAGCTTTTAATGGGGTCAAGCTCACTCATGGCTTCAATTTTTATGGTGGGCATGGTGGCTGCAACTTTTGATGATGAGTCAGTCAACTCTTCTGCGTAGGCACCTTGAATATTCAAGATCATTAAACTGAGTAAGCTCAGCGGGAAAAGACGCTTAATTTGGGGAGATGATATAGAAATTCTTAACATAAAAATAAAATCAATTAACAAAAATAAAAGTATAAATGATAATTATAATCATTTATCTATTTAGAATAAAAGAACTATCGTCTCTAAAATTGATAGGGTGATTTTTTAAAAGATTTATTTTTAAGGGATTGTGGTGATAGTGCAAGCTAATGCAGATGACAATTGATTAGCTTGAGTTATCAATATGACTTAAAGATATATTTATTGGATTAAAAAAAGATATTGGGATTAAGCATTATTCTTGAGAATATCTAAAATATCTATTTCTGGATCATAATTCTCATCAATTGTTTTACAAATTGCTTGTCCAACAATGACATGCGTACCATTAAAAGTCATAGTTGGTGCTTCATATAATTCCCAGCCATGATTGAGTGCTTTAGTTACACGAGCACAAAAAGCTGAGTCGTCGGGGCCAGTTAAATAGCGATAAAGCTTCATTCTAAACCTTAAAAAAATAGTGATTTATGACGATAGTTTAACTGAATTTATTTTAATTATAGATAACGGAATAACAGATAACGATTTACCGAAATTAAGAAAAACCAGTGAAAAATCTCAGCTATACTCATGTTAATTTAAATTTTAAGAAGAGCTTGAGCATGCGTGTACTTGTCGTCATGGATCCGATTGAAACCGTAAATTTGAAAAAGGATTCAACCATGGCAATGTTGTGGGCGGCGAGCCGTCGTGGACATGAATTGGGTTATGCATTACAGCAAGATTTATATATCGATCAAGGTAAAGCTTACGGTCTTATCTCACCTTTAGAAGTGTTTGAAGATTACAACCATTACTATGAGTTAGGTGAAAAGAAAAAAGAATCTATCGCTACTTATGATGTAGTGCTTATGCGTAAAGACCCACCTTTTGATATGAATTTCGTTTACACGACTTACGTGCTTGAGCAAGCTGAGCGTGAAGGTTCATGGATTATTAATAATCCTCAATCATTGCGTGATTGCAACGAAAAACTCTTTGCAACGCAGTTCCCAGAGCTACAAGTGCCTACACTTGTGACATCACAGCAAAGTTTAATTCGCGAATTTATTAAAGAACATGGTGATGTCATTGTTAAGCCGCTTGATGGCATGGGGGGCATGGGGATTTTTCGTTTATACCAAGATGGCGTAAATATTGGTTCTACTCTAGAAATGCTCACAGAATTAGGCAATCGTCCAATTATGGCACAGCGTTATATTCCTGAAATTGTAGAAGGGGATAAACGTATTTTAATGGTGAATGGCGAGCCTATTCCTTACTGTCTGGCACGTATTCCACAAAACGGTGAAGTCCGTGGTAATTTGGCTGCGGGTGGTTTAGGTCAAGCGCGTCCATTAACTGAAAACGATAAGCTCATTGCGGCTAAAATTGGGCCTTTCTTGCGCGAGAAAGGATTGATTTTTGTTGGCCTAGATGTAATTGGTAATTATGTTACTGAAATTAATGTCACCAGCCCAACCTGTATTCGTGAAATTGATGCTCAATTTGGTACTTCAATTGCCGACGATCTATTTGATGTATTAGAAGCTGGACGTTCAGCTTAATTATTTATTTCGGGTGGTTTTCTAAAGTAAATGTAGGAAATCACCTGAAAATATATGAATTAATAAAATAACAATACTAAATATACCACAGCTTTGTAGGCATATTTTCAAAAAAGCACATCTTTCTGTTATAAACGAGTGAAATTAGCTTTTCGTTAATGAAGCTTTAGGATTAAAATAAACGGCTACAAAAATAGATGACAATTTCCATTGTTTTTTAAGTTGAAGAATTAGACCGTGACCGATTCACAGCAAAGCAAACCTAAACATGTCATGATGATGGCTGCCGGTACAGGTGGACATGTTTTTCCAGCCCTCGCCGTAGCTAAACAACTTCAACAACAAGGTTGCCAAGTTTCATGGTTAGCCACGCCAACAGGTATGGAAAATCGATTATTAAAAAATCAAAATATTCCAATATATCAAATTGATATCCAAGGTGTTCGCGGAAACGGTGTAATTCGTAAACTGGCCGCACCTTTTAAAATTTTAAAAGCCACTTTTAGTGCTATGCGCTATATGAAACAGCTTAAAGTTGATGCAGTTGCAGGCTTTGGTGGTTATGTAGCGGGACCAGGTGGTCTAGCAGCACGACTGTTAGGCATTCCTGTGCTTATTCATGAGCAAAATGCAGTTGCCGGGTTTACCAATGCGCAGTTGTCTCGTGTTGCTAAAGTAGTCTGTGAAGCATTTCCAAATACTTTTCCTGCTGGTGGTAAAGTAGTGACCACAGGAAATCCTGTACGTCGTGAAATCACAGATATTTTAAGCCCAAAGTGGCGCTATGATGAGCGGGAACAAGCGGAACAACCTTTAAATATTCTCATTGTTGGAGGGTCATTAGGTGCTAAAGCACTCAATGAACGTTTACCTCCAGCATTAAAACAATTACAAATTCCACTCAATATTTTTCACCAGTGTGGTCAGCAACAAGTTGAGGCAACTCAAGCACTTTATGCAGATGCACCAGCCAATCTAACTGTGCAGGTTTTGCCGTTTATTGAAGATATGGCAAAGGCTTATAGTGAGGCAGATTTAATTATTTGCCGAGCTGGGGCACTAACAGTAACAGAAGTTGCAACAGCAGGTGTGGCTGCGGTTTTTGTACCACTTCCTATAGCAGTTGATGACCATCAAACTGCAAATGCCAAATTTCTGGCCGATGTCGGTGCTGCAAAAATTTGTCAGCAATCGACCATGACACCAGATGTTTTAAATGAATTGTTTACTTCGCTGATGAACCGCCAATTACTTACTGAAATGGCAGTGAAAGCGCGTCAACATGCCCAACCAGATGCGACTCAGCATGTGGTTGATCTTATCCAAAAAATGTAATCGGATTTACTATGTCTCCATCAACACCTGCAAACCAAGCAAAAAAACTGATTAAAGTGCCTGAAATGCGCCGTATCAAACACATCCATTTTGTGGGGATCGGTGGTGCTGGGATGTGTGGTATTGCAGAGGTATTGGGTAACCAAGGTTATAAAATTTCCGGTTCAGACATTAAAGCATCTAAAACTACAGAACAATTAGAGCAAAATGGCATCAAGGTTTATATCGGCCATCAAGCAGAAAATATTAAAAATGCCAATGTGCTTGTCGTTTCTACAGCCATTGATCCAGAAAATCCGGAAATTAAAGCAGCGATTGAACAACGTACTCCAATCGTACGCCGCGCAGAAATGCTAGGTGAGCTGATGCGTTACCGTCATGGTATTGCTGTGGCTGGTACACATGGTAAAACGACTACTACTAGTCTATTAACGACCATGTTGGCTGAAGAAAATCTTGATCCAACTTATGTAATCGGTGGTTTACTTAACAGTACAGGCGTAAATGCTGCGTTAGGTGAAAGTCGTTTTATCGTTGCTGAAGCCGATGAATCAGATGCATCTTTCCTTTATTTACAACCTATGGCAGCCATTGTAACGAACATTGATGCTGACCATATGGATACCTATGAAGGTAGCTTTGATAAATTAAAAGATACGTTTGTACAGTTCCTTCATAACTTACCGTTCTATGGTTTGGCAGTAGTTTGTGGTGATGATGCGAACATTCGTGAAATTCTGCCACGTGTAGGCCGTCCAGTCATTACCTATGGTTTTAATGAAGACAACGACATTCGCGCAATTGATGTTGAACAAGATGGTATGCGTTCACACTTCACCGTATTACGTAAAGGTCGTGAACCACTGCGTTTAACGATTAATCAACCGGGCATGCATAATATTTTGAATGCTTTGGCAGCTATTGGTGTTGCGACTGATGAAGGTGTTTCTGATGATGCAATTAGCCGTGCTTTGGCAGGATTTAGTGGTGTTGGCCGTCGCTTCCAAGTACAAGGTGAATTTGAACTTGCTGATGGTAACGTTAAATTAGTTGATGACTATGGACACCATCCGAAAGAAGTAGAAGCAACCATTAAAGCTGCTCGTCAGAGTCATCCAGATCGTCGTTTGGTTATGCTTTTCCAGCCACACCGTTACTCTCGTACCCGCGATTGTTTTGATGACTTTATTGAAGTGCTCTCTCAAGTTGATCAATTATTATTATTGGAAGTTTATCCTGCCGGTGAAAAGCCTATTGTAGGTGCAGACAGCCGTACTTTGGCGCGTAGTATTCGTTTACGTGGACAGGTGGAACCGATTTTGATCGATCCGGTTGAAGGTAATTTGCAAAACATCATGCAAAATGTGTTACAACCAAATGACTTGTTATTAACGCAAGGTGCGGGTAACGTGGGAGCAATTTCAGTAGAACTTGCACAACACCATTTGTATGTGAAATAAACAAAAAAGTATTAAATTATCGGGTTAAGGATTTAAACGTGTCAAATGCTACAAAATTCGGCAAAGTTGCTGTGTTGTTTGGTGGGAAATCGGCTGAGCGTGCTGTGTCTTTAGATAGTGGTCAGGCAGTTCTGGATGCTTTGTTACGTTCGGGTGTTCAGGCTGAAGCATTTGATCCCCAAGACCGCAGTGTGACTGAACTTGTAAATTATGATCGTGCATTTATTGTATTGCATGGTCGTGGTGGTGAAGATGGCCAGATTCAAGGTGTACTTGAATGGTTAAATCTGCCTTATACCGGAACAGGTGTACAAGGTTCTGCTATTGGCATGGATAAAGTCAAAACCAAGCAAATCTGGCAAGGTAGTGATTTACCTACAGCGCCATATCGCATTATTACTAAAGAGACAGATTTAGATGCGGTTATTGCTGAGTTAGGCCTACCTGTGATTATCAAACCTGTACATGAAGGCTCAAGTGTGGGCATGAGTAAGGTTGAGAAAGCAGAAGACTTTGCTGCTGCAATTGAAAAGGCGACTCAGCACGATGCTGTTGTGATGGCAGAAAAGTGGATTACAGGCCGTGAATTCACAATTTCATTCTTGAATGGACAGCCTTTACCCGTTATTCGTTTACAGCCACCAGCTGATGTTGCCTTTTATGATTACGAAGCGAAATATCAACGTAATGATGTAGAGTATGGTATTCCTTGTGGTCTAAGTGAGACAGAAGAGAAAAACCTGCAAGCATTGTGCTTGCGTGCTTTTCAGGCAGTTGGTGCAGAAAGCTGGGGCCGTATTGATGCAATGCAGGATGAGCAGGGTAATTTCTGGCTTTTAGAAGTAAACACTGTGCCAGGTATGACCAGCCACTCTTTAGTTCCAAAAGCTGCTAAAGCTGTTGGCTATAGTTTTGATGAATTGTGTGTTGCTATTCTTGAGCAAACATTGGAAGGTACGGCTTAAATATGGCACAACTTCCGGCTTCCATGCGCCGTAAACGTGCGGCCATCACCTCTATTCATGATAAACCGCCTACACGTAAGCAGAAGCTTGCAAATGCTGGTGGATGGGTGCTGTTGGTTATTGCTTTTGTAGTGCTGGCAGTCGGAATCTATGGGCTATATAAAGTTATTACAGATGCAACAGTTGCAAAGCTAGAGGTTGTGGGGTCAACGTCTTCAGTTGAAACTCAACAAGTGATGCAGCATGTTGCTCCAATTATAAAAGCAAATTATTTCACATCTGATTTAGAACAGATTCGTGATAAAACATTAGAAATTTCGTGGGTAGACCGAGTTGTTGTATCTCGTGCTTGGCCCAATGGTATTCGTGTTCGTGTCATGCCTCGACATGCCATCGCCCGTTGGGGAACAGGTCGCTTGTTAAGCGATGGAGGCGATGTATTTAGTGAGGCAGAGCCGACAATTCATCCTGAGCTTCCGTTACTCCATGGTCCGGTAAGCCAGTCGAAAATGATGATGCGACGCTATAATGAAATTAATCAATTATTCCATCCTGTCAATTTGCGCTTAAAAGAGTTATATCTGACGGAGCGAATGACTTGGTTTATGCAGTTTGATACAGGTTTGCGAATTATTGTTGACCAAGATCAAACAATGAATAAGTTGCAACGTTTAAGTCATCTGGCACAATCTGACTTAAAACCGGTATGGTCGAAAATCTCAGCCATTGATTTGCGATATCGTAATGGATTATCTATTCAATGGAAGAACGCAACACCACCTAAAATTGTGAATGGTCAGTTTGTTGTAACGATTGATGACACAAGCATTGCAGGTGGAACACAAGCAAAGCCATAATACGTGGCTTTAAAATAGGCAATTTGCCTGGTATTAAACAACAAAGAAATGGTATGAGTGATGAGTGAAGCTGTTCCCTCAGTTGTTGCGATTGACATTGGGACACATAAAGTTTCAGTTTTGATTGGAAAAATTCATGCGCCGGATAACATTCAAGTTATCGGTATGGCAACTGCTCGCAATCGAGGCATGAATAAAGGAAAAATCGTAAGCCTCGATAAAGTCATCGCTGCGATTAAAAATGCTGTTGCTGAAGCGGAAAATATGGCCGAATGTCGCATTCATAGCGCATGGGTATCGATTCCGAGTACCGAGTTGCAAAGTTTTTATGCTTCTGGACGCACACCAGTAGGTAATCCAGCACATGTTATTACAACAAATGAAGTCGTGCGCGCGTTAGAATTGGCAAAAGCAAGTCATGTGACTTCTGATTACTATTTAGCAAGTGCAGTGCCTTTAGGCTTTGAATTGGGTGATTCTGCTGAATGGGTGCAGAATCCGATTAACATGACTGCCCATAGTATGACGGGACATTATCAGTTAATGATGATGCCTATAGCGACTATGCAAAACCTTGATCGCGCCATGAAAGGTGCAAATATCGGGGTTGAAAAAATGGTGGTATCTTGTCTGGCAACCGCCGAGGCAAGCTTGCTTAAAGATGAAAAAGAATATGGGGTTTGTCTGGTTGATATAGGCGCAGGCATTACTAATCTTGCAGTTTATCTGGATGGACGTTTGGCTCTGGCGCGTACATTGCAGCGCGGTGGTGAACACGTTACGCGTGATATTGCTGCTGTATTGCAAACTACGACAGAAGAAGCTGAACGCATTAAAATTCTGCATGGTTGTGTTGATTTAAGTGCTGTTAAGCCAGATCACATGATTCAGGTAGAAGGAATTGATGGTCCTCAAACCATTAGTCGAATTGAGCTGTCAGAAATTATTATTGCCCGTTATGAAGAGATCTTTAGCCAGATTCGCGATGAACTCGAACATAGTGGTGCAATTCATGGTTTATACCATGGTGTAGTGTTGACAGGGGATGCTTGTCAAATCGAAGGTATGGTGAGTTTGGCTCGTCGTATGCTGGGAGTATCTGCACATTTGGGTAATCCTCCGTTACAGGTTTATGCTGATGATCAGCATCAGGCAGCATTACGTCGTTCGATGTATGCAACAGCAGCTGGTTTGCTCATGTTTAGCCAAAGTGAGTTGCAAGAAGCTGTTGAAGAGCCTGAAGAGGCAAATGACCGTTCGGTATGGGAGCGAATGGTAAATGGCTGGAATGCATTTAATAGCAAGCTAAAAGCCATTTTTTAGGATGTATGGATTTATTGGTAGAATTGTTAGGAAGTTGTAAGAGAAAACCACTGTACTTGACAAGGTTTGTATTGCACAGCATTCTTAAAATTAGTTATTTTTGAAAATCAAGGCAGTATACGGGCTGAAGTGACTGCCATAATGTATTAGGAACCCTAAAGGTCATGGCCTCATTTGAATTTATAGAAGATGAACTAAACGATGGCAACGGTCAAGCCCGTTTCACTGTATTTGGTGTAGGTGGTGGTGGCGGTAATGCCGTTCAACATATGGTGCAGTCTGATATTCAAGGTGTTAAATTCGTTTGTGCCAATACAGACAAACAAGCACTTGACTGTATGAATGCACCTTTCAAAATTCAGTTAGGCGAGCAAAGTACACGTGGTCTAGGTGCTGGTGCTAACCCTGAAGTAGGACAAGTAGCAGCAGAAGAAAGCCGTGAAATTATTCGTCACCATCTTGAAGGTACGGATATGGTGTTCGTTACCGCTGGTATGGGTGGTGGTACGGGTACTGGTGCGGCACCTGTTGTGGCTGAAGTTGCCAAAGAAATGGGTATTTTGACTGTTGGTGTTGTGACAACCCCATTTAATTTTGAAGGTCGTCGCCGTTTAAAGTCTGCTGAACGCGGTATTGAAGCACTTGAAGCACATGTTGATTCATTGATTATTATCCCTAACCAACGCTTACTTAGCGTATATGGCGATATTTCAATGAAAGATGCTTATAAAAAAGCTGATGATGTATTGTTAAATGCTGTACGTAGTATCTTTGACCTTGTTGTAAATCGTGGTCACATTAACCTTGACTTCGCCGATTTAAAAACTGCAATGAGTACACGTGGTTATGCAATGATGGGTGCTGGTTTAGGTCGTGGTGAAGACCGTGCACGTCAAGCGGCTGAACAGGCTATTCGCAGTCCATTGCTTGATAACGTAAATATTATTAATGCTAAAGGTGTGTTGATTAACATTACTGGTGGTGATGATATTACTTTACGCGAAACTGAAATTATCACTGATGTTGTGAACCAGATTGTTGACCTTGATGAAGGTGAAATCTTCTACGGTACGGTATTTGATCCAGATGCGCGTGATGAATTACGTGTAACAGTGATTGCAACTGGTTTAACACGTAATGCAGCAGATGCAGAACCGAGAAAACGTAATACTGTAAGCCACGCATCGACTCAATCAGCTCAATCTGTTGATGAAGATGACGTTCCTGCAATTAATAAGCGTCAAAATGCAGACAATGAAGTGAGTAGTACAGCAAGTTCTTCTCCGCGCTCTTCTCCAATGAGTATTCAAGATTACTTGAAAAATCAGCAACGTAAGTAAAATGTTATTAGATTTAAAAAAGGCAGTGTTTAAACACTGCCTTTTTTTGTTTTTGATCAATGACTAAATATGCTAACGTATAGCGGTTTTAAAAAAGAAGTTACAAAGCATGGTGAAACAACGTACTCTCAGTCGTGTGGTAAAAGCGAGTGGAATAGGTCTTCATAGCGGTCAAAAAGTGATGATCAATTTCATTCCACATACCGTGGATGGGGGTATTGTATTTCGTCGTATCGATTTAAACCCGCCTGTGGAAATCCATGCAAATGCTTTGTTAATTCAAGAAGCTTTTATGTGCTCCAATTTAGTCATTGGAGAGATAAAAGTTGGAACGATTGAGCATGTAATGAGTGCAATTGCGGGTCTAGGAATCGATAATCTCATTGTTGAGGTATCTGCATCTGAAGTTCCAATTATGGATGGAAGTGCCGGTCCATTTATTTACCTCTTAATGCAAGGTGGATTACGTGAACAGGATGCACCGAAAAAATTTATAAGAATATTAAAACCAGTTGAAGCATTAATAGATGATAAACGGGCAATTTTTAATCCACATAATGGTTTTCAGTTAAATTTTACGATTGATTTTGACCACCCGGCATTTGCTAAAGAATACCAATCTGCGACTATCGACTTTTCCACTGAAACTTTTGTATATGAAGTCAGTGAAGCTCGTACTTTTGGTTTTATGAAAGATTTGGATTATCTCAAAGCAAATAACTTAGCTTTAGGTGCAAGTTTAGATAATGCGATTGGTGTTGATGATACAGGCGTGGTTAACGAAGAAGGCTTACGTTTCGCCGATGAATTTGTGAGACATAAGATTTTAGATGCAGTAGGTGATTTGTATTTGCTTGGTCATCAAATTATTGCCAAATTCGATGGCTATAAATCAGGACATGCTTTAAATAATCAGTTGTTACGCAATGTTCAAAGCGATCCAAGTAATTATGAAATTGTAACATTTAATGACGAGAACGAATGTCCAATTCCATATGTCAGTGTGACATAAGTCATTGTCTTTATTTAACCATGTTATAGTGTAACATTTTAAAGTGTGAATTTTGTCACACAAATATGACTAAACTTTCTAGTGAAGATATAGCTCATAATTTTTTATTGCTTGCCAAACGTAGTAAAGCTTGGCTAAGCTTAGGGTCGCTCACAAAGTCGGCTGCACTACGTAACATTTCTTGTGTTTCCGGGGGGATGGGTTTAGATGGCTCAGATGAGGGTGCATTTGGAATGTTTTTATTTCTCAAGCGAACCTGAATTCTCTGTAAGTCTTTTAATCCTTCAAGTTGAGATAATTTAGATACATATTGGTTCTGTAAATAACTGAGTTGACTAATCATCGCCTGATTTTCACCAGTAATAATTAAAGAACCATTTTGATAACACACGACTTGCCATTGTTCCGGTTGGGGCAATAAGGGTTGGATAATTTTCGTAAGTCTTTGCCATTGCGCGACTTGCGTTGTTAGAAACGTAAGGTTTCCTGTTTTTATGTGTTTTCCGGTTTGTTGAAAAACGTTATCGGGTTTAGACATGGGTCATTCTCGGATAGATTCTTGTCTTTATCTTAAGCGTTCATTTCAATTGATATCAAGGAAGAGATCATAAGGAACTTGAGTAAGAACAGTTTCAAGAGGTTTTTATGCACACGCGTCGTATTTTATTAGCGTTTTCACTTGCCGCTTCGGCAGCATCAGTTGCTTTTGCAGATTATCAAACAATTAACCAATCTACTGATTCAGATCGATTGGAACAACTATCAAAAACATTATCGCAAGGTTCATATACCCATCCTGATGATTTAGATCTTCCGGCGAGTGCGAAAGTTTCAGTGACCTTACGCCAAAAAACGGTTGAACTCAACAATGAGTCGCTCGCAAAAAAATATGGCAATACGAGCGCAAAGAACTCTTTTAATGCCTCTTCTTCAAATGCTTACTCTTGGTTAGTTTCCCATCCTCTTCCTGATACTGTACGGGTTTCTTCGAACTTTGGTGGTCGTACAATGAGTGGTCGTGCCGAACATCATGGTGGATTGGATATGGCTGCTCCAAGTGGCACACCAATCTATGCGACAGGCCCAGGTATTGTAACTAAATCTGGTTGGGGCACGGGCTATGGTCAATATGTTGAAATTAACCATGGTAATGGTTACTTAACACGCTATGCTCATGCTTCGCGTTTAATGGTACGTGTCGGCGATCAAGTGTCGGCAGGTGAACATATTGCCAATGTAGGGTGTACTGGTCGCTGTACTGGTCCACATTTGCACTATGAAGTAGTAAAAGATGGTCAACGTAAGAACCCAACAACTTACTTGGCGATGCTTCCTTAAAAGCATAGTGGAAAAGGTGAGGGTTATTAAATTTATGAATCTGAAATTAGCTTAAACCTTTTTTAACGTAAAGATTGTATAAAAAAACGCCATTATTGGCGTTTTTTTGTTATTTTGTTTAATGCTCGGTCAATGACTATTCATTCAGAAAATAATAGGCCCCCCTCACATTCACCCGTGGCAATAACTAGAGAGGGGTAAAACGTGGTAAAAATACAAAGTAGATTAAAGAACAAGGAACAGGTGAATTATGGCGTTTTACGGTGACTCCGATGCACAAGAAACCCAAGAGTGGCAAGATGCATTCGATTCAGTTTTACAACATATGGGAACTGAGCGCGCGGCATTCTTATTGGAAAAACTTTACCAACAAGCAATTGCTAAGCATGTTCCAATTCAACGTCTCAATACACCTTACTTAAATACAATTTCTGTTGAAGAACAACCTGCAATGCCAGGCGACCAAGATATGGAACGCCGTATTCGTGCATTGATTCGTTGGAATGCCTTAGCAATGGTACTTCGTGCGAATAAAACAGGTGATGATTTAGGTGGACACTTGGCGAGCTTCGCATCAAGTGCAACATTATATGACGTAGGTTTTAACCATTTCTTCCGTGCAAACAGCGATAACTTTGGCGGCGATATGATTTATTACCAAGGGCACTGTGCTCCTGGTATTTATGCTCGTTCATTCCTTGAAGGGCGTTTGACTGAAGAACAGTTAAGTAATTTCCGCCGTGAAGTTGGTGGTAACGGTTTACCAAGCTATCCACATCCATATTTAATGCCGGACTATTGGCAATTCCCAACTGTATCAATGGGTCTTGGTCCAATCATGTCAATTTATCAAGCGCACATTCAAAAATATTTGATGAATCGTGGCTTGATCAAAGAAGAAAATCGTAAAGTCTGGGCATATCTTGGCGATGGCGAGATGGATGAGCCAGAAAGTACTGGTGCAATTTCACTTGCTGGTCGTGAAAAACTTGATAACCTCATTTGGGTTGTTAACTGTAACTTACAGCGTCTAGATGGCCCTGTACGTGGTAACGGTAAAATCATTCAAGAATTAGAATCTTTATTCCGTGGTGCGGGCTGGCGTGTTATTAAAGTAGTATGGGGTCGTCATTGGGATCCACTACTTGCAAAAGACAGCACAGGCGCTTTAAAAGCGGTAATGGAAGAAACAGTTGATGGCGAATACCAGCGCTATCAAGTGAAAGGTGGTGCATATACACGTGAGAAATTCTTTGGCAAGTACCCAGAAGCTGCGGAGCTTGTAAAAGATTTAAGCGATGAAGACATCGATAATCTTAACCGTGGTGGTCATGATCCGTACAAAGTTTTTGCTGCCTATGCAGAAGCAATGACAGCCAAAGGTCAACCAACAGTTATTCTTGCGAAAACTGTTAAAGGTTATGGTTTGTCTGAAGAAATTGAAGCGGTGAATAAAACTCACCAAATCAAAAAAATGCAGATCGATTCTTTAAAATATGTACGTGACCGTTTCAACCTGCCATTTACAGATGATAAGTTAGAAGAGCTTCCATTCTATCGCCCAAGTGAAAACTCTCCAGAAATGAAGTATATGAAGGCGCGTCGTGAAGCGTTAGGTGGTTACCTACCTGCACGTCGTAAAGAGAGTGAAATTTTAGCGATTCCTGAATTATCTGTATTTGATGCAGTATTAAATGGTTCAGGTGGTAAAGAACAATCTACGACTATGGTTATGGTTCGTTTAATTGCTGCCTTACTTAAAGAAAAAGCAATTAAAGACCGCGTAGTGCCAATCGTTCCAGATGAAGCGCGTACTTTTGGTCTAGAAGGTATGTTCCGTCAGCTTGGTATTTATGCCGCTCACGGTCAAAAATATACCCCAGAAGACCAAGAACAGTTAATGCATTACCGTGAAGCAAGTGACGGTCACATGCTTCAAGAAGGGATTAACGAAGCTGGTGCGATGAGCGCATGGGCTGCGTTGGCAACAAGTTATTCAACCAATAATTTGCCAATGATTCCAATGTACATGTACTACTCAATGTTTGGTTTCCAACGTATTGGTGACATTGCGTGGGCTGCGGGTGATGCACAAGCTCAAGGCTTCTTGTTGGGTGCTACTGCTGGTCGTACTACATTGAACGGTGAAGGCTTACAGCACCAAGACGGCCATTCGCACATCTTGGCAAACACTATTCCAAACTGTGTATCTTATGATCCATGTTTCGGTTACGAATTAGCTGTCATCGTTCATGACGGTTTACAACGTATGTATGTGAACCAAGAGCGTATATTCTATTACTTAACTGTAATGAACGAAAACTACGAGCATCCTGCAATGCCTGAAGGCGCTGAGGAAGGCATTAAACGTGGTATGTACTTATTCGAAAAAGATGAAAAAGCAACTGTCCAGTTACTTGGTTCAGGTGTAATTCTTCGTGAAGTGATCAAAGCTGCGAAAATCTTACGTGATGAATACCAAATCCATTCAAACGTTTGGAGTGTAACAAGCTTCAATGAGTTGTCGCGTGATGGTATGGCATGTGAAGAATACAACCGTTTACACCCGCTTACTGAAGAAGTGAAAGAGTCTTGGGTATCTAAACAATTACGCGGTACAGAAGGTATTGTTGTTTCAGCAACAGACCATATGCGTGCGTATAGCGAACAAATCCGTGCTTATCTTCCAGATGGTCGTCCATTTGTTGCGTTGGGTACAGATGGTTATGGTCGCTCAGATACACGTGCTAACTTGCGTAGTTTCTTTGGTGTTGATGCTGCACATATCGTTGTTGCTACTTTGAAAAAATTAGCTGACGAAGGTGAAGTAGACGCGCGTTTAGTTAAAGATGCGATTTCTAACTTTGAGTTAGATACTGACCGTCCAGTGGCATGGGCTCCACAAGCACATCCAGAAGTTCAAGCAGTTGCTGAATACCATGAAGCGCAAACAGGTGAGGGGAACTAAGCATGCAAATTAAGACCCCTGATATTGGCGTAGATAAAGCAATTGTTGCTGAAATTTTGGTAAAAGTTGGTGATAGCATTGCTGAAAATGACAGCCTTGTTTTGCTTGAGTCAGATAAAGCCTCTGTTGAAGTGCCTAGCACTTCAGCAGGTGTAGTAAAAAGCATCTTAATCAAAGAAGGCGATAGCGTAACTGAAGGTACGGTATTGTTTGAACTTGAAGCTGAGGGTGCTGCACCTGTAGCTCAAGCAGAAGAAGTTGCAAAGCCTGCGCCAGCAGCTGAACAATCAGCAGCGCCGGCAGCGGTACAACAGGCTTCAACTGCTGCGCAACCAGCAGCGGCAACCACGAGCCAAATCGTTGAAGTTCAAGTTCCTGACATTGGTGTTGAAAAAGCACTAGTGGGTGAAATTTTAGTAAAAGTTGGCGAGCAAATCGATGTTGAACAAAGCATCGTTGTGGTTGAATCTGACAAAGCAACTGTAGAAGTACCAAGCAGTGTTGCTGGTACTGTAGAAAGCATTCAAGTTAAAGAAGGCGATACAGTTAAAGAAGGTGTTGTGCTCATTAAAGTGAAAACAACATCTGCATCAAGTGCGCCAGTTGAAGCTCCAGCTTCTACAGCAGCTCCGGTTGCAGCACCTGCACCAGTTCAACAAGAAACTGTAGCTGCGGCTGCTATGCAATCTGGACCAATTGATATTAACGTTCCTGATTTAGGCGTAGATAAAGCAGTTGTTGCTGAAATCTTGGTACAAGTTGGCGATAAAGTTGATGTTGACCAAAGTCTTGTTGTTGTTGAGTCTGATAAAGCAACTGTTGAAGTTCCAAGTACTGTTGCAGGTGTTGTAAAAGCAATTCACCTACAAGCAGGCCAACAGGTTTCACAAGGTGTTTTACTTGCAACAATTGAAGCTGAAGGCCAAGCACCTGCTGCTGCGCCAGCGGCAAAAGCAGAGGTAGCTCCAGCTCCACAGGCAGCAGCACCTAAAGCGGCAGCTCCTGCTCCGACTCAGGCTGTATCTGCTCCAGTTTCTGGTAATGATAAATTAACCAAAGAGCAAGAAGCCGAAAACGCTAAAGTTTATGCAGGACCAGCTGTTCGTAAGCTAGCTCGTGAACTTGGTGTGGTTTTATCGCAAGTTAAAACTTCTGGTGAGCATGGCCGTGTTATTAAAGAAGATATCTTTGCTTATGTGAAGACTCGTTTAACTGCACCACAAGCAGCACCAGTTGCTCAAGCTACGGCGGCTCCTGCTGGATTGCCTTCACTGCCTGACTTTACTGCTTTTGGTGGTGGTGAAGTGAAGCCAATGACGCGCTTACAGCAAGTGTCTGTACCGCAATTGTCGTTGAACAACTTTATTCCGCAAGTCACCCAGTTTGATTTGGCTGACATTACTGAGTTAGAAGATTGGC
This sequence comes from Acinetobacter calcoaceticus, assembly GCF_016508255.1. Lineage (GTDB taxonomy): Bacteria > Pseudomonadota > Gammaproteobacteria > Pseudomonadales > Moraxellaceae > Acinetobacter > Acinetobacter calcoaceticus_E. The sequence goes on along the minus strand of NZ_JADVKT010000004.1, from coordinate 206,003 downwards.
GTAATGAGCTGAAAGGCAACTTCAAAAAAGAAGGTGTCAGCCTGACGATTATGGCATTCATTATTAAAGCGGTTGCGTATTTGTTGAAAGAAGAGCGTGAGTTTGCAGGTCATCTATCTGATGATGGTAAATCAGTGCTCTTGCGCAATGAAATCCATATGGGTATTGCTGTTGCAACACCAGATGGTTTGACAGTACCAGTACTTCGTAACCCAGACCAAAAATCAATTAAGCAAATTGCAGTTGAATTGGGCGTGTTAGGTCAAAAAGCACGTGATAAGAAATTAACACCGAAAGACTTGCAAGGTGCGAATTTCACCATTTCAAGTTTAGGCGCAATAGGTGGTACAGCATTTACACCACTTGTGAACTGGCCGCAAGTTGCAATTTTAGGTATTTCACCAGCAACGATGCAGCCTGTTTGGAATGGTAAAGACTTTGACCCACGCTTAATGTTGCCGTTGTCATTGTCTTATGACCACCGTGTAATTAATGGTGCAGACGCTGCTCGCTTTACCAATAAACTTACGAAACTTCTTAAAGATATTCGTACTTTATTAATCTAATATTTTGAAATGAATAATTAAAACCTCGCTTCGGCGGGGTTTTATTTTGATATTTCATTTAATTAGTTTTAGGTTAATCTAAAGATTAATAGGGAGTAATCGAGAGAGGAGAAATTTCTCGTTATGAGATAAGGGAGAAATAATAAATGGTGGGTTTTTTTAAAATCATGTTGCCGATTCTGTTGGTTGCATTTTTATTGATAGGGTTGTGGGTCAGTATTTTACATTTCCCTTGGGAGTGGATGACTTACGTTGCAATGGGTTTAGAAGTATTTGTAGCAACGCTTATTTTACCATTTGAATTTCAATCACAACATGTATCGGGCATTAACAATTTTGGGTTTATTAACTTAAGTATTTGTTTAGCCATACTATTGGGCTTAGGCCGATTGTTAGTCTGGGTATGGATAAATTTTTTTATTTGAATGTTTGAAAAATAGCACTACTTGAATATAATAAACCCATACTTCATTGGGGAGTAGCCGCTATTCATTTCTGAATGAATAGGTGATGATCAACATAATTGTTCAACAGAACGTGGTCATCATAGCTTAAACGTCTCATCGTTTCCGAGTTGGCAAGACCTTTGATTTACCACTCTGCAGATATTTGGCTAGCAGGAGAGGTAGGTCATGGGCATTTATGCTAGCCAGAGAAACGACATGCAAGAATTTCTGATTTCTACCTCGATCGTTGCCCTAGCTGAAATGGGCGATAAAACTCAATTGTTGGCCCTTCTACTGTCTGCACGTTTCCGCAAGCCAATCCCTATTCTCATTGCAATTCTTTTAGCAACTCTAATTAACCATGGTATCTCTGCTGTGCTTGGACAGTGGATTACAACCGTCTTGAGTCCTGAAATCTTAGTTTGGGTACTTGCAGGTGGTTTTATTGGTATGGCGTTCTGGATGCTTATTCCAGATAAGTTAGATGATGAAACTGATAGCATTAACAGGTGGCAAAAATTTGGTGTTTTTGGTGCAACCTTTATCTTGTTTTTCTTAGCAGAAATTGGTGACAAAACGCAAATCGCAACAGTAGCCTTGGCTGCACGTTACGACAGTATTTTCTGGGTTATGCTAGGTACAACGTTAGGTATGATGATTGCTAATGCACCAGCTGTATTTATTGGTAATAAATTAGCTGAACGTTTATCTATCTCACTCATTCATAAAATTGGTGCTGCTATTTTCTTAATTGTTGGTATTTCTACTTTAGTGCAGCATTATTTTTTCTAAATAATTTTAAACTCGTATCAAAACGCACTCAATTCGAGTGTGTTTTTTGTAGGTTATTTTAATAGTTAAATTTCACGGTAAAGTTAATTGAGTATGAGCTGTTGAGAGCTACCAAATTTATTAATGATTCATTTCTAACATAAGAAAAGCCAAAGTTATTTTAAAATATTATGAGGAAAATAAAGCAATTCATTGCAAGAATTGTTGAATCCCTTTATTTTATTATGGATATAAAAATATCTAATATTTAAAGTTTTTTTGGGGAATTGTATGGGGTTTGAAAAAACAACATCGCAGATATTATTTGATAATGGTATTCATAAGTGTATTAGTTTTACGAGTTTGGTCAAAGGGGAAGGCATACAAGCTAATCAGTTTTTAATTATTGATCATGAACGCGCTGCTGTGATAGATCCAGGTGGTGATTTAACCTATGTTCCACTGACGATGGAACTCAATAAATATACGCGCTTGAAAAATCTGGACTACGTGATGGCTTCTCATCAGGATCCAGATATTATTACTTCAATGCCGCGCTGGTTGGTCTATACCGATGCTAAAGTCGTCGCTTCAAAATTATGGGCACGATTTTTACCGCACCTAAATTCATCATTCATGAGTGAACGCATGAAAGGCAATTGGGAAGATCGCCTGATTGAACTGCCAGACCAAGGTCAAGTGATTCAGCTTGGAGAATCGAAGTTAGTAGTAATTCCAGCCCATTTTCTACATTCTGTGGGCAATTTTCAGTTTTATGATCCCATCGCTAAAATTCTATTTTCTGGTGATATGGGAGCTTCGATTGTTGAAGATGCAAGTGAGGCGCTAAAAGATTTCGATACGCATGTGATGAAAATGAAGGCTTTTCACCAACGCTATATGTGTTCCAATAAGGTCATCCGTTTATGGGTTAATATGGTCCGGCAGATGGATATTGAAATGATCGTTCCGCAGCATGGCAGTCCGTTTATGGGTAAAGAAATGATTAATCAGTTTCTAGACTGGATTGAAACTTTAGCTTGCGGTGTCGATTTAATGTCAGAACAAATTTTTAGTTGTCCTGCATAAATCTAAATATTATTTCTAATAATTAACCCAGACGAAGTTCTGGGTTATAAAAAGATAAGAGCTAAAAAATAGAGCTAAAAGTATAATTAAGTGGAAATTATTTAGAACAGGCCGATATGTATTGCTGAAAAAGGCAAAGATAATATGAAAATTGCATTGAAATTTGTTTATAATAGCTCACGGAATTTACCAGTGAGATTGTTATGCTGACCATCGTTCAAGAAGCGCTAACCTTCGATGATGTCTTATTACTTCCTGCCTACTCTACTGTTCTCCCAAAAGATGTCTCTTTAAAGACACGTTTAACTCGCGGCATTCATTTAAATATCCCATTAGTTTCAGCAGCAATGGATACAGTGACTGAGTCACGTATGGCGATTGCAATGTCACAAAATGGTGGTATCGGGATTTTGCACAAAAACATGGATATTGCTGCTCAAGCTGCAGAAGTACGCCGTGTGAAGAAATTCGAAGCGGGTATGGTGAAAGACCCTATCACTGTAACGCCTGAAACTACAGTACGTGAACTGATTGCAATTACCACGGCTAATAACATTAGCGGTGTACCTGTTGTTAAAGACGGCAAGGTTGTTGGTATTGTAACAGGCCGTGATACGCGTTTTGAAACCAATTTAGAGCAACCAGTTAGCAACATCATGACAGGCCAAGATCGTTTGGTGACTGTGCGTGAAGGCGAGTCTAAAGAAAATATTCAAGCATTATTACAAAAACACCGTATTGAAAAAGTCTTGGTCGTTGGCGAAAACAACGAACTTAAAGGCTTAATTACAGTGACTGACTTCCGTAAAGCTGAGAGTTATCCAAACAGTTGTAAAGATGATCTTGGTCGTTTACGTGTTGGTGCTGCGGTAGGTACAGGTGCTGATACACCAAGTCGTGTGGAAGCATTGGTTGAAGCTGGTGTTGACGTAATTGTTGTTGATACAGCACATGGTCATTCAGCTGGTGTAATTGAACGTGTACGTTGGGTGAAACAAAACTTCCCTCAAGTACAAGTGATTGGCGGAAACATCGCAACTGGTGATGCTGCATTAGCATTATTAGACGCAGGTGCTGATGCAGTTAAAGTCGGTATTGGTCCTGGTTCTATCTGTACAACTCGTATTGTGGCAGGTATTGGTATGCCACAGATTTCTGCGATTGACAGCGTTGCTAACGCATTGAAAGATCAAATTCCTTTAATTGCAGATGGCGGTATTCGTTTCTCTGGCGATATGGCAAAAGCGATCGGTGCGGGTGCAAGTACAATCATGGTGGGTTCATTACTTGCTGGTACTGAAGAAGCGCCTGGCGAGGTTGAATTTTTCCAAGGTCGTTACTACAAAGCATATCGTGGTATGGGTTCATTAGGCGCAATGGCGGGAGCAACAGGTTCTGCAGACCGTTATTTCCAAGATTCGAAAGCAGGTGCTGAAAAGTTAGTACCAGAAGGAATCGAAGGCCGTGTTCCATATAAAGGTCCAATGGGTAACATCGTTCATCAAATGATGGGTGGTTTACGTTCATCGATGGGTTATACCGGTTCATCGGTGATTGAAGATCTTCGTCAAAATGCGAAATTTGTGAAAATTACTTCAGCAGGTATGTCTGAGTCGCATGTTCATGATGTAACGATTACTAAAGAAGCTCCAAACTATCGTGTTGGTTAGATTTTGGTAACCGAAACAATGAAGAAAGCCGTCATTACACTGACGGCTTTTTGTTTTTGGTGTAAAGTAAATCTAACGAAAAGAAATATGGCGGAATGGCCATATATGAAATGAGCCACCGCTGGAGTGGCGTAAAAATGAGATAAGTTATGAGTTATTTTGGAACAGATGGTATTCGTGGAAAATTTGGGCAAACGCCTATTACGCCAGAGTTTGCTTTAAAATTAGGCTTTGCTGCAGGGAAGGTATTAAAACGAACGAGTCCAAAAAATAAACCGCTTGTTGTATTAGGAAAAGACACTCGTTTATCTGGCTATATTTTAGAGGCTGCTTTGCAGGCGGGATTGAACGCTGCTGGCGTATATGTTCACTTGCTTGGTCCATTACCTACGCCAGCAATTGCACACCTTACACGTGCTTTACATGCCTATGCTGGCATCGTTATTTCTGCATCACATAACCCATATTTTGATAATGGGATTAAATTCTTCTCAAGTGAAGGTAAAAAATTACCAGATTCCTTACAAGAAGCTATTAATCAAGAACTAGAAAAAGATTTATTGATTGAAGACACCGCCAACTTGGGTAAAAGTGTTCGTGTAAATGATGCGAACGGCCGCTATATCGAATTTTGTAAATCTACATTCCCATATCATTTTGATTTAAATAATTTAAAAATTGTTGTGGATTGTGCTCATGGTGCAGCCTATAGCGTTGGGCCTTCAGTTTTTCGTGAACTAGGCGCTAAAGTGATTGCCTTATATAATGAGCCAGATGGTTTAAATATTAATGAAAACTGTGGTTCAACTCATCCTGAGCACTTACAAAAAGCAGTGGTTGAGCACAAGGCAGACTTAGGGATTGCTTTTGATGGCGATGCTGACCGTGTGGTGATGGTCGATAAGTTTGGTAACTTAATTGACGGTGACCATATCTTATATATTTTAGCGACCCAAGCTCAGAAAAAACCTGTGGGTGTTGTTGGCACTGTCATGAGTAATATGGCACTTGAAATTGCACTTGAAAAAGCAAATGTTGGTTTTGTTCGTGCAAAAGTCGGTGACCGCTATGTATTACAGGCTTTAGAGGAAAATGGTTGGGTGACAGGTGGTGAACCTTCTGGTCATATTCTCACTTTAGACAAGAGTACGACAGGTGATGCCATTATTGCGGCATTGCAAGTATTAACGGTAATGGTTGAGCAAAATAAAGCGCTTCATGAATTAGTTCAGGACTTTAAATTATTCCCGCAAGTTCTTTTAAATGTGCGTTTAGAACAGATGATTGACCCATATTCTATTCCGGCATTGGTTACTGAATTTGATAAAGCAGAAGCACAGCTTAAAGGCCGAGGGCGTCTCTTAATTCGTAAGTCAGGAACAGAGCCTATGATTCGTGTCATGGTTGAAGGTGATGATGAGCAAGAAGTGAATGCTTTAGCTCAGCATTTAGCTGATGCTGTTCGCTCACAAGCACAAGTCGCATAAGGTGAATGACATGAGTGATGTCATTAAAGATTTAAGTGAATTACGCTTAAGCTATGAGCAAGGGGAGTTGCATGAGGGGCAGGTTGAATTAAACCCTCATCAGCAGTTTCTCGGTTGGTTTAACCATGCTTTAGCAGCCAATTTGCATGAACCCTATGCAATGTCATTAGCAACAGCAAGTGCTCGTGGCCGCCCACATGTTCGAACGGTTTTGTTACGTGGTGCTACAGAAGCTGGGTATGATTTTTATACTAACTATGACAGTCAGAAAGGGATAGATTTAGCAGAAAACCCTTATGCCGAATTACTATTTTACTGGCCAAGTCTAGAGCGTCAGGTGAGAGTTGGTGGCCATGTAGTCAAAATTCCTGAACAGGAATCTACAGATTACTATCTTAAGCGTCCACGTGATAGCCAGATTGCAGCGCATATCAGTACACCACAAAGCGGTAAAATTGAGAATCGAGAGCTATTGCAGCAACGTTTTCAAGATTTACAACAGCAAGTCGAAAGTCGTGAAGTGCTTGATAAACCAGAGTTCTGGGGAGGCTATCGTCTGCAACCAGATTATTATGAATTCTGGCAAGGGCGACCAAATCGTTTACATGACCGCTTGAGTTATGAAAAAATCGACGGTCAATGGATGTTGCACCGGCTGATGCCTTAAATGACAAAAATACAAATCAAACAAAGACCTTTATTGACACGCCCTGAACAGTTTCAGGGCGTGCCTCCGTTTATTGCCGAAATTTTGGCAAGACGTGGAGTGCAATCGGAACAAGAACTAGAGCTAAAACTTAAAAATTTGCTTGCTCCAGAGCTAAAAGGTATAGAAACCGCTGTAGCATTAATAGATCAAGCCATTGATGAGCAAAAAAAAATTGTTATTGTCGGTGATTATGATGCAGATGGTGCAACCAGCACAGCTTTAATGGTTTTAGCACTCAGGGATATGGGAGCACAAGTCGACTATCTGGTTCCAGATCGTTTTAAATACGGTTATGGGCTTACTCCTGCGATTGCAGAGCTTGCTCATCAAACTTATCAACCCGATCTATTAATTACGGTAGATAATGGAATTTCCAGCCATGCTGGGGTTGATACAGCCCATGCTTTGGGGCTGAAGGTCATTATTACAGATCATCATTTAACAACTAAAGAAACACCTCCAGCAGAAGCGGTGGTTAACCCAAATCAGTTAGGTTGTAATTTCCCAAGCAAAGCGCTGGCTGGTGTTGGTGTTGCTTTTTATGTACTGGCTAATTTGGCAAGTTTACGTAGCAGACAAGGTAAAAGCACAAGTAAAGTCACTCAATATCTAGATTTAGTCGCTTTGGGAACTTATGCGGATGTTGCTGTATTGGATTATAACAACCGCATTTTAGTGGATGCAGGCGTGAAGCGCATTCAGCAACATCAATGTCGTGTTGGAATATTGGCTTTATTGGATATTGCTGGTCGAGAAGCATCGTCTTTGCGTGCACAAGACCTAGGTTTTGTTTTAGGTCCGCGTATTAATGCTGCTGGGCGTATGGAGAGCATGCGAATCGGTATTGAATGTTTATTAGCAGACTCTATGGAAACGGCTTACCCGATTGCTCAACAATTAAATCAGTTAAATATAGAGCGGCGGCAAATTGAAGGGGAGATGAAGCAACAAGCTTTATCTGCTTTAGACAGCTTGCAACTCTCACAAGAAGATATTCCACAAGCTCTTGTACTCTTTGAAGAGAGCTGGCATCAAGGCGTGATTGGGATTGTGGCAGGGCGTTTAAAAGAACAGTTCCATCGACCAACAATAGTTTTTGCACCAGATGAAGATGGTATTCATATTAAAGGGTCTGCGCGTTCAATTGATGGCGTGCATATTCGAGATATGATTGAACAGGTTGCTGAACAACATCCCGAATTGGTGAGCCATTTTGGTGGACATGCGGCAGCGGCAGGTTTAACGATACGTAAAGAAAATTTTGATGCTTTTAAAACTATCTTTACTGCCTGTGTTGTAGCCATGGAAGAATCCCTGTTTCAAGCGACACTATGGACGGATGGAGAATTACCAGCTTCGGCTTTGCAACTAGACACATTGGACTGGATAGAGCAGCTAGGACCATGGGGACAAAAATTCCCTTTTCCCCAGTTTGAAGGGTATTTTAAAGTGGTTGATTATCGCTGGCTGAAAGAAACACATCTAAAACTTAGATTAGCCCTTGATCAATATACTTTTGATGCGATTGCTTTTAATGCAGCGGGGCGCTTTGACTTTAATCCTATGCGAGATGAGGTTCATCTGGTCTATGAGATTGATCGTAATGCGTTTAATGGCAATGTAAATTTGCAATTACGCATTGTGCATTTAGACCAATAAAAAAAAATCCGCTCAATTGAGCGGATTTTTTTATAAACTTTTAGGTGAGATTAGAAGCGGTATGCTGCACGAACACCATAAGTGTTGTCGTTGTCACCGAATCCAATACGACCTTCAACGCTTACTTGTTGATTTAAGAATTTTTTAGCATTGATACCAAATTCATCTTTATCAGTTAAGTCATTGTTGTAGTAATCCACACCAAGACTTAAAGTTTTATCGATGTAGTAGTCACCACGAACTTTATATTCGTCAAGATCACCAAACGCACCGAATGCTTCAAGGTTTACGTCATGTTGGCCTACTTGAGTAACGTATTTAGCACGAACTGTTGGATCAGCGCCGTCTTTACCGTCTTTTTCGTCGTAGCCTTTAACACCTAGCGCAAGCAATAAACCAGGAGCTGGTAAATAACCTACTTCAGCAGCATAAGTCGTAACTTTCTGGTCGTAATTTATGTTGTCAATTTTACGCTCGTTTCTACCTACATCACCGCTAAGGTAGAAATCAGTGTTAGGAACATAGTATTCTACGCCTACGCCATACTGAGTGTCTTTGGTACCGCTGTTATCGCCATAGTTGATAAGGGCGTTAACATTACTTGCACGGCTCAAGAATGCCGCTTCAGCAAGTGGAGCGTTACGAGTTTGAACAGGATTAAAGTAATAAGTCCCGTCAACACCGAATTTACTTACGCTACTGCCGTTGTCTGGATCAAGATAATTGTAAGAACCACCAACTTCAGCTTGGTAAGCGTTTGCTACACCACTTACTGCGAGTGTAGATAAAAGAGCTGATGCAATTGCTAGTTTTTTCATGGAATCTCTCCCCTCTAAAAAGCGATTTTATAAATGTTTTGTTACAACTTTTAGTCTAGAGGAAAATCAGATAGCGTCAATCTTGCACAAGTAACCATACTGTAACTATGTGCTTTTTTTGTAATTGTATTCAACTTAAATATTTGATTTTAATATATAAAAATAGAATGTTTTATTTTATTAAAATTAAGGATATTTTGTGTAGATCATAAGAAATGCTGTAAAAATACCCAATTTTGTATGAGGATGTTACTGGTTAAACTTAAAATGAACTGAAGAAAACTTAAAAATTATCGTATTTAAAATATAACGAGAGATAGAAAGCTGCTTCGAAGATAACCCATAGCTATGGTAAAATAATTGACTGTTTATCTGTTTTTATGGGAACACTCGCGTGGAAATTAATCCTTATCTAAACCAATTGAAAGACTTAACTGATCGTAGCCAAACACTACGGGGGTATCTTTGACTACGATCTAAAGAAAGAACGTTTAGAAGAAGTTTTACGTGAGTTAGAAGACCCTGCGATCTGGAGTGATCAAAGTCGTGCTCAGGCAATGGCAAAAGAAAAGGGCGAACTAGAGAACGTTATTAATGTATTAGATGGTTTGGCAACACAGCTTGAAGATGCAAAAGCAATGTTGGATTTGGCTGTAGAAGCTGATGATGAAAGCTTGCTTGAAGATGTACAAGCCGAACTCGGTTCAGCTGAAGATGAATTGGCGAAACTTGAATTCCGTCGTATGTTTAGCAATCCGATGGACCCAAATCCTTGCTATGTCGAGATTCAATCAGGTTCGGGTGGTACAGAAGCACAAGACTGGGCATCTATGCTATTACGTATGTATATGCGCTGGATTGAACGTCATGGCTTTAAAGCCGAGCTCATGGAAGTATCTGACGGTGATGTGGCTGGCATTAAATCTGCAACGATTCGTGTTGAAGGTGAATATGCGTATGGTTGGTTACGTACGGAATCTGGTGTACACCGTTTAGTTCGTAAATCACCATTTGATAGTGGTAACCGTCGTCATACTTCATTCTCTGCAGTATTTATTTCACCAGAGGTTGATGACAATATTGAAATTGATATCAATCCTTCCGATGTTCGTACTGATACTTACCGTGCATCAGGTGCAGGTGGTCAGCATATTAACAAAACCGATTCGGCAGTTCGTTTGACGCACACTCCAACAGGTATTGTGGTGGCGTGTCAGAACCAGCGTTCGCAGCATGCTAACCGTGACCACGCATGGAAACAGTTACGTGCAAAATTGTATGAATTGGAAATGCAAAAACGTAATGAAGCAGCTCAAGCGCTAGAAGACTCGAAGTCTGATATTGGTTGGGGAAGTCAAATTCGTTCGTATGTATTAGATGATTCACGTATTAAAGATTTACGTACGGGTGTTGAAAACTCTAATACAGGTGCTGTTCTTGATGGTGACCTTGATCGCTTTATTGAGGCGAGTTTAAAACAAGGTTTATAAGAGTCTGTTGAACTTTTAGTTTAAATACAATTCCTCTATGAATATGTAGGACTCTTGGATTCTTAGTGATTAAAACGGCAAAGCAGTTCAGTATTTAAATGTTGATCGAAAAAATGCGATATGAATATCGGAAAAAATAGATATGAATATCGCAAAAATGCGATATGATGTTTTTGAAATGCTGAACAAAGCTTTGTTCGTTTAAAAAGACGTGTTGAGCCTATGGATATTGATGCAATTAGCAAAGCCCTTTCCAATCCTCTGCGCCGGCAAATTTTGCAATGGTTAAAAGAACCTGACCATTATTTACCTGTTGAAGAGTGCGGTGGTAGTTTTGAGAAGGGTGTTTGTGCAGGTCATATTGAACGGTTGGGTAAAGTAGCTCAGTCTACGATGTCTAATCATTTGTCTGTGTTACAACAGGCGGGCCTCATTCAGGTCCAAAAATATGGTCAATGGTCTTATTTTTCACGTAACGAAGCTTTGATTCAGCAATATATCGAACATTTAAAACAAACACTTTAAATTATTTAATGTGTAAGTCGAGGCGATTATGGCTGAACTCAATACTCCTTTAACGGTTGGTGATTTTGAAATTAAAAATCGATTGGTGATGGCTCCATTAACGCGTGCGCGTAGTGGTGAAAGCCGAGTACCGAATGATTTAATGGTTGAATATTATCAACAGCGTGCAAATGCTGGTCTTATTTTGACTGAAGCAACAGTGATTGGTTCAAAAACTGTGGGTTATGCAGAAACCCCGGGATTATGGTCACAAGAGCAGGCGCAAGCTTGGAATAAAATTATTGAGGCAGTTCATGCTCAAGGTTCAAAAATTGTAGCTCAACTCTGGCATGTGGGTCGTATTTCGCATCCTGAGCTTTTAGACGGCGATATTCCTGTTGCACCGAGTGCGATTCAGCCAGCTGGTGAAGTGAGCCTATTGCGTCCTAAGCGTCCGTATGTGAAGCCGCGTGCACTTTCTCTAGAAGAAATTAAAGAGGTTGTAGCTCAATATAAACATTCAGCAGAATTAGCTAAAGCAGCTGGTTTTGATGGCGTTGAATTACATGCAGCAAATGGTTATTTAATTGACCAGTTCCTTCAAAGTAATACTAACCAGCGTGATGACCAATATGGTGGTCCTGTTGAAAACCGTGCTCGCTTGTTATTAGAAGTTGTTGATGCCTTTATTGAAGTATGGGGCGCTGGCCGAGTAGGTGTACATATTGCACCGCGTGGCGACTCGCACGATATGGGAGATGAAAACCCGTTAGCAACTTTTGGTTATGTGGTTGAAGAACTTAACCAACGTAATGTTGCTTTCATTTTCTCTCGTGAATATGAAGCGGCTGACAGCATTAGTCCAAAACTTCGTGAAAAATTTAATGGTGTATGGATTGCCAACGAGAATTTAACACCAGAGTCAGCAAAACGTATCTTGCGTGATGGTGAAGCTGATGCAGTATCTTTTGGTAAGGCATATATTGCAAATCCGGACCTGTTACAGCGTTTAGAGCAAGACTTACCTTTAAATGAACTTCAACCAACGACTTTATATGCGAAAGGTGCTGAAGGTTATACTGACTATCCAACGCTAGAAGCTTCGTAAATTTTTTAAATGATTATTTACTGATCTAGTTTGTTTATGGACTCAGTAGATCGCTTTTTTTGTAATGGTAGAGTTTAGGTATCGAAACTCTGCCATTTTTTTTATCTATGTTATATTTTCCCCCAGTTTGAAATTTTGACTATTTGAGGCAACCCGCTTGGCGACCCCATTTTGGTACAACACCGCACTCCATTTATTAAAACCTTTTTACCACTGGCGGATAAAAAAACGTGCAGAAAGCCAGGAATTATATAATCAGGAATGTCTTGAAAGATTTGGACCGTTTGAATCTCCGAAAAATGTGAGAGTAATCTGGTTCCATGCTGTTTCGGTTGGAGAAACCAATGCCGCACAGCCTTTAATCGAGCATTATCTTAAGCTCGGACAACCTGTTTTGGTTACCAATACGACTAAAACAGGTCAGGCACGCGCTAAATCATTATTTCTAAAAGCGCCTTATTTAGACTTGTTTCAAGCAGTTTATTTGCCTGTTGACCAAAAGCATCTTTTAAAACAATTTTTTGAGTTGTATCAGCCAAAACTTTTAGCATTGGTTGAAACAGAACTTTGGCCAAATTTAATCGATCAAGCCAAGCTACAACATGTACCGTGCTTATTGTTAAATGCCCGGTTATCTGAAAAATCTGCTAAAGGTTATGGTCGGGTTACGGGATTAACAGCAGGAATGCTGGGAAAAATCGATTGGGTTTTGGCACAAGATAATGCAACCCGTCAGCGTTATGTAGAACTTGGCTTAGATCAGCAAAAAAGTCAGGTAGTGGGAAATATTAAATTTGATATTCATGCACCAGAAGCATTTTTAAATCAGGCTGCAAAGTTACACCAGCTATGGTATTTGGAGCAGCGTAAAGTCCTGACAATTGCCAGTACACATGCACCTGAAGAACAACAAATTTTGCAGGTACTTCAACCTTATTTAAAGTCGAACCCCGAGCTGGTTTGTATTGTTGTACCTCGACATCCTGAACGTTTTGATGAAGTATTTGAAATTTGCCAAAACCTAGATTTAATTACTCATCGTAGAAGTTTGAACCAAAGTATTCATACGAGTACACAGGTTTATCTAGCCGATAGTATGGGTGAGCTTTGGTTGTGGTACGCCTTGAGTCAGGTATGTTTTGTAGGTGGTTCTTTAAATGAGCCAGGTGGTGGGCATAATATTTTAGAGCCTATGGTTTTAAATGTTCCAACAGTGATTGGACCCCGCTACTTTAACTTCCAAACCATTGTCGATGAGTTCATTGATGAAAATGGTGTATTGATTGCTCAAAATGCAGAACAGGTTGTAGCAATCTGGATGGCTTGTTTAGCTGAGCCTGAACAGACCCAACAGGTGGTAGAGCAAGCGCATAAAGTCTTACAGCGGAATCAAGGTTCATTGCAAAAACATATTGGAGTAATTAACCGGTATTTGGCCGACAAATCATGAATATCGTTCTATTAGAACCAGAAGATATCCAGTCAGATACATGGTCAATTCGTTCAAAGCGCCAATTACAGCATTTACGTGATCATCTTGATGTCACGGTCGGCCAAAATCTGAAAGTTGGCATTCGCAACGGTGCACGTTATACCACTGAAATTATTTCGATTAACGAACAAGAAGTTTGTATACGTCCTATTAGTGAAGAGGCTGTACCTGCAAAAAATCCAGTTCATTTAATTGTGGCTTTACCAAGGCCAAAAGTTTTACGCCGCTTAATTATGGATAGTGTGACTTTAGGTGTTCAAAAGATTAGTCTGATTCATAGTTACCGCGTAGATAAAAGCTATTGGCAAACTCCATTTTTGCAACAAATCGACAATTATGTGACTTTAGGCCTTGAGCAAGCAGGTGACACTGTTGTTCCTGAAATTCAAATGTATAAACGTTTTAAACCTTTTGTTGAAGATGTTTTGCCAAGCTTAATTTCAAAAGAAACTCCTGCCTATGTAGCTCATCCTTATGCTGAGCAGAGTATGCCAAATAGTATTGGCCATGCTTGTAGTGTAATCGTGGGTCCCGAAGGTGGATTTATTCCTTATGAAATTGATTTACTCACAAAAAACGGCTGCCAAGCTGTGAGCTTAGGCAACCGTATTTTAAGAACAGAAACGTCAATTTCTTATATTTTAGGGCGTTTATTTATTTGAGTTGTCTGTACTCAAGGGTAAATGATTTACAGCCATTTTTAATTCCTGAATTGGGTAAGGAATATTAATACCGTTGGTATTGAAAGCTTGTTTTACTTGCGTTTGAATGGCGCTCGTAGATGATGAAATATCAGTTTCAGTTGTATCAATCCACCAGCGTACGGTAAGGTTAACCGAGAAATCTGCTAAAGCTGTTACATTGACAGAGAAAGAAGGCTGACTGAGGACATTTCGGTCATTATTGAGAATATCTAAAATGATTTTTTTTGCTTTTTGCTCATCGTCATCATAACCAATTCCGACTACAAACTCGCAGCGTCGTTGTTGGTACGCTGTATTTACCGTTAAAGCACTCGTATACACAGTCGCGTTTGGAATAACAATGCGGCGACCATCTGGTGAGCGTAAGAACGTTGCACGAATCTGAATGTCTTCAACAGTTCCTTCAAGCGAATTAACAACAATCGAATCACCAATACGGAAAGGTTCGCTTAATAAAATTAAGATGCCTGACAGTAAGTTCTGAAAGATATCTTTAAATGCAAAACCAATTGCGACCGAACCGATACCCAGTGCACTCATTAACTGCCCTGGTGTAAACCCTGGAATCGAGATAACTAAAGCAATTAAGAAACCAAAGAATAAAATTGTTGTACTACCGACACGGTTTAAAACAAGCACTAAATTTTGGCGAGTATACGAGCGATTTTCTAAAGTCTTGCGAACAAAGAACTTAAATAATTTGGTCAATAGCCAAAAAATAATAAAAACAGTGATCGCAATACAGATATAAGGCACACGTTCCCAGAAACTATCTACAATTTTGTCGATAGTGGTATAGGCATCATGATATTTCTCGGTATGTGCTAAAACTGTTTGAGTAGTTTTAGTACCCGCTTCTTGCAAAAGTTCGCCTGTATTTTTTGCAACATCCGTTAAGGATTTTTGTTCATCAGCCACGACAAGTCTCGATTGAATAAATTCATGAAAGCTGTTTTCAGCTTCCATCATAGTAGGAGATAAAATGTGCGCCTACTATAATGAGTTCATCTAAATAATAAAGTGTTTTTTAATTAAAAGTATTCCGTTCCTTTTTGTAAGATTTGTGTCGGTGTTTCTAGGCTATCGGTACCTGAGAAGTAATAAAAAATACCTGCTGTTGAAATGAGGCTAATTAAAATAGCCACTAAGATCAGCCAAGCCATGAGTTTTTCTATAAACGTTGAAGGTCGAACAGGACCATACTCATTTGGACCTGCTGTACCTGAGGCAAGCAGTAAATAAATCATAAAAAAGAACTGAACAACTGGAATGAAAAGTAACAATCCCATCCAACCACTTTTATTTAAATCGTGCAGACGTCGCACAACGAGAACAATATTTAAATAAATTAAGAACAGCGAAAAAGCCCAGACCACTAAGGCACTGAGGCCAGAAAGAGAGCTATAAAATTCAAAATTGAACAGATTACTTGAAAGCTGAAAATTTCCAAGGAATGAGGCCAAAATAAGATAACCCACGAGGGTGACTAAATAAATCAGTCCATATCCACCTAAATAGCTCATGCGATTAAAGCGCCCATGAATTGAAAAAGGACTATCTTTAAAAGGGAGCTGTGGTGGGCGTGAGGAGGTCGTTTGGGCAAACATATTATTTTATTCCTGTGTTGCGTATGAGAGAAAAATAATCTTTGTTGATGATCAAAACCATCAAATCTTGAAAAAATTATAAAAGTAAAAGCTATAGACAAATGTTTTAAATCAACTTAATTTTATAAAAATATTCACAATTTCGTATGCTTGAGTAAGTGGTTAATATATGACCAAAGTCGCATTGTTTGGATTTTGAAAGAGTCATCATACTGCAAAGGCATGCAAATAAGATCCACTAAAATAATAGCCACAGTCTCGAGATGGGATGCACAAGATCAAGGAAGTTGCGTATGAATGAGATCTATCCAGTACCAGAGGAATTTAAAAAAACAGCTCGTACTGTTGAAGCAGACTACTTTAAACGTTATCAACACTCTATCGAGCACCCAGATGAATTCTGGGCAGAGCAAGCTAAAATTGTCGATTGGATAAAGCCATTTACCCAAGTTAAAAATACCAGTTTTGACAAAGACAATTTCAAAATTGAATGGTTTGCTGATGGTGAGTTGAACGTATCAGCAAACTGCCTAGATAGGCATCTTAAAGAACATCCTCATAAACCTGCAATTATTTGGGAAGGCGACCATCCTTCTCGCCATAAAATCGTTTCTTATAAAGAATTACACGATGAAGTTTGTCGCTTTGCCAATGTTTTAAAGAAATATGGCATTGGTAAAGGTGACCGTGTTGTGCTGTATATGCCAATGGTGACTGAGGCTGCAATTGCCATGTTGGCCTGTACTCGGATTGGTGCAGTTCACTGTGTGGTATTTGGTGGGTTCTCACCAGACTCCTTAGCAAGCCGTATTGAAGATAGCCAAGCAAAACTTGTGATTACCGCAGACTCAAGTCTACGTGCTGGAAAACTATTGCCACTTAAAGAAAATGTCGATTTGGCTCTAGAGTTGCCAGGTACAGAGTGTGTTGAAAATGTAGTCGTGGTTTACCGTAATGCGAACCCGATTGAAATGAAGCCGGGTCGTGATTTGTGGTATCACCTCATTATTATGGAGGTTGATGCGAACTGCCCTCCAGAGCCTATGAAGGCAGAAGACCCTTTATTTATTCTCTATACATCTGGATCGACTGGTAAACCGAAAGGTGTCTTGCATACTACTGGTGGTTATCTGGTTTATGTGGCCAGTACCTTTAAAGAGGTTTTTGATTTAAAACAGGATGATGTGTATTGGTGTACGGCTGATGTAGGCTGGATTACCGGACATAGTTATCTCATTTATGGACCACTCGCAAATGGAACCACGACCTTAATGTTTGAGGGCGTGCCTCAATACCCAACATGGGCACGTCTTGGTCATGTGGTCGATAAGCACAAAGTCTCTATTTTATATACGGCTCCAACTGCGATTCGCGCCATGATGCGAGAAGGCGATTCGTATGTACGTGAAAGTAACCGTAGCAGCTTACGTTTACTTGGTTCAGTTGGTGAACCTATTAACCCTGAGGCTTGGAACTGGTACTACAACGTGGTTGGTGAAGGTCGCTGCCCGATTGTTGATACGTGGTGGCAAACCGAAACAGGAGGTATTTTGATTGCTCCATTGCCGGGTGCAACAGCTTTAAAACCCGGTTCGGCAACACGTCCGTTATTTGGTATTCAACCCGCTATTGTAGATGGTGAGGGCAATGAGTTAGAAGGTGCGGCTGAAGGTAACCTTGTAATTAAAGATTCATGGCCAGGTCAGATGCGTACCATTTGGGGTGACCCTGAGCGCTTTATTGAGGCCTATTTCTCGACCTTTAAAAATACATATTTTACAGGTGATGGTGTTCGTCGTGATGAAGATGGCTATTACTGGATCACAGGCCGTGTGGACGATGTATTAAACGTTTCTGGACACCGTCTAGGTACTGCTGAAATTGAAAGTGCACTAGTGTCGCATGAAGCCGTGGCAGAAGCTGCGGTAGTGGGAATGCCACATGATATTAAAGGGCAGGGTATTTGTACTTTTGTGACCTTACAAGCGGGCGTACCAGAGTCGGAAGAGCTGCGTAAAGAGTTAATTAACTGGGTACGTAAAGTACTTGGACCAGTGGCTTCACCTGATGCACTACATTGGGCGCCAGCACTACCTAAAACGCGTTCGGGTAAAATTATGCGCCGTATTTTAAGAAAGATTGCGGCAAACGAGCTTGATAGTTTAGGTGATACATCTACTTTGGCTGAACCTGCTGTAGTAGATCAGTTAATTGCCACGGTCTATCCCGACAAGCAAAACTAATATCTAAGAAAAAGCTCCAATCGGGGCTTTTTTATTGAACCTTATTAAGAGTTTTCTAAAAAGTCAGCAGTATTTTGTACATTTGCAAACGTACTCAGCGCAGTTAAAAAAGCAGTTTGCACTTCTTCAGCTTTTGCAGTCTTTCCACCATAGCTTAAATCACGAGTTGCAGTAGCATCTGCAATTAAAATGGGTTGATAGCCAAGCTCTTTGGCTGCACGTGTGCCTGAATCAATACACATATGAGTCATCATGCCTGTAATCACGAGTTGCTCAATTTGATGTGTTTTTAAAAGTTCATCTAAATTGGTTTCTAAAAAACTGTTTGGATAATGCTTTGTCACGATCAATGACTCATTATGAGCGTTGAGTTCAGGATGAAGCAAAACCCCATCTGTATTTTCTTGGAAGAAGCTGGCTTGCGGTGGATTAATATGTTGTACATAAATAATTGGCAAGTTTTTCTCGCTAAAATATTGTTCGAGCTGTTTTATTTTTTCTAGCGCTTGATCTGGCCCAACCAATTCCATTTTGCCATTTTTAAAATAATCATTTTGGACATCGATAATTAATAGTGCTTGTTTCATGAGATCACTCTTGTTGATATGAGATGAAACAAGATTATTCTCTGCTTGCAAAATCGGCTATAGTCAGATGAAAGCATTACCGCCCATTTTCTTTCGCCATGAAAAATGAATATTGAATTAGACCCGATTGATCTAAAAATTATTGCATTACTCAAGCAAGATTCCCGTCTGACAAATAAAGAAATTGGACAGCGTGTTCATCGAACAGGGCAGGCGGTAGGCGCTCGAATTGCTCAGTTAATGGATGCGGGTGTCATTAAAAATTACACGATTGCTGTGCAATACAGCCATAAACAATTTATTCATTTGCATTTAAATGAACAACGCGCATTTGAAGAAATTGAAAATTTAGTCAAGCAATATGAACAAATTGATGAATGCTTTAAGGTCATGGGAAAAGCGTGTTATATGATCGTAAGCCATTTTGAACCCACAGCATTAAATGAATTTATCGAAAAACTTTCAAAATGGTGCCGCTATTCGGTTGAAACAGTAATTCGAGAAGTTGAGAAATCCTAAAAAATAAAGGCTCCAAGCCGAGTCTTGGAGCCAATAAGTCTTTATTTTTAATTTATTGTTTTTATTGTCTTGCGCTGCTTTAACTGAAGTTTTTTAGGCTGATTTGGCTTGAATTTCTATCTCCTTTTCTTGTTGAAGTTCTAATTGGCGAACGAGTGGTAGAACTTTTTCCCCAAAATATTCTACCTCTTCAATGAAATGTAAGAATCCAGAAAGAATCAAATCAACGCCTACATCTTTAAGCGCCACAATACGTTCAGCAATTTGCTGGGGTGTACCAATTAAATTAGTTTTAAAACCATCGTTATATTGCACTAGATCTTCAAAACTTGATTTCGCCCAGTTACCTTGTTGCTCTGGTGAAGCTGCACCTGCTTCACGTGTTGCATCGCCAAATGCATTTACTGCTTCCGTGTTGGCTTTATCAATAATTTCTTGGAGTACCGCTTTTGCTTCTTCTTCGGTATCTCTGGCAATAATGAAGGCATTCACCCCAATTTTGACATGGTGGTTATTGGCTTTTGCTTTAGTGCGGACATCTTCGACTTGTTTTTGAATTTCTTCGACAGTATTACCATTTGTAAAATACCAGTCGGAAACACGAGAAGCCATGTCACGTGCAGCACGTGAGCTTCCGCCTTGAAATACTTCAATATAAGGTTTTTGCAGAGGTTTTGGCTTAAGTGTGTAGTTTTGGAATTGATAGTATTTACCATCGAAACTATAGTTATCGGTGGTCCAGATTCCTTTTAACGTACGAATAAATTCTTCAGAGCGGACGTAGCGCTGATCATGTTCTGGCCACTCTTCACCAATCGCATCAAACTCTCCTCTAAACCAACCACTGACTACATTAATGGCTATACGGCCTTCAGTTAAATAATCAATTGTTGCAAGTTGCTTAGCAGCGAGTGCCGGTTTCCATGGGCCGGGCAGAATAGCAGCAATGACCTTAAGTTTTTCAGTCTTTGCAAGTAATGCATGACTGAAACTTACTGATTCATGCTGGTTTTCTGCCCCATAGCCCGCCGTAAAACGAATTTGGGTAAGCGCATATTCAAAACCATTGTTTTCGGCAGCTTGTGCAAGTCGAATGTTGTAGTCATAACTCCAGTCTGTACGCTGTTCGATGTTACTTACAACAAGGCCACCGCTCACATTTGGTACCCAATAAGCAAATTTAATCGGTTGTTGTAATTGCGTCATGGTGCGTTCTCCCAATTCGTTATTTTTATTTAGGCATATTGCGGTTAGGCAACATGCGTTAATGATTTGCCAGTCTTATGATGCAAGCGAGATTCTGCTGCATCCAGATTGGGTACCGCTGCTGAAGGTAAAACTTCTTCTTGCTCAATCTGTTTATTAATCCCTAGTTCTTGATTTGCTTGCTGAGTCTTAGATTTGATTACTTCAGCACGTTCACCTTTCGCTGGTGCCCATTCTAAAATTGGCAATGCACGTGCTACTGCTAATGTAATACGATCTGATAATTGCTCGCTTTTCACCGTATATTCAGGGGTAAAGTCACGATCAGTTGCATATACGCCGATTGGTAAAGTTTGTGCTTGGAAGAAGCTGAACAATGGACGAAGTTGATGTTCAAGTACCAGTGCATGACGATCACTACCGCCTGATGCTGCTAAAAGTACAGGCACATCGACCAATGCAGTTTGTTCAACAAAATCGAAGAAATGTTTGAAAAGACCCGTAAAAGATGCACGGTAAACTGGTGTACCTACAATGAGGGCATCTGCTGCTTCAACTGCTGCAAGATCATCTTGTACACGCTGTGGAAGTTGGTTGCGATAAAATGCACCGCCTAATAAAGGCCCAATTTCGCTTAATTTAATAAAATGAACTTTAATGTCGGTTGCTTCGGATAACTCATCAAGAATGGCTTGAACCAGACTTTCCGTTTTAGATGGGGTATTTAAGCCACCAGAAACAGCAACAATATTCAAAGGTTTTGGTGATGTGATACCAGTCATAATTTGGTTCCTAAGCCTAAAACAAGGGATTGGACTTATTAATCAACAACGACGGCGAACTGTAAAATAACGAAATTGGTCAACCTTATCAGTTTTAAATATAAAAGATAAATAGTGGATTTTTATACTTTATTTATCTATTAAGTTGCTGTTTTTATTTTATATAATTATTGATGATATATTTTTTATAATAAAAAGTAAGCTTATATAAAAAACAGATTAATTTTGATTAAATGTTAAAAAACATCTGAAAATTTTAGCTAAGTTCTGCATTTATCATCATTTTGCATAAAAATGGATAAGATGAACGTATCTTTCATCTAAATAGTAGGGTTACAATAGGCCATAATTATGCTCAAGATTACTTTAATCGCTTATGAATATTTTAATCGTTGATGATCATCCTTTGTTTCGTCATGCTTTAATTCAAGCAGTACGTTATAGCCTGCCACAGGCACAAATTCATGAAACAGCTTCGGTTGATGAGTTTTATGAGCGTTTGGAAAATGGGGCAGAACCTGATCTAGTATTACTCGATTTAAATTTACCGGGTGCTTCAGGCTTTTCTGCTCTAGTCTATGTACGAGCACAGTATCCAGCTATTCCAATTATTGTGGTTTCTGCACATGAAGAAACTTCAATTATTCAGCGTGCGATTGCACATGGCGCGATGGGTTATATTCCTAAATCTGCTCATCCAAGCCATATTGGTGAAGCGATTCGTCAAGTTTTAGAGGGTGAAATCTGGTTACCACCTAATTTGCCACCTAACCTTAATCTTGATCCGAGAGCGGCAGATGAAACTGCTTTAGCTGAACGTATTCAATCTTTAACACCACAGCAATTCCGTGTTTTGATGATGGTTGCTGAAGGTTTGCTAAATAAACAGATTGCTTACGAACTCGATGTTTCGGAAGCAACGATTAAAGCACATGTGACAGCTATCTTTAGAAAATTAGGTGTGCAAAACCGTACACAAGCCGTATTGGCCATTAGCGCATTAAATATTGAAGATAAGAAGATCTAAAAATAAAAAAGACCTCAGTTGAGGTCTTTTTTATGTGTTCCACTTAAGCAAGGCAATCTTGCTTTGGTGTTAGGCTGTCGCAGTACAAAGGATTGAGTGCACATTGCAAATCATCAATTTGATCTTGAGTCACATAACCTTTCATTTTTAAATATTCAGCCACGCGGTCATCACGCAAGCTTAAAAACGCTGCATCATAAACGCCTAAATCTACAAAAAGTGCAGCTGTTTCTAGGCTATTGAAGCGATCAAGGAAAATATCATTGCCATACATTAAGAAGATATGGTCGAGTTTTGCTTTTTCATCGACATGTAGTCGTTCAGCAAGTTGATCTGGATGAGTTTTAATAAAGAGTAAGTCAGAAAGCTCATCAAACTGAGTCATATCTAGCTGATTTTCGCCAAGTTTGACATGGCCAAGCCAAGCTTTGAAAACCAGTACAGCTCCACCGCGAAGCAACATGCTCCAAATTTGATGACGTGTATCGTGATCAAGATTTTCACTTTCAGCGCTAAGCACTTTTAAGAAGTTTTCTTCTTGTTGTGCCAATTTATCAAATAAGCCTAATCCTTGAGGATGATAAGCCGCAGGTGCAAACACATCAAAATTTAGATCATGAAATACATTAAGTGCGAGAGGGACTGCGCTTTGATAAATCGTATTTAACGCTTTGATATGGGCTTCATTCAGTTTGCTGTTGGGAAAAATACTTTGCCAATCTAGTTCAGGAAGTAAAGCATTGGCACTGTATTGACGATAAAACTGTTGAGATGAGAGTTGGTTTTGTGGGCTATTATCAGAAATATTCATGGCAATTGTCCTTTGCATTAATTCGTGAGCAGGGGCGCTTAATATAGAAATTGGTTAAAAAATGGTTATACATTTATCAAATGCGTTTGGAATAGTTATGTGTCATCAAGAATGCAAGTAGAATACGACTAAAGTCGTATATGGTGGTTTTGATTAGATAATAATTTTAAAAAACAAATATTTATTAAATTGTAACTAAGTATACAAGTGTTCACTTACAAAAAAGATGGGCTTTGCCATAGAAAAAGGGCTATTGGAAAGTTTGGCCAATTATTTAATAAACAAAAGTAGACTTTTTGAGCAGTTCTGCCTATTAGCTTAAATTTAACCTATAACTTTTGCCAAAGATATCTCCCAAGCCTATAAATGGCTTGGGAAAGAAAAATAGTTAGTCAACTGTGTTTGCAATTTTGAGTCCCGATAACCATGCTCTTAATGAAGCTGGTTTAAGCGGTTTTTTAAGTAAAACAACATTCAGTTCTTTCAATTGTTGAGGTAACTCTGGATGAGAGTCAGCTGTAATGAGCGCAACCGGAACATCATGTTGTCGATTTTGCAAAATAAAATCGACGCCGATTTGGTTATTATTCAAGTGTTGGTCGATGAGCCAGACCTGAATATTTTCCTTTTGAATAATCTCAAGCGCTTGTTCTGGTTCAGTGGCTTTAAACACCTGATAACCCCATCGACCGAGTAAACTACTCATACCCTCTAAAATAGTTTCATCGTTGTCTAAACATAAAATCCGATAGGCTTTAGTTTTTAACGGTACTGTCTGTACGGTTGGGGTGATCAATTTGGGAGCCTCAACCACAGGAACCTCAATCATGAAACAAGAGCCTTTGCCGAGTTCTGAGTAGACATGAACCGGATAATTCAATAAACTTGTCATACGCTGCACAATAGCAAGTCCCAAGCCTAAGCCTTGCTCACCCCAAGGTGATAAATGTCCACAGCGTTCAAACTCTTGGAATAGTTTGATTCGCTGTTCTTCTGCAATTCCGGGGCCTGTATCCCACACGCCAATACGGATGTAGCCCGACTTTTGCGCCGAGCGTAGAACACCCACAATCACTCGACCTTTCGCTGTATAGCGCAAAGCATTACTCACAAAGTTCTGAATAATACGTCGAATCCACTGTGGATCTGTGTCAATCCAGAACGATACATCGTGAACTTTGAGTGAAATATTTCGCTGAGCGGCAATCGATTTAAATTGTAGTTCAAGATCGCTGAGTAAATCGTGTAAAGGATAAGGCTGTCTTTTTGGCTGTATGCTACCGCCTTCTAAGCGAGCAATATCGAGTAGGGCAGACAGCATACTTTCTGCACCATATAGAGCGCGGTCAAGTTGTTGTAACGTTTGACGGTCTTCTTCTGTTGCAATGCTTTGTTCAAGCACAGTACTAAAGAGACGAGCGGCATGCATTGGTTGTAATAAGTCATGGCTTGCCGCAGCGATAAAGCGGCTTTTCGACATATTCGCCATATCGGCTTGTTCACGTGCAAGTTGCTGTTCGGTTAATGCATCGGCAAGCTGCTGGGTTCTGTTTTTTACACGGGCTTCGAGTATTGCCTCATTTGTACGGAAAGGAGTAATGTCGGCGAATGTTGTCACAAAGCCTCCACCTGAAATAGGATTACCGCGCATTTGAATTACCCGACCATCTTTACGGATTCGTTCAAATTCATGAGCACTTCCAACTTTCATCCAGTGCAAACGTTTGCGTACATGCTCTTCGACTGAACCAGGGCCACATTCACCGCGTTCAGCGTTATAACGAATTAAGTCTGCAATTGGACAGCCGACGTACACCAAGTCTTTGGGGTAACCAAACAGTTTTAAATATTGGTTGTTCCAAGCGACCAGACACATGTTTTTATCAACTACACTCACCCCTTGAGTCATGTGGTCAATCATGGTCATAAGCAAGTTTTGATTGAAACGTTGCCATTGTGAAGCTTGGTCTAAAATATTGGCCACTTGACCTAAAGCCAGACCATTATTGATCATAGCTGTAGTCAGCAACGTACGTGCAGAGGCTGCACCAATAATGCCCGCGAGATATTGCTCGGTGAACCGCCACCACATGCCATTTGCAATGCTATTTTGATTAAGCGTTAAATGGTTTTGTTCACAAAAGTTTTCGAAGGCTTGAGTTGTTGGCTGTTCACCAGTAATTCTTTTAGCTAAAGCAAATAAATCACCCACTTTCAAACGTGCTGCGTCATGGGGTAAATACGTTAAATCGGTAGATGTATGCGGCGAAGGTAGCGGTTTTGTTTCGTAATAGAAGAAACTTTCAGCCTGAATTTGTTCTGCCACACTTGGACGGTAAAGTTTAGAAATCCAGATATACAAAAGAATATTTAAACCAAGTGACCAGATTACACCGTGTGTGAGTGGAGCAAATGATTCAAAACCAAATAATGACTCTGGGCGCAGCGCATTTATTCCTAAAGGGCCGAAAAGTAAAATACTTTGAGCGGTTTCCTGATAAGACTCTGGCAAACTCCGTAAAATAGTTGGGATGAGTAAAGTGTAGCTCCACATCAAAAATCCAACGATGAGGCCTGCATAAACACCTTGGCGACTTCCACCACGCCAATACAATCCGCCAATGAGGGCAGGAGCAAACTGAGCAACAGCACTAAAAGCCAATAACCCAAATACGGAAAGTTGGTTAATATCATTAAAGAAATGGAAGAATAAAAAACCAAGTAGCATGACTGCGACAATACTGATACGACGGCTAAATTTAAGAACTTTAGGCAGATGTTTATCGTGTCGTGAAAGTAATTTAAAGCGCCAGAGGGCAGGCATAATCAAGTCATTACTCAGCATGATAGACAGGGCAACTGACGAAACCAGTAACATACCTGTCGAAGCTGAAAATCCGCCTAAAAAGGCCAGTAAGGCAAGCCACTCTTGGTTATAACTCAATGGTAATGAGAGTACTGCAACATCAGGTACAGTCAGAAACTTTGGTGCAGCATGCAAAGCCCAGCTTGCGATTGGAATAATGGCTAAGATCGTGAGAATGAGGTAAGCCGCAAACCATTTGCGTGCTCCACGAATATGTTTTTCGTCACGTAATTCGACAACCGCTACATGAAACTGACGTGGCAAGCAGATAATTGCTAAACCTGCTAACAGCGTCTGAATCCAGAATGTTTCAGGTACTCCAAACAATTGAACTTCCTGAAAAGTTTGATTCACATCGGCCGAGACTTGTACTAAGTTGGCAGGCGCTTCAAAAATAAAAAATAAAGCGACACAAATAAGTGCGAATAATTTTACAAAAGATTCAAATGCGACGGCTAACATCAGACCGCCATGTTGCTCGGTATTTGCGATTTGTCTTGTACCAAAAATCATGGCCAAAATTGCGAGTACACTCGTTAAAAGCAAAACACTATTGGTAGTGGTATGGATATGAGCATTCTGTTCTAAAATGACTGAGGTACTTAAGGCAATTGCACGTAACTGTAGGGCGAGGTAGGGGATAATCGCAATCACTGCCAAAATGGTAACCAGTGAAGCCAACACCCCGCTTTTACCATAACGAGCAGCAACGAAGTCAGCAATTGATGAGATTGCGTGATGTTGACGTACTCTGCCTAAACGCCGCCAGATGTCATAGCCAAACCAGACAAATAAGAGGGGACCTAAGTAAATAGGTAGGAAAATTACACCTTCTCGGACGGCAGCTCCGGTTGCACCGTAAAATGTCCAAGATGAGCAATAAACACCCAAGGTCAAACTGAACAAGAACATGCGGCCACGTGTACTTAAACGGCTGGCATGCTTTTCACCAAAAAAAGCACAAATAAATAAGAGTGCGATATAGAGGGTGAGTACCCCGATAATCAGCCAGCTGTTCATATGACCTACATGATTAAAACCTTATGCCTATCATACCCCAAGCAGAAACAAAGCTATAAATTGATTAAATTTTAACGACCAAAGTCTAAGTTACGAATTACACAGAATTTTGCTAACTTTAACAGTGAGAAACTACTATTAAAAAAGTGGCCAAGGCTGGACACAGGGTAAGGAGTTTGGTTATGGATCAGAACCAAGTAGAGCAGATTCTACGCAATCCAAAGTTTCAAAAGATGGTCAAGAAAAAAAGTGCATTAAGTTGGACGCTAACAATCATTATGTTAATTCTTTATGTAGGTTTTATGCTGCTTGTAGGCTACAACAAAGAATTTTTGATGAGTTCATTTAGTGGTGGCGTAACGACATGGGGAATCCCGCTAGGTTTAGGAATTATTGTTTTATCTTTCCTACTGTGTGCTGTGTATTCTTTTATCGCCAATAGTACCCTTGACCAGTTGAGTGAAGAAGCGTTGAAGGAAGTTGAAGCCATCACGCATGAGAAAGGACTACACTAATATGAAATGGAATTCATTAAAGGCGAAAGCTTTATTGGCAGCAGCATCGCTATATTCAACAGTGGCTATGGCGAGTCCAGATCTGGGTGAAGCCCAACAACAAGCAACCAACTGGCATGCCATTATTATGTTTGTCATTTTTGTTGGTTTCACTTTGTTCATTACGAAGTGGGCTGCAAAGCAAACCCAGTCAACACAAGATTTCTATACAGCAGGTGGTGGAATCAGCGGTTTCCAGAATGGTCTGGCAATTGCGGGTGACTTTATGTCAGCAGCATCATTCCTCGGTATTTCTGCAATGGTGTTTAGCTCGGGTTTTGACGGCTTGTTATATTCTCTCGGGTTCATGGTAGGTTGGCCAATCGTTTTATTTTTAGTAGCAGAACGTTTGCGTAACCTTGGTAAATATAACCTTTCAGATGTAGTTTCATTCCGTCTTGAAGAAAAACCGGTACGTACTTTAGCTGCGATCAGTTCACTTGTTGTTGTGGCATTCTATTTGATTGCTCAAATGGTAGGTGCGGGTCAGCTCATCAAATTACTATTTGGTTTGAACTACAATATTGCTGTAGTCATTGTTGGTCTATTGATGATGGCTTACGTCATTTTCGGTGGCATGTTGGCAACGACATGGGTACAAATTATTAAAGCGGTCATGTTGCTCAGTGGGGCAACCTTCATGGCATTCATGGTGATGAAAGCAGTTGGTTTCAGCTTCAGCAACATGTTTAGCCAATCAATTGAAGTTTTTAGTAAAGTGCATGATATAAGCTTGGCTGATGCTTCAAAAATTATGGGGCCAGGTAAACTTGCAGCAAACCCAATTGATGCTTTGTCTCTTGGTTTGGCATTGATGTTTGGTACAGCAGGTCTGCCACACATTCTTATGCGTTTCTTCACTGTAAAAGATGCAAAAGAAGCACGTAAATCGGTTGTGGTTGCAACAGGTTTTATTGGTTACTTCTACCTTTTAACTTTCATTATTGGTTTCGGTGCGATTCTTTTCGTATCAAACAACCCGCAATTCCTTGATGTTGCAAAAATGGCTGTCACAGGCAAGCTTGAGCTTATTGGCGGTAACAACATGGCAGCCGTGCATTTAAGTGATGCATTAGGCGGTGACCTCTTCATGGGCTTTATTTCGGCTGTTGCATTCGCAACGATTCTTGCTGTGGTTGCTGGTTTAACACTTTCAGGCGCGTCTGCAATCTCACACGACTTATATGCTAACGTATTTAAGAAAGGTCAAACTACGCCAGCTTCAGAGCTTCGTATGTCAAAAATTGCGACACTTGGTTTAGCCGTTTTTGCCATGATTTTGGGTATTTTGTTTGAAAAGCAAAACGTAGCATTCATGGTGGGCTTAGCGTTCTCTGTAGCTTGTTGTGCAAACTTCCCTGTTCTTGTTCTTTCAATGTTCTGGAAAGGTTTAACAACACGCGGTGCAGTCATTGGTGGGGTAGTTGGTCTGGTAACAGCAGTAGTACTCATTATTCTGTCTAAAGCAGTTTGGGTCGATACTTTAAAAATCTCTGATACCCCAATTAATCCATTCAACGGTCCTGCATTATTTGCTATGCCATTGTCGTTCCTTTGCTGCTGGTTATTCTCAGTGACTGATAACTCTGCACGTGCTAAAAAAGAGCGTGCTGCTTTCGATGCTCAATATGTTCGTTCAATGACAGGTATTGGTGCATCTGGTGCATCGGATCACTAAGACTAATATTGTTAGCTAATTCTTTAAAAAGCCCTACGGGGCTTTTTTTGTTTTCTCGTATGACTTATTGAAAAGAAGCTCCTTAATAAAGAACAACTTGTTTATCCTATTTTTTGTACAGTATGATTTCCTATAATTCAAAACATAAAGAAAAAATGGAAAATAATTAAATGCGATCTATTATCGAGTTCTGGGCGAGCTTTCGATTGTTGCCTTCAGCATGGTTGCTGTTTGTGCAATTCATTTTACTTATTCTGGCTATGCTTACCTTTAATAATGAGGCTTATAGAACATTAACATGGGTACTAGGTGTCCTTGCTTTATTGTTGATTGCAAAAGTTATTCGCCAGACTCCCATGTTTACTTTTTTAGGCTTAACATTTGTGAGTGGTGCAATTCTGTCATCAGTATTTATTGTATTGGGTTATAGCAATTTATATATTCAGCTATTTGCTTATAGCTGTGAAGCTCTGGCCTATTTTTCGGCAGCTTATGGTCTATTTTGTTATATGTTTGCTGACCGATATTTAACAAAAGATGAATTATTTGCAGCAGCGGCAGTCTTTACGCTTATTGCATGGGGTTTTGCTTTTTTATACAGCATTTGCCAGCTCATTTTCCCTTATAGTTTTCAAAATCTAAATAATCCTCATCCCTTACAAACGTGGCTAGATTTACTCTTCCTAAGCTTTAGCTTGCAGTCGGCTACAGGTCTATCCGATCTAATGCCTATCACTCCACCAGCGCGCGTTTTGGCCATGCTTCAAATGTTTTGTGGAGTCATGTACTTAGCTTTAATCGTGACCCGATTAATTGCTTTACAATATATTACCCACCTCCCTAAAAAAAATTCAGATAAATAATGTAGGAGGTGTTTTAATTTATTTACACCTTTGTAACTGCAATATTCTTTAAGTTTATTTAGAGTGTTATCGGCTTTCTCTATTGAAAGCCCTAGCTTTGTTCATTCTATGAATATCTTATTGGCATTTAAGCCTGTCACTCGTCATTAAAATAACATGGAGGATTTATGCCTTCCAAACAATCTAGTTGGTTCGCAAACGTTAATCCTAACGTATTTTTTGGTACGGTCATTATTATTGCTTTGTTTTTAGCAGTGGTTGTGATCGCTCCGAGTTCTTTTGAACTTTTAACGCAACAATTGAAACAATGGATCACTGATTCATTTAGCTGGTTCTATGTTTTATCTGTTGCCTTCTTTCTGATCTTGTTGATTTATATCGCCTGTTCATCGATTGGACGCATTAAATTAGGGCCTGATCATAGTCAGCCTGATTATAATAATGGGTCTTGGTTTGCCATGCTGTTTACCGCAGGCATGGGGATTGGGTTAATGTTTTTCGGCGTTGCAGAACCTGTCATGCATTACGTTACCCCACCAAGTGGTGAGGCCCAAACCATTGATGCAGCACAGCAAGCACTAAGAGTAACCTTTTTCCATTGGGGGTTACATGCTTGGGCAATTTACGCTGTAGTTGGGTTGGCTTTGGCTTACTTTGCCTATAGACATAATTTACCTTTGAAGACTCGCTCTGCACTTTATCCTCTTATCGGGAAAAAGATTTATGGTCCATGGGGCGATAGTATCGATATTTTCGCAACGATTGGAACTGTATTTGGTGTCGCGACATCACTTGGCTTTGGGGTAACCCAGATCAACTCCGGTCTGCATTATTTATTTGGTATAGAGCAAAGTACTCATATTCAAATTCTACTCATTATTTTTGTGAGCATTTTAGCTTCTTTATCCGTATTTTTAGGTCTTGATAAAGGGGTAAAACGTTTATCGGAATTAAACTTAGTCTTAGCTTTAATATTATTAGTATTTGTTTTTATTGCTGGTCCGAGTATTTATTTACTTCAAACGACTATTCAAAACACTGGGCAATATATCTCTAACCTTTTTACCATGACATTCAATTTATATGCCTATCAGCCGAATGGATGGATTGGTGGTTGGACAATTTTGTACTGGGCTTGGTGGATTTCTTGGTCGCCATTTGTGGGAATGTTTATTGCCAGAGTTTCACGTGGCCGTACCATTCGAGAATTTATTGTTGGGGTTTTACTCATACCGACAGGCTTTACCATTATTTGGATGGGCTTTTTAGGAAATGCTGCGTTATTTAGCATTATTCATGAACATCAAACGACGTTAATTCAGGCTGTTCAGCAAGATTCATCAGTTGCATTATTTGAATTTTTGGGTCATTTACCATGGTCTGGGGTTATGAATGTCTTGGCAACTGTTTTAGTGGTTTTATTTTTTGTGACTTCTGCCGATTCAGGTGCTTTAGTGACTGACTACTTAACTGCGAAAACTGAAAATTCACCGACTTGGCAGCGTTTGTTCTGGACAGTACTCATGGCTGTACTCGCAATTATTTTATTGCTAGTCGGCGGCTTGGCTGCACTTCAAGCTTCTATCATTATGAGTGCATTACCGTTTACTGTGGTTATGCTCTTAATGAGTTGGGGGCTAATAAAAGCCTTACATCTTGATGTTACGAAAATGACATCCATTCAGGAAGCACGGATTACACCACGTGCCATTCATAATCCACGAAGCTGGCAACAGCGTTTGGGATTAATCATGCACTATCCTCATAATGAAGAAGAAGTACGTGAATATATTGAAAAGCAAGTGGGTCGTGCATTTGAAAATATTCAACATGAATTGAGACGGCGTCATTTAGAAGTTTCAATTAGCCAACTTGAAGATGGTATGCAGCTTAGAGTAGACCATCACAATGAAATTAATTTTATTTATAAAGTTGTTCCACGTGAAACAGTGCCGCCAAGTTTTTTAATTGGACGTATGGAAGCTGAAGATGGGCAATATTTTCAAGCTGAGGTCTTCTTAAGAGAGGGCGGCCAGAACTATGATGTAATGGATTGGACGCAAGAAGATTTAATTCAAGACATTATTGATCAGTACGAACGTCACTTATATTTCTTAAATGTCGTACGTAGTTAATAGCTATAAAAAAAGGACTCAACTGAGTCCTTTTTTTTAATTCAATTTCTAAATTAGATTAGAAACGGAATTTAGCATTTAAGCCGATAGTTTGTGTGTCGTAGCTAGACTTTTTAACGTCAGCTTTCATGTAAGACGCACCAACAGCAAGAGCTGGAGTAATGAAGTAGTTTACGTTACCGCCCCAAGCTTGACGGAATTCACCAAGGTCATTGCCTTTGATGTTTGCTACGCCGTCGTTACCGATGAATGCAGCACCAACGCTTAACTTAGGAGTTAAGTAAAGGTCAGTTTTTAAACCGTATTGGTTTTCTTGACCGAAAGCACCAGCAGCTTCAAAACCAATTGCCATGTTAGTTCCATCGATTGGACCTACATATTTAGCACGTGCTGTAACAGCATCTTGGTCGTTTTGGATCGCAGCAGTTTGGTTAACAGCAGAGTAGATACCGTTGCTGATGATACCGAAGTTATCTAAAGCGAATTGGTTAGCAACATTTGTATAACCAACAGCCATCAAGAAGTTAGGTAACAACATTGCACCAACTTCTAGCGCATAACGGTCGCCTTGGTCATCACGTGAAATTGCGTTTTTACCGTCAACGTCAGTGTGGTTATAAGTTGCGCTAGCGTATGCAGGAACGTAAGGAGTTGGAATGTACGCCTCACCTTTAACGCCGTATGTACCTACACGGTAGTTTAAACCGTT
The DNA here is from genome assembly GCF_016508255.1 of Acinetobacter calcoaceticus. Lineage (GTDB taxonomy): Bacteria > Pseudomonadota > Gammaproteobacteria > Pseudomonadales > Moraxellaceae > Acinetobacter > Acinetobacter calcoaceticus_E. The sequence continues at coordinate 172,883 of NZ_JADVKT010000004.1, read as the reverse complement.
GTTTTGGTCATATTGTTGATAGCTATAACCTAAAGACACGCTAGATGCTTGGTTTAAGAAAGCTGCTTCAGCTAAAGGACCTTTAGCGGTATCAACATTTTTTAAATAGAATGTACCAGCAACGTCACCAGTGTAGTTTTTATCGTTTGCAGTTGTGTCAACATATTCAGATTGACCTTGAACTTCAAATTGATAAGCATGAGCACCGGTCATGGCTAATAATACAGCAGTGGCTAAACCAAGTTTTTTCATAATCATTTCCAGCAATAACAAGAGATAAAGCTGGGGTCATTGTATTGTAACAATTTATGAAGTCAATAATGAAAAAAAGGAATGTTAAAGATATTTGGCATTTATGTTAAAATTGATTAAAAAGTAATCAAATAAAAAATAAATTGTCAACCTGATAAAAAAATGAACATTTACAATAGGCTAATAATTATATTTCATAGGGAATTACTAGGCAAATGTTTAAAAGTGATTACAATTATAATTGGAAAAAATGATTATGACAATCGTTTTTAACGTTCATTAAAGTATAATATTGTTTACAATGTGAGTAAAAAAACACCATTTTCTTGTCGGATTTGTAATATTTTGAGGAATAGTTAACAATATTTAGATTAGTTTAGCTAAAAAATTTAACTATTTTTAATTATTATATAAGTGAATAAGATAAAAGAAATCTCTATTTTAAGTTGAAAAATCGATTAAATTTTTAATTCTGATTAATTTAATCGACTTTACAAAAGTAGAGATAAGTCACATAATTCAATTGCAAAGTTCACTACCTAACGTTTTTAGGATTTAAAGTGCTTGCCCAGATACGATGTGTGTAGCACATCAGATTTTACGAGCTCAGCTTTCCCCAAGGTTGAGCTTTTTTTTATCTATAAGAAAATCTTAAAATTATAAGAAAAGTTATATGAAATTTACTGGAAAATAATAGATTAAAAAGAACCCAGCTTAAAGCTGGGCAGTGGATGCTGGGAGAAGTGCATCCAAGAGGATAACTAAATTCGTTTTATTATCATTACTAAATTTTTTTAATCTGTAAAACAGAGTTTTTTTATAAAAGCCATTTAATTTTTCGATATCGTTTATTATTTAAGCTTACTAAAATGTAGGAACCCTATAATTATTAAAAGAGAAATGAAGGTTTTATTGATGAAATTCTAGTTATTAAAATGCTAGGATGGATTTAAGCCTAATTTATATAGTAGTAAAAATGGCAGGACATTTACGGAGTATCAGCTAGAAATGTCTGGATTACGTTCAGAGCATATTAGTAATCGACTGTTCTTTTTTATGCTGGTTATTATTTTGTCCTTATTATTCATGGCAATACCGCTTATTGTGGGAAGCTATCAGGATTATATAAAAACTAGACAAGCCTTAGCCGAAATAAAAAGTTTAAGAGCCGTGGCTGATATTGCTTATAAAATTTCTAAGGAGCGTGCTCCCGCCAACAAAATGATGTCGAGTAGTCCTGATGATTTATTAAAGAATCAGCAAGAATTAAAAAAATTTCGTTTAATTGTTGATACGCAAATTGATACAAGCATTCTTATCTTAAAAGAAGCAGGTTATGTTTCATTAGCAAATGATCTGCAAAACAATTTGAAAGAAAATCTTAGACAAGCCCGTAATGTAGTTGATTATTATGGTGAAACTCCATCTGGAGCAAGAACTTCTATCCAAATGGATAATGCTATTTTAGGGATGTTTGGGGCATGGGATAATTGTAGGGAAATACTGCAAAAACTTATGCTGCAATTAAAAAGTAAAGACAGCCGTATTTCTAATTACTTTACGCTCATTATCGTTCTGACCGATATGCGAGATCAGGCAGGGCGGATGGCATCTAATATTATTGCTCCTGTAAGTTTTAACGAAGAGATTCCAAGTAATAACCGTGCACGTTCTCTGCAAACTCAACATCAAGCTAGATATTTATGGGTTTTGGTAGATACCTTACAGCCGGAACAGGCTAAAACTCCGGAATACCAACACTTATATTCACGTGTGAAATTAGAGTTTATAGACAAGGGCATTCCAATTGTGGAAAGGCTTTTGGACGAAAGCCAAAAAGGTGAACCATATTTTTTAAATGGTACTCAGTTAACCGAAGCAATTGTGGGGAAATTTACGACTGTAGTCGATCTACAAACATATATCCTTAATGAAAGTGTGGTGATTGCAACTCAAGAAAATGTAATTGCTCGAAATGGTTTTCTTTTAACTTTATTAATTTCTTTAATTTCTTTGGCTACAGCGTTACTTACGCTTAATTATGCGCAAAGAAGAGTGTTTTCCCCGTTAATAAAAGCGAGGACTTTAATTTTAGACTTATCTCATCATTCCGATCATTGTGTTGATGAGGTTAATATTACAAAAAAAGGTGAGTTTTTCTCTCTATTTGAGGCCATTGATCGATTACAGCGTATGTTGCAACAACGTGATGCTTTTGAATTTCAATTAAAGAATATTGCCAATACAGACCCTTTAACGGGTGTGTCCAACCGCCTAGCTTTATCTGAATATTTAAAAATTGTTGAAAGTTACCCTCAAAAATTTACGCAAACATGTTTAATGATTATCGACATTGATCGCTTTAAACAGGTGAATGATCAATATGGGCATATTGTAGGTGATCAGGTCATTGTTAGTATTGCCGAGCAATTGAAGCAAAATATCCGAAGTTCAGATTTAATTGTTCGTTATGGCGGAGATGAATTTTTAATATTGCTTGAGCAGATTCAATTTGAAGATGCACGTTTAATCGCAGAGAAAATCCGCATCGCTATTTCACGTGCTCAAATTGAGTTGCCTAATACAACTGAAAAGCTACATGTGTCGGTCAGTATTGGTTTTGCAATTGGAGCAGCAAGCTGGATGGAACTATTAGAGAAAGCTGATCGCTTTTTATTAAGAGCTAAGGCGCGAGGCCGAAATGTGGTTGAGGGGTAAGATTTTAATATTATTTCATAGAAGAATTCATAAAACTTCTTTTTGTATGCAGATTTTTTACCTTACCATTAAAGTTCCAAGTGCTCTTTTTTTAATAATATTTTCAATTAATTGTTTTGTTTTTTATTGATTTTGTCTTATGGGCTATTCTATTTATTCTTAGTGTTGAATTTTTAACTTGGTTTTCTGTGAGTTGACATGGTTTTAAATAGAGTATACCTTTTTGTATAAGTTATACGTATAAATTTTAGTAATGAAATTATCAGCTCTAAAAAAAGTTCGATTGGCAAGAATGATGACTCAAAATGCAGTTGCAGAAGCTATGGGAATTAGCCAGCCTAATTATCAACGTTGGGAGTCTGGAGCTGCCTCTATTCCTAAGAGTAAGCAAGCAAAATTAGCGAAAATTCTAAATTCAACTGTAGATGAAATACTTGGTAATCCTCGACCTTTTGATAATTTAGGAATTCATGATGAGATTAGTGATGAAAATACATATTTTGGAGAAATAGCATTTCATTTCAGATCTGGAAAAGGACTTTTATTCCCAATTACTGAGGCTGAAAGATCTAGACTACATTATCGATTACATGGTAAAGGCGACTTTATAGCTGTTGAATCTCTAGATAATAGAATCGCTTTTATTCGTCGAGCTTCAATACAAGATGTTTATCTCTCAAGTGAAGCATTTGATACTTTTGGGCCTGAAAAATATAAAGATTGGTTAGGATTGGATAGAATTGAAGATGAGGAGTGGCTGGTTATAGAGAATATAGAGTGTTTAGAGCATGTAACAGATCTAATAAGTGAAGAAAAAGTAAAAAACTATGTAAAGAAAATACTTTTAACCGAAGAGGAATTAGATGCATTAATTGAACAAGATCATATAAAGAAGGAAGATAGGGAAAAGGTTAAAAGAGATGCATCTAAACAATTAAAAAAATTGTATGCCAGAGCCACAGAAATTCAATGGCAATTTGCTAATGGAAAAATAAGAAGAGAGCCGATGTTTGAGGATCGAAAGTTGTATGAGGCTTTTTCCTGTCTTGAAATAGATCCAGAAGATGCAGACGAAATTATCTATTTACCTACAGAGGGGTATCATAGGTCAATTTTTATAAATACTTCAGAATTAGATTATATTTTTATTCCCGCACATAAATTTAATTATGGCCGTTTAGAGAGTTTAGAAGAAGAATTGGGTGAATAATAATCAGGCTAGAGGTCATTTAATCTTCTAGCCTAATTTAATTAAACTTTATTTAAGCATCGGTTTTAAGAAACGACCAGTATGGGAAATCTCAACTTCAGCCACTTGTTCAGGTGTGCCTTCGGCAATGATCATCCCACCGCCTGAACCACCTTCAGGGCCTAAGTCCACAACCCAGTCGGCTGTTTTAATCACATCAAGGTTGTGCTCAATCACCACAATGGTATTACCCTTGTTGCGTAGCTCATGCAAAATGTCGAGTAACTTAGCAATATCATGGAAATGTAGACCCGTGGTTGGTTCATCCAAGATATATAAGGTTTTACCAGTGTCGCGTTTCGCTAACTCACGTGCGAGTTTCACACGCTGTGCTTCACCCCCAGAGAGAGTAGTTGCTGCCTGACCTAAACGAATATAGCCTAAGCCAACCTGCGTTAAAGTTTCTAGGCGGCGGAAAATCACTGGAATTGCATTAAAGAACTCGGCTGCATCTTCAACAGTCATTTCTAAAACGTCAGAAATATTTTTACCTTTATAGCCAACTTCAAGCGTTTCACGGTTGTAGCGTTTGCCATGACATGCATCGCAAGGCACATACATATCGGGCAAGAAGTGCATAGCGACTTTAATCATGCCGTCGCCTTCACACGCTTCACAGCGTCCGCCTTTCACGTTAAACGAGAAACGTCCTGCGCTATAGCCACGAGCTTTCGCCTCAGGTGTTTGGGCAAATAACTCACGGATTGGTGTAAATAATCCTGTGTAAGTTGCAGGGTTAGAACGTGGCGTACGACCAATTGGGCTTTGGTCAATATCAACGACTTTATCAAGGTGTTGAAGACCATCAATTGAGTCAAACTTTTCTGCTGTTAAGGTCGTTGCGCCATTGAGTTGTGTCGCTGCCAATGGAAGCAGAGTACGGTTAATCAGTGTTGATTTACCTGAACCTGAAACACCAGTTACACAGGTCATAATGCCGAGCGGAATCTTTAAGTCGACGTTTTTAAGGTTATGACCACTTGCACCAGATAGTTTGATGAATTCATCTGGGCGTGGTGATTGAGTCCGTTGTTTTGGTATTTCAATTTTGCGTTTGCCTGAAAGGTACTGGCCTGTGAGTGAGTCAGCATGGTTAGCTAATTCATCATAAGTTCCTTCGGCAATAATCACACCACCATGGATCCCAGCTCCCGGACCAATATCAATAATATGGTCGGCTGCACGAATTGCATCTTCATCGTGTTCAACGACTAATACCGTGTTGCCTAAATCACGTAAGCGAATCAGGGTTTGCAGTAGACGATCATTATCGCGTTGGTGCAGACCAATCGATGGTTCATCAAGGACATACATTACGCCCATTAAACCTGCACCAATTTGTGAGGCCAAGCGGATACGTTGTGCTTCACCACCCGATAAGGTTTCGGCAGAACGAGCTAGGCTCAAATAGTTCAGACCAACACTCACCAAGAAATGTAAACGCTCACGAATCTCTTTAAAGATTTTATCGGCAATTTCACCTTTGGCACCTTCAAGTTGTACGTTTTGATAATACTGTTCAGCATCACCAATCGACATTTTAGTGATTTGGGCGATGGTTTTATCTAAAATTTTAACATTGCGTGAAATTTCATTTAAACGTGAACCATCACATGCATCACACGCTGCATTAGATAGATATTGGGCTAAATCATCACGCACGTAGTTACTTTCAGTTTCACGATACCGACGTTCAAGGTGCGGCAAAATTCCTTCAAAAGGTTGCACGCGTGTATGTTTACGACCGCGTTCATCGATATAGCTTAAATCGACTTTTTCTTTGCCTGTACCTTGTAAAAATTTCTTTTGAGTATCTTTATCTAACTGATTCCAAGGCGTATCAAGTTGGAAACCAAAATGGTCGGCAACTTTTTGCAGCATTGAATAGTAATATGGACGCTGACGATCCCAACCACGAATAGCGCCTTCACTAATGGCAAGATCAGGGTTTGGAATCAGTTTTTCAGAACTAAAGTGACTGCGTGTACCTAAGCCATCACAAACAGGGCAGGCACCGAACGGGTTGTTAAATGAAAATAAACGTGGCTCAAGTTCTGCTACAGCACGATCACATTCAGGACATGAGTGCTTTGCAGAAAAAACGCGGTCTGGATGTTCGCCATTCATCCATGACAAAACGGCAATATCACCGCCTAAACGTAGAGCAGTTTCAAATGATTCAGCAATACGGTTACCTAAGTCTTCACGCACTTTAAAGCGGTCAACGACAACTTCGATGGTGTGCTTTTTCTTTTTGTCGAGTTCTGGTGGCGTATCAATATCGATAATTTCGCCATCGACACGAGCACGAACAAAACCTTGCCCTTGTAATTGTTCGAACAGATTGGTGTATTCACCTTTACGCTCACGAACCACTGGAGCAAGCAACATGAGTGCTGTGCCTTCCTCAAGTGTTTTTACCGCATCAACCATTTCAGAAATCGTTTGTGCGACCATGGGTAAGTCATGTTCAGGACAATACGGCGTACCAACACGCGCATAGAGTAAGCGCAGGTAATCGTAAATTTCGGTAATGGTACCGACTGTTGAACGTGGGTTATGACTCGTAGATTTTTGTTCAATTGCAATGGCTGGAGACAGACCTTCGATCGAGTCGACTTCAGGTTTTTCCATTTGCGATAAAAACTGACGGGCATAGGCCGAAAGTGATTCTACGTAACGGCGTTGTCCTTCGGCGTAGAGGGTATCGAAGGCAAGAGAAGATTTTCCTGAACCTGATAACCCCGTAATTACCACAAACTTATCGCGTGGAATATCGAGAGACACATTTTTTAAATTATGGGTACGTGCGCCTCGAATACGGATATGACTTTGGCTCATAAAACATCTCAATTATATATTGATGAAAATTTAGGTGTTGATTGATCAGCCGCGTGCAGTGTGACTGGTTATAAACAACAGACCCTATATATGATAACGATTTAAAATTGTTCAAGTGGTACAAAATGATTTAAAGCGACAAATTGTGACGGTTAAACGACAATCGACAAAATTTGTTTAATTAAGCAGGTTGTATTTTTAACATTCCTCATTCTAGATTTCTACTCTAAACAAAATTTAACTAGCAACATAATTTTACTAGACGACTGGTCTAATAGTTGTTTATAGTGATTGCATGAAACGATTAAATAAAAGTGAAACTACCCGACAACATATTTTGGATACCAGTTTTGAACTGGTATTACACAAAGGATTTGTCGGTGTTGGTTTACAAGAAATTTTAAAGGCTTGTGACGTACCTAAAGGTTCGTTCTATCACTACTTTGCTTCGAAAGAGGCATTTGGCTGTGCATTGTTAGAACAGTACATGGCTAATTATAAAGTCCGTGTAGAACAACTCTGGCAGCACAGCGAGCAAAGTGCACATGCCCGTTTAATGGCCCTATGGCAGGCATGGATTGATGATCCTGTGCATGGTAGCTGGGCTGAAAACTGCCTGATTGTGAAACTGGCAGCCGAGGTTTCCGATCTATCGGAAGATATGCGCCAAATTCTCAATGAGGGTGTGCACAAATTAACGCAGCGTTTAGCTTTGTTGCTTAAAGAAGGGCAACAAGAAGGATCAATTCCAAAACATATTGACCCTTTAAAAACTGCACAAGTGATGTATCAGTTATGGTTAGGTGCGGCTTTACTCACAAAATTGTCTCAAGACAAAGCACCTTTACATTTAGCTTTAGAAACTACCCAACAGCTGTTAAAACCGACAGAGGAATAAAACATGCGAAGTATTATCCATCGTAATTTTGGTGAGCCTGTAGACGTTTTAGAGCAGGCGGATATGCCAAAGCCAGAACCAAAAGCGGGCGAAGTGCGTATTAAAATGATTATGTCACCAATTCATAATCATGATGTTTGGACGGTGCGGGGAAGTTATGGCTATAAGCCTACTTTACCTGCGATTGGTGGTAGTGAAGGCGTTGGTATTGTAGATGCGTTGGGCGAAGGCGTTAGTCATGTACAACTAGGGCAACGTATTGCAGTTGCAGCTGTGCATGGTAGTTGGGCTGAATACTTTATTGCACCAGCTCAGGGGCTTATTCCTTTAAATAATGAAATTGATGATGAAACAGCAGCACAGCTGATTGGTATGCCAATTAGTGCGTTAATGCTATTGGACTTTGTAAATGTTCAACCGGGTCAATGGTTAATTCAAAACACAGCGAATGGTGCAGTAGGTAAAACGGTTGCCATGATTGCGCAGGCACGTGGCCTACCTGTAATTAACTTGGTTCGTCGTAGTGATGCAATTGCAGAAATGCAAGCATTGGGCATTCAACATGTTGTTGCGACTGATCAGCCTAACTGGAAAGAGCAAGTTAAGCAGATTCATGGTGACCAACCTTTAATTGCTGGCGTGGACTCGATTGGTGGCAGCGCAAGTGGTGAAATGCTGAATCTACTTAGTGAAAATAGCCTGCTTGTTTCGTTTGGCAGTATGACTGGTGAAACGATGCAGATTTCATCGGGCGATCTTATTTTCAAACAAGCTACGGTAAAAGGTTTCTGGGCAAGTGTGGTCAACAAAGAAATGCCAGCAGAACGTAAAAAAGAACTGATTGTTGAGTTATTAACGCTAGCGACTCAGAAAAAATTAATCTTGCCTGTAGAAGGTGTATTTAGTTTTGATGAGATTAAAACAGCTGCCCAAAGAGCAACCCAAGGTGCTCGCCAAGGTAAAGTATTGCTAAAGCCATAAAAACAGAACAAGATCAGTCGAGAGACTGATCTTTTTTTATATCTTTAAAATAAAAAGGAAAATCGTATGATCGGACAAATCTTCATTGCGCTTATCGCCATATTGCATGTCTATATTTTAGTGCTCGAGATGTTTTTGTGGGACAAGCCTTATGGCATGAAAGCCTTTGGAAATAATGCAGAAAAAGCAAAACTCACCAAAGTGATGGCACAAAATCAGGGGCTTTATAATGGCTTTTTAGCGGCGGGGTTATTCTGGTCTTTATTGGCAGATGCTCCATTTGCGACATCAATCGCCAATTTCTTTTTAGGCTGTGTACTCATTGCAGGTATTTATGGTGGTCTGACTGCCAGCAAAAAGATTATTTATATTCAGGCAGTTCCAGCATTGATTGCTTTAGTCGCTGTTAATTTTCTTTAAAAAGCGCAAAATACAGCGTTTTGAAATGGAAATAAGCAGATAGGATCAGTGTATGTGGGCGTTATTTTTAAAATGTATGTTGGGGGCTGGGGTTGTTCTCATCATTTCGATTTTATCGAAAAGTAAGGCATTTTATATTGCAGGTTTAGTCCCGCTTTTTCCTACATTCGCCTTGATTGCTCATGTGATTGTTTATCAGCAAAAAGGTGCTGCGGCTTTACAGAAAACAGCTCTATTTGGTCTATGGTCACTTATTCCCTATGCTATTTATTTAGTTGCAGTCTATGTGCTGGCAACGCGTATGTCGATGTGGTCATGTCTAGGACTGGCAACACTGTGTTGGGTTGTGGCCGCGGCAGGTTTGATTTATGGCTGGCAATTCTTTCAGCATTAAAAGATTAAGAGAAACCTCTTAATCTTTTAAATTGGGCTATATTTATGACTGCTCAGAAACACGGGTTTTGAGCATACCTTCAACTAGATTAATCATCTTTTTGCGGGAAAGAATTCGAGGCAATTGAGACGTTAAATAGTTGCTACAACCTACAACAATCGTTGGTTTATTTTTATCTAATGCTGCAACCGTTGCAGATACAACGTCATCAACTGTAGAGCTTTTCATACCGCTGGTGTCGGCATTTGCAACTTGGGTAAAATTGGTTTCCGTATTGCCTGGACAAACTGCCAGAAATTTAACACCCGAAGAGCTATATTCTCCCGCAAGCGCTTCAGTAAATTGCAATACGTACGATTTACTTGCGCCATATACGGCAATATAAGGGAGGGGTTGGAAGGCGCCTGTAGATGAAATATTAATCATGATGCCTTTTTTGTTCGCAAGCATCTGTGGCAGAAATAAATAACATAAAGACGTTACGCTACTGATATTAAGCGTGATCATTTCTTGATAGGTAGATACAGATTGATCTAGAAATTTAGTCCATTTTCCAAATCCTGCATTGTTAATTAAAATCTCTACTGATAATTTTCTAGCTTGTACTTCATCAAATAAGCTTTGAGCTGAATTGGGTTGAGCTAAATCTAAAACAATAACCTCAACATTCACGTTATATTTTTTTCTAAGTTCAGCGGCTAAATCATTTAGTTTCTGCTCAGAGCGTGCTGTTAAAATTAAATGAATTCCTAAAGATGCTAGTTTTTGAGCATAGGCTTTGCCTATTCCAGAAGATGCACCTGTAATTAATGCCGTTAAATTTTTAAATGAAGAAAGATGAGCGCTCATTTTATTGGTCCGTAATAAAAGAAGTCATTACGATAAACCTTTACCCTAAGGGCAGAGTCAAGCACTCTTTTTGAAAGCTATTTGCAGATTTTAACCAGTTTTTTTAGGCAGAAATCTTATTGGTCATATAAGTATGAGTAATCTCATCTTCCAGTTGCTTTAGATCTTCTTGTAAACGATTTAACGCTTTCTTTTGCTCAATAATTTGTTGATTCTTTTTTTGAATAAGTTGCTGTGCAACTTCTACAGGAAAGCGATTATTTTTATATTTTAAAGCTGACAAGTCATAAAGCTCGGAAAGGCTAAACCCAACAGCTTGCGCAAGGCGAATCATTTTGACTGATTGAACATCAATCGCTTCATAAATACGATAATTTCCTTTTCTTTTTGCTACGGGGAGCAAGCCTAATTTCTCATAATGCCGAATGGCTTTAGGAGTGGCTCCAGTTAAAGATGCTAATTCGCCAATATACATATCTATCTCGCATTTTATGAAAAATCGATCAGCGTATTGAACCATCTGACCGATTCTCTTGAAGTTTTAAATATGGTCTAAACCTAGCCATTGTCTTTGGTGGTAGGCGCTATCCCAAAATAACCACTCAAGTTTTGCACCCATGGTGTAAGCAGCATGCATTTTTTCTAAAGTGTCTGCATCACAACGTGCGGCAACTTTATCAACGGTCGCAATTACATTACGAACGGCTGTATGAAACTCTTCGCCTGCATAGGTGTCCACCCATGCTTGGTAAGGGTTATTGGGAACAGATTTGTTCACAATATCTTTACCAACTTCGGCATAAATCCAGAAGCACGGTAAAAGTGCTGCAAGCACAACAGGGTAACTTTCTGACCAAGCCGTTGCTGTTAAAAATGAAGTGTAGTGATGACCAGCCAAAGTTAATGGCGTGTTTTGAAACTCTTCTTTGGTGACACCAAAATTTTTCATGAAGTCATCATGCAAGCTGCGTTCAACCACAATTGCAATTTTAGCTGCATCTGAAAATTGCATAATATCGTCAGCATCAAAAGCCTTTGCTGCTGCAACTGCTAATACACGACCATAGGCCACTAAATATTGGGCATCCTGAATCACATAATGACAAAATGCTTCTTTATCTAAAGTTCCACTAGCAAGTTCCTGATTAAAAGGCAGGTCGAGAATTTTTTGATATAAATTTAAATTACGTTGCCAGAGTTCTTGAGAAAAAAGCATAAAATCATTCCATTTAAAATAAGACAGCTGAACTAGATTTTAAATCAATTTTAAAATACAAAAATAATAATGATAGATATATCGAAAGAAAATATTTAATGTGATTAACAAGTTAATTAAATATTGTAAATTTCTTTATTAAACATAGAGATAAAGTAAAGGGAATAACAGCACAAAACAACATCGTTTTATGGTTAATTATCGATATAATAACCGCGTTTTTAAAGAAAGATTAAATTTAATTCTTGGTATAGGTCAGATCCATGAAGCATTTCCGATTTTCGATATTTTTTACGGTGGTGTGTTTAGCACTATCTGCGTATTGGGGTTTTACCCATGGACCTGAAGCTGGCGTGTCTACCATGCTTAAAGCTTTAACAATTACAGCCATTTTAGCTGTAATGGAGGTCTCTTTATCTTTTGACAATGCTGTCGTGAATGCATCGGTTCTACGTAATTGGGATCCGTTCTGGAAAATGATCTTTTTAACGGTAGGTATTTTAATCGCCGTTTTTGGTATGCGTCTGATTTTCCCTGTCGTGATTGTTGCAGTGACCGCCGATATGGGGGTTATTGAAGTGGCAAAATTGGCACTCAATGATCCGAAAACTTATTCTGAGCGTTTAATGGCACACCATGCTGAAATTTCAGCTTTTGGTGGAACATTCCTATTATTGGTTTTCTTAAACTTCTTCTTTGATGATGAAAAAGAAACCCATTGGTTTAGATGGCTTGAATCTAAACTTTCAAGTTTAGCTAGTGTACCGGCAATGTCTGTATTTCTTGCTTTAATTGCTTTAATTGTGATGGCAGCTTATGTAGATGACCACCAACGTTTAGCAGTAACCATGGCTGGTATTTGGGGCATTGTGGTTTATATTGGGGTTGAAGTATTAAGTCACCTGTTAGGTGGTGAGCCTGAAATTGATGACAATGGTAATGCTGTAATGCACGACTCATCAGGCGCAGCTTCTGGTGTGGTTAAAGCGGGTATTGGTGGTTTCTTATATCTTGAAGTATTAGATGCATCTTTTAGTTTTGACGGTGTGATTGGCGCATTTGCGATTACCAGCGACGTTGTTGTGATTATGTTGGGTCTTGCAATTGGTGCTATTTTTGTCCGTTCAATGACTGTTTATCTTGTTGAAAAAGGCACATTAGACGCTTATATATTTTTAGAACATGGCGCACATTATGCTATTGGTGCTTTAGCATTCATTATGATTGCAAGCGGTACGGGTGTTCATGTACCAGAAGTGGTAACAGGTTTAATTGGAGTTGCCTTTATTGTTTGGGCTGTAATCGCTTCAATTCAATATACGAAGCGCGAACAACAGTCGCCTTAAGCTAATTTTCAGTAAAGTTATTTAAAATAAAGAGGCTAAATGCCTCTTTATTTTTTTAAGCTGGAAATCGTTAATTTAAATAATGTGTCCCGTATTTTTGGAAACGAATCGGCTTATAATTTGCCTAGTTTGATAAACGTGTATTGATATGATGAATGCTTTGGAACGTCGCTCAACTTTTGCCTTAAGTAGTATTTTTGCACTACGCATGTTGGGTCTGTTCATGATTATTCCTGTCTTTTCTGTAGTCGGACAGTCATATCAATATGCGACTCCAGCACTGATTGGTTTGGCTGTAGGTGTCTATGGCTTAAGTCAGGCAATTTTACAAATTCCATTTAGCCTGCTTGCTGACCGCTTTAGCCGTAAACCTCTCGTGGTGCTTGGCTTATTACTCTTTGCTCTTGGCGGTGCAATTGCTGGTTTATCTGACACGATTTATGGTGTGATTATTGGTCGTGCGATTGCGGGTGCAGGTGCTGTTTCAGCAGTTGTTATGGCGCTTCTAGCCGATGTCACTCGCGAAGAACAACGTACTAAAGCCATGGCCGCGATGGGTATGAGTATTGGTTTGTCTTTTGTCGTGGCTTTTAGTCTAGGGCCTTGGCTCACAAGCCTTGTTGGGATTTCTGGCTTATTCTTTGTCACGACCATTATGGGCTTAATCGCGATTTTGATGTTATTGCTTGTTCCTAAAGTGACTCGCCATCATCGTAATTATCAGCAAGGTTACATGGCACAGCTTAAGCAAGTTATTCAAATGGGTGACTTAAACCGTTTGCATGTTTCGGTGTTTTCATTACATTTACTGCTGACAGCCATGTTTATTTATGTGCCTTCACAGCTCATCGAGTTTGCGCATATTCCTTTAGCCAGTCATGGTCTGGTGTATTTGCCACTCTTGGTGATTAGTCTGTTTTTTGCATTTCCAAGCATTATCATTGCTGAAAAATATCGCAAAATGCGAGGCATTTTCTTAACCGCAATTACAGGCATTATTGCAGGTTTATTGCTGCTCATATTTGGTTATCAATCAAAATATGTATTACTCGCAGGCCTAGGGATTTTCTTCATTGCGTTTAATGTGATGGAGGCCTTATTGCCATCATGGTTATCAAAATGTGCGCCAATCCAGTCAAAAGCGACTGCGATGGGTGTAAATGCCAGTAGTCAGTTTTTAGGTGCTTTTTTTGGGGGCACACTTGGTGGGCAACTATTGATGTTACATAATACTGCGATGGGATGGAGTGTCTTAACAGGGATTGCTATAATATGGTTGCTAATTAGTTTTGGTTTAGCTCAGCCGCGGTATTTGTCATCTATTGTGTTGCCATTACCGCAAGTGCAACAGGTGAATGAGTGGACCACACAGCTATTGGCAATTCGTGGTATTGAAGAAGTTGTGGTGATGCCTGACCAGCAAGTTGCTTATATTAAAGTCGATAAACAGTCTCTAGATGATACTGCACGACGTGATTTAACGCAGTTGTTTGGTAAAGAGGTAGCCATTTAAGCATAACTCTTATAAAGTAAAACATAGAAATGAATAGGATGAAGACAGCTAATGCGTGGTGTAAATAAGGTTATTTTGGTTGGTACTTTGGGTCGTGATCCTGAAACAAAAACTTTTCCAAATGGGGGCTCGCTGACTCAGTTTTCAATCGCGACAAGTGAAGCTTGGACCGATAAAACTTCAGGTGAGCGTAAAGAACAAACTGAATGGCACCGTATTGTTTTGCATAACCGTTTAGGGGAAATTGCTCAGCAGTTTTTACGTAAAGGTTCTAAGGTTTATATTGAAGGTTCATTACGTACGCGTCAGTGGACTGATCAAAATGGTCAAGAGCGCTATACAACAGAAATTCGTGGCGAACAGATGCAAATGTTAGATGGTCGTCAACAAGGTGAACAAGGGTTCGCTGGTGGTAATGATTTTAATCAACCACGTTTTAACGCACCTCAACAAGGTGGTAATGGTTATCAAAATAATAATAACCAAGGCGGTGGTTATAACCAAAATAGTGGTGGCGGCTATGGCAGCAACCCAGCTGGTTTTGGTAATGGTGGTAACAGCCCGCAAGGTGGTGGCTTTGCTCCTAAAGCACCACAACAGCCTGCATCTGCACCAGCAGATTTAGACGACGATTTACCGTTCTAAACAAAATTTTAAAAAAGGCGAGTTTATCTCGCCTTTTTTATTACTCAATTCCAAGCAAACGTACAAGTGCCGTACCAGCGGCTGCTAAGCAAATCACCAACAACAGAGGCACTTTTTTCCAAACTAATAAAAGTGCCAACCCAACGCCGAATATACGCGCGAAACCTGCGAAATGTTGGCCTTCAAAAAAGGTCGTCGTGACCGCAATAGCACACAGCAAAACGGTTGCGCCGTTTGACAGTAAAACTTGGTATTTTTCAGAAAAAGTAAACTTGGCACCTAAGTGAAAACCAGCAAAACGAATCCCATATGTTCCAAGTGCTAGCAAGCCTATGCCCAAAATAATAAGCAATTGTTGATTCATTTCTTTCTCCCAAATATTAAGCCAAAAAGAGAAATTAAAATTGGAAGTCCTGAGGCCAAAAAGGGTGTGGTAATCAGTGCCAAAGTTGATCCGGCAAATGCAGCTTTTCGAGTAGATTTATTCTTTAAAGCATTAAAAGTAAGTGCAATTAAAATGGCAGGAAAAATGGCATCTAGACCAAATTTTTTTGGGTCTGGAATGGCACTTCCAATAAAATAACCAGCCGTGACACCAAGTGGCCAACTCAGCATAATGCATATACCACATAGCCAGTAAGCGGCTTTTTTTGTCTCGAAATCGGGCTGTGCCATACCAAACAAAACGCTTTCATCGTTCATGATATGAGCACCGAAATATCGAGAGAATTTACCTCTGATTAGTTCATTGACCGCAATCCCAAAAGGTAAGTGTCTTAAGTTGACGAGTAGTCCTGCAATCGCAGCAGCAATTGGGCTACCACCAACTGCTAAAAAACCTATAAAAATAAATTCGGCAGTTCCTGCGAGCACAAATACAGATAGACAAAGCGGGATCCACAGTGCTAAGCCATAGCTTGCAGCGAGTGAACCTAAAGACATACCAACAACACTGGTTGCTAGACACACAAAGAAAATCGAGCGGGTGGTGTCTTTACTAAGTTTCTTAATGAGAGCGTATGTGGACATAGTATGATATAACAAACGATTTTCCATTATAATGAATAAGTCTGATTGTTTTGTCAAAACGAACGATCGTTTTTTTTATAGAACGGATGCGGTGAATGTCTCAGCCAATTGAAATTATTGCCAAAGGTTTAAATCGTGAACGTCAAAGAGCAGGGCTTTCTTTGGCAGAGGTTGCTCGTCGTGCAGGCGTTGCCAAATCTACACTTTCACAATTAGAGGCAGGGCAAGGTAACCCAAGCATTGAAACTTTATGGGCACTTTGTGTTGCGCTGAATATTCCATTTGCCCGTTTAATGGAAGAACCGAGCAATCAGGTACAAGTCATTCGCTGTGGTGATGGGCCAACAGTGAGTTCTGAGATTGCCAACTACAAAGCAATTTTATTGGCGACTTGTCCACCCCATGCACGCCGTGATGTTTATTTACTGATTGTTGAGCCGGGCGAAGATCGCCTTTCAGAACCGCATCCAGTTGGCTCTGTTGAGCATATTATTGTGGTCGAAGGTAAGGCTTTAGTAGGACTCATTGATGATGCAGTTGAGCTCGGTGCTGGAGACTATATTTGCTATCCTGCCGATCAGAAACATATATTTAGAGCCTTGGAAAAAGGGACAAAGGCGTTGTTAATTTCTGAACAAAACTAAACAGACTAAAAGAATAATCTCTTTGCGGGTTAAGATTTACTCGCTTTTTCCTACATTAAAAACTATCAAAACTAAAATCATTGGGGCCAATTTTGCGTATAAATTTTGCAATTGGCTCTCTCCTTTATTACAAAAATGGCTCTCGTTTCTTGAGTGCCGAAACGACAAATTAAAGCCATTGGAAGTATGCATACGGAAGCGCCGGATAAGCTCAGTGATTTTTCTGTTTTAGGAATTGGGCAGAACGGCTAAATTTTTAGGGGATATTTTTTGGCTTCGGAGGTTTTCCGAGACTAGCCGATATCCTCCATATATTAAGGAAAATGATATGGCAGCTCATCAAAATGGTTCTGAAGCCAATCACTCCCAAAGTTTAAAACATGGACTCAAATCACGCCACCTGACGATGATCTCGATTGCAGGGGTAATTGGTGGCTCTTTATTCGTAGGCTCGGGCAGTATTATTTATAATACAGGACCTGTAGTTTTTCTAACTTATGCTTTGGGTGGTCTACTCGTTTGGTTCATCATGCGTATGTTAGGCGAGATGGCCGTTTTAAATCCTGATAGTGGCTCTTTCTCAACTTACGCTGACCGTGCGATTGGTCGTTGGGCCGGTTTTTCAATTGGCTGGTTGTACTGGTGTACTCTGGCAATGCTCATGGGCTGGGAAGCCTATGTGGCAGGTAAAATTTTAAATAATTGGTTTCCCTTCATACCGATCTGGGCCTATATGGTTGTGGTGATTGGCGCATTAGTCACAGTCAATTTACAGAACGTGAAAAACTATGGTGAATTTGAGTTCTGGTTTGCACTCATTAAAGTCATCGCGATTGTTATTTTCCTTGTGATTGGTAGTTTGGCAATTATGCATTTGTGGCCTTGGGGAAATCCGGCTGCTTCTGGTATTAGTAATCTAACCTCTCAAGGCTTTATGCCAAATGGAGGGTCATCCGTCATTACCGCCTTACTTGGGGTAATGTTTGCCTATATTGGTGCTGAAATTGTGACTGTAGCGGCGGCAGAATCGGCAAATCCATCTAAAGAAATTCGTAAAGCATCGAACTCGGTTGTTTGGCGAATTATTTTATTCTATGTGGGTTCAATGTTTGTCGCGGTATGTTTAATTCCTCACAACAATGAACTTTTGAAAGATTCGACTTGGGGAACCTATAGCGTGACTCTGTCGGCACTCGGGATTCCGGGGGCACGTCACATTGTGAATTTTGTGGTATTAACATCGGTATGTAGTTGCTTTAACTCAGCACTTTACACGTGTTCACGTATGTTATTTTCGTTAGCTAAACGCGGTGATGCACCGAAAAGCTTTGGCTCTGTAAACAGCAAAAGCAGCCCGTGGGTGGGCGTGATTGTGTCATGCTTCTTCTCTGTAATTGCTGTCGTTTTAACTGCAACAAAGAGCATGGATGTTTATGACTTTTTCATGCTAACCACGGGTGCAGCAACACTGTATGTGTACTTAACCATTGCTTATTCTCAGCTTCGTATGCGCAAGAAGCTTGAAGCTGAAGGTGTGAAAATTGACTTTAAAATGTGGATGTTCCCTTACTTAACTTATGTGGTGATCTTTGCAATTATTGGTGCAATTCTTACCATGTTGATTGAAGGCACATACTTTAAAGAAGTGATTTACACCACAGCATTGTTCGGCATTATTGTATTCTTTGGCTTATTGTCGGAAAAACTGGGGTGGGGTAAAGAGCGTAGAACAACCCATCTTACTCATACTCAAGAAGAAAATTTAGTTTAGTATTTTCAGAATAAAAAAAGAGTCTCATTGTGAGGCTCTTTTTTTATTCATTCAGGACAGAAAAAAGAATCAACTCAGTGTTTGTACGCCTGCTTCACGTAAGCATTGGAGTAAGACACCAAAAGCCATCACCATGTCTTTTTCATTCACACAAGCAAACCCCATAAGCAAGCCACGCTCTGCATGTGCATGCGACTGCATGTAGTACTGTGAAAGCGGGCGAACTTTAACACCACGTTCAAGTGCGGTTGCTGCAATCGCAACATCATCGCAAGAGTTCGGTAATTTTAAAACTAGGTGTAATCCAGCTGCTTCATCATATTCGTGAATAAATTCAGGGCCAAGATAGCGTTTAATCAGACTGACTAAGTAATCGCGTCTCTTGCCATAAAGTAAACGCATACGACGAATATGAGCTTCGTAATGACCTTCACGAATAAATTCGGCTAGGGCTTTTTGCTCAAGTAAATGTCCGCCACGATAGAGTTCGGCTGCCACAATGCGTAGGGGTGAAAAGAGCGGTTTTGGTACCACCAAATAACCAATTCTTAAAGACGGATAAATGGTTTTACTAAACGTGCCCATATATAAAACAGGCGCATCATTTTCTAAACCTTGTAAAGACGGATACGGTTGGCCTGAGAAACGGAACTCACTGTCGTAATCATCTTCTACAATCCAGCTATTGTGCTGACGGGCAATCTCAATCAATTTGCGTCGGCGATCTAGGCTTAAATGTGAACCCAGTGGATATTGGTGTGAAGGCGTGACAAAAATTAATTTAGGTGGTTTAACCGGATTTTCTTCGGGAATAATGCCTTCTGCATCGACTGGCATGGGTTGAATATCAACGCCATTAATACGTAAAGTATTACGCATTCCCCAATAGCCGGGATCTTCAATCCAGATCCGGTCACCAATATCACTAAGCGCACGTGAGACTAAATCAATCGCTTGATGAATACCTTCGGTAATAATTATCTGGTCAGCATCACATTGAACTGAGCGTGCAACCCGTAAGTAATCTGCCAATGCACTTCGAAGCTCAATACATCCGCCCGCGTTGCTATAGATCAGGCGGTTAATGTCAGGCTCACGGCTTAATTTTGCTTGAATACGGCTAAAAATATGATGTGGAAACTCAGTCACATCGGGCGCTCCCGGCACGAAAGCTCCCCATTGATGCGGAGATGCTGCGGCATAGCCTAATAAGTTTGAACCACGATTTGAGAGCGCATAAGAGTTTTGAACTTTCGGACTTGAAACTGCTTTTTTCTTATTTTGTGTATTTAAAAAACTCTCTGGTAGTTTCTCGGCAACCCATGTGCCATGTCCCGTACGGGCTTCTAAATAGCCTTCGGCCTGTAGCTGTTCGTAGGCAGTGAGCACCGTATTTCTCGAAACATGAATTTCACTGGCTAAGTCACGGGAAGCGGGCAAGCGTGTTTTAGGCTGAACGACGCCATCAATAATGGCACCACGCAGACAACGGAACAAACGTTGATGTAGTTTCCCTTCAGTATCCTGTTGGAGTCGTTGCAGCAAATGATCTCCAAGTAAACTACGCAATTGGCTCTCTCCTACAGTTAAAAAGTGGCTCTCGTCAGTTGCCGTCAGACGAGCGAAATTACATACATAGGCAGTCGTTGTAAAGCACCCTGAAAATTAAGCACGGGATGCAAAAACCAAAGCTGCAACTGATGATGAAAATATGAGGGAATCAAATGGATAATCAACATTCTGCACTTAACGCACGTAAACAGCAAGCAACTCCACGCGGTGTAGGCGTGATGTGCCAGTGGTATGCTGAAAAAGCTGAAAACGCGACGCTTTGGGACAAGGAAGGCAACCAATTTATCGACTTTGCTGGTGGTATCGCGGTTTTAAATACAGGCCATCGCCACCCTAAAGTCATTGCAGCGGTGACTGAGCAACTCACTAAATTTACGCATACTGCCTATCAAGTAACACCGTATGAAAGCTATGTAGCTTTAGCTGAGCGTATTAATGAGCGCGCACCAATTGCTGGTCCTGCTAAATCAGCGTTTTTCACAACAGGTGCAGAAGCTGTTGAAAATGCAGTGAAGATTGCTCGTTGTTATACAGGTCGTCACGGCATTATCACTTTTGGTAATGGTTTCCACGGTCGTTCATTCATGACCATGGCAATGACAGGTAAAACCGCTCCTTACAAACGTGATTTCGGTGTGATGCCAGCGGGTGTATTCCACGCGCGTTATCCTGTGCCTGCTAAAGGTATTTCAGTAGACGCAGCAATTGAAAGTGTTGAAGATATTTTCAGTGAAGATATTGCACCGCATGATGTTGCAGCAATTGTGCTTGAGCCAGTACAAGGTGAAGGCGGTTTCAATGTTGTGCCAGCTGAGTTCTTAAAACGTTTACGCGCAATTTGCGACAAGCACGGTATTTTATTGGTTGCTGACGAAGTGCAATCAGGTTTTGCCCGTACTGGTAAATTGTTTGCAATGAATTATTACGAGACTAAAGCAGACTTAATTACGATGGCGAAAAGCTTGGGCGGCGGCTTCCCAATTTCAGGTGTTGTTGGCCGTGCAGAAGTGATGGATGCACCAAACCCAGGTGGACTAGGCGGTACTTACGCGGGTAGCCCAATTGCTGTTGCTGCTGCGCACGCTGTTATTGATGTAATTGAAGAAGAAAACCTATGCGACCGTGCAAATGAACTAGGTGCTGAGTTGGTTGTTGCACTTAAAGATATTCAACAAGCAACAGGTGATGTAGTTACTGATATTCGTGCATTGGGTTCAATGGTTGCGGTAGAACTTGAAACTGCTGAACAAGCAAAAGTTGTACAAAACTATGCAATGGAAAATGGGCTGTTACTTCTTACTTGTGGTAAATACGGTAATGTAATTCGTTTCTTATATCCATTAACCATTCCTGCTGAACAATTCTGTCAAGGTCTTGATATCTTGAAACAAGGTTTTGCAACACTCAAAGCAGGGAGTGCAAAAGCAACGGAGCAATCTGCATGAGTCAAAATACTTTGCAGTATTTATTAAAACATCCTGATATTGCGTTAGAAGCACCTGCTTCAAATGATTATATCGAGGTTAATGATGCTGCTACGGGCGAAGCTTTGGCATGGGTAAAAACCTATGACCGCGCAGGGGTTGAAGCTGCAATTAATCGTTCGGCAAAAGCGCAGGCTGCTTGGAAAAAGCAAACTGCCTTGGCTCGTGCTGATGTGTTATTGGCATGGTACAACCTCATGCTTGAGCACAAAGAAAACCTGGCACAGATTTTAACGGCTGAGCAAGGTAAACCCTTGGCAGAAGCACGTGGTGAAATTGGTTATGCAGCATCATTCATACGCTGGTTTGCTGAGCAAGCTCGCCGTGTTGATGGTGAAGTCTTAACACCTACTTTGCCAAACCAACGTTTGCTCGTGATTAAACAAGCGATTGGTGTAACTGCTGCAATCACACCGTGGAACTTTCCAGCTGCGATGATCACGCGTAAAGCGGGTCCTGCAATTGCTGCGGGTTGTTCAATGTTGGTTAAGCCAGCAGAGCAAACGCCGTTAACAGCTTATGCACTTGAAGTATTGGCATTACAGGCAGGTTTACCAGCCGATGTTTTAATTAATATTAGTGGTGATGCGGTTGAAGTCGGTAAAACCCTATGCGAAAGCGATATTGTTCGTAAGTTAAGCTTCACAGGTTCAACCCAAGTTGGCCGTATCTTAATGCAACAATGTGCGCCAACTATTAAAAAGCTTTCACTTGAACTCGGTGGTAATGCACCAGTTGTGGTGTTTGACGATGCCAACCTTGAACAAGCTGTTCAGGGCATTATGGCAAGTAAATATCGCAACAGCGGTCAAACCTGTGTTTGTGCTAACCGTATTTATGTTCAAGACGGTATTTATGATGCATTGGCAGACCGGTTGGTTGAAGCAGTATCTAAACTGAAAGTTGGTGATGGTCGTCAGGAAGGTTCAACTCAAGGGCCTTTAATTGATGAAGATGCGATTGCAAAAGTTCAGTCTCATATTGCAGATGCAACAGAGAAAGGTGCAACCGTTCGTATTGGTGGTCAACGCTCAGCACTTGGCGGTACATTCTTTGAACCGACAGTTTTGACTGGTGTAACGCAAGACATGAAAGTGTCTAAAGAAGAAACTTTTGGTCCGCTTGCACCACTGTTCCGCTTTAAAACTGAAGATGAAGCAGTGGCAATGGCGAACGATACCGAATTTGGTTTAGCTGCTTATTTATTTACTCAAAGCACAGCGCGTCAATGGCGAGTGGGTGAAGCACTTGAGTACGGTATGGTCGGCATTAACACAGGCGCAATTTCAAATGAAGTTGCTCCGTTTGGTGGCGTAAAACAATCAGGTCTAGGCCGTGAAGGTTCAAAATTCGGCATCGAAGAATATGTCGAAATGAAATACCTCTGCGTAGACTTGTCTGAGTAAGGAATAAAAGCGAGTTCGCTTTGTTCTGAACGAAAACATGCAGTTATGCTGTATGTGATGTTTCACAAAAACCGGTCATGCCCATTCATGACCGGTTTTTTTATTTAAGTCGACAGATATCCTTCATGGCTTTCTGGTAAACGCCTGAGTTCTTCAATCAGGGTTTCAATGAGTTTTTCGACCACCAGACGTTGGCCTTTTCGAGACACATAAACCAGTTGTAGCATGCCAATATTTGATTTCCAGTCAGGAAGAATATGAATAAGAGTGCCTTTACGAATTTCAGATTCGACAGTTAAAAAGGGAAGATCGGCAATGCCTAAACCATCCATCACAGCATAGTAGACACCTGCCAAGTCATTGCTTTTGATTCGTGGTTGATAAGGTACATCAACCGATTCGCCGTTACGAATATTGCATAAATGCCAAATATAATTTTGCTTTTGAGTGCCTAAGCTAATACTTGGAAAGTCTTGTAGCTCTGAATAATGTTCAATAGTGCGACCTTGAAGCAATTCAGGTGAGGCAACCAGACAATGATCGGTTTTAATCACATCACGAACAATTAAATTCGAGTCTTCATTCGGTTCGAAATTGGTACGAATCGCGAGGTCGATATCATCATGCAAAATATCAACTCGACGGCTCGTTAGCTCGAGCGCAATCTCAACTTTAGGGTAGGTTTTTAAAAACTGATTTAAAATTTTTCTAATTTGAAAATGCATCATGAGTGGTGGGCAGCTTATTTTCACCAACCCTTGGGGTTCACTTTTTTGCTTCAACAAAACGTTTTCTGCACATTCAACTTGAGCAATGACTTTGCAGCATTCCTCATAAAACTCTTGGCCTAAATCGGTCACTTTAAAATGGCGGGTTGTTCTTTGAATTAGGCTAACGTTAAATTTATTTTCAAGGTCAATAATGCGTCGGCTGAGCTTAGATTTACTAATATTCTCAGCTTCACTGGCCGCACTAAAGCCGCCGTGTTTTACGACCAAATAGAAATAATAAAAATCATCAAAAGAGCTTATCAATGTCCGATCAATCCATTTAAATTTAAGATTAGAGCGCTTAAGCACTCTAATCTTGGCAACTCTAATTATTTCTGTGATGTATTAAAGCTGTAGCTGGTCATGAGGTTGCGATAATCAGGAATATGATTTGAGAAGAGTGCACCTAGACCTTCCACATCATTACGCCAGTCGCGGTGTAACTCACATGCCATACCGAACCAAGTCATAAGCTGAGCACCTGCTCTCGACATACGGTCCCAAGCAGCATCACGTGTTAATTCATTGAAAGTACCAGAAGCATCGGTAATCACAAACACCTCAAAATCTTCTGCAAGTGCAGATAAAGCAGGAAATGCCACACAAACTTCAGTGACTACACCAGCAATAATCAATTGTTTTTTACCTGTCGCCTTAACCGCTTTTACAAAGTCTTCATTATCCCATGCGTTAATTTGACCAGGACGTGGAATAAAAGGCGCTTCTGGGAATAATTCTTTTAATTCAGGAATTAATGGACCATTCGGGCCATTTTCGAAACTCGTGGTAAGAATAGTAGGCAAATTAAAATATTTCGCAGCATCTGCAAGTGCCAATACATTATTTTTAAATTTATCAGGATCGATATCTCGAACTAAAGAAAGTAAACCTGCTTGATGGTCAACTAAAAGAACCGCAGCATTATCCTTGTCTAAGCGCACGTAATCTTGAGCCATTTTTTTATTTCCTCTGTTATCAAAATGAATAATGAAAAATTATTAAGTAGGTTGTCATTGCCTAAAATTATGCTAGTTGAGTTTGTTGTCGTGTTTAAGTCTAAAAAATAGGATTAAGAATTTTAAAAATAGGACGATAGCCGAGACATGTTCTAAAAAAGTTGGATTGTCTCATAGATGAAATAATGTGTTGCTAATCCTGATCTATAAACTGCAATTATTGAGGCGTAAAATCAATCTCAGTTCAAGAAAATCCTACATATATAGGAGAGATCAGATGAAGAAATTTCTTGGTGCATATCAAAATAACCACATGCATTGGGTGGGTGATGGTTTCCCTGTATATAACCTGTTCTCTTATGACCGTTTAGGCCAAACCCTAAGCCCATTTTTGTTACTCGATTATGCAGCGCCTTATACTTTCTCACCAACCACTGAACAGCAAGGTGTAGGCTCACATCCTCATCGTGGCTTCGAAACTGTAACGATTGCTTATGAAGGTGAAGTAACTCATAAAGACTCAAGCGGTGGCGGAGGAACCATTAAAACAGGTGATGTACAATGGATGACTGCGGGTGCAGGCGTGTTACATGAAGAGTTCCATTCTCCTGAATTTGCAGAGCATGGCGGCCTTTTTGAAATGGTGCAATTGTGGGTAAATTTACCTGCTCATTCAAAAATGACACCTGGAAAATACCAAGCGATTGAAGCTAAAAATATTCCAGATATTGCACTAGACGAGCATGGTAGCCATTTGCGTGTTATTGCTGGTGAATATGCAGATTCACAAGGCGCAGCAACTACATTTAGTCCGTTAAATGTATGGGATGGTAAATTGGTTAAAGGCCAAAAACATACCCTTTATGTGCCTGAAGGTCATACGACATTGGTTGTGGTGTTAGATGGTGCTGTTGTGGTGAATGACTCAAATCGTCTTGAAGGTAAAACAGTTGCGATTTTATCTCGTGAGGGTGTTGAGTTTAGTCTGAATGCAGAAGAAGACACTAAATTCTTGGTGCTAACAGGTCAGCCACTTAATGAACCGATTGAAGGCTATGGTCCATTCGTAATGAATACCAAAGCTGAGATTATGGAAGCGATTGATGATTTTAATCGTGGAAAATTCGGTTCCATCATGCAAGAAGGATAGATCTTCTACGTCTTATTTTACGTCATTTGAAGTAATAAAAAGCCCGCTATCAAGTGTGAATAGCGGGCTTTTTCGCTGTAAAGGTTCTGTTTTTATGATGGTTGGCATTGTTGTTGCTGCATTGTTTTATGTGATTTGCTTCTCATTATTGTGGCCTAATGATATCTCAAAAAAAGATAGTTGTAAAACAAATGATATAGATATAGTTAAATTATCTTATTTTATTTAAAAGATTTTTTTTAAATTTATAAAAAATATGAATTTTTATATGGTTGTATATTTTTGTAAAAAAATATAAAAAATTAGCCTTTTCGGCAGTTAAACATTTTGTGTATAAATTCATGTAAAAAATAAAAATCTGGTAGTTTTTAATACGGTGTTTTTTTAGGGTATGAGTGATAATCAAAAAAACTCTCAAAGAATGGGACATCATTTTGAATATCGCAATTATTGGCAGTGGAATGGCAGGTCTTGCGGCAGCAAGAATTCTGAAAGATGCAGGGCATACGATCACGATATTTGAAGCACTTCCTGGCCGGGGAATGGATAGCCATAGCATTGAGTTCGATGGTGGAATTATTGATGCACCGCTACGTGTGATGAATCCTCATTTATGGAAAAACACACTCAGCCTCGCTGCTCATTTAGGTATTAAAACCTTTCCAGTTCGTACTTATATGTCATGTAGCTGGTTATTTGAAGATCGTACTGAAACATGGTTAACCACATCTCGTAGCCGTATTGGTAATTTCCCGATTATCAATAACCGTAAAGGCATCCAGCAATATGGCTGGCGTCTTGTGAAAGGGATGTTGCAATTAAAAACTGCGATTCATCAGTTCTTTAAATCTAAAAATCAAGATATTACTCTCGCTGAATTTATTAATCAGAACGATATAGAAGAAGTATTCTGGCATGGTGTAGTAATGCCGGTTTTATATACCATTTGTACGTGTAACCCAAAAACAATTGGCGATTGGCCTGCGAAAAACCTACTCGAGTTTTTACGTCATTTGACCGATGGCGACATGTTGTTACGCATGAAAGGCGGAACGCCAGCATTTGTAGATAGCTTGATTAAAGATATCGATATCCATAGCGGATCGGCAATTAAGAAAGTTGAATTACAAGGCGAAAAAGTACTGGTTGAAAACAGCCAAGGTGAACAAAACTTATTTGACCGTGTGATTGTTGCAACGCCAACATCTAAAATCGATGAGTTTTTAAACCCTGAACAATTTGCAGAAGATATGAATTTGCTTAAGCAATTCCGCTTTGAGCAAGGCGATCTTGTGATTCATACAGATGCGACAGTCATGCCACCACGCCGTAAAGACTGGTCAGTGCTTAGCTACATGATGGATCGTAAATTTACGCGTCAACAATTCACAGTGTGGATGAATGCGGTTGAACCAACACTTGTGGGTAAAAATCCGGTATTCCAGACTTGGCGCCCAGTGACTGACATTGACCCTAAAAAAATCATTTCAAAAGTGACATTAACGCGTGCGGTTGTAGACTCAAAAACGATTGCTTTAAATAAACAATTGCAACAACGTCATTTAGATTTAAACCGTAAAGTATTCTACTGTGGTTCATGGTCGTGTGATGGCTTGCCAATTTTAGAGTCAGCAGTCACTTCTGCGATGCATATCGCTGAAATTTTAGGTGCGCCTTTACCATTTGTAGGTTTAAAACCTCAGGTTGAAGTTGCCCCTGAACTCGGCTACTAAAATTGTGAAAAAAAAAGTTCGGGCAATACTCTCGAGTCTAATCCCTCATAAATATGCAATTGATGCATCAAATTTGGGGGATGATGGAGAGCTTGCTTGGACAAATTTGGGGTTTTGGAAAAATACCCAAAACTACCGTGAAGCTTGTAGCCAATTGGCCGACCATTTGGCACAAGCCGTCAATTTAAATTCAAAAGATCATCTATTAGATTTAGGCTGCGGGCAAGGTGCAAGTTTATTGCACTGGTTACAACACTATCAGCCCAAAAGCCTTAGTGCAGTCGACTTGCAAGTAGACTGTGTTAATAAAATTCAAAAACTTATTCCAGAAATAAGTCAGATTTACGCGGGTTCATTTTTAAATTTAAAACAATTTGAATTTAAAAAATGCTTCGATGTTGTGTTGTGTATCGATGCGGCTTATCACAGTCATTTAAATTCATTTCTTGATTCGGTCACTCCAGTTTTAAATTCAAATGCACGATTAGGTTTTCACTACTTAATGCGTGCTGACACATGTCAAAACATGACCGTGTTACAAGAACAAAAACATCGTTATCTGCTTAAAGCGGCAGACGTTGCTTGGGATGCTGTACCCAATGAGAGAATGCTAAGAAAGACATTAGAGCAACAAGGTTTTGTTGATATTCAAATTGAAGATTTATCAGAACAAGTATTATTAGGTTTTTCACAGTATATTCAAAATCAACAAGAGCGAAATCAAAGCCGAGGGTTGGCAAATTTTAAAATTCAAATGACTGCAAAGTTATGCCGACAACTCTATCAAAATGGATATGTACGTTATATTCAAATAACAGCAATAAAAAAATAGGATGAACCATGTCAGCCAAATATCAAGGATCATGTTTGTGTGGAGCTGTGAGCTACCAAAGCGAAGCAGACCCGCGTTACAGTTTTAATTGTCACTGTCGAGATTGCCAGAAGGCGACGGGCTCGGCGTATGCGCCAATTGCTTTTTTTCATCAGTCTGAATTGAAAGTAAGTGGCGAGCTTAAATATTTTGAGACTTTGGGGTCTTCGGGTCGATCTATTAAAAGGGCCTTTTGCCCAACTTGCGGTTCTCAGCTTTTTGGCTTGCCTGAAATAGCGCCTGAAATGATTTCAATACGTGCAGGCACACTTGATGACCCGAGCTTATATCAGCCTAGAGCCGAAGTTTTCGTGAGCCAAGCCTATGCTTGGGATACGCTAAACCCAAACCTTCGACATTTTGAAAAAATGATAGAGAAGAAAAAAGAAGGGTAGAAGTATTCTGACAAGCTCGTAAGCCTTTTCTTACATGCATTCGGGAAAATGACTTCTTTTTATGACTTCAAAAATTACCTATGATGAACTTATTAGGGAACAGGAAGTTCCGAAACGTAAAACAACAATAATAAGTTTAAGCATCAGGACGTGAGGTATTACAGGAAGTGTACCTAGTAACGAAATACGAAAAAAGCCCAACAGGATGTTGGGCTTTTTTCATTTTGTATTAATAAATTTGTTTTCCACCTAAGGCAGCACAATCAACAGGCGTATTCCATTTCACTGCAGTTCCTGTAAGTACCGGACGAACAATACGCCATGGCCAGAATCCAAATCTTTGGCTTTGATGATAATTAATCACCACATCTGCCCCATATTTACGGGCAACAATCGCTAATTTAGGTTTTATTTCTTCAAAACCACCATAGGTTCCCTTTGCGACTTTTACACGTTTGATTAATTTATAGTGTTCTGCTGAAGGGGTACCCTCAATTAAGCAAATGGGAGGATTTGCAGTGGTTTGCATTTGAGATGCAGTATCTTGAGCATGTATGGTTAAAGGTAAAGCTAGAAATAAAGTAGGTAAAATAAAACGAAGTTTCATATTTTTCCTTGTTGGTATCATAATGAATTAAAGTTTATAAATAGGTCTTATTAACATGACCTTATTTGGTGGCGCATTATAATCATATCTTTTTGATATTTTTTATTTTTAAACCTATTTTTTTAATAAATTAGAAGCATAATTTTTTGGCTTTAAATGAATAAATTTGTTTTAGAAAGTTATTTTGAAGCTCAGGTTTATAATAAATTTTTATCGAATTTTACAAAAACAAAGTCTGTGATAAGGGACGTTTGTTGAAAGTATTATTCTTAAAAATATGATTAATATATTTTGCCTAAACTTATGTCTGCGTCAAAAAATGGTTACTGAATTACATTAATATGAAAAATAATTTGAGATGTTTAGTCTAATAGTAATAGATTTGCACTTTATTCTTTTGGTAATAACTATAAATTTTTGAGTATTGCAAAACCTACAGGCAACAAAAAACCCCATAAATCAAATATTCATGAGGTTTAATGATGGTGCCGACACACGGATTCGAACTGTGGACCTACTGATTACAAGTCAGTTGCTCTACCAACTGAGCTATGTCGGCGACGTGGAATGAATTCTACAGTTTCTTAAAAAAAATACAAGCCAAAAAATGACCACTTAAATTTTTTCTATCAATTTTTAAATGCTTAAGCGCTTGAGCTTTAGAAATGGCTTAAGCCTTCAACACATAAATATAAGAATCAACACGTTCGCCACTATTTAAAGTGACCTGAACAGGTACTCTTTCATATTCAGCACCTTCAAAATCATCAAGTAATTTCCAGTTTGTGTCTAAATGCTCCGAGCTAAAAACAAAACCTTGGACTTGATTGGCACTATTGTCGAGCACAATTGCCGGATAGCCTAAATCAGCTCCCCAACCTTCATTATGTAAGGTTCCATTTACCCAACCTTCTGCCCATTGCCCGCCAATATTTTCAAGTATATGTGCATTAGGACGGCCAGGCCCTAAAGTGCCATAAACAAATAAACTCGACATATAGTTTTCCTTTAACTTACAAATTAATGAGTTTTCGCGTGTGAGGTATACACCACTAAAAATATTCCAAGTAACGACAGTACAACAGTTAAGCCTACAATCGCATTCCATCCACCGTGTAGCCAGAACCAACCGCCTGCCGAGCCAATAATGCTCGAGCCCATATAATAAAAGAGTAAGTAGAGCGAACTGGCGTGGGCTTTAGCTTGTTTGCTTTCAGCACCCACTGAACTACTGGTGAGCGAGTGTGTAATAAAGAAACCCGTGGTAATAAATGCAATACCGATAATAATGCCGAAAAGAGAGGTGAGCAGTGTCATGAGGCTGCCTATAATCATTAAGGCAAAACCACTCATCATCATTGTTTTTTTACCAAAGCGTTCGGCTAGCGTACCTGCTAACGATGAAGACACCATACCGAAGCTATACGACAAGAAAATAAGGCTAATTTGAGTTTGACTCAGTGAGTAAGGTGCCCCACTTAAACGGAAAGTGGCGTAGTTAAATAGAGTAACAAAGACACTCGTAAGTAAGAAACCAATAATAAACAGGCGAAGCAATTTTAAATTACTTAAATGAGCACGCCACATTTGCATGTGAAACCCTAAATTCAATCCTTTTTTTTGTACAAAATTACGCGAAGCGGGAAGTAGATTTAAAAAGGCAATCGAGCAAATAAAACAGATTGCCCCGAGTAAGCCTAAAGCTGTGCGCCAAGAAAAATATTCAATCAAAATACCCATGCCAACACGGCCCATCATTCCACCAAAGGCTGTACCCGCAATATATAAACCCATGGTTTTACCCAAGTGTTCGGGTGCAATTTCTTCAGCAATCCAAGCCATCGTTACGGCCGGTACACCACCGAGCAAGAGACCTTCTAGTGCACGTGCTATGAGTAAACTGTGCCAGTTGGGCGTAAACATAGCGACAATATTAAGAATAGCTGCACACAGCATTGAGCTGAAGATGACACCACGGCGACCAATCGCTTGTGAAAATGCGCTTGATAGCACAATCGAAATAGCTAAAAAGGCAGTCGTTAGCGACAAAGCTAAAGAGCTGCTCGCGGGGCTAATTTGGAAGCTTTGGCTAAATGCGGGCAACAGCGGCTGTACGCAATAAATCAGAGAGAAACTGGCAAAGCCTACCAAGAATAAAGCAAATCCTGCGTGTTTATAGGCTTTCGTACCTTTGTGAATCCACTCGCGGGAAAGAACAGAAGTCGCCTCAGTGCTTAAGGTACTGGGTGTAGATGAAGAACTCATATCATGACCATGACAGAAAGAGGGTGCAGCGCCTTAGGGCATACTGCATCGAGAAAATTCGATAAATTAAAATTAGCAATTTAGAAGGTATTTTTCTAATATATTTAACAATGGGTCATGATATGTTTTATATATAACTATGGAACTAAGACATATACGCTACTTTTTAGCAGTAGCCGAAGAGAAAAACTTTACTCGAGCTGCGCATCGTTTAAACATGAGTCAGCCGCCTTTAAGCATGCAAATACGGGACTTAGAAGAAGAGCTAGGTGCAGATTTATTTATTCGTTCTCCGCACGGGGTGGAACTGACCGAAGCTGGGCTTGCCTTTTTAAATGCGATACAGCCTGTACAGCAGCGTGTAGAAGATGCAGCGAACCTCGTTAAACAAGTGGCAAATGGCGAAGTTGGCCAATTGCGTTTAGGTTTTACAGGCACTTCAATGTTGAACCCTTTAATTCCTAAATGTGTTCGCTATTTTCAGCAGCAATATCCTAAAGTGAATCTTAAGCTTGAAGAAGCGAATACCTTGCTCCTCATCGATTTACTACTTGAAGACCGTTTAGATGTTGCGATTATTCGCTCCCCACGCCACGTTCCAGATAGCTTAATTATTCAAGAATTATTAGCTGAGCCACTCATTGCCGCTTTGCCTTCAGAGTCTTTTAATCTAGACGATTCATCACAAGAAATTGATTTAGCTGCTCTACGAGAGCTTGATTTTATTGTTTCGCCACCTTCCATTAGCGCAGGGCTTTTCGATGCGATTAAACAAGCGTGCCATGAGCGTGGCTTTGAACCTAAAATTGGACAAAATGCCCCGCAAATTGTGTCAATTTTATCGTTGGTATCTGCAAATTTAGGGGTCTCTCTGGTTCCAGAGTCAACCAAACAATTGCAAATACAGGGCGTGGCTTATCGCTCTTTGCAAGCACCAGTACCTACGGTGGGTTTAGGGCTTGCTTATAAAAAACATGCCCCTTCACAAATGGCGATTAATTTTGCAAGTGTGGTGCAAGTGGCTTGCCACCATGCAGATGAATATCAATGAAATTGGTTTATGCTTTAGGCGCTTTGTTAATTAAAACGATGCCTGCAATAATGAAAATCGCACCATATAAAAACGATAAGGTCGGTTGTTCATGAATGAAAACCCAAGCCATCAATGCTGCAAAAATTGGCTCAGAAAGTTCGGTCACTTGGACCTTTGCCGCAGGTAAATATGTTAAAGCTTTGGTTGTACAGTAAAAGCCCAAAATGGTAGGCAGAACTGCCAAGCCAATTAAACCTAAAATAATATTGGTATTAAAAGTAATGCTATGAAAGTTGATGAAGAAGGGAACAGCAAGATAAACGCTACCAAAAAGTAATAAATACTTGGTCAGGAATAAACCGCCATTTAATTTGAATTTTTTAATTAAAACTGAAAATAGGCCATATCCAATACCCGCAATTGAAGCATTGATGAGCATTAATATACTATTTTCGCCTTTCCAAGAAATAACAGAAATTCCTAAAATGGCCAGTAACGTTCCAAAAATAGAATGTATATAGACACTTTCTTTTAAGACGAATCTACCAAAAAACAGTGCAGAAATGGCAGCCGAAGCCATCAAAACCACAACTACATTGGCCGCAGCACCATGGTTGTAGGCAATCGTTTCGAAAAAGAATAGCGAAAATATTCCTAAAAAGGCACATATAGCAATTTGAGTAAAAACACTGAGTTTGCTCGGAGTGCTGCTAATAAAAGCAATCTTTTGGCCGACAGGTACTTTAAATAAAAGAACACTTAAAAAGAAAAAGGCGATAATTGTTTTTAAAAAGGCAATGTCTTGTGGGCTTAAACCACTATGCATTAGCAATTTACTAATCACGCCAATAGATGCATTGAGTGCAGCAGCACAAAGTGCAAATAAAGTTCCGATAATTAAATTATTCACTCTTATAATTCTTCCAAATTTTTAGCCACAAGGATTCTACATTGTTTCTTGCAATATAACCTTGTTAGATTCCTTCTTTCCATGAAGTATCAGTTATCTATATTTTGTTGGTGATGGATATTAATTTGAATTAATCCATTTGTTGAAAAATATTTGTTGCTGGATTGTTAATTAATTTTGTTTATTTAATTTTAATTAGAAATTCTAATAAATAAGATTTTGTTGACATTTTATAAAATATATTTAAACATAATATTTGATTGTTTTAAGTTTAATTAATAACAATCTTAATTTTAACTAAATAAGTATTTAATGCTTAGATAATAATTTAAATATAATGGAGATAACTCGTGTTTTTTTCACAGGAAAGTTTGAAAAAATTAGAAAGTGCAGTTGATCATGCTATGCATAGCGAGTTTAAAAAAGATGAAATTATGCATAAATTTCATAATGAAGACTGGTTCGATGAAAATTATTATAAACGTCATATTTTAGAGTGTGTTATTCGCATTCATATGAATAATGAGTTAGATGCAAATGCTGTGCGCGTTGCGGCAATTAATAATATATCTGCTGCAAAACAGCTTTCATATTATTTATATGATGAATTTGGACACGATGAAATGTTTGGTCAGGATTTGACTAAATACGGCTATTCTTCAGATCAGATTATTTCAAAAAATGCATTTCCTGAAACATGGAAACTGATGGGGTATTTAAACTTTTGTGTAGAGAAATTTGGTGCATTGCCAGCAGTCGTTTGGGACTGGTTCCTTGAATATTATGGCGACAAATTCAATAATTTTATTACCCAAAAAGCGGGTGTTCATATGGGGAATCAGGCTGTATCGGGCGCTGCTTCACATGTTGCATTTGATGAAGCTGAAGACCATAGCGGCATGATGACAGATATGCTTTCTTCTGTAATTAAGACACAAGAAGACTTTGATCTTGCCATCAAACATATCAATAGTTTTGTTCCAATGGTGGGTGAATATTTTCAGGCTGTACGTGCTGAAACGCTTTCATAGCAATGGAATGAGAATATGCCAATGGTGAATATTCGCATTAAAGAGCATATTTTCATTGCTGATTCTGAGCAGCCTCTTATTCATGCAGTGCCTGATAGCACAATGATAAAAGGCTGTTTAAAAGGTGTGTGCCGGGTTTGTCGATGTAAGCTCAAAATGGGAAACGTATATGAATCCGGCAATCAAGTTGCAATAGGGCAAGAGTTTTTACCTTGTATTAGCTATGCCAATAGCGATGTAGAGCTAATACCTTTAGTCAATAATTTTAGTTTAGCTCAACTCATCAGTAGAAATTTTCTTTCTGAAAATATTGTCGAACTTAAATTTAAGATTAAGAAAACCTTTTTTAGTTCTAAAGCAATTGTGAATATAAAACATCCTTCAGAGTCTTTCATCAGAAGCTATTCTGTAGTTTCACTTGATGTGAAAAATTATGACTTTTTTGTTTTGCACATAAAATTAAGACCAAATGGAATATTTTCTAACTTATTTAAAAACTTAGCTATTGGTGATCAATTAGAATACAACTTGATTAATCATATAGAACCCGAATACGACAAGACAATGTCTAAAATTAATATTGTCAGTGGTGGTAGCGGTATGGGAGCTGCACTTACTCGTGGACTCGATATTATAAAAAAGTATCCAGTTTCTAAAGTAAATATATATGCAATTAATCGATTCGATTTAAGTGATTATCATAAATATTGTTTAAATATTTTTCGAGAGCAAGTTAAAGCTGAGGTTAATATTATAAATATCCCGTTTTGTACGTGGATTAATAATGGATTTGATTTTTCAAATTATTTAGATGCTCATGAGTTAACTGTGGGTGTCGGTTCTACATCGATAATTAATAAAATTTTAAATCAACCTCTTTGTGAGTTAGAAAGTTTTGGTCCCTAACGGAGACTGTAACAATGACTGTAGTAGTTATAGAACCTATTTCTTCAGGTGTCACTTATTTAAACGCAGCCCAAGAACTAGGTATAGATTTATATGTTTTTTCTACTGACGAAGGAGAGTGCAGCATTGATGGAACAATGCGTCAAAAAGCAAAACAAATAATAAAAATAGATACCAGTGATTTTCATAGTCAACTATCTAAAATTGTCGAATTAAAAACAGTAAAAGCCATCTTGCCGGGTGTTGAATATGCGGTGCCTATGGCTGCACAGCTTGGTAATTCATATGCTAAAAATTCGCTTGAATATATGGCGGCTCAAACTGTTCGAAATAAATTTAAATTTCGTGACAAGCTCACCA
Source organism: Acinetobacter calcoaceticus (assembly GCF_016508255.1). Taxonomy (GTDB): domain Bacteria; phylum Pseudomonadota; class Gammaproteobacteria; order Pseudomonadales; family Moraxellaceae; genus Acinetobacter; species Acinetobacter calcoaceticus_E. Next base: position 136,668 of record NZ_JADVKT010000004.1, on the reverse strand, counting down.
AGTCGGGCTTAAGCGATATTAAATATGCTTTGATTTCACATGGTAAACCGATGAGTTTGCCTCAAGACTTTAAATTTCCAGCCGTAGTTAAACCAGTCGATATGGCTGGCAGTATGTCTGTTAAAAAAGTCGCTGATCTTGAGGAGCTATTAAAAACAGTTGAAGAGATCTGGACATCTAAACCAAATGATATTGGTTTCTTTGCCAGTGGTGATTTGATTGTTGAAGAATATATTGTAGGTAAAGAATACAGTGTTGAAGGAATTGTTCACACAGATGGAAAGATAACCTTTGCTTCAATTACAGAAAAATTATTGGGGCCAGAACCTTATTTTGTCGAAATTGGACATATTGTGGGAAATAAATATGACGACCAATTTTCTGCAAATATTTTTGGCTATGCAGAAAAAGTCATTAGAGCATTAGAGTTAAATATTGGTCCTTTCCACTTAGAATTTAGAGTGACTCCTCAAGAAAAACCAATCGCTATTGAGCTGGCAGCACGGCTACCGGGTGATAACATTGTTGAGTTAATTAAAATCGCGACTAATTTTGACCTTGCTCAAGCCGTATTGAGTGAATATCTCGATCTTCCTTATTTACCTTCTATAGAAACAAATCTGGTCTCTGCAATCGCTTTTATTCCCCAAGGCAACCACCGTCTTTTCAAAGGTTTTAGTGGTTTAGATAAAGTATTAGAAGCACCTGAATGTGTGCATCATCACTTCTATTATGAAGCAGACGATGAACTCGCTTGTAATCATGATTGGACCTCAAGATTAGGCTACATCATCCTGCGTTCTGAAAGCGAAAATAAAATCCGTAGTTTCGTCAAACATATACATGAACAGGTGAAAGTCATATGAAACATGTATTAATCATCAATAGATATGACGATGAACTATCTGATTATAATAAATATATAGATCACGACGCTGTCCATGTGTCTTATATTTCATTAACAGAGACGATGCGCTATATCACTTCTTCAAACTGTTACTACATAGCGGGTTTAGAACGTTTAAATGAAGAAGACGTTTTAAAAGAAGCAGTAAAAATCTATGAAAAAAAGCCAATTGATTACGTTATTGCCATCTCGGAATATGACCTCGATGCTGCCGCTCGCATTCGAACTGAATTGAATATTGTGGGTGCAACGGTTGAAGACAATTTGTTGTGTCGTAACAAGAAAAAAATGAAGGATGCTTTAGCGCATTCTACTGTCCGTTATCCAAAATATGCAGAAGTGTCTTCATACCAAGATATTGAAAAGTTTCTGATAGACAGTGGTTCAGCAATTATTTTGAAACCTCAGGTAGGTGCAGCTTCTGAAGGTGTGATCAAAATGAGTGAGCTGGCTGATATTCCTCGTTTATCTTCATATGCGGGCTACGAAGTCGAGGAGTTTATTGAGGGAGATATCTATCACGTTGATGCGATTATTTCTGACAATAAAATGCCTTACTTTAAAGTCTCAAAATACATTAATACTTGTTTAGACTTTAGAAACGGTGCGCCATTAGGCTCAGTCACGATTGATAATTCAGAGTTTATTCAAAAAGTAGAAAGATTTACTTTAGACGTATGTAAATTCTTAAAATTAAAAGATCAGGCGATTCATCTCGAATTTATTGAGTCTAAAGGTGAGCTGGTCTTTTTAGAGGTTGGTGGGCGAGTCGGTGGCGGGGAAATTCCGTTCATTACATTACGCAATGAGTCAGTCGACTTGTACGAAATGTGGATTAAGGCGGCCATGAAGCTTCCACTAGAACCAGTGAACACCAAAATTACAGGCTTTTTGATGATGCCTAACCCATATAGTTCAGGCTTTGTGTTTAATGGGATTAAAGAATTAGATCATGAAACAATTACCTATCAACTAATTCAGGAAAGTGGCGACCATAACAATTTTAGTTATGAAAATATCCCTGCAAAAATTCATTTCATGGGAGAGAGTCAAATACAGGTCGAAGATGCGATTAAAAATAGTATGAAGATTTTACAAAGCGCAATTTGTCAAAATCATCATTCTAACTTGAGTCTAAGTGAGTCTTCTTAGTTGAGATTTGGCTAAACTCTAAAAATCAAAAAGGCTTGAGCTTAAATGTTCAGGCCTTTTTATATGCATTGATAAATGAATCATGGACATACATTTTAATAAGCCATTCTAATGGACTTTTGTTGCAGAGAATTGTGATTTATAGAACTAGCTCATATTATATAATTAGTTAATTATTAAAGAATTTTAAAAATGATTAAATCTATTATTTCAGGTTGCGCGGTTCTCACACTTTCGGCGTTGTCGGTTACGCATGCAGAATTTTCTTTTGCACAAGAGCTACAGCAAAGCTGTAATAAAGTGAAGCAATACGCGAGTTTAGGTAAGAAAAACTACGACCAAAAACAATATAAAAAAGCGCTAGAAAATTTCCAGAATCAAGCCTCTTGGACAGCGTTTTGTAAAGCCAATGCAGATGAAACCACGGTTAAATTTACTGACCGAGATGTTGAAGTTGCTAACAATAATGTGGGCCTAGCCTATGCAAAACTGGGTCAGCCACTTTGGGCAAGATCGTGGTTTATGCTCGATGAAAAATCAAAATCTAGCCAATTTAACCTTAAGCAATTACCAAAACCTAAAGCATCAAATGACTTGTCTGGTGAATATGTGCGTTACTCAGGTTTTGGCGAATGGGATCACATCACGGTAAGCCGTGAGAAGGGGCAATATGCAATCAGCTATGCTGGCTTATATATGGGCCTTAGAAGCTTAATTTACGGTCCGAACATGGGTGAGTTTGGCACCACAATGCCGAGCAATAAAAAGCAAATCGTCTATAAAGATCAAGACTGCCGTATTCAGCTTGATTTTAAAACCAATGCAAAATTAGGAAACTACATTCAGGCAAAACAAGACAGTGGCGATTCGGGTTGTGGCTTTGGACACAACGTGTATGCAGACGGAACTTATTTAAAAGTTGAGTCTGGAAAATAACACTAAAAATATAGGGAATTAAATAATGAATACATTTGCACGGTTGCTATTACTTTCGACGATTGCGATTTCTTCTCAAATTTATGCAGAGCCAACCAGCACATGTAAAGAGGTGAAATTCCAGCAAGTCGATCAGGCTTGGAGTGGGCACTATTATTTAAATGGTGTGATGGAAGTCGGTTCGGAACTTTTACTTCAGCCAGACGGCAAGTTTAAATGGATGTTAGCTTATGGCGCTTTAGACCAATATGCCGAAGGGACATGGTGGAAAAATGGAAACTGTATTGGTTTAAAACCTGACTCTAAATTTAAAAAGGATTTAAGTATTTTTCCTGAAAGCCTGACTATTTCTGAAAAATCGTTAGACGTAACTTGGAACGATGGACGCCAGCAGGGCAGTTATAGCAAAGACTAAATAAAAAAAGTCCGACACTAAGTCGGACTTTTTTATAGCTCATATTTTAATGGTTTACCGCAGCAAGTTGCTCAGCGTTATAGCGTGCGCCCATGTTTGGATATCTCGCAATAATTGCGTCGATTTCTGCCAAATCTGCCGCTGTTAAATCAAGGTCTACAGCGCCAGCATTTTCCACAAGTCGCTCGATTTTACGCGTACCGGGAATTGGAATAATGTCTTCACCTTGTGCCAAAATCCAAGCCAAAGCCAGTTGAGCCGCTGTCGCGTTTTTGCTTTGGGCAAATTCGCTAAATGCTTGCGCCAAGCTTTGGTTATTTTTCCAGTTGTCGCCTTGATAGCGTGGTAACTGGCGACGGAAATCATTTTCGTCTAGGTTGCTAACATCAAGCGTGTTGGTAATTAAACCGCGCGAAAGCGGTGAATACGGCACAAGGCTAATGCCTAACTCACGAATAGTTTGTAAATGAGTTTGCTCAAAATCACGAGTTAACAGTGAATATTCATGTTGAACCGCTGCAATCGGGTGAATTGCATGTGCTTTACGAATGGTTTCAGCCGAAGCTTCACTGAGTCCTAAATAACGAACTTTACCTTGTTGGACCAAGTCAGCCATGGCACCAATGGTGTCTTCAACTGGAATGTTTGGGTCGATGCGGTGTGCATAATACAAATCAATCACGTCTGTATTTAAGCGTTTTAAACTGTTTTCGACCGCAACTTTAATCCATTCTGGAGAACCGTCGATATAAGACTCTAAAGAGTTTTGTGGGTTGAGGTTATCTTCTTTATAGCGAAAGCCAAATTTGGTCGCCAAAAATACTTTGTCGCGGTGTTTTTCTAAAACTTTTGAGAGCAAAACTTCGTTTGCGCCGTTGCCGTACATGTCGGCAGTATCCCAAAAGTTAATGCCGAGGTCTAATGCCTTTTCTAGAGTGGCAATGCTTTGTGTGTCGTCTGAGGCACCATAGGCAAAGCTCATTCCCATGCAACCTAAACCAAGTGCTGATACTTTTTCGCCTGTTTGTCCTAAAGTTCTATATTTCATTTTTCACACTCTTTTTGCAAAATCACTTGAGTAGAAAAACTATAAAATGCTTTGGCTCAAACTGACGTATAACATTCAAACCAATAATTATAAAATTCAAACAATCTGTTTTTAGGCCACGCAGTCTTCGCGGAACTTTTTAGGTGAGAATCCCGTATTTTTCTTAAAGAAATTGGTGAAATACGCTGAATATTCAAAGCCTAAGCTATAGGCAATTTCGGAAATATTCCAACTGGTGTGTTGCAACAGCGCTTTGGCTTCTTGCGTAATGCGCGAGCTAATATGCTCAGACGTGGTTTTGCCTGTAGCTTCTTTTACAGCTCGGTTTAAATGGTTCACATGCACCGACAAACCATAGGCATAGTCATTTGCAGTTTTGAGTTTAAGCTGAAAATGGGGCGAGTCGATTGGAAACTGGCGCTCTAATAATTCAAAGAATAAATGGCAAATCCGAACCGCAGCATTGCTATGTTTTTCAAACTGTTGGGTCGGTTGCATCTTCATGGCTTCATGCACAATCAGGTGCAAATAGTTTCTTAAAACGTTGTATTTATGAATGTAGTCTGAATTTATTTCATTCATCATCTTTTTGAAAATAAATGAAATTTCTTCAACTTGTTGGTCGTTTAAAAAATATAACGGGTCGCCGTCGACTTTAAACAGTGGCGAGTCTTTTAAAAAGCTTTGTCTTGATTCTTGGTTTACAAACTCTTCGGTAAATAGACAAAACCAGCCTGCTTGTTCGGGCGAATTAATTTCCCATGCATAGGGAACCATTGGGTTTGAAAACAGCAAAGCAGGGCGATCTACCCGAATCCAGCGGTTGGCGTAGTGAAGATCACCTGTGCCTAAAACCAGTGAAATTTTATAATAATCGCGGCGGCTATAAGGTGTGAGAAACGAGCAGGCATCGCGTTGGAACACGTTAAAATGTCCAAACGAAGTCGATGGAACCGAGTAATCGCTATCTCTGGTTAAAGAAAAGCGGCGATAAAAATCATGTATGGTTTCCATGTCTTTGCCTGCGTGAGCCATCAATTTATTTAAAGTTATAAAATTCAAACTTTATTTACTGTAGCTTTTATTTATAGCGGGATCAATCGGTTCATTTAAGCAGTTTTGAAAATGAATAATTTTTTATAAATACTCTGGGTAAGCAATGTAAGAAGACTCTACGCATTCGAAGCCCATTTCCCGATAAAGGGGAACCGCTGGGATGTTATCAATGTCGACAATTAAGTGGGCAATCCGTCCAGTTGCAACGATTCGATTGACCGCGAATTGTAAGACGCGCTCGGCAAAACCTTTTCGACGATAAGCAGGGAAAGTGTATGTACCGCCAATAGAAACGAGCCGATCAGTTTCTATCCCTAAACGCACAATTGAAACGATTTGGTCGCCTGCTTCAAGCACAATAATTTTTTCTTGCTGAATCAGAGATTCCCAGTCAGGAATTTCATTCACAGAGCGCTCTTCATTGTATTGATGTTGATATTCATTAAGACGGGCAATGTCCGAGAGTTCAGCCAAGCGGCCTTGAGCTTCAGAAAATTGGCGTGAGCAAACCATGATCCATTGATCATATTCTCGTAAAATGCGTCCTTTTTGCTTGATCTCAGCATGCAATAAATCACGCCCGATTGCGGTGGTTACAATCCGACGCGGTTGAAGCTGCAAAATTGAAGTGCAGAGCAATGTCCCAGATGAAGATGCCTCTGATGGAACCCAGAAGCAGGTGCCGCCAGCAAGGATGACCGCGACGCCTAATAGCTGTTCGGCGTTATGTGGGTGATATAACCGTAAGAGTTGCCAGTCGGCATCGATAGCTTGTGTTTGAGCAAGAAAGGCCATCGCCCCAATAGAATAATAAAATCTTTCATCAAGCCATTGAAAGATAAGTTGATATTCTTCTGAACTGGTGGGAGGTCCCTTTATTATCATTATTAATTACCTATTCAAATCATGAACTCAATCATAATTCACTATCCTACATTTTTACTATTATCATGATATTTTTAAATTTAAGTTGAATGACTGTTTAGCTTAAATATCTAATTGAATGAAAACAAAAATTATTTAACCAATTTCTATTCAACCTTGCATTGACACTCAAAAACTCGCGGATTATCCTTTGCCTGCTGGCCACATTGCCAGTCGGTTTTAGCAGACCGATGCATATAGCACATCAGATTTGCTCCTTCTGAGGGGAAGATCTGTGTGTTAAAACCACCGTTCCCCCCCGACGTTATGGCAGGGCGGAAGGGGGACACCTTCGGGTGTGCTGGTTCTATATGCCCAGTCTGCTAACCCCCTTTCGTTCTGCCACCATCTTTTAGCAGAGATTGGCAGAAATTTTATGCATATAGGAGTTCGCACATGCGTACTATTTCGTCTCTCTCATTGGCAACCTTTGCCAAAATCTTTACATCTATACCCAACTGGTCTTTAAAACGGTTTAACCGACTCTAGGTTTTAAGCCATAGGTCATTACGACTAAAAAATCATAGCAACAATAAAACCCGAGATAGGCGAGCACGCCATTTTTGTGCGGCTTTTGCATGCCTGTTTTTAGCGCTCAATTTAAGAGCGACAGCATTTCTATCTCATTCACATACAACAAAAAATTATTTTAAGCGAAATACATGAAAAATTTAGAAGCTTCATTTAGAGCACTACGCGTGCTCCACACAGCAAAAGATTTATTTACCCAATATGGGTTTCACAAAGTCGGGGTAGACCGAATTATTGAGGAAGCCAAAATTCCCAAAGCCACTTTTTATAACTATTTTCACTCTAAAGAAAGGCTCATTCAGATGAGCTTAACTTTTCAAATAGATGCCTTAAAACATGAGGTGTTTTCAATTATTCATTCGTACCGCGAACTCATGGCATTCGATAAGCTCAAGAAAATTTACCTTTTACATGCAAATTTAGAGGGCTTTTATCGTTTGCCATTTAAAGCCATTTTTGAAATTGAAAAACTTTATCCTGCGGCTTATAAACTCGTTATTGAATACCGAAACTGGTTTATTAAAGAAATTCATAAACTACTTTTAACTGTAAAAGAGACTGCTACAGTTGAAGATGCGCACATGTTTTTATTTGTGATTGATGGCGCGATGGTTCAGCTTTTAGGGGCTGATAGCACAGATGAAAGAGATGTATTGCTCGACTACTTTTTAAGTCGGGTTTGATGGAGGGAAGGCTCGACGGAAGTTGGGCTTTCTAATAGATAGGTGCCATTATGATACCTATCTATTAATTATAATTATTCACTTAAAGTATTAGTAAGTTGTTTTGCTTTCTTAAAAGTACTGCTTCGTTCAATTAAAAATGTACAGAAAAAAGAATGTGCAGAATCTGGGCGTTTTAGCGTTTCAATTACTTCAATTGATTCTTGAATTCGCTTTAGTTTATTCTGTTTCTTTATAGAAGTTTTTAAATCTTCATATTCCTCAAGATGGTTTTCTAGTTCATCTTCATACTGAGAAAATGTTTTACAAATTTCACTTCTAGGTCGATATAAGCGTGTACTATTAAGGCCACAAACTTTCAAAGTAGATTTAGCAATTTTATTATCATCTTTAGCTTTTAACTTCAAAAAATCTACTTCTAAATATTGATCTGGTTCAATGTCAAAGGGATTTAATATTGGCTCCGAAACAGTATCATGATCTCCTTTATTACCATTACAAGTCCGACAACAAGGTAAGAAATTTTCCCATTCAAATGTTTTATCAGGATATTTAGCTTTTGGATGAAAGTGTTCAACTTCAATATAGCCTGAATCTTCTGGAAATGTCTCACAAAAGGCGCATTTTCGAGAAGAACTTATAAAAAGTGACTTTTTTATATCGTCATGCCGATAAAAAGAAACAGCAGATTTTTTTTCCTTATCTGGTATTTTCTCATACTCACCATATTTTATGATTAAATCCATTAAGCCTTTAGTCCATGCATCAGCATTTCTAATTAATATTTCTGGTTTTTCTATAGGTCTTTTAAGTTTAATCATTTTCTAACTCCAAAGAAGCTAGTTTGATTTTAAATACTTGTAAAATTGAATCATTTTTATGTGATATTTCTTCTAATAAATTAAGGTTTGACTTGAACGCCTCTAAATTTTTTTCATCATATGCATTCAGTATAGTATTGATAAGAGAAGCATAATCTTTATTCTGTAAGCTCTCAACCCCCATTACATCTTCTAAAATCTGATCGGTATTCCAACCAGAAAATTTTTTCTTTGTAGGCTCAAAATAATATTCTTCTATTTCTTCTATCCGTTGCATGATAATTATTTCATTACTTTCTGCAGATGCCAATAAATGAGGAGAATGAGTTGTTACTATGAACTGAAGATTTGGAAAAATTGTAGTAAGACCTTTGCGTAAAGAAAGTTGCCATTCAGGATGGAGATGTAAATCTAATTCATCTATTAAGACTGTACCAGAAGCTTCTTTTATACTTCTATGACCTTCAGGTTGTTTAGCCTCAATCCACTGAATAATATTAATAATGATAGAGAAAATAGCCTGAAATCCAGCTGAGAGTTCTTCTAAGTAGCACTCTTTTCCATATAGAGAGAACATAGGTTCTAGATCGGCTTTTGTATTTGTATATTTAAAATCACTATTGAATGGAGCAATTAAAGGTAAAGATTCTTGTAAATGAAGCCAGTTTTCTTTGTACTCTGCGGCCCAGTCTTTCTCTATTATAAAATATCTATTTATAAGCCATTGTTTTATAGAAACTTTATTGTATCCTGAGTTTAAGTTTGAATTAGAAATGGATTCTTGCTGTTCTCTAGGATCTCCTTCTCTTTGCATTCCATTTATCTGGACGTATTTTATTTCTCTTGAAATTCCAATATAAAGTGGAAAATCCGAAAAATATTTATTTTTAAACTGATATGTATTTAGATTTTCATTTAAATATAAATCGTTCGCTGGAGGATTATACATATTAGGTTGGCTATTTCGATATGTTGCTTGATTTGGAAAACTATTTTTTCCTAAGCCTGTTCTAATAATTGATTCATCATGATTCCAATCAACCCAAAAGCAACTATCATTATTAAAGCGAGTATGAGAAAAATCATTAGAGTTAAAGCAATATGCTATACCCATCAAAATAGATGTTTTTCCACACCCATTGGGTCCTGTTAAGATATTAAAACCTTTTTTGAATTTTACGGTTACTTTTGAAAACTGTCTAAAATTCTCAGCATAAAATAAAGAAATGTAATTTGACATTATATTAAAGATTGTTGAGTGAAAAATATATTTTAATCAAATAAATTTTTAATTTCTATCGCTCACTCAAAACCAATTGTTTAATCTTAACGGCTTTCTCGAAGTGATCTAGCTTATGCTCCATAATCCACCAATGGGCTGCTTCCATCAGTAACTCAGGGTTATCATTCTTATTTTTAAAAAAAGCGTAGAAAGATAGACCGACATTGTCTCCCTTTTTTTCAATCTTATCGTCGCATCCCTTAATAAAAATTTCTCTTAACTCATTTCTCATATTTAGTATCACTTCAAGTCATAAAACTAAGATGGCTTATTACGCTCGCCCCATTCACACATCATATCTAACAAAGGAATTAAAGACTGTCCTCTTTCTGAAAGGCGATATTCAACTTTTGGCGGAATTTGAGGATATTCCTTACGAATAATCAGTCCGTCTTTTTCCAATTCTTTAAGCGTATTGCTAAGCGTTCTAAAAGAAATAATTCCAATGCAGCGCTGAAGCTCGTTAAAACGCATGACCGTTTTTCCATAAAGCCAATACATAATAATCATCTTATATTTGCCATTAATCAAAGAAAGGGTGTACCCAAAACCCGTATCTTCTAATGGCGTATAAGTTGGAATGCAGTCATCCATTTTTAAAATCTACACTATCTTTTGGTATAGTATATAACATAAATTACCGTACTTATATTTTGGAAAGCACACTTCTATAATCGATTTATCTACTTTCCGATAAGAGTGTTCTCATAATGAAAAAGACATTAGTAATCGTTACCCATCCTCACATAGACCAATCTGTTGTAAATAAAAGATGGATTGAGGAACTAGAAAAACATCCAGATCAATTTACGGTTCATCAAATTTATCAAGCTTATCCAGACGGGGTGATTGATGTCGCCAAAGAACAAGCGCTTGTAGAAGAACACGAAAATTTAATATTTCAATTTCCAGTGTATTGGTTTAACTGCCCGCCGTTATTAAAACAATGGCTAGATGAAGTTTTGGCCTATGGTTGGGCCTATGGTTCGACAGGCGACAAGCTAAAAAATAAAAAGTTTATGCTGGCTGTGTCTGCGGGTGGTGAAGAAAAAATTTATTCAGAAAGTGGCGAATATCAAATTTCTTTAGACAAGATTTTTGTTCCATTTGAGCTAACGGCTTTATATGTTGGGGCAGTTTATCAACCACTCCATGCATTTTATGGTTTAGACACGAACCCTTCAGAAGACGATGTTATTCCGACTCATCAAGACATAGACAATAATGCGATTCAATATGTTCAGAAATTATTAGCGTTGTCTAACTGAGTTTAAAGATGGGAAAGGCCTAAACTTGAGGTTTGGGTCTTTTCAAAGTGAAAAATAATTTTGTTATCTTTATGATTGTCTTAATAAACAGTTTGCAAAAATCAATTTTGTCTATAACTTGAGAATACAACCACACATTCTATGGAATAAAAAATGAATATCGCGCCTTTTCCATTTCAAATTACAAATTGGGAAGAAATCGAAGTTACTGAATATAGTGGTGAAACAGGAAAAGCTTATTGGAAAACTCAATTTTTTGGTGAAGAAAATAATAAAATTAGAGTAAGACTTGTAGAGTACTCGGCCAATTATTTAGCAGACCATTGGTGTGAAAAAGGACATATCTTATTTTGCCTAGAAGGTGAGTTAGAAAGTAGATTGAAGGATGGCCGAACATTTACTTTAACTTCAGGCATGAGTTATCAAGTCGGCGATAATTCGGAGCCGCATCAATCTTTTAGCCTGAATGGTGCGAAGTTACTTATCGTTGATTAGATTCAATAAAATAGAGGGATAGCAATCTCTATCCCCATCAAACACCTTAATTTACTAAAGCTGTCATGGCATCAACCAAGCTTGTAATCCCTGCATAGATATCTTGTAAATGGGCTTGAACATCCATATAGGCAGGTGTGGTAACAAATAAGTTTTGCTTATCTATCACGCAGTCTGAGGTTTGACAAACATGGTGAATCGACCCCGTTTTTTCAATTTCTTTAGCAGTGTTAACGTCAGCCCCCAAAGTGATAGTTGGGTGTAAGTCTCCAAAAGTAAGTGCTAATAGTGCAGGGGATATGCAAATTGCCCCGATCGGTTTTTTACTTTGATGAAACGTTTTTAGAATTGAGGCAACTGTAGAATGTACTCTTGCTTCTGCTCCTTTAAAGGCAAAAGTTGATAAATTTTTGGCGACTCCGAATCCACCCGGAAGAAGAAGGCCATCAAATTCATTTTCATTAAGTTGATCGATTGAGGAAATTTCACCTCGGGCAATTCGTCCTGCTTCTTGTAAAATATTTCTCCGCTCAGTCATGTTTATTTCGCCGCTTACATGGTCGATGACATGAAACAAAGGCTCATCAGGTGCAAAAATTTGATATTCAATATTTGCTTTATCTAGAGCTAACAGGGTTAAAACGGATTCTCTAATTTCAGAACCATCTAAGTAACCACAACCCGATAAAATTACTGCTACTTTTTTCATTTACTTTCTTAAGAACCTTTTTTAAATGTGTAAAAGATCTTAAGTTTTCTTCTAAAAAATTTTTATACGCAGATTTGCCATAAATTCGCCTTAACTGAGCATTTTAGTTTTGCGTAGCTCACGAGGCGTAATTCCAAACAAATTTTTAAATTGTTCAGTAAATCTTGATTGAGATTGATAGCCACATTCAAAAGCAATATTTCCAATACTGGTGTTAGTGGTTTGAATAAGATGCAGTCCATGACCTAGTCGTACTCTATTACGAATATCTTGAATGCTATTTCCCTCACTTTTTAGTTTTCTTCTTAGCGTCGATGAACTCATAAAAAGTTGAGCAGCGATAAATTCAGCTGTGAGTTCCACTGATAAATGATCAGAAATTAATGCCTGAAGTTTTTCACTCAAACTTGGAGTCATATTCAAACTAGAGATGTCGGTGTAACCAGAATGGTAAATAAGCTCTAAAAGTTCTCTTCTTCTAAATTTAAAAACAGAAGGTGGGGCAATGAGAGATAAATCTATAAATTGAGAAAGTGCATTTTCGAGTAAAGGAGTGAGGTGGCCTTGTACAAATTTTTTAGGAGTTCTTGAAGAATTAGGAAGCTCTTTAAAGTCATCGAAGTCAAACTCGATAAGGAGCGCGAAATATTCTTCTTGATTTGGAATATTGCGCATATCAATGCTGGCGTTATTTGATAAAAATATAAAAGAACCAGTTCCACATACAACATTTTCTTCAGTTCTTCCTAACTCTTTAATGCCACTTAAAATAGTGATGAGTAACGGTTTCGTAATTGGAACATTTCTAATTTTTTGTTCTTTATAAGCTGAATAAATAGAGAAAGGTAGGTTTAAGTTGCTATGGTTGAGAACGCTGTTTTTAGCTAAAGAAATGATATTTTTCATTGAGTTGAGATTTTTAATTTAATCTATGGCTTAAATAAGATGAGAAAGTTAGCAGTTTTTTCAAGGCTGTTTTTTAATATTTGGCTAATAAAAAAGCCTAAACCGATTAAGTTTAAGCTTCTTTAAATTTGAATTCTGGCGGTGAGAGAGGGATTCGAACCCTCGATACGCGCAAACGTATACACACTTTCCAGGCGTGCTCCTTAAGCCACTCGGACACCTCACCAAGGCGTGCGATAGTAACTAAAAAATCAGGTTCTGCCAAGATTTAAGACGAGCATTACAGAAAAAAAATAATAGAGGTGATAAGATTGCGCTAAAAATCATGTTGGTTTAATTACACAATGCAAAATACGGCTAAAAAAGCGACTTTGTCTGCCACGGCATTGGCAGCTCTTGGAGTGGTCTTTGGGGATATCGGAACAAGTCCTCTTTATGCCTTGAAAGAGTCCTTTCATGCCGCGCACGGGTTGGGAATTCAGCCTGAAAACGTATTAGGAATTTTATCCATTATTTTTTGGTGCTTAATGCTGATTATTAGCATCAAGTATGTCGCAATCGTGATGCGTGCAGACAACAATGGCGAAGGCGGAATCATGGCCTTACTCGCATTGAACTTACGTAAAGCCAAAATTGCCGACAACAAAAAAATCTACATGATTGCCATTGGTTTTATTGGGGCATCGCTGTTTTTTGGTGACGGTATTATTACCCCAGCCATTTCAGTACTTTCGGCAGTCGAAGGCTTGTCTATTGCAACCAATGTGTTTGACCCGTTCATCATGCCAATTGCGATTACCATTATCATCGCGTTGTTCTTGGTACAAAAACACGGTACAGCCTTTGTAGGTAAGTTTTTTGGCCCGATTACGATGGTGTGGTTCATATCATTAGGATTATTAGGTCTTCATAGTGTCATTCAAACCCCTGTGGTATTGGGCATGTTTAGTCCGCATTGGGCGATTCAGTTTATCTATCACCAACCTGTAATGACCTTTTTCGTTATGGGTGCTGTCGTTTTAACAGTGACGGGTGGTGAAGCACTTTATGCCGATATGGGGCATTTTGGACCAGTTCCAATTCGTCTCGCATGGTTCTGTGTGGTGTTACCGTGCTTGGTTTTAAACTACGCAGGGCAGGGTGCATTACTGTTAAGAGACCCAGCTGCAATTCAAAACCCGTTCTATTTATTGGTTCCACAGTGGGCACTTTACCCAATGATTATTATGGCGACCATGGCAACTGTGATTGCCTCTCAAGCCGTAATTTCTGGGGTGTTTTCGCTTGCGCGCCAAGCGATTCAATTGGGCTATTTACCACGTTTAAGTATTAAACATACCTCTGAGTCAGAAGAAGGCCAGATTTATGTTCCTTTCTTGAACTGGCTACTTTTAATCGCAATTATTATCTTAATTTTGATTTTCAAAACCAGCTCAAACTTGGCAAGTGCGTATGGTCTCGCGGTCACCTTAACCATGCTCTGTGACACCATTTTGGTTTCCATCTTTATCTACTCGGCGTGGAAATGGAGCTGGCCAAAAGTGGTGTTACTGATTATTCCATTCTTCATTTTAGAATCGGTTTTAGTTGCAGCGACTTCGCTTAAAGTGTTATCGGGTGGTTGGGTACCATTATTAATTGGTGGTATTGCAGTCACTATCTTAATGACATGGAAACGTGGTCGTGAACTCACCTTTGCTAAACTTGAACATGATACGTTATCGTTAGATTTGTTCGTAAAAAGTATTGGCAATAGTGTGCATTGGGTACCGGGTGACGCTGTCTTTATGACAGGTACACCAAATGTTGTACCACATGCCATGCTGCACAACATCAAGCACAACAAAGTACTACATCAGCGTAATATTTTAGTGACTGTAGTTATTGAAGATGTTCCATTTGTTGCAGCAGAAGAACGTATTTCGACAGAAGCGTTAGCTGAACACTTCTACCGCATTAAAATTTTCTACGGCTTTAAAGATGAAATGAATGTACCAAAAGCGCTTATACAGGCCTATGAGCAGTTAGGTCTTCAATATGACTTAATGCATATCAGCTTCTTTATTTCCAGAGACCGTATTGTTCACTCGGTGGGTGATGGTATGTCGCCATGGAGAGAAAAATTATTTATCTCTATGCAGCGTAATACTAGCCCTGTGAGTGACTTCTACCAAATTCCAACCAACCGTGTGGTTGAGTTAGGTAGTCAAATCGAAATATAAAAATTTGATGTATAAAAAAACCAAGACATTTGTCTTGGTTTTTTTTGCTCTAATTATTGAGCTTGCATAGGCGCATCGGCTGGCAATGCACCATCTTTTGCCATTGGGTCTGCCGACTGACTTGGATCTGCCGGAGTATTTTGATCTTGTGGCGCTGGAGATGCCTGATTATGTGCAGGTGGCACCGCATCAATTGGGGCTGCTGGTGGCGCCATTTCACCGCCTGCTGGAGGTGCTGGTGGAACGTCTGCCGGAATAGGAGCACCTGTAGGCGCTGCATTTGTCGGGGAAGCAGAAACTTGTTGTACTTGTCCGCTATTGACTAAATCGCTAATAGAACCAGGTTGGCCATTTACCGTTGTAGTAACTTTCACTTTAGACAAACTTTCTAAAGTATCTCCTGGTTGGACTGCTGGTTCAGCCAAAGCTGCCATGCTACACAATCCCGTGATTACGCCAATACCAATAATCTTTGAATGGATCATTAAGTGGACTCCGATTATATTTTTATCCAAATTTGTGGAGCTAACCATGTCATAGGCAATCAGTGCTTTTCAACGAAAGATACGCAATTGGCCTAATTCAATAGCCAAAGCCTCTCATAATTCCAACAGATTGTTACGTAACGGGAAATGGAGTTACAAAAAAGATGACCATGTTTTAACCATTTGAAAGATAAGAGATATACTTAAAAAATTAGGATTGTTAAGCTGCGTGTGGATCGTGGTATTGATAGAAATATGGCAAGTAAAAAAAGTAGTACAGGCATCTTTGATGGTTTTTCTTTAAGTGAGCATTTGGGCAAGATTGTACTTGCCGGAGTGGCAGCAGGAAGTTTTGCCTTCGCGTTTGGCGGTGAAAAAATTTCACAGTGGTTTTCGCCTTTAAGTACTAACTCGACTTGTCTAAATCAGTTTTACCGTGAAGTTCCGCCAGCTTTAAATAAAGACAGTCTAAAAAAAGATAGTTATCCGCTGTGCTTTAATGGCTTCAATGTTTTGTACTCAGGTATGTCTAAAACGCCGTTATGGTCAGCTGAACATCTAAGTCCAGAACGTTTAAGTACTAAAATTAAACGTGAAGATAATTTCCACGAAGAAACTCGCGTTCCTGAGCGTCATCGGTCACTTTTACGCGATTATCGTGGATCAGGTTATGACCGTGGACATATGTCACCCAATGGTGACATGCCTAATAAGGACTCTCAGTTTGATAGTTTCTCATTAAGTAATATGGTTCCACAGGCACCTAAAAATAATCAGGAAGTTTGGCGTAAGCTTGAAGATGCTACGCGTGCAGTCGTCACTAAGCAAAAGCAAGATGCTTATATCGTGACGGGGCCAATATTTGAAGGTCAACGACTCAAGACTATTGGGAGCGGGGTCATCATTCCAACTGCAGTGTATAAGGCAGTTTACTATCCTAAAACAGGTGCAATTGGCGCTTACTATGCGCCGAATAATAACTCTCAGCAGGTTAAAGTGGTGAGTGTTTGCTATCTTGAAGAAAAGCTAGGAATTAATTTATTTCCTCAACTTACCGAACAACAAAAACGCAATGTTTATCGCTTACCGTTAACATCTAGCCAAGTTAAACCAAATCAGAAGCTAGACTATTTGCATTGGGATGGAGAAAGCCAGTGTGAAAAAGACTTAAGTACGGATCAGATCCACGCGTTACAAGATCAGTTTAAAAAGCAAAAAGGTACGTCTTCTGAATCGATGGAAGCAAAAGTTCCAAGCATTGATGAAGAAACCAGAAAGGCCATTGTCAAACAACTGATAGAGGCATTGGTGAACTATTTCTTGCAAATGATAAAATAAGGCGCTTGTTGGTATTGTTATGAAGTTCTAAACAGATACAATAAAACAGACAGATCTGTCTGTTTTATTTCAATAAGGACAATAACAATGTTTGCTTCGATGTTCCTTTTTTCATTTGCAATGTCTATTACCCCTGGTCCAGTAAATACCGTAATTTTATCGACCAGCTTAAATCACGGTTTAAAAAGGTCGCTTCCTTACATTTCAGGTGCGACTATCGGTTTTACTTTACTCTTGATTTTTATGGCATTTGGGCTGCAAAGTTTATTAACTCAGTTTCCTGTTGTCTTAAAAATTCTTGCGATTTGTGGAACGCTATTTGTTTGTTATATCGGTATAAAAATTATTCTTTCTGCCGCTAATATTTCTATTTCAAGTGCTCCCGTAGACCATATTCTTATTCCAAATTTTAAAGATGGTTTCTTCTTGCAGTGGCTCAATCCGAAAGCGTGGTTGGCCTGTGTGTCTGGCATTACCATGTTTACAAGCATAGAAAACCCTCAGTCTTTGCCGATCTTTATCGTTATTTATTTTTTCACTTGCTATGCGTGTTTGTTCTTTTGGGGGCTGTGCGGCGATAAATTTTCAGTAGTCCTCAATCAAGGTAACCGATTGAAATATTTTAATATCTTGATGGGTGCTTTTTTAATTTTATCGGCACTTTTAATTTTGATCGATTTTCTTTAAATTGGTCGTATTACACTGTGTAGATATAACAACGAGACCACACTTATGTTTAAACCATTTGAAAAGGGTACAGAGTCTTCTTCAATTGAAGATTTAACATTAGAAAATGATGTTGACTGCGTGAGCATTTATGGCAATTTGCAAATCACTAAAGATAAAGTTGGACTAGAACAGGCAAAGGCTTTACAGAGCTTTTTAAACGATGTGGTTGCGGCTTTGGAAAAAGAAGAGTTACCTGAGAAAATTGAACGTCCAGCTGAAAAAGAAATTAATAATCCGTTTTTGTAAATGATTCATTAATAGAGTCTGATTTGATCAAAGTTCTATGGTTATTGAATAATTCGTGAAATTTGATTCGTGATAAAGCCATTCACAACCTGCCCATTTTAAGATCAGGATTGTTACTGTGTGGGATCAGCTAAATGATCCCAGAGAACAGGTTTTGTGAATGGCAATGGTTTTGGTTACTTTTGCCGAAACAAAAGTAATGAGAATTAGCTGATTACATTCGATTTTACGAAGTAGAACTCCGTCGTGTTAATCCTTCTCTCCAGCAACTACCTTATAAACAATCGCACCAATCACAGCACCTAAAATTGGAGCTACCCAGAATAACCACAACTGACTTAAAGCACCAGTTTGAGCAAAGAACGCTACACCTGTACTACGTGCAGGGTTCACAGAAGTATTGGTTACTGGAATACTGATTAAGTGAATAAGTGTTAATGCAAGACCAATCGCAATAGGTGCAAAACCAGCAGGTGCACGGCGGTCAGTCGCCCCTAGAATAACGATTAAGAAGAAAGCAGTAAGTACCACTTCAATAATGAAAGCAGAACCTAAGCCAAATTTGTTTGGCGATAAATCACCGAAACCATTTGAAGCAAAGCCACCAACACCAGTAAAGCCAGCTTGGCCTTGAGCAATAATGTAGAGAACAAATGCAGCAGCAGTTGCACCGACCACCTGTGCAACAATATAAGGAATTAAATCTTTAACATCAAAACGGCCACCGACCCAAAGGCCGACACTTACCGCGGGGTTAAAATGTCCACCAGAGATATGCCCTAGAGCATAAGCACCAGTCAGTACGGTTAAACCAAAGGCAAGGGCTACACCTGCAAAGCCAATACCAAGTTCTGGGAAAGCTGCGGCTAATACTGCGCTACCACAACCACCAAAGACTAGCCAAAACGTACCTAGAAATTCAGCAAAATATTTATTCATTATGATTACTCATCTATTTAATCTATTTTAATTAATGTGAATTACATCACATAAATTTTAAGCATGTGACTATATGAAATTTTTGTTTTCAGTGTTGTTTTAATCAAGAAAAGAATTGTAAGTTTTGGTAGGTTATTTTTTGTTTAAAAATTGCTCTCTCCATTGTTGTGGCGTTTGATCAGTCCAATGCTTAAATGCTCTTTGAAAAGCACTTTGTTCTGAATAACAGAGTAAAAGCGCAATTTCTTGTAGGCTCAAATGCGGGTCTTTTAGATATTCAGTTGCCAGCATAAACCTGATTTGCTGGACGCGTTCCTGAAAGGTGGTATTTTGTTGTTGTAAGTGGCGCTGAAGTTGTCGAACCGAAAGATCTAACTGAGCGGCAATATATTCAATTTGATAGTGATTCTTTTGTAGTCCGGTTAAAATCGAGTGCTGTAAGCGCTGATCAAGTTGTGTCGAATTTGGTAATTGTTCTAAAAGTGCTTGTGCTTGCTTCACCAATAATTGTTGTAGAGTGTGGTCAGCACTGCTCAGGGGTTTATTAATTTCAGTAATTGGAATGAGTAATTCTGTACGGGGCTGGCTAAAGCGTACAGGGCACTGAAAGTATTGCTCATAAACTCTAATATTTTTAGAGGCGGTATTTAAGAAACGTACCTCATGTAAATGCACATCTTCATGAGACATAAAAAGTCGTAAAAATTGAATAACCAGCGCAATGGCGATTTCATCGGTAAGCTGTGTCGGGTGCAGCTCTGTGGCTTCCCAGCGAATAGAAGCATATTTCCCTTGTAGTTCAACCACTAAAGGACTTCCGTCATAAATCAGACGGTGAAAATCATGATAGCGAATTAGGGCTTCGCCTAGGTTATCGCAAGATAAAGCAAGGTAGGCAATAATGCCTAAGTGTTTGGGCTGTACGTATTTGGCAATTTCTAGCCCTAACGCGGGCTTTGGGTCTAGCTTATAAATAACTTCTAATAAATCACGCCAAATGACATAGTCAAAGCGTTCCAGATTTTGAATTTGCTCTAATTGTTCAGGAATAGCTAACCCATTTGCTTCGCAGTAAGCTTTTAATAGGTGTCCCAGCCCTCCATACACCGAACCCGTATAATTTTTTAGTTGTGGCATCCGTGACCACCTCTTTCTTGTCGTAATTTGTCAATGAAACCATAAATTCTGGTCAATACATAGCATAGCGAATTTTATATTCTGAATAAAAAGAAAAAGGAGTCAGGTGATGTTAAAAGGGTTTATTGTCGGAATTGCAGTTGCGAATGCATTTGAATGGGTGGCACATAAATATATTTTGCATGGTGTACACCGTTCGGGGCAACCACGTTATAGCCCAGTGCCTAGAAGTATGGAGTCACATTGGGCACACCATCGTGAAGTACGCAAACAACAATTTCATGATGATTGCTATGTGGAAGGTGTTCGAAACTGGCGGACTAAAAATGAGTTAATTTCACTTGCAGTCGTGGCAACTGTTTCAAGCGCAATTTTTTATCCGTTTTCAAAAGGCATGGCACTTTCAGCTTGGTACAGTGCAGGAAATTATTACTATATTCACCGCCGTGCACATTTAGAGCCTGACTGGGCAAAGCGTAAAATTCCGTGGCATTACGACCACCACATGAATTCTAATCAAGATGCCAATTGGTGTGTGACTAAGCCTTGGTTTGATTATGTGATGGGAACACGTGTGGTTTCTTCGGTAGATTTAAAAGAACAAAACCCTTCAGGGATAAAGTTACCTGTAGTTCTTGCTCGATCGTTAACACAAGCTGTCGAAAAAATCTTTCCTGCAAAGTGGGTCGAGAAAAAAGAAAAACCTGAACTTACCAGTGATGTGAAAGAAGTAGATGGCGCAGCATAAAAATAAAGGGGCAATATAGCCCCTTATTATATTTATAAGTTTACAAGCGCATTTCGATGCCTTGTTCAGCTAAATATTGTTTAGCTTGTGGAATTGTATATTGGCCAAAGTGGAAAATACTTGCTGCCAATACTGCATCGGCACCGCCTTGTAAAATTCCGTCTGCTAGGTGTTGTAAGTTACCTACGCCACCAGAGGCAATGGTTGGAATGGTAACGCGGTCATTAATAGCACGCATTAAGGCAATATCGTAACCGGCTTTCGTACCATCGGCATCCATACTGGTAATGAGTAACTCACCCGCGCCAAAGTCAGCCATTTTTACAGCCCACTCAATGGCATCAATACCCGTTGGTTTACGGCCACCGTGAGTAAAGATTTCCCATTTATTTTCGCCAGTTTTTTTGGCATCAATTGCAACCACAATACATTGTGCGCCAAAGTGCTGTGAAGCTTCTTGAACAAATTCAGGATTAAATACGGCTGCTGAGTTAATGCTGACTTTATCTGCACCTGCATTTAATAAGGCACGAATATCTTCAACTTTACGTACGCCCCCACCAACAGTTAATGGCACAAATACAGTCTCGGCCATACGTTCAACAGTACGGTAAGTGGTATCGCGTCCATGATGTGTAGCGGTAATATCTAAAAAGGTAATTTCATCTGCACCTTGTTCGTTATAGCGACGTGCCACTTCAACAGGGTCGCCAGCATCACGAATATCGAGGAATTGAACGCCTTTAACTACGCGTCCGTTATCAACGTCTAGGCAAGGAATAATACGTTTAGCAAGCATAGCTTTTTCCAAAAATAATCGCCGTTGGTGAAAGTTCCTACACAGGCGCTACACCTTCATGGAGGGAAGAGGTATTCTATCAAACTTCACAGATGTTTTTTGCAGGTTTTCCATGTCGGTTTATACCCCGTTGAGTTTAGATGAAGTTCGCGCCTTTGCTGCACCTTATGGATTAGAGGTGTTGGAGCTGAACCCAATTCAGGGAGGTATTCAAAACACCAATTATTTTTTGGTTGATGTAAACCGCAAGCAGTATGTACTCACTGTATTTGAAGAGTTAGATGCAAAAGGGGCAGGCGAACTCATTCCTGTTCTTGAACAATTGGGGACGCATGACGTACCCGTCGCTGTACCGCTAAAACATAGCGGACAAGCGGTTCACGTTATTGCAGAAAAGCCTGCACAGATTGCACCACGTTTAATGGGGCACCATCCCATGCAAACAACAGTTGCTCAAGTTGCTGCGATTGCAGACGCACAAGCGAAGTTGCATGTGGCTTTACAAGATTTTCCGCTTGAGCGTGAATATCGACGTGATCATCAGTACTGGACAGGCGTTGCAGAGCAGCTTAAACCAAACATGACTCAAGATGACCAAAATTTACTTGAGCAGGTCTATCAAGCATTTAATGCGAAAACAGCGCAGTACTCAAATCGACCAACAGGTTTTATTCACTCAGATTTGTTCCGTGACAATACTTTGTTTGATGGTGAGCAATTACAAGGTATTTTAGATTTTTACGAGTTAAATCAAGACGAATTGTTGTTTGATATTGCAATTACCATCAATGATTTTTGTACCGAATATCCAGAAGCACATTTAAACTCAGATAAAGTAGCAGCTTATTTAGAGAGTTATCAAAAAGTTCGTGCGCTTACTTCAGATGAACTTGAATGTTTGGATGTATTCTTAGCAATGGCGGCTTGCCGTTTTTGGTCAATGCGTTTGCAAGTTGCTCAAAAAAATAAAGAAGAAGGACGTACAGGTGATGACATCTTGCAAAAAGACCCGCAAGAAATGCGAGCAATGATGCAAGACCGTTTGAGCCATGTGAAAGGATAAAAGGAATTAAGATGCGAGATCAGGGGCGACTAGTCGAATGGTTCGACGAAAAAGGATATGGCTTTATTCAGCCAGATGATGCTGAAAAAGAACGAGTCTTTTTGCATATCAAAGATTTTGCACGCCCCGGACCTCGGCCCATTATTGGTTGTGCACTGGAATATTTGATTATTCTTGATGAACAAGGTCGTTTCCGTGCCCAGCAGGTGACCTATCTAAAAGCATCTCAAACCAGCAAATCTTTAAAGCCTGCAAAGATACAATCTTCTTTTCAAGCCCGTCCATGGTCTGCAATGCAAATGGGGATCGTATTTTATTTTGTTTTAATGGGCATTATGAGTTTTATCCATACTTTACCAGCCTATACTTTGTTGTTTGTTTTAATGATGAATGTGTTGAGTTACTGGCTTTATTCACAAGATAAAGAAGCTGCACAATTGGGTAATCGTCGTGTTCCTGAGCAAACCTTGCATATTGTCAGCTTTTTAGGGGGATGGCCTGCAGCATGGTGGGCACAACAAAAATTGAGACATAAAACACAAAAACAACCATTCCGGAAGATTTATTTTTGTACCATATTCCTTCATTTACTTTTGATTTTGTGGCTAATTTCTCCCTTAAATGTATTGCGTGGCTCATAAAAGTAAATTGTTTTATTAAACCTAAGAGGTATAAAAATGAATAGTTCTATAGACCAAGATCCAAATCGTACTTTAACACTGATTTTATACATACTTTATATTGTTGCCATTTTTACAGGCGGCTTACTTGCAGTTATTGCTTTGATTATCAACTATGTAAAGCGCTCTGATGTACAAGGCTCAATTTTTGCAAGCCACTTTACATGGCAGATCAGAACATTTTGGTGGTATCTGGCTTGGAATATTATCGCCTTCCTGCCATTTATTTTCTTGTTCTTTACAGGTGAGAATACCGATCTATTTGCGGGTGTTGCAATCTCATCGACTGTATTCTGCGTGGGTGTAGTGACAGCTGCATGGATCTGGATTGTATACCGTGCAATTCGTGGCTTGATTGCGTTAAATGATAACCGCCCGATGTATCAATAAATCATGATTATTGAACATGTATATTTGAGTGTAAAGTCTGGGCAAAGTGAAGCATTTCTTGAGGCCTTCGAGCAAGCTAAACATATTATTTATCCAATGGAAGGTTTCAATGCTGTCCAACTCATTAGACATGTAACTGACCCTCATCGTTATATTTTAATGATTTTCTGGGATAAGATTGAAAATCATACAGAAGGATTTAGAAAGTCTGAAGCTTATCAGGAATGGAAGACTTTGCTCCATCCATTCTATGATCCAATGCCGATGGTTGAGTACTACGAGCCCTGTATGTTATTGAAGAAAAAATAATGAATAAAAAAAGAGAGCGTTAAGCTCTCTTTTTTTATTCTGGAATTCTTTTAATTTTTTTAACTGGCAACTTAAGTTTTAACTCGCTGACCAAAACACCTAATACGACTAATGCTCCACCCAAAAGAGCAATAACTGGTAAACGCTCACCCGCAATTCGACCAATAATGCCTGCCCAAACAGGTTCTCCTGCATAAATAATTGCAGCACGCGAAGGGTCAACCATACGTTGAGCCCAGTTCATCACAAATTGTATCAGCGCACTGGCTAAACCTAATGCAACAGCAAGGAGTGCAAGCGGCCATGAAAATGCTGGAATCGTATGTTCACCCACCACAGGCATAATGGCAAAAGAAACCAGAGAGGCTACCCCGAGTTGAATGACTGTGACGCGACGTAAATTTACTTTTCCAGCAAAGTAACTAATAAAAATAATTTCTAAAGCAATCGCCAATGATCCCAGTACGGTTACAAGCTGTCCAAAACTCAAAGAGATTTTTTCAAAACCATTACCTGTTAATAAAACAAGACCAGTAAAAGCAAGAGCGGCTCCAACCCAAGTCATAATGTGTGGAACTTTTCTAAATATGAGCCACATTAAAATAGGAACAAGCGGGACATAAAGTGATGTTAAAAAAGCCGACTCACTACTTGGGATTGTTTGCAGGCCAACTGTTTGAGTTCCATAGCCTCCCACAATAACTAAGCCAATTGCGATGCCAGCACCTAAATCTTTTAAAGTAACACCCTTCATACTTTTTAATGAAACAAGTAATAAGGTTAAAGCCGCCACGGCAAAGCGACAACCCACAAAAAACATAGGCGAAGAAAAGTTCAGTGCATATTGCACTGTAAGAAATGTTCCACCCCAAATCATCGTAATCAAAACGAGTGCTAGCTGTGGGGCTTTACTTGAACTCAGAGAAATTGGTGACATACTCAAATCATTAGGAATTGTGCAATATACTGCACATATTGCGCTATTCTTCTGTTTTGTGCAATATATTGCTCATATTTTCTTTACTAACCTATTTTATGAGCCAGTCGAGTACCGTTTTACAGCATGTCGGCACAAATATCCGTTCATTAAGAGATGAGCGTGGTTTAAGCCAACAGGACTTGGCCGATCAGGCAGGGGTGAGTAGACGAACCATTGCTGCTTTAGAAACAGGGCAGGTCAATATAAGCTTGGCTAAACTCGATGCGATTGCGATCGTGCTGGGAGTAGACTTTAGAACGATTGTGAGTGCACCTGAGCATAAAGAACAAGCCTTGGTGAATGTACTTGCTTGGCAAGGCGAAAAGGAAGAAAGCAAAGCAACCTTACTGGCTTCGGTTCCATCCCATAGCCAAGTTGAGCTTTGGACATGGTCATTGGCAGTAGGGGAGTCTTATATTGCTGAAGCAGACCCAGAAGGATGGCAAGAGCTTATTTATGTATTAGAAGGTGAGTTGACCATCCAATTTGCAGATAGCTCAAAAACTATTACTGCTGGTTCTTCATTTATATATGCCAGTTCAGTAACTTACACTTATGTTAATAGTGGTAAACAGGTGCTTAAATTTATTCGTAATGTGGTGTATTGATTTAGAATATATATTTCATATCAGCAATAAAAAAGAGCCTAAAGCGGCTCTTTTTTTACATCTTAAAAATTAAAGACGGTTTTCATCTAACAAAAGCTGAGCTTCACGAAGATTAAGCGTACCTTCATAAATTGCACGGCCTGTGATTGCACCTAAAATGCCTGGTTTGCCTATTAAGTTACGTACATCATCAAGATTTGTTACACCACCAGAAGCAATCACTGGTAAGCCTGAGTATTGAGCCAAGTTTACAGTTTGCTCAACATTTACACCTTGCATCATGCCATCACGAGCAATGTCTGTATAAACAATGCTAGACACGCCCGCATCTGCAAAGCGTTTTGCTAAATCAGTTGCTTTAACGTCAGTAACATTAGCCCAGCCATCAGTTGCAACCATACCATTTATAGCATCAATACCAACAATGATATGACCTGCAAAGCGTTTGCATGCTTCTTCTACAAATTCAGGCTCTTGAACGGCTTTAGTACCGATAATGACAAAAGTCACACCAGCTTCTAAATAGTGCTCGATTGTTTCTAATGAGCGGATACCACCGCCAATTTGAATCGGTAGCTCTGGTTGAGCTTTAGCAATTGCTTCAACAACAGGTTTATGAATTGGAGTGCCTGCGAAAGCGCCATTCAAATCGACCAAATGCAAACGTCGTGCGCCTTCATTTACCCAATGCTGGGCAGTTGCAACTGGATCGTCAGAGAAAACAGTATCGTCTTCCATACGCCCTTGTTTTAAACGCACACATTTACCATCTTTCAGGTCAATTGCAGGAATGATTAGCATGCTTCCGCTCCTTGCTTCATCATGATTATGAAATTGTGCACATCTTAGCAAAGTATTGATCAATCGCTAAGCCTTAGAAAAGACTTTTATAACTTTACGCTTGAAGTGCGGTTTGAATCGTTTGTGAAATGTGAGCCGGTAATAATTTTTGTTTTCTAAGCTCTTCAAATACCAATAGGGCTGCATAAGCATCAGCAGCGGCGTAACTTATTTGCTGTGACGTAAGCGGTTTTCGTGCCCAATTTGATGTACCAATTTTCTTTGATTTTGAAAGATATTGCCCAAATAACAGTGCAACCGCTTTTTGTATCCCCATTTGCTGTGTAAAACCAAAGTGACTAAAGCCTTTGGCTAGGTCGACACAACTTTCTAGCTCAATGCCTTTTTTATGAAAAATATGCTTATCATTTTTAAGGCCAAAGCCGACTTTAATTTGCTGAGGGTTAGACAAAATGGGTTGTAAAAATTTTAAAGTCGATGAATTTACATGAAATAAATATGCTTTGTGTTCCATAGCAAGCTGAATTAGATGTGGACCAGTTGAGACTTCGCCTACCCGAAAAGTGGGTTTTGATTCGGAATCAAAGCCCAAAATTTCAGCATTTTTTAATTCTTCTTCAATACTTTTACATTGCTCGCTATTTTCAATCACCACAATATTTTGGTGTGTAAGATTCTCAAAAAGAGGAAGCTGCTGAATAGAGGCTTTATCAAGGAGGGGAGAGGCTTCGGACATGTTTAACAGCGTACAAATGAATTGAGCTATTAGCTTTATATATGAATAAAGCCTAGAGGACTAGGCTTTATGAATGTCTTTAATAATTATTGAGACTGAGACGGTGTGCCAATTTCAATACTTTCACTTCTTTCGATATAACTTTGATAACTCGGAACCATCATTGCAACAATAACTCCGAAAACAAATGCGAGTGGAATAATCACAATATAAATCCAGCCTAAAACACGCTCCCAGCCAAGGGTTGGGCGTTTTGGGCCATAATTATTAGTACCTTCAGTACCTTTTACACAGAATAAATAAATAGCAAAGCCAATATTTACGACTGGTACTAACATGAGTAAAGATAGCCATCCTGTATTATTACGGTCATGTAAACGGCGAATGGCGAAAACGAAGCTGATATAAATACCGACGATATAAATGATGACGAGAGAGATTATGCCGGGCGTAGTAAAGCCTGGGGTGCCCTCATTTTGTGTAAGTCCAAAAGTAAAAGTAATAAGCAAAATGGCAATAACGAGGACTAACGTAAATAAGAAAGTCCAAGCAGCATATGAGAGTCGTCCGAAACGACCACTTGCTTTAAAGGGCGAATCCTGCTGAATAGGTTGATTTTCAAAAGGTGAATTCATTGTGTTTATCCTGATCATTTGGTTTTATTTAAAAGTATAAATATTCAATATTTTGTTGAATAAAATATCATTCTATAAATGATTGGTTGTTATTATAAATAAAAAAAAAGATCAGGCTATATTGACCTGATCTGTTTAAAGCTTTAGTGAAATTAAATATTCCATTCCACAAAGTTTTTAAGTAACTGTAAACCTGCAGTATGACTTTTCTCTGGGTGGAATTGAGTCGCGAATAAATTATCTTTGTGAATGGCTGTGCAGAAATTCACACCATATTCACATGTTGCAGCTACAAGGTTTTCATCTTTAGGTTCGACATAATAGCTATGCACAAAGTAAAAACGAGCGTCTTGTTCAATGTTGTTCCACATTGGATGACTTGGGTCCATTTGGTGAACTTGGTTCCAGCCCATGTGCGGCACTTTCAAACCTTCCATTTGAGGGAAGTGTTTGACAACTCCTTCAAAAATGCCTAATGCGTCTACACCGCCATTTTCTTCAGAGCTTTGTAGCAATGCCTGCATGCCTACGCAAATCGCAAGAACAGGTTTATTAAAAGCAGCTTTGCGTACGACTTCATCAATACCTGCTTCACGCATGCCTTGCATACAGTCACGCATTGCACCAACGCCCGGAAAAACAATTTTGTCAGCTTGTGCAATGAGTTTTGGATCATTCGTCACATCGACTTTTGCGCCTACATGCTCAAGTGCTTTAGCAGCTGAGTGTAGATTACCCATGCCATAATCAAGCAACGCAATACGTGTCATTAGAGGCTACCTTTTGTCGATGCGATCGTGTTTTCTGCACGTGGATCAACCTCACATGCCATACGTAAAGCACGAGCTAGCGCTTTAAATACACTTTCAATTTGATGGTGGCTATTTTTGCCTTTCAAATTATCAATGTGTAAGGTCATAAGCGCATGGTTCACGAAACCTTGGAAAAACTCAGAAAATAAATCGACATCAAATGTACCGATGCGCGCACGAGTAAATGGAATATCCATAAATAAACCTGGGCGACCAGATAAATCTACAACAACGCGAGACAAAGCTTCGTCTAATGGCGCATAAAAATGACCATAGCGTTTTAAACCTTTTTTATCGCCTAAAGCTTGTGCAAAAGCTTGTCCAAGTGTGATTCCACAGTCTTCTACGGTGTGGTGATCATCAATCTCGAGGTCTCCATCACAATGAATATCGATATCAAATAAGCCATGTCGCTTGATTTGATCAATCATATGGTCTAAAAATGGAACTCCAGTGTTTAGTGTGCCTTGACCAGTACCGTCGAGATTTAATCGAACTCGAATTTTGGTTTCATTGGTATTTCTAACCACTTCACTGATACGTTGCGTCATGGACACGTTCCTCAAAAAAACGTCAAAAATGATTGGATGTAACGATAATTTCGCTGTGACGAATTCGTGACAGCATCATAGTTTGCTCAGGAGGGTTAATCAATGCCTATTACCGTACATGCTTATAGTTCTCTAGATAATTCAGAGATTCGCGATCAGCTTGAGCGACTGTATGATACAAGTCCGGAATTTGGTGACGGGCACGATGCGATTGAACAACTTGAACAAGATTTACAGCAGTATACCACGCTATACACTGCCGAATTTAACACCAAAATTATAGGGGCAATCTGGTCCTCAGGACAAGGTGAAAGCAAGGTTCTTGAATACATCGTTGTGCATCCTGCTAACCGTGGACGTGGGGTAGCAGAGCGATTGGTTGAAGAAGCTTGTCGTCTAGAAGAATCAAAGGGCGTTAAAATTTTTGAACCTGGCTGTGGTGCGATTCATCGCTGTTTGGCGCATATTGGTAAATTACAGCATTAAAAGTCCAGTCTGTATGTGGTGGTGATTTAAAAATAATCACTTGTTACAAAAAACACGGAAGTTGCTTGACGTGATCATATAAACATTGTTTAATACGCCCACTTCGGCGTGATAGCTCAGTAGGTAGAGCAACGGATTGAAAATCCGTGTGTCCCCAGTTCGATCCTGGGTCTCGCCACCATTATTTGTGTTTTCAATCCCTGATCCCATCAGGGATTTTTTTTAAGTATAAAAAATACTCATTTAAATCAAAAACTCAGGATAATTGTTGACTATTGTTCTGAGATACGGCTTAATACAGGCCATTGGCGTGATAGCTCAGTAGGTAGAGCAACGGATTGAAAATCCGTGTGTCCCCAGTTCGATCCTGGGTCTCGCCACCATATTCGAAAAAGCCCCATACATTTTGTATGGGGCTTTTTTCATGCGTATCGTTTTTATCTAAATACATAATTTTCCTGCTTGTGGGTAAAATGAGATTTATCCACAAGGCCTGTCATTTATCCCCAAGCTCAAATGACTATTTTAAATAGGGTCAAACTTAAGAAGAGCATTCTAGTCAGGTGAGTTATCACGAATGAGTCGTTTCCCTAGGCACACCGCTTCGACTTCGTCATAGCCGAGCTGTTCATAAAAATTGAGTACATTCAAATTATCTTTACGTACCAATAATTGAAGTTTTGGGCAGCCTCGAGCAATCAGTCGCTTTTCTAGCTGCTGAACGAGCGCTGTAGCGATTCCTAAGCGTTGTTGGTGAGGATGAACAGCTAAATAATTAATCCAGCCTCTATGACCGTCATAGCCGCCCATAAGCGTGCCAATGAGTTGCTCATCTTTAATAGCAACCAAAAATAAATCATCTTGTTGTGAGACTTTTCTGAAAATATCAGTTTCAGGATTATTCCAAGGGCGAGTCAGGCCACAGCTTTCCCATAAAATGACGACATCTTCCAGATCGGCATTTGTAAATTGACGAATAATAAACATATAGATTTCTACTTTTTGTTTTGATGTGCTCAAAAGATAAAATAAAAATTCGGGCTTGAGCAGTATTTATTAATAATTTAAACAAATAAAAAAGCACCCCCGTAGGAGTGCTTGAATGAAACCAGTTATTTAAGCTGATTTTGCAACTGGTGCTGCTTGAAGCATTTGACCTGTTTCTTCGAAGTTTGCATGCCAAGACAACGCCTCACGAAGTAAATGAGGGGTATGTCCACCTTTAGCACATGCGCGATCAAAGTAGTCATTTAATGCATCACGGTAAAGTGGGTGTACACAATTGTCGATAACAACGCGAGCGCGTTCACGAGGCGCTAAACCGCGTAGGTCTGCTAAGCCTTGCTCTGTCACTAAAATATCAACATCATGTTCACTGTGGTCAACATGGCTCACCATTGGCACGATAGAAGAGATATCGCCGCCTTTAGCAATTGATTTAGTCACAAAGATAGCCAAGTGAGCATTACGAGCGAAGTCACCTGAACCACCAATACCGTTCATCATTTTAGTACCGCATACATGAGTCGAGTTCACGTTACCGTAAATATCAAACTCAAGCGCAGTGTTAATGCCGATAATACCTAAACGGCGAACCAGTTCAGGGTGGTTAGAAATTTCTTGTGGACGGAGCACTAATTTGTCTTTGTAAGCTTCGATATTGCCAAAAACTTTCTCTCCACATTTTGCAGAAAGCGTAATTGAGCTGCCAGAAGCAAATTTCATTTTGCCTGCATCAATTAATTCAAAAGTACAGTCTTGTAGTACTTCTGAGTACATGATGAGGTCTTCAAAGTCAGAATCTTTTAAGCCAGTTAATACAGCATTGGCAATAGAACCGATACCTGCTTGTAATGGGCCAAGGCTTTTCGGTAAACGACCTTCTGCAACTTCTTTGTTAAAGAAGGCGATCAGGTGATTTGCAATACCTTGAGTTTCATCATCTGGCGGAGTTACTGTTGATGGTGAGTCATGCGTATCGTTAAATACAATGCCAACAATCTTTGCTGGATCGATTTGAATAGCTGATGTACCAATACGCTCATCCACTTTAGTTAATGGAATTGGAGTACGTGTTGGACGATAGGTTGGAATATAGATGTCGTGCAAACCTTCAAAGCTTTCGCTTAAAGATGTGTTGATTTCAACAATTACTTTCTCGGCAAAAATAGCAAAGCTTGCAGAGTTACCAACTGAGGTGGTTGGAATAATGCCGCCGTCTTCAGTAATCGCAATCGCTTCGATTACTGCAACATCTGGACGTTTAAGCTGTTGATTACGCATTTGTTCAACAGTTTCAGACAAATGCTGGTCAATAAACATAACTTCGCCATTGTTAATGGCACGACGTAAAGTGTTGTCCACTTGGAATGGCATACGACGAGATAAAACACCTGCTTCCGTGAGTTGTTTGTCTAAGTCATTACCTAAGCTAGCACCCGTAATTAATGTAATTTTTAACGGATTTTTCTTTGCAAGTTCTACAAGTGCTTGTGGAACGGCTTTAGCTTCACCAGCACGAGTAAAACCACTCATACCTACGGTCATTCCATCTTCGATGAACTGCGCAGCCTGTTCAGCACTGATGACCTTGTCATGAAGAGAAGCTAGGCGAATACGACTTAAAGACATTGGACATCCTCAAAATTGTCAAAACATAGGGGATTTTAGCTATGAAAAATTGAAAAGTGCATAGGTGTTAGGCTAAGGTCTAATTTTGTAAATAAATGGTGGTATAAATTATATTTATGGTTTTTATTTTATTGATTTTTAATTATTTTATTTGTCTTTAAAATGAGGCTTTTAATCACTAACTGGTTAAATTAAAAGCGCTCACTCAAAGTTTGTTTTATTTTTCCTAATGGATTGATCGAGTTGTTTTCTTCAGGAATTGGTTTGGGGAGGGGTAAAGAAACAATAACTTCTAAACCGCCTTGTTCACGGTTATGAATCTGGATTTCACCTTGGTGAATATCGACAATACGTTTGACAATGGCAAGTCCAAGTCCACTACCTTGAATCGTTCTTGCTGAGTCTCCGCGGACAAACGGTTGCATTAACTCTTCAATTTGATCTGGCGGAATACCTTCACCATGATCGGCAACGGTAATTAAAATATGTTCATTTTCAACTTTTGCACTGAGTTCTATGGGTTCGGCACCATAGCGTTTTGCATTATTAATCAGGTTGGCAATAAGTCTTTTTAAAGACAAGCTACGTGCCGGAATAATGGGCACATCCTGCATCTCGAAGTGAATGTCAAGTGGCTTAAACTGGACAACGAGCTCTTGCAAAAGCATATTGATATTGGTGTCTCGCAGTTCCTCATCTGAGCCATCACGCATATATGAAATAAACTGATTCAGAATTGCGTCCATATCATCTACGTCATAGACTAGACCTTCACGTAAGAACTCATCAGGTAACATTTCTGCTGTTAAACGAATGCGTGTTAGAGGAGTTCGCAAATCATGTGAAATGCCAGCCAACATAATACGTCGTTCACGCTCAGTTTGATCAAGCGTATAGACCATACGGTTAAAGGCTTGATTCACTTGCCTAATTTCTAAAGGGCCGTGATTGGTATCTAAATAAGGTGCTGTTCCTGACTTACTATATTCATTGGCAGCATTTTGCAAACGACGCAGAGGGCGGTTCATTTGTCTGACCAAAATCAAAATAATGATAGCCGACACTAATGGAACACCAACGACCCAGCCAATTAATAGCTCAGGGCTATAGTTTGCATAAGTTTTTAAAGGCTCACGAACCCAGTTTCCGTGCATTTCAGGGGTTTGAATCCAGATACGTGGGCTAGGTTTAAACTGGAAGTAAACCGTAACATCCTTAGCGCCAATCTCATTAGCCAGTTTTTGTTCGACCTGATTGGTAAAAATCTCAGCAATAACTTTATCGCGGACACTTGGATATTCTGTCGGGTTGGTAATGTATTCAATACCTACACGCTTACGTAACCACTCATCTACATCTACTTGACTGTCTCGATGAAAAATCCGTATGTCTGGATTGTTGACGAGTTCAAGTTCAACCGCAAGATAACGGGCATGTTGTTGAATCTCAGGTAAATAAAGAGTGCGCCAAAAGAACCATAACGACATAAATAAGCTAAAAAATACTACCAGCAGTACCAGAATGGTGGTACGCATGGCAGCAGAGCGTGGCTTAATTTTGTCGAGAAAACGTTCCCACCGAGTTCGTTTCCGTTCAGAGTAGGTAACGTAATCAGTAAAGTTTTGTGGCGCGATTGGTTCTAAACTCACTCTATTTTATCTCAAGCTTATTCCGCACCATCTGGAACAAATACATAACCCACGCCCCATACAGTTTGGATATAACGTGCGCGTGCAGGATTATCTTCAATTAAACGACGTAAGCGAGATACTTGAACGTCAATTGAACGTTCCATTGCACCCCATTCACGACCACGAGCCAAATTCATGAGTTTATCGCGTGTTAATGGTTCACGTGGGTGTTGTACCAATGCTTTTAATACCGCAAATTCGCCAGTCGTTAAGGTAACGATTTGTCCTTCACGTGTCAGTGTGCGGGTAGACAAGTCTAAAGACCATGGACCAAAGCTAACCACTTCAACTTGTTGGCTTGGAGCACCTGGAACTTCACGAACTTGGCGACGCAATACAGCACGGATACGGGCTAAAAGTTCATTCGGATTAAATGGTTTTGGCAAGTAATCATCAGCGCCAGCTTCAAGACCTGCAATACGGTCTGAATCGCTACCACGTGCTGTTAACATGATGATTGGCGTATCAATATTTGATTGGCGTAAACGACGGCAAATACTCAAGCCATCTTCAACTGGCAACATAAAGTCAAGTACGATAAGTGAAAATAGCTCACGTTGTAATAGACGGTCCATTTGCGAAGCATCGTGGGCAGTTTTTACAACAAAGCCTTTATCTTCCAAAAAACGTTGCAAGAGGGTACGTAAACGCACATCGTCATCGACCACTAAAATACGTTCGACACGATCCGTTTCGTTGTGTACGGTTTCAGGATGTTCAGCAGGTACAACTAAACTCATGATGTACTCCCTTTTAAAGTCATAATTTATATATTATTGGGTCGGTGAGGCTTATTGCCAACAAGCCCTCAGTATAATGCTGATGTTCTTGTTAAGACTATGTATCAATTTGCTCAAAATTACAATTTTCAAGGTAGTTTGAAACCAAAAAACAACATCTTAAGCCCATAATTTAGCAAAGACTGATCTAAAAAAACAAATACTTAAATCTTTGATATCTTTTTAAATAGTAATAACTAATTGTTTCAAATAGGTTATTGGGGAGGGTGTGAAAGAGTAATTATAAAGCTTTTAATTGTTACAGTAAGCAGATAGTCGGGTTCGATAAAAGATTGGACAAATAAAATTTTGTTGAATCTCTATATTTTTATCTTT
Source organism: Acinetobacter calcoaceticus (assembly GCF_016508255.1). GTDB lineage: Bacteria > Pseudomonadota > Gammaproteobacteria > Pseudomonadales > Moraxellaceae > Acinetobacter > Acinetobacter calcoaceticus_E. The sequence continues at coordinate 101,405 of NZ_JADVKT010000004.1, read as the reverse complement.
TGAGGCATGTATCAATATGATCATTTTCTCATAAATTATAATAAAATTTTGTCATCTTGATGACATAAGTGGTGCATTTATCACTTTAATAAAAAGTAACGAGAGGAGCTAGCTTAAAATTTTTTAGACTTAAATGCTTGTTTTTATGTGCTCTGCTCGCCTTAAAAAGCATAAATATTCAGAGTCAATACAAAAAAACGTTTTGAATACGCAAACAAGTGTGGATTTTATGGGCTTGGTCTTTATAATCAGTGCTTTTAAACTTTATCCTTGTGGGATCAAACACGATGACTGACTTAGTTCAGCAGTTGGCAAGTGAGCTTGCCGTACGTCCAAACCAAGTAGAAGCTGCCATCCGCTTAATTGATGAAGGTGCCAGTGTTCCATTTATTGCCCGTTACCGTAAAGAAGTAACACAAGGTTTAGATGATACGCAGTTACGCCAATTAGATACTCGTTTAGCGTATTTACGTGATTTATATGAGCGCCGTGAAAAAGTCATTCAGTCATTGCAAGAACAGAATAAATTGAATGATGACTTGTTGGCGCGGGTGAATGCAGCCGAAACAAAAAATGCTTTAGAAGAAATTTATGCACCGTATCGCCCTAAGCGTACGAGTAAATCTTTTAAAGCAAAAGAAGCAGGTTTAGGACCAATTGCTGAAAAAATTATTGCAGAACAAGTTGACCCGACGGAAGCATTGGCTGGTTTCAGTCATGAAGATTATCCAGATGTTGAAAGTCAATTAGATGCGATTCAGCATATTCTGATTGATGACTGGGCACAAAATATTTCACTTACTACAGAATTAAAAACAACTTTTGCAAAAACTGCGGTTTTAAAAAGTGCAGTTGCATCTGAAGAAAAGAAAGAAGTTGGTAAAAAATTCCGTGATTACTTTGAATTCTCTGAAGGTCTAAACAAACTACCTTCTCATCGTTTATTGGCGATGTTACGTGGTCGTCAAGAAAACGTACTGGGTTTGAAAGTAGATGGTGAAGATGATGCACCATTGGCGCGTATCGAAACTGAATACAACCTTGAGCAAGTTCAACCTCAAGCACGTCAGGATTTCTTAAAGCAAACTGCAAAATTATTTTGGTTAGGCAAGATTCGTCCTCAAATCGAACATTCATTGCTGACTGAAAAACGTCTTACTGCTGAAGCAGAAGCAATGCAGGTATTTGCTGAAAACCTTCGTCATTTATTATTGTCAGCGCCAGCTGGTAGTCGTACGACTTTGGGTGTTGACCCTGGTATCCGTACTGGCGTGAAATTAGCAGTAATCAGTGATGCAGGTGATGTACTTGCTCACAGCACGATTTATCCATTTGCTCCAAAAGAAGATAAAGAAGGCTCAATTGCTGAACTTGCACGTCTATGCCGTGAATATAATGTAGAGCTGATTGCAATTGGCAATGGTACAGCTAGCCGTGAAACAGAAGCTGTTGTAGCTGAAATGATGGCTGCGAATACTGATCTGAATTTAACACGAATCACTGTAAGTGAAGCGGGTGCATCTGTTTATTCTGCAAGTGAACTGGCGTCGGCAGAACTGCCAGAGCTTGACGTTTCAATTCGTGGCGCAGTATCTATTGCTCGCCGTTTACAAGATCCACTTGCTGAACTTGTTAAGATTGATCCGAAATCAATTGGTGTGGGCCAATATCAACACGATGTGAACCAGACTGGTTTGGCAAAAACACTTGATGCAGTGGTAGAAGACTGTGTGAATGCTGTAGGCGTTGATGTAAATACCGCTTCGCCAGCAATCTTGGCTTATATTGCAGGTTTAAACAAAGCAATTGCTCAACAGATTGTTGAATACCGCAAAGAGCATGGTCGTTTTGACAACCGTCAAGCGTTGAAAAGCGTACCGCGTTTAGGTGATCGTACTTTTGAACAAGCGGCTGGTTTCTTACGTATTCAAAATGGTTCTGAACCTTTAGATGCTTCTTCAGTTCACCCTGAAAGTTATGGTCTTGTTGAGAAAATTGTTGCAGCAAAAGCAACAACTGTTAAAGACATCATCGGTAATACTGAAATCATTCGTCAAGTAAAAGCTGATGAATTTGTTGATGACAAATTTGGTTTGCCAACAATTCAAGACGTTTTAGCTGAACTTGAAAAACCGGGTCGTGATCCACGTCCAGAGTTCCGTACTGCTAAATTCCGTGAAGATATTACTGAAGTTGGTCAATTGACAGAAGGTATGCAGCTTGAAGGTGTGATTACTAATGTCACAAACTTTGGTGCCTTTGTTGATATTGGTGTGCATCAGGATGGCTTAGTTCATATTTCTGAACTTGCAAATGAGTTTGTATCTGATCCGCATAAAGTTGTAAAACCGGGCCAGATCGTACAAGTACGCGTGATGCAGGTTGATGTTGAACGTAACCGTGTGAACTTAAGCATGCGTGCTGAAGGTTCTGCGCCTGTTAAAGCGCAGCGTCCACCACGTCGTGAGCAAAATAACGAACAACGTTCTGAACGTAAGCCACAAGGTAAGCGTCCACAACAGCCACGTAAAGATCAAGCTGAACGTCCTCAGCGCACCAAGCAAGAGAAACCACAAGAGCAAAAAATTGGTGGTTTTGGTGCATTGTTGCTACAAGCAGGGATTAAAGGTTCTAAATAAGAATTTTAATTGATAAAAAGGCCTCCAATCGGAGGCCTTTTTATTGGTTAAGTATTATTTTTAGCAGTTAGATAAAGCAGATAATAAAAAATTGAAGTGGTAAAGATGAGGTGAATCTTAAGATCAACAAAAACGTTGTTAAATCTACAATCAACTATACAACGTTATAGCATAACTCAACTTTAATGAGATCCAGTTGTCCGACACCATCAATCCAGCCTTGAAGCATTTAATCACTTTCAGGCATTAATAGTACAACTTTGCTTATTTCTTTATATTATAAATGGTTGTTTTATGTCGGTTTTAAACCTGAAAAATAGATTTTATTTAAAAGACCTCCTGTCTGGTGTTGTCGTATTTCTTGTGGCATTACCGCTATGTTTGGGTATCGCTTTAGCCTCAGGAGCTCCCATTATCTCTGGCATTATTGCTGGTATTGTTGGAGGTATTATTGTTGGCTTACTGAGTGGTTCCCATATCAGTGTAGCAGGACCAGCAGCAGGGTTGACTGCTGTCATTCTTGTGCAGTTAGAACAACTAGGCGGCAATTATGCCGCCTTTTTATTATGTATTATTTTTGCCGGTGTTCTACAAATCCTATTTGGATTATTCAAATTAGGTTTTTTTGCAAACTTTATTCCAAATAATGTCATTTTGGGATTATTGGCGGCTATTGGTGTCATTCTGATTGCGACCCAATTACCTTATCTGTTCGGCCTTTCTGATTTTTCATGGAAACAGGTTTGGACTTCAACGCCCGATGCATTCCTTCAACGATTTGATGGGGGAGCTGCACTTATTGGTTTGCTCAGTTTATTCTTAATTTTAGCGTGGGATAGCAGTCCACTCAAAAAACTAGCTTTACCTTCGGCTTTGATAGCAGTTGTGCTTGCAGCAGTTTTAAATTTTGTTCTGGTGAGTATGGGCTCTCCATGGGCAGTGCAAATTGATAACCTCATTCAATTGCCGAATATATTAAAAGCCCCCGAAGAAGTATTAATTTTTCCTGATTTTAGCTATTTAGCTGAGCCTATGATTTACACAGGGGCAATTACTCTTGCTGTGGTGGCATCTTTAGAAACATTATTGAATCTGGAAGCGGCAGATAAAATCGATCCTCAAAAACGCTCTTCTCCTCCTAACCGTGAACTCTGGGCTCAAGGTACAGGTAACATCATTTCTGGCTTAATTGGTGGAATGCCTGTGACTTCCGTCATTGTGCGTAGTTCGGTGAATGCAAATACAGGTGCGCGTAGTAAATGCTCTACCATTTTTCATGGCGTATTGTTGCTGTTAGCGGTTTTGTTCTTTGTACCATTAATGAACATGATTCCTTTATCTGTATTGGCTGCAATCTTAATCGTGACAGGCTTTAAGCTTACCCATCCAAAATTATTCAAGCAGCTTTATCAAAAGGGTTGGAAGCAGTTTTTACCTTTTATTATTACTCTGTTTGCAATTTTGCTAACCGATCTTCTAATGGGAATTTTAATTGGTCTTTTCACCAGTAGTGCTTTTATTCTCTATGGGAACTTTAATAAAGGTATTCGTGTTTATAGAGAGAAACGCTTACACGGCATAGTTACTCGTATTGAACTCCCATCACAAGTCACCTTTCTTAACCGCTCTGCACTTATTTCTGCGTTGGAACATGTGCACAAACATCAGCAACTCATTATTGATGCAACTCAATGTGATTCGATTGATCCTGATATCTATCAAGTTATTCAAGATTATCAAAATGAAACTGCCATTAAACGCGAGGTAAACCTTAAACTGGTCGGGTTTAAGCAGCACTATCAAGACGTGGATGATGCAGTACTTGATATTGATATTAGTACACATGATTTGCAACAAAAGCTGAGTCCTCAACAGGTCGTAAACTTACTTAAAGAAGGGAATGAACGCTTTGTAAAAAATGAACGTTTACAGCGAGACATTTATCGACAAATTCGAGTTACCGCAGATGAAGGACAACATCCGATAGCTGCAGTCCTTGGTTGTATGGACTCACGTGCACCTACAGAAATGATTTTTGATGTCGGTATTGGTGATCTGTTTAGCTTACGAATTGCAGGTAATATTGCTGGGCAAAAAGTATTGGGTTCTCTTGAGTTTGCTTGTCAGGCTAAAGGCTCTAAAGTGATTGTGGTTTTAGGGCATACCGATTGCGGTGCGGTGACGAGTGCATGTCAGTTGCGCCTAGAGCAAAAGCAAGTATCTGATGTGAAGGAAATGCCACATATTCAATATGTGCTTGGTCCGTTAATGCATTCGGTTGATAGTGTGTATGACATTATGAAACCGCGTGAACTAAGCAAAGCCTTTATTAATCAAGTGACGGCTATGAATGTTCACTACAATATTCAATACATTATTAACAATAGCAATGTGCTCAAAGATATGGTTGAGCGAGGCGATATTACAATTGTAGGTGCAATTTACGATGTAAAAACAGGGCACGTTCAGTTTCTTGATGGGTAATATTTCCAGTTAAAAAAAAGCGCCTTACTTGAGGCGCTTTTTAAATTCTAAATTATGTTTTTAACCAAAAATTACCAGTGTTCGCCTGGGAAGATTCGTGCATATGCTTTTTGTGCCCAGTTTAGTTTTTCAGTTTTTTCACCTTTTGCAGCATCAGAGCTTGGGAATAAACGGAAACCAATCGACATAAACATATTGTTGATGCCTGGTGCAACCGAATAAGTCATTGAAGCTAAACGTCCCAAGTTGGTTGCCATACGTTTTGGACGTTTTACAATTGCATAAGCAATTAAGTCAGCAGCCTGCTCAGGTGAAAGGGTTGGTACATATTTATAAATTTTAGTGGGTGCAATCATTGGGGTACGAACCAATGGCATATAAATTGAAGTAATTGCAATTTTGTGGGCATGAACTTCGGCAGATAAACAGCGGCTAAATGCATCAAGAGCTGCTTTAGACGCAACATAGGCAGAAAAGCGAGTCGCATTTGCTAACACACCAATCGAGCTAATATTAATAATTTGCCCGTCTTTACGCTGAATCATATGAGGTAAAATATTGAGAACTAAGCGCACAGCGCCAAAATAATTTAATTGCATCGTGCGTTCAAAGTCATGGAAACGATCATAAGACTCATTTACGGCACGGCGAATAGAACGACCTGCGTTATTAATTAAAATATCAATATGATCAACAGTAGCTAAAATTTCTTTAGATACTTGATCAATCATGTCCATGTCATTGAGATCACATGGGAAAATTGATGCCTTACCGCCACGACTTTCAATATCTGCTTTTACTTCTTCCAAAGTTTCTTGAGTACGAGCAACTAGTAAGACATGAGCACCAGCATCAGCAAGTTTGTTTGAAATGGTTAAACCGATTCCGCTTGAGGCGCCTGTCACTAAAATGACTTTATCTTGTACCTTTTCCTGGAACAGAGCTTCTAATTTTTTATTCACAGCATTTTACCTAAGTAGGGGCAGGGACTATTTATTCCGGTATGTAATTTTTATTTTTTACAACCGTAGGTTCATCCGGATGAACTCATAAATATTGCTCTTATCTTAATAGATGTTTAAAAATTGTCTAGTCTGTAAATATATGAAATTTAACAATTTATTTAGAGTAAAAACTCTAAAATAGTATCTTAATCCATTAATTGCTTTCAGTTGTAGAATGCGTAAAAAATAAAAAAGCCTCTATTTCCAGAGGCTTGTAAAATAGTTTGAAAATTATACAGTTGAAAGAGCTTGTTCTAAATCAGCAATTAAGTCATCTATATGCTCAATTCCAATCGAAAGACGAACCATATCTTTACTCACACCCGCAGCTTTAAGTTCTTGTTCATTGAGCTGGCGGTGAGTTGTCGTGGCAGGGTGGCAAGCCAAACTTTTTGCATCACCAATATTTACGAGGCGAGTAAATAGCTGAAGTGCATCGATGAAACGAGTACCACCTTCAAGACCATCTTGCACACCAAAAGATAAAATTGCGGAAGGTTTGCCTTTTACATATTTTTGAGCAAGTTGGTGCTGTACATGATCTTTTAAACCTGCGTAGTTGACCCATTTTACTTTCGGATGATTTTGCAAATATTCCGCAATTTTCTGGGCATTTTCAGTATGGCGTTCCATACGGAGGTTTAGAGTTTCTAAACCCTGTAAAATCAAGAAAACACTTAAAGGGCTAATTGCCGCACCTGTATTACGTAAAGGAACTACGCGTGCGCGGGCAATATAAGCAGCTTCACCTAAAGCTTCGACATAATTAACCCCGTGATAACTTGGGTCTGGTGTGTTCAAAACTTTAAAGCGCTCCGAATATTTACCCCAAGGGAATTTACCGCTATCTACAATTGCCCCTCCAATACTATTGCCATGACCACCGATATATTTTGTAAGAGAATGAATGACGATATCGGCACCATATTCAAATGGTTTTAATAAAGCAGGGGTGGCAACGGTATTGTCTACAATTACTGGAACCCCATATTCATGTGCAATTTTTGAAATTGCTTCTAGATCAATAATATTTCCAAGTGGGTTTCCAATCGACTCAACAAAAACGAGCTTAGTTTTATCATCAATTAAATTACGTAAGCTTTCAGGCTTTTGGTAATCAAAAAATCGAACCTCAATACCTTGTTTTGGCAAGGTATGGGCAAATAAGTTATATGTTCCGCCATATAAAGTTGAGACAGAAGCAATATTGTCTCCTGCTTCAGTAATCGTCTGAATGGCATAGGTAATTGCAGCCATACCAGAAGCCAACGCTAAAGCGCCAATTCCGCCTTCTAGCGCGGCAAGGCGTTGCTCAAGTACAGCAGTGGTCGGGTTCATAATACGGGTATAGATATTACCCTGAACTTTTAAATCGAAGAGGTCAGCACCGTGTTGTGTATTATCAAATGCATAAGAAGTGGTTTGATAAATAGGAACTGCAACAGCTTTAGTGGTTGCCTCTGGTGAATAGCCTGCGTGAATTGCTAAGGTTTCATCTTTATAAGTCATGATTACTTCATCTTCGTGAGTTAAATATTGAGCGAGTCTAGCCTAAAACTAACAGAGAAAATTGCAGAAATTCTGGTTTGTTTTCCAATTTTAGGAATAAAGATAGAAAAATATACGCTGAAATGCTGTATAAATCTTATACATAAACATTTTGCAACTTATTGAAAAAGAAAATTGTTTGATAAATCCGTACGATGGAAATCATAACTTCAAGTCAATGAGGTTTTCAGCGTATAATACGCGCGATTATTTATCGCTTATTGCGATGTACTGGTTTTTCAATTGAGGAGTCCTGCGTGGCCCAATATATTTATACGATGAACCGAGTGTCTAAAATGGTTCCGCCAAAGCGCGAAATCTTAAAAGACATCTCTTTATCATTTTTCCCGGGTGCCAAAATTGGTGTGCTCGGTTTGAACGGTGCAGGTAAATCTACCTTGCTTCGTATTATGGCTGGCGTAGATAAAGATTTCTCTGGTGAGGCTCGTGCACAACCTGGAATTAAAATCGGCTATTTAGAGCAAGAACCACCGCTTGATCCGACTAAAGACGTTCGTGGTAACGTTGAAGATGGCGTGCGTGAAGCTTTGGATGCATTAGAACGTCTTGATCAAGTTTTTGCAGAATATGCAGATCCAGATGCAGATTTTGATGCACTTGCAAAAGAGCAGGAAAAATTAGAATCAATTATCCATGCTTGGGATGCACATAACCTAAACAACCAGCTTGAAATTGCTGCGGATGCATTGAATCTTCCAGCTTGGGATGCAGACGTAACATTACTTTCTGGTGGTGAGCGTCGTCGTGTTGCACTTTGCCGTTTATTGCTCTCGAAACCAGATATGTTACTTCTGGACGAACCGACGAACCATTTGGATGCAGAATCTGTAACTTGGTTAGAACGTTTCTTGAAAGATTTCCCTGGCACTATCGTTGCGATTACGCATGACCGTTATTTCTTAGATAACGTGGCTGAGTGGATTCTTGAACTTGACCGTGGAATGGGTATTCCTTATCAAGGTAACTATTCTTCTTGGTTAGAACAAAAGAATGCGCGTTTAGAGCAAGAAAATAAACAAGAAGAATCTTTTGCTAAAGCATTGAAAAAAGAACTTGAATGGGTTCGTTCAAATGCGAAAGGTCAGCAAAAGAAAAATAAAGCGCGTATGGAACGTTTTGAAGAGCTTAACTCTAAAGAATTCCAGCAACGTAATGAAACATCTGAAATCTATATTCCACCTGGCCCACGTTTGGGTAACAAAGTTGTGGAAGTGGAAGGTATTAGTAAATCATTTGACGGCCGCTTACTGTACGAAAACTTAAGCTTTACTGTTCCGCCAACAGCGATTGTTGGTATCGTTGGTCCAAACGGTGCAGGTAAAACGACTTTATTCCGTATGATGACAGGCGAACAGCAACCTGATACAGGTACTGTGACCTTAGGTGAGTCAGTTAAAGTTGCTTATGTTGGTCAGATTCGTGACACTCTAGATAATAATAAAACTGTTTGGGAAGAAGTTTCTGGCGGTTTAGATATCTTAAAAATCGGTGATTACGAAATCGCGTCACGTGCTTATATCGGCCGTTTTAACTTTAAAGGTCAAGATCAGCAAAAACGTGTAGGTGAATTGTCTGGTGGTGAGCGTAACCGTTTACAACTAGCGAAGATCTTACAGTTAGGCGCAAACGTAATCTTACTCGATGAGCCATCGAACGACTTGGATATTGAAACTTTACGTGCGCTTGAGGATGCAATTCTTGTATTCCCAGGTACTGTAATGGTGGTATCGCATGACCGTTGGTTCCTTGACCGTATTGCGACACATATCTTGTCATTTGAAAATGAACAGCCAGAATTCTACGCAGGTAACTATGCAGAATACGAAGCATATCGCCAGTCGCGTTTAGGTGATGACGCTGTTCAAAAACGTACGAAATACAAAAAAATTAGCGGTTAATCTCTGTTAATTGAAAAACCAGCCTAAGGGCTGGTTTTTTTTGTTTTATGAGAAAGCTAATTTACTAAAAGCTTCTTGTAGGCAACGCTCTGCATCGGGGTGGCCTTGACTGGCTGCTTTTTTTAGCCATTTTTCAGCTTCACTATAATTTTTATCTAGGCCAAATTGACCATTTAGATATCCAATACCGAGTTTAAATGAAGCATTAGCATTACCTCTTAGAGCCGCACGGAGGTAGCACCACATTGCATTGCGGTCATTAGGGGTTACATCTAACCAGTTTTGCATACGTTCATGATCTTGTACGGCTAACTCTTCAAAACGTATGCCTTGTTCAATTTCATCCACCGCTTGCGAATGCATATCGGCATGTAAGTGTTCAAAAGCAAACAAGTGATTAAGCCCATGCTTGATTGATTTCATATTCATGATAGTTCTCCCTTGTTCCTCAATTTGATTGAATTGACTCACACTTTAAAGCTAGTCCCTTATATTGAAATCTTATGTTTTTTTTTGTAATTGTGATATAGCGCATTTGGATGAAAAGAGATGAGGTTTTAGCTTACATAAAAGTTACAGCTGTTTTTATGCTAAGTGAAATTACTCTAAAAATAGAGGTTTTCCTTGGTCAAACGAGAGTTTTTGAAAATTAGAAAATAGTTTTTATTTAAAGTAAGAAATTGAGAAAATTTATAAATATCAAACAAAAGAAATTTTTTTAAACAAAACCAGCCTAAGGGCTGGTTTTTCATTTTAAGAATAAAGGATTCTATTTATTAAAGTCACCATGCAAATCTGACCATATTAATGATGGCGCTACCATAATAATGTCAAAAGTCATTGCTAAAGGATATAAGGCCATACGTGTTACACGTTTAAACGGATGTTTCTTTTTTATTTCATCTTTTTGTTGTAACGCGATCGAGTAAGGAATGAGGAGTTGTTGTTGAATTTTTTGATTATCTGCTTTTTGATAAATTTTTCCTTTAAAGCGGATTATGGTGAAAGGATAAAAAACTTGCTGTTGATTTTCCATCGCCATGAATTGATTTTTAAAACCTAAGGTCTTTAAAAGTTCCTTTTGCTTTTCATCTATTTTAGATGTAGGGATATTATAACGAATCGTTATTTCTCCATGGAAATGAGTGGAATCATCCATCTCAAGGATAAGAGGTGATGGTATCTTGATTGTTCTCTGTTCTGCTGGAATGCTTTTGATAATATTTAGAAGGTTTGAGCTGCCGTCTGTCATCAAATAGTTATAGTCTTGACCAACAAATACAAAACCTTGTTCTTGCTCATTTTTAACTGCTTGACCTAAGGCAATAATTTGATCGGTTTTTAAAACCGTGGTTTTAATTTCAGTTGTTTCATTTGGTAAAGCGGTAGACAACATATTGGTTGCGCAGCCCGTTAAGCCAAGACAAATTGTTAATATAGATGCAGAAAAAAGCTTGTACATAATGATTACTCAAAAGAAATTATTTTTGTCTCGTCTAACGTGAGATAAGTTCTAAATTAAAAGATGGGGATTTATGAAATGAGGTTTTGTAATTTTATTACATGCCTAGTGCCTGTTATAGTGGCTTTGTTCAACTTTTTAGTTTAATGGTGCGCTTTTGCCACGTTCCGCAATTTTTATGTCCGTCTTGTTTAGTTTGCTCATTTTCCAAAGTTTATGGAATGTGGCAGCAGCATTTTGCGCGCATGAAAATCAGGAAAAAGCATTGCATCATTTTGGGCATCATGCGGCTTTGAATGTTTATCAATCTTCACATGAAGCTCATACTGATCAGAACGATGTCGGAAACACTTCTCATAAAGCGCCTTTAAGTTTGCAAGATCATCACGACCACTTACCAACATGTTTTCATATCGTGATGAATGAAGTTGCAAAACAAGTTGAAGCGCCTGTAGTCCATGTGCAGGAACTCTCACAAATTTATCATTGGTCTAATTCTTACCAGTCGCCCCATCTTACTGCTTTAAAACCTCCTCCTGTTTTAACCCCGCTATAGGTGGGGTAGCCAAAACAAGCCCACCGCATCTCTTATCTATTGCGGGGCAAAAACATGTCTTCTATTTTTTCAAATCGAGTGAGTTCTACATCTCATTTAGAGAGTAACGTTAAGATAACGTTAAAAAAGATTGTAACGATCTCAAGCCTATCTGTAGCGATGCTATTGACTGAACAACAAGCGATGGCTCAATCCGATAACTTTCAAGCGAGTTATGGGCAAAAAGCAGCGTTTACTTTTGTCCAAGCGTTAGAGCAGGTACAAAAATATCAAAGTCAGCAAGGTGTTTGGCAAGCACAGCAGCAAATGGCTGAGAATAATTTAAAACAAAGTCGTCTATGGGCTAACCCAAGCCTTTCTATTGAGCAAACAGGCTTCCAGAGTGATCAAGACAAAGAGCTCGCTATTGGCATTTCTCAGCCGTTGGATATTTTTGGACAGCGCAAAGCCGCACAAAACTTGGCAAAAGTTGAGATATCAAAAATTGATTTGGCTGAGCAGCGTTATCAAGCTGAGCTTGGATTAATTGTTAAATATTTCTGGTCACAAGTTGCATTACTTGAGCTTGAAAAGTCTCTTATTGGAGAGCAGCTATCCGTCAGCCAAGAAAATTTATTGGCATCGGAAAAGCGTTATCAAGCAGGCAGTATTGCGCAAGTCGATGTAGATCGAGTGCGGATGTCTCACTTGGAAAATCAGCGTTTATATCAACAAGTCGATTTAAAACTACAAGTTGCGAAACAGCAACTGGTGAATTTATGGGGTGGTGGTTCAAGTCAGTTTCAGCTATTCCAAAGTCCAAATCAGTTATGGGCGTTGGCAGCGAATGTAGAACCACGGCAAGATGCGCAAAATAATTTATTAGAGCGTTCTTTCCAGTTAGATGCTCTTGCGCAGCAAGCCACTATTCAACAGCTTAAAGCAAAAGCCAGACCGCAACCTACTGTAACTTTGGGTGTTAATAATAAACGTTCGCCAGAACAGAGTACAGATAACCAAATTCGTTTAGGCGTAGAAATTCCTTTAAATCTTTTTAATCGCCAGCAATATGGAATCAAGATTGCTCAGGCCAAACAAGAGTTATCTCAACGCCAGCAAAGTTTCTATCGACAGCAGAATCAGGTTGATATTGAAACATTAATGTCTGAGTTAAAAGGTTTACATATCCAGTTTAAACAACTGAATGATCAGCAAGTTCCTCTTGCTATTCAAGTTCAGCAAAAAACATTGCAAGGTTTTCGTTTAGGTAAGTTCGCCGTTACCGATGTTCAGCAAGCCACCATGCAATTGCAAGACGTGCGCTTACGTAAAGTCGAGCTATTAAAACAGGCTTGGCAAAATTCAATTGAAATTCAAAGTTTGCGTCTCGGGTTAGAACCAGAACAGATCATAGCCAAAGATGCCTTAATGCAACTCAATCAACGTGCTTGGCAACAAAGCCAAGCATTCCCAACTCAGGCAGGAGAATAAAAATGTCGGTAAATTTAAAGAAAAATTCTCAGTGGCTTTGGGTGGGAGTAATTGCTGCAATCACGGCAATATTAATTGGCCTGCTGGTTTTAAATTCAAAAAGTAAATCTAATTCTTCTGAAGCATCAGAAGGCCACGAGCATGCAGAGGAAAAGGACGAAAAGGGTCATGATGAGGGTGAAAAACCACTGTTACTCACGGCTCAGCAAATGCAGGAACAAAATTTAAAAATTGAACAAGCTGAGTTAGGTGAAGTTCCACAACTTCAAACGTATCCGGCGAAACTCGTTGTAAATACAGACCGTCAAGCTCATGTCTCACCAAGTTTTAGTGGTCGTGTAGAAGCGGTATATGTTGAATTGGGACAACAGGTTAAAAAAGGTCAGGCTCTCGCAAGCTTATTGGTTCCCGATCTAGTCGATCAACAAGCGAATTTGCAAATTGCCCAGTCTAATCTTGATTTAGCGCGTCAGGACTATGAACGCGAGCGTAGCTTATGGTCGCAAGGCATTTCTGCTAAACAAGATTATCAAAAAGCTTATAACGCCTATCAACAAGCCCAAATTCAAGTAAAGGCAGCTCGCTCGCGTTTAAGTGCATTTGGGGCGGGTTCAGGCTCTGGAGGACGCTACACCTTAACAGCTCCAATTGCTGGCATGGTGAGTAATAAAGATATTGTGGTGGGTGAAAACGTACAGTTAGCAGATCAGCTTTTTATTATTAATCAGCTTGATCAGTTGTGGCTTGAGTTTATTTTACCAAGTACCACAAATATGAATTTACAGCCAAATCAGCAAATTGAATTTAAATCTTTGCAAACTGGAAATGTATTTACTGCTCAGGTTCAAAGTTTAACAACTGAGGCCGATGCTCAAACAGGGCGTTTACAGGTGCGTGCGAAAGTCTTGGCAAATAGCAGTGAATTGCGTCCAAACTTAATGGTTAACGTTGAGCTAAATTCAGGCTCAACACAAAAAGTGACACGTGTAAAAGCTCGGGCGATTCAACAAGTCGAAGGTAAAGACGTTATCTTTACTCCAAAAATGGTGAAAACAGGCTTTGAGTTTAAACCTGTCGCTGTGCAGTTGGGGCAACGTTCTAAAGATGGTCAATGGGTCGAAGTTGTGAAAGGGATTAATTCAAGCCAGCGCTATGTTGCCGAAGGTAGCTTCTTACTGAAATCCGAACTGGAAAAAGGAGAGGCGGAGCATGGACATTAATAAACCTGAGCTGCCCAAACCAGAAGGACTGTTTGATCGAATTATTCAGTTTGCTATTCAAAATGCCATTTGGGTTATGTTATTTGTACTGACGTGGATTGGAGTCGGAATCTGGAGTTATCAAAAGCTTCCTATTGATGCGGTTCCAGATATTACCAATGCTCAGGTCCAGATTAATACTCAAGCCAATGGATATACCGCTTTAGAGGTCGAACAGCGGATTACCTATCCTATTGAAAATGCGATGGCTGGAATTCCTAATCTGGAACAGACTCGCTCAATTTCCCGTTATGGGCTTTCCCAAGTCACCATCATTTTTAAAGATGGAACAGATATTTATTGGGCAAGACAACTCATTAACCAGCGTTTACAAGAGGCGAATGGTCAGCTACCACAAGCAGTTGATCCAGTCATGTCGCCTGTTTCAACAGGATTAGGTGAAATTTACCAATGGGTAGTAAAAGCAAAATCAGATGCTAAAAAAGCAGATGGTACGGCCTATACAGCCATGGATTTACGTGAAATTCAGGACTGGATTGTACGTCCTCAATTACAGCGGGTGAAAGGCGTAGCCGAAATTAACAGTATTGGTGGCTACAATAAAACTTATATTGTATCGCCTGATTTAAAACGTTTGCAGCAGCTGCAAATTTCAATTAATGAATTCCAGACTGCTCTGCAAGAAAACAATGAAAATCGTGGTGCAGGTTTTATTGAAGAAAACGGAGAGCAACTCACCGTTCGTGTTCCGGGCATGCTAAGTAGTGTTGAGGATATTCAAAACATTACTGTAAGCACTAAAAATGGTTTACCAATTCGGGTGGCAGATGTTGCGAATGTCTCTATTGGGCATGATTTAAGAACAGGTGCTGCAACCTACAATGGTGAAGAAACTGTTCTTGGCATTGCCATGATGATGATGGGAGAAAACAGCCGTACAGTTGCTCAGGCGGTCGATACCAAAATTAAGGAAATTCAATCCACTTTACCTAAAGGCGTAGAAATAGAAACGGTTTATGATCGAACGATTCTAGTGAATAAAGCAATTGCTACAGTACAGAAGAACCTTGTTGAAGGTGCAATTCTGGTTATTGTGATTTTGTTTATATTTCTAGGAAATTTCCGAGCCGCTTTAATTACAGCCTGTGTTATTCCACTTTCAATGCTATTTACCCTCACAGGGATGGCTGAGCAAAACATTAGTGCCAACCTAATGAGCCTAGGAGCGCTTGATTTCGGGATTATTGTAGATGGTGCAGTTGTTATTGTAGAGAACTGTATTCGACGTCTAGCAGAAGCACAGCATGCTTTACATCGACCCCTTACACGAGCTGAGCGATTCAAAGATGTTTTTCTTGCAGCAAAACAAGCTCGTCGACCGCTTATTTTTGGGCAAATGATTATTTTAGTGGTCTATTTACCTATTTTTGCCTTATCTGGCGTTGAAGCCAAAATGTTCCATCCAATGGCAATGACGGTAGTCATGGCGTTATTGGGTGCGATGATTCTTTCTGTGACATTTGTACCCGCGGCAGTTGCTCTTTTTGTTACGGGTGAAGTGAAAGAAAAAGAAACACGTTGGATGTTGCTTTTAAAGCAGAAATATCAAGATATTCTTGATCAGGCTTATCAACTTAAGATTGTGATTGTTAGTTTTGCATTAAGTATTTTAGTACTTACAGGTGTGTTGGCTACCCAAATGGGCAGTGAATTTGCTCCTCAGTTAAGTGAAGGGGATTTCGCCTTACAGCAAATGCGTTCACCTAGTACAGGACTCGAGCAATCACTGCGAATGCAGGAAAATACCGAAAAGCTCATTTTGAAAAACTTTCCAGAGGTGAAGGCCGTTTTTGCACGAACAGGAACTGCTGAGGTTGCAACTGATGTTATGCCACCTAATATCTCTGATGCGGTCATTTTACTTAAACCGCATGATCAATGGCCAAACTCTAAAGAAACGTTAGATGAGCTACGTTCGCGTATGCAAGCTTTCTTGGCGACATTACCCGGCAATAATAGTGAGTTTTCTCAACCGATTGAACTACGTTTTAATGAGCTGATTTCAGGTGTTCGTAGTGATATTGGTGTCAAGATCTTTGGCGATGATATGCAAGTACTCAATGAACAAGCTCAGGCATTTGCCAAAAAAATACAAACGATTTCTGGTGCTACCGCTGTTAAGGTGGAGCAAACCAGTGGGTTACCTGTGTTGAGTGTCGAAATTAATCGTCCTTTGGCCGCACAATATGGATTATCTGCCAAAGCCATTCAAGATATTGTGGCGGCAAGTGTCGGTGGACAAAATGTAGGGCAGATTTTACAAGGCGATAGACGATTCGATTTTGAAATTCGTTTAGAAGACCAGCAGCGTACCATCCAAAACTTAGCCCAACTTCCGATTCAGCTACCTAATGGCGGTCTTATCCAGCTTCAAGATGTGGCTAAAGTTGATCGTACTTCAGGCTTAAATCAGGTTGGACGTGAAAATGGTAAGCGCCGTGTCATTATTACCGCTAACGTAGAAGGCCGTGATTTAGGATCATTTGTTCAAGAGTTAAGAACGACTCTGGCAAAAGAACAACTACCAGCAGGTTATTGGTTGGAATATGGCGGTCAGTTTGAAAATCTAGCTTCGGCTGCTGCACGAATGAAAATTGTTGTTCCATTAGCGCTTGCTATGATTTTCATTTTACTCATGGCTGTATTCCATAATGTTAAGGAAAGTCTGTTAGTGTTTAGCGGCGTACCGTTTGCATTATCGGGTGGCCTTATTGCACTTTGGCTAAGAGATATTCCGCTTTCGATGTCTGCGGGTGTCGGGTTTATTGCCTTGTCAGGTGTCGCTGTTTTGAATGGTCTGGTGATGCTGAGCTTTATTAAAGAGCTTAGAGAAAAATTTGATATTCAAACTGCAACATGGAATGGGGCGATCTTGCGCTTAAGACCTGTATTAATGACGGCTTGTGTCGCTTCACTTGGGTTTATTCCAATGGCTTTGGCAACTGGAACTGGTGCAGAAGTTCAGCGGCCTTTGGCAACTGTAGTAATTGGTGGCATTATTTCATCTACAATATTAACGCTGGTTTTATTACCTGTTATTTATCGATGGATGAATGAAAGCAAAGCACAAAGGGTTGAGCATTCATAATGTCATCGATTTGAGATATCTTTTTTGATTGCAGAATCTAAGTCAAAAAAGTGTTTGAAAGAGGTAAAAGTAATAATGTCTTTATCATTACTTTTACCTCACCATAAAGATAAATAATAAGGAGTCCGCAAAATGGGTGGACAACATGGTCATGATCATAGTCATGCAGTTGTGACTGAAGGTAATGCTAAGAAATTAACAATTGCCCTATTTCTTACTGCAACGTTTTTAATTGTTGAGGTCATTGCAGGTTTAATCACGCAAAGTTTGGCATTGCTCTCTGATGCTGCGCATATGTTTACAGATGCCGCTGCTTTGGCAATTGCTTTGGTTGCCATCCAAATTTCCAAACGTCCCGCTGATAATAAACGTACTTTTGGCTATCAGCGCTTTGAAATTCTGGCTGCTTTATTTAATGCACTCATGCTTTTTGTGGTGGCAGTTTATATTTTATATGAAGCCTATATCCGCTTCTCTAAGCCACCTGAAATTCAAAGCATGGGAATGCTCATTGTGGCGACGATTGGTTTGGTGATTAACCTCATTTCAATGAAAATTCTAATGTCGAGTGCCAATAACAGTCTAAATGTGAAAGGTGCTTATCTAGAAGTATTGAGTGATGCTTTAGGCTCGGTAGGCGTTATTATTGGTGCACTCATCATTTACTTCACCAACTGGTACTGGGTGGATACGATTATTGCGGTACTGATTGGCTTTTGGGTGTTACCAAGAACATGGATTTTGCTTAAACAGAGCATTAATATTTTGCTCGAAGGTGTGCCAGAAGAAGTAGATATTGAGAAGTTACGTGCAGATTTACTTTCTTTAAATGGTGTAGAGAGTATTCACCAACTCAAAGTATGGGCAATTACTTCTAAAAACATCCATTTAACAGTGCACTTATTTGCGCCGCAAGCGGATCGTGCCAAGCTCTATCAAGATGCTGTTGAAATGCTTTCTCATGAACATGGTATTGGCGAAGTGACATTACAAATTGAAGACGATGCAGAGATCAATTGTAAGCATATTGCTCAACATGCTTCACATGAGCATAACGATAATGATCAAGAACATTCACATCAGCATTAAGCTGATGTGAATACTTTTTTAAATTTCCCATTCATGATTGCAGTCACGACATTTCCAATGTTTTTGTGACTGCATAAACGCTTGCATAGATAATTTAAAGTCTGGCAAATCACGCCAGAACATAAAACCGGCCCCTACAGTTACAACAAAAACAACTACTGTTGCAATTTGAAGAGAGCTACCTGCACCATTGCCAAAAATCCACATAAAAATGCTAATAACAACTAAGAGTAAAAGTATAAAAATTGCAGGAATTAAGATAACCAGACTTTTAGGAACTGCTGGTTTTGCGCTGTTAATGCCTTGGCTTACAGGCATAATTTTAACACTTTGACATTGAGGGCAACGATATTGCATAGGAACTCCACATTCAGTTTGAATCTATTCTAACGGAAATGTCGAAAAAGAAAAAAATTTGTAAAATATCGATGAAGTGCGTTGGACTAGCAAAAAATTAATTTTGAATAAACAAGGAAATACAAAAAACAGATGATTTATTCGTACACATAAAAATTAAAATAATATTGTAGAGCATGCTAATCTACAGAAAAATGAAGTGTAATTAGCACTATAAATGAGCTTAAATACTCGTAAATAGGACGTGGAATAAATATAAAAAGGAGAGGGACTTGGGTCAACAAGATGACAATGAGTCGAAGCCTACAACGACAGCATCGGTTGTAGCCACCCCAGATACCGCAAAACCGTCATTATCTCGTCGATTACTGCATAAGACATTGCAACATGCCCACGATGCGGTTGGATTCGCCAGTGATACGACACGTAATATTGCAGAGGTCGCTGATGCTGCATTAGATGCGCTTGACCAAGTGACTACCCACACCAGACGTGGCGTTATTGGAATGACTAATCTGGCGGCAGGCACTGTAAGAGATATGGTGTCTGAAACTAGTGAAACTGCTCGTCAAGTCGCCTTGATAATGGCGCGTACATTTTTGGGGAAGAGCACTTTAACGCTGTATTTGCCGGAAATGCTATTAAACAATCAAATTCGTAAACGCATAGACCGTTCTGAAATTGATGATATTAAAATTAAATGTGGTAATGACAGTTTTCAAGTCGAGATCGATGGGCATTATCATCGTTTCATGTATCGTTTAAGTTTAGATTTTAAAGTGTTGGAATGTCGTATTGGGCAGGAAAAGTTTTTACGCCTACGTCAAATGGATGAAAGTCTCGATGTCCAGATTCGGCATGGAGGAACGCTGTCAAATTGGGCCGTGCGCCGTATTGGTCGTGTTGGTTTTGAAGTGGTGAATATGTTGCCGATTCCATCACTCATTAATCACTTGATAGGTGATATTCCGGGCATCCAACGCGATGGCCACCGTATGTGGTTTATTGACCTAGAGCAAGCAGGATTTATTGACTTTATTAATAACCGTTCATGGATGGTTGAAAAGCTTTTGAGTTTGACTGATTTCAGTATTTTACCGGGTTTAAATATTTTGAGAGAAAGCCGAGAGCTGGTCCAGCAATTGGTAGATCAATTTGAAATTAGAGGATTACGGGTACAGTCTGGTCGTCTTGAAGTACAAGTGGGAATTGCGAGCTAATAGAATATCGGAAGAGCTAGTCATTGATTGGCTTTTCTTTTTTTAGGCAAGAAAAAAGCCACTGACATTATGCAGTGGCTTTTTAGAATTTGGCGTCCCTACGGGGATTCGAACCCCGGTTACCGCCGTGAAAGGGCGATGTCCTAGGCCTCTAGACGATAGGGACATATGTGAGGCATACATCTGAAAAAATTACTGGCGTCCCTACGGGGATTCGAACCCCGGTTACCGCCGTGAAAGGGCGATGTCCTAGGCCTCTAGACGATAGGGACGTTTCAGAGGTGGGCGTATATTAGGTCGATTTAATAAAAGTGTCAAATAGTTTTCTGAATAAATATTAAAAAAAACAATCAAGTGATTAAAAATGACTCAAATTGTAGAAAATATATACATTTAGCCCTCATTTTTTTGAAAAGGTTCAATAATTGCCTTTATCACGGAGGGATGTTGTAAATATCCTAAAATCTCATGTGGCTGGTTGGCGAAGGTGAAAATTTTCTGATTAATAATAGGTGGATCAAAGTTAAAAGGAGCTTCACATAATGGAAATGCGGTCAGAAAATCATCTTGAGAATAAAAATTAAACCATTCGCCGTGAATACAGGGTGGCCTGACAATTGGGCTCGGAAGCTTAGTCTGAATAACCCGAAAGGATAGAGGAGAAGCTAATGTTATAAATCGTTTAACTGAAAATCGATGTGCTGGGTTTGAAAGTAGGTTAAAGGCAATAACTGAGCCGAGAGAGTGTGCAACGACAATATACTCTTCCTCTTCTCGCATTTTCTTTAAAATCCGCTCATTCACTTCTTGCATAAATTCAGGATTAGATAAGTACATATAAGTTTCAATCAGAAACTGTTGTATCAAGCTTTCATGCAATTTAGGGAAGTTATTTAAAAGAACAACCAACTCTTTGAGTACTCGGTCTTTTACGAGCTGAGAAGTCAGATAGAGTCGTTCTGAAAAACTTTTCTCAGCGGGATCAGTTGCTGGTAGCAGTAATGGGACAAATGGCGTGTGTTCTTTAGCTGGAGGATGATTGTGATGTAAGTGAATAGGTAAATAATTATTTAAAAATGATTTAGGTAATAAAGTGTTGGGGTTTAATTGATTGCTTAACTGATATTTAGTCATCAGATCGCCATAAAATGGCATATGAATATGAAGATCGCGCACGTTAACTTTGCAAGGCATTTGTTTTAGGCCAAGTTTAAATACTTTTAACCAATGCTCTTTCAAGCTATGTGCTGTGTAATTCTGTTGATTCATCCCATGGATAAGTATAATTTTCATTCTATACAAGGAATTGTTTTTAATATAAATTTTAATCTACAACGACACGATATATAAAACCAGTATGTAGACAAAAAAAAGTGTAGCTTTTTGCTACACTTTAATCCAATTAGAGTGGTTTAGGCTTTATTGCGGTAAAAAATAAAATAGCTGATATAACATAAAGCTGTAAAAATAAGGCAGCCCACAAAACCAGCACGCATTTCAGGGTCTGCTGCCATACTCAAACAAGTAATAAAGCAGAAAATAAAACCTAAAATCGGGACGATAGGGAATAACGGAGCAGCGTATTGTAAGTCTTTAACTGTATGACCAGATTTGTACCATTGGCGACGGAAATTAAATTGACTTAAACAGATGCTCATCCAGACAATAACCATGGTAAAAGCAGCGACACCGAGTAGATTTTTAAAAATAGTCTCTGGTGCAAATTGCTCGGATAACAAACCTGGAATTGCTCCAAACATTGTTACAACTAGGGCAACAATAGGTGTTCCGCTTTTTGAAAGAGTCGCAAATACGCTAGGTAATAATTTTTGTTCTGACAGTGACCACATCATACGTGAAGCGGCGTAAAGTCCTGAGTTTGCTGCTGAAAGCAAAGCTGTAATAATTACAAACCGGATAATGTCATCTGCATACGGAATGCCAATATAATTAAATACGGTAACGAAAGGACTGCTACTCACGCTTTCACTGCTTAAACCTGCAAGCTGGAAGGGAAGTAAAGCGCTAATAACAATAATGGTGCCGACAAAGAAAATAAGAAGACGCCAAATCGCCGCATTAATTGCTTTGGGTACATTTTGAGCTGGATCTTTGGTTTCACCTGCTGCTACGCCAATTAATTCTGTGCCTGAGAAAGCAAAGTTAACAATGAGCATGGTGGTAAAAATAGGAATTAAACCGTGTGGAAACCAGCCTTGAGCTGTAAGATTGCTAAATAGCGGTGCAGTTTGGCTACCATGAAAAGGAATTAAACCAAAAATTGCTAATAGGCCGAGCACAATAAAAGCAATAACGGTAATAACTTTAATAAGAGCTAGCCAAAACTCAGACTCAGCAAAAATGCGAGTTGAACTAATATTTAAGCCAAAAATAGTGATTGCAAAAACAATTGTCCAGATCCACATTGAAATATGTGGGAACCATTCCTGCATGAGTAATGCCGCAGCTGTGAATTCAGTTCCAAGCGTTGCAGTCCAAGTCAGCCAGTACATCCAAGAAATCATATAGCCTGTACTAGGGCTAATATATTTTTTGGCATAGGCACCAAAAGAACCTGAAACAGGCATGTGTACAGCAAGC
Source organism: Acinetobacter calcoaceticus (assembly GCF_016508255.1). Lineage (GTDB taxonomy): Bacteria > Pseudomonadota > Gammaproteobacteria > Pseudomonadales > Moraxellaceae > Acinetobacter > Acinetobacter calcoaceticus_E. The sequence continues at coordinate 78,688 of NZ_JADVKT010000004.1, read as the reverse complement.
TCTCCTAGGCAGAGCATGACCATATACGCAATCGCGCCACCAAGAATATAGGCAATAATTGCGCCAATAGCTCCAGTTTGTGAAATGACTTCCCCTGAACCTAAAAATAAACCAGTTCCGATTGCCCCGCCTAGTGATAGCATAACAAGATGGCGAGTACTCATGGCTCTTTTTAAAGGTGCAGTACTGTTCTGATGCTGATGAGCATCTAGTTGATTGTCAGATGGCTGCATATTACACATTGAGAGAATTAAGAAAGACGCTATTTTAGATAAAATAGACAAATGTGCAATCTAGAAAGAGATAAAGAATAAACAGTAAGGTGACGATAGCGTCTTTTTATAATTTTTAAAGCAGAATATGGCGTCCCTACGGGGATTCGAACCCCGGTTACCGCCGTGAAAGGGCGATGTCCTAGGCCTCTAGACGATAGGGACTTGATGAGGCAAACACAAAGGAGCGTGGTGGAGTCAAGCGGGATCGAACCGCTGACCTCTACAATGCCATTGTAGCGCTCTACCAACTGAGCTATGACCCCAGTTTGTGTGAGCGCAATATTAGGGTTAATGCGCTCACACGTCAATAAAAAAATGAATTAAGCTTCGCTAGTTGCTTCATTTTTCGGCAATTTTAAGCTCTCATTGAGTTTTTCCCAAATTTTAACTTCTTTCTTGCTTGGTCCACCCACCACTTCTAGAGCGCGACGTAAACGAGCGAAAGTTAAATCAGGCCCAAGAGTAACCATTGACTGCATTACAGGTGTTGAGCTGGTTGAACCCGCAATTGCGATAAAGAACGCTGGCATGAAATCGCGTAATTTAATCTCCATCTGGTTCGCAAGATCCATTAGAGTTTGGCTAACAGTGTCATTGTTCCAAGTGAATTGGCCTTCAAGACGCCAAATTGCAAATTGTAAACTTTGACGAACTTGTTCTTGGGTCAACTTTTTACTTTCAAACATTTCTGCGGTAATTTGTGGCATATGGTTAAAATAGAAACCAGCCCAATTCACTGCTTCTGAGAGTAAATTAATTCGTGGTTGAATGGCAGCTGCAATATCTTCTAAAGTGCTTCGATCACTTTTCCATGTGAGTAAACGGTCTAACAATTGGCCTGGGGTTAAACCTTTGATCCACTGACCGTTAAGCCAGTTCAGTTTTTCAACATCAAAAATTGGTCCGCCTAGTGATACACGTTGAATATCAAAGTTATCCATCATGTCTTGTAGCGTGAACACTTCTTTTTCGTCCGGCATTGACCAACCCATACGGCCTAAATAGTTTAATAAGGCTTCTGGTAAAACGCCGATATCACGGTAATAGTTAATTGATGTTGGGTTCTTACGTTTAGATAATTTCGATTTATCTGGATTACGTAATAACGGCATATGGCAGAGCGTTGGCATTTCCCAACCGAAATATTGGTAAAGCAACTGATGTTTTGGTGCAGATGGAAGCCATTCTTCACCGCGCAATACATGAGTGATTTCCATTAAATGGTCATCGACAACATTGGCTAAATGATAAGTTGGTAGGCCATCATTTTTAAGAAGAACTTGCATGTCGACTTGTGCCCAAGGAATTTCAACTTCCCCACGTAATAAGTCATTAAATTTACAAATACCTTCTTCAGGTACTTTCATGCGGATAACATGCGGTTCACCCGCTTCTAAGCGACGTGTCACTTCTTCTTGAGAAAGTTTTAACCCACGACCGTCATATTTTGGTGTTTCACCACGTGCTTGTTGTTCCGCACGCATCTGGTCTAGTTCTTCTGCTGTAGCAAAACAATAAAAAGCATGACCTTTTTCAACAAGTTCTAATGCATATTGCTTATAAATTCCCATACGTTCAGATTGGCGATATGGTGCATGAGGACCGCCTACATCTGGACCTTCAGACCAATTTAGACCTAACCAACGCAATGAATCTAAAATCATTTTTTCAGACTCTGGTGTAGAGCGAAGCTGGTCTGTATCTTCAATCCTTAAAATAAATTCTCCGCCATGCTGTTTCGCAAAACACATATTAAATAAGGCGATGTAGGCAGTGCCGACATGAGGAAAACCGGTAGGGGAAGGTGCAATACGAGTACGAACTTTCATAGGTAATGGGTCAAAATAAAAATTGAAACTATTATAACGAAAAAGCCCAGTATTCTGACGTTTTATTTAACATCAGACTGGGCTAAAGCTGAAACGAAGAGGGGGTGTTTCAGGTTTTAAGAAGTATGCGGCTGAAAGATTGCCTGAACAAAACGTGAAAAACGCTCATGCTGAGCAGCGAGAAAATTTTGAGTCGGTGTAACGCGAATAGTATTGAGTACTTTAAGCTCATCATCTGTAGAAGGTAATACAACGAGATTACGTTTCTGTTGGTCTAAAGCTTTTTCAATAAGTGAAGTCTGCTTATCTGATCCACTTTTGTTTGGAGTATCTTTTAGTGCTGCAGCAGCAGAAAACTGTGATGCTAAACCTAGCACCAAACTTAAGCTTAACGCTTTTCCATAATGAATTTTCATTATTAATCATCCCCTCTGTTCATTACATTTCATCTATTTTTTGAGTTTAACAAAATGTAAAATTACGGTAATGCTACGATTTAAACATAAATCTTAATAAAAAAGTGGAACTGTGTCACACTTTTTACAAAATTTACCTATATTTTAATCTGGTCGACTCAAATGTAGACCATATGTATCCTTTACGCTTCATTATTTAACAAATTAATGTGTAGATAAAGTGAAGGCCCTCATTAAGTTGTAAGAATAATTACAAAATTTTTCAAAAATAAAATCATTTAGACATCTTAATCTATATATTTTAAAGAGATTAATAAAAAATATATTAATATAAGTAATTGATTGTAAATTATAAAATTAAAAATATAGTAAAACTAAAACTAATGATGGATTTTGTAAATGAAAAAAATATCAATAATGGCCATAGCTGTGTATTTAGGCATGGCGGTAACAGCAGCTCAGGCCGCGACCTCTTTTTTAAATGTTTCTTATGATCCGACCCGAGAATTTTATCAAGAATATAATCAGGCTTTTGGTAAATTCTGGAAACAGCGTACAGGACAGGATGTTGACTTTAAACAGTCACATGGTGGATCAGGTAAACAAGCTCGGGCAGTAGCCACTGGTCTAGAAGCTGATGTTGTAACGTTAGCATTAGCTAATGATATTGATGAGATCGTGAAAGCGGGTTTTATCAAACCGAATTGGCAAAAAGAATTTCCGAATAATTCTGCGCCTTATACTTCTACTGTTGTATTTCTAGTAAGAAAAGGTAATCCGAAAAATATACGCGACTGGAATGATTTAACAAAACCAGGTGTTGAAATTATTACGCCTAATCCTAAAACAGGTGGTGCACCTCGTTGGATTTATTTGTCTGCATGGGGTTATGCCTTAAAACAACCAGGCGGAAATGATGTTAAAGCACGTGAGTTAGTTAAAAAACTTTATCACAATGTAAAAGTACTTGATTCGGGAGCACGTGGTTCGTTAACAACATTTGCAGAACGTGGAATTGGGGACGTTTTATTGTCTTGGGAAAATGAAGCTTTATTGGCGACTAAAGGACCTGATAAAGATAAGTATGAAATTGTTTACCCATCAATTTCAATTTTGGCAGAGCCGTCTGTCGCGATTGTAGATAAAACCGTAGATAAAGATGGCAACCGAACTTTAGCAAAAGGCTATCTAAACTTTTTATATTCACCTTTAGGTCAAGAGTTGGCTGCTAAACATTATTTCCGACCGCGTAATGCGCAAGTGGCTGCTAAATATGCAGCGCAATTCCCAAAAATTAAATTATTTACTATTAATGATGTTTTTGGCGGTTGGGCTAAAGCTCAAAAAACTCACTTTGCTAATGGGGCGATCTTTGATCAAATTTATGATGGAAAGCAATAAATAAAATTACCTAGAAAACAATAATTCGCAAAGAAAACTTAAAAGAAAAATCTTAATAAAGAAGCAAGCTAACTTGAAAAGGTTGGCTTGCTTTCTTATTTTGCTTAAAAAATGCTAACAAAACGGTTTTATCTATGAAAAATTAATATTTTCCTACAAAAAGCCGTTTGGCGTTGGTCGTAAACAAGGTGATAATGTGCAGTTACATTTTTACGCAATGATTTAACACCTATGTCGCATATTTCTGTCTTACTTTTTGAGACCGTTGAGAGCTTATTGGCAGATCGCACAACAGGGGTGTATATCGATGCAACCTTCGGAAGAGGTGGGCATACACGTTTTTTGCTCTCTAAACTTGATGAAAATGCACGAGTCTATGCATTTGATAAAGACCCTCAAGCATTGGAAGTTGCTGCTGCCTTGGCACAAGAAGATCCAAGATTTACCATCATTCATGCCAGTTTTGCTGATATCAAAGAGAAGATGCAGGAAATTGGCGTGATGAGCGTTGATGGTATTATGGCTGATCTAGGGGTTTCATCTCCTCAACTTGATCAGGCTGAGCGTGGTTTTAGTTTCATGCAAGATGGTCCGTTGGACATGCGAATGGATAATTCTAAAGGTTTAACTGCGGCTGAGTGGTTACTTAAAATTGAAGAAGAACAATTAGCAAATATTATTTATCAATATGGTGAAGAGCGTTATAGTCGACGTATTGCTAAAGCCATTAAACTAGCTGGAAAACTAGATACAACCGCTCAATTGGCAGAAGTTGTTAAAACCGCCCATCCAAAATGGGAAAAACATAAACATCCAGCGACACGTACATTTCAGGCAATTCGGATTGCTATTAATAAAGAGCTAGAAGATATTGAAGTGTTTTTGCCGCAAGCTGTAGACTTACTAAAACCGGAAGGACGTTTGTCTGTTATTAGTTTCCATTCCCTTGAAGACCGACTGATTAAGCAGTTTATTCAAAAAGAATCTACGTTGGCAGAAGATTTCGGTTGGGGAATGCCTGAGCAGCGCGTAGATACAAGAAGATTAAAGAAAATTTCACGGGTTCGTGCGAGTGAAGAAGAAGTAAAAGCGAACCCTCGGTCACGTAGTGCATGGCTTCGGGTTGCTGAACGCTTGGAAGAAAAAGGCGCGTAATGAAAAGCAGTGATGAAATCGCAACCACAGAAAACAAAGTGGTGAAAAAAGTTGTGGTGTATACAGTCTTAGTGGCGCTCGTTTTTATGAGTGCCATGATGGTGGTATTTCAAGTATTTGAATATCGTCATGATTATAGAGAGCTTAGCTCTTATATGCGTGAACGTGATGATCTCAATGCTGAATGGGGACGTTTGCTCATTGAGCAACAAACCTTTGGTGCAACGGCACAGATTGGTACGCGTGCTGTAACTCAGCTACGGATGTTTTCTCCACCGGCTGCAGAAACGGTGGTAATTTCTTTACCAATGACCTCAGAGCAAAATAAGTAAGGCCTTGCTGTATGGTAGATAAGCGAACAAAACAAACACGGAAAAAACAGCAGTCTATTTCGGAAAAACCAACTCTTGCTTTTGATATGTGGCGGTTTTATCTGCTCTGGGCAGTAGTGCTACTCTGTTTTGTTGTATTAATTGCGCGTGCATTTTATGTACAAGTAATTAATAAGGATTTTTTACAAAACAAGGCTAATGCCAATATTTTGCGTACTGAGCGTGTGGAAGCCATGCGTGGTGTGATTAGTGATCGCCATGGAGTGCCTTTGGCAATTAGTACACCGATCATGAAAATCGTCATGGATCCACGTGATTATTTCGATACCAAGCACTTATATGACCAAATTACAGCGGAATTAAAGAAAGATCCGAATAATCGTAAATTAAAACGACAATTACCTGATAAAAATTTGAATCTTGATGAGTTGGCAGATGTCGTTGGCTTAGATCGTGCCGATCTTAAAAAACAGATGAATGCGCGACCACGTTCTCGTTATCTGGTTTTGAAGAAAGAAATACCACCGCAACAGGCAGACCTCATTACGAAGGGGAACTTTCAAGGGGTATATGCCGAGAAAACGTATAAGCGTTATTATCCTCAGCCACAGCCAAATGCCCAGATTATTGGTTTAACCAATAGTGAAGGCCAAGGGATTGAAGGCTTGGAAATGCAGCTCAATAAACAGCTATCCGGTGTGGATGGTGAGCAAAAAGTTATTCGTGATAAGCGCGGAAACCGTTTGAAAGTTTCCGAGGTTATTCGTGAGGGTGAACCGGGCGAAAACATCACTTTAAGTATCGACTCTCGTTTGCAATACATTATGTATAGAGAGTTGACCGCAGCCGGTGTTGCAAATAATGCTCGTTCGGCAACAGCAATTGCTGTAGATGTTAAGACTGGTGAAATTCTGGCAATGACCAGTTGGCCGTCATATAACCCGAATGATAAAAATGGGCTATCTAATAAAGATGCCATGCGTAACCGCGGTGCGATTGATATGTTCGAACCAGGTTCAACCATGAAACCATTTACAATTTCTTCTGCTTTAGAAACTGGGCAATATACGCCTAATACTATTGTAAACACCTCTCCAGGCTCAATGCGTTTAGGTTGGCATACGATTCGTGATACGCATAATTATGGTGCTTTAACTGTAAGTGGCGTGATTATCAAGTCTTCAAACGTGGGTTCTGCAAAAATTGCATTGTCACTTCCAAAAGAAACACTACCAAGCTTCTTTAATCGTGCTGGTTTTGGTAAGCGTTCTGCGGTGAAGTTCCCTGGTGAAAGCTCAGGTTTAGTGCTTCCAGTAAGTAAATTAAACTCTTCCCAAATTGGAACCATGGCCTATGGTTATGGTCTGAATGCGACTATTCTTCAGTTGGCGCAAGGCTATGCAATGCTTGCAAATCATGGGGTGAAAATGCCTTTAAGCTTGCATAAGCTTGATCAGGCACCTAAGGGTGAACCAGTTCTTGCTCCGAAAATTGCAGATCAGGTTTTGCTCATGCTAGAGCAGGTGACTATGCCTGGTGGTACTGCGAAGCAAGCTAATATTCCAGGTTATCGTGTTGGCGGTAAAACAGGTACAGCTCATAAACTTCGTGCGGACCGTAAAGGCTATTCTAATAATGAATACCGTGCTTTATTTGCCGGTGTAGCGCCAATTAGTGATCCTCGTTTAGCTGTGATTGTGGTTGTTGAAAATCCACAAGGCCGTTATTACGGTGGTTTGGTTGCGGCACCTGTTTTTGCACGTATTATGCAAGAATCATTGCGTTTAATGAATGTGCCGCTTGATAAACCCCTTGATACTTCAGTAAACCCTATTCGCAGGTAAGCTATGTCTGTTTCTTTTCAAGAAATTAATCTAGTCGAGATTGATGCACAGTGGTCTAAGCAGTCTTTTCATGGCTTTAGTTTGGACAGTCGTAAGGTTGAGTCAGGCCAAATCTTTATTGCTTTGACCAGTTATAGCCAACCTGAAAAAACGCGTATATTTGCTGAGTCAGCTTTAGCCAATGGTGCACTTGCTATTATTAGTGAAACTGAATTGGGTGTGCATAATGAGTGGGTATGTCCTGATGTACGTCAGCGTATGGGTGAATGGCAAGAACGTTATTTACAGCATATAGACCCTGTTACACCAGTACGTATTATTGCCGTGACTGGTACAAATGGTAAAACGACAATTTCACGTTTGGTTGCTGAATTAATTAGTTCACAACAACAGCGCTGCGCCGTTATGGGTACAACAGGCAATGGGATTTTGCCTGACTTAACGCCATCAACTCATACTACGCTTGATGCTTTACAACTACAAAATGCGTTGCATGATTATGCTAAACAAGGCGCAACTTTTGCGTCTTTGGAAGCAAGCTCACATGGTTTAGAGCAGGGGCGTTTAAATGGTTGTGCTATTGAGATTGCCGTTTATAGCAATTTGAGTCGTGACCATCTGGATTATCATGGCACTTTAGAAGCTTATGCAGAAGCAAAGGCTCTTTTATTTCGCTTCAATTCTTTAAAAGTGGCTGTTATTAATCTTGATGATGAGCATGCAGCTCTCATGATAAATGCAGCAAAGCAAAATCCTGCTCAGCCAAAGATTCTGACGTATTCGCTTACTCAAAATACAGCGGATTATTATATTAGTGACCTAAGTTACAGTTTAGCAGGGGCGACTTTTAATTTAGTTTGCCAGCAAGGTTCTTTTGCTGTTCAAAGTCCATTATTGGGACATTTCAATGTTGAAAACCTGATTGCAGCACTTATTGCTGCTGAGCAAGCAGGTTTTGATTTAGAAGCATTAGTCGCTTTTGTCCCTCACTTGATTGGGGCTCCAGGACGAATGCAGGTCATTCGTGATGGTGAACGTTTATTTGTTGTTGATTATGCACATACACCAGATGCCTTAATTCAAGTGCTTAAAACATTAAAACGTCATGTTTCGAATCAACTTTGGGCCGTTTTCGGATGTGGTGGGGACCGCGACCGTGGTAAACGTCCTTTGATGACGCAAGCAGCTTTGGATGGGGCGAATCCGATTATTTTGACTTCGGATAATCCAAGAACAGAAGACCCTGAACAAATTTTTGCTGATATGAAGCAAGGAATTGATTTCTCTGGGCATCGCATGCAGGAAATTCATGACCGCCGTGAAGCAATTAAGTTTGTTGCACAGCAAGCTCAAGCTGGTGATATAGTCGTTATTGCTGGTAAAGGCCATGAAAACTATCAAGAAATTAATGGTGTGCGTCACTGGTTTGATGATGTTGTTGAAGTACAATCAGCAATTGCTGCACAACCTCATACTGTACACGCTGCTTACCCTGCACAATAGGACAAATTATGCATACTTCAACCACCAGTACCGTGCCTTTGGAACCGTGGACAACTCAACAATTACAACAGGCAACACAAGGCTACTGGCATAAAGACCAGATACCTCAAACTGAAATTAAACGTATTTTGACAGACTCTCGTCATGCAGAAACTGGGGATGTTTTTTTAGCACTTAAGGGTGAGCGTTTTGATGCGCACGACTTTGTAGCTCAGGTTGCAGCGAATGGTTGTCAAATCGCAATTGTTGAACGCCCTTTAAATGTAGATATTGCACAATTGGTTGTTGCCGACACTCGCTTGGCTCTGGGGCACCTTGGAGCTTATCGTCGTGAGCAAAACACGCAATTAAAAGTAATTGCTTTAACAGGCAGTAGTGGTAAAACCACAACTAAAGAAATGTTGGGAAGTATATTATCGCGCTTAGCGCCGACATTAATCACCCGTGGCAATCTAAATAATGACCTTGGTGTGCCCATGATGCTGCTTGAGCTGAGAAAAGAACATCAGTTTGCTGTAATGGAGCTGGGTGCAAGTCATCAGGGTGAAATTGATTACACTTCTAAATTAGTTCAGCCGCATGTTGCAGGCATTTTAAATATTGGGACAGCTCATTTGGGCGAGTTTGGTGGACGTGAAGGTATTTACCGCGCTAAATCAGAAATTTATCGTCATATTTTGCCAAATGGCGTTGCAATCGTTCCACAACAAGATGACTTTACTGCTGAAATTCATAAAGCTGCGCAAGCACATCGCATTTCTACATTTGGTCTAGGGGGCGATATTTATGCAACAGATATTGAGTTATTGCCTCAATCCACAAATTTTACCCTACATACGCCGCAAGGAATTAGTGCCGTTAAACTCCCTTTTGCAGGTGAGCATAATGTGCAAAATGCCACTGCGGCTGTAGCCTTTGCCTTGGCGCTTGGTATTGGACTTGAAGATATTGTTCAAGGCTTGGAGCAAGCTCAGGGTGCTAAAGGCCGTTTGAACTTTATTCAAAAATCTCCTTACTTATTTATTGATGATACTTACAACGCCAATCCGAATTCTATGCGTGCTGCTGCACAAGTATTGTTGCAGCAACAAGGCATAAAAGTGATGGTAATGGGTGATATTGGTGAGTTGGGAGATGGCAGTTGGCAAGAACATCATGATTTAGGCCATGATCTTGCCGAGCTTCCTCTAGATCATATTATTGCAGTTGGACAATTTGCTTCAGCCGCTCTCGAGGGTGCAGACTCTCATTCTAATAAAGTGAAAGCATTTCAGACACAAGCTGAGGCGCTTCCATTTCTAATCAATCTAATCCAAACACATCAACCCCAGTCCATGAGTTTCCTATTTAAAGGTTCTCGCTTTACTCATATGGAAACGTTGATGGCTGATTTGATGGAGAAACTTTAAATGCTGTTATGGTTGTTTGAACACCTTGCGGGCTATCACAGTTCGTTTCAGGTCGTTCGTTATTTAACATTACGTTCTTTACTCAGTGTATTAACATCACTGACCATTGGTTTGGTCCTTGGACCGATCATGATTCGTAAATTACAAGCGTTAAAATACGGTCAGGCAGTAAGTTCATTTGCTCCTGAAAATCATGCTAAGAAGATGGGTACACCAACCATGGGCGGGATTTTAATTCTGCTTTCAATTGGTATTAGTACTTTACTCTGGGCTGATTTATCTAACCCTTATGTCTGGATTGTGCTTGGTGTAATGGTCGTGTTTGGTGCAGTTGGCTGGGCAGATGACTGGATTAAAATTCGCTATAAAGACAATGCTGGTTTACCTGCCCGTAAGAAATTCTTTTGGACTTCTATTGCATCACTCGGTGCTGGCATCGCGCTATATTTAATTGCAAGTGATCAATCGAATGCAGAACACACAGCAAATATGCTGGATTTATTGATTCCTTTCTTTAAGAATCTTTCAATTCCACTTTCTATTGTACCTTTAGGCTTGGCATTTATTGTATTTACCTATCTGGTGATTAATGGTGCCTCTAACGCAGTTAACTTAACTGATGGTTTAGATGGTTTGGCAATCATGCCTGTTGTGATGGTGGCTACTGGCTTAGGTGTATTTGCTTATTTGTCAGGTGATATTCGTTTTGCTAACTATTTACATATTCCCTATGTGAAATATACCTCTGAGCTTGTTGTAATCTGTTCTGCCATGATTGGTGCAGGTTTGGCATTCCTTTGGTATAACGCACACCCAGCGCAAATCTTTATGGGTGATGTTGGTGCTTTAGCTTTAGGTGCTATGCTTGGAACAATTGCTGTCATGGTACGCCAAGAAATCGTATTTGCGATTATGGGCGGGGTGTTTGTAATGGAGGCAGTATCTGTCTTCTTGCAAATTGGATCGCTAAGGATGCGTAATAAGCGCGTGTTCTTAATGGCGCCATTGCACCATCACTATGAAAAGCAGGGCTGGAAAGAAACCCAAGTTGTGATTCGTTTTTGGATTATTACAATTATATTAGTAGTTTTAGGTCTAATGACTTTAAAATTGCGTTAAGAAAGGTTTTAACAAGAGCCGGCATTGCCGGCTTTTTTATTGAGAGAAAAACATGAGCGTATTGATGTGTCCTGTGTGTCATCAGTCCTTGGATTTAAATCAAAGAACTTGGCGATGTGGACAAGGGCATAGTTATGATGTCGCTAAACAAGGTTATGTGAATTTACATGTTGTGCAACATAAGCATAGTAAAAACCCTGGAGATACGCCAGATTCGGTCGATGCACGACGAGCTTTTTTACAAGCTGGGTATTATCAACCTTTACAACATGCTGTCGTCGCTTTATTAAAACAACTAGATGTAAAAACCGTACTTGATATTGGGTGTGGTGAGGGCTACTACACTAGTGCCATGCAACAAGTGGTGGAGCAATGTGTTGGTGTTGATATCGCAAAAAATGCGGTGCAACGTGCCGCAAAGCTCAATGCCAAAGTGACTTGGGTCGTGGGAACTGGGGCGACTTTACCTGTGCTCAATCAAAGCATGGATGCATGTACCAGTTTGTTTAGTCCAATTCCACAATCAGAAATTGCACGTGTTTTAAAAAATGATGGATATTTAATTGTTGTCACACCTGCATCTGAACATTTATATGCAATGCGTGAGGCTTTATTTGAGCAGGTTAACCCTCATACACCAGAAAAGTTTGTAGAGCAGTTGCAAGATTTGTTTGAGCTAAAGCAAGAGCAAATTATTGATGCGCCGTTTGTTCTTGATCAACAGGCCTTAAAAAATCTGATTGCTATGACGCCTTATGCTTATAAAGCTTCTCCCGAGCGTCGTTTACAGTTAGAGCAGCAGTCGCAATTAGAAGTAACGGCATCTTTTCAAATCTATGTCTTTCAGAAGCGTAATAAAGAAGCTAGCTAATAGTCTATTTTTAAAAGCGCAAAAAAAGAAGCCATCTAACGATCTATTTTAAGAGCGTAAAAAAGAAGCCATCTGATGATGGCTTCTTTTTTGCTATTCAATCTGATTAATCAGATTTTCTAATTCGTCTTTCTCACGCTTCGGTGCTGCTCCCTGTGAAGGTTTCATCGCAGGAGGCGTAGCTTTTGATGGAATAACAATTTCTTCACCCGGTAAATCGGCAAAGTCATTGTTGGTGTTGGCTTTCGGTTGTGGCGGTGCAGGACGATATAGTGGACGCGCTAATGGTGGAGCTGCACGATATGTTTTCTTATCGCCTACTTCAGTAACGCCCGCTTTTTTGTCACGAGAAATAGGGGCTTGTGCATCTTTTTCTAAGCTAACCCAAGCAGCTGGAGTACCTTTAAGGGATTGATCCATAAAGTTAATCCAGATTGGTAATGCTGCAATACCACCATACTCGCGGCGACCCAATGTAGTTGGTTGGTCGAAACCGACCCAAGTAATTGCAACTAACTTACCATTGAAGCCTGCAAACCATGCATCTTTTGCGTCGTTAGTTGTACCTGTTTTACCACCTAAATCACTACGGCCAATTTTAAGCGCAGCACGACCTGTACCATGCTCAATTACATCACGTAAGATGTTCGCCATATCATAAGCAGAGCTTGATTTTAAAATACGCTGAGCTTGGCGATATTGACTGTTGTTCTTATCTGTCTGTTTAAGGTTAAGCTGTTTGGCTGCCTTATCTTTCTGCTCTAACTCTTTATTCGTGACTTCGACAACTTGATCATCTGGTGTAATTGCCTGTGCATCTTGGGTTGTCTCAGGAGCATTAATACATGGAATACATGCATATTCTGGTTTAGCTTCGTAAATTACTTTGCCATATGCATCTTCAATACGCTGAATAAAATGTGGTTGAACACGGTAACCACCATTTGCGAATGTGGCATAACCCGTTGCCATTTGAATTGGTAATACTTGAGGTGTACCTAATGCAATGGTGTAGTTACGCGGAATTTGATCTTCTTGTAAACCAAAATCCATGAATAATTGGCGAGTACGTTCAATTCCCACAGTCTGTAAAAGACGTACTGATACCGTATTTCGAGACAAATACAAAGCACGGCGCAATGGAATCATACCTAAGTAACGGCCATCAGAGTTCTTCGGTGTCCATTTGCCAATCGTGATAGGACTATCGTTCACCATGCTGTAAGGTGTCATACCGCGTTCTAGTGCCAATGCATAGACAAAAGGTTTAATCGTGGAACCAGGTTGGCGCCAGCCTTGCAAAGCACGGTTAAATTTCGATTGATAGAAATTATAGCCACCTACAATTGCTTCAATTGAACCATCATTAGGATTAACTGCGATTAATTGACCTTGAACTTTGGGAACCTGAACTAAAGACCATGCGGTTTTAGCATCATTTGGGCGTAAGCGGACAATGTCTTTAACTTGAACAATTTGAGATGCGCGGGAAGGAGCGCCACCTACACTATTCGCATTGCGATAGGGGCGAGCCCATGACATACCAGACCACTGCACAGTAACTGTTGTACCATCTTGCATTAAAGCTTCAAAAGAGCTGCTATTTACCTTACTGACTTGTGCAGGGTAGGTGTTGGCATATGCTCTAAATTCACTTAAAGGTTTATCGTGTGCTTCTGCACCACGCCAACCATGACGACGGTCATAAGCTTCAAGACCATCTTGCACAGATTTCTCTGCAATCGCTTGGCGTTTAGCATTTATAGTTGTATAGACTTTATAGCCAGAATCAATGGCTTGTTCGCCAAAATGTTTTACAAGCTCCGAGCGAACCATTTCACCCGCATATGGATGAATGTTATTTAGGTCGCGATTGGGCATGTTCAAATTGATCGGCTCTGCAACACCTTTTTGATATTCTGCTTGAGAAATATAGCCCAGTTGTAACATGCGGCCTAAAATCCAGTTACGACGTTCAAGGGCACGCTCAGGGTTAACTACTGGATTGTATTTAGATGGAGCTTTTGGTAAGCCGGCGATCATTGCCATTTGAGCAATACTTAGATCATTAATACTTTTGTTGTAATAAATTTTTGAAGCCGCGGCGATACCGTAGGCATTTTTCCCTAAGAAAATTTTATTCACATAAAGACTGAGAATTTCTTCTTTAGATAAATTTTGCTCAATTTTTCGAGCCAAAAAGATCTCGGTTATTTTACGTTTTAACGTTCTTTCTGGACTCAAATAATAGTTCTTGGCAACCTGCATGGTAATGGTTGAACCACCAGTTTGCACATCAGAACCGGTGACACTTTCACTTAAAGCACGCCCTAAACCTTTAAAGCTGATCCCGCTATGTTCAAAGAAAGAAGAATCTTCTGCTGCTAAAAATGCATGAATAAAAGCAGGTGGAATTTGTTTGTATTCAACTGGAATAGAAAGCTTACCACCATACTCGGCAATCAGTTGATTATCTGATGTGTAGACCTGTAGTGGTTTTAAAAGCGGAGCTTTTTTTAGTGAACTCATTTCAGGGAGCGATGGGGCAATATAGAGATACATGCCATAAAAGCCCATCGGAAGTGAGACTAAGATAATAATAATGATCAAAAAAATTGGACGCACGAAGCCCAAACTGGATAGCTTTTTCATGATAAGTAAGCTTTAATAAGATCGAATACAAACTAATTGTGGTCAGTATAGCCTTTAGACATGCGGATTGTTAGATGAGATATTGTATCCGTGTAAAAATAAAGACCTAGATTATTGGTTTGTAATTTTTTTTGGGGATAAAAAAATAATAGGACAATAGTGTGCTCAGGTTATATCGTAAACCTAATAAGGGGTTAATGGGCGTCGATATTAGTTCGACTTCTGTTAAGTTGTTGGAGCTCTCTGTCAAGAACGGTAAATATTGGGTAGAAAGCTATGCTTTGATGCCTTTACCTGAAAACAGTGTAGTTGAAAAAAATATCTTAAATCCAGAAGCAGTAGCAGAAGCTTTGGAGCGGGCGATGAATTTAGCAAATCCCCAAACCAGTAACGCTGCAATTGCTGTTCCAACATCGACGGTTATTCATAAAACCATCGAAATGGATGCAGATATGAATGATGATGAGCGAGAGGTTCAGATTCGATTAGATGCGGAGCAGTACATACCGTTCCCTTTGGATGAAGTGAGCCTCGATTTTGAGGTTTTACCAGATCGACTGCCTAATCCAAACCGTGTGAATGTACTTTTAGTTGCAACAAGAACAGAAAATGTTGAAACACGAGTAGAAGTGCTGGAGCTGGTGGACTTAACACCTAAGCTTGCTGATGTGGAAAGTTATGCTGTTGAGCGCGCTTTTAGTGTGTTTGCTGATAGCTTACCAATGGGTGCAAATACCATTGGTATTTTAGATATAGGCCATACCATGACGACGTTATCGGTCATGCAAAATGGCAAAATCATTTATACCCGTGAACAAGTCTTTGGTGGTAAACAACTTACTTTGGAAATTCAAAGTCGTTATGGCTTGTCCTTAGAAGAAGCGGGGCGGGCTAAAAAAGAGCGCTCTTTGCCAGATGATTATGATATTGAAGTCTTAGAGCCATTTTTAGATGCTGTAGTGCAGCAAGCGGCCAGATCTCTACAATTTTTCTTCTCTTCATCACAATTTAATGAAATAGACCACATTCTACTCGCTGGTGGGAATGCCAATATTCCTGGGCTTGCCAAGTTATTGCAGCAAAAACTTGGTTACCGTGTCACCATTGCCAATCCATTTTTACAAATGGGTTTTTCTCCTCAAGTCGATGTTCAAAGAATTGAAAATGATGCTTCATCATTAATGGTGGCATGTGGCTTGGCTTTAAGGAGTTTTGATTAATGGCAACAATTAATTTACTCCCTTGGCGTGATGGGCTTAGGGAGCAACGTAAAAAACAATTTATTATTTTATGTTTTGGGGTAGTTGTTCTTGGAATCACCACTGTATTTTCCGGGTGGTTTTATTTGAATCAAAAATTAAATGATCAAGAACAAGCGAATCAACTCATCAGCAGTACAAATCAGAATCTAGATCAACAACTTAAAACTTTAAATGGCTTGCAAGAACAGCGTGATGCCATTATCGAGCGTATGAAGCTCATTCAGGGCTTACAAAGCCAGCGTCCAGTTGTCGTGCGTTTGGTGGATGAATTGGTACGTGTAACTCCTGCAGCGATGTATTTGACTAAATTTAGTCGAACTGGGGATAAATTTACCATTGAAGGTAAAGCGGAAAGTCCAAATACAGTTGCAGAATTATTACGTAAGCTCGAAGCATCACCATGGTATCGCAACGCTTTTATGAACTCTTTCTTGGTCACCGAAGAGAAAAAAGATAAGACTGCGAGTTCGCTGCTCCCTAGAGTGGAGGATAGCTACGGCAGTTTTGTTGTGACTGTTGATTTGGGCGAAGTGGGGGTGACAACAACAGATGATACCGCCAATACGTCTGTAAGTACGAATAAGAGGGCGGTTAAATGAGTCCAGAAGAACTTCATGAGTTGTCGTTAGAACAAGCTCCATCTAAGAAAAAAAAGATCACTTTAGAGAAATTTCTTCAGCAATTTAACACACTAGATATGAACAGTTATGGTAGCTGGCCATTATCTGTGAAAATTACTTGCTGGATTTTCATTTTCTTTGCTGTGTTGGCTTTGGGATATTTTGTTGTTATTCAGCCAAAGCTACAAGCAATTGATAATGCACAGGCACAAGAAAGTAATTTGTTGAATGAGTTTCGAGAAAAAGATTCAAAATTACGTAATTTGCAGCAATATCAGCTTCAACTTCAAGATATGCAAGCAAACTTTAATCAACAATTAGAGCAATTGCCAAAAGAAACCGAAATTCCAAGCTTGGTTGAAGATATCAACTTAACCGGGGTAAATTCTGGTCTGAAGTTTAAAAATATCCGTTTAGAAGATGAAGTAAAGCAGGAAATTTTTATTGAACAACCGATTACGATGGAAGCAACTGGTGATTATCACGCTTTTGGTGCTTTTGTCAGTAGTATCGCAGCATTACCACGTATTGTGACTATGCATGACTTTGTTGTCGAAGCTGCACCAGTCAAAGATAGTAAATCAGATATTCCTGTGCTTAATTATTCTATTAAAGCAAAAACTTATCGTTATATGGGCGCCGTAGAAAATGCTGAACATCCAGAGAAAAAAGCTCCTGCTTCGGTAGCACCTGTTTCTTCTACTGCTAATACACAGTCGAAATAGGAGCATTACAATGAAACTTAAGCAAA
Source organism: Acinetobacter calcoaceticus (assembly GCF_016508255.1). Taxonomy (GTDB): domain Bacteria; phylum Pseudomonadota; class Gammaproteobacteria; order Pseudomonadales; family Moraxellaceae; genus Acinetobacter; species Acinetobacter calcoaceticus_E. Next base: position 61,249 of record NZ_JADVKT010000004.1, on the reverse strand, counting down.
TTTCTTTTTCTATTTTGGCATGTTTAGTTTTAGTCGGATGCGACTCGAGAATTGACGCTGTAAATCAGCAAATGGCAAATATACGTAATCAGCCGCCACAGTCGATAGATCCATCGCCTGTTTTCACACCTGTGCCACAATTTAATTATGCGGCTCATCAGCTAAAGAGTCCATTTTTACCAAGCTCACTAGCTGCTGAACTCAAAATTATGGCAGGAAAACGGGTATATCCGAATTTCTCACGTGCGCCTCAGCCTCTAGAAAGTTATGCATTAGAATCCTTAAACATGAAAGGAAGCATACGTAACAACCGTGGGCAAGTGCTTGCTCTTATTCAGACACCTGATCACCAAATTGAGCGAGTACAGGTAGGCAACTATATCGGGATGAATCAAGGGCGTATTACGCATATTGGTCCAACCCAGATTGATCTGGTAGAAATTGTCCCTGATGGACGCGAAGGCTATGTGGAGAGACCAAGAACCTTAGTGTTAATTGGGCCCGCACCCTAAAATTTAGGGAATAACAAAGAAAAAGTATTTTTAAAGATTATTTAATTGGGGATGGTTAGACAATGAATCACGTATTCCGTCAGTTTTCTATGGGGGCTGTAACCATTGCACTTATGCAGGTTGCATCTGCACAGGTCAGCATGACCAATATTGTACCGACACAAATTGCAGGTCAGGGTACAGAAATTAGAGTTATGTTTAATGGTTTGCCACCGCAACCACAGGCATATCAACTTGAAAATCCTTCACGTTTGATTTTAGATTTTAATAAAGCTCAGCAGACTTTAACACAGTCAAAAGTAGCAATTGGTACAAATGAAGCGACCTCGGTCGATGTAAGTTCTGATGATCAGCGTTCACGTTTAACTGTAAATTTAAAAGATGCAGGTGCATTTACAACGCGCATTGAAGGCAATACTTTTATTTTAAAGATTAATTCAGCTCAAGCTGCTATTAAACCTTTGCCAGCAAGTACGATACAACCACAAGGTGTTTCCAATATTGGCTTTCAGCGTGGTGGTCAAGGTGAAGGACTAATTGTTATTGATTTATTGGGAAGTAATACCCCTGTTGATGTTCAACAGCAAGGCAGTAAAGTTGTAGTAAGAACGCTTGGTTCTAAAATTCCAACACATTTAGCTAAACGTTTAAATGTGAACGACTTTGCGACTCCTGTTTCTACCATCGAATCTTATAATGAAAAAGGCAATGGTGTCATTACGATCCAATCCACTGGTAGCTATGAATACATGGCCTATCAGGCGGAAAATAAACTCACCATTAGCTTAAAGCGTCCTCAGGACAAAAATGTAACTTCTTTATATAAGACGCCTAAGTACTCTGGTAATAAACTTTCTCTCGATTTTCAGGATATTGAAGTTCGTAGAGTTCTACAGTTACTTGCAGATTTTACTGGCATTAATATGGTCGCTGCCGATAGTGTTCAGGGTAATATCACTTTACGCTTAAAAGATGTTCCGTGGGATCAGGCACTTGATATTATTTTAAAGACCAAAAATCTGGATAAACGCAGAAATGGTAATGTTATTTGGATTGCTCCTGTTACAGAGTTGATCAAGGCTGAAGAAGAAGAAGCAAAAGCTGTGGCACAGAGTGTCAAGCTAGCCCCGCTACAGACTGAGTATATTCAACTTAAATATGCACGAGCTCAAGATATTATGAGCTTGGTTACAAAGGGTTCAAATAACAGCAATGGTGTGCAGCGCACATCTGATGGTGGAAATTCTACATCTACTAATTTAAATACGGGTGTTGATAGTTTAGGAAATAACGTAGGAAGTTTATTGAGTCCACGTGGAACTATTACGCAAGATGATCGCACCAATACTTTAATTATTAATGATACAGCTCAGTCGATTGATCAAATTCGTAAAATGATTGATTTACTGGATGTACAAGTTAAGCAGGTCATGGTTGAGGCGCGTATTGTTAGAGCATCTACATCTTTCACCAAAGAACTTGGTGTTAAATGGGGGATATTATCCCAAGGGATTACCAATAATAATAATTTGCTGGTTGGTGGTAGTGAAACAACCTTATGGAATTTAAGAAAGCCAGAAAAAGACAGTACAACGGGTGGTTATAAATATACGATTGAACGTCCAGATAACTTAAATGTCGATTTAGGGGTAACCAATCCAGCTGGAAGTATCGCCTTTGGTTTAATTAGCATGTCTGATTTTATGCTTGATCTTGAACTTTCCGCATTACAAGCCGATGGCTATGGTGAGGTTATTTCTACGCCTAAGGTGATGACAGCAGATAAACAACCAGCGAAAGTTGCAACAGGTCAACAAGTTCCATATCAATCCACAACGAACTCTGCTGCTGGTTCAACTGCTACAACTTCTTTTAAAGATGCACTTTTAAGTCTGGATGTTACTCCAAGCATTACACCTGACGGTAAAATTCAAATGAAATTAGATATTTCAAAAGATTCCGTTGCTGGTGCTGCTCCTAATGGTGAGTTAATTTTAAATAAAAATCAGATTAACACCAATGTATTGGTTAATAACGGTGAAACGGTCATTTTAGGAGGGGTATTTGAGCAGACCACATCTAACTCACAAACCAAGGTTCCTTTCTTTGGTGATATTCCTGTACTTGGGCATTTATTCAGAAAAGATGTGAAATCTGATGATAAACAAGAGTTACTGATTTTCGTTACGCCACGAATTGTTAATGACACTTTGGTGAGAAATCATTAATATATTTTTTAATGAAAGCAATTGAAATAGGTGGCGCCTTGCCAAGCAAAGCGTTTGAAACCCTGCCAAATATTTATTTGGTAGGGCCCATGGGGGCAGGAAAAACAACCGTTGGACGTCATTTAGCCGAACTATTAGGGCGTGAATTTCTAGATAGTGATCACGAAATTGAACGCAAAACAGGCGCTACTATTCCTTGGATTTTTGAAAAAGAAGGGGAATTCGGATTTCGTACTCGCGAAACCATCGTGTTGAATGAGTTGACTTCTCGTAAGGCTTTGGTTTTAGCAACAGGAGGCGGTGCGATTACTCAAGCACCTAATCGTGAGTTTCTAAAGCAGCGCGGTATTGTTGTTTATCTTTACACTCCCGTGGAACTACAATTACAACGAACTTATCGCGATAAAAACAGACCTCTATTGCAAGTTGAAAATCCTGAACAAAAATTACGAGATTTGTTAAAAATACGTGATCCTTTATATCGTGAAGTTGCTCATTACACGATTGAAACGAATCAGGGTGCTGCACGCGATCTTGCTCAAAAGATTTTGCAACTTATTTTGTCTAACACGCTAAAATAGCCAAACTTACTCGTGGTTTAATAAACTCATGCAAACTTTACATGTTGAATTAGGCGAACGCCGTTACCCTATTTTTATTGGCAGTCAACTTGATCCTAAGCAGTTGCTTGAGCCTTATCTTCGTGGTCAACAGGTCATGATTGTGAGTAACGAAACGGTTGCTCCTTTATATTTGTCTAACTATCAAGACGCGTTAAAAAGTTTGGGTAAAACGATAGCTACTTGTATTTTGCCTGATGGTGAAAAATATAAAGATATTCAACATTTAAATTTAATTTTTGATGCATTACTTGAAGCTGGTTTTAACCGAGACTGTACGGTTTTAGCTTTAGGCGGTGGTGTTATTGGTGATATGGCTGGTTTTGCCTCAGCATGTTTTCAACGTGGTGTATATTTTGTTCAGGTTCCTACTACACTTCTTTCGCAGGTAGATTCAAGTGTAGGTGGTAAAACAGGAATTAATCATCCACTGGGTAAAAACATGCTTGGCGCATTTCAACAACCTCAAGTTGTTTTGGCCGATATGGCTCAACTCGATACTTTGCCTGATCGAGAGTTGTCTGCTGGATTATCAGAAGTTATTAAATATGCTTTGTTGGGTGATGCTGATTTTCTAGTTTGGTTAGAGCAAAATATGGATGGATTGATTGGACGGGATGCTAATCTTTTAGCAGAAGCTGTTTATCGTTCATGCGCTCATAAAGCTCGTATTGTTGCAAGCGATGAAAAAGAGCAAGGCGAGAGAGCGTTACTCAACCTAGGTCATACGTTTGGTCATGCTATTGAATCTTATCTGGGTTATGGCACTTGGTTGCATGGCGAAGCAGTAGCTACTGGCATGGTCATGGCAGCTGATTTATCACAGCGTTTAGGCTGGATTTCAAGCGATGATGTAGAACGTACAAAAAAAATTATTCAACGCGCTAATTTGCCGATATCATGTCCAAAAATTCCATTGGATGAATTCCTTGGATATATGGCACATGATAAAAAAGTTCTCAATGGTCAATTACGCTTAGTGTTGTTAAAGCAACTTGGGCAAGCGGTAATTACTAAAGACTTTGATGTTGAACTCATGAAAAAAGCTATTTTGGCAAATCAACACGGATAATAAATTAAGGTAACACATGACTGTATCACGTACACTTTGGCAGAATGTTCAGCAATATATCTGGTTGGTGGGTGGTATCGTCTGCTTGTTTCTGGCTTTTCTTTTTTGGGTAATAACTGATAGTAAGAAGCTTGTCGAAGTTGAAAAATCAGCCGATTCAGAAACACCAGTGCAAATTCAGCCAGAAAAAGTGGCAACAACAGCTAACTTAGGGGCTTTAGCTGATGAAGTTAGGCCTCTTGATTTAACTACCCGGACTGTTGTATCGGGTCAGCATGAGGCCGAGTTCCGCGGTACAAAATTTATTAATGAAAATAAGAAACAATGGACGCTTGAACTGTTCCGTGCATCTGATGAAGATATTGTTAAAAACTTTTTAAAAAGTCGTTCAGACCGAAATAAATTTATTTACTTCCGATTAAGTGGTGATAAGCAATCTGAACAATATGTTTTGACATACGGTGTATTCAAACGTTCTGAAGATGTAATTCAGCAATTAACACAACTGAATCTTGATTTGCCTGAATCTATTAAACCGCAACCCCAACAATTTTCGACGTATGTACCACTAGTCAACGACTTGGGTGCAGATGAAATGAAAGGTGGGATTAGCCAAACTTATGAAGTGCGTTTACGCCCAGCGGCATTGCCTAAAATTGATGAGTCTTTGCTCATGAGTGGAGGTCTGAATGGGGATGTAAGTACGCAACCTAAAGTGGCTGCGCCAGCAACGAACTCTACAACTCGGACAACCATTATTCGCCGAGATGCTGAGGGGAATGTTGTAGATGTAAATCAGTCGAATTCTGCTGTCGATCCTGCTAAAAAGTCTCAACAAAATCGTGCAACTGAAGTCTCTTCAAAAAATGCAACAAATGAGGGCACAAAAGGAAATTAACAATAAGAATAATTTGCACAAATATAGTGCAACAATAAAAGAGATATATACTTTTTGACCAAGTGTGGTGCATATTTGGTCATTTATTAAAATGATAACCTGAATAAAACTGATTTATTTTTAATAAATATAGACACTTAAGTTGTTAAAATCATATTGGCATAGTTTTTGCTTTATTCTTGTGCTTATTAATGTACTGCTATCTATTTTGGCGCTCTAAAGAGTAAATTCTATGCAGAGTCGTGGGGTCAAACTGCTTTAAAAGAGTGCGAAATAAGTCAAAACATTTTTCTAGCAAAAACCAGTGTACGCATTTATGGAACAGCGTATATTGGCTTATCAGCCCAAAATTTTTTTTTGCGAAACATTGAGCTAACTATCGTCTATAGGCAATATCGCAGAAATAAGTTGTTTGTTTGACGCTCGAAAGAGCCTTATTGAAAGAAGGGTACGCTATGCACATGCCATCGCCTAATACTGTAGCTCCCGCTCAAGGTTTATATCAACCTGATGAGTTTAAGGATAACTGTGGTTTTGGACTGATTGCCCATATGAAGGGTGAATCAAGTCATCATCTAGTAGAAACCGCGATTCACAGTTTAAGTTGCATGACGCACCGTGGTGGTATTGCCGCAGATGGCAAGACGGGAGATGGTTGCGGCTTATTATTGGCGATGCCAAAGCAATTTTTCCGTGATGAAGCAAAAAAACTAAGTGATATTACACTTAGTGAAGTTTTTGCTGTGGGTACTGTATTTCTAAATATTGATCCGGCATTAGCGCAACATTCTAAAAATATTTTAAATAAAGAAATTGAAGCAGAAGGCTTACGCGTACTGGCTTGGCGTGTTGTCCCTACAAATAACGATGCACTAGGTGAAATTGCACTTCAATCTTTACCTGCTTTTGAACAGGTCATTGTGAACTGTCCAATGGGTGTAACCGAAGTTGAATTTAACCGTAAGTTATTTTTGGCGCGTCGCCGTGCGGAACAACAATTACAAAAAGACCCGTTATTCTATGTGACTACGCTTTGTTCTACAGTGATTACCTATAAAGGCTTGATGATGCCTGCGGCGATTGCTGAGTTCTATACAGACTTGGCAGACGAACGTTTAAAATCACATATTGTCGTGTTCCATCAACGTTTCTCGACCAACACTTTACCGCGTTGGCCTCTGGCTCAGCCTTTCCGTTATCTTGCGCATAATGGTGAAATTAACACCATTACAGCAAACCGTAATTGGTCATTAGCACGTACGCCTAAATTTGAAAATCCATTGTTACCGGGCTTAACTGAGCTTAACCCGATTGTGAACCGTACCGGTTCAGACTCTTCAAGTTTAGATAATATGCTTGAAATCTTGGTCGGTGGTGGTATGGATTTATTCCGTGCATTGCGTATGCTCGTGCCGCCAGCTTGGCAGAACGTTGAAACTTTAGATGCAGATTTACGTGCATTCTATGAGTTTAACTCTAAGCATATGGAAGCTTGGGATGGTCCTGCGGGATTGGTTATTCAAGATGGTCGTCATGCGATTTGTATGCTTGACCGTAATGGTTTACGTCCTGCACGTTGGGTCATTACTAAAAATGATTACATTACTTTGGCATCTGAAATTGGTGTTTGGGGTTATGAACCTGAAGATGTGATTTCTAAAGGTCGCGTAGGTCCTGGCCAAATTTTAGTAGTTGATACTTTAACTGGCAAAGTACTTGATACAAAAGATGTAAATACACATCTTAAAAACATGCGTCCGTACCGTGAATGGTTGCGTGACCATGCAATTCGCTTAAATGCTAATCCTGAGCTTGAAGAACAATTAGTTGATCAAGGTTTAACTGGCGATGCTTTAAAAGCAGCTCAAAAAATGTTTATGGTGACATTTGAAGAGCGCGATCAGTTGTTGCGTCCAATTGCTGAAAGTGGTCAGGAAGCTGTAGGTTCAATGGGTGATGATACGCCAATGGCTGTATTGTCTCGTCAAGTACGCCATGTGACAGATTATTTCCGTCAACAATTTGCGCAAGTAACAAATCCTCCAATTGATCCGTTACGTGAATCGATTGTAATGTCGCTCGAAACCTGTTTGGGTCGTGAGCAGAATGTATTTGAGCAAGGGCCAGAGCACGCAGATCGACTCATTATTTCGAGTCCTGTTCTGTCTAACTCAAAAATACAGCAAATTCGTACTATTGATCGTGCTGGCTATGAGTCTGTTGACATCAATTTGAACTATGCCGAAGAAGAAGGTTTGCAAGCTGCGATTACACGCATTTGTGAAGAAGCGGCACAAGCTGTTCGTGATGGTAAAACCCTAATTGTTTTAACTGACAAAAATATTCGCCAAGGTTTCTTACCTGCAAATGCAGCACTTGCAACAGGGGCGGTACACCATTTCCTCATTAAAACTGGTTTACGTACTGATGCAAACATCATGGTTGAAACTGGTTTTGCACGTGATCCTCACCAATTTGCGGTATTACTTGGTTTTGGTGCAACAGCAATTTATCCATACCTTGCATATGACGTGATTAATGATTTGATTGCTAAAGGTGAGCTGTTAGGTGATCCAATTCAGGCTCAAGCGAACTTCCGTAAAGGTATTGAGAAAGGCTTATTAAAAGTTCTTTCAAAAATGGGTATCTCTACAGTTGCTTCGTATCGTGGCGGTCAGCTTTTTGAAGCAGTGGGCTTATCATCTGAAGTTGTAGATCAGTGCTTCTTGGGTGTTCCAAGTCGTATTCAGGGTGCAACATTTGCTGATCTTGAAAAAGACCAGAAAAAATTAGCTGCTACAGCGTGGTCAAATCGTAAACCAATTGATCAAGGTGGCCTGCTTAAATTCGTATTTGATAAAGAGTATCACGCGTTCAACCCAGATGTGATTAACTCATTACACAAAGCGGTTCGCTCTGGTAAATACGAACACTTTAAAGAATATGCTGAACTAGTTAATAATCGTCCAGTGGCGACTATTCGTGACTTATTTAAGTTAAAAACAACGAATCCGATTCCAGTTGAGCAAGTTGAATCAGTTGAAGACATTTTGCCTCGTTTTGACTCGGCAGGCATGTCTTTAGGTGCACTTTCTCCAGAAGCACATGAAGCAATTGCAATTGCGATGAATACGATTGGCGGTCGCTCAAACTCTGGTGAGGGTGGTGAGGATCCTGTTCGTTACGGCACAATTCGTAACTCGAAAATCAAACAGATCGCATCAGGTCGTTTTGGTGTAACCCCTGCATACTTAACTTCTGCTGAAGTATTGCAAATTAAAGTTGCTCAGGGTGCAAAACCAGGTGAAGGCGGTCAATTACCGGGCGGTAAAGTAAATGGTTTAATTGCACGTTTACGTTACTCAGTACCAGGCGTAACACTAATTTCACCTCCACCGCACCACGATATTTACTCAATTGAAGATTTATCTCAGTTAATTTTTGACTTGAAACAAGTTAATCCGCAAGCAATGGTATCTGTAAAACTGGTATCTGAGCCGGGTGTAGGTACGATTGCTGCTGGTGTTGCGAAGGCATATGCAGACTTTATTACCATTTCTGGTTATGACGGTGGTACTGCGGCATCTCCACTTTCATCAATTCACCATGCGGGTTCTCCATGGGAGTTGGGTTTAAGTGAGGCGCATCAAGCACTTCGCGTAAATGACTTACGTGGAAAAGTACGCGTACAAACTGATGGTGGTTTAAAAACTGGTCTTGATGTGATAAAGGCAGCAATTTTGGGTGCTGAGAGCTTTGGTTTCGGTTCGACACCAATGATTGCTTTAGGTTGTAAATACCTCCGTATTTGTCACTTGAACAACTGTGCAACCGGTGTTGCAACTCAACAAGATCATTTACGTCAAGAGCACTATATTGGCGAGCCAGAAATGCTCATCAACTTCTTCCACTTTATTGCGGAAGAAACGCGTGAATGGTTAGCAGCATTAGGTGTCTCTTCATTGAAAGACTTAATCGGTCGTGTTGATTTACTTGAAGTATTACCGGGTGAAACTGAAAAACATGCTCATCTTGATTTAAGTGCATTGTTAACTTCTCATCCATCTGCTGACGGTAAAGCGCAGTACTGTGAAGTACAAGGTAATGCACCATTTGATAAAGGTGTATTGGCGGAGAAAATGGTTGCCGAAATGCTTCCTGCAATTGAATCAAGTGCAGGTGGTCAGTTCAACTTTAATGTCGTGAACTGTGACCGTTCGATCGGTGCTCGTGTGTCAGGTGAAATTGCTCGCCGCTATGGCAACTTAGGTATGGAAGTACACCCAGTCGTTATGAACTTGAAGGGTACAGCGGGTCAGTCACTTGGTGTATGGAATGCTGGTGGTTTGCACATCCGTCTTGAAGGTGATGCAAACGACTACGTGGGTAAAGGTATGGCAGGTGGTCGTATCTCGATTTTCCCACCAAAAGGTTCACCTTTCCAAACGCAAAATACAGCAATTATTGGTAATACCTGTTTGTATGGTGCAACTGGCGGTAAGCTTTTTGCAGCTGGTACAGCGGGTGAGCGTTTTGCAGTTCGTAACTCTGGTGCATTTGCTGTAATTGAAGGTGCTGGCGATCACTGCTGTGAATATATGACAGGTGGTGTTGTGACTGTGCTTGGGAAAGTAGGCCATAACTTTGGTGCGGGCATGACCGGTGGTTTTGCTTATGTACTTGACCTTGATAATGACTTCGTAGATTACTACAACCACGAATTGATTGATTTAAATCGTATTTCAACAGAATCTATGGAAGATCATAAAGAGTTCTTGTTGCGTATTATCGATGAGCATATTAAAGAAACAGGTAGTGCCTGGGCTTATAAGATCCGCAATGAGTTCGATTTCTACAGCCGTAAATTCTGGCTTGTGAAACCAAAGGCTGCTAATTTACAAACGCTTTTGAAAACAACACAAGCTGATCCACAATAATTCCACGACTGCAACGACATAGGCAGGTGCGGACAACAGTAAAAACCGCGCCTACCCACGGAGAGAGACATGGCAGAACGCCTAAATAATGACTTTCAATTTCTGGATGTAGCACGCCAAGATCCAGAGAAAAAAGATATTACTGTCCGCAAAGCAGAATTTGTGGAAATTTATAAGCCTTTTACATCGGAAACTGTTACTAATCAGACTCACCGTTGTTTAGGTTGTGGTAACCCATATTGCGAATGGAAGTGTCCTGTACATAACTACATTCCAAACTGGCTAAAACTCATCGCTGAAGGCCAAATTTTCCAAGCTGCTGAGCTTTGTCATCAAACGAATACATTACCTGAGGTATGTGGCCGCGTATGTCCGCAAGACCGTTTATGTGAAGGTGCATGTACCCTAAACGATGGATTTGGTGCAGTGACCATTGGTAATGCTGAAAAATATATTAACGACACGGCCTTTGCTTTAGGCTGGCGTCCAGATATGTCAGGCGTAAAATGGACTGGCAAAAAAGTTGCAATTATCGGTGCTGGTCCAGCAGGTTTAGGTTGTGCGGATATTTTAGCTCGCGGTGGTGTTAAACCAGTTGTATTTGACAAGCGCCCTGAAATTGGTGGTTTACTTACATTCGGTATTCCAGAATTTAAAATGGAAAAAGATGTAATGAAACGCCGCCGTGAAATTTTCACAGGTATGGGCATCGAATTCCGTTTAAATACTGAAATTGGCACCGATGTAACCATTGATGAATTACTTGCAGAATATGATGCGGTGTTCATGGGTATGGGAACTTATACCTACATGAAGGGTGGTTTCCCAGGTGAAGATCTTACAGGTGTTTATGATGCTCTTGATTTCCTAATCTCTAACGTGAACCGTTGCCAAGGTTGGGAAAAAGATCCAAGTGAGTACATCAGCTTAGATGGCAAAAAGGTGATTGTACTTGGTGGTGGTGATACCGCAATGGACTGTAACCGTACTTCATTACGTCAAGGCGCTCATGATGTAACATGTGCATACCGCCGCGATGAAAGCAACATGCCAGGATCTGCACGTGAAGTAAAAAATGCCTATGAAGAAGGTGTGAAATTCTTGTTCAATCGTCAACCGATCGAAATTGTTGGCGAAAATGGCAAAGTGACAGGCGTAAAAGTGGTAACAACACAAATGGGTGCGCCAGATAGTCGTGGCCGTCGTAGTCCTGAACCAGTTCCGGGTTCTGAAGAAGTACTACCAGCCGATGCGGTTTTACTTGCATTCGGTTTTCGCCCAAGTCCGGCTGACTGGTTTGGTAATGTGAATATTAATCTTGATGGTTCGGGCCGTGTTGTAGCAGCTGAACAGCAAGAATTTAAATTCCAGACATCAAACCCAAAAATCTTTGCTGGCGGTGATATGGTACGGGGTTCAGATCTTGTCGTAACTGCGATTTGGGAAGGTCGCCAAGCTGCTGAAGGTATTTTAGATTACCTCGGTGTTTAATCTAAAAATCACTTCTTAAGTTTTTGATAAAGCCTGCGATATGCAGGCTTTATTTTTTACCGCTGGTCACTTTGACGTTTTTGGCAAATACAATAAGCTTTTTTGCCCTTTTTAGCTGTGTAAGTGCACGACATACTCAAAGCTTCCTTCTTCAATACAATAGGTGTTGAATATGAACATCGCAGGTATGACGACAGAAAAATCATATTTAAATCGTCGAAAAGCGTTGGGTATCACAGTGCGCCGCCTTGAATTTAATCCAACAGCGATTAAGCGGTACTATTTTGCGAATTCGCCTTTAATGTCCCATTTTTTAACTGCACTTTCTTCAACATTTCCTGTAGGAGAGCAGTTTTTTGTAAATAGCGTACGTAATGTGCGTGATAAAGTTTCTGACCCTCAATTACAGGCACAAATAGCAGCTTTTATTGGACAAGAGGCAATGCACTCGAAAGCGCATGGTGAGTTTAATGAAGCTTGGCGTAGTGATGATTACAATCTGGATCGCTTTCAAGACTGGTTAGATGAGCGTGATAAATATTTAAGAACAATTTCTCCTAAGTTACAGCTAGCTCTGACCTGCGCATTTGAGCATTTTACAGCTTTACTTGGAGGATATATTTTACAGCATCCCGAATTACTAAAGACCTTGGATCAAGATGCTTTAAAACTTTGGGTCTGGCACGCGATTGAAGAAATTGAACATCGTTCAGTTGCATTTGATGTCTATCAACACGTATATGGCGATGACCGTATACGCCGTTTGCTCATGCGTAGTGTTACCACAGGCTTTGCAAGCCTTGCTTTTTATGGGACGACACGATTATTTTGGCAAGATAAATGGAAGAGCTTACCTAAAATAGGTGGAAACATTTTTGGCGTATATTTACTTGCCAAAATGCTTATTCAGCTGGCTCCTGAATACTTTACCTATTACAAAAAAGATTTTCATCCTAGTCAAAAAGATTACGACAAGATGGTCGATTACTGGAAAAGTTCTTTAGCAGAAGAATATCAAATGGCAAGTTTTCAACAAGAAAAAGATCAAAGATTAAGTTAATAGAAAACCGAATTTAAAAATCCGGTTTTTAAAAATCAATAAAATAAAACCAACACAATAATGCCAAATTCATCATACAATCGAGTAAAGAGGTCAAAAATATAAAGAAAAACTTGAGGATAATGTGACGATGAAAACGTTGAAACAATTAGCGATCGCAACAACACTTGCCAGCACCTTACTGTTTTCGGGATGTGGCTATAACACTCTACAAGTAAAAGATGAGGCTGTAACAGCAGCATGGTCTGAAGTACAAAACCAATATCAACGTCGTTCAGATTTGGTGCCAAACCTTGTCAATGTAGTAAAAGGTTATGCTAAACATGAAGAGCAAGTATTAACCGAAGTAACACAGGCACGCTCTAATGTTGCAGGTTTAAAAGTTGATAAAGAAGTTTTAGAAAACCCAGCTTTACTTGAGAAATATCAACAGGCTCAAAGTCAATTAACAGGGGCATTATCTCGACTTATTGCTGTGTCTGAAAACTACCCAGATTTGAAAGCCAATACTCAATTCCAGGAATTACAAGTTCAGCTTGAGGGTACAGAAAACCGTATCGCAGTTGCACGTAATCGTTATATTACAACAGTGCAAGATTACAACGGATATGTACGCCAGTTCCCGCAAGCAGTGACCGCAAAAGTAATTGGTATGCATCCTAAAGCCAATTTCTCTGCAGAAGCTTCTGCACAACAGGCTCCAAAAGTTTCTTTTGATTAATTTTATAAATCAAAGGAGTGCTGTATGAGAAATATTATATTGCTTCAGTCTAAGCAAATTAAGGTCTTTATTACGACCTTAATTTTGCTCTGTTGTGGTGTTCTTTTTCAGAATACGGCATGGAGTGAAAGTAATATTGCAACTGCTACTGATGAGACCGATGCAGTAGTAGCGGGCAAAATCATTCAAAAACAGCAAAATCAAGCCACTGCGTCTAAATCGAGTGAACAAGCTGCTTCAAGTGTTGCAGCCTCGCCTAAAGTCTCTAACGATATGGCAGATGGTGAATCAATTCGTGGTTTGCCGACTTTAAACCAGCCTGTTATTGATCAAGCTAACATTTTAAGTGAGGCTGAGAAACAGCAGCTCGACCAAAAAATTCTAAGTTTATACCAACAAGGTAAAGCGCAAATTGGTGTCGTTATTGTCCCAACTACGGGTCAAGAAGATATTTTTGATTATGCATTACGAGTGGGTGAGCAGTGGCAATTAGGTTCAGCTAAACGTGACAACGGATTACTCATTGCAGTTGCGGTAAATGACCGCCGTATACAAATTTTAACTGGATATGGTTTAGAAGGCGTATTGCCTGATATTGTCGCAAGTCGGATTATTCGAAACCAAATTACACCTTATTTTAAACAAGCCCAATATGCACAAGGTTTAAATGCAGGTCTTGATGAAATTGGAAGGATTCTAAATCTTGACCCAGAAGTCGCTCAGCAAGCTGCTCAAGATTTAAAAGAACGCCAACATCAAGCTGCGGAAGAGCAACAAGCTAAACAGACAACCCTGACAATGGCTCTATTTATTCTTGTTGCTGGAATTGTGGGTTCATTTATTGTGGGACGACCTCTTAGCGCATCTACTGCTGGTGTTGCTGCTGCGGTAGCAGGTTTTGTAAATGGCGCAGGTCTAGTGACTAGCTTATTACTTGGTTTTGGAATCTTCTTTTTACTCATTACTTCTATTGCCCAACTTATTTTACAGGCCATTCTGAGTGGTTCTGGCGGTGGTGGACGTGGAGGAGGCTTCGGCAGTGGTGGCGGAGGCTATGGCGGTGGTGGAGGTCGTTTTGGTGGTGGAGGTGCTTCAGGCTCATGGTAACAACATCAGAAACAACACAAATTATTACTCAGCCAAAAATTGAGGAATCTGTAGAGCCAAGTCTAAAACGTTGGTTTAAGCATTTATGTTATTTCCCAGCCAGTAGTCGTTATTTTTCAAAACAAGATAAGCAAATTATTGCCGATGCTGTACAGCAAGCAGAACATGGACATGTTGGCGAGATACAGGTTGTAATTGAAGGCCATATTCCATGTTCACAAGCCTATAGACAAAACACACGTTTAAGAGCACAGCAGTTATTTGCAGAGTTAGGCGTTTGGGATACTGAATTAAATAGCGGTGTATTGTTATACCTAAATTTATGTGAACGTAATGTAGAAATTATATTTGACCGTGGTATTAGAAATGCGACCAATGATCAGGTCTGGCAGCAGATTTGTGAGTCTATTGTTCAACAACTTAAACAAAAACAATATCAGCAAGCTGTAGTGATTGGTGTGCAGCAAATTGGAGAGGTGTTGTCAGGATTTTATGACGAAAACATGCCAGATCAATCCAATGAATTGGGAAATGCCCCGATTATCATTAATTGAGTTGTGTTCTAAAACATTTATATCTCATAGTTTTTTAACTTTTTATTTTTAAAGGTGGTTGACAAAAAATGTCACCTATTTATTTATTTTTAAAGAGAATTTGTTCACAAAAACAAATATAAAGTTTGATAAGTTTGGTTTATTTTTTTTGATATGTGATGCGTTATAGTGAAAATTTATGTGACAATTTTTGTCAGTTATTTACAGTGATTCTATATTTATTAAATTGAAAAATTAATATAAGTTTTTGTTTTATAAGTAAAATAAAAGTTGGCATGGTTGCTGCTATATAGTTGATAGCTGAAAAGGCTTATATAAAAACATACATACAATCTTTGGGGAAAAGGCTATGAATGCACAAAAAGGTTTTACATTAATTGAACTCATGATCGTGGTTGCGATTATTGGTATTTTGGCGGCAATTGCGATTCCTGCATACCAAAGCTATATTGCTAAATCACAAGCTTCTGAAGCCTTTACATTAGCAGATGGTTTAAAAACAACAATTGCTACTAATTTGCAATCAGGCACTTGTTTTGCTTCTGGCGCCGCCGCTGCTGCTGCCGCTGATTCAATCACTGGAAAGTATGGAACTGCAACTATTACAGCAGATGCAACTGCGGGTGGTAGTGGTTGTGGTGTTAGTTATACATTTAAGACTACTGATGTATCAGATAAATTAAAAACCAAAATAATTGGTATGTCTGTAACTGAAAATGGTGTAATTAAGCCATCAACTGTTACAGTAACTGATACTACTCTAGCTGATTATTTACCGCAGTCTTTTAAATAACAATATAAATATTTGAAAATATTTATAATTATTTTAAAAAAATGCATCTTTAGGGATGCGTTTTTTTATGTATAAAGCAATTGTGATCAACAATAATTAATTAGAACTTTAGATTCAGTTGACTAAGTTATCTGTATAATTCCCTCAAGTTTTTGGCCTGTAACCTGTCAATATGCAAGTATTCTTCCTATTCCTCGCAGCAATTCTGTTAGGTTTTGCGTGGCTATCACCATTTCACTATAGCCCTTGGGTCATGTTCTCGAGTGAAGTGAGTACTTTTGGGGCAGGGTTATGCGTATTAGCTGCTCTAATTCAGCAAAATATTAAAATTCCTAGAGCACAACTCTTGTTGCTACCGTTTACTTTAATTCCAATAGTACAGTGGGGTTTGGGTTTAGTTTTTGATCTGAGCACAGCCTTATTGAGTTCATTTTACTTGTTAGGTTTTTGGTTTATGGTCTTGGCTGGTTATAACTTGTCTTTAGATCAACAAAAGAGAGATCAAATCTTTTCTGGTTTTAGCTTACTAGTCATTGTTGTCTCAGTTGCCACTAGCTTCATTGCAATTTGCCAGTGGCTAAATGTTGACTCACATTTTGTTCATATGCTTCATTTGATTGGTAACCGTCCATACGGTAACTTCGGTCAACCCAACAATATGGCAACCTTCTTAATTGTTGGATTGTTAGGTTGTTTGTATTTATATGAAAAGAATAAGGCTGCAGTTTGGTTACTCTTGCCTTCGGCACTAATTATTTTATTTACGATTGCATTGAGTCAATCACGTACATCATGGATTGTTTTCCCATTTTTATTTATTTATTGGGTTGTTAAGCAATTTAAACAGCAAAAACGTTTTGGGTTTATTCAAAGTCTTTTATGGTGTATTGGTTTTTTTGTGATTGCAGGTGTGATTCTACCCTTTGCAACAAACCTAATTGAAGCATGGTCGAATACCGATATAACTCAGGCAAGTAGCTTAGCTGAACGGGCAAGTTCAGGTTATTTGCGTTTTAATATCTGGACACAAATGTTACTTGCTGTACAGCAACATCCTTGGTTGGGGTATGGCTGGAATCAAACCAGTGTTGCTCAAATATCAGCTTATACTCTTTTTCCCACTACAGAGTGGACGACTAGTGCTCATAATGTGTTATTAGACCTTATTATTTGGAATGGTATTCCAGTTGGTTTATTTATTATTGCTTATTTCACATGTTGGTTGCTTTGGTTAAATCAACGAGCGAAAGAAACGATTTCAATTATTGCAATAATGATGGTCTGTACAGTACTTATTCATGCAATGTTAGAGTTTCCTGAGCGCTATGCTTATTTCTTGCTGACCTGCGGTTTTTTATTAGGTGTCATTCAAGCACAAACTCCAATGATAAAAGGCGTTGTACTGAGTAAACAGCTTCTTCGCCTCATTTGGGGAATCAGTTTAGTTCTGATTGTTGCGATTTGGCGCGACTACAATCTCTATGTCATGAATAGTAACTTGCTATTTAAAAATAAGCAGCCAAATGCTGAGCTTATGGGAAGTAACCAGATTTTTGTTTTAACGCAGTTTGAACAGCGTTTAAAGTGGATTGAGCTTAGTCCAGAAATAACTTTGCCTGAAACAGAATTAGCTCAATGGGGGAATTTTGTGAAGAACAAAGCGACGCCATATAATTTACGTAAATATGCTCAACTACTTGCGTATAACGGAAAAGTAGAGCAGGCAGAACAGCAAATATTTATTTTGCAGCATCTTTATGGGCAGCAAATAACACTGCCGCAATTATTAAAAAATAAATAAAAAAATCCCCTTGTACTCAAGGGGATTTTTTTATGAGAAATTACATTTGACTCTGGATGTAATTTTCAATACCAACGCTACCTATAAGATCAATTTGAGTATCTAACCAGTCCCAATATTCTTCTTCTTTTTCTAAAATCTCTTGAACAAGATCACGAGTCACATAGTCTTGTTCTGTTTCAGCGAGTGCAATTGTTTTTTGAATTGCCTCGATATTTTCTTTCACTTTACGAATGTCGCAGTGAAGAACTTCTTCTGTGTGTTGGCCGATATAAAGTTTGCCTAAGTGTTGAAGATTAGGTAAGCCTTCCAAAAATAAAATACGCTCAATAATTTTGTCTGCATGCTTCATTTGACGAATTGATTCTTTATATTCCGCAGAACCAAGCTGCTCAATTCCCCAATCATTAAACATGCGTGAATGTAAAAAGTATTGATTAATTGCTGTTAAATGATGATACAGCACTTGGTTAAGCTGATTAATGACATCACGATTGCCTTTCATTGTAACTACTCCAAAACAATTTCTGCCTTAATTCAATTAAGACAATCTATAAAACCATTTTAGTGAACAATCATGGATATGGCGAGTAATTTATAGAACAGCAAATGAAAATCGCAATCAAAAACAACACAATATTGGTAAAGGAGAGTTTCCAGCCAAAAAAAACCGCTTGAATGGGGAACTATTAAGGTTCCGCAAAAAGCGGTGGAGGAGCTAATAAATATTGTTAAATGCTTATAATTCTTTTACGCAGCTACAGAAATACGAGCAGCGATTTCTGCTAATTCTTCACTAATAATAGCACGTGCTTCTGGTGCACAGCGTCCGCAGCAAGTACCAAGATCAAGCAAATCACGGATTTCGCGATAGCTTTCAGCGCCATTTTCAACAGCGTCTTTAATATCTTGATCGGTAATGCCACGACACAAGCAAACGTACATGGGAGTGATCCCCAAATATAAATGCGATAATTGATATTATTGATAATTATTATCGTTTGTCAATGAAATTCATTTAAAATCTCATTTATTATTATTGGGATTTTGGATAAAAAAAGACCACCTGAGCGGAAATCTGAGTGATGTTCAGATTTTATGCAAGGGTGGTGCCTAATTTAGAGCTAAATATTTTTTAATTTTTGGTGTTTGATATTTTGTATCTTATTGATTAATAATTACAATTCCATCCATTTCAACTAATGCACCTTTTGGTAGGCTTGCTACACCAAGAGCTGCACGTGCAGGGTACGGTTGAGCAAAATATTCACCCATAATTTGGTTTACAAGTTGGAAATTTGATAAATCAGTTAGAAAAATATTGAGCTTGGCAATGTCTGCGAGTGATCCGCCAGCAGCTTCACAAACCGCTTTCAAATTATCAAATACACGGCGAATTTGAGCTTCGATACCTTCTACAAGCTCCATGCTGTATGGATCTAAACCAATTTGTCCTGAAAGATATAACGTATTATCTACTAAAATAGCTTGAGAGTATGTGCCGATAGCAGCAGGGGCATTTTCAGTATGAATCACTTGGCGGGACATTTGGTTCTCCTTGATTAAATCTCATTTCATCATAATCGATGATAGCTTTGGACAAAAGTATCATCGATTTAAGTGATTAAGTGGATTTGGAAAGTTTGATTTTGTTAAAGAAACATAAATCTGACCAATAGTCCTTGTAAAGACTTAGCTTACTTTTGAAATTTCCATTTGTGGATTAGGCGCATCTAAACGCTCAATACGAGGGAAACCATAATGCATACGTAAGTCACGGATGACTTTTGCAATATGTTTACGGTTGTTCACCACAATATTAACAAAAGTTCTTTGCTCATTTGAGTGAACCATTTCTACCCCTGCATTATTTTTACGACATTGATAGATCAGGTCTGATACCTGCTCATCATTCATTGCCATATCTATAGCGAGGTAGGCGGTAAAACGTACATCATCTACGTCATCTGCTTTCCATTGAAGCGGCATAATATTTTCAGGATGTAGATGTTGTTCATGTAGCAAGTTATGACAGCGTATGCGATGCACAATTAGCCCACGACGTGTTAAATGTCCTTGAATTGGGTCACCTAAAACTGGATTACAGCAATGCGCATATTTAACATCGATACCTTCAGTACTTTGAATGAGTCGATCTGAATTTTCCACTTGTGGATATTTGTCATGAGCAAATAGGTGATTAGCTACGAGTTGAGGAAGTAAGTCACCAACCGCAATTTGTTCAAACAATGTATTTTTATTATCGATATGGCGCCATTGAAGTAAATCTAACCAGTCAGCTTCAGAAAGGTCGTTGATTGAACGATTAAAGAGTTTCAGTGCTCGAGAAAGTGCTTGTGCACCGACTAAGCGCTGTTCTTCAATATCTTGGTCTTTAAGAACATGCTGTAATGCGCGGCGAGCTTTTTGGGTATTAATAAAACTTAACCAGTCTGGATTTGGTGTTGCTAAAACATCTGTAATAACTTCGATCACCTGACCGCTGATTAATGGTGTCGACAGTGGTTTAATCTCGCCATCTACCTTTGCACCAACGGCATGGTTACCTAAAAATAAACTGGCTGAATAAGCAAAATCAACTACGGTAGCGCCTTGTGGTAACTCATGGAGTTGACCATGGGGTGTGTAAACCCAGATTTTTTCTTGATGTAAGTAGTCTAATAAATCATTAAAGGTTGTTTTTGCACATTCTCCATCGATAAGCGTATTCAGATTTTGCATAGAGGCCTGAATGGCTGAGCGACAAGTTTGTGGTGCATTTTCACCAAGCACCACTCCAAAACGGGCAGCTTTACGCATAAGCTCGGTTTGAATGGTAAGAGAGAGTGTGGTTTTCTCGCCTTTAAGTTTAATCAGTAAAGATTGGTTGCCCCCAGGTAACGGACGGCGGATATGGTCCTGATATTGAATAACCTGAAAGTTTTCTCTTAAAGCTTCAACTAGACGGTCACAGTCGGCAATTGTTTGTAAAACGATTTCAAAAGCATGACTATGGGTAAGCTCTTGTAAATCCATCTCATTTTTAACGAAATGGCGTAATAATTCGATATTATTATTTTTCTTTTTAATGCGGCCTTGAATGTGATAATTATGAAGAAGTTCAGCGAGGTTTTGTTCCCAGATACTTTGGTATTTACATCGCTCTGGTTTGGTTAGACGTAGTGCATTTTGCACATTATCAAACATATCAAGATCAAGGTTTTGATAACAAAGATTTTCTAGATTATCGCCCATTTCATTCATGCCGACTAATCTTGCCATAGGCACGAATATATCAAAAGTTTCTTGAGCAATGCGGGCACGTTTATCTGGACGTAAAGCACCTAGAGTTGTCATATTATGATAGCGATCGGCTAATTTAATAATAATGACACGTGGGTCCTGTAGGGTCGCTTGCAAGATTTTTCGGAATGAGGCGGCTTTGTTATATTCTTTATCACTTGATTGGCTAAGTTTGGTTACACCATCAACCAGCTCGGCAACTGTCAGACCGAACTTTTCAGTAATATCTTCTTTTGTATATTGAGTGTCTTCAATAACATCGTGCAAAAGTGCTGCCATTAAGGTTTCAGCATCTAAACGCATGTTTGCAAGAATGCAGCTCACAGCAATTGGATGCAGAATGTAGGGTTCACCACTTTTACGTGTAATGCCAGTATGCGCTAGATCGGCAAAATCACAGGCAGCAAGCACTTTCTCGACCTCACTTACCGATAAGTAAGGGTCGATAATCAATTTAAGCTGTTGCTTGGCTTGGCTGACCTCTTCGCCTGGCATAAATCACCCTTTTTCCTAATGCTGAAAAACTAAATCTATCTACTTCTTAATGAAAAGCATATTGCGGAACTTGTCAATTTTTTCATTTGAAAAAGTGTATTTTTTTTTCAATGAAAATAATTGCTTTTTTCAATATCTTTAAATACAAGACAAAGCCAAATAAAAAACCACCGCAGAAAAACGATGGTTTTTTTATGAAACAGAATTAATTAGAAAGAAAAACCTTCTAAATTCAAGCTGTTTGTAGAAAGAGCAAGATCAAGACTAGAAGTTTGATAATCTTGTTCACGTTGTTTAAGAATTTCTTTCGTAACGTGCCCTGCCGCGATTTCGCGCAAAGAAACTACAGTCGGTTTGTCGTTATCCCATTCTACAGTTGGCTCCATGCCTTGACGTGCCAATTGACGAGCACGTTTACTTGCAACGAGCACAAGCTCAAAACGGTTGTCTACATGATCTAAACAATCTTCAACGGTGACGCGTGCCATAAAAGTTCTCGTTTTGGAATGGTGAATTTGAACAGACTAAACAGTATAAAAGGCTTTCGATCTAGACTCAAGTTATTCCTGTTTTGGTTGAGGAGTAATCAAGTCTTGAATTAATGTTTGATAACGTTTCGCTTGCTGAGATAGCACTAGACGATTTGCTGTAATCACAGCTTCAATCTCATGTAAGGCTTTATTAAAGTCATCATTAATAATGATGTAATCAAAGTTCGTGTAATGCTGCATATCTTCAACTGCACAGCTTAAACGATGTTCAATGACTTCAACTGAGTCTGTACCACGGTTAGATAAACGCTGACGAAGGTCAAACTGTGTTGGCGGTAAAATAAATATTTGCTTGGATTCAGGAAAAAGTTTGCGTACTTGCTCTGCACCTTGCCAATCAATTTCAAGTAGAACATCGTGTCCTTGAGCTAACTGTTGTTTTACAGTTGCTTGAGAAGTGCCATAGTAATTACCAAATACTTCAGCGTATTCAATAAAACCGTCATGGTTGACTTGGTCTAGAAATTCATCTTTTGTAGTGAAGTGATAGTGAACACCATCTAACTCACCGGGACGTTGACCTCGGGTGGTATGTGAGACTGAAACATGTAAATTGCTCACACGGTCAAGCAGGGCTTTCACCAAAGATGTTTTGCCCGTTCCTGATGCAGCAGAAACGACAAACAATAGACCCGACATGATATTTTTCCTGATATGATAAAATATCTTCGCTATTGTAGTGTACCGTGCGTTTAAACTGAATAGTTTTAATTGCAAATATTCAAGAGAAATTCCCCTGTTCTATTAATTTTGAGGCTGTTATGGAAATTGTGTTAGCTAATCCGCGTGGTTTTTGTGCCGGTGTTGATCGAGCCATAGCAATCGTCAATCGGGCTTTAGAATGTTTTAATCCTCCTATTTATGTGCGTCATGAAGTTGTACACAATAAATTTGTTGTAGATGATTTGCGTCAAAGAGGGGCGGTTTTTGTTGATGAACTAGATCAGGTTCCAGATGACTCAATTGTGATTTTTAGTGCGCACGGTGTTTCAAAAGCTGTTCAGCAAGAAGCCGAGCGTCGTGGCTTAAAAGTTTTTGATGCGACTTGTCCCTTGGTTACCAAAGTTCATATTGAAGTAACCAAATATGCCCGCGAAGGAACAGAAGCAATTTTAATTGGTCATGAAGGACACCCTGAAGTTGAAGGAACAATGGGCCAATATGACAAATTGAAAGGTGGTGACATTTATCTGGTTGAAGATGAAGCTGATGTGGCTGCGCTTGCAGTAAGGCATCCTGAAAAACTTGCATTTGTAACTCAAACAACTTTATCTATTGATGATACAGCTAAAGTTATTGATGCCTTGCGTGCGAAATTTCCTCATATTCAGGGGCCGCGTAAAGATGATATTTGCTATGCAACTCAAAATAGACAAGATGCGGTACGTGACTTGGCTGAAAAATGTGATGTGGTATTGGTTGTAGGTTCACCTAACTCATCAAATTCAAATCGTTTACGCGAGCTTGCAGAACGTATGGGTAAAGCAGCTTATCTTGTAGATAATGCGGATCAGCTAGAGCAGTCATGGTTCAATGATACTTGCAAAATTGGTGTGACAGCGGGTGCTTCAGCACCAGAAATTCTAATTAAGCAAGTGATTCAACGTTTACAAGACTGGGGCGCGCAAGCACCTAAAGAATTAGATGGGCGTGAAGAGAACATAACCTTTAGTCTTCCTAAAGAATTACGTATTCATGTGACTCAAGCATAAAGTGTGACTTATTTAACATATTGATTTTAAAATAGTAAAACAGATAATTGTTGATGTGACGATTATCTGTTTTTTTATACCCTTTATCTGCTTTGTATTTTTTTTGTAAATCTAAACCGTAAAATTTAAATAATAAATAAAAAATTCTTAAGTTTATTTGGGGTTCGGGGGATGAGGGGAGTTATTCCGCAAGAAGGGTTCACCTTGGTTGAACTTATGGTGACGATTGCAGTAATGGCGATTATTGCGATGATGGCTGCGCCGTCTATGTCGAATTTATTAGAAAGCAAACGACTAGATGAAAATCAACGAGGCCTAATCAATACTTTGTCGGAAGCGAAAAGCCAAGCAATACTTAATCGTCAGAATGTTTCAGTTAATTTGAATTCAACGGCTTCCAACACGACCACTGCATTAAATTGGCAAGCTACTTCTAATAATACTCTTACACTAAAAAATATAGCCGCTGATAGTACGCAAAGCTCTTTAGCTACCACTACATTAACGTTTAATCTAAATGGAGTGGTAAGCAATATCACCCAAGATACACTGATATCTATTTGTAATTCAAAAATAAATAAAAAGAAGGTTCTTATTCTAACAAAGCTTGGCACATTAATTTTTAAAGCTGAGGAGACACCATGCCCACCAAACTAAAAGCGCAAGCAGGGGTTGGACTAATAGAGGTTTTAGTCGCTTTGATTTTGCTTGCAATAGGAGTTTTAGGTTACGTAGCGCTTCAACTTAAGGCTATGGATGCATCTTCAGAGGCATTAACTAAATCTCAGGCGATGATAATCATGAGAGGGTTAGCCGAAAATATTCGTGTAAATAGTGTTCAATCTGGCCAATATCCGGCTTTTGTTCGTAGTTATAGTAATTTTTCATCTACGACAGTTGCTCCTGCTTCCTGCTTCAACACGGCTTGTACTCCTTCGCAACTTGCTCAATTTGATGCATACCAAACAGCGAGAATTGCAGATCAACTAGGTATCAAAATTACAATGACAAGTTGTCCTGGGGTTACTTCAACTATGACTTTACAGAGACAGTGCCTTTTCGCTTTTTGGGGAAAAACTTTACCTGTAATGAGTACAAGTGGGAGCGCATCAACTGTAGATGTATCAAATTGCATATCTAGTAGCGGTATTTATGTTTCTAATTCTAAATGTTTAATGATGGAGGCATATTGATGGCTCGATCATTTTTAGTAAAGCAGCACGGTTTTACTTTAATCGAACTTATGGTGGCTTTGGCTTTAGGTTTGATTTTAGTTGCAGCCGCTACCCAATTGTTTATTGGTGGGATTTTATCAAGTCGGTTGCAGAAAGCGAATGCTGAAATACAAGATAGTGGTGTTTTTGGTTTGGATTATATTGCACGTGATATAAGACTTGTAAATTATGGAAACGTCGTAAACCCTCAGTTAGATGATACTACTCCTTGGGGAGGCGTGATATTAACTGGTTCTACGGCCACCAACAATAACAATATAAATTTTGTGCCTACTATATTAACTGATACAGGAAGTAATACGTATATTGCAGATGCCTTGTTAAGTCGTGGAGCAGGCGATACGGTAAGTACTGCTAATAATCAATGGAAAGGTCTCTCAAATATACAGAATAGTTCAAATGCTACTGTACAAAGTGATCAGCTCACTATTCAATTTATTGCACCTTCTAATATGACAAATTGCGAAGGTGTAAATGTTTTGGCAGGAGATCTTGTGGTAGAACGCTATTTTTTACGTCTTGATAATAATGGTAGTTCTCAACAAGATTATGCACTGGCATGTGATGCAAATAAACCTTCTGATCTACCTACAGCCCAACCAACATCGGTTGAAAAGTTTGGGGATGCGGGTCAAATCATATTGCCTCGTATTGACTATTTTCATGTTTTATTAGGTGCAAAAGACACAGCTGGTAACTTTGCTTATTACACTATTCCTCAATATCGGGTTGCTGCACAAGCTGCACGTGCTGCTTCTCCAGCTCAATTGCCTCCACGTATTTTGTCTATACAACTTTCTGTGTTGGCACGTTCTACAAATAATGCCCAGAACAAAGCCATTGATCCTAACCAAAAATTTGTAATGTTAGATCAAACAGTGCATGCCACAGATACGAGTACGCGATTTTTGCGACGTGTTTATAGCACAACAATTGCTCTACGTAATGCAATGGGGGAAAAACTATGACCCATTTGAGAAAAAAATATATAGTTCAGCATCATGAAAGAGGTGCAACACTTATTGTTGTGCTTATTATTTTATTAATTGTTATTTCTGTTGGGGTCTTAGCCATAAGAGTGGCTATTGTTTCTTTGAAGGTTGCAACCAATAGTCAAATTGGTCAGTTAAACTTTCAATCGTCTGATGCTCCCATACAACTTATTACGCAGATGGACCCATCAACACTCACCAATATTACTAATGTAGTGGGAGCTGCGCTCAAAGAAAATGAAAGCCATCCTGGGTCGGAATATAATTTTTGCTATAAGCCAGTTTCTACTACAGTAAGTTTTGCTCAAACTCGAGATGCAAGTTTATTACGAGCTGGATCAGCTAATAATGCGGTGGTAGAGGATGGGGGAATAGCTGGTTTTTGTGATCTTACTACTGATTATGGAAGTAATCGCCAAGCTATTGTTACTCAAATTGCTGTAAGTATTCCAACAGATGCGATTAATGATATTCCAGGTTCAAATTTAGCACGTGGAACAAACGCATCTGAGGGTACAGCATTACCAAAGAGTATGCTTTCTACACAGCGCATTAGAGTTGTTACAACTTCTTTTTTACCTGCGTACGCTTCTACTTCAATGCAAACTTTACAAGCAGATTGTCTGAGCACAAGCGGTGCCAAAATCAGTGATAACTTTGACAGTGCCTTAGTAAGTAAGCAGACGTTAGCTGATTGTTTAGCAAACCATAACGTACCTTTTAGTACTCAAGTTCAAGAATTTAATTATACCAATAAGCTTACCGAAACCATGGCGCCAGGTTCATAATGGGGAATATCATGAAATTAGATTTTAAACCAAATAAATTATGGTATGCCATTTATTCAAGTTTAATAACATTTACATGGCTCATGACGAGTTCTGTAGTGCTGGCAAGTGATTTACAAATTTATGCCTCTCCTACAGCCGGTAAAAAAACGATTGTCATGATGCTAGATACTTCTGGATCAATGGGGCATATCATCCAGTCTGGTTTTGGTATTTATGATGATTATGGGATTACAAATTGTTCACCAACTTATGTGAATTCAACAACCACGCCTAGTTATCGACGTTATTATTGTGGAGTTTCCTCAAATACTACTAATAGCAAAGTAACTAATTCAACAACTGGATGTGAGAAACAAGCAGATAACAGTTATCGCTGTTATGAACGATTAACGCGTTTAAAAGATGGTATGTTTTCTTTTTTAGAAAATAATAACCCTATATTTAATAATGTAAGTGTTGGATTGGGACATTTCTCTACATATAGCAGTGGAACTACTGGAGATAATAATAGTGGTGAAATTTTAGTTCCAGCAGCAAATTTGGGTATTGTCGGATCTGCTCAACGAGTTGCATTAAAAAATGCTGTAGCTGGATTAGAAGCAAGTGGTGGTACCCCTACAGCGAATGCTTTTGCTGAGGCAGCAGCTTATTTAATGGGTACACGAACATTAAGTTCGACTACAGTAAACGTAGCGATGTATTTTAAATATTATCCAACTGTCACCCAGACTTCACAGACTGTTTATAATAGTTGTGGTAATGCTTCGGCTGCTGGTTCAACAGATTATACAAAGTGTACATATACCCCAACAACAATCCCAAGCCAATCTACTTTATCCGGTTATACTACTAACGTTACAAGCTCGGTAAACGGAAATGTAACGACTTACACGACTTATTATTATAAAACATTTTTGTGGACAACTACCTATTATTATAAATCTACATATACCCAAACTAACGTAGTAGGCACAGTACCTAATTATCAAAGTTGTACTGCATATAACTCTAGTGGTTGTACCACGTGGAGTGCTGCTTCAATTACTAATCCAACAACGGCTACCTATGATACACAATGTACAGTTAATGCTGTCACAGGTAGTTGTGTTTATCAGACACAAACAATTTTAGGTACAAATAGTTATAGTGGTTTTAATAGTTCTGTGCAGAGCTCAAAAGATCCAAATACTAACTATACTACTTATAAGTCGCCATTACCTCTTGCTAGTCAGCGTCAAAGTTGTGATGGTCAAGGGGTTTATATTCTTTCTGACGGTGAGCCGACGAATAATGTGAACTCTTCCGTTCTAGCCTCTGCATTGAATCTTGGCTCGTTTAGTAATAGTGGTGGCCTGAGCGGTGGGACCAACTGGGATTATATGAGTAACTTTGCTAAAGCCTTGTTTAATGGCGGGGTGATTCAAAGTGATCCTAATAATGCTACAAACCCAGCCAATGTATCTATACAAACTGCTTTTGTTGGTTTCGGTTCAGCATTAAATGCCTTGAGCACTACAGATGCGAAGAACGCATGTAAGATGAGTTCCCGTACTCAAATAGATAGAAACGGTGATGATGCATGCTCTCCGACTCAGGGAGCGAACGCAGTATCTGCTCCAGGTTATGGCAATGGTGGTTTTTTCCCTACTCAAAGTGCGCAAGGGGTAACCGATAGCGTTATTGCATTTATTAATAACTTAGGCAAGGTTCCTTTAGAACCGCTCACTACTGGCGCGATTTCTGTACCTTATGATGCATTAAATCCTAAAAATCTACAGGAATATGGTTATTTACGGGCTTTTGAGCCAGATCCAGCTAATGCTTACCTCACTTGGCGTGGTAACTTAAAAAAATATCATGTGGTTTTATCTGGTTCAAATGCTGGTGCTTTTGAAGCAAACTCTGGCGGGCTGGTCTATGATGCAAATGGAGCATTCCGTAGTGGCACAAAAGATTATTGGAATAGCTCTAGTTATAATGATGGTGGAAAAGTTTTCTTAGGAGGTACCTATAGCAATGTACCCTTACCAGCTTTAGGTCAGACAGAACAAGTAAATGCTCAAGGTAATATTACTAAATATTATTATGCAGGAAAAAGTAAAATCCGAAATCTATTTACTGATGTTTCTACAGTGGCCACAGATGGTAGTCTAACTAAAATATCTACTACAAATACGAATTTATTGAAAATTCCTGCTGCACCTACTGTAAATACAAATCCTTTTGATACAGCAGTTAATACTGCAAGTTATGTTCTAGGAAAATTTGATACATCTACGGGACAGGATGTTTTGAAGGCATTTCCTGTGAGCTTGAAATTAAAATTATTAAATTACTTGGGTTATCCGACAGATATTACAGCGACAGCTCTACCAAGTTCATTAACTACATCAAATGCTCCTTATTTATCGATGGGCGGAAGTATTCATTCTTTTCCAGTACAACTTACTTATAGCGGAACTTTAGATCAAAATGGGAATTTAACTACCACACGTGATCAATCTATTCTTTACGGAAGTATGGAGGGAGGATTGCATATCGTTGATGCCTCTTCTGGGGTCGAGCAAATGGTATTTATACCAGCCGATATATTAAATGATTCAATAGCTTCTAAAGCTTTAGTGGTTGGTCAAAGTGATTCAACAGCTCCTGCTCAAGGTATGGATGGCGCATGGGTGTCAGATCCTGCATACAACATTACCACTACAGGTTCTGGTAGCACGGCAGTATCTAAAGTGACCGCTAAGCAAATGAATATTTATGGCGGAATGCGGATGGGTGGAAGCAGCTATTATGGATTAAATGTATTAAATCCTACTTCCCCACAATTAATGTTCAGAATAGGTGCAGACCAAGCTGACTATAGCCGTATGGGACAAAGTTGGTCTAAGCCGGTGCTTGCAAATATTCGTTATAACGGTGTTATTAGACGCGTCATGATTGTTGGTGGTGGTTATGATCAATGCTATGAAAAACCAAATATTACGTTGAGCGACTCATGCTTTACCAATGGAAAAGCAAAAGGTAATGCTGTCTATATTATAGATGCCAAAACTGGAGAGCGTTTATGGTGGACCAGTGATACAGGCTCAAGTAATGATAATGCTAATATGAAGCATAGTATTGTTAGTCGTATTAGTACTTTGGACCGAGATGGGGATGGCTTAGTAGACCATTTGTATTTTGGCGATTTAGGTGGACAAATCTTCCGTGTAGATCTGAATAATAATCAGACACAGACTAATTCGACTTATAGTAGTTTTGGCATACGAGTAGTTCGCTTGGCAAATCTAGCAACAAATGATACAACAAATGATAGTGGAAATGATTACACAGGTGGAAATGCCCCTCGTTTTTATGAGCCGCCTACAGTAACAATCCATGATTATGGCAGTCGCTCATTTATTACGGTTGGGATGTCTTCTGGTGATCGGAGTACACCGCTTGATGTTTATCCAATTATTGGGCGGGAAGGTATGTCTCCTAGTACGGCACTCAGTGGTCGGCCTGTAAATAATGTATATGGAATTATTGATAGAGACTTTATCAAGAAGAATTTAATGTCGTTAAGTGATAGTCAGCTTGAAACTAAGGACCTTATTCGCTTAAATCTTCGAAAAAATCCACAAATATTAAGAACAGGTGAAACTAGTGTAGGGCAAATTTTCTTTCCAAGTACAGGCACAGGTCAGGGAGGTTGGTATCGATCGCTTTCAAGTACAAGCAATGGTACTGAAAAAGCAGATAATAGTTTCCGTGTTAAAGGGGGACTTAAAGCATTTGAAGAACCAATGGCAATTACGGGCAATTTAATTGTTCCTGTATATGATCCTCAAGGAACAGGTATTGTTGCGTCAGATCCTTGTTTGCCACGTGTAGTGGGTGAAACAGATCGCCAAACTTACTGTTTACCATTTGGGGCATGTCTTAATGCAGATGGATCGATTAATCAGACTAAGGAAAATCCAAGTGGTTTTCAGATTGATGCAGCAGGTAAGAACTTGAATCTAATTGGTTCAGGCATTCGTAATATTGGATTTGTACCGACTGATGATAATCCTGCGCCGCAGAACAGTTGTGGAAAGTTAAAGTTATCCGGTAACCAACAAGGAACAGGGCAGTGGCAATGTACAAGTCATTTGGTGCCTGTGCGTTGGTATGAGCGTTATCGCTAGAAAGGATGATTTATGAGTAAATACTATAATCCGAAATTCAATCAGGGTGTTACTCTGATTGAACTTATGGTCGTCCTTGTTATCGTAGCTATTTTTGCTTCTATTGCCATTCCTTCATATCAAAGCTATACCCGGAGGGCTACAGCCTCTGCTGCGAAGAGTGAAATTTTGAAATTAGCTGAACGATTGGAGCAACATAAGTCTAGAAATTTTACTTACAGAGGTTTTACTACAACCTCTGTAACGCTAGCCCGAGGTGGTTATACGATTCAAATCACTGATGATACAACTACTGGTAGTCTATTAACTGATTCTGCTGCAAATGGACAGACATGGGTGATTAGGGCAACGACTACAGATTCGAGAAATTTTAATTTTATTGCTAAAAACTCAGGTTTGCGTTGCCAAAGTTTAACGGCTAGCGCTGTAGATAATGATTGTGGTGGAACAACTACATGTAATACATGTGAAGCAAATAGTGAGAGTTGGTAGTGAAGAGTGGTTTTACATTGATTGAATTAATGATTGTGGTAGCGATTGTTGCAATTTTAGCAGCGATAGCTACCCCTTCATATTTACAATATTTACGTAAAGGGCATCGTACAGCTGTTCAATCTGAAATGATGAATATTGCACAAACTTTAGAATCTCAAAGAATGGTCGATAACCGTTATTCCTCGAGTGCAACCATAGAGACGATATATGGTTCTAATGTGAGTCCCATGCAAGGACAAGCTTTATATAGTTTGGCTTTTACTACTTTGAATGATTCAACTTGGGTGCTTACTGCAACCCCAATTTCTACTAGCTCTCAATCGGGCGATGGCATTATTTGCTTAAATGATCAAGGGCAAAAGTTTTGGGCAAAAGGTGCTACAGTTTGTGCGTTATCTGCTTCATCAAGTTGGACAGAGTAATTTAAATTCAAAACTGCGGATAACTCAAAATTTAATCTTTCTTTCAGGGTAAAAATCACGTAGAATGTTGCCCTCTATGAAAGGGGTTTGAAGTGTTGCCGATGGTCGGCGCAGGGATAATCCGTAAGAATTATAAGGCTTTTATCATGGTTGTTATTCGTTTAGCACGTGGCGGCGCAAAAAAACGTCCATTCTATCAAATCGTTGTGACTGATAGCCGCAATGCACGTGATGGTCGTTTTATCGAGCGTATCGGTTTCTTTAACCCGACTGCACAAGGTCAAGCAGAAAAACTTCGTTTAGATGCAGACCGTTTTGCTCACTGGGTTTCTCAAGGTGCTCAACCTTCTGAACGTGTTGCTTCTTTAGCTGCTCAAGCTAAAAAAGCTACTGCATAATTTTTTGTAGTAGGTAGCCCATGACATCAACACAGAATGTTCCCGAAGATCGTATTCAGATTGGACAGTTACGTTCAGCTTATGGATTGAATGGGTGGCTCTGGGTGTATTCAAATACAGAACCTATGAGCAATATGTTTGACTACCTGCCTTGGTACATTGAGACCAAGGCCGGTTGGCAGACAATAGATGTAAAA
This sequence comes from Acinetobacter calcoaceticus, assembly GCF_016508255.1. Taxonomy (GTDB): domain Bacteria; phylum Pseudomonadota; class Gammaproteobacteria; order Pseudomonadales; family Moraxellaceae; genus Acinetobacter; species Acinetobacter calcoaceticus_E. The sequence goes on along the minus strand of NZ_JADVKT010000004.1, from coordinate 28,689 downwards.
CGTTGGAAACCACATGGCAAAGGCCTAGTTGTTGCTTTGAAAGGTGTGAGTGATCGCACTGGGGCAGAAAACTTGGTTGGCGCTAATATCTGGATTGCTAAGTCTCAACTGCCAAAAGCAGATGTAGATGAGTACTACTGGTCAGATTTAAAAGGCTTAACAGTGTTTGGTCTGGATGATGAAGAACAGGAAGTAAACTTAGGTAAAATTCATGAGTTGTTTGAAACTGGAGCTAATGATGTGATGGTGGTACATGCTACCCCTGACAGCATTGATTCAGAAGAACGCATGATTCCTTGGCATAAAGATGTAGTACAACGTGTTGATCTTGAAGCTGGTCGTATTTACGTCAATTGGGGCGTAGATTATTAATCCTTTTAGGATTAATACAGCAGGAAAATAGAGGAGTCTGTGATGTTTTTTGCAGTCATTACGCTTTTTCCTGAAATGTTTGAAGCGATTACAGCCTACGGCATCAGCGGACGTGCGGCAAAACGAGATATTGTACAAGTTACTTGTATTAATCCTCGTGATTTTGCTGAGGGAAACTACAGAAGAGTGGATGAACGTCCATTTGGTGGTGGCCCTGGGATGGTAATGATGGCTGAGCCTTTGGCGAAAGCAATTGCGCATGCCAAACAGCTTGCCTCACAAGCAGGACATGTTCATGTTCCTGTGGTGTATATGTCTCCACAAGGCAAAACTTTAAATGAACAGGCAGTACAGCAGTTTGTTGATTACGACGGCTTAATTGTACTGTGTGGACGTTATGAGGGAGTGGATGAACGTTTGATCCAGCATTATGTTGATCAGGAATGGTCAATTGGTGATTACGTTTTATCAGGTGGTGAACTGCCCGCTATGGTGTTACTTGACAGTATTATTCGTCGTTTGCCGAATGTAATGTCAGATGAACAGTCAGCAGTACAAGATTCTTTTGTTGATGGTCTTTTAGATTGTCCGCAATATACAAAGCCAGACCATTTTGAGGGGCTGGATGTGCCAGAGGTTTTAAAATCTGGACATCATGGCAATATCGAAAAGTGGCGCTTTTTGCAGCGGTATCAACGAACTTTAGAACGTCGACCAGAGTTGGCTGAAAAAGTAGAGTTGAATAAGCAGCAGAAAAAATGGCTAAAAGATACGCAAGGGCATGGTGGTAATTCTTAATCGCTATTCTCAGGAACGAAAGTTCTGCAACAAGACGAGAAGCAATGCTTCGAGTTAAAGCATGATTCTATTTAATGAATAGTTTTATGTATATTCTAAGGCTCTTTATCGACGTTTTGTCGTAAAGGGAAAGATAAACGGGTTGATATGCGCTTTAGCCTCTATCCCCAGCGGAACCTCAGACCTCTTCTGACTCCGCACATATTGGAGATTCCCACAATGAGTGGTAAACATCCTTTAGTTCAAATTATTGAAAATGCACAGTTAAAAACTGATATCCCTGCTTTTGCTCCTGGTGACACTGTTATTGTCCAAGTTAAAGTAAAAGAAGGTGAGCGTGAGCGTCTTCAGGCATTTGAAGGTGTTGTAATCGCGAAGAAAAATCGTGGTTTAAACTCTGCATTTACAGTTCGTAAAATTTCTAGCGGTGTTGGTGTTGAGCGTGTATTCCAAACTCACTCACCAGTTGTTGCTAAAATCGAAGTGAAACGTCGTGGTGACGTTCGTCGTGCTAAACTTTACTACCTCCGTGACTTGTCTGGTAAAGCTGCACGTATTCGTGAAAAATTACCAGCTCGTAAAGCGTAAGCTTATACCGAGTAAAAAAATGCGCCTTTTGGCGCATTTTTTTGTTTAAAAATTATAGTCCTTGTAGTTTCAAACGGTTTGCATGTTGACGATAAACCGAGACAGGATCTGAAGCAAAAATAGAACGTATCCCGAGTACTTGGTTCACTTCATCTAAATGATTCCAGTTGTAATCATCACGAATTGTTTTACCAAATTTGGCGCTGCATCGGGAAACTAGTCCATCATTATCACCAAGTGGATCTACCACTAAACTACTGCCTGTAAGGGCAATATCAAATGGGTCTAATGGATTAGTCAGAGCTTTATTTCCAGAGAAAGAATACATATAAATACCTTTCTCTTGATATGCTCCCTCACCACAAGAAGTCGTTGGTATGCCCATGGGGAATTGAGCATTAAATTGAGATGAACCTTGCGTCGATAAGCTATGTGCGCCTGCTAAAGAGTCATGTGGATAGCTTGCGGGGTCTAAACGTTCCGCCCAAGTAATTGCTGCTGAAAACCAGTTTACTAATGTTGCCAAGCCTGAAAGAGGAGTACCCTCAACATTCAGAATGACATCTGCCATTGGTGATCCCTTATGAGGTGCACCAATCGTGGTGAGTGAGGCAACTTTTTCTGGCATGATACCGGCCACATAGCGAATTGTTGGGCCCCCATGGCTATGACCGATTAAGTTGACTTTGGGTTTACCTGTAATGGCAATAATTTCTTCTACTTGCTGAGCAAGTTGTTCTCCACGCACTTCTGTTGAATTAAATGGTGAGACTCTTGTTGCCCAGACATTTCCTCCATTACGAGCAAGATCAGGAAGAATTTGGTACCAATAATCGAGACCAAGTGTATCTGTTCCAACTCGGCTAAAGCCAGCCATACCGTGGTTAAAAACCAGTGGGTATTTTGTTTGAGCGTAAGATGAATATACGAACGAGCTTTTCACTTGTTCAGCATTTGTTGCATGGGCTGCTGAAATACTCAGTCCTGAGAGCATTGCAGCGCAGAAAAACATTAACTTCCTTTTCATTTTTTACTCACTATTTTTATTTTGTATGAAAAGCAGCTTCTTACTGCTAGTGAATGTTTAGCCATTTCCCTAAAAAGGAAAGGCTTAATAATTAAATGGCAGTGCACCTCCCTGATCATGGACCGTTTCAAAAGTTCGAAGTCTTAGTTGTTCTTGTGATGAATTGAATTGTTGTTGGCGTAACTCTTGAATAGCTTGATTTTTGGCGCTATCAGTCATATTACTTTTAATAATTTGATCTCGACCATCGAGGTAATTTGTGACTCTTTGCTGCCAAGCATTCCGTTGTGTATCTAAAGTTTCTAATCTTTGAGTCGCCTCGGCTCCAACAAGTGCTGTGCGCATTTGCCGAAGTTCTTCTGCTGAACCATTGCGTGCTTTAATTTGTTTGGTGAGCGTATGTAAATCATCAAGTTTGGAGAGTTCTTGTAGATTTTGTTGCCAGTCTGCTGGAAGTTCTTCAAAACGCTCTTTAAGCTTTCGTGCTTTTTCAATTTCGCTTAAAGAGGAATTCTCAAGTATCTGCATTCGATCTAGCGTATAGTTCTGATAGATGTCTTCGCTCGAGAAGAGTCCTTCAATTTCGGTGGTAGAAAAGAAACGTTTTCTTATATCTTGAATTGAATTAAAGATCTTTTGAAAATAGTTTTTATCTTGTTGTTTAGCCGAAGGCGCTTGGATTTGAGCAAGCTGTTCGCGATATTTTAAATAACGGCTCCATAAGTCCAGAATCTGCGAGCGAGCTGGTTCTAAATATTGTCCTTGAATAAATTTCCCAAAGTGATTTTTGATTTGTTCTAAATCATTTTCGCCATATTGGGTAATAAAATATTCAAAGCAGTCACGAGTTTGACTATTCACGACCAAATGTTGGGAACCATCAATTTTTAGCTGGCAGTTAACTTCTGTATCTTGCTGACTTTTACTATGGTATGCATCTTCATTTAGCAGTAAATGATCTGCATGAGGAGCTGATGCTAAGTTTTGAGTTTTACTTTCACTTATCTGAGCTGATGTATTTTTTGAGTCAGGACTTAACCAATATACACATGCAATGAGACTCAAAATAAAAAATCCGAGCACACACCACAATACCTTCTTCTGCATCCCTTGCATAAAGATATCTTCCTTAAGTTTTAATTTGTTGTTTTTTTACTCGATCATTAATGTGCCATAAAATAAGTGAAAAGGCATCTAAATATTATGAAAATATCATGCCGAATTTGCTAACATGTCGGCACTTTTTTCTAGCTTTGTGTTCCAATAAAAATGACGACAAAAAATCAAAAAATTTCTCGTCGCCATATTAGTGGTGTATTTCTATTAAATAAACCATTAGGGCTCAGTTCAAATGCGGCTTTGCAAAAAGTGCGTTGGTTATATCGCGCCCAAAAAGCAGGTCATACAGGAGCTTTAGACCCATTGGCGACTGGGTTGCTTCCTATTTGTTTAGGAGAGGCTACCAAGTTCTCACATTATTTGCTTGACTCAACAAAGCGCTACCAAACCACTGTTCGATTAGGACAAACCACCACGACAGGTGATGTGGAGGGGGAGATTTTACAAGAACGCCCTGTTCCTGTTCTGAGCCAAGAGCTGATTGAACAAAGCTTAGAAAAATTTAGAGGTGATATTCAACAAATTCCACCTATGTATTCGGCTTTGAAAAAAGAAGGTAGGCCGTTATATGAGCTTGCCCGAAAAGGTATCGAGATTGAGCGTGAAGCGCGTCCAATCACGATTTATGCCTTAGAGTTAATTGAGTTTACTGAAAATAGTCTCACTCTGGATGTAACGTGTTCTAAAGGAACATATATTCGTGTATTGGGGGAAGATATTGGTGAGGCACTTGGCTGTGGTGGGCATTTAACCATGCTAAATCGGACTCAAACAGGACATTTTGAGCTTATTCCGAGTTATACCATTGAATATTTAGAAAGCTTAACCGAAGAGCAAAGAGAAGCATTGCTACTTCCAGTTTATGCTCCAGTTGATCATTTCTTAAAAATTCAGGTGCCTGAAGGGCGCGAAAAGTATTTTTGCAACGGTTTAGAAAGCAATATTGAGCATTCTGCAGAAGCAGAAGTTTTGGTTTTTTCGGGTGAGCGCTGTTTAGGCTTAGCCGAGATTACCGATAAAAAACGGTTGGTACCTAAGCGTATCTTAAATTTGTAGTAGATGTAGAGTATAGAGCATGGGCATGGAATGGGATGTTATCCTTAGTTTGATCTTTTTTGCGTTTACTGCGGGAGCAATTGATGCTGCTGTGGGCGGCGGTGGACTCATCCAGATTCCGGGGATCATGAGCACTTTTCCTAACATGTCGACTGCTACGGTTATTGGTACCAATAAAGTCTCATCCATTTTTGGTACGGCGTCGGCGGCTTATACATTTGCAAAAAGAGTGAAGTTGCAATGGAAACTTTTAGCAGTCATTGCTATTTGTGCGCTAATTAGCTCTTTTGCTGGTGCTGCTTGTTTATCACTTATTCCTCAATCTGTATTACGTCCTTTCGTATTCGTAATGCTGATCGTAATTGCCATCTATACCTTAGTAAAAAAGAACTTTGGACAAGTCCATACTGAGCAAAAAATTACCAATAAAATGCTAGTTTTAGCTGGCATTGGTAGTTTAGCAATCGGTTTCTATGACGGTATTTTCGGCCCGGGTACGGGTAGTTTCTTTATCTTTTTCTTTATTCGTTTTTTACAAGTCGATTTTTTACATGCTTCAGCTTTGTCAAAAATCGGTAATTTTATGACGAATTTAGCTGCTCTGAGTTTTTTAATTCCGACAGGTCACGCTATTTTGCATATTGGTTTAATGATGGCTGTTGCGAATGTGTTGGGTTCTATTGTGGGTGTAAGAACTGCGCTAAAATACGGTAGTGGTTTTGTCCGTATTATCTTTTTAATTTTGGTGAGTATTTTGATTTGCCGTTTGGGCTATCAGATGTTTGTTACTGGCTAAAATAGTATTGAAAGTATGAATTGATGTTAAATAGCAATTCATACTTTTATGTATCATTTAAAATTAGAAATATAAAAATCATTACAGAAATTTACTAGAAAGAAAACTGTGTAAAAAATAGTCTCATTTTAAGCTACGTAAACAACATAAATTTCAACGTATGATAAGCCTTGAAATAAAAAAGATTTTTTAGCTAAAAATGAGGAAGAGAATGAATATTTTCGAAGCATTAAGAGAAAGCCATGAAAATCAACGCAACCTTTCTGAAAAATTAGTCCAAACCCATGGTTTAACCGAAGAACGAAAAGAATTATTTGATGTATTGAAAAATGAACTTTATGCCCACTCGGTTGCCGAAGACCGTTATTTATATATCCCTTTAATGTTTGATGATGTCGGTTTAGATATTACGAGACATGCTTTAGCTGAACATCATGAAATGGATGAGTTGGTTGAACAACTTGAGAAAACGGATATGAGTAGCCCGAGCTGGTTAGCAACTGCTAAACAGTTGAGTGAAAAAGTCCATCATCATTTAAAAGAAGAAGAGCATAAATTTTTCCAACAAGCGGGAAAAATTCTTAAAGACAGTGAAAAAGAAACGCTTGGTAATAAATATTTAAAGGAATATAAAAAGTATAAAAAGCAGCAATAGTATTTAACTACGCTACTTTTTTAGTACTTCTTAAAGTAACTCCAATCGACGCTAGCATTACACAAGCTAAAGCCACCCATTGCAGCATGCTGATTTCTTCGTGAAGTAATAAGAAACCCGTTAATGCTGCCAATGCTGGCGCTAAACTCGTTAGGGTACCGTAAGTTAATTTATTGAGTTGTTTGAGTGCCATTAAATCAAGTGCGTATGGAATAGCGGTTGCTAAAATAGCAATAAGCAATGCTTTACCCCAGTACTGTGTCTCAAGTAATGCAGGAGCATTATGCCAGATGCCAATCGGTAGTAAGGTCAGTGCAGATAATCCAATTCCGATGGTTAAAGCATGCATACCTATATTTTGGGTCACAACTTTCTGACCAAAATAAATGTAGAAGGCCCAGCAAAATCCAGCACCTAGTGCACATGCAGCACCCACATATGAAAAGTGGTGCTGCGTTGGGTCTTGCCAAGGCACCATCAGTGCAATACCTAACATCGCAAATGCTACCCAAATATAGTCACTCTTTTGTTTAATAGAAAGTAGAGCAAGACCTAATGGGCCAATAAATTCTAAGCCCACTGCAATGCCTTGAGGTAACTTTCCGAGCGACGTATAAAATAAAATATTCATTAGGCCCAAAGAGGCGCAGTACATGAGCAAATCACGCCATTTTAAATAGGGTAAGCGCGACCAGATTTTCCACGAGCGGAACATGATGGCGACAATAACCGTTGCAAAACTCAGCCTTAAAACTGTAACGGTAAGAGGGTCTAATATTGCAATGAGCTGCTTAGCAAATGAAGCACTGATTTGATATGAAACCATCGACAGAATCATATATAGCACAGCAATGATGGGAAGATTCTGCATGGACAATACCCTAAGGCCTCATTTGATATTTAATAAATATATTGCTCAATTATAACGAATAGCGTGTTTCTACTTGCTAATTTAATTGCATCAACCTACTGCTTTTTCACGTTCCTTGCGTGCTTTTTGGGTGGTTATGGTACAACCGACGGAAGCTACAATAATTGTTGCGAGTGCCAGCCATTGATTCCATAACAAATATTCACCTAAAAAGATAAAACCAGAAAGTGCAGCAACTGCGGGTTCTAAGCTCATTAGCGTTCCGAAACTTAAGGGTGTTAAATTACGTAGGGCTAGCATTTCTAAAGAGAAGGGTAATGCGCTGGCTAAAATTGCTAAGCCAATAAAATAGAAAAGATAGGGGAGCTCTATAACTTGCCCTATTGAGTCTGAGAAAAAAGTAATGGGTAATAATATGCATGCGCCCACACTCATTCCTAAACACACAGTGTGATTGCCTGAGATACCTGAAGGTTTTTGACCAGCAATAATATAAAGTGCCCAACATGCGCCAGCACTAACCGCAAATAATACTCCGATCCAATCCAGACTATGAGCCTGATTAAAAGGGAAAAGTAAAACGAGGCCAATAATCGCTAAACTGACCCACACAAAATCATATTTTTGACGTGCGTGATATAGGGCTACACTTAAAGGGCCAATAAATTCAAAAGCAACTGCAATCCCAATGGGTAATCGTTCAATTGATAGGTAAAAAAGTGCATTCATTCCTGCAAGAGCAAAACCATAAGCTAAAATAGCTTTCCAGCGGACCTGACTATAATTGATCCGCCAAATTTTAAAAATAAAGGCAAGAATAATTGCACCTAAGCATAAGCGCATTGCAGAAACGGTAAGGACAGGAAAGTTCTGAAACAGAATTTTGGCTAAAGATGCACTGCTTTGTACGCTCAGCATAGCGAGAATAAGAAAGCCCAAAGCATGTAGCTGAGATTTCTGGTTAGAACTGGACATTTTATTATTTGATCGATTGGTATACTTTTCACATGATAATGTAAATGCCCATAAAAAAGCCACAGACAATGCTGTGGCTTTTAAATTTACAGTTCGTATTAGATTAGAACAATACGCGCACGCGAATTGTACCTTCAACTTCATGCAACATATCTAAAGCTTCGTGAGAAGCAGAAGCATCAACGTCCATTACGAGGTAACCGATGTCACCTTTAGTCATAAGTGATTGACCAGAAATGTTGATACCTTGTTCAGCGAACAAGTTGTTAATTTTAGATAGTACACCCGGCACGTTTTTGTGAATGTGCAATAAACGGTGTTGACCAGCAGTCAATGGTAATGCGATTTCTGGGAAGTTCACCGCAGAAAGCGTCATACCTTTGTCAGAGTAAGCAACAAATTTCTCTGCAACTTCTAAACCGATGTTTGCTTGCGCTTCCATGGTTGAACCACCAACATGCGGGGTCAAAATCACATTGTCTAAACCACGAAGTGGAGACTGGAATTCTTCACCATTTGCTTTTGGTTCTTTCGGGAATACGTCAACTGCTGCGCCAGCAATATGGCCAGATTTGATTGCATCAGCTAAATCTTCAATTACTACACATGTACCACGTGCAGCATTTAAGAAGATTGCACCTTCTTTCATTTTTGCAAATTGTTCTTTAGTGAAGAAGTTACGCGTAGATGGAACATCTGGCACATGTAAAGTCACTACATCAGCAGTCGCTAAGAGTTCGTCTAACGAACCAACTTGGCGAGCATTGCCCATTGGTAATTTAGTTACGGCATCGTAATAAATCACATGCATACCTAAGCTTTCAGCAAGTACAGAAAGCTGAGAACCGATGGAACCGTAACCCACAATACCTAAAGTTTTGCCACGAGTTTCAAAAGAACCGTTAGCAGATTTGTCCCAACCACCACGATGACAAGCCGCTGACTTTTCAGGAACACGGCGAAGAAGAAGAATCGTTTCAGCAAGTACAAGCTCTGCAACCGAACGCGTATTTGAATACGGTGCGTTAAATACAGGAATACCACGTGCCATCGCTGCTTTAAGATCAACTTGGTTTGTTCCAATACAGAAACAACCTACAGCGATCAATTTATTTGCAGCTTCGAAAACTTCTTCAGTCAATTGGGTACGCGAACGAATACCAATAAAGTGAGCATCTTTAACAGCCTCTTTTAGCGCTTCGCCTTCAAGAGCAGTTTTACGATAGTCAATGTTGGTATAACCCGCAGCGTTTAAAGTATCGACTGCGTTTTGGTGAACGCCTTCTAACAAAAGGAAACGGATTTTATCTTTAGGTAGTGAAAGATGTTGGCTCATTACGGCTCCGCTACAAAGGCCAAATTTGGTGGCGCTATAATAACATAATGGGCGGTGCTATAGATATTTCGTTTGTGCCATTGCTTTATGGCAATTTTATCTATGTCTAATCACTTCTGTTTATAGCTTGTCGATCCTTCAAAAATATGTTTGTTAGCTAACTTAAGAGAGATTGTGATTCTGAACCTTTATAAATCTCTATTTAGTCGGGTTAAACATGTTTTGTAGTGACAGTATCTCTATTCTGAACTTTATCGCTTGAGCTGTTGCATGTAGAATATAGCTGTTCCTTGAACATTATGACTTTGCTCAGGTGAAAACCTTGAGAAATATGAGGTCATAGTCCCACCACAGTTTACTTCTTGCTAGGTCTGCAAACGATGAATGCTCCAGTCGCTTTAACACCTGAGTTACTTACCCAATTAACAGCAATCGTCGGTGAAAACCGTATTAAAATCGATGCTGACAGTCTTGAAAACTGGGGTAAAGATCATACTAAGCATTTTAATCCGAACCCATCGGTCATCGTTTTTCCATCGACTACTGAGCAAGTTCAAGCTGTTGTGAAGCTTGCGAATCAATTTAATATTGCTATCACCCCTTCAGGTGGCCGTACTGGTCTCTCTGCTGGTGCCGTAGCAACCAATGGTGAAATTGTCATTAGCATGGACAAGATGAACCAGATTCTTGAGTTCTTCCCTGCAGATCGTATGGTTCGAGTGCAAGCTGGTGTTGTGACTGAACAATTGCAAAATTACGCGACCGAGCAAGGTATGTATTATCCGGTTGACTTCGCGTCTGCGGGCTCTAGCCAGATTGGCGGAAATATCGGAACCAATGCCGGTGGTATTAAAGTAATTAAATACGGCATGACACGTAACTGGGTGCTTGGTTTAACCGTAGTGACTGGTAAAGGTGATATTTTACGTTTAAACAAAGGCATGGTTAAAAATGCAACTGGTTATGCATTACAGCATTTGTTTATTGGTGGTGAAGGTACATTAGGTTTAGTGACTGAAGCAGAAATTAAACTTGAGCGTCAACCACAAAACTTACAAGTTTTAGTTTTAGGTGTTCCTGATTTTGATGCAGTAATGCCTGTATTACATGCTTTCCAAAAAGATATCGATTTAACTGCATTTGAGTTCTTCGGTGAACTTGCAATGCAAAAAGTTTTAAATAATGGTCATGTACAACGTCCATTTGAAACTGAATGTCCGTTCTATGTATTGCTTGAATTTGAAGCACCATATGAGCCGATTATCGATAAAGCGATGGAAATTTTTGAACATTGTATGGAGCAAGGTTGGGTATTTGATGGCGTAATGAGCCAAAGCCTTGACCAAGTAGAAAGCTTGTGGCGTTTACGCGAAGATATTTCTGAATCAATCGCGCCTTTCACTCCATACAAAAACGATATTTCAGTATTAATTACTCACGTACCTGCATTTATTCGTGAGATTGATGCGATTGTTCAAGAAAACTATCCTGACTTTGAAATTTGCTGGTTCGGTCATATTGGTGACGGTAACTTGCACTTAAATATTTTAAAACCTGAAAACTTAACCAAAGATGAGTTCTTTGCGAAGTGTCAGGTCGTCAATAAGTATGTGTTTGATACCGTGAAAAAATACGATGGTTCTATCTCTGCTGAGCATGGTGTGGGCATGACGAAAAAGCCATATTTGGAATATTCACGTTCAGCTGAAGAAATTGAATATATGAAAGCTTTGAAGAAAGTATTTGACCCGAATGGTTTAATGAACCCGGGTAAATTATTTGATCTTTAAATAAGGCTTCTTTTGTAGAACTACATAGTTTCTACAGAGTAACCAACAAAGGCATAGCATCATAAAGCTATGCCTTTTGTTTTTGGTGATAAAAATGCAACGTTTATTTTTAATTTCAGCGCTCTGCGCTGGACTTTTTACTGGGTGTGCGACGACCAGTAAGTTAATTCCTTTTGTAGGTTCGGAAACTCCGATGCAACAAGTACTTAAAGCTCAACCAGAGATTGCAAAAGAGCACAATAACACCTCAGTTCAGCAAGTGTTCAACCGAGTAGAGTCTCCAACCGTTTCTCGTATTACTGTCATTCAAACCGGTTTAATGGATGATTCTGTCTCGGCCATTCGAACAGAATATGCATTTAAATTAGTGGATGAAAAGTGGCAGTTGCAGAATAAGCAAAAAAGCTATCAGTGTGCGAGAGGCAAAGGTTCAAGAGGATTCCAAACCCAGCTTTGTTCTTAAAAACAAAAAAAGACGATAAATATATCGTCTTTTTTTATGGGCTAAATTATACGCCGCTTTCTAAAATTTTAATTTTGACATCAATGACATCATCTTTAACGGCTTCATGATGCGCTTGCATATGAGGTGTAGCTAAGTGCGCTTCAAGATGAGCAACACTTTCCCATTTTTCTAACATCACAATTGTGTCAGGCTCTTTAGTTTGAAAGCTGGCATCCGATATATGATCAATTAAAGGTTCATAACCATCACAACCATCTTCTGCTAAAACAGTTGGAATAATTTTTTGAAAAGCATCCAGTACGTTTTGACGATGCTGTCCAGCTGATTTGGTTCGAATTTCCGCAATAATGGTAAGCATGGATTTCTCCTTATTAGGCTGCTGCAAATACAGTATTTAAGTGTGCTTTATATTCTTCAACATAACTATTAACGTCAGGCATTTTAATCACGTCATTAACAATAAACGTTGGTAATGTACTCATGCCCAAAAATTGGTTTGCTTTGTGAAAGGGTAAATAAACACCATCTACACCCACGCCGTGGAAAAATTGATCTGCATCATCAAATGCTTCCATCGGGGCATTCCAAGTCAATGACAGCATATATTTTTTGTCATGAATTAGACCACCTGAACCATATTTTTTTGAGGCATCTGAACGACTACGACCATCATTTGCATAAAGTGAGCCATGGCCCACAGTAAATACATCATCAATATATTTTTTTACAGTCCAAGGTGCACCCATCCACCAACCTGGCATTTGGTAAATCACTACGTCAGCCCATAAGAATTTTTCAACTTCATTTTCTGCATCGTAATCGCTATCGGCACGGGTCACTTGGACGTCATGTCCAAGTTCTTTGAGGTGGTTCGTTGCAAGTGTGGTTAATGTGTCATTTAATTCACCATTTGAATGGGCAAATTGTTTGGCACCATTAATCACTAAAATATTACTCATGGGAGTCACTCTAATTAAATTCCTAAATCTGGTGTGTACTCTAAGGAATTTACTCTTACAGAAAAATGCATTAATTTGAAAAATATTATTGACTAAAAATCAATAATATTGATTTGCTACCTCATTTTGAGTTATTTGATCTGAAGAAAAGCTTTATATTTATAAGCACATTTACAATGTTGAACGGACAAAATTATGTGTAGTCTTTAGCATTAAATTTGAGTAAATCTAAGAGATCGCGTATGAGAAAAATGAGTTTGCTGATTGCTTTTAGCCTAGTAACGCTTACGGCTTGTGTACCAGCTAAAAATTCTTCTGCTCAACTTGCTGATAGCCCGATACAAGCAGTATTACTTGATCAACCAGATCTTTTAAATAATGCAAACAATTTAGATATTTCACAGCAAATGAATGCTGCTGATGATCCCTCTAATGCTCAGGTCACTATTTTACAGACAGAACCTAGCGAAGATGCAATAACAAAAGTCCGTACAGAATATTTATTAAAGCGAGACCAGCAAGTCTGGAAAATCGTAAATAAAAAGCAAAGTTATCAATGTGCCCAAGGTCAAGAAACAACTGACTTTCAAGTTAATCCATGCCCATAACGACTCGTTTTTATTATATATGTGGATAACTTCAAGGTTATTCACAATAAAAAAATGGGTGTGAATAAAAAATATAAGATTTAAACTTCTTGAAATTGTCCGATTGATGATCAATTTAAAAAGTGATATTGTTGCGCTCGGTAGTTATGCCAAATGGTAAAAATTACCGAATCTTAAGTCATATATATTCTTTTCTTAGACACCTTGTGAATACGGTGTTTCACATTCTAAACATGCACTCTCACGGCATATAAAACTTAACTAAAGATTGAGTGACCATACTGTCATGTCAGGACTACATTTATCAATGTGTGGTTGCTAAGACATATTGGCTGCTATTTTGAAGTGTACAACTCATGAAAAATATTCAGACGGCAACGTTGAACCGTACAACGTTGATGTTTCCGTTGGCCTTAGTGCTATTTGAATTTGCGGTTTATATTGGTAATGACTTAATTCAGCCAGCCATGTTGGCAATTACTGAGGATTTTGGTGTAAGTGCGACTTGGGCACCATCTTCAATGTCATTTTATTTATTAGGAGGCGCCTCGGTTGCATGGTTACTGGGGCCTTTATCAGATCGTTTAGGTCGAAAAAAAGTATTGTTGGCAGGCGTTTTATTCTTTGCTCTATGCTGCTTTTTAATTTTACTAACGCGGCAAATAGAACAATTTCTGGCATTAAGATTTTTGCAGGGAATTGGCTTAACTGTAATTTCAGCAGTGGGTTATGCCGCCATTCAAGAGAGCTTTGCTGAGCGTGATGCAATTAAAGTCATGGCACTCATGGCAAATATTTCGTTGCTTGCACCTTTGCTCGGACCTGTATTAGGAGCATTTCTAATTGATTATGTGTCTTGGCATTGGGGCTTTGTAGCTATCGCTGTATTGGCATTACTGAGTTGGATAGGTTTGAAAAAACAGATGCCAAGTCAGCAGGCCAGTGTAACTCGGCAACCCTTTAGCTATCTTTTTGATGATTTTAAAAAGGTGTTCACCAACAGCCGTTTTTTAGGCTTAAGTCTTGCTTTACCGTTGGTCGGCATGCCTTTAATGCTCTGGATTGCTCTATCTCCAATTATTTTGGTAGATGAATTGAAGCTGACGAGTGTGCAATATGGCTTGGCTCAATTTCCAGTATTTTTAGGTCTGATTGTCGGAAACATTGTTTTAATTAAAATTATTGACCGTCTAGCTTTGGGTAAAACTATCCTGATTGGTCTACCGATTATGCTTATCGGTACACTTATTTTAATATTAGGTGTAGTTTGGCAAACCTATTTAATTCCTTGTTTACTTACAGGCATGACACTCATCTGTTTTGGTGAAGGAATTAGCTTTTCAGTCTTGTATCGTTTTGCACTCATGTCATCTGAAGTATCAAAAGGAACTGTTGCGGCAGCAGTTTCAATGCTATTGATGATGAGTTTTTTTGCAATGATTGAGCTGGTGCGTTACCTCTACACACAATTTCATTTGTGGGCTTTTGTATTATCTGCATTTACCTTTATTGCTCTTTGGTTTAGTCAACCACGAAGTGCTTTAAAGCAGGAAATGCAAGAGAGGCTGCACCAAGGTAGCAACTAAATAAAAAATACCGGAATTTATATTCCGGTATTTTTTTAATATTAGGTAATTTCTTGCTCTAAAAGTTTGTCTTTAAGCATTAGCAGCTCTGGTAATGTTTCTAATAATAAGCTGATTTGTTTCAAGACCAATGTATATTTCTCGGATAGTTGTTCCTGAGTGGTTAAGTCTTGAATTTTTTTTAATATTTCAGAAATAAGTGTGTGATCGGGGAGGGTTTGCTCAAGTACGCTCTGACTCAGAATTTGTTGGCAGTGTAGTAATAATTGCAAAACTTGCTCTTCATCAATTTTTTGCCGTTGGCTACCTAAGGCTGCCACATAGCTCAGCTGGCTGTGGCTATAAACTAAATAACGAAAAGCGTAATGAATGAGTTGGGGGTTCGGGTTGGGTTCCGCACTTAAGCTTGAGATCATATTAGATAGCTCGATTTGAGCATTATGGGCGGCACGACGAATACGACGATATTCTATATCCTGATTTTTGCCATATTGATATTGCTCAACAATCACATTGAAATAATCTAGAGTCGCTTTGCTACTTTTCTTAATATTGTTGGGAATGTTGCGGAAGTTCCAATCTGGCCATATAAAATTTACGGCAAGCCATGCAATAAAACAGCCTAATAGCGTATCTATCAGGCGGGGTAAAATAATGCTATAGCCCGCACCTTTTAAGTTAAAAATTAATAGCACCATTAAGGTTGCCATGAGCGTAGCCAAAGCATATTTCTTTTGCCGTAAGTAGAAAAAGCAGACTCCGCAAATAATCGTAATGACGAGCTGACCCTCAATACTCGGTACAAAATATAAAATGGGTATTCCTAATAAAACACCGAGTAGGGTGCCAATTGTTCTTAGTTTAAGGCGGCTTTTTGTCGCAAAATAAGTAATCTGACAGACAAATAAACTGGTCAGTAAAATCCAATAGCCATGCTGAGCAAATGGTAATAATGAAATGGCATAACCTGCGGCAAAAACGACGGCAATTCGTATGGCATGTCTAAACAAGGCTGATTGTGGCGTAAGCTGTTGCCGAAGCTTCAAGATTAGATCTGAAAACCCTTGAATGTCATCATCAAGTAAATTTAAGTGTTCTTGTCTTGTTTGGTTATTATTTTCAGGGAAGGGCTGTGAATATTGGAGTTGTTCAAACTGTTCATGCATTCCTTTTAAATTATCAAAAATAAGTCTTAAATTTTTAACTTCAAAATTTTGAGGATGCTGCTGTATCCAGTCCTTCAAAGAACTTTCTAAATGGTTTAAGACGGTCTGACTTTCTTGCGAAGGTTGAGATGGTCGATTATGTAAAATACACTGGGCCAGATCTTGGCACGCTTGCGCCTGTAGGCGTAGATTTTTCTGGAAACGGAAAATCAAATCACTACGGCTAAAGTTCTGTTGAATATGTTCGTAATGTAAATAATTAGAAGTTGCTTGTTCGTGAATGTCCCGCGCAAAAAAATACAGGTTTAGCCAATAGATACTTTTATTACTGACGCGTGAAGCCTTGAGTCGAGTGAGCAGGGAACTGCGTATCTGATTAAGACTTTGAGCAACTTGCGTGTTTTGTAAGGACAATTCATATAAAAGCTGTTCCACGTTCTCTTTATTATCGGGATCGAACAAACGTGCCTTTGCTTGCAGTAGAGCAGAGATTTCTTTAAAAATTTGTGAGAGCTTATCTTGTAAGGGAAGTGTCGGTTTAATAATAAAAAATAAAATAGAAGTGAAACCGTACCACAAAGCGCCGTAAACAAAATAGGTAGGTTGTTGATACCAATGAGCATATTCACCTAAACCGAACATGCTATAAATGGAAAGCAAAATAGTGCCAAATGAAATTGTGGCATAACGTTGCCCTAGAGCCCCTAATAAAATGAAAAAAGCACTAGAAAGAGAAAGATATAAAATAAAGAAAATTTTGTAGGGAGCTAAAAAGCCAAGGATACTGCTGACTGTAAAAAAAAGGAGACAGACGTAAACCAAGTTACGTAATCGAATACTTAAGCGATCATCAAAGTCAGTTAACGCGGCTGCAATTGCTCCTAAAGTCACAGGAACGATGAGTTCGTTATGTCCTAGCCAACGTAAACCTAAAGTTGTGCCTGTGAGTACAATCAAAATTTGCAGGCAATAAATTAAAATTGAGTTCGTCTTAAAACTATTAAATATTTGGGTCAGATAGTTCACGGCTTTTGTTCTAAATTAGAGAATACGTGAGAAAGCAGTATGTAACTTTAAATTTTTATTACTTCAAAAATATTATTCTTTTTATCTACAAAAGTCAGTCACTTTTTAAGATTTTATTAGGCTTAAATCAAGTTGTAACGATCAATAAATTAACAAAATTGTGGATATCTTTTTAGATACCCACAATTTGAAAAAGACATAAATTATTTAATCACACCACATGCAATTCGTGCTCCGCCACCGCCGAGAGGAAGAGGCGAGTCTGAATAATTATCGCCGCCTGCATGAATCATGATAGCTCGACCTTGAATATCAGCAAGTTTTAGTCGAGGTGCAATCACGGAAGTCGTTGCAACACCATTATTATCGACCACTAAAGCAGGTAAATCACCTAAGTGACCAGTTGTTGGAGTGCCATGATGAGGGGCTTTGTTCGGATTGTAGTGATTACCAGCAGCTAAAGCAGCACCAGGTTTTCCATCTTTCTCAGCAGGTGCGCAAGAGGCATTTTCATGAATATGAAAACCGCGCGTACCACTTGGTAAATCAGCTAAAGCTGGAGTAATAATTAAGCCTTTGTCACTATCTTGAAAGCTAATCGTACCTAGTTTTTTACCAATACCAGTGGCTGTTACTTCATTTACATCGACCACTTTTTTCGTATGCGTTGTGGTTAATGCTTGAGCTGTATCAGATACAGTTTTTGTGACTGAACTACAGCCAACCGTAAAAAGAGTTGTAAGCGCAAAGACTGCGCCAATTTTATTAAACATCTGCATGATTGGATGTCCTTATAAATATATATGATGGTTTGATTCAAACAAACGAAGGTCTAGCCTACAAGTTAATTTAAATAGTTACTTTGTATCTAGAAACATTTTTAAATTAAATAAATATATCAATCTTTATAATCTGAAGATTCACTCTCAGAATCATAAATCATAGTCGTTTTTGGCATAGGTTCAGGATCAATGGTTTCATGTAACCATTCACGCCAAATTGCTAGTAAAATAGCCAGAATTACAGGTCCAATAAATAAGCCCACCAATCCGAAGCTCGCAATACCACCTAACACACCAAACATAATTAATAAGAATGGAATTTTAGTGGCACCAGAAATCACAAGTGGTCGAATCACATTATCTGAGCTACTAACAATCGCTACCCCCCAAACACTCACACCAATTGCTTCCATGGTTTGTCCTTGAGAGAACAACCATAAGCCAACTCCTAAATAGGAAATTGGGGTGCCAAAAGGGATGAGGGCTAATAAGAACGTAGCAATAGTAAGTACCATTGGGTTTGGTACGCCTGCCACTAAATAACTTAATCCAGCTAAGACGGCTTGGGCAATTGCTGTTAAACCTACTCCGTAGACTACAGCACGAGTAGTTTCAGAAATGGTATCAAGGTAATGGTGAATTCGAGGTCCTATAACCATTTCTAACGCTTTGCTGACCTGATTTAAGATCATTTGCCCATCGCGATAGAAGAAAAACAAGGTGAAAACAGCAAAGCCAAGTTTGACAATATTTTTACTAATTTCATTGAGCAATACTCGGCCATAACTTAAATGGCTCTGAATCCAAGCTGCCATATTTTGAATGGTGCTGTTGGGGTCGGTATTTATTTCATTGAGTGTGCGGGAAATTTCTTTTCCAATAAAAGGAAGATCACGTATGAAGTCAGGAACACTTAAATTCCCTGAAAAAACCTGTCGTTGTAAGTCAAAATATAGATTACGGCCTTCATGTTGCAAAATAAAAATAGCACATGTAAAAGGCACACCAACAACTAAAATGACTAGGCTAATCATGAGAGTGGCGTTTAAAGTGTGGCGGGTTTCACCAACAAAACGTTGAATCCTTAAATAAATAGGCCAAGTCATATAAGCAATGATGGCAGCCCAAAGTACAGGTACAATAAAATATTTTAGGATATCAAATCCTAAAAAGATCAAAATAAAAAACAGCCCAAAAAGTAAAACGCGCTGTAAATTAGGAGCGTATGGATGCACGAAAAATATTTCTCTAATTTTCTAAATAGAATAAAGTCATCTTAACTGAAAAATAATCTGAGGCAAATTTTAAGGCCGGAGTGCAAAAAAGTTTACACCCGACTTTTATTTATATAGGTCAAAATAAAATTAGAACCACTCGGTCTTATCTTCAACCAATTTATTGAGTACAGGTTGCCATTGATTTTGAATAGTAATAAAGTTTTTTTGTGGTTTATCAAAAATGCTTAAACCTTGCATAGCTAAGCTACCGTAAGCGCTACGTTCCGCAATCCACGCCACAGGTTCTTGTTCAATTTTTTCAAAAAATTGTTGAATATCTTTTGAACTAGCACTATTAGGTTTTACACGATTAGCCAAAAGTAAAATCTGAACTTTACCTTTACGAATACGCTTAATATCTTGTAAATGCTTTAAAAAGCGACGAGTGCTATCAATATCGAAAAATGAAGGTTGAAGCGGTGTAATGATGGCATGTGCTTCGCTAATGAGTTGTTCAGCATGCTCACCTGAAAGTGCACCCGGAGCATCAATAATTAAATAATCCAGATGTTTCGGCGCATCACCAATCGACTTTTCTTGGCGCCAGTCTAGGCTTTGAATCGCAGCGACTGTATCAGGGCGTTGTTTTAACCATTGTAAAGCTGATTTTTGGTTGTCCGAATCTGCTAAAGCTACTTTATATCCTTTTTGTGCCAATGCCGTTGCCAACGTAATGGCCGTCATAGTTTTTCCGCATCCGCCCTTCTGATTTGCAATAAGTATCGTTTTCATAAATCCAATTATTTTCAGCAGCACATTTGTTTATGTTTTATACCTTAGCATCTTTTTATGAGAAGTAGATGATCACCTTTGACAAAAGTTTAAGCTGTTTCGTCATTTTAGATATGATTAGAGCTCTGTAATGTTGATTTGTACTTGTTAAGGAAAATTTATGTCCGTATGGCTTGCCATGCTTATTGGTGCTGGTATTGGAATTATTATCACTACCCTGATTTTATCAAATACTCGTAACGGTCGAATTAAGGCTGAATACGAGCAATATATTACTGAACTTGAATTGGAGCACCAACAAGCGCTTACCCAAGCACAAAAGAGGAGTGTCAATACGAGTCGCGCGGTATTAAAAGGAAAAATGGCCGAACAATTTGCTCCAGTTTTGCCTGAATTTCAGTACTTGCCTAGCGATGCAAAATTTTTAGGTGATCCGGTCGATTATGTCATTTTTGATGGATACACCGACTTTCGAGATGGCGATGGAACGGCTGAAGACATTAATATTATTTTATTAGATGTAAAAAGTGGTGGCGCAAGACTAACGAAAGGGCAACAAGCAATTGCACAAGCTGTTCAACAGGGGAAGGTTCGTTTTGAAACTTTAAGAATTAATTTTGACGATTAGCTTTAATTTTGAGTGCACAAAAATAGACGAAATTGATCTGTATTGTTACTAAAATCCGATATTTTTTTCATGGCTTAATACTAAGATAAAATGAGGATCTATTCGATTTGATCTAGCAATATTTGAGGTATAAAGCGATGAAAAAACAACATGTAATGATAGGTTTGTTGGCCTCTTTATGTATCAGCTCAGCTTTTGCTTCGACGGCATCTACTTCTGGTGAATATAATATTGCGAATGGTTTGTTACCTATTGAGAAAGATCAGTCGATTTCTGTATTGCAGCCATTTCAAGGCAATTTTAGAATTTTAGGTTCAAAAACTTATCAAAATGATGAGCAAGCTAAATTTTCCCCGATTGATTATGCAGTTAGTTGGGGACTCTTTGCAAAACCAGATATTGCTCGTACGATCTCAGTTAAACAATATGATCGCTATTTGAACTGGAAAATGAGCAAACTTCCAGTGCCGGCAGATCAAGCGATGCAGATGGTATCAAATATGCATATCATTCCTGCAAATCCAGAAATTGCTCAGCAGATTAAACAGGTTAAACGAGGGGATCTAGTCTATCTAAAAGGTGATCTCGTCGAGATTAAAGATAAAAACTTAGTCTGGAAATCTTCGCTTACTCGAACTGATACTGGCGATGGCGCATGTGAATTGTTCCGTGTGCAAGCTATTCATTGGGTTGAAAAACAAAATATATAATCAAAAAAGCCTTCACTTAGATGAAGGCTTTTTTATATGGAGCATTATTAATGAGGCTGAGATGCTTTCCAGTACTTTAATTGATTTTGTGCTTGTAAATAGTCTGCTAGTTCATTGACTCGGTCAGCTTTATTCACTTGTTTATCAGAATAATGTTTTTCTTGGTTTTCCCAATATTGATAAAGTAAACCTTGAATATAGCGGCCTTGTTCAGTTTTTAAATCTAAATTTTTTAGCATGGTTAAAGCAGAACGAACATTATCGAGTGTACGCTGCTGCTCAAACTCAGTGGTGAGTGTTCCAGCTTCATGCATTTTTGCTAACTCATTTTCCATCTCATCACTCATTTCTGTAAAGCGACGGTCATAATCTTCTAATATAGAAATATCATGTTCATCATCAGCAGTGGCTGGAAATGTTTTGACTGGTCTTTCATTGAGTTTCTCTAACACTTGATCTGTTGGAGTTGTCGCCTGTTGCTGAGTTTTTGCTGGTTCATCTGCTTTTTTACAAGCCGAAAGAAGCAGGCTAGAGCAAAGTAAAGTCATTAATATGACTGGAGGTGTTTTTCTATTCATAACTTTCAACCAAACCTATTTTCACTATTATCTAACGGATAACGTACTTTTCTGAAAGTGATATGCAAATGTGATATATGGAAAATCAATCTGATCTTGAGGGTTAAGCCCAGTAAAATCATAAACAATTTTTTCAAATTGTGCTTTGAGTTGTAATTGATCTTTTTCAGGCATTGCTGCAATAAAACTCGTTGAAAGTAATCGTTTACTCACGACTTGTTCGACACTACCACGTTGTGATTGAGTAAATGTTTGCAGGCGATCAAATACAAACAAATCTTGTTGCTCAAAAACGCGCTTCCACTTTCCACTATGATAGCGGGGGGTGTCACCTTCAAATGGAACTAAGAAATCAGCTAAAGCCTTAACCCAATCTGTACGCTCATCTCGTTGGTTCCAAACTAGTCCCAAATGCCCTTGTGGTTTTAACACTCTATACATTTCTGTTAGGGTTGCCATGTTGTCAAACCAGTGAAAAGATTGCGCGCAGACAATGGCATCAATTGTATGATCCTTAATTGGAATTGAGTCACTAAAAGCCTGTAATATTTTGATATCAGGATAAACGTGTTGAAGCTGCTGTAACATCTCGCCAATTGGCTCGACTGCGATAATGTCTGCATGGGTTTGTTTTAGGTAAGGTAAGAATTTGCCAGTACCGGAGCCAAGATCAATAACAGTAGAGTTTTCTTGTATTTGGAGGGAATCTTGCAGCCAACTCACTATTTCTGCGGGATAATTAGGTCTAACTTGCTGATAAAGTTCAGCAGCTGAACTGAAGCCTTTTTGAGCGGCAGGATGTAAGGATTGTGTCATATTTTGCGCTTTTTAATCTGACTGGCATCTATAAAATAAGATACTCCGCAATCATAAATTGGCAAAACACCTATTTTGTTTCATTTTGACATTGTATGTGGGAGTAAATTTTCTTTCGGTGTGAGCATGGATAAGCAAATTATTTTTGAAGACGAACACATTAGAGCCATTTTTTTACCAGGCGATTCTAATACATTGGTTCTCTCTTTTGGCGATTTGATTACCCGAGCGAGTGGCTTATCTATCAATGCTGAAAAGTCCCTAATTAAATACCAATACAATGTTATTGGGATTATGCCAAAACAAAAATCATGGTTTCCTAAAGCTAGCATGGTTGAGCTGGCACAGGCTATTGCGCCTATTCTTCAGCGTTTTAAGAATATTGTCGGTTATGGTGGTTCAATGGGCGGCTATGCGGCGATTAAATATTCCAATTTATTGAATATGAATCGTGTGATTGCATTTGTGCCTCAATATTCAATTGATCCTGATCAGGTTGAAGACCGTCGTTATGCGGAATTTTTCGATGCAGTCGCAAATCAGGATATGCATATACAGCCAGAAGATGTAAGTTCACAGCGTGAATATATTGCTGTCTATGATCCGTACTTTGCAATTGATCGGGAACATTATTTAAAAATAAAAGAGTTAGTACCTCATATACATACGATTCATTTGCCATTTACTGGACATGAAGCCTTATCTGTATTGGCAAGTTCTAGTCTCTTACATGATTTTATTGAACATGAATTTGATGAAACGTATTTTTATCAACACGTTCGTAAGGTTAAAAAACAAAGTAAGTTTTATTTCCGTAATGTGCTGGCGCATGTGCTTTTGCATCATGACAGCATGTTATTAAAAATATTGCGTCAAAATGATTTTCAGTTAGATGAGCGTTATTTTGATAACCCCCTCAAGCAAGCTATTACCCGTAGCCTTATCAAAACAAAGCAAGCAACTGAGCAGGATTTTCAAAAACTAGGTATCAAAGTCCAGCAAACTCAGCAAGATGCACACTATAAATTAGGTTTGCAGAATAACTTTGACTTAATTTTGGTATTCAACCTCATTAATTCAAAGTTTGAGAATTACGCTCTAGATGTTCTATTAGCAAGTAAGTCTTATTTAATTCCAATTGTGGCTGAACACACAGGTGTAGTGCACATTAAATTAAATAATGAAACTTATTTGTTAGGGATGAATGATCGCAAAGTCATTAAATTGTTCAAGCGTGAAGATCCTTTAACCTCTGATATGAGTCCATTTGTAATCAAAAAATATTCCGACTTTTTTGCAATCAGCTATAAACAATTAAATTTATCTTGTGATGAACAAGGGACGTGTGAATTTATAGAAGGTTCAATCCAGCCAACTGAGCAACTGATCTCAATCAGCTATTAAAACTTTGTAGTGGTTAAATAAAGCTCAAATCTTTAGGTTTGAGCTTTATTTTTTGCTTAAAAAATATTTTTTCATAAATTTATTTATATATTAAATTAAAAATCATTATTTAAATAAATGGTGTGTTTGTTATGTAGGTATTTAGCGTATTAAAAGTTGATATAACCAGTTTCGAGTATAAATAGTATGTTTAAAAATAAATGGGTTTTACTTATGTATAAATTATAGAAATATTATAAGGTTAATTAAAATACATGCATAACCCTGTTTTTTTATAATATTTTGTTTTTATTGATTATTTTATTTATAAAGAAAAGGTGTGCTTAAAATAAGTACACTATCTAAAGATAATTGCATATTTATTTTTTTATCCTAAAATGATTTTTTACTAAATTGTCGTTACAGTTTTTTATATGCAATCATTAAATTATCGGAATAATGATGCATCGCAACATGGAAGTTCTGCACCTTTGAAACGAGCAATGAGTACTCGGCATTTGGTGATGATCTCCCTTGGCGGTGCCATAGGAACAGGTCTTTTTTTAGGGTCGGGTGATGTAATTTCCCAGGCTGGCCCGATTGGCGCGATTATTTCTTATTTTTTAGGCGGTTTAATTGCCTATACCGTGATGTTATGTCTTGGTGAGCTTGCGGTACATGTACCGGAATCAGGGTCATTCGGTGAGTATGCTCGGCGTTATATTGGTCCAGGCACAGGCTATATGATTACTTGGCTCTATTGGCTAACTTGGACTGCGACTCTAGGAACAGAGTTTACAGCTGCGGCTTTATTGGTTCGTGAGTGGTTTCCAACGACCTCTGTTTGGGCGTGGACTCTGTGTTTTGGTGCCTTAGTTTTTTTCTTGAATGTTAGTTCAACACGATTGTTTGCTGAGTCTGAATTTTGGTTGGCACTTGTCAAAGTTGTTACGATTATCTGTTTTATTGGTTTGGGTTTGTTGGCAATTTTTGGTTTTATCCCTTACCACGGACATGAGACGGCACCATTATTTAGTAATTTGACAGCAGAAGGTTGGTTTCCTCACGGTTTATTTCCAATTTTTGCAACTATGCTGATCGTTAATTTTGCATTTTCGGGTACAGAGTTAATTGGGGTGGCGGCTGGTGAGACTGAAAATCCTGAAAAGACCGTCCCAAAGGCGATTAATGCAGCCATTTGGCGTCTATTAATTTTCTTTGTTGGTACAATTGTTGTGATTACTTCATTATTGCCATTCGAGCTTGCAGGTTTGAATGCAAATGAAGTAAGTAATAGCCCCTTTGTGACTGTGTTTAATTACATTGGTATTCCTTATGCAGAAGACATTATTCGCTTTGTAATCATTACGGCTTTACTGTCAGCTGCTAATTCTGGTTTATTTGCCGCTTCACGTATGATGTGGTCACTTTCAGTAAAAAATCAGTTACCAAAAATATTTTCAAAGCTTACTCCTTCAGGAACGCCAATCGTTGCTATTATTGTGACGATGTTTGGTGCAATACCTGGGTTGCTTTCAGAGCAGTTTGCCCCTGAGACAATCTTTAAAAATTTATTGGGTGTTGCCGCGTTTACCATGGTGGTTGTGTGGATTGCAATTTGCGTATCTCAATTCAATTTCCGTAGACAGTGGTATAAATCTGGTAAAACAGCAAAAGATTTACGTTTCGCAGCTCCTTTGTTTCCGTTGACTCCGATTGTGGGCGGTCTGTTCTGTACTATTACATGTATTAGTATGGTGGTTGACCCTTCGATGCAAGTCGGCTTTATCTGTTGTGTTGTTTTTATTCTTTTATGTTATGCGAGTTACTTCATTTTTTATCATAAGAAAGATGTAGTACAGAGTGATGTGGTACAGAGTTAAGCATCGTATATCTTAGCAAGCACAGTCTAAAGGTCCCATTTGGGGCCTTTTTTATGCTCTGTAGGAAGTTAAAATGGACGAATTATATATATTTTTTTTAAAAATGTTTTTTTGTTTTTAATCATGGAAACAAATGTTGTTTTAAAAATTCACCGTTTGTCGGTTTTTTATTAATATTTATTTATTATAAATATTTGATTAAGTCTATGTTTAGCCTTGTTATTTAATAAACAGGTGTTTTTAGTTTTTTAGAGTGGGGAGTTAGAATAGTGATAATATGGATTTATTGTGGAGAAGATATATTTTTTTGGTAGTTTTTTAAAAGAGTAGATTTGTTAAATTGCTGTTATATAAAACAAAAAATATTTACATTTTTTATATTTATGAATGTTTATTTTCTATAATTTTTTTTTATTAGAGTTAAGTGTTTTTTAATATTTGTTGTTTTTTTATTATAAAAGACGACGCGATTTGATTATTTTTTCTCTGCTTATTTATTTTAAAATGTTCTAAATGAGCGTGCTCTATGCTATATTTGTCGGAAGATTTTATATCTATGTTTCGGCTTAATTTTAAGCGGTATGTGTGGAAATAATTAATCTGTAGGATTATTGAACAAAGTTTATTTTTAAAAAGACTAATGGAGGGATCTATCGATTAGTCAAAAATAATTTTATGGACTCATGATTTTTGTAAATCATAGTTCTTTTTAACTCCCAAACGGTTATGTCACTTCTTTTGTATTCATATTTCAGCCGGCTGGTTTTAGTTGGTTGCGGTTAGTTTTTGCTTTTATAAAGCTATCTTTATAAAAGCAATTTAGACAAAAGAAAACTTGTAAAAGATATCGATATCTAAAAGTAGATCATACTTTTAGTATCAACAAATGGAATTTAAAAAGTCTGATGCTTTAGAAGGGCAAAAGATTTAGTAAATAAACTAAAGCATTGTTATTTCAATGTCTTAGTTGCTAAATAATAAAGACTGCAGATTTATCAATTCTGAGTCTATGAAGGTATATAGGAAAAAAGATGGCAGATCTTTCATACGTTAATGAACATAGCGATGCATGGCAAACTTACTTGGCACAAATTGACCGTGTTGCTCCGTACTTAGACCACTTGGCAGAGTTTATCGACACTTTAAAACGTCCAAAACGTGCGCTTATTGTAGACGTGCCAATTGTAATGGACGACGGTTCTATCCAGCACTTTGAAGGCTACCGTGTACAACACAACTTGTCTCGTGGTCCTGGTAAAGGCGGTGTTCGTTACCATCCAAATGTTGATTTGAACGAAGTTATGGCGTTGTCTGCATGGATGACAATTAAAACTGCTGTTTTAAACTTGCCATTTGGCGGTGCGAAAGGTGGTATCCGTGTTGATCCGCGTAAATTGTCAAATCGTGAATTAGAGCGTTTGACTCGTCGTTACACGACTGAAATTGGTCACATTATCGGGCCTCAAAAAGATATTCCTGCTCCAGACGTTGGTACAAATGCCAATATTATGGGTTGGATGATGGATACTTATTCTACGAGCCAAGGTTACACAGTAACTGGTGTTGTAACTGGTAAACCAGTTCACTTGGGCGGTTCTTTAGGTCGTGTAAAAGCGACTGGTCGTGGTGTATTTGTTACAGGTCGTGAAGTAGCTGCAAAAATCAATTTACCAATTGAAGGCGCGAAAATCGCTATTCAAGGTTTTGGTAACGTAGGTAGTGAAGCTGCTTTCTTGTTTGTTGAATCAAAAGCGAAAGTTACGCATGTTCAAGACCATACAGGCACTATTTTCAATGCTGATGGTATCGATCTTGAAGCATTACGTGATCACGTAAATGCAAATCAAGGCGGTATTGGTGGCTTCGCTGGCGCTCAATCAATTGCTGATGAAGATTTCTGGACAGCAGAAGTTGACATTATTGTTCCTGCTGCATTGGAAGGTCAAATCACTGTTGACCGTGCTCAAAAACTTAAAGCTAAGTTGATTTTAGAAGGCGCAAACGGCCCGACTTATCCTAAAGCTGAAGACGTGTTAGTTGAGCGTGGCATTGTTGTGGTACCTGACGTTGTATGTAACGCAGGCGGTGTAACTGTAAGTTACTTCGAATGGGTTCAAGACATGGCGAGCTACTTCTGGACTGAAGAAGAAATCAATGAGCGTTTAGACAAATTGATGGTTCAGGCTATGGATGACGTTTGGAATACAGCGAACAGCAATGCTTGTACTTTACGTACAGCAGCTTACATTTTGGCATGTGAGCGTATTTTAAAAGCTCGTAAAGAACGCGGTATTTTCCCAGGCTAATCTGCGGAAATTACCTTTTAGAAAAAGTGGTCTGAGCAAATATAAAGGATGTTATAGGGTTTATTTGTTCAGTCCCTTTTTCTGAGTTAATTAAATTAAAGACAGTAAGACAGATTAAATAAATTAAATAGATACTGAGGTAAGCATGGAACAGCCAATTTCTGTAACTCGAAGCAACTTTAATGACTGGATGGTTCCAGTTTTTGCACCGGCAAATTTCATTCCGGTACGTGGCGAAGGTTCACGTATTTGGGATCAAGAAAATAAAGAATATATCGATTTTGCAGGCGGGATTGCAGTAAACGCATTAGGTCATGCGCATCCAGTGGCAGTGAATGCTTTAACAGAACAAGCAACAAAACTTTGGCATGTAGGCAATGGTTATACCAATGAACCAGTC